>NZ_JAHXRW010000019.1 GCF_019429625.1 Celeribacter sp. PS-C1
TACGCCCAAACCGCGTAGCCAATGACCGAGCGTGGGAAACGGAAACCTTTAAGGCGCGAAAGATCAGACAGATTCAACATGGCATCGCGCTACAACGACAAGTCGATGGCAACAACCTGACAATGCCTCTATATGCAAAGTTCGTCGAGCGAGGGATCGTCCTCGATCTCGCTGACGTTTGACGAAAGCGTCGATCCGGTGGATGCGCAAAACGAGGTGCAATCCAAGATTTCGCAGGTCGAAAGCCAATTGCCCGATGCGGTGCAAAGCTCCGGCGTCAGCGTGTCGCGGTCATCCTCGTCAATCCTCATGGTGGGCGCGATTGTCTCCACCGATGGCAGCTATTCCACCATTGAGCTTGGCGACATCCTCGACAATCAGGTCTCCGGCCCTGTGCAGCGCACCGATGGTGTGGGCGGGATCAACAGTTTCGGGTCGGGCTATGCCATGCGGATCTGGCTCGATCCGCTCAAGCTTGTGCAATACAATCTGACGCCCGCCGATGTGACGGATGCCGTCACGGCGCAGAACACGACCGTGTCCGTCGGCTCCTTGGGCGAATTGCCCGTGGTCGAGGGGCAACAGTTCACCGCAACCATCACCGCGCAAAGTCAGCTGACCTCCGTCGAAGAGTTCGAAAGCATCCTTCTGACCACCGAAGAGGACGGCAGCAGCGTCGTCTTGGGCGATGTCGCCGACATCGAAATCGGGCAAGAGGATTATGGCTCAGACGCGCGGTTCAATGGCGCGAATGCGGCAGGGTTCGGGGTAAACCTCGCCACTGGGGCGAATGCGGTCGACACCGCCAATGCCGTGCGCGCGACGCTCTCCGAACTGGAGGCCTCTCTGCCCGCAGGTGTTGAAATTCAATATGCCTATGACACCTCGCCCTTCGTCGAGCTGTCGATTGAAAAGGTCTATCACACGCTGATCGAGGCCATCGTTTTGGTGTTCCTCGTGATCCTGGTGTTCCTGCAAAAATGGCGGGCAACCATCATTCCGATCATCGCCGTGCCGGTCGTTTTGGCCGGGACGTTTGCCGTGCTCGCAGCGCTTGGATATTCGATCAACACGCTGACGATGTTCGCTATGGTGCTGGCCATCGGGCTTTTGGTCGATGACGCCATCGTGGTGGTCGAGAACGTCGAACGCACCATTGAGGACGAGGGCCTCGCGCCGATGCCCGCGACCGAGAAAAGCATGGGCCAGATCACAGGCGCGCTTGTGGGCATTGCGCTTGTGCTCTCCGCCGTGTTTTTGCCGATGGCGTTTTTCGGCGGCTCTACGGGGGTGATCTATCGCCAGTTCTCGGTGACGATCATCACCGCGATGGTGCTTTCTGCCGCCGTGGCTTTGATCCTCACACCCGCGCTATGTGCCACGATTCTCAAACCCGCGAAACATGGCGAAGGCATCGCACCCGCGCGCTGGTTCAACCGAAATTTCGACCGTGCGAATGAGGGTTACACCTCTGCCGTGGCGCGCATTTTGAAACGTCCCTTCATCATGATCCTCGTTCTGGCTGCCTTCCTTGCGGGCGCTTGGGGCGTCTACACGCGGCTGCCGTCATCCTTTCTGCCACAGGAGGATCAGGGCGTGTTGATGGTCATGGTCAGTCTCTCCGAAGGGTCCACCACGCCTCAGACCGAGCAGGTTGTCGCACAGGTGGAGGACTATCTTTTGACCGAGGAAAGCGCAGCCGTGGAAAGCACGTTCGCGACGCTGGGCTTTGGCTTTAGCGGTACGGGACAAAACACTGCGATGCTGTTCGTGAAGCTTAAGGATTTCGATGAGCGCGAAGGCGATGATTTGACAGCCTCCGCGGTCGCCACGCGCGCCACGATGCATTTCGCGGGGCTGCGCGCGGGGCAGGTGATGTTCATGCAACCGCCCGCCATTCCCGGACTTGGCAACACCTCGGGTTTCTCCCTAGAGCTCGTAGACTATGGCAACACCGGGCGCGATGCCTTGATCGCGGCGGCGGAAGAAGTGGAAAGCTTGGCCAATCAGGACGGGCGCTTGCAGAACGTCGATGTTTCCGGCGTCGATAGCGAAGCGGTTCTCAAACTTATCATCGACCAACAGAAAGCCGAAAGCTTTGGCGTCTCGGTGAGTGAGGTCAATTCGATCCTCTCGACCATCTTTGCCGGGTCTTCGGTCAATGATTTCGACATGAACGGATCGCTGCGCCCGGTGATCGTCATGGCGGATGCAGCCTACCGGATGCAGCCCGAAGACATTGAGGGCTGGTACGCCCGCAACACCGATGGCGACATGGTGTCTTTCGCGTCTTTCGTGACGACCGAATGGGTGTCCGTGTCGCCCTCTCTGTCGCGGATGGATGCCATCGATTCCATCGAAATCTCCGGCTCCCCCGCTGATGGGGTCAGCTCGGGCGAGGCGATGGATGTGATCCAGGAGATCGCCGAGGGCGTCGACGGCGGCTATGGCGTGGCCTGGACGGGGCTGTCCTATCAGGAACAGCAATCCGGCAGTCAGGCGCCCTATCTCTATGCGCTCTCCGTGCTGGTCGTCTTCCTATGTCTCGCCGCGCTCTATGAAAGCTGGTCGGTGCCCTTCTCGGTGATGCTGTCTGTTCCCGTCGGGGTCTTTGGCGCGCTTTTGTTCGCTTGGCTGTTCGATCAATCGAATGACGTCTATTTCAAAGTCGGCATTCTGACGACCATCGGTCTGGCGGCGAAAAACGCCATTTTGATCGTGGAATTCGCGCGTGGCCTCGAAGAAAAAGGCATGGAGGTGGTCGAGGCGGCGATTGAGGCGGCAAAGCTGCGTTTGCGTCCGATTCTGATGACCTCTCTGGCCTTCATGCTGGGTGTGCTGCCTCTGGCGAAAGCCACGGGGGCAGGGGCCTCGGCGCAGAATGCCATCGGTTTCGGCGTTTTGGGCGGGATGGCGGCGGCGACCTTCATCGGGATTTTCATGGTGCCGTCGTTTTATGTGATCGTGCGCAAACTGACCGACCGACGCGGGCGCAGCTAAAGCACCTGAGAACGGCGGTGCAAAATTAGACCACGGTAGCGCCGCCATATTGGCGGTGCGGGCGGCGTAAAAGTCGTCCACTTTTTCCCTTCTTGCGGCGGCATGGAGGGCGAGGAGATTTACACTGAGCTGCTGCCGGTTTCATGGACACCGAGATAAGGTGTTAATGAAACTGGAGAATCTACATGACAAGAAGGATGTTCAGCCGCGAGTTCAAACAAGAAGCGGTGGAGTTGATAACGAAGCGTGGTGTCAGCATGGCGCAGGCTTCAAGGGATCTTGGAATACACGCGACTGTTCTTCGTCGATGGGTGCGTGCTGCTGAAGCAGACGGTCCCTCGGCGTTCCCTGGCAACGGAAAGCTAACACCCGAGCAGGAAGAGCTCAGAGCGCTTCGGCGTGAGGTGACCAAGTTGAAGGCTGAGCGCGATATTTTAAAAAAGGCGGCCGCCTACTTCGCCAAGGACCAGCTGTGATGTTTGGCTTTGTTGCGAAGCACCGAGGGGTCTGGCCGGTGAGTTGGATGTGTGACGCGCTCGGTGTGTCACGAAGTGGCTTCCATGCCTGGCTAACGCGATCACGAAGCGCGAGGGAGTTGCGCGACGAAGAACTGTCGTCGGCCATTCGTGCAAGCTTTCTACGGTCGGACCGGACCTACGGAGCCCGGCGGACCTGGCATGATCTTCTCGAAGACGGATATACGTGTGGCTTGCATTGCGTTGAACGGTTAATGCGACAAGCGGCCTTCAAAGCCCGCCCGAAGCGTCGCCAGCCTCCAAAGGACCACGGCACACGATCGGTCATAGCTGCAAACGTGCTGGAGAGAGAGTTTGAGGCAAACGGTCCGAACCAGAAATGGGTAGCGGACTTCACGTACATCTGGACAGCGGAGGGCTGGCTTTATGTCGCCGCCGTTATTGATCTCTTCTCGCGACGCGTCGTCGGATGGTCCATGAGCGATCAAATGACGTCCCAGATGGTCACGGACGCTTTGATCATGGCGATCTGGCGCAGAGGGCGGCCAAAGGAGTTGCTGCACCATTCCGATCAGGGCAGCCAATACACCAGCGAACCGTTCCAAAGGCTGTTGGCCGATCACGGCATCACCTGCTCGATGAGCCGGTCTGGAAATGTCTGGGAGTTCAAGACGGTCCGCGCCAGCGGATTGAATGATCCGGGGGATCATTCAAAGGCGCAGAACGCCGCAATGGAGAGCTTCTTCTCGTCTTTGAAAACTGAAAGAGTCAGGCGCAAAACCTATCGAACCAGAAGACAGGCTCGCGCCGATGTGTTCGATTATATTGAGAGGTTCTACAATCCAACGCGTCGCCACTCGACCATCGGCTATTTAAGCCCTATGACCTTCGAGGAGCGAGCTATGAAAGCTTAAGTTGCCGTCCACGAAACCGGCAGCAGCTCAGGGTGCCGCAGTCGGTGCTTTATGACAATGACCGCTGCCTGGTCTCGAAGATCCAGCCGGATGGTACCCGGGTACGCGCCAAGCTGTTCAGCGGGTTGCTGTCACACTACCTGTTCCGAGATCGCTACGGACGGCCCGGCAAAGGGAATGATAAGGGGAATGTTGAGGGAATGGTGGGCTATGCCCGCCGTAACCACATGGTGCCGATCCCCCACTTCCCGGACTGGGAGAGCTTCAACGCCTATCTCGAAGAGCAGTGTCTCGCTCGTCAGAACGATATGCTCCGGGGGCACACGGAGACCATCGGCTCGCGTTTGCAACTGGATCTGGCCGAGATGCGCCCCTTGCCAGCCACTCCCTTTGAGGCCTGCGCACAGGCCAGCGGTCGGGTGAGTTCCCAGTCTTTGGTCCGCTACGACACCAACGATTACTCGGTCCCCGTGGCTTACGGCCATCAGGATGTCTGGGTGCGGGCCTATGTCGATCAGGTGGTGATTGGTTGCCGTGGGGACGTGATCGCACGCCATCCGCGGTGCTACGCGCGCGAGGACATGGTGTTCGACCCGATCCACTACCTCCCGCTGATCGAACGCAAGATCAATGCCCTGGATCAGGCCGCGCCTCTTGCAGAGTGGGGCTTGCCAGACGACTTCGACACGCTGCGCCGCCTGATGGAAGCGCGCATGCTGAAGGCAGGGCGCCGCGAGTATGTCCAGGTGCTGCGCCTTCTGGAGACCTTCGGCATGGAGGAGCTACACACCGCCGTAAAACAGGCCCTGAAGATGGGCGCGGTCGGCTTTGATGCTGTGAAGCATCTGGTTCTGTGTCAGGTCGAGAAGCGGCCCCCACGGCTCGACCTCGAGGTGTACCCCTACCTGCCACGGGCGCGGGTCGAGACGACCTCCGCGGCCAGCTACATGTCCCTGATGTCGGAGGCTGCGGAATGACCCATGTCCCCGAGATCCTGCTGGAGCATCACCTCAAGAAGCTGAAGCTTCCGACATTCCTGCGTGAGTATCAGAAGGTGGCGCGCCAATGCGCCACCGAGGGCTTGGATCATGTCCAGTTCCTGACGCGCCTGGTCGAACTGGAGCTGATCGATCGCGAGCGACGGATGGTCGAGCGCCGCATCAAGACGGCCAAGTTCCCGGCCACCAAAAGCCTCGACAGCTTCGACTTCAAGGCAATCCCCAAGCTCAACAAGATGCAGGTGCTGGATCTGGCGCGCTGCGACTGGATCGAACGGCGCGAGAACGTAATTGCTCTTGGGCCAAGCGGCACCGGTAAAACCCACATTGCCCTCGGCCTGGGGCTCGCCGCTTGCCAAAAAGGAATGACCGTCAGCTTCACCACCGCCGCTGCTCTGGTCAACGAACTGATGGAGGCACGCGACGAGCGCCGCCTACTGCGGGTTCAGAAGCAAGTGGCCAGCGCCAAGCTGCTGATCATCGACGAATTGGGCTTCGTCCCTCTCTCCAAAACCGGTGCCGAGCTGCTCTTCGAGTTGATCTCGCAACGCTACGAGCGCGGGGCCACGCTGATCACCAGCAACTTGCCCTTCGATGAATGGACGGAAACCTTTGGCACCGAGCGCCTCACCGGCGCGCTCCTGGACCGGCTGACCCACCACGTCAACATCCTCGAGATGAATGGTGAGAGCTATCGCCTGGCTCAGAGCCAAGCGCGAAAAGCCACCAAAACCCCCTGATCGAAAATCCATGACTTGGCCCTCACGGGCCAAGGCGACCAGTCAACCGCCAGCTATTTGGGGAGCGCGGTTGACTGGTCGCCTACGCTCTGCGCACCCGTTACACACAACACCAAAGTGGCCTACTTTTGCGCCGCCCAATGGTCTGATTTTACTCCGCCGTTGACAAACGAAGCGAGGTGTCAGCATGGCGCAGGCTTCAAGGGATCTTGGAATACACGCTACTGTTCTTCGTCGATGGGTGCGTGCAGCTGAAGCAGACGGTCCCTCGGCGTTCCCTGGCAACGGAAAGCTAACACCCGAGCAGGAAGAGCTCAGAGCGCTTCGGCGTGAGGTGACCAAGTTGAAGGCTGAGCGCGATATTTTAAAAAAGGGCGAGGCTTGTCCGCCATTGATGGTGTGGATGGCCCCATCAAACGGCATCGCAATGTGCCAAGGTGGGTTTGACTACAGCCACCGAAAGGAGTCAACTATGGAACAGCCTAACACGATCGGCCTCGATCTGGCCAAGAATGTCTTTCAGGTTCATGGTGTCAGCGCGAATGGGACCGTGGTGTGCCGTCGCCAGTTGAGGCGGGCACAGCTTCTGATGTTTTTCTCGCGACTGGAGCCTTGTCTGGTTGGCATGGAAGCCTGCGCTGGCGCGCATCATTGGGGGCGGGAGATCGCCGCGTTGGGGCATGAGGTCCGCCTCATGCCGCCAGCATACGTCAAGCCTTACGTGAAGCGAGGCAAAACAGATGCGGTCGACGCGGAAGCCATCTGCGAAGCGGTGACGCGCCCGACCATGCGCTTTGTACCGGTGAAATCGGCAGAGACCCAGGCAGCCCTGCTCGATCACAAGACGCGGGATTTCCTTGTCCGGCAACGGACGCAGATCATCAATGCAATCCGGGCACATATGGGTGAGTTCGGCGTCGTGGTGGCGAAAGGCATCCAGAACATCGAGCGTCTGATCGCCGCCGCCCGGAACGTACCGGAAGCCGCACGAGCTGCCGTGGATATGCTGGCTGACCAGCTTCAGGACACGCAGAACCGGATCGATGCGGTCACGGCACGGATTGCTGAGAGCCAAGCCGATGATCCATTGGCTCGGCGTTTGGCAACGGTGCCCGGGGTAGGCGCGATCTCCTCAAGCGCCATTGCCGCGACGACGCCGGACGTGAGTGCCTTCCGCAGCGGCCGTGACTATGCGGCCTGGCTTGGCCTGACCCCGCGCGCCTATTCCAGCGGCGGCAAGGCACGGCTAGGGCGGATATCGAAGGCCGGAAATCGGTATCTGCGACGGTTACTCTATCTGGGTGCCATGGCCAGGATTAGCGCGCGGCGGGGCCGCCGAGCGGCAGCCTCGGACGCCACCCCCGACTGGCTCGACCGAATGCTTGAGCGCAAGCCGGTGAAGGTCGTCGCAATCGCATTGGCGAACCGCATGGCGCGGACGGTATGGGCGCTGATCAGAGGCGGCGAGAGCTACCGGGCGGCCTTGGCATGAAGTGATCGAGATCGGCCACCAGCGCTGAGCTGGCAGGCCAGGAGATGGTGAGGCGCAGCGTGAGGTGATGGCATAGAGACGGTAAAAGCGGAACGGAACACCCAGTTCGGACCGAAGCGCCTTTGAGCGCGTGCCATTGATCGGGATCCGTCCGTTGGCTGACTTCATCAAGGCGCGCAGCGATAGATCTGCAAATTGACGCCGTATACATGGCCGCGACCGACCGAAATGCCAGACCCAAACAAAGCTCTTGCCAAGGGGGCCATCCATACATGGTCCGAGGAGTTGCCAGAGGGTGCGCCATTGGTCCAATCGCCGCTGGCGACGCCGAGCGCCTACTTCGCCAAGGACCAGCTGTGATGTTTGGCTTTGTTGAGAAGCACCGAGGGGTCTGGCCCCTCTCGGCAGATTGCTTTGCAATCGCCTGCCGGCACATGGGTGAGTTGGATGTGTGACGCGCCAGGTCGTGTCACGAAGTGGCTTCCATGCCTGGCTAACGCGATCACGAAGCGCAAGGGAGTTGCGCGACGAAGACCTGTCGTCGGCCATTCGTGCAAGCTTTCTACGGTCGGACCGGACCTACGGAGCCCGGCGGATCTGGCATGATCTTCTTGAGTTAAGCTGTTAAGAAATTGGTCTGGGGGATCAATTTTAGGCGCAAACGGATATACGTGTGGCTTGCATTGCGTTGAACGGTTAATGCGACAAGCGGCCTTCAAAGCCCGCCCGAAGCGTCGCCAGCCTCCAAAGGACCACGGCACACGACCGGTCATAGCTGCAAACATGCTGGAGAGAGAGTTTGAGGCAAACGGTCCGAACCAGAAATGGGGTGAGCCAATGTCTCGCCACTGGTCCGAGAGACATTGGCGAACGACTTCACGTACATCTGGACAGCGGAGGGCTGGCTCTATGTCGCCGCCGTCATTGATCTCTTCTCGCGGCGCGTCGTCGGCCTCCTCTCGGCAGATTTGCATTGCAAATCGCGTGCCGGGCACATGGGTCCATGAGCGATCAGATGACATCCCAGATGGTCACGGATGCTTTGGTCATGGCGATCTGGCGCAGAGGGCGGCCAAAGGAGTTGCTGCACCATTGCGATCAGGGCAGCCAATACACCAGCGAATCGTTCCAAAGGCTGTTGGCCGATCACGGCATCACCTGCTCGATGAGCCGGTCTGGAAATGTCTGGGAGTTCAAGACGGTCCGCGCCAGCGGATTGAATGATCCGGGGGATCATTCAAAGGCGCAGAACGCCGCAATGGAGAGCTTCTTCTCGTCTTTGAAAACTGAAAGGGTCAGGCGCAAAACCTATCGAACCAGAAGACAGGCTCGCGCCGATGTGTTCGATTATATTGAGAGGTTCTACAATCCAACGCGTCGCCACTCGACCATCGGCTATTTAAGCCCTATGACCTTCGAGGAGCGAGCTAGAAAAGCTTAAGTGGCCGTCCACGAAACCGCCAGCAGCTCAAACCACGGACTTAATCTTGCAGTCTCAGAAAGGCGAAGGGGCGCTCACATTTCAAGGTGGCGAGCCGCCTGCCAAAACAAAAGTTCCGCCAGGCACACCCTTTCAACGACGTGCGAAATATTTGGCCGGGTCCATTGTTGTGATGCGGACGCTGGCATGGTGCTTGCAGGCAGATGAAATCATCGCCTGCAACTCACCCGCCACCTCATTAAGCAGGTCAGCGCCACGTCCCTCTTTTCCCAAGACCCGCAGATCCGCGCTGACAAGCGTCTGATCCTTTGGACAAAAGACTGGATTGACAGACAGGTGGCTAAACTCCTGTCCGACGTCGAGTTTCTCGCACAGCATAGCCCGCATGGCAGGCAGAGCAGACATCAAATCCTGCCCCTTTTCCTGCCACACGTCGTGCTCAATTGCTATTGAAAGCAAAGGCATAAGACCTCCTCACGCGTTATTCGGAAACCATGACGAAATCGAAAGGCGAGCGCCATTCCGTCTCGCCTTTGACATGCTCGAAGGGCGCGACCAGCGTTTCCTTGACGCCGAACACGCTGTCGTCGTTCAGATAGCTGTCATCGCCGACAAAGGTATGCGTGACGATGGTCTTGAAGCCGGGTGCCGTCACCATGAAATGCATATGCGCCGGACGGTAGGGATGCCGCCCGAGGTGGCCCAGCATTTTGCCCACCGGACCGTCATCGGGGATCGGGTAGCTCACCGGTTTGATGCCGACAAAACTATAGGCCCCGTCCGAGCGGGTGATGAACCGGCCACGGTTGTTGAACTTTGGCTGGATGTCGGGCTGCTGCACATCGTAGAAACCTTCGGCATTGTCCGACCACACGTCCACGCAGGCGCCTTCGATCGGCTCGCCGTGAATGTCGATGACCTTACCGATAAAGAGGCAACTGTCGCCCTTGCCATCAAGGGAGATGGTGTCCCCCATCTGACGGATCGGCGCATCCGCGACGTGGAACGGACCGAAGACGGTGTTTTCGGTCGCACCGGCGGGGCGACGGTTGTTGATCGCATCAACCAGCATGGAAAAGCCCAGCACGTCGGACAAGAGGATGAACTCCTGCCGTTCCGGGCTACAGATCTGGCCGGTTTGGGTCAGAAAGTCGATGCCGAAGTCCCATTCTTTCTGGGTCAGCTCGACCTCCTTGGCGAAGGCATGCAGGTGTTTGACAAGCGCCCCCATCACGATTTTCAGACGCGGATCGATATCCGAACCCATGCGGGCGTTGACGGCCTCGACAGAGCCTTCCTCGGTGAAATAATCGGTCATGGGCTTCCCCTTTCTGTTACATGAATATCAGCGCTCGGAGCGCTGCAGCGATTTGTGCCGCAGCGGCAGAAGTTCGATCCCCGTCTTTTCGGTGAACATCCCCCAAAGCCCCTTGCGCGCGAAGAGCATGATGACGATGCCGATGAGGCCCAGCACGATGAGGTAGACCGTGCCATAATCGGCGAGCACGCGTTGCAGGATGTAGAAAACGAGCACCCCCACGACAGGGCCAGGCAAAGTGCCGATGCCGCCGATGACGGTGATGAAGATGACGAAGGCAGTCCAGTCCACGACAGAGAACGCCGCATCCGGGCTGACCCGCGTGATCTGGATAAAGAGAAGTGCGCCGCAAAGCCCTGTGCCGAAGGCAGACAGGACAAAGACCAGCGCTTTGAGCCGCAAGGGATCGACCCCCACCGAGCGCGCCGCCTCGACATTGTCGCGGATAGCCTGCAGCCCGAGCCCCATACGCGAGCGCAGGAACACATAGCCCGCAAGAAGCGTCACTACGGCGAGGCCGAGCGCCAGCCAATAGGTCAGCGCATCCGCCGCCGCCGAAGACGAGACCCCCAGCAGATCCTTGATCTGCGGCACGCCGAACATGTCCTTGGTGGTGCCTTTGGGCAAAGAGGTGCCGGTGCCGCCGCCGAGCGCTTTCCACTGGGCGACGGAAAGCCGAACGATTTCGGCCGACACCCAAGTACCGATGGCGAAATAGGCCCCGTTGAGGCGGAAGGTGAAAAAGGCAATCGGCAGGGACAGGAACATCGCCGCCACCCCACCCAGAAGGATCGCGGGCAAAGGGTCCCAGCCCCAAAGGATCACGCCGCCGAACATGGCATAGGCGCCGATGCCGACGAAGGCCTGTTGCCCGACGGACACCAGCCCCGCAAAACCCGCCAGCATGTTCCAGTTGAGCGCCAGCACCAGAAGGGTGAGTACCATGAACAGGTCCTGCACCATGGCGCGCGATCCGATCACCGGCACGAAGACCAGCGCCAGAAAGACCAGCGCCGTGATCCCGCGCGAGAGGGTGGATTTGGAAGAATTGGTCATCATAAGCTCTCAGTCATTGGCGCGCGGGAACAGCCCGCGGGGACGGATCAAAAGGACGATCACAAAGGCGATATGGCCCGCAAGGATCTGCCATTCGGGATTGACGGCAGCGCCCAAAGCCTGCGCCACCCCGATCAGGATGCCGCCCGCAAGCGTGCCCCAGAGCGAACCGAGACCGCCAATGATCACCGCTTCGAAGGCATAGATCAGGCGTGCGGGGCCGATAGAGGGATCGAAATTGGCGCGAATACCAAGATAAAGCGCTGCGATGGTGGCCACGACCATCGCGATACCAGTGGCGATGGCGAAGACATTGCGCGGACGAATGCCCATGAGCCCCGCCGTCACCGCATCGTCGGAGGTGGCGCGAAAGGCCTGGCCCAGTTTGGTGCGGTAAAACAATTGGTTCAGGGCAAAGATCACCACCACGGCTGAGATCAGCGTCAAAAGCGGCATGACGCCCACGGTGATCGGCCCAAGCGGCAGGGAGGCGGCCTCGATGGGACCTGCGGACAGCTTCTGGCTGTCAGCCGAGAAGCTTTCGAGGAGACCGTTCTGGATCACCACAGACAACCCGAAGGTGACAAGAAGCGGCGGCAGGATGTCGTCGCCCAGCACCCGGTTGAGCACATAGCTTTGCAACAGCCAGCCGACGGCGAACATCACCGGAGCAGCGATCAGAGCCGCCACGAAAGGATTCAGTCCCAGAAGGTTCACGACCGTCAGAATGAGAAATGCCGCCAGAACGATGAGATCGCCATGCGCCAGATTCACCAGCCGCATGATCCCGAAGACAAGGCTCAACCCCGCAGCAAACAGCGCATAAAGCCCGCCCAAAAGGATGCCCTGAACAATGGTATCGACCCAGATCATGCGCTTACTCCGAAATAGGCGTCATGGATCGCATCGCGCGACAGCTCTCCGGGCGCACCGCTGAGTGTGATCCGACCTTCCATCATGCAACAGACGTGATCTGCGACCTTGAGCGCCTGCCCGATGTCCTGTTCGACCACGATGACCGAGGCCCCGCTTTCGCGGATGCGCGGGAAGGAGGCGTAGATGTCGCGGATGATCACCGGAGCGAGGCCCAGCGAAATCTCATCGCACAAAAGCACATCTGGGTTCGACATCAGGGCGCGCCCGATGGCGACCATCTGCTGCTGACCGCCCGACAGGGCTGTGCCCGGATTGTGGCGGCACTCTTTCAGGATCGGAAAAAGATCGTAGATCGCCTCCAGTGTCCAATAGCCATTGCCGGTCCGACTGTGCGCGCCAATGAGGATGTTTTCTTCGACCGTGAGCGAAGGAAACAGCCGCCGACCCTCGGGCACCATGGAAATACCCGCCTCCAACACCTCGGGCGCCGAAAGCGCGCCGATGGGGCGACCGTTCAATTGTATCGCCTCGGCGGGGCTAGACAGAATGCCGGTGATCGCCCGCATCAGCGTCGATTTCCCGGCTCCATTGGCCCCGATGATCGCCAGCGCCTGCCCGCGTTGGAGCGTCAGATCGACGCCGAACAGCGCCTGAAAATCGCCATAGAAGGCGGTGAGATTTCGGATGGAAAGGACAGCGTCCGTCATACTTCGATCCCCAGATAGATTTCCTTGACCTCGGGCGAGGCCATGACCGCATCCGGTTCGCCGATCATCAGCATCTTGCCAAAGTTCAGCACCATGAGCCGTTCGACCACGGAGGTGAGCGCATGGAGCACATGTTCGATCCAGATGATCGCCGTGCCCTCTGCGTGAATGGATTTGATCGTGTCGATCAGCGCGCCGCATTCCGCCTCGGTCAGCCCGCCCGCTATCTCGTCGAGCAGAATGAGCTTGGGCGAGGTCGCCATGGCGCGCGCCAGTTCAAGGCGCTTGCGCTGCAACAAAGACAGCCCGCCGGAGGTGGCATCCGCCACAGTGGCAAGCCCGGTGCGGTCGAGAATATCCATGCAGAATTCCGCCGCATGGTGACCGTGATGCCCGCCACCGAAATTGGCCGCCACCAGCAGGTTTTCGAACACGCTCAGATGGGTAAAGGGTTGCGGAATCTGGAAAGACCGCCCGATCCCGGCCGCCACCCGGCTCATCGGCGGCTTTCGCGTCACGTCCACCCCGTCAAAGAGGACACGCCCCTCATCGGGCGCGATATTGCCGGTGATCAGATTGAACAGCGTGGATTTTCCTGCGCCATTCGGCCCGATGATGCCCAAGGCCTCGCCCGGCGCGACCTCGAAAGAGACCGCATCGGTGACTTTGAGCGCACCAAAGGATTTCGACACCTTGTCGAGTGTGAGAAGGGACATGTTTTGCCTCTTTTGGGAGGGCTGGCGACCGAGGCCGCCAGCCGGTTCCAGTCTCGGTTCAGGGGGCTCAGTTCAGCATTTCGAGCGAGCCGGTCAGCGCAATCTCGGGGGCAAGCCCGTTCTCCACGATCACCAGATCGAAACTGCCGTCGTCCTGCATCCGCCACTGACCGCCCACGAGCGGGGTCTTCGACACATTGGCCTGCGCGAAGGGCGGCACATTGTCCCGGCCCCACTGGATCTTACCCACGGCACTGTCGAGATTGGTCGCGCCAATCAGCTCCGCCATCTCGTCGCCATCGGTCGGATCGTCAGCGCGTTTGATCGCATCCATCGCCACTTCAAAAAGGCCGTGAACGAAGCCGAGCGGCTGGGTCCAGGTGCGGCCCGCGTAATCCTCGAACTCACCAGCAAGATCGGCACAGCTCTGCCCCGTCAGAGACGAGCTGAACGGATGCATCGGCGACCACCAGACCTCGCAGGTCAGGTTATGCGCCAGTTCTCCAAGCGCCGCGACGCTTTCCGGGAACAACAGCGCCTTGGCAACGGACACCATTTTCGGGTTGAAGCCCTGTTGTTTCGACTGGGTCCAGAAGGTGGTGAAATCCGGCGGGATCGGAATGCCGGTCAGAATTTGCACATCATTCTGTTTGAACGCATTGATCTGCGCGGAAAAGTCATCCGTCAGGTTTTGATAGCGCCCGGTGTCGGTCAGGCTGTACCCCGCACCCGCAAGCGCCGGCGGCATGCCTTGATCCGAGGCCCAGGCATTGCCATCGCCGTCATTCGGCCAAAGCGCGCCGACGGATTTGTTGCTGTCGATCATGTCCCACATGTTCATGAAGACTTTCACATTGTCCTCAAGACCCCAGAAGAAATGGTGGACGTATTCGAATTCCTGCCAACTGGCCGGGTCGGCGGGGTTGCCCTGCTGGCCGATGAACCATGGCTGCCAAGGCGCCACAGAGGAGATCACCGGCACTTCCTCGGCTTCGGCGATGGTACAGACCGGGTTCGTCGTCTCGGGCGTCGAGGCCACGCAGATCAGGTTCACCTCGTCGCGCACGATCAGCTCACGGGCGACCTCGGCGGCACGGTTCGGGTTCGACTGGCTGTCCTTGACGATCACCTCAACATCCACGCCCTGTGCTTTGGCGGTCTTGATGAAGCTCTCGACAACATAGGCGTCGGCGGCGGCAAAGCCGCTCAAGGGCCCGGTTTGCGGGCTGACATAGCCGATCTTGACGGGGCCGCTTTTGGCCAGTGCCGGCATCGCCAGCGCGCTGGCCGCCGTGGCCGCCCCGGTTTTCAGAAATGTGCGTCGTGAAAGCATGAGTCTCCTCCCTAAGGTTTATGCTTTTCTTATCTTTTTGTTATGTCCCGCTTTCGGGCGGCGCCCCCTCCCAGGCACGCCCCAAAAGGGCACGGATCGCGTCCCGCTCCACCGGGCGCGGATTCCAATAGGGGTTCTTCACCGCGATATCCGCCGCACGGTCGAGATCGGTCTCCTCCAGACCGAGATCGCGCAGGGACATGGGCGCGCCGAGTTCCTTGGCAAACTGCCAAAGTCCCACCCCCAGATCGCCGCCGAACAGATCGGCGAGCGGTTGCAGGGCCTCTTTCGCGGCCCCGGCATTATAAGCCGTCGTATGGGGCAACATGACCGAATGGGTCTCCGCATGGGGCAGATCGAAGGAGCCGCCCAAGACGTGACAAAGCTTGTGATGCAATGCCATGCCGACAGACCCCAGCACCGTGCCGCACAGCCACGCGCCATAAAGCGCATCTCCCCGCGCCACCGCATCCGCGGGCGTTTTGACAATCACCGGAAGCGCATCACGCAAGGCCCGCACGCCCTCGACCGCCATCATTGACGCGATGGGATTACGGTCCTGCGCATAAACGCCCTCAACCGCATGAGCCATGGCATTGAGCCCCGAGGTGACCGACATGCCGACCGGCAAGCCAAGTGTCAGTTCCGGATCGTAAATCACCGTTTCCGGCAGGATCGACGCCGCGCGCACCGTGGTTTTCACCCCGTTTTCGGTCTGGCCGAGAATAGGTGTGACTTCGGACCCAGCATAGGTCGTCGCCACCACAAGCTGCGGGCAGTCGTTGCGATAGGCGATGGCCTTGCCCAGCCCGATGGTCGAGCCGCCGCCAAGTGCAATGACCCCGTCGGCGCCCGCCGCCACATAGGCTGACATGGCGGTTTCGGTGATCTCGACCGGCGTATGCATGGTGGCATTCGCGAACACACCCGCCGCCTTGTCGCCCAGTGTTTCGGCCAGAGCGTCGGCATCCGCTTTCTGAAATGGCGTCGAGAGAACAAGCGCGCGTGTCACACTCAAGCGATCAAGTTCGGCTGCCACGTCGCCACGTTTTCCCGCGCCAAAGACAATCCGTGCCGGGTTGAGGGTGCAGGTAAAGGCCCCCGAATGCTGCGGTGTGTGCTGTGTCATTTTTTCTCCTATGTCCATGCCCTCTCCTCCAGACGGCATGGCACTCTCTCACGGACGATAATCGGAAAATCGGGGCAATGGATCACATACGCAAAAGATTACATAACCTGAAGTTAAGTTGATTTTGGCGCAATCCGCGCCCTTCCAAAGCGGAAAAGCGCGGTCTTACCTTATTCAGCCGCAAGCTTTTCCGGCGCATCAACTTTCAGCAAAGTCATGATTTTGCTGAATTTCTCACGCAGCTCCCCGGGCGTCTTCGCAACCAGAGCCACATAGAAATCCGGGCGGATTAGAACATAGCGCGCGTCGATAGCATCGAGCCATGTTTTGAACGTGCCTTCTACATCAACCACATCCGTTCCCGCGCCCTCTGGCAGCAGCGTGACGGTCATGCCGTCAAGACCTGCGAGTTGTTCCGCCTGAACCGTACTCAGTGCTGCGGCCGGATCGTTTTCATAGCCGATCAGCACCCAGCCCTGCCCCACGACCTGATCGAACCGGTCGCGGTAGCCCGCGCTTTCCACAACGCCCTGCACCGACAATTCCCCGGCATGGGCACTGTTTTGGTCCCAGATCCCCTGTCCCAACTGACAGATGTCGGTCGGCACCGGCGTGTTGTCCCGCTCCTCAAGCTCCGCCTTCATCTGCGCATCGCGCGCCGCGGCTTCTGCCTCGTCATTGATACAAATGATCTGGCCCAGCATCTGGCTGAAGTCGATGTAATGTTTGGCGTGCTCCATACGCTCGGAACTGTAACTGTCGAGCACCTCCATCGGGAATTTGCCCTCCAGAATGCCGTTGAGACGCCAGGCCATTGCCAGCGCATCGCGCACCCCGGCACACATACCCTCCCCCGCGAAGGGCGGCATAAGATGGGCGGCATCGCCCCCGATCAGACAACGCCCCTTGTTCCATTCTTTCGCCCAGCGGGCTTGAAACCGATACACGGCGGCGCGCTCCAGTTCGGAGTTCTCCGGCGTCAGCCCCCAAGGCTCCATGAGCTTCCAAGCCTCTTCTGGCTTTTGCAGATCTTCCGCGCACTCATGCGGCAGAACCATGAACTCCCAGCGCCGCCGAACCGGACCGCCGACCACCGGTCCCGGCCCGCCCGGCACCACGGTGGTCGGGCGTTTCGGATCGCAAAGCTGCCATTGCGCTGGCTGGTTCGGGTGGGCCGCGACGTAATCGAATTGCGGGATCATATCGAGGATCAGCCAATCGAAAAAATAGCCCTTGTCCTCATTTTCGATCTCCAGAGCGTCGCGCACGAAACTATTCGCGCCGTCTGTGCCCGCAACGAATTTGGCGCGGATCGTCCGGGTTTCGCCATCGAGTCCGACCTCTTCCGGGGTGCGGCGCAGGGTCAGGGTCACGCCATCGGCGTCCTGTTCCAGCGCCTCGCCGCTCCAACCGCGCAGAATGGTCACCGTCGGCAAGTCCGCCGCAATCGCCAACAGACGCTTTTCCAGCTCCGGCTGATTGAACCAATAGCGCACTCTCCAACCCGAGGCCGACTGGCTTTGCCAATCGACGATCTGGATGTTTTCGCCGTCGCGGTTTTTCCAATAATAAAGCTCGTCGTGATAGGAGATCGCGTCATCGCTTTCTGCATTGATCCCCAGCGTGGCGAGGATGCGGGCGATCTCATGGTCAAAGGTGACGGCACGCGGCAACGGATAATGCGTGGTCCAGCGTTCGATCAACGTGACCTTTTTGCCCTTTTGGCCGAGCAAAATGGCCAGAAGCGTGCCCACGGGCCCCGCGCCTACGATAGCGACATCGGTCTGAAAACCGACCTGTTGGGTCGATGCAGTCATGATTTCCTCCCTGAAATCCTCCGGTGGCGGTCCCCCGCCGTGGCATGTCATGCCGAAATGCGATTTTTATCCGCCGGGCACCTCATCCTCTTTGAAGCGTATCCGGCCTGTGTCTTTAGCGTGGCGTAAAAGTGAATTCTCGTCAACTTTGAGTTTTCGTCATTTTATTTTTCCCTAAAGGATTGAGAGGAAAAGAGTTTCCCGCCCATTTCCCAGAGACAGGCCATCAGTCAGCCGCGACAGATATTGCAGTCGCCGTTGAGAATGGTGATGAAAATGAATATGATTCGTTTATGAATACACACGGGACATCCGATGATCGAAAGCGAAGACAACCCAAAGCCCGAAGGCCGCGTCGCGCGCCGTCAAAGGCGTAATCGCACCGCTCTGATTACCGCTGCGCGCGATATCATGGCCGAAAAAGGTGTCGATGCGGCGACCATGCTTGAGATCGCGGAGCATGCAGACGTGGGCGCAGGAACGGTCTACAACTATTTCAAATCAAAGGATGAACTGGCCATCGCCGTGCTTGAGAGCCTGATGCATGAGCTGGGGAGACGGATCGAAATGGTCACCGACACCTTTGATGATCCGGCACAGGTCTATGCCTTTGGCATCCGCACCGTGCTCGACACTGCGACGACCGATCCGCGTTGGGAACAGATGCTGCACCGCGCCGAGGTGATCGCCGATGCGATGTATCGCACCATCGGCCCCTTTGCGATCCGGGACCTTAAAAACGCCGTGTCCGCCGGACGGTTTCGCGAAAGCGACCCTGCCATGATCTGGCGCCTCACCGCCCACACCATCATCGGTGCGAGCCTTGCCGTGACGGGGGGGGAGCTCCCCTCGGACAGTAAAGTTCAGATCGTCGCGCGACTGCTCTGCATGGCAGGGAGCGATGGCGAGAGTGCCGAGGAACTGGCCGCTCGCCCTCTGCCCGAGTTGCCTCCTGCGCCCAGCGAATAGCTCTCATTAAGGGCGGCGTTTCGAGAGTTGGTTTTCCCGCTCCATCCGCCGTTCGAGATGTTCGCATTCGGTTTTCAGAAATTTGATCAGGGACTTACCCACCGGCGTGAGTCGCTCACCCTTGCGTGTCAGCACACCAAGCGCACGATCAGGATGTTCGACCTTGATCGGCAGGGAGACGATATTGCCCTGATTCTGCATCAGATAAACCACCGAATAGGGCAGCACCGTGAGACAGTTCGACCGCGCCAGAAAGCTTGAGATCGAAGCCAAAGTGCCGCCTGAAAAGGTGAATTGGAAATTCTCGCTGCCGATCGACAGGATCGCGCGTTTGAGATCGCGAAACAGCGGGCTGTCAGCGGGCGGTGCGACCCAAGAATAGGCGTCGATCTCTGCCAAAGTGATCGGTCCACGCCGGGTCAAAGGATGGCCTTTGCGGCAGGCGATGACATTGCGTCCTTCGAGAAGTGGCTGGAAATCGAGATCAATCGGCGTGTGCCGCACCTGCATCGGCAGGATTGCCATATCCAGCGTCTTGTTCCGGAGTTTGCTCACGAGACTGTCGAAATAGCCATAGGTCTGTTCGAACTGCGCCCCGCCGATCTGATCCTGAAACTCGGCGAGCATGGTGGTGATCACCCCGTCCATGAACAAAGGCGTGCCGCCGATGCGCAGATGACCGGCATGACCTTTCTTGAAATTGTCGACCAGTACGCTCGCTTCGCGATTCAGGTTATGCATTCTGAGCCCGATTTCCGCGAGCGTGCGCCCGAATTCCGTCGGCGTCAGCGGACGGCGGCCCGGCTCGAACAGGGGCATGCCCAGACGCTTTTCAAAATTGGAAATGGTCCGGGAAACAGAGGGTTGGGATTTTCCCATCGCCTCTGCGCCTTCGGTCAGACCGCCTTTTTCGACGATCATGGCAAGGATTTCGAGATGTTCACTGTCTATCTTCATAACAAAAGGAGATATTATTCAGGAGCACTTTAAAAGCCACAAAAAAATCTCGACCCTATTGTCGCATCTAACGGAGCGGATCGTCCGACAAGTCCCGGGTTGAGGAGCCCGGCCCGTCATAAAGGAGGACCGCACGGCCATAAACCGCACAGACGTCACTTAGGGAGGAGACGCATATGTCCGATTACGAAACGGATGTTCTCATCATTGGCACCGGCCCCGCCGGATCTGCCACGGCTGCACTTTTGTCCAGCTACGGCATCGAGAACATGGTGGTGAACCGCTACCGCTGGCTCGCCAACACGCCGCGTGCTCATATCACCAACCAACGCACAATGGAGGTCCTGCGCGATCTTGGCCGAGAGGTCGAGGATGAGGCCTATCTGCATGCCACGCACAAAGACCTGATGGGTGAAAATATCTTTTGCGAAAGCCTCGCGGGCGAGGAAATCGGCCGGATGAAGGCCTGGGGCAATCATCCGCTCTCGGCGGCAGAGCACAAGATGTCCTCACCCTCGATGATGAATGACCTGCCGCAGACATTCATGGAGCCGATCCTGTTCAAAACCGCCTGTCAGCGCGGCACACAGGCGAAAATGTCGACCCAGTATCTCAGCCACGAACAGGACGCAGAGGGCGTGACCACCACCTGTCTCGACCGTCTATCGGGCAAGGAATTCACCATCCGCTCGAAATATCTCGTGGGCGCCGACGGGGCGAAATCACTGGTCGCCGAACAGCTTGGCCTGCCCTTCGAGGGGCAGATGGGTGTGGGCGGATCAATGAATATCCTGTTCAAGGCCGATCTTTCGAAATATGTCGCCCACCGCCCCTCCGTTCTCTATTGGGTGATGCAGCCCGGCGCGGATGTCGGCGGCATCGGCATGGGGCTGGTGCGCATGGTGCGGCCTTGGAATGAATGGCTGATCGTCTGGGGCTATGACATCAACGGGCCGGAACCCGAGGTGACCGAAGAGCTGGCCACCGGCGTCGCGCGTCAGCTGATCGGCGACCCGGAGTTGAAGATCGAGCTACTTAGCGCCAACACCTGGACCGTGAACAACTATTACGCCACCGAACTGTCCAAGGGTCGCGTGTTTTGCATGGGTGACGCGATCCACCGGCATCCGCCTTCGAACGGGCTGGGATCGAACACGTCCATTCAGGACAGTTTCAACCTTGCGTGGAAACTTGCCATGGTGCTCAAGGGGCAAGCGGGCGCGGCGCTGCTCGACAGCTACACCACAGAACGTGCGCCGGTGGCGAAACAGATCGTCACCCGTGCCAACAAGTCGATCGGCGAGACCGGTCCGATCTTTGACGCGCTTGGCATGAGCGAAGGGGTCGATCCGGTACAGATGCAGAAAAACCTTGAGGCGCGTTGTGATGGCACCTCGGCGGCAGAGAAACAGCGCGAGGCGATCCGCAAGGCCATCGCCTTCAAGAAATATGAATTCGACGCCCACGGGGTCGAGATGAACCAGCGTTACCGGTCTGACGCGGTGGTTCCCGACGGTCAGGTGGAACCCGATTTCGAACTGGACGCCGAGCTGCATTACCAGCCGACCACATGGCCCGGCGCACGCCTGCCCCACACATGGCTTTACGCCAAAGACGGGGAAGAAGTCTCCTCTCTCGATCTCTGCGGCCATGGCAAGTTCACCGTCTTAACCGGACTGGGCGGCGAGGCCTGGTGCGCGGCGGCAACAGAGCTATCCAAAGAGATGGGGATCGAGATCACCTGTCACGTCATCGGCCCGCGTCTGCCCTTTATGGATCACAGCGGAGACTGGGCGCGCGCCAGCGAGATCACCGACACCGGCTGTCTTCTTGTGCGCCCTGACCATCATGTGGCTTGGCGAAGCGACACGCTCATGGATACTCCCAAAGGCACACTCCAACGCGTGCTGCGCCAGATACTGGCGCGCGACTAACATTCGCGGCCATTCCCAACCTATCGCAAAACCTGCACCACAGGTTCTTGCGGTAGGTTAAAGGATTCCATCAAACGCATTCGATTTTCCCGTTCGGAATGGCGAACGGGAATGTTTCGCATGATGGTGGTGTCATTTGTGGACGGCTCCAGTTTTGCAAGGGATTTCTTGAGTATAGTGGTTCGAAGCAGGTTGCGGGGTTCTGTCGCAAACTTTATCAGGGAGTGCAGAACAGCCTTTCAGCGGACACACTTATGCTGCGAGGGAGGCGAATTGCTGGAAGCCCGATTTCCCATTCGCGGCGATTTGACCTTTACGGATCATGTGCGCGGTTTCGATCCCAGCCAGCGTCGCAGCTGCTGAGTGAAACGCTTTGAAGCCAAGTGTTGGGCGCGTGATCCGCTTGATGAAACGATGGTCCTGTTCGACCATGTTGTTCAAATATTTGCTCTGCATGATCCGGATCAACCGTCGGCTGCCCGTAAATTTGCGGATCACGTTCACGGCCTGAAGCCCCGCCAGATTGGCGCCGCTCTTGTCGATAGCAACGCGATCAGGCGTGCCATTCGTTGAAATCGCACGTTTGAAGAAACGGCGTGCGGCAGCCTTGTCCCGCTTTGCAGAGAGCATGAAATCAAGGGTTCGGCCGTCCCGATCAACGGCACGATAAAGATAGGCCCACTGGCCTTTGACCTGGACATAGGTTTCATCCATCCGCCACGAGTTGGCTGTCTAACGCTTTCGCTTTTGTGCCTCGGCTGCGAGATCTGTCGAAAATTTCACCACCCACCTGTTCAGTGTCGCATGGTCAACATCGACACCACGCTCTGCCATGATCTCCTCCAGATCCCGGTAAGAAACCGCGTATCTGACATAGAAGTACACCGCGTAAAGGATCACGCTCTCGGGGTAATGCACCCCTTTGAAACTTGTCGCCATTCTGCCCGCCTGTTCTTTTTACGCAACGGCATATCGGCCATCACGCAGAAACCGATATACAAAGTTTGCGACAGAACCTTGCGCAGACCAATGGGGTCTGACCCCAGTTGTATCGTCTCAGCGCATGGTCGAGATATTTTCGCAGAACGTGTCATTATCGCGTCCCATCAAACGGTGCGATCATGGGCCGTAAACAGGCTTTGGTGGGCTGTCGCTCGGGAGGGGTTTGTGCTTTAGGTCCTTGTTCAGACCCGCTGCGAACATCGTGCCGTGGTGATGGAAATGTCGCACGACATCGCGCCACTTAAAAGGTCAGCGGCGCACCTCTGCGCACCGCTGATCGTGTCCTGTCCGATTTTAGAACGGATAATGCTGTTTCGGATCTTCGATGGTGATCCAGCGGGTGACCGTGAACTCATTGATCCCGAGCTTGCCACCAAACCGACCAAAACCGGAATCCTTCACACCGCCAAACGGCATTTGCGGCTCGTCCGACACCGTCGGCCCATTGATGTGGCAAATGCCGCTTTGAATGCGATTTGCCGCCTCCATCGCCTTGGTGATGTCCTGTGAGAATACCGCCGCCGACAACCCATATTCCGTGTCGTTGGCGATCGCGATGGCCTCATCGGCGTCTTTCACCCGGATGATCGACTTCACCGGACCAAAGCTTTCCTCGGCGTAGATCCGCATCTCGGGCGTCACGCCGTCGAGCAAGGTGGCCGAATGGATCGCGCCGTCCCGCGCGCCGCCGGCCACGAGTTTCGCGCCTTTCGCGGTCGCGTCCGCGATCAAGGCGTCCATCTTTTCCGCCGCAGCTTCCGTCACCAGAGACCCCAAAACGACCTTCTCACGCGGGTTGCCATAGGGCAGGCTCGCGGCTTTGGCTGCAAGCTTTTCGATGAAAGCATCTGCCACGGCCTCGACCACGATGATGCGTTCGGTAGACATGCAAATCTGGCCCTGGTTCATGAAGGACCCGAAGATGGCCGCGTTCACAGCGCCGTCGAGATCGGCATCTTCCAGCACCACAAACGGCGCCTTGCCGCCCAGCTCAAGAAGTGCCGGTTTGAGGTTTTCGCCTGCCAAACGCCCGATAATGCGTCCTACATTTGTCGAGCCGGTGAAGTTGACGTGCCGCACTGCGGGCGCCTCAATGAGCGCCTTGACCACATCGGCGGCATCCTCCGGCGCGTTCGAGATCACGTTGATCGCCCCGGCCGGAAGCCCCGCCTCAACCAGACATTCGCCGATCAGACGATGCACTTTCGGGCACATCTCAGACGACTTCAGCACCACCGTGTTGCCACAGGCCAGAGCCGTCGCCACCGCCCGCGTGCCAAGGATCACCGGCGCGTTCCACGGCGCAATCCCAAGGCACACGCCGCGCGGTTTCGCGACCGCCATCGCCAGCGTGCCGGGTTTGTTTGACGGGATCACCTCGCCGCCCACCTGCGTCGTCATCGCGCCCGCTTCGCGCAGCATGCCCGCCGCAAGATGCACGTTGAACCCGGCCCAGATCGCCGTCGCGCCGGTCTCGGTCACCATGGCCTCGACGAACTCGCCCGCGCGCGCATCCATGATGTCGCCCGCTTTGACCAAAATCTTGCGCCGTGCCTCAGGCCCGGTGGCGGACCACTCTGCAAAGGCGGCCTCAGCGCTCGCCACGGCTTTCAAAGCATCTTCCACGGAAGCGGCGGCAGCTTTGGTCGCCACATCGCCCGTCACAGGGTCGATGCGATCATAGGTTTTTGCCCCTGCAGCAGCGACATCCGCGCCGCCGATCAGTAAATCCAAGCTCATTGATATCTCCTTAATTCAGCCCGTGCGACGTGGCCTCGATATGCGCCCGCATGCCGCCATCGGTGGGAATATTCACGCCCCGCAGCCAGACGGACCCATCTGACAGCAGGAAGGTCACCACCGGCGCGATATCGGTCGGCGTGCCGGGACGATCCATGATGCGCATGTCCTCTTCGGCCCGCTCGCCCAACGTCTCAAGGAAATCGCCGAGGATCGGGGTGTCGACGGGACCGGGGCTGACGGAATTCATCCGAATGCCACGATCGCGCCAGGTCCAGCGGTTCTCATGTGTCCAGACCACAAGCGCCTGTTTTGTAAAGAAATAGCTGTTCGCAGCGGTGATCTCATGGGCGGCGCAGAAGTCCGCGACACCTTCATGCGTCAGACCCTCGGCGGCCTTGATCTTGGCCACTTCGCCTTCCCAGCCAAGCCCCGCGAGCGAGGCGAGATTGACGATGGACGCGCCGTCATTGAGGCTGTCGACGAGGCCCAGAGTGAGCTTTTTGAGCGCCACGAGATTGACCGTCAAAACGACCTCTTTCGGCGCGGTCGGCGGCACGCCCGCGATATTGGCAAGCCCGTCGGCTTTCACCGATTTGAGCTCATCGATCAGCGCATCGAGCGCGGCCTCATCGGTCAGATCGACCTGATGAAAGGCGTCCAGCTGAACACTGGGCGCGTTGCGGTCGATGCCGATGACCTTGCCGCCCGCCGCCTTGATCTGTTTCGCGGTTTCCTGACCGATGCCCGACGAGACACCTGTCACGATGATGGTCTTGTTTTTCAACATGAAATTCTCTCCTCACTCAGCCGCCACAGGCGCGCTGTTCATCATGTAACCTTCCGGGTGGAAAGTTCCATTCTCGTCACGGAAACTATGAGCAAAATCGGGCCAGACCAGCGTCAGACGGCCGGAGCGGTCATCCACGTACCAGGATTTACAGCCACCGGCGAGCCAGACGGTGCCCTGAGACATCCGGTCGATCTTGTCCATATAGGCGTCTTCGGCCTCGCGTTTCACTTCGATCACCTCGACCTTTTGGCTCTCGATCGCATCGAGCGCACCGAGGATGTAATCGACCTGCGCCTCGATGATATAGACCACCGAGTTGTGGCCGAGACCGGTGTTCGGACCGTTGATGATGAAGAGGTTCGGATAGCCGTTGACCGCAATCGAGTCGTAAGCCTGCATCCCGCGATCCCAATGGGCGTCGAGGCTGATACCTTCGGAGCCGAAAATGCGCGTGGCGAAGGGCGGGCGTACGGCCTCGAACCCGGTCGCGAAGACCAGCACATCGAGATCGTATTCCGTGCCGCTTGCCGCGATCGCCTTGCCGTTCTCGACCTTCTTGAGAGCGGAAGCCTCAAGCGTGGTGTTCTCAGCGGACATGGCCGGATAATAGGTGTTGGAGATCAGCAGGCGCTTACAGCCGATCTCGTAATCCGGGGTCAGTTTGGCGCGCAGCTCGGGGTCTTTGACGTTGTCCTCGCGATGACGCACGGCGAGTGCCTTGGCCTCATTGAGGAAGCGCGGGATGTTGCGACGCTGGGCAAAGTTGAATTCCCCGGCCCAGAAAATTTCAGAACGCATCTCGTCGATCACGGACGGATCACGGCGGCACAGACGACGCTCGCCTTCGGTATATTCGCGGTCCCAGCGCGGGATCATATAGGGTGCGGAGCGTTGAAACACGACCATCTCGGAGGCGAGTTTCTGCATCTCGGGAATGATCTGAATGGCGGATGCGCCGGAACCGACAACACCGATGCGTTTGCCTTCGAGATCGACGGAGTGGTCCCAGTTGGCGGAGTGGAACACATCGCCTTCAAAGCCATCGAGGCCCTCAATGTTGGGCATGTGACCGTCGGCGAGGTGGCCCGTGCCGGTGATCAGGATTTTCGCTTCATAGGTGCCTTTGGAGGTCTCGACGACCCAGCGTTTCTTGGCCTCATCCCATGTGCTTTTGAGCATCTCCGTGTGGAAATGGATGTGCGGCAGGATGCCCTCATCTTCGGCACATTTGCGAATATAGGCCTGAATTTCCGGCCCCGGAGAGAAGACGCGGGTCCAGTCGGGATTGGGCAGGTAGCTGTAGGAATAGAGATGCGAGGGCACATCGCAGGCGATGCCCGGATAGTGGTTGTCGCGCCATGTGCCGCCCACGTCGTCGGCGCGTTCGATGGCGATGAAATCGTCGCGCCCGGTGCGTTTAAGCTGGATCGCCATGCCGAGGCCCGCAAAGCCGGTGCCGATGATCAGAATTTCGGTAACAGTCGTCATTTACGTGTCTCCTCAGGGTTTCTGGGCCGGAATGATCGCGCCTGCCTCATATTGATCGGGCTGGGCGGAGAACCGGTCGACATAGTGGAAAAGCTCGGCGGCGCGTTCGTGAACGACGGCGTGACCCGAGGGGATCTCGGCGTAGCGCGCATCTTCGATGGCGCCGAAAAGCTGTTTGGAGTGATGTTTCGGCACCATCATGTCAAAGGTGCAACCGATCACCAGCGTCTTCGCCGTGATGGTTTCGCACTCGGCGGCGATGTCGATGCGGGTGTTCAGGTCCATCTGTTTGTCGACGAAAGCGCTCATTTTGAGCATCCCGGCGGCGGCTTTCATCTCGTCCAGGGTCTTGAGGTTCTGGAAGGCAGGAGAGAAGGCGCAAAACGTCATGTATTGCGTGATCGAGGCACTGTCCTGATCGCGGAGCTGACGCCAGACATCGTTGCGCATTTTCTGATGCGTGTCGGTCTTGAGCCAACCTGCGGCGAGGATCAGGTTCTTGATCTTGTTGCCCATTTCGGCGGCCACTTTCGCGGCCACACAAGCGCCCAAGGAGTAGCCCATGAGCGTTACCGGACCATTGGGCACCTCGGCCTCGATCACCGCTTTGACCTGTGCAACCAGATCGGCCAACTCGACCGTGTCGCCCGCCGGTTCGGACCAGTCGAGGGCGATGACCTTTTGACGATAGGCCATCATCGGGAAGATATAGCCATAGTGACCGTCGATGGAGCCCGCCGTGCCATGCACAAGCACAAGCGGCAAACGGTCGTTGTCGGGACCGGCCACACGGTAGCGCACGGCCACGCCGCCGACCGTCACTTCGCCGTCGCGATAAGGTTGATCATCGAGCATGTTCAAATCTCCTTTGCTCAGAGCTTCCCCGTCCGTTGCCCGTCAGGCATCGGGGCCGATCCGGTGGGCCGGTCGGGGGAAAAGGGTGTCAGGGTCGGGGCAAAAGCCCCTTGGGTTCAGGCGGTGGGGATGTGATACCCACCGTCCACGTAAATCGGTTGTCCGGTCACATAGGGCAGGGCGCCCGAGGCGAGCGAGGCGGCCACGGTGCCGATGTCGTAGGTCTCGCCCCAGCGCTTCTGGGCGACCTGACCGGAAGAGATATAAGCATCGATTTTGTCCGTCGGCGCGGAGCCAGTCATTTCGGTGCGGATAAAGCCCGGACGGATTTCATGCACCGCAATGCCATGCGCGCCGAGTCGGTCGGCGTAGAGTTGCGCCACCATCGACAGGCCCGCTTTCGAGACGCAATAGGGGCTGCGGTCGGTCGAGACATGGGTGGCGGCGATCGAGGTGATGAAGGTGATGGAGCGATAGCTCTCCACCTCCCGCGCGATCATGCGTTTCGCCACGGCTTGGGTGAAAAAGAAATTGCCGCGCAGGTTGACGCCGAGGTTTTTATCAAACGCCTCGGCGCCGAGATCGAGAATGTCCGTGAGCGGACGCGCCGCGATGCCTGCGTTGTTCACCAGCGCATCGACGGGGCCAAGCGCCGCTTCGACCGCTGCAATCGCACCCTCATGGGCCGAGAGATCGGAGAGGTCCATCTGGCCGAAATAGGCTTTCGCGCCCAAGGCTTCGAGTTCTTTGACAACCGCGTCGGATTTCTCATCGGTGACAATATCAAGCCCGGCGACATCAAAGCCCGCCTTGGCCATCGCCAAAGCAATGCCACGTCCAAGCCCCTGACGGGCGCCGGTTACAAGAGCAACAGGTCTGCTCATCTTATACCTCCAGCCATTCGGCGCGCACGTCGGGGCTGTCCATCAACCCTTTGGGCGTGCCTTCGAAAACGATTTCACCATGCCCCATGACGTAGAGCCGGTGAGAAATATCGAGGGCGATCACGAGTTTCTGTTCGACCAAAAGGATCGACACGCCTTTCGCGGCGATGCGCTCCAAAAGCTCACCGACAGCGGCGACCATTTTCGGCGCGAGGCCCTCGGTCGGTTCGTCCACCATGATCAGGTCCGGGTCGCCAATCAGCGTGCGGCAGATGGTGAGCATCTGTTGCTCGCCTCCCGACAGCGATCCGGCATTGGTCTCGGCGCGGGTGCGCAGGACGGGGAAGAGATCAAAGATGTCCTCCATGGTCCAACGGCCTTCGCCCTTGGACTTCAGCCCCAGAATGAGGTTTTCACGCACCGTCAGATCGGGAAACACATCGCGGCTTTCCGGCACGTAGCCGATGCCCGCATAGGCGATCTTATGCGGCTTTTGCCCGCCAAGCGCCTGCCCGCCAAAGGACACTTCGCCCTTGGTGGTCACGGCCCCCATGATCGCTTTCAAAAGCGTCGAACGTCCGGCGCCGTTGCGGCCCAGAAGCGAGACGATCTCGCCACGTTTGACCTCAAGGTTCACACCATGCAGAATGTGGCTCTTGCCATACCAGGCTTGCAGGTCTTTGACGGACAGGAGTGTTTCCGCCTTGATGTTCAGCTCAGGCTTGGTCATGCTGCATCCTCCTCGCTCGCGCCCAGATAGGCCTCCTGCACCGCAGGGTTGGCGCGGATTTCTTCAGGCGTTCCGGTGGCGATGATCTCGCCGTAGACCAAAACGGAAATCCGGTCGGCCATTTCGAAAATCACACCCATGTCGTGTTCCACCATCAGCAAGGTTTTGCCCTCGGTCACCTTCATGATGAGCTGCAACGCCGCATCGGTTTCCGAATGGCTCATCCCCGCCATGGGTTCGTCGAGCAAAAGCGTGTTGGCCCCCGAGGCGACCGCCAGACCCAGTTCCAGAGCGCGCTGCTCGGGGTAGGTCAGGCTGTCGGCGGTGTCGTGCGCGCGGTGGGTCAGGCCAAGCTCGGTCAACAGGCGCTCGCATTCCGCGGCCACATCCTTGAGGGATGAGGTTGGACGCAGCAGCGTATAACGATGCCCGAGTTTCCAAAGCACGGCACAACGCAGGTTTTCCGTCACCGTCATCTGAGGAAAGATGTTGGTGATCTGGAAACTGCGCGACAGTCCCGCGCGCACGATTTCTGCGGGCGGATGGCCCGCGATGTTCTTGCCGTCAAACAGGATCTGCCCGGAAGTGGGGGTGATCCGGCCCGAGATCAGGTGAAACAGCGTCGATTTCCCAGCCCCGTTCGGCCCGATCAGCGCATGACGTTCGCCTTTGCGCAGATCGAGGTTCACGCCGCGGATGATTTCCACCGGGCCGAAAGATTTGCGCAGGTCCTTGATTTCAAGTGCGTTGGTCATGCCATCTCTCCTTTGCCGAGGCTGTGGCGGAGTGTGTCCAGCCGGTCGAGAAGCGGGCGCATGGTCAAAACGCCACCCGCAACCAGTACGAAACCGAAACCCCAGGACAGAACGGAGGTGGCATTGAGCGGCAGCCAAAGCACCGTCATCTGCGGCCCAAGCCCTGCATCGAGGCCGGCACGATATGCCAGCTCGGTCAGAACGATAATGCCGACAAGTGTCGCCAGGCCCGTGAGACCGATCAGGGCGAGAAGCGGCGCCTGCATTTTGAAGGTGCCGGAGCGCATGAGGGTCACGCCGGACATCAGGATGCCCGCAAGACCCGCAGGCTGCACCATCACCACGAAGATGAACAAAAGGCCGAAATACATCATCCAGGCGGAGGAAATATCCGACAGCCAGATTTTCATCAGACCGATGACAATCGCGCCCAAAACCGGACCGAAGAAATGTTTGGTCCCGCCGATATAGGTCATCAAGAGTACCAGCGTCGAGGTTGCGGCGCCCAGCTCATTGACCGTCATGATCTCGAAGTTCAGTGCGGCGAGAGAGCCCGCCACACCGGCGATGGCTGCGGCGATGGCATAGGCCAGCATGCGCACACGTTTGGACGAAAACCCAATGAATTCAACACGTTCTGCATTGTCGCGCACGGAGTTGGCCAAAAGGCCCAGCGGGGTTTTCGAGAAGAAATACAGAAGCGCTGCGCAGATCAGGAACCAAACCGCAACGATGACATAGATGTCCAGGGTCGGGCCGTAATCCATACCGAAGGAGGCGCCAAGGTCCATGCGGTCCATGGAAATGCCTTCTTCCGATCCGTAGATCGACGGGAAAAGTGCGGCTGCGGCATAGACCAGCTCGGCAAGCCCCAGCGTGATCATGGCAAAGGGCATCCCGCCCCGGCCGGAGGCGAGCCAGCCGCCGAAGAAGCCGAGGACAAGCGCCCCGGCCGCACCGATGAGCGGCACGAGCGGTAGCGGGAAATTCCACCCTGCATCGGCCATATGCAGCACGGCATGGGTGGCGATGAAACCGCCGAGGCCAAAGAATGTGCCATGGCCGAGAGACAAAAGTCCGGTCTGGCCCAAAAGCACATTATAAGAGAGCGCAAAGATCGCCATAGTGCCGAGATAGTTCAGCGTGGAGATCATCGAATTGCTGGTGAAGATCATCGGCAGAAGCGCGAGGGCAACCGCGATGGCGACCCAGGGCAGGCCCGAGATAAGGCCTGATTTCTGAGGAGTGCTGGTCTGCTGCGGAGTTTCAGCTGCGTTGACTGACATTATTCTTATCCTTTCCGCATCAGGCGCGTTTGCCGAACAGCCCCATGGGCCGGAAGATCAGCACTGCGACGAGCAGGAGATAGGGAATGACCGGACCGATCTGGGACACGGACACGTTCCAGATGTCGGAGACGAGCGCGCCGAGAGCGGCGGGCGGTTGCGTGACACCAACGAGGCCAAAGACATCGGCGACGGAGAGGTCGATGGCGACGGCAAAGGTCTGGATGAAGCCCACGAGAAGCGAGGCGACGAAAGCGCCCGAGAGCGAGCCCAGACCGCCGACCACGACGATGACGAAGAGGATCGGACCAAGCGACATGGCCATGGACGGCTGGGTGATCAGGATCGGGCCGCCGATGACACCGGCGATGCCCGCCAGCGCAGAGCCAACGCCGAAGACGGACATGAACACCAATGGCACGTCATGGCCCAGCATGGAGACCATTTCAGGATGGGTGAGTGACGCTTTGACCACGAGACCCACGCGGGTGCGGGTCAAAAGCAGGGCGAGGGCGGCAAAGATCGCGACGGACATGATAAGCATGAACAGGCGAAACGCCGGATATCCGGTGCCGAAAATCTCGAAAGCGGTGAAATCGAGCGCGGCGGGAATTTGATAATCCATCGGGCTGCGGCCCCAGATCATCTGAACCGCTTCTTCGATCACGAAGGCCACGCCGATGGTGAACAAAAGCTCGCCCAAATGGCCGAATTTGTGCACACGGCGCAACCCATAGCGCTCGATCAGCGCGCCGACGAGGCCGACCAGAATGGGCGCAAGGATCAACGCCGGGAAAAAGCCCACGTATTTCGAAATCTCAAAGCCGAAATAGGCGCCGATCATGAAGAAACTGGCATGCGCAAAGTTCAGCACACCCATCATCGAGAAGATGAGGGTGAGACCCGACGCAAGCAAAAACAACAGCATGCCGTAAAGCGTGCCGTTCAACAGGGAGAATGTGATGACTTCTGCGCTCATATCATAGCCCCGAAAAATTTGGTTTGAGGCCTGCACGCGGCCAATCAACTGCGATCAACCGCCCGGAGCCGGAGAGGGTGACATAGGCGGTCTTCATATCCGGTCCGCCAAAGGCCAGATTGGTCGCAAAGGCATCCGGCATCTCGATGGTCTCGACCTCTTTGCCCTCTGGCGAAATCACCGTGATGCACCCCGGCGTCAGGCCGGCGCAGCAGATGTTGCCATTCGCCTCGACGGCCAGGCTGTCATAGCGCTTAAAACCTTCGAGTTGCGCCAGAACGGCTTCGCCCGGCTCGAAAGGATTAGGTTTGCGGATCTCGCCCGCGCCGGTGACATCATAGGAATAGAGACGCCCGGTCTCCGTGTCTGCGACGTAAACCGTCTTTTCATCCGGCGACAGACCCACGCCATTCGCGGTGGTGATCGGATAGGCGATGGTGGTGGCAAAAGAGCCGTCCGGCTTGCCATAATAGAGCCCGCCATGCACAAAACTGCGCTCCGTGCGGGTGCCGTGATCAGTGAACCAAAGCCCGCCATCGCGGTCGATAACGATGTCATTCGGCATCAAAAGCGGATGACCGTCGATCTCGCGGTAAAGTTCGGTCACAACGCCCGTCTCAAGATCCACGCGTTCGATGCGCCCACCGGAATACTGCGGATTGCCACCCACCGGCTGGATCACGCCGTCCGGATCACCCCAGGCAAAGCCGTCACCGTTGTTACAGATATACATTGCCCCATCCGGGCCGACCGCTGCGCCATTGGGCGCGCCATCGAGTTTGACGACCACCTCTTTCGTGCCGTCGGGCCAAACCTTGGTCAGGCAACAATTCTTGATCTCGCAGACGATCACAGAACCGTCCGGCATCACGACAGGGCCTTCGGGGAACCCGAGACCCTCCGTGATGTCTTTATAGGGATAATGCGTCATAAGTTCTCCTTTGTCCGCCGACACGACAGACAAGGCATGGGGGCTCTGCGCACCCCATGCCTTCTTTTTTTGATCGGGTTTTACGGGCGTTTCATCTCGCAGGTCGTCGGAAGCGTAATCACATCCGCGGGAACAATCGCCACGTTCTCCCAGCCCCAGCCCGTGCCTTCTTCGTCCAGCGTACCTTCCGGCACATCGACGAATTTGGACACGGCCATTTGCGTGATGATCTGGTGATCTTCCGGCCGGCTCGTGGCTGCGGCACCGTAAACCGTGGTGAATTCGATCCCCTCCAAGGCCGCAATCAGATCGTGTACCTCGTTGGAACCCGCCTTCTCTGCGGCTTGCGTCAAAGCCCGGATCGCGGAAACGTCCCCCGGGAAAGGCGAAGCAGAAAAGCCGCTCGCGCTCCGATACGCAGCCTCAAAAGCGTGCAGATCGTCACTCGCAACGCCCGCATCCCCGTCAAAAACCGAATAAACCTTACCATCGAGACCGGATTGCGCCATCGCGGTCGGTGCGCCCGGACCGGTGGAGAAATAGGTGAACCATTCGGCCTCAAGACCGCCTTCGCCCGCCGCTTTCAGCACCAGCGCCAAATCGGCACCCCAGTCGGAGGTGATCACGGCCTGCGCGCCGGATGCTTTGATCTTTGCGATATAGGGCGTGAAATCGGTGATCTTCTGAAGCGGATGGGTGTCGTCGCCGACCCACTCGATGTCCGGGCGAGCCTCGCCGACCATCTCGATCACGGATTGACGCGTGGTCTGACCGGAGGAGCCTTCGGCGTTCAGAAGATAAACTTTCGTGATGTCCGTCCGCTCGGTCAGATAATGCGCGAGGCCTGCGGTTTTCATGTCAGCGTCCAGCACCCAGGAAAAGCTGTAATAGCTGCATTTCTCGCCGGTGATCGCCGGATCGTGGGAGGCCCCGTCAAAGACGATAACCTGATCGTCCGGGTTGCGGCGGTTGTGTTTGTTGACAAAATCAACAAGCGCGAAAGTGTTCGAAGAGGAGACGGATGTCTGAAGAATGCGTGCGCCAGCGTCGATCGCCTTTTGCGCCTGAATTGCGGTTTCCTGAGCCGACATTTTATTGTCGAAGGTCAGGATTTCGATCTGTTGGCCGTTGATCCCGCCTGCCGCGTTCACTTCATCGACGGAGTAGCGCAGCACGTTTTCGATCCGCTCGGTCACCATCGCGGCCGGGCCCGAGAACGGGTCGATCATCGCGAATTTGAACGTGTCCTCGGCGAGCGCGCCGGTGGCCATCAGCGTGAGAGCGGATGCAAAAAGGATATGGGTTTTCTTCATAATGTCCTCCCGTAGACAAATCACTCGCGCCCGCATCGTGGTGAGGGTGCCGCCTTGCCGTGCGTTCTGAGCAAATCGTCAGTTTCTCCAATTGGCCGAAGCCATGGCACGCGCCCCTTGGTCTTTGTGCGTTTGGGGCGAGTGTTCCTCCATGCTGTATATGCTGGAAAACTCGTCGAAAATGGTCAACTCAAAGGTTCCACTATGTGGACTAAAAGAGAATTTTTTAAGCGAAAATAAAATTCTCAACCATGAATATTTTTAAAATTATGTATATTATAAAGTGCTTTAACGGGAAAATGTACCGAAAATGTTTTTGGACATTTTCGGTACGACTCTCGGGATAAGGTCCAAAAGGTGGACTTAATATGTCGCGCGTCCTCCCGACATATCGAAGACCGATCCGGAATTGAAGGAGCATTCCGGGCTGGCCATGAAGCATATCATCGCGGCGCATTCCTCGACCGTGCCAAAACGGCCCTGAGGGATTCGCGACAGGGAAAACTCAACCTGCTCGGGTGGCAGCTGTTCCATCAGGGGTGTTTTGATCAGGCCGGGCGCGAAACAGTTGGCGCGGACCTCTGTCAGGGCAAGTTCTTTGCCGAGCGATTTGGTGAAGCCGATGATGCCGGATTTCGCGGCTGAGTAGCTCGATGCATTGGGGTTGCCCTCTTTGCCCGCCACCGAGGCGACTGTGACAATGCGCCCGTAATTGCGCGTGGTCATACCGTCCAGAACGGCCCGCGTGCAGAGGAAAACCCCGCCGAGATGGATGTCGATCACCTGCCGCCATGGGGCGAACTCATGCCCTTTCACGGGGTGCGTCGGTCCGGTGATCCCGGCGGCGGTGACGAGAATGTCGATCTTGCCAAAGGCGGCTTCCGTGGCGTCCCGCGCGGCTTCGACGGAGGCCTCGTCCGAGACATCGACCGCAAATCCGCGGGCATTTTCTCCGAGCTCTTTGGCGGCGCTTTCGCCGTCCTTGAGGTCCCAGATTGCCACGTGCGCGCCTTCGGATAAGAGCCGTTCCGCCACGGCGCGACCGATGCCGCGCGCGCCTCCGGTGATGGCGGCCACCTGTCCTTCAAATCTCTTTGTCATGCGTTTCCTCCTTATGAATACTCACTATGTCCATTAATTTGACTCTTGAGTAGTGCGCTATGGCTTGTTTAAATAGGAGAAATTTGCAACTAAAAGCATGAAAATCGGAGCATAATCCGTTAATAAGTCCGAATGATGGACGGTTTGAGTGACCCTATGGAAGAGACAAAAGACAAAAGCGGCAAAAGTCAGGTGGTGGAACGCACCTGCTTGATTCTGCGCGAACTCGGTCGGCACGGCCCGCGCGGTGCGCGTCTGCTTGATCTGACCGAGGGCACGGGGTTGAGCCGTCCGACGGTGCATCGCATATTGGCGACTTTGACGGCGGAACAGTTCGTGGAGCGCACGAACGGGCGGCGTTATCGCCTGTCCTCGATCATGTACGAATTGGGTCTGAACGCGCCGAGCCCGGTGGGCGATCCGGCGCGTTTGCGGCCAATCGTTCAGGCCCTTGCCGACCGCTGTGGTGATACGGTCTACCTTGCAATGCGCACGGGGGATTTTTCGCATTACCTGCTGCGCTGCGAAGGGGCCTATCCGATCCGCACCCATGTGGTCTCTGCCAATCAGACTCTGCATCTCGTGTCCGGCCATTCCGGGCGCTCGCTTCTGGCTTCGATGCCGGAAGATGAGGCCGAAGACGTGATCTTGCGCGCGACGCAGGACAGAAAGCTTTTTGGCGAGGCGACCCCGGACAGTTTGCGCGATGAGGTCGAACGGGTGCGTGAAAACGGCTATGGCTGGGCGCGCGATGTGACCTTTGTGGGCGTGGCCGGGCTGACCGTGCCGGTTCCCAATGCGCGCGGCAGTGCCTATCTGGCGATGTCGATTTCCTCGATCCCTCAACGCATGACACAGGAGCGTGCGATGGACATCCTGCCGGAGCTTAAGGCTACGGCTGCCGAGATTGCCGGGATGATTTCCGGCGACTAAAGCGCTCATACGGCGCACTGGCCGCCCTCGTCATTCTGTGTACATCAGAACGGGGCTGATTTGTCCGCAGCAACGCCCAAAGCCGATCCGGTAATCCTCGCCCTGAGCAAAACCGCGCAGGGTCACCGTGTCGCCGTCTTCGAGAAAACTGCGTTCTGTTCCATCCGCGACTGTCTTGGACATGGGCTTTTGCTGCGCTGGGACTGCTATGTGGCGGCTATCGCACCTGTGGCCGGGCTTGATGGTTTGTTGCCGATGATTGTCCGACTGACGGAATCGCGGACAGTCGCATCACAAAACGCTGTGGCCGGTTCCAGCCCTATCAGTTCGACAGGCATTGTCAGGTTGTTGCCATCGACTTGTCGTTGTAGCGCGATGCCATGTTGAATCTGTCTGATCTTTCGCGCCTTAAAGGTTTCCGTTTCCCACGCTCGGTCATTGGCTACGCGGTTTGGGCGTA
>NZ_JAHXRW010000002.1 GCF_019429625.1 Celeribacter sp. PS-C1
ATGGGTTGCGTTCCGCCAAGGCTTTCAAAGGGATAGCGCCCAAATCATCGGCCCGCACGGAAGACAGCGCGCCGCCGTAACGGCCCACGGGGGTGCGGATATAGTCGCAGATGTAGACGTCGGTCATCACAGGTCCTCCTTACAAATCTTGCGGGACAATCAGGTCAAGCACGTCGCCCTCGGTGTGGAGCGTCGCGCCGGTGACGGCTTGCAGCGCCTCCATCGAGAGGCCGGGCAGTTTTTCGCGCAGGATGAATTTGCCACCTTCGATGTCGATCACCGCCAAAGAGGTATAGACACGGGTCACACAGCCGACGCCGGTGAGCGGGAAGGTGCAGGACTCGACCAGCTTCGGGCCGCCATCTTTGGTGACGTGATCGGTGACCACGGCCACACGTTTCGCGCCATGCACCAAATCCATCGCGCCGCCCACGGCCGGCACGCCTTTGGAGCCGACGCGCCAATTGGCGAGATCACCGTTCTGCGCGACCTGATAGGCGCCCAGCACGGCGAGGTCCAAGTGACCGCCACGGACCATCGAGAAACTGTCGGCATGGTGGAAAAACGACGCGCCCGGATTGAGCGTGATCGCTTTTTTTCCAGCGTTGATCAGGTCCCAGTCTTCCTCGCCCTCGGCGGGCGCTTTGCCAAAGCCCAACACGCCGTTTTCGGTGTGATAGGTGACATCGCGACCCTCGGGCTGGAACTTGGCGATCATCTCCGGGAAGCCGATGCCGAGGTTCACATAGGAGCCGTCTTCGATGTCTTGCGCGGCGCGCCAGGCGATTTGAGCGTTGGAGAGCTTGTCTTCCATAATGTTGAAATCGGACATCAATAGACCACTCCCGTGCGCACGAGCACTTCTTCTTGTTGAGGTTGTGCAACTTCTACGATGGCGTCGACGAAGATGCCGGGGGTAATGACCTGTTGCGGATCAATCGACCCCGGCTCACCAAGCTCGGAGACCTGCGCGATGGTTTTCGCGGCGGCCATCGCCATCAGCGGGTTAAAGTTACGGCCCGCCATGCGGTAGGTCATGTTGCCGACCGTGTCGCCCATCTGTCCTTTGATCAGTGCGAAATCGGCCTTCAGCCAGCCTTCGCGGACATACATTTTGCCGTCGAACTCTTCGGTCGGCTTGCCCTCGGCCAGTTCGGTGCCGAAGGACGTCGGCGTGTAAAAGGCCGGGATGCCTGCGCCCGCTGCGCGGATGCGTTCCGCGAGCGTGCCCTGCGGCACGAGTTCCAGCTCGATCTCGCCCGCGAGGAATTTCTCGTTGAAGGCCTCTGCGTTGGACGAGCGCGGGAAGGAGCAGATCATCTTCTTGACCATGCCCGCTTTGATCATCGCGGCGATGCCGATGTAGCCGTTGCCCGCGTTGTTGTTGATCACGGTGATGTTTTTCGGGCTGCCGGTGGCGCGGAAACGGTCGATCAGCGCGTGAATGAGCTCGATCGGCGCGCCGGAGCCGCCGAAACCGCCGATCATCACCTGTGCGCCATCGGGGATATCCGCGACCGCCTCGGCCGGGGTAGAGATGGTTTTGTCCATGAGATCCTCCAGAATATGTGCTCGGATGTAGACCTCTGCTGTGACGACGACGAGTCATTTTGTGCGCATATTGACATTTGTTCGGATGTCGAGAAATGTCGTGCGCATGGCGAACAAATCTTCTGATATCATTTCATCTTTGGCGAAGGGGCTGCGGGTTCTCGAATGTTTTGGGGCCGAGGCACCGAAGCTGTCGATCACCGATGTGTCCAAAATGACCGGGCTTGACCGGGCCACCTCGCGGCGCTGTCTTTTGACGCTACACGCAGAAGGCTACGCCGATTACGATGGTAAGTTCTTCACGCTCACCCCGCGCGCCTTGCGTTTGGGGATGGGGGCGATCTCCTCGCTGCCGCTGCCGCAGATTGTCCAGCCTTGGCTCGATCAGCTCACCGAACAGATCGGGCAGAGCTGTTCCGTGTCGATCCTGGATGGTACGGAAATTGTCTATCTCGCCCGCGCGGCGCAGAAGCGGGTGATGTCCATCGGTCTCATGCCCGGCTCGCGTTTGCCGGCGCATTGCACCTCGATGGGGCGTATTCTGTTGGGCGCTTTGCCCGCCGAGGAAGCGCGTGCGATCGTAGAGGCTTCGGACCTCTCGCCCCGCACCAAATTCAGCGTCACCGATCCCGACGAAGTTATGAAACGCATTGAGGAGGCGCATGGCCAAGGCTATGCGATCATTGATCAAGAGGTGGAGATCGGACTGCGCTCTATCGCGGTGCCGCTGGTCGACGGGCATGGTAAAATCGTCGCTGCGCTCAACACCGGCATGGCCGCGACGCAGGACAAAGCGCAGGCGTTGGTGCCAATCTATCTTCCGAAGCTCTTGATGGTGCAGTCGGGATTGCGGCGCGTTCTTTAAAGCTTGCTTTAGTCCAGAGATCGCGCGGTGATCGCCTCGGCGACCTCATCGGCTGTTTTGAGCGTGCGCACGACAAGAGGCACCACGAGCGCCAACATGTTGCGCTCCAGCCCACGCGCGCGCTGCGCCTCGCGGACCTCGTCGAATTGCGCGCGGATCAGCGGGATGAACCGCCAGACCAGAGACATGGCGAGCGCGATCTTGTCCTTCGGCACCCAAGCAGGGGCACGGGACAAAAGCGCCAGAATGCCCTCGGTAAATTCGCTGGCGCGGGTCGTGTAGGTCACCAGTGCGGCGGCCATCAGCAAGGCGATGAGCCGCAGCGTGACATAGATTGCCATAGTGAGATCGGCGAGCCAGAGCTGGGCGGCGAAGATGATGACGAGGACAAAGAGTGCCGGACGGATCGCGGTAAAGGCGTCGCGGGGGCTGAGACCGGCCGCGCCATAGCCAAGCGCGACGAGCAAAATTCCGACCGTCAGTACGGCAGGATGCGTCACGACAAAAAGCGCAGTGCAGTAGAGAAACAGGATCGCCAGTTTCCACGCCGGACGCGCGCGGTGCAGCAGGCTGTCGCCGGGGATATAGAGGTCCGTCAGCATCCGCCCAAATCTTCGCAGAGTTTTTTGTAGGCGGGAATGACTTCTTCGGGTGTGCCATCGGCGTAGATACTGCCCTCTGCGATATGCAAAACCCGGTCGAACCTCGCGAGCAGATCGAGGTCATGCGAGACCACCACAGCGGGTTGGGGCAGGGTGGCCAGCACGCGCATGAATTGCATCTTGTTGCGCAGGTCCAAAAGCGTGGTCGGTTCGTCGAAGACGATCATTTCGGGCTCGGTCACCAGCACCCCTGCCAGCGCCACCATTTGTTTCTCACCACCAGACAGCTGGTGCGTCAGACGGCCCTTGAGATGGGTGAGCGACAGATCGGACAGCACGCCCTCGATACGCGCGGCAACCTCGGCTTTCGGCAATTTGCGGGATTTGAGGCCAAAGGCCAGATCTTCCTCGACCAGTGGATAAACGATCTGATTGTCGGGGTTCTGGAACATGAAGCCGACATGGCGGCGCAGGTCGTCTTCGGTCTCAGAAAACCGGACAGTGCCGGAAGTGGGCTTCTCCAACCCGTTGAAAAGCCGGAGAAACGTGCTTTTGCCGGAGCCGTTGTTGCCGATCACGCCGATGCGCTTTTCGGTCAGCTCCAGAGTGATCTCCGACAGGATTTCGCGTGTTCCTTTGGTCACGGAGACCCTGTCGAAATGCATGGACATCAGGCGGCTTGTCCGATGATCGGGTAGGATTTCTTGACCGTGACCATGACGGCGGCGGCGATCAGGGCCTTGACGATGTCGCCGGGGATGAAGGTCACGGAGCCCATGAAAGCCTTGGAGATCGGGACACCCGCCATAAGGGTGATGCCCGGAATGCCGATAGCGTAAAGGACGCCGATGCCGCCAACCACACAGATCAGCGTTGCGGAGACGAAAGACAGCCCGTCCCAGTATTTCTCAGTCAACCAGCCGATCACGAAAGCTGCGACGAGCCAGCCCAGAAGGAAGCCAGCGGTGGGGCCAAAGAAGACGGAGAGACCGCCGCGACCACCGGACAAAAGCGGCAGGCCGATGGCGACAAGCACCAGAAGAAGAAGGATGGCTAAGCCGCCACGTTTTGCGCCGAGGATGCCGCCAGCGAGCATTACGCCGAGAGACTGGGCCGTGATCGGCACTGGCAAAATCGGCAGGGCAATCGGTGGGAAGACCGCCATTACGGCGGTCAGGGCCGCAAACAAAGCAATCAGGGTGATGTCGCGCGTGGTCATGGGGTCTCCTCCAAAACAGTGGCCGGTTTGGTTCGGCCTGATCTCATTGGGGCCGAGTGATAAGCGGCTCTTTGACTTTTGGTAAACCCCCTTTTTCGACAGGTTTCAGTTTGCTTTGCAAAATTGCGGAAAAACTCTGCAAAACCTGCTTTGAACGTGCGTGGCTGCAAAGTTATTCAGGAATTTTCCCATATTTTCAGACCTTTCGGTCAAGTTTTTAACTGTCAATGAGACGAATGTCGATCCAAACCGCGCGCGGAGAGAAAGCTGAGCCCGGCCATCACGCCAGCAGTTGCGAGGCAGAGCCGTAGCCCGCCCAGCTGATAAGATAGTCCGGACAACAGAGTGCCCAAAAGCCGCCCCGCCGCATTGGCCATATAGTAGAAACCCACATCCATCGTTACGCGGTCCTCGCCGGAGAAGGCGAGGATGAGATAGGAATGCACCGAAGAGTTCACGGCAAAGACAAAGCCGAAGAGTAGGAGACCTGCCACAAGCGCGAGCGTCAGCCAAAGCGTCGGCGCGCCTGCGATCAGGGCGAGGGCCGCGAGGATAAAGGGGATGGGCGTCAGAAGCCCGACCCATTTGACCGCCATCCGCGCACCGGCTGCGTCGTCTCCGGCCGCGCCTTTGAGGAACCTGGGTGCGATGCCTTGGACAAAGCCATAGCCGATGATCCAGAGCGCCATGAATGCACCGACGATGAAAAATGCCTGACGCGCCCCGTCGGGGGTGCCGTCGGAGAAGATCGCTTTGAAATAGATCGGAATGCCGACGACGAACCAGACATCGCGGGCGCCGAAGAGGAACATGCGGGCGAGGGACAATTGGTTGATGCGGCGGTCCTTCGACCAGATCGCCGAGATTTTGGTGCCTTTCTTGCCGGTCGGAAGGCCCTTGGGCATGAAGATCGCCACCGCCGCGAGGATCACGGCGAGGACCAAAGCCATGCCCCAGACCGCCGCTTTGAACCCCGCGAGCGCCAGCAAAGCCGCACCGAGGAAAAAGCCAAAGCCCTTGACCGCGTTCTTCGATCCCGTCAGCACGGCAACCCATTTGAAGAGGCTGCCATCGCCTTTCGGGGCGAGGATTTTCACCGCCGATTTTGACGACATTTTGGCCAGATCCTTGGCGACGCCCGAGGCGCCTTGCACCGCCATGACGTAGATCACCGAGGCCGATACGGACCAAGCGGGATCAAGCCCGGCCAAGGCGGCAAGGGCTGCGATTTGGATCACCAATCCCGCGTAAAGCGTTGAGGTCAAACCAAAACGTGCCGCCAACCAGCCTGCGGAGAGGTTCGTCACAATGCCCGCGATCTCGTAGAAGAGAAAGAGATAGGCAAGCTGGATCGGCGAAAACCCCAGCCCATTGAAATGCAATAGAACGAGCATCCTGAGCGCGCCGTCTGAAAGCATGAAAGCCCAATAGGCCGCCGTGACGGCCGTATAGGCGCGTAAGGGGTTCTCCGCCGTCGCAACTGTCATCACATTGCACTCGCAACCATGCGGGCAATATCCGCGAGGCGGCAGGAATAGCCCCATTCATTGTCATACCAGGCGTAGATTTTCACCTGCGTGCCGTTGATCACCATGGTCGACTGCGCGTCGATGATGGAGCTACGCGGGTCGTTGACGTAATCGGTCGACACCAAGGGGCGGGTTTCATAGCCAAGGATGCCCTTCAACTCCCCTTCGGAGGCCGCTTTGAACAGCGCGTTGACCTCTTCCGCCGTGGTCTCCCGTTCGACTTCGAAAACGCAATCGGTGATCGACGCGTTGAGCAAGGGCACCCTCACTGCATGGCCATTGAGACGGCCTTTCAGTTCCGGATAGATCAGTGTGATCGCTGTCGCTGAGCCCGTTGTGGTTGGGATCAGGTTCATTGAGGCGGCGCGGGCGCGGCGCATGTCTTTGGCGGGGCGGTCTACGATGGTCTGGGTGTTGGTCACATCATGGATCGTCGTGATCGACCCGTGCTTTATGCCGAGGTTTTCGTGGATCACCTTGACCACAGGTGCGAGGCAATTCGTGGTGCAGGACGCTGCTGTCACCAGATCATGCGCCGCCGGATCGTAGAGATCATGGTTGACCCCGTAGACGAGGTTCAGCGCGCCACCGTCCTTCACCGGCGCAGAGACCACCACCTTTTTGACGCCTGCATCGTAATACGGAGAGATGCGTTCGGCCGTTTTGAAATAGCCGGTGCAGTCAATCACCAAATCGACGCCCATTTCCGCGAGCGGCAAGTCTTCGATTCGCGCCTCCCGTGTCAGCCTCATCTGCGTGCCGTTCACCGTCAAACTGTCGGCGTCATGGAAAATCTCAGCCCCCCAACGCCCATGCACGGAATCGAACTCCAGCAACAGCGCATGCTGCTCCGGGTCGCCCGCCAGATCGTTGATCAGCACGATATGTTCCCAAAGTCCGCGATCAAACAGGTCACGCAGCGCGAGTTTCCCGATGCGGCCAAGACCGTTCAGAGCAATTTTAACCATGATAAATCCTTAGATATCAGAGAGATCGTCTATCTGTTTTTGCAGCGACAGACGGTCGAGTTTTTCAATAGGGAGCGCAGCGAAAGCTTCGATCCTCCGGCGCAGTGCCTCGTAGGTTTGCGCGAAAGCCAGGGCGCGCTCGGCCTCCGAGCCGACCGCTTTCACAGGGTCCGGCAGGCCCCAATGTGCGCTCAAAGGCTGGCCGATCCAGGGCGCGCAGTCTTCGCTCGCGGCCAGATCGCAGACGGTGAAGGTGAAATCGAAGGCAGGGGCGCCTTCGCCCTGAAATTCGGTGACATCCTTCGGGTGCAGTCCGGTGATCACATGGCCATGACGCTCCAAAAGTGCGCGCGTCTGCGGGTTGATCTCCTTGCCGGGGCGGGTGCCAGCGGAAAAGGCTTCGAACCGACCGGCGCCCAGCTTGTTCAAAAGCGCCTCGGCCATGATCGAGCGTGCGGAGTTGCCGGAACACAGGAAAAGTACGCGATGTGGCCGCGAATAGCTCTCGGGCAGGGCATTCAGACACATCTCGGGGCGCCCACGACAACAATCGTTGACCAGATAGCTGACCAGTCCGTCGCACTTTGTCATGTCTACGCCGTAAAACAGCGACCGGCCCTCGCGTGTCGCGGTGATCAGTCCGGTTTGCAACAGATCGGAAAGGTAGCCCGACAGTGTGTTAGGCTTCATGTTGAGCGCTTCGGCGATTTCTGTTGGACGCACCGGACGCGGAGCAAAGCGCATCAATAGCCGAAACACTGAGAGACGCCCGGCGTGGCCGAGCGCGGCGAAGGCCTGAGGCGCGGTGTCGAGATCAAAAGGCATAGGCGACTCGCTTATAATTCGATATTTCATGAATAATTGAAATAATAGCTGTCGCCAAACCAAAACCCGCAACATCCGCGTGAAATTTTCATGACAGGGCCAAATCTCTCGCTCTGGCACGCCGACAAGGTGAGACACCCCGCCGCAGAGGCGGCGCAAACCAAGGGCCTGCGATTGCATCCCGTGTCGCAACGTGCCAGCAAAGGTCAGACCAAAAACAGGCCCGCCCCAATAAAACCAAACCGGGATCACACGCGCATGACACGACCAAAGAAAAGCCGCCCGGTCGCGCCGGATCGGCAGAGGCTCAAGATGCTCTTGGCCGGGGAAGGTCGCGCGATCAAACTGGCGTCTTATATGACCGCTGTCTCGGCGCTCTTGTGGTTGCCGCAGGCGGCGTTCGTGGCGGGGGTATTCGCGCGGCTTTTGACGGGTGATGGCGGTGTCTCGGTTCTGATGGGCGTCATCGCCTTTCTGGGATTTGCGGCGCTGCGTCTGATGCTCAATTATCTCGCCGAAGGCCTGTTGTTTCGCGCGGGTCAGAACATTGTCACCCGGACACGGCAGGAAATTTTGGCGCGCGAAGCGAACAGCCTTGGCACCTCGCTCCTGGGCGGACCCGGCGCGTTGGCCGCCTTGGCGGGCGAAAAACTCGACGCGTTGTTGCCCTATATCACCCGCTATGCCCCCGCGCAGACCCGCGTGATGACGGTGCCCTTCGCGATCCTTGCGCTTGCCTTTTGGCAAAGCTGGGCCGTGGGGCTGGTGTTTGTCATTGCTGGCCCTCTGATCCCATTGTTTATGGCGCTGGTGGGCTATGCCGCCAAGGAAGCCTCTGAGCACCAGATGCAGGAGATCGGCTCTCTGGGCGATCTTTTGGTGGACCGGCTCGCCGCCCTTGCGGACATCCGTCTCCTGGGCGCGGCGCCGCGTCTAATCGAGCGGTTTGAGTTGGCCGCAGACGATCTGCGCGACCGTACTATGGCCGTTTTGCGTATTGCGTTCCTGTCCTCGACTGTATTGGAACTGTTCGCCGCCTTGGGCGTCGCGATGGTCGCCGTCTGGGTCGGGTTTTCGCTTTTGGGAGAGTTGAACTGGGGCGCTTGGGGCGGCGGCATCACACCTTGGGGCGGGATTTTCCTTTTGCTGCTGGCGCCCGATTATTTCCAGCCACTGCGCGATCTCTCCGCCGCTTGGCATGACAAAGCCGCAGCGCTGGCCGTGGCGGGCGAATTGGACCAATGGCAAGCCCATGAGGCCGAGACGCTTTTGGGCACCGGCGACAAGGTCGCGCCGCTCGCGGGGCCCGCCCATATCCGCACCTCGGGTCTTTCGGTGACGCGGGGCAGCCGGGTGATTGCCTATCCCGATGCCGAAATCCTCCCCGGCGCGCGGGTGGCCCTTTCCGGTCCGTCAGGGGTGGGCAAAACCACGCTTTTGCGGTTGTTGGCGGGGCTGGAACGGCCCAACTCCGGTATGGTTGACGTTGCCGGGCGGCAGCTTTCCGACGACACCGCCGACGCTTGGCGCGCGCGCCTTGGCTGGATGCCGCAGGCGCCGATGTTCTTGGGTCGCTCACTACGCCACAACATCGCTTTCGGCGCGCCTTTGAGCGCCGAGTTGATCTCCGACGCTGCGCTGAAGCAGGTGCTCGCGGCCCTGCCAAAGGGCGATCTGACCATTTTGGGTGAGACAGGTGGCGGGCTGTCGGGCGGCGAAGCGCGCCGCGTGATGCTCGCCCGTGCTTTGGCCGCTCACCCCGATGTGGTGCTCGCTGACGAGCCGACCGCAGACCTTGATCATGAGACCGCTGACCGGGTGACCGAGGCGCTTTTGGCGCTGGCGGATCGCGGCGCGACCCTGATCGTTGCCACCCATGATGCGCGGCTCATCGCCCGAATGGATCAGGTGATCGAGATTGCGCCAGAAGGGGAACGCGCCCATGGCTAAGCTCTGGCATATCTTCCGCCTCATGATGCAGGGCGAGCGCAAATCTTTGCTGCGCGGGCTGGCCCTTTCCGCGCTGGTCCTGATCATGGGCGCGTCCTTGTTGGGCCTCTCGGGCTGGTTCATTGTCGCGGCCTCTGCGGCGGGGCTCGTTGGCACAGGCGCCGTCTTCGACGTCTTCCGCCCCTCCGCTATGGTGCGCTTTCTGGCGATCACCCGCACGGCAACCCGCTACGGAGAGCGTGTGCTCACCCATGATGCGACGCTGAGAGCCTTGGCCAAGCTGCGAGTCACGCTTTTGGCGGCGCTCTCGACCCGGTCGCATGACCGTTTGATCCGGCTAAGAGGTGCGCAGGCGCTGAACCGGATTGTGGCCGATGTCGATGCGCTGGACGGTGTGCCCTTGCGGCTGTTCCTGCCGCTGATCGCCGGTGGCGCGACGCAGGTATTGGCCTTGGTGGTCCTGTCCTGGTTGGTCGATTGGCGGGTGGCCGTGGCGATTTTCGGGATTTTCACCCTCGGCGGCATCGGCGTGGTGCTATGGGGCGTGTTGCGGGCGCGGGTGCCTTCGCGTCGTGCGGAAAGTGCTGCGCAGGCCTTTCGGGCCCGCTTTATCGATCTCGTGACCACCCGCGAAGACCTCGCGCTTTATGGCCAATTGCCGGATCAGGTTGCGGCCTGCCGCGACGCCGAGACTCGGCGTCAAACGGCGGCCACCATGACCGATCTGCGTGAGCGTCAGGCAGGCGCTGCGCTCATGGTGGTCTCTGCTCTGGCGGCGGCCTCTGCGCTTTGGATCGGTGGCACGCTGGCGGCGGCCGGCGAGATTACGCCGGCGCGGGCAGCCATAGGGTTTTTCACGGCGCTGGCATTGATGGAAACTGTGGCGCCTCTGCGGCGCGCGGTGGCGGAGATGGGGCGGATGGTTGGGGCCGCCCGTCGTGTGACGGCGCAGACCGAGATGTCAGATTTGCCTGACGCTTTGCCTTGGCCGCAAGGGCCACAGAGTCTGACATTTTCTTCTGTGACCTTCGCGCGCGGCACAGCGCGGCCAGTTTTGTCCGATTTCAACCTCACCGTCGCGCCCGGTGAATGGGTCGCGCTTAAAGGGCCGTCGGGTGTGGGGAAAAGCACGGTTTTGTTGCTCGCTGCCGGAGCTTTGCGTCCTGTGAAGGGAACAGTCAGCCTGAATGATCACGCCGTTATGGAATTTTCACCCGGTGCCACAACATTGGTGGGGCAGCGGGCGGCGCTGATTCAGGGGACGATTGCGGAGAACTTGCGTCTTGCCGCACCAGAGGCGACGGATGAGGCGCTGTGGGCGGCGCTTGAGGCGACGGCTTTGCAGGATGTTGTGGCGGGCAAGGGCGGATTGGATGCGCGTTTGGGGCCACGTGGCGCGGGGCTTTCGGGTGGCGAAACCCGGCGTCTGGTTTTGGCGCGGGCGATCTTGCGGCAACCCTCTGTGTTGCTCTTGGATGAGCCGACCGAGGGGCTCGACGCAGAAACCTCGGATCGGGTGCTGGCGGGAATTCGTGCGGCCCTTCCTCAAGCTGCGGTGTTGGTCGCTGCGCATCGGGCGGAAGAGCAGGGGGCGGCAGACCGGATTCTGTCGCTCTGAGTCGGCAAGGCGGTCGTCCAGACACGTCTCAGACAAACTCTCACGCGTAAGTGATCGCGAAGCCCCTGAAAACGCGCCCAAAACGCGGGGGCGCGCCGCCATGTCGCGGTCACATTAAGATACATCTGGAATATTGCATTTATTGACATGGGTCAAAGCACCCAAGCCTGTGGCGTTTTAAGTCGAGGCCACAAACATGCATCTGCGAGACATCTTTTCTCGCGCAGAAGGAGCAAGGGAACATGGAGTTCGGACTAGTTGAGCTGTCGCGCCTGCAATTCGCGATGACAGCCATGTACCACTTTCTCTTCGTGCCGCTGACGCTTGGTCTATCGATCATCGTGGCGATCATGGAGACGGTCTATGTCATGACCGGCCGACCGATTTGGCGGCAAATGACGAAATTCTGGGCCACGCTGTTCGGGATCAACTTTGTGTTAGGCGTCGCGACGGGCATCACGATGGAGTTCCAGTTCGGCATGAACTGGTCCTACTACAGCCACTACGTCGGTGATATTTTCGGCGCACCGCTGGCCATCGAGGGGCTCATGGCCTTCTTCATGGAAGCGACCTTTGTGGGTCTCATGTTCTTTGGCTGGGATAAACTGTCGAAAGTGGCACATATGATTGTCACCTGGCTGGTGGCCATTGGGTCGAACTTTTCCGCGCTCTGGATTCTTATCGCGAACGGCTGGATGCAGAACCCGGTGGGGGCCGAGTTCAACCCGGACACCATGCGGATGGAGATGACCAACTTCTTCGAAGTGGTCTTTAACGAAGTGGCACAGGCCAAATTCGTGCACACCGTGTCCGCCGGTTATGTGACGGCCTCGGTTTTCGTGCTGGGTGTCTCTGCCTGGTATCTGCTTAAAGGTCGCCACACCGAGCTGGCCCGTCGCTCCATCGCGATTGCGGCCGCGTTTGGTCTGGCTTCGGCCTTCTCAGTTGTCATTCTGGGCGATGAGTCGGGCTACAACGCCACGCATACTCAGAAAATGAAACTCGCAGCCATCGAAGGCATGTGGGAAACCCAAGAAGCCCCGGCCTCTTTTACCCTCGTCGGTATCCCGGATCGCGAAGCGCGTGAGACGCATTACGCCATTCACATTCCTTTCGCGATGGGTCTGATCGGCACGCGGTCTCTGACAGATGAAATTCCCGGCGTGGATCAACTTGTGGCGGAAGCCAATGAGAAAATCCGGTCTGGTATCATTGCTTATGATGCGCTGATGACGATCCGTTCCGAACGTGATGCGACGCCCGCCGAAGTGCGCGCCACTTTTGAAGAGCATTCCGCCGATCTCGGCTTTGCCATGCTCTTGAAGCGCTATGTCGAAGATCCGCGTGAGGCGACGGACGAACAGATTGCCATGGCGGCGGATGACACGGTTCCGGGCGTCGGGCCGCTGTTTTGGGCCTTCCGCATCATGGTGGGGCTGGGCTTTAGCTTCATCGCGGTGATGCTCTACTTCTTCTACCGCACCTCGTTTAAAGGCATGCAATACCCGCGCTGGGCGCTGCGTGCTGCGGTGATCATCATTCCGGCACCGTGGATTGCCGCGGAGCTTGGATGGTTCGTGGCCGAGTTCGGGCGGCAGCCCTGGACGGTGGACGGCGTCTTGCCGACCGCGCTCTCGGCCTCGCATCTGTCGATCACCGATCTGCTGATCACGCTTGCTGGCTTTGTGATCTTCTATTCGGTGCTCTTCGTGATCGAGATGAGCCTGATGATCAAATACATCAAAAAAGGTCCGTATATGGATGTCGAGGAAACGGATGTGTGGATGGAACGCCACGCTGACCGCCTGAGCTCCAATGATCCGGCCCTCAAACCTGCGGAGTAACCTACGATGATCCTGCATGAATTCATGACTTTCGAAGTCCTCCGCGTGATCTGGTGGTTGCTTCTGGGCGTCCTTTTGATCGGGTTTGCACTAACCGACGGGTTCGATATGGGCGTGGGCGCATTGCTCCCGTTCGTGGGCAAGACCGACAAAGAACGCCGCATCGTGATCAACACCATTGGCCCCGTTTGGGAAGGCAATCAGGTGTGGTTCATCCTCGGTGGGGGGGCGATTTTCGCCGCCTGGCCGCCGCTTTATGCGGTGTCTTTCTCGGGGTTCTATCTTGCGATGTTCCTTGTGCTGGCCGCGCTCATCCTGCGTCCCGTGGGCTTTAAATACCGCTCCAAACGCGAAAGCGCGCGGTGGCGGAGCAACTGGGACTGGGCGCTCTTCGTGGGCGGTGCGGTTCCGGCGCTGATCTTTGGTGTCGCCGTGGGCAATGTGTTGCAAGGCGTGCCGTTTCACCTGACCCCTGATCTCTTGATGCCGCGTTATGATGGCAACGCGATCATGAAACTCTTGGGCCTATTGAACCCCTTCGCGCTGCTGGCCGGCGTTGTGTCGCTCTCCATGCTCTTGATGCATGGTGCAGCTTGGCTCGGCCTCAAAACGGAAGGCGCCGTTCAACAGCGGGCGCAAAAGATCGGCACCGTTGCGGGTCTCGTGGCCGCTGTCTCCTACGCTTTGGCTGGGCTGTGGCTCGCGATGGGCATCGACGGCTACCAGATCGTCGGTGAGGTAGTGAAAGACGGTCCGTCGAACCCGCTTTACTCAGAAGTGGCCCATGGTGGCTCCTGGATGGCGGCCTATTCCGACCGTCCATGGATCGCGATCGCGCCGGTGATGGCCTTTGTTGGTATCGCCATGGCCGTGATGGGTTTGCGCAAGGGCAAAGAGGTCTCGACGCTTCTGTGGTCGAAGCTGGGCATCACCGGGATCATTTCTTCGGTCGGCTTGACGATGTTCCCCTTCATCTTGCCCTCCACCGTCGATCCCAACAGCTCACTCACCGTCTGGGACAGCTCCAGCTCGCACCTGACGCTCTTTGTGATGCTGATCTGTGCGATCATCTTCATGCCGATCATCCTCGCTTATACCTCCTGGGTCTACAAAGTGCTCTGGGGCAAGGTCACCGAGGATGAACTCGACAACAACGCTCAAAGCTACTGAGAAAGGACCGATTATGTGGTATTTCGCTTGGATCCTTGGTCTCCCGCTGGCCGCCATGTTCGCTGTTCTCAATGCGATGTGGCTTGAAATGCGCGAAGATGCGCGTCTCGCGGACGAGCACGACAACCAACCCTGAGACACCGCCTGACAAAAGGTTGGCAAGGTCATTCGACCTGACCTTGCCGAACCCGCTTTCGTCCCTTCAGGTGGCCTGCTCCGGGGAGGATGTTCCACCGTCCCCGGAGCGCCTTACATCCAACTTTTCCGCCCGTTGGCGGAATTTTCCGCACCAAATGCATTCAAACATATGCATAATAATGTTTGATTTGCGAAGAAATGGAGAGAGACATGAACTCACCCAATTCCCCACAGATCGGTCGCCGGGGTTTCCTCGGCCTGGCCGCAGGGGCCACGGCACTCGCCGCCACCTCAGGCGAGGTCCGCGCCGCCAGCATTCCGACCAAGGCCAAGATCGTCATCATCGGCGCAGGCGCAGGCGGCACCGCGCTGGCGAACCGCCTCGTTGAGCGCCTTGAAGGCGCCCAGATCACCTTGATCGACCCGCGCAAAGAGCACCTCTACCAACCCGGCCTGACCCTCGTCGCCGCCGGTCTCAAGCCCGCCAATTATGTTGTGTCCGAGACCACCGATTGGCTGCCGAAAGGTGTCACGCTCATTCCCGAAAAAGCCGCCGCTATTGACCCCGTCGCGAAAACCGTTTCGACCGAGGGTGGCCAAACGCTCTCCTACGATTTCCTCGTCGTGGCCCCCGGCCTGATCCTCGATCATGACGCCATCGAAGGGTTCTCCCTCGATATGGTCGGCGAAAACGGCATCGGCGCACTCTATGCTGGGCCGCAATATGCCGCTGCCACTTGGAAAGCCGCGTCGCAATTCATTGAGGAGGGCGGTCACGGCATCTTCACCCGTCCGGGCACCGAGATGAAATGCGCCGGTGCGCCTTTGAAACACACCTTCCTGATTGATGATCGTCTGCGGCGTGCGGGCAATCGTGGCAAGGCTGAGATCACCTATGGCGCCCATGATGGTGCGCTTTTTGGGGTGCCTATTGTGTCTGAGAAAGTCCGCATGCTGTTTCTCGACCGCGACATCGCGCCGGTCTATCAGCACACGGTGAAATCCATCGACGCGGGCGCGAAGCGTGTGACCTTTAACACCGCTGAAGGCGATCAGGAGATGGACTATGATTACATCCACCTGATCCCGCCGCAACGCGCGCCCGAGGTGATCCGTCAATCCGGCCTATCCTGGGCCGATAAGTGGACCGATCAGGGCTGGGTCGAATGCGATATGGCGACGCTCCAGCATCTGCGCTACCCGGAGATCTGGGCGCTGGGCGATGTCGCCGGTGTGCCAAAGGGCAAAACCGCCGCCTCCGTCAAATGGCAGGTGCCTGTGGTCGAGGACCAGATCGTCTCCGCCATCGCAGGCACAGAGCCGACCGAGACCTACGGTGGCTACACCTCCTGTCCGATGATCACCAAGATCGGCCGCGCGATGCTCGTGGAGTTCGATTACAACAACAACCTTTTGCCGTCCTTCGAAGGCATCATCCCGCCGCTCGAAGAGCTGTGGATTTCCTGGCTGATGAAAGAGGTGGCGTTGAAAGCCACCTACAACGCCATGCTGCGTGGCAAGGCTTAAGGGAGAGCGACTATGAAAGATCTGACGTTTCAAACCCTCATTGCCGTGTTCGAGGAGATTTTCGGGCGGGGGCTGTTCTGGACCATGGTGGTGGCCGCTGTCGTGGTGACACTGGCCTATCTCTATGTGCTGATCCGGGATCGGGCGGTGAGCTGGCGCAAATTCCTCTGGGCACAGCTGTCCATGCCGGTGGGCGCCGTTCTGGCCGTCTGGTTCGTCATGGCGATGACCCATTCTGCGCCCTCCGACATCGGGGGCGCGGTGGACCTCATCGTGTTCCTCGGCGTGGCCGTCATGGGTGCGATCGGTATGGCGATCCTCGTCTACACGCTTGAGTCCCTTATCAAACCGCCAAAAACAAACAGCGAATCCTGAAGCGCGTTTCGTTCCGAATGCGCCAAAGGGTGGGCGCCTCCGGTGTGCGGATCGGGGGCGTCTCTTTGTATCAGGCATGACCCAATCCCGCGCAGTCCTTGGCGTTTTACTTTACATCAAGGGGCGGCTCCGGTAATCGCGGGGACGAAAAATAAAGGGTACGACCGGCTTATGTGCGACACGTCCATCATCATTCCCTGCCGCAATGAGGCGGAAAACATCGGCGCTTTGCTCGACGAGATCACTGAGGCCTGTGCCGTGATCGGTCCGTTCGAAATCATCGTGATCGACGATAATTCCGATGACGGCATGGCCGATATTCTGGCCCAGAGAATGGCCGTGATGCCGCATCTGCGGGTGATCCGCCACGACCGCTCCGGCGGGCAATCCGCGGGCGTCCACTCTGGTGTGCGCGCTGCGCGCGGCACGGTTTGCTGTACGCTTGATGGCGACGGCCAGAACCCGGGCACCGAAATCCCCAATATGATCGCGCCGTTCAGCGGCCCGAATGCCGCAAACATCGGTCTCGTCGCCGGTCAACGCGTTGGGCGTCAGGACACGTTCTCGAAACGCTATGCCTCGAAATTCGCCAATGCTCTGCGCGCGAAAATCCTGAAAGACGGCACGCGCGACACCGGCTGCGGGCTCAAGGCGTTCCGCCGCGACGACTTCCTGAATCTGCCTTATTTCGATCACATGCACCGCTATCTGCCGGCGCTTTTTGCCCGCGATGGCTGGGAAATCGCCCATGTCGATGTGTCCCACCGTGCGCGCGGGGGCGGTCGGTCTCATTATTCGAACCTGCAACGCGGGCTTGTCGGCATCGTCGATCTGATCGGCGTGGCCTGGCTTTTGAAGCGCGGCAAGAAATCGCGTCCGACCGAAGTGACCCCGGCCGCCAATACGGCCCGCGCGGAGGGCTGAGTCGATGCAATGGCTGATGACCATCCTGCATGTCGACTCGGTGGCGGAGCTTTGGTGGGTGCTTTTTGGCCTCTCTGCGCAGCTCATGTTCACCGCGCGGTTCTTGTTGCAATGGATCGCCTCTGAACGCGCCAAAAATTCGGTGATGCCGGTGGCGTTCTGGTATTTCTCGCTGGCGGGCGGGGTGATGCTTTTGATCTATGCGCTCTACCGCAAAGACCCGGTCTTCGTTTTGGGCCAAGCCCTCGGCGTCGTGATCTACGTCCGCAATCTCTGGCTGATCTATGCAAATCGCCGCGCCAACAATGCCGTCTCGGACTGAACCGCAAAGCTGGCGTCCTCTGGCGCTGATCTTCATTGCCGTGGCCGTCACGCTGCGGCTTTTGGCCTTGGGGTTTGATCGCACCGATCTCTTCGTCGATGAGGTGCAGTATTGGTTCTGGGGCCAGAACCTCGATTTCGGCTATTACTCCAAACCGCCTCTGATCGGCTGGCTGATCCGTTTTGTCACGGATCTGGCGGGCTCGGATGCCGCTTTTTGGGTGCGGATGCCGGGGGCGGTGCTGCATGGGGGCACGGCCTATCTGCTGGGCGCTCTGGCTTCGCGGCTCTTCGGACGTGAGGCTGCGATCTGGACCGTGGCGCTCTATCTGAGCCTGCCCTTCGTGGCTTTGGGCTCGGTGATGATCTCGACCGACACGGTGATGGCGCCGTTTTATGCTGCCGCTCTTCTGTTCTTTTTCCGCACGGCTGACACGCGCCGCCTGAGCGATGCGCTGGCCGTCGGAATTTTTGCAGGCCTTGCCTTTATGGCGAAATACGCCGCGATCTATTTCCTCATCGGCTCCGGGCTGGTGATCCTCACGCAGCCAGGTCTGCGTCCGGGCGCGCGCAATCTCATGGTGATGATCGCGGGCTTTATCGTTACCATTCTGCCAAATGTGTTGTGGAACCTGTCGCATGACCTGACCACCGTATCCCATACGATGGACAACGCGGGCTGGGTCCGGGATGGTGCGGCCTTTGATTTCGGATCAATGGCGGAGTTCTTTTTCAGCCAGTTTGGCGTTTTTGGTCCTGTGACCATGGGGGCGCTCGTGATCGCCTATCTGCGGCCCAAACGCGGGGCGCACATCGCACTCGTGCTGTTTTCTATCCCGGCGCTGGTGACCGTCACCGTTCAGGCGCTTTTGGAGCAGGCCTATGCAAATTGGGCCATCGCCACCTATTTTGCCGGGGTGATCTTGGCGGCCATGGTGTTGCCGCGCCTCGGGCGCTGGATCGCTTTGGGCATCAATGTGATCCTCTCGCTCCTCTTGCCGATCCTGATCGTTCTGGCGCCTTGGCCCCTAAGCGGGGCGGGTGATCCGTTGCTCGAACGCTATCTCGGGCGTCATGCACTGTCTGAGAGCATTCTGGCGCTCGCGGACCAAGAGGGGCTGCCTGTCGTCAGCGGCAATCGCGATATCTTGGCCGATCTTTTCTACATCGGTCGTGACCGCGATGTGGCGCTCTATGCGATGCCGGAAACAGGTCGGGCCTCCAGCTACTATGCCCAAAACTTCGCGCTGCCTGAGACGGTTGCCGGCGATGTCCTTGTCCTGGGGGCCAGAACGCCGCGCTGTGAGGCGGAAAAGGTGGAGGGGTTGGTGCTTGAAGGGCTTTATGAGGGTGCCTCTCTCGCGGCGTGGCGCGTGTCGTCTGACTGTCTTCGGTCATTAGGTCGCGACTAAACAAAAGAGCCGGACAACAAAAAAACCGCCCAGCGACTGAACGGCTTTCAGGTGTCTCAATGATAAGGGCGCCTCAGTGACCGGTCGTTTTGAAGACCACGCTGACCGTTCGTAGGATGAGGCTCACATCCGTCAAAAAGCTCTGTTTGCGGTGGTAGAGATTGTCGAACTTCACGCGGGCCACAAAGCTCGTCTCACCGCGACCCGAGACTTGCCACATGCCAGTGATGCCTGGACGCATCTCGAAATAGGCGCGGCCCTTTGCCTCTTCGTAGAGCATCTGCTGGCTCGGCATAAAGGGGCGCGGGCCGACAAAGCTCATGTCGCCCTTCAGCACATTGAGTACCTGAGGCAATTCATCGAGCGAGGTTTTGCGAATAAGCCGACCGATCTTGGTGATCCGAGGGTCGTGGCGCAATTTCTGGTAAGTGTTCCATTCCCGCGCGATTTCCGGGTCTTCTTTACACAGCTTCACCAAAAGCTGGTCGGCATTCACCCGCATGGAACGCAGTTTGTAGAACTGGAACACTCTGCCGTCTCGGCCAATCCGCCTCTGTGCGTAAAAGGCGGGCCCTCCATCAATTCTGACAAGAACGGCTAAGATCAAGATCAGGGGAATGACGAGAGGTGACACGAAGAGGAAAAACATGACGTCGAAGAGACGTTTTCCAAAAGCCTCATAGGGCGAAAGGTGGAGGCGGGGGAGGGCCACCGAATTTGCAGGCGTATTGAACGTTCTCTCGGATTTGGATGGGTATACCATAATTTCCTCCGGAAACTCGTCTTGCGACATGCTAGGTCAAAAAATATCCATGCAACCTTAAGGAGAATTTGGCGCGAATGCTGCACATGAATATCTTTATACCATAAGGGCGATGTTTCCTGCTCTATGGCAAGATGATTTTTGGCTAATTTTATTAACGTCGATAAGTTTTTGGCTGTTTTAAAGGCGAAATTGGCGCAAAAATCATTCATAAGAAAATTTGAAATGAAAAATCATGGTTAACGCGACTGGTCCGGAGCGCGGTGACATAGCGCAGTCTTTCGTCAGAGTTTGCGATTCGAGCGCCGCGCTGCCGCTATCGCATAGCGTGTATTTTTGACCGTATGAGTTTTGTGGTCTCTTGCACAGACAGACAGTCCAGCGGCATGTATACAATTGGGCATTGAAGTGGCGCGCATCGGAATGAGGCAGAGATGACAGTGCAGTTCGGCATCATGGACAGACGGGCGGATAGAGGGCTCGCAACGCAGGGCGCCATCTCGCTATTGCGAAAGAGAGGCACGGATGTCATCCGCTTTCTTGAGGTGCGATGCATTTTCGGGACAGGTGTTCCGTGCTGAGTTCGGCTGGTTTGGGGCCAGAGGAGTGGCAGGCCATTCTCCTGTCTCTAAAAGTGGCCTTCTGGGCCTCTCTCGCGAGCCTGCCCTTTGGCATTTTTATCGCTTATGCTTTGGCGCGCTGGCAGTTTCCCGGACGACAATGGCTCAACGGTCTGGTGCATTTGCCCCTGGTCATGCCGCCCGTGGTCACGGGCTATCTTCTCTTGATGACCTTTGGTACCCGCGCGCCTATTGGCGCATTCTTGCAAGACCTCGGCATCGTCTTTTCCTTTCGCTGGACCGGCGCCGCACTGGCCGCCGCGATCATGGGTTTCCCGCTGATGGTGCGCGCCATCCGCCTGTCGATTGAAGCCGTGGACACCCGTCTCGAAGAGGCCGCTTCCACATTGGGGGCCTCGCCGCTCCGCGTGTTCTTTGGCGTGACCCTGCCGTTGTCTTGGCCGGGCATCCTTGCGGGGGCCGTTCTGGCCTATGCCAAGGCCTTGGGTGAATTCGGGGCCACGATCACTTTCGTCTCCAACATTCCGGGCCAGACCCGGACCTTGCCCTCTGCGATTTATGCCTTTTTGCAAGTGCCGGGAGGCGAAAGCGCAGCGCTGCGTCTGGTTGTGATCTCCATCGTTTTGGCGATGGGCGCGCTCGTATTGTCCGAAGTTTTGGCGCGCCGTGTCTCAAAACGCCTGTCTGGGGGAGAACGCACATGAGCTTGCGTGTCGATCTCAAACATCGCTTTTCGAAATTCTCCCTCGATCTCGGCTTTGATGTCCCCGACGGCATCACGGTTCTCTTCGGTCGCTCGGGTTCTGGAAAGTCGACCGTCCTGCGTGCCATCGCGGGGATTTTTAAACCGGATCAGGCCCGGATTATGCTCACGGATCGCGTGCTCTGCGACAGCGATGCGGGCCTTTGTCTTCCGCCGCACAAACGTCGCATCGGCATGATTTTCCAAGATGCCCGGCTGTTCCCGCATCTTACAGTGTCGCAAAATCTCGATTTCGGGCGGCGCTTTTCCGAGCGCAACGTGCCGCAACGTGAAGTCACGCAGATGGTCGACATGTTGGGCATCGGCGCCTTGCTGGACCGGCGCCCTGATGGATTGTCTGGCGGAGAACAACAGCGGGTCGCGATTGGCCGGGCGCTTTTGTCCGGTGCGGAGATGATCCTCGCCGATGAGCCTTTGGCTGCCTTGGATGAGGCGCGTAAGGCGGAGATTTTGCCTTATTTCGAGAGGCTTCGCGACGAGATCGGTATTCCCGTTCTCTACGTGAGCCATAGCCCTGCTGAGGTCGCGCGCCTTGCCACCACCGTGATTGCTTTGGAGGCCGGCCAAGTGATCGGGCAGGGCAGCGCCGAGGCGGTGTTGGGTGATCCCGCGGTTCTGCCAGTGGGTGCGGGCGGGGCCGGGGCGCTGATCCGGGCCACGGTGCGGGGGCATCACGAGGATGGGTTGACTGAGCTGGACGCTGGGGGCGAGGCCCTGTTCCTGCCACATCTCAACGCCGATGCGGGGCATCCCGTGCGTCTGCGTATTGCGGCGCACGAGGTGATCCTGTCTCCAGAGCGTCCGGTCGGACTGTCTGCGCTCAATATTTTGAGTGGCACCATTGCCGAGATCTCCGAGGCGCAAGGCTCCGCCGTTTTGGTTGCTGTGCAAACTGGGGCAGGTCGCGTCTTGGCGCGGGTGACGACGCGTTCGGTTGCGGCCTTGGGGCTGCGCGTGGGTGCACCCTGTCACGCCGTGGTGAAGACTGCCTCGATCGCGCAGGACAATCTCGCCTAATCTGGGTGCAATGCGTTTGACTGAGAAAAACCGGTCTTAAAACGACATTTTTCTATCTCTCTGCCGCAGGCTATGCTTGCCTAGGGTAAGGATTTTGCTTACATATGCAATAAATTGAATGTTAGGCCGCTGCCTGACGCCAGAATCGAGGTCAAAATGCGCCGCACCCTTTTGCTCACGATGATGCTTCTGCCAGGGTCCATCCTGGTTGGGCATCCCGCCGTCTCAGAAACCCTCTCGCTCACGCCGCAGCCGATAACCGAATGGAAGCCGGTCTATGCCGAGGTCGAGCCCCGCGATCAGGTGCCCGCCCGTGCGCGCATCGGCGGCACGATCACCACGCTGGATGTGACCGAGGGCGATCTGGTCGAGGCGGGGCAACGTGTGGCGCTGATCGAAGACACCAAGCTTTTGTTCCAGATCGAAGGCATCGACGCTCAGCTTGACGCCTATAACTCCCAGCTTGTGAAAGCGCAGGACGATCTAACTCGGGGCGAGTCGTTGTCGGAACGCGGCGTGATTTCCACCGCAAGCCTGCAGGCGTTGCAAACCAACGTTACCGTGCTCGAAGGCCAGATCACCTCACTTCAGGCGGAGCGCCAAGTCGTGTCTCGCCAGATCGAAGAGGGTGAAGTGCTGGCCCCTGAGGCGGGTGTGGTGCTCGATGTGCCGGTGTCGAAAGGCGCCGTCATCATGGGCGGCGAACAGGTTGCGCTCATTGGCGCGGGCGGCACCTTCCTGCGTCTCGGTGTGTCCGAACGCTACGCGGATCGTCTCACTGAAGGCGACACCATTCAGATTTTGGGGGCAGGCGAGCCCCAGACTGGCACGCTCGCGAAGATCTATCCGCTGATCCAAGGCGGTCGTGTTGAGGCCGATGTTGAGGTAGATGACTTGGATGCGCGTTTTGTCGGACGTCGCGTGCAAGTGCAGCTCCCTGTCGGCAGCCATGACGCGCTTTTGGTGCCGTTAACCGCGTTGAGCCAATCCGGTGGTCTCGATTTCGTTTCGGTCGAAGCGGACGGACATTCCAGCGCCCGTGTCGTTGTGCCAGGCAATGAGGTGACGCTGGACGGAGCCACCTATGTTGAAATTCTGAGCGGCCTGTCCGCTGGCGATGTGGTGGTGATCGACCATGAATAATCCACACGGACCGTCGGGCGCGCTCGGCATCGCCGGCCATCTGACCCGCAGCTTCATTCTTTCTCCTCTGACCCCGCTGTTCCTGCTGGCCGCGCTGGCCGTCGGGATGATCGCGTTGATCTCCCTGCCGCGCGAAGAGGAGCCGCAAATCTCCGTGCCCCTCGTGGACATCCATGTCGAAACCCCGGGGCTAAAGGCACAAGACGGGCTCAAGCTTGTTACCGAGCCGCTGGAGACCATCGTCAAGGGCATCGATCAGGTCGAACATGTCTACTCCGACAGTCGCGACGACCACATTATGGTCACCGCGCGCTTTGACGTGGGCGTGCCCTCCGAGACTGCCATCGTGCGGGTTCGGGACAAGATCATGGCCAATCTCGACCGCCTTCCGGTCGGGATCAACGAACCGCTCGTGGTGGGCCGAGGCATCAACGATGTCGCCATCGTGGCGCTGACCTTTAGTCCGTCAGAGGACAACGAGGCCATGACAGCGGCTGATTTGACGCGGGTCGTCAAGGAGGTCGAGGTTCAGCTCGCGCGGATCGAAAACGTTGGTCTGACCTATGTGATCGGCGCTACCGAAGAGGCGCTGCGTGTCGCGCCGGACCCGGAAAAATTGGCGCTTTACGGTGTTACGCTGCAACAGCTCTCGAACAAGGTGGCTGGCGCCAATTCCGCCAGCCCCGCCGGGCTTTTGCGCGATGGTGGCGAACAGATCGGCCTGATCGTCGGCAAAACGCTGACGACGCCCGAGGAGATCGGCAACCTTGAATTGACCGCCCGCGATGGGCGTACGGTCTACGTGCGTGATGTGGCCGATGTCGCTTTTGTCTCCGATCTTGATGAGCACTATGTCGCAACGCTGACGCGCGCAGGCGCGCAGGGCGAAGAGGCCGCGGAAGAGGGCCATGTCGAGATGGACATGGACGCCCCGATCATTCGTCGTCCTGCGGTAACGCTGGCAATTGCCAAACGGGCGGGCGCCAATGCTGTCGTCGTGGCCGAGGAAATCCTGCATCGTGTCGAGACAATGAGGGGCGAGCTCATCCCCGACAGCATCGATGTCGAAGTCACCCGAGACTATGGCGAAACCGCCAATGAAAAAGCCAACGAGCTGCTGTTCCACTTGGCGCTTGCGACGCTTTCCATCGTCGGACTTGTGTTGATCGCCATCGGCTGGCGTGAGGCCATCGTGGTCGCAATCGTGATCCCGGTGACCATCCTTTTGACGCTCTTTGCCTCCTATATCATGGGCTACACGCTCAACCGCGTGTCTTTGTTTGCGCTGATTTTCTCTATCGGCATCCTCGTCGATGATGCCATCGTGGTGATCGAAAATATCGCGCGCCACTGGGGGCTGAAGCGTCCGGGGCAGAACCGCTTTGGCGCGGCCATCGCCGCCGTGGCCGAGGTCGGCAACCCGACCATCGTCGCGACGCTCACCGTGGTGGTGGCACTTTTGCCGATGCTTTTCGTCTCCGGCATGATGGGCCCCTACATGTCGCCGATCCCGGCCAATGCCTCAGCTGCGATGATCTTTTCCTTCTTCGTGGCCGTGATGATCACGCCTTGGCTCATGCTGAAAATTGCCGGCGGGGCCGAGTTGCATCATGATGGCGATCATGCTGAAGGCGGAGTTCCGGGCGGCAAACTGGGCAAGCTCTACACGCGGATTGCCAGTCCGATCCTGCACTCGAAAGGTCACGCCTGGGTTTTCCTAATCGTCGTGATTGTGCTGTCCTTTGGCTCTCTGGGTGCGCTTTACACCAAAGATGTCACGGTCAAGCTTCTGCCTTTCGACAATAAATCCGAGTTGTCGGTGATGATCGATCTGCCAGAGGGGGCGTCGGTCGAGGCGACCGATGCGATTGCGCAGGAGGCGGCCAGGCTGGCCATGACCCTGCCGGAGGTGATGTCGGCGCAGACTCATGCTGGGACTGCGGGCGCCTTTAACTTCAACGGTTTGGTGCGGCACTACTATCTGCGTGAAAATCCGGAAATGGGCGAAGTGCAACTCAAGCTCCTGCCGAAGGGTGATCGTGATCGAACCTCGCATGATATCGCGCTGGAGTTGCGTGAGATGCTGCTTGAGGGCATTTCCGTCCCGCCTGGAACGGCCATGAAAGTGGTCGAGCCCCCGCCGGGTCCGCCGGTGATCTCGACGCTTCTGGCGGAGATATATGGACCCGATGGCGCGACCCGTCGCGAGGTGGCTGGCAAAGTGCGCGAGGCCTTTGAAAACGTGGATTTCATTGTCGATACCGATGACAATTACGGTGTCCAGGCTCGGCGCATCCGGGCAGAGATGAAACCCTCTGACCTGAATTTCTATCAGGTGGCCGAAGCCGATGCCGCACAGACGCTGCAGCTTCTCAACGGCTACACCACGGTTGGTTATTCACATCGTGGCGAGGGGCGGCGTCCGATTCCGATCGTAATTGGGCGCGACAAATCCGACCGCGTTTTGGATGCGACGGCTCTCTCGACGCCGGTTCCTGCCAATGCTTTGCCCGGTGGGCGCGGTGTGGTCGAGCTGGGGGATGTGGTTGCCATCACCGAAGAGGAGACCTCATTCCCGATCTTCCGGCATAATGGATATGATGCCGTGATGGTGCAGGCGGAACTTGCGGGCGCCTATGAAGCGCCGCTTTATGGCATGCTGGCGGTGGCCGAAAAACTCGATGAAATGGAGTGGCCCGAGGGGCTGAAGCCTGAGATTTCCTTGCATGGGCAGCCGACGGACACGTCGAAGCCGGTGCTGCTTTGGGATGGGGAATGGGAAGTGACTTGGGTCACGTTCCGCGACATGGGGGCCGCCTTTGGTGTGGCGCTCTTGGGGATCTATATTCTCGTCGTGGCACAGTTCGGTTCGTTCCGTTTGCCTCTGGTGATCCTGACGCCAGTGCCGCTCACCTTCCTTGGCATCATGATCGGCCACTGGCTGTTCAACGCGCCTTTCTCTGCACCCTCGATGATCGGCTTCATTGCTCTCGCGGGGATCATCGTGCGGAACTCGATCCTCTTGGTCGACTTCATCCGTAATGCCGATGACGATGGCAAGGTGACGACAGAGATCCTACTGGAAGCTGGTGCCACCCGGTTCAAACCGATCTTGCTCACGGCTGTGGCGGCGATGATCGGTGCGGCGGTGATCTTGGCTGACCCGATCTTTCAGGGGCTGGCTTTGTCGCTGTTCTTCGGCTTGTTGTCTTCGACCGCACTTACGGTGCTGGTGATCCCGGCGATCTATCGTATCTTCAAGATGTGACTTGAAGGTGCCTTAAACGGGGGAGCGAGTTGCGCTCCCCTTTATTGATTGATTGCGCGACTACGCGGATCGCGCAAATGGCACCGCGCGGGTTCCCGTCGCGATGGTGTCTACCGAGACAGAGAAGAAAGACAGGTCCCTTTCCATAGTGTCGATGTTGCTGCGCAGGCTCATTGTGGCTGCATTGGTTTCCTCTGACATGGCGGCGTTCTGCTGAGTCGTCTGATCCAGCTGATTGATAGCTGAGCTCAACTCGCCCAAGCCGGTGGCCTGTTCCGTCGTCGAAGTGGCGACATGTTCGATCCCGGCATGGATTTTCTCCGCGACTTCGCGAATGCGCGATAGAGCCAAGCCGGCTTCGCGAACCAGTTCTACGCCCCCCGAGACTTGTTGGTTGGAGGTCGAGATCAAGGTTGCGATTTCGCGCGCCGCTTCCGAGGACCGCTGTGCCAAGGCGCGTACTTCGGAGGCCACGACGGCAAACCCGCGCCCAGCTTCGCCCGCACGCGCGGCCTCGACCCCCGCGTTCAGAGCCAAGAGATTGGTCTGGAACGCAATGTCGTCGATGACGGAAGTGATCGACGCGACTTGTTTGGAGGAAATTTCGATTTCATCCATTGCGGAAATGGCGCGATCCACCACCTCTTCGGCTTGAACGGTGTGGTTTCGGGCCTCTCCCGAACGGGATTGAACGGTATTCGCTGTATCTGCGACGCCTTTGACGGAGGCAACGAGCTGATCCAGAGCGGCGGCGCTTTCTTCCAAGGTTGCGGCTTGATGTTCGGTGCGGCGGGCCAGATCATCCGTCGCCTGACCGATGGATTCGGCCTCCGATTTGAGAATCTGTGCCCCATCGGCAATGCCGCCGACGATATGCTGTAGCTGAGATGCGGTTTTGTTGAAGTTCTGCCTGAGCGTGTCGAATTCTCCGAGGTTTGTTTCCAGCTGTACGGACAAATCCCCTTTGGCCAGACGATCAAGGCCGTCCATTAATGTGTCCACGGTGACGCTGTAAATCGTTGTGTCGACGGCAAATTTGACGATTTTGACAACCTGACCCGCAGCGTTGCAAATGGGGTTGTAGCTGGCACGAATAGAAATCCGTTTGCCGCCTTTGCCGATTCGTTCGTAATCGTCGCTCAGAGCCTTTCCTGAGCGCAGGTCGGTCCAGAAATTTGTATAGCTTTGGCTTTGTACGATTTTGGGATCAACGAACATACTGTGGTGTTTGCCGATGATTTCCGCCTCGGAGTAGCCCATGGCATCGCAGAAATTCTGGTTGGCGCGCAGGATCGTGCCGTCGGGTTTGAATTCGATCACCGCCTGAACTTTTTGGATGGCGTCGATTTGGCCGCGGGCGTCGGCCTCCATGTTCTTCGCCTGAGTGATGTCGAAGGCATATTTGACCACTTTGAAGGGGCGGCCCTCGGGATCGATCAAGGTCTCATATGTCGATTCGAGCCAGAGAATGTCGCCATTCTTCGCCCGACGTTTCACCTGACCTTTTTCAGAGGAGCCTTTGGCGAGGCGGTCCCAAAACTCGCGATACGCCTGCGTCTCTGACGCGCCATCGGGCATGAACATACGGTGATGGTTGCCCTTGACCTCGTCGAGTGTGTAGCCCGTGGTCTGGAGGAAAAGATCATTGGTGTGCAGGATATTGCCCTTCAGATCGAATTCGATGAAGGCCATGGAGCGACGGATGGCATCCTCTTTGGATCGGTTGTCGCGACGTTTCAGATGCATCGTCGAGATCTCGCGTCCGATCACATAGATCGCATCGATCTCGCCCTTTTTATCCCGGTGTGCGCTGTAGGTGGCGCTGAACCAGATCTCTTCCCCCGCTTTATTCAGACGTGGCACGATCACCTTCTGCGTTTCGCCGCCGCGAATTCGAGCCCAGAAAGCTTTGGCCTCGGCCTTGTCTTTATCGCGGACAAAGAGCGTGTAGTCTTTGCCAAGGACCTCTTCTCGCGCGTAGCCGGTGGTTTCTAGGAACATGTCGTTGATATGGCGAATTGTGCCGTCCGGCGCGCAACTGACGATGACATGCGTGTCATTCAGGACATGTTCCAGAGCGGTGGTGGGAAGGCTGTAAGGCTCCGACCCGCGGTTTGCTTTCGATTTGAAGAACATCCGTTGTGACCTCGTATGATGAGCATGATGCGCGCAGGGAAACTGGCGATTTGGGACCATCTTACGAAGCGCTTATTACTGATTGGTTTAAAGCGTCTTGAAAAGAAAAAGGGCGCCAGAAGGCGCCCTTAAATTTTTGTTTTAGAATGAGAAAATTAGCCGATGATCGCGTTCAGCGTGGCTGACGGGCGCATGACGGACGCAACTTTGGCCGGGTCGGCGTGGTAGTAGCCACCCATGTCGGCCGGTTTGCCTTCCTCCGCCTTAAGTTCGTCAAGGATCACCGATTCTTTGTCAGCCAAAGCCGCGGCGATCGGCGCGAAATGCGCTTTCAATTCGGCATCGTCGTCCTGTGCAGCCAGAGCCTCGGCCCAATAGCGGGCGAACCAGTAATGCGAGGAGCGGTTGTCGTTCTGGCCGACTTTGCGCTCCGGCGATTTGTTCTCGAGAAGCAGTTTCTGCGTCGCGACCTCGACAGCGGCACCCAGCACAGCGGCTTTCGGCATGGATTTCGAGGAGGCGAGGAAGTTGTAGCTTTCGCCCAGCGCACAGAATTCGCCCAAGGAGTCCCAACGCAGGTGGTTCTCTTCCTGAACCTGCTGCACGTGCTTCGGTGCGGAGCCACCGGCGCCGGTCTCGAACAAACCGCCACCGTTCATCAGCTTCACGATCGAAAGCATCTTGGCAGAGGTGCCAAGCTCGAGGATCGGGAACAGGTCGGTGAGGTAGTCACGCAGCACGTTGCCGGTGATGGTCACGACGTTCTTGCCCTCGCGCATCTCTTCCCAGGTAAAGCGGGTAGCTTTGCGCGGGTCCATGATCGGGATGTCTTTGCCAGCTTCTTTCAGAGCCGGTTCGACATATTTGATCAGCTCGGCGTCATGCGCACGGTTGGCATCCAGCCAGAACGCGCCACAGCCTTCGACGTCCACACGTTCGATGCCGGTTTTGATCCAGTCGAGGATCGGGGCCTTTTTCGCGGTGCAGGAGCGCCAGATGTCGCCCGCTTCGACCTCATGCGAATGCAGCACGTCGCCATTGTCGAGAATGATCTCGACCTTGCCGTCCGCGTCCATCTCGAAGGTGGTGGGGTGAGAGCCGTATTCCTCGGCCTTTTGCGCCATCAGGCCGACGTTGGACACGGCGCCACAGTTGGTGACATCCAGCGTGCCGGTCTCTTTGAAGTACTCGACCGTCTCGTCATAGACGCAGGCGTAGGAGTTGTCCGGGATGCAGCATTTGGTGTCAGCCGCTTTGCCATCCGGGCCCCAGCCGATGCCACCGGCCTTGATCACTGCGGGCATGGAGGCGTCGATGATCACGTCAGACGGCACGTGCAGGTTGGTGATGCCTTTGTCGGAATCGACCATGTACATAGCCGGTTTGGCGGCCAGTGCAGCTTTCAGATCGGCTTCCATCTCGGCATTGCCAGCGATGAGCTTTTCGAGCGCGCCGATGCCGGAGTTCGGGTTGAAATCGAGCTTGTCGCCGTGTTTGGCAAGGAAGTCTTCGAGATAGACCGATACGAAATGGCCGAAGATGATCGGATCGGAGACCTTCATCATCGTCGCTTTCAGGTGCACGGAGAACAGCACGCCCGGCTCCATGCTCGCGACTTCGGCCTCGATGTAGGCGCGCAGCGCCTTGGCGGACATGAAGGTCGCATCGACGATCTCGCCTTCGAGATATTTGAGGCCGGATTTCAGAACCGTCTCGGAGCCGTCTTTTGCGGTGAAGACGATTTTCGCGCCACCGGCCTGAGCGGCGGTGATCGTTGCGGATTTCTCATTGGCAAAGAAATCATCGCCCGGCATCGCGGCGACGGTGGTTTTCGAGGTTGATTTCCACTCGCCCATGCGGTGCGGGTTGGCTTTCGCGTATTCTTTCACGGCCTTGGCGGAGCGACGGTCAGAGTTGCCCTCGCGCAGCACCGGGTTCACGGCGGACCCTTTGACGGTGTCGTATTTGGCGCGGACGGCTTTCTCTTCGTCGGTCTGCGGATCAGCCGGGTAGGCGGGGATCGGATAGCCTTGGGCTTGCAGTTCCTTGATCGCGGCTTCGAGCTGCGGCACGGAGGCGGAGATGTTCGGCAGCTTGATGACGTTGGCGTCCGGGGTTTTCACCAGTTCGCCAAGCTCGGCAAGGTCATCGGAGACGCGCTGTTCGTCGGACAGGAGGTCCGGGAAGAGGGCGAGGATACGACCGGCCAGAGAGATGTCCTTGGTCGCGACGCTGACGCCTGCAGCCTCGGAGAAGGAGGAGATGATCGGCAGAAGCGAGCCACGGGCAAGCTCGGGGGCTTCGTCCACGATGGTATAGATGATGTCGGGTGTCTTGTCGGTCATAATGATCCTCCACTGTCACGAATATACAGCGGGCAAATGACCCCCCGCTGCGCTTGGCAATTCGGGTAGCGAGTTCGGGGCCACAAGTCAATGTGTGCAACTGTATACTGCGACCATCTGGGGCGATGTTTGCGACGGTCATTCAAGGCGGCCTGCGGGATTTACGAGTGAACGAAAGGCGCGGGCGGGGGCGAGACAGAAAGCAATGCACGCATTTGCTCAAATTTAAGGCGACTGCGCAGCAATTCACCGCTTGTGTCCCGCAAGACTCGAGAATCCGATTGTGAAGCGAATTCGGGAAGCTCTAAATTCATACTATGAGCGATAAAAACATCTTTGATGAAATGTGGGGCAACGACGACGTTCTGCGCGACCCCTACAGCGAATTTCAGAGCTGGTTTCAGGGCGAAGACCTGAAGCGGCTCCGTGCAAAACAACGCGAGGCGGAAGAGGTGTTTCGCCTGGCGGGCATTACCTTCAACGTTTACGGTCGCGCCGAGGCCGAAGAGCGTCTGATCCCTTTCGACATCATTCCGCGCATCATAGCGGGGCGGGAGTGGCAAAAGCTCTGTAAAGGCATCGAGCAGCGCGTGCGGGCGATCAACGCCTTTCTTCATGACATTTACAACCGTCAGGAAATCATCAAAGCGGGCCGCGTGCCGCAGGAGATGATCGCCAAGAACGAAGCCTTCTTGCCGCAGATGATCGGAATGACGCCGCCGGGCGGGGTTTATACCCACATCGTCGGCATCGATTTGGTGCGCACCGGGCCGGATCAGTTCTACGTGCTCGAAGACAACGCGCGCACGCCCTCTGGCGTCTCCTACATGCTGGAGAACCGCGAGACGATGCTTCAGATGTTCCCGGAACTGTTCTCGCGCAATCGTGTGCAGCCGGTTCAGAACTACCCGACCAACCTGCGTCGCTCTCTGGCCGCCTGCGCGCCGCCCGCTTGCGAAGGCACGCCGACGGTCGCGGTTCTGACGCCGGGGATTTACAATTCCGCCTATTATGAGCACGCGTTCCTCGCTGATCAGATGGGTGTGGAGCTGGTCGAGGGGCATGATTTGCGCGTGGTCAACGGCCGTGTCGCGATGCGCACCACCCATGGCTATAAACCGATCGACGTGCTTTACCGTCGCATCGACGATGATTTCCTCGATCCGCTGAATTTCAATCCTGAAAGTGCCTTGGGCGTGCCCGGCATCATGGATGTGTATCGCGCAGGCGGGATCACCATCGCCAACGCACCCGGCACAGGCATCGCCGACGACAAGGCGATCTATAGCTACATGCCGGACATTGTTGAGTTTTACACCGGCGAAAAGGCGATCCTCGAAAACGTGCCAACCTGGCGCTGTTCGGAACCCGACAGCCTTGCCTATGTGCTCGATAACCTTGCTGAGCTGGTGGTCAAAGAGGTGCATGGCTCCGGTGGCTACGGCATGTTGATCGGACCGACGTCGTCCAAGAAAGAGATCGAAGAATTCCGCAAGAAACTCACTGCGCGTCCCGGCAATTACATCGCCCAGCCGACGCTCGCGCTTTCTACTGTGCCGATCTTTACCAAGACGGGGCTGGCGCCACGCCATGTGGATCTGCGGCCCTTTGTGCTCTGCTCGCCTGAGGGGATCGACATCACCCCCGGCGGTTTGACCCGTGTCGCCTTGGAAAAAGGCTCGCTCGTGGTGAACTCGTCACAAGGTGGCGGGACCAAGGACACTTGGGTTCTGGAAGACTGAGGGGAGGACAGAGATGCTTGGGAAAACGGCAAATGGCCTCTACTGGATGTCACGCTATCTGGAGCGTGCGGAGAATACTTCGCGCCTCGTGGAAACCGGTCAGCGGATCGGCCTGACGCGGCTGGGGCACGACGACGACGAATGGGCCTCGGTAATGCGATCGGCTTCGGTTCTGGCGGGCTATGAAGAACACCACGACGAGGTGACGAAAGACGCTGCGATCAACTGGATGCTGCGGGAAAAGGCCAATCCGGCCTCCGTGCTCTCCACCATTTCGGAAGCGCGCCAAAACGCGCGGATGGTGCGCACGGCGCTGACCCATGAGGTTTGGGAGGCGATCAACGGCTGTTACATGGCGGTGAAGGATGCTCTGGCGCGTAAGGTGTCTGAGCGGGACTTGCCGGCTGTGTTGGGCCTCATTCGGCAACGCACCGCCTTGGTGCGGGGGGCCACGCATGGCACGATGCTCAGAAATGAAATCTATGATTTCACCCGTACGGGCACCTTTCTTGAGCGCGCTGATGCGACCGCGCGGATATTGGACGTCAAATACTACGTGCTCTTGCCCTCGGCCTTTGCGGTGGGCTCGTCGATCGACAATGTGCACTGGGAAACTATCCTGCGTTCCGTCTCGGCGCGTGGCGGCTTTCGCATGGCTTACGGGTCTCAAGTCAACGCCCGTGACATCGCGCAATTCCTGATCCTCGACAAACGCATGCCGCGCTCGCTCAACTTCTGTGCAACGAAAATCCACAACAACCTGAGCTATCTGGGTGCCGATTACGATACGCCGCCGCAATCCTCTCTGATGTCCAAAGCTCTGGTGGATCGTTTCATGAACCACGACATCGAGGCAGTTTTCGACTATGGTCTTCATGAATACATCCAGACAGTCCTGAGCATGCTGAGTAAACTCGGCCAGCAGATCGAGAAAGACTATCGGTTCTATGAGTAAATCCAGATGCGCCTGACCATTCGCCACACCACCCGCTACGCCTTTGATCATCCCGTCGCTTACGGGCTGCAACAGTTGCGCAAGACGCCGAAATCCGGCCACGGACAGGAGGTGCTCACCTGGTCGACGACCGTGACCGGCGGGCAAAAGGAACTGTCGTATCACGACCATATGAACAATCTGGTCGAACTGATTTCTTTTGAGAAAGACGCTCAGGAGTTGGTGATCACCTGCGAGGGCGAGGTCGAGATCGCGGACAACCATGGTGTTGTCGGCCAGCATCGCGGTCCGTCGCCTCTTTGGCTGTTCGACAAGGTGACGCCTCTGACGAAGCCCGGCGCAGGTGTGCGGGCTTTGGTCAAACAAGTCGAGGGTGAGACGGATCTCGAACGTCTCCACACACTCTCCAAGCTGGTGGGCGAGGCCGTGAAATATGAGGTCGGGAGCTCCAATGCCGACGGCAGCGCCGAGGATGCGCTCACCGAGGGCAAGGGCGTCTGCCAAGACCACGCCCATGTCTTTATCTCTGCCGCGCGCGAGATGGGCTTCCCGGCACGGTATGTGTCCGGCTACCTGATGATGAATGACCGCACCGAACAAGAGGCCACTCACGCTTGGGCCGAAGCCCATGTGCGCGGCCTCGGATGGGTCGGATTCGACGTTTCTAACGAGATTTGTCCCGATCAACGCTACGTTCGCGTCGCAACAGGACTGGACTACCGCGATGCTGCCCCTGTAACTGGCACACGATTTGGCGGCGAGGGCGAATCCCTCTCTGTCGAGATCGAAGTCGTACAGCAACAAGAGCAACAATAAGGACGGCACATGACCTATTGCGTGGGTATGATGCTCGATCGGGGCCTCGTCATGATGTCCGACACCCGGACCAACGCCGGTGTCGACAATATTTCGACGTTTAAGAAGATGTTCACTTGGGAGACCCCCGGTGAACGTATTCTGACCGTCATGACGGCGGGCAACCTCGCCACCACGCAGGCGCTTGTGTCTTTGCTGGACGAACGCACGAAGGCCCCTGAGGATCGTGAACCCTCAATCCTTTCGGCGCCCTCGATGTTTCAGGTCGCGCGCCTTGTTGCCAAGACGCTCAAAGACGTGATCGCCACCCATGCCGACGAAGGCCAGCGCGCAGATAGCGCGTTTAACGCCACCGTGCTTTTGGGTGGTCAGATCAAAGGCTCCGAGCCACGCCTTTTCCTGATCTACCCCGAGGGCAATTTCATTGAGGCCGGCTCCGAGACGCCGTTTTTCCAGATTGGCGAGACCAAATACGGCAAACCGATTCTGGTCCGCGCCTATGATCCGCAGATGTCCTTTGAAGAGGCTGTCAAACTGATGCTCGTCTCTTTCGACAGCACGGTCAAAGCCAATCTGTCTGTGGGCTTGCCCTTCGACCTTCAGGTGATCGAAAAAGACACCTACAAAGTCGCCTATCAGCGCCGCATCACGGCGGACGATCCCTATTATCATGAGATTTCAACGGGATGGGGCGAGGCTTTGAAAGCGACTTTGGACGGTCTGCCCGGGTTTAGCTTTTAACAGGCTTTAGCTTCTAAGGCGTTTCCAAACTCAGGTTCGGCTTCGGCATCAACCCCGGCTGCAATCCACGCTCGACATAATCCCATGTCGCCATGGCGATCATCGCTGCATTGTCCGTTGCCCATTTCATCGGCGGAAGGCACAGCTCGACGCCATGTCTCTCCGCGACTTTGCCCATAGCTTCGCGCAATTGAGGCGACGCGGCGACGCCCCCGACAATGACCAGAGACTTCGGTTTGCATTCCGCCAGCGCCCGATCCGCCTTGGCTGTCAAAACATCCATACAGGCCGCCACGAAGGACGCCGACATATCTTCGACTGACACTTCCGGGTGCTTTTCGATATGCCGTGCGACCGAGGATTTCAGCCCGGAAAACGAAAACTCATAGGCGTCATTCTTCATCGGACGCGGCAGGCGCAACACGGGCGCTCCCGCCTTTGCCGCCTTGTCGATTGCCGGACCGCCGGGCATGCCGAGGCCCAGCATCCGCGCCACTTTGTCATAGCTTTCACCCACCGAGTCATCGCGCGTCGTGCCGAGCAGGCGATAGGACCAGGCGTCTTTCAGCTCGGCAATCAACGTATGTCCGCCGGAGACCAGCATGATCACGGCAGGAAACTCCGTCTTGCCGCTTTCCAACTCCACAGACCGTATATGCCCGCGCAAATGGTTCACACCGTAAGCCGGAACGCCCCAACCCAGCGACAGCGCCTCTGCCGTCGAAAGCCCGACCAAAAGCGATCCGATCAGACCGGGGCCACGGGTCACGCCGATTGCGGTCAGGTCCTGCGGCGTCACTGAAGCCTCGTTCATAACTGACTGGATCGTCGGCAAAATGGCTTCAAGATGCGCGCGAGAGGCCAGTTCCGGGTAGACCCCGCCAAAGGCCTCGTGAATTTCGAATTGCGACACGGTCTGGATCGCGGCGACATGGCCGGCGCGGTCCACCAGAGCGACAGAGGTGTCGTCGCAAGAGGTCTCGATGCCAAGGATCAAACCGCTCATGCCAGCACCTCATGAATATCTGCCTCGGACACCACCCCATGACGCAGGATGACGACCGGGTCTTGGGTACAATCGACGATGGTCGAGGGGGCCGGGGCCGCGCCTTTTCCGGGTACGATGAGGTCGGGCGCGCCAAAGAGTTGGTCTGCGGCCTCTTCTGTCGTTGCGGGCGGCTCGGCGCCGGAACGATTGGCCGAGGTCACCATCAAAGGCCCTGATTTTTCAAGCGCTTCCAGCAATAGCGCATTGTTCGGAATGCGAACGGCAATCTCGGTGCGCTCGATCAGCCACGCGGGCACCAGAATCGGATCGAGTGCCAGAACCAGCGTCAAAGCGCCGGGCACATAGGGACTGGCGAGAAGCTTCAAGGCACTCTCGGAGAGCACTGCGCCAAGCCCTGCGATCTGGTCGGCACCCGCCACCATGATCGGCAGGTTCTTGTCGCGCGGGCGTTGCTTGAGTGCGTAAATCTTTTCAATGGCCTGCGTGTGCGCGGGCGAGGCGGCGAGGCCCAGCACGGTGTCCGTGGGTAAAAGCACCACGCCACCGGCACCGAGAACCTCGGCGATCTGATCAGAAGAAGGCATCATTCGAGCACCTCCACGATGGGATAGGCGCGGGCCTCTGGGCCGGGTGTTGCGGTGCCCAAAGCCAGTTGGAGCATGGTGGCCATGCTGGCCATATTGGTGACAGGCGCGTCATGGCCTTCCACTTCGATATTCCCGGCCAAATCGTAATCGTCCAATTTTGAAAGCTGCGTTAAGGCAGATTTCTCAAGGCAATGTTCGTAATGTGCAAGTTTGCCTTCGCGAAAAATTCCGAAATGCACATGCGGACGCGCCGCGCGACGCAGGATCGCGACCGGTTTTCCGGTGCTTACCTCTGCGCCCAAAAGCTCAAAGGCCGGGAGGGACAGAACCGGAATGCTGCGCGCAAAGCCCAAAGCATTGGCGAAAGCCGCCGCCGTGCGCGTGACGCCCAAGCCGCCGGGGCCGATGTCACAGGCGATGAGGCTCAGGTCTGACAAGGCGCCGCCACAGGCCGCAAGCCCGGTTTCCAACAGCATGCGGTAATCACGCGATCCGCTCAGTGTCTCATCTTTTGAAGAGTCAAAGACGATCGTGTCGCCGCGTCCCAAGGCCAGCGCTGGTACGCCGTTCGAGGCTTGTATGAGCAATGTCATCGTCATGTAAGAGCCTCCAAAACCGGCGTCCAGCGCGGTGCCTCGGCGGTGAGCGTCACCTGTCGCTCTGTCTCGCTGTCGCCAAAGCCGATGCGGATCGACAGCGGCGTATCGAAGTAGTCGGCAATCCGCTCGCCCCATTCAATGACGGAAATTCCGGAGTCGAAATATTCTTCGAGACCAAGGTGATAGAACTCTTGCGCACCCTTCAGGCGATAGGCGTCGACATGAAGAACCGGCCCTTTGGGCGTCTCGTAGATGTTTGCAATCGTGTAGGTCGGGCTGGTCACGGCTTCATCCGAGCCGAGCGTGCGCACCAAGGCGCGGGTGAAAAATGTCTTGCCCGCCGCCAAAGCGCCATCCAAAAGCACCACATCGCCGGGCCGCAAATGCGTCGCCAGCGCAGAGGCGATCTGCGCCATGTCCTCTTCGGATGCGATCTGTTTGACGAGTGTCTGCGCCACGGATGAGCCCTCTCTTTGCAGGCGATTTAGGACAAAGTGTGGCAAAGGTCCATGGGGGAGACGGGCAGGGGCGATCAGGCTTCCGTGTCGAGCCAGATCGTGATCGGCCCGTCATTGATCAGCGAGACTTTCATATCTGCGCCAAAGATGCCCTTTTCAGACGGGACGCCCTCGGACACAAGACGGTCGGTAAAATATTCGTAGAGCGCCTTGCCCTCATCCGGGGCGGCGGCGGTGGAAAAACCAGGGCGGTTACCCTTGGTCTCGGCGGCCAGCGTGAACTGGCTCACGACCAGAGCCGTGCCGCCGATATCACGCACGGAGAGGTTCATTTTGTCTGCCTCATCCTTAAAAATTCGTAGCTTGGCGATTTTGGCGGCCAGCTTGTCCGCCTGCGCCTCGGTGTCTCCGCGCATGGCGCAGACCAGCACCAAGAGACCGGGGCCACTTTGTCCGACAATATCGCCGTCGACACGCACGGCGGCTTCTGAAATGCGTTGGATGAGGGCTCTCACGATGGGGTCTCCAATTCATGGCTCCAGGGCGGGTTGGCGCCAGCACGGGACACGGTGACAGCGGCGGCCTGCGCGCCGAGAGCGAGTGCTGCGCGCAGCGCGTCATCGTCCAGCGCGGCAATCGCGTCTTTGGTCAATTTTCCCGCCCGTTGCAACCCCGCCAGAAGCCCTGCGTTGAAGGTGTCTCCGGCGCCGACCGTGTCGACCACCTCGACACGGGTGCTCGCCACATGGGTGATGCCGCGCGCTGTGACGCCCTTGACGCCATCGGCGCCCATGGTCAGGCAGACGAGTTTGACGCCCTTGTCCAAAAGGGTCGCGATATGGGCGTCGATGTCGCCCTCGCCCATCAGCCAAATGAGGTCCTCGTCGGAGAGTTTCACAATATCGGCATGCGTCAGCATATGTTCCAATCTTGCACGATATCGCGCCTCATCGCGGATAAAACCGGGGCGAATGTTCGGGTCCATCATGGTGACGCAGGAGGGAGAAGCCTGAACAAACAGCGCCTCATAGGCCGTGCCACAGGGCTCCACCGGCAGGGAAATGCCGCCGCAGAATACCGCCTCGACCGAGCCGGGCAGGGTGGGCAGGTCGGTCTCCGTCAACATCCGCCCGGCGGTGTTTTCATCGTAGAAGGCGTAGGTGGCATGACCATCGACCAGTTTGACGAAAGCGACGGTGCAGGGGCGGTCCGCGGTGACAGCCAAGGTGGTGTCCACATGGCTCTCGGCGAGCTTCGACTTCAACAGATCGCCAAAGAAATCCTGAGAGAACCCGGAGAAAAACCCCACATCCGCACTGAGCCGTCCAAGGGCGATGGCGGTGTTGAACACGGCGCCGCCCGCGTAGGGCGCATAGGCGTCTTCGCCTTGCGTCGTGGTGCGGGGCAACATGTCGATTAGGGCTTCACCGGCACAAAGGATCATCGCTTCCTCCATCAATAATCTTTGATAGCGCTACCACGCAAAGCCTGTTCGAGTAAATGCGCGGCTTAAAAGACCACCACATTTATTGGTTCATCGCCACGATATATCCAACGATTCCTGCGACAATCAGCCCTGCAAACACGGCAAAGGCGATCTTCCATGCGGAATAGGGGCGTTCGCCTTGAACCCGACCGGTGCGGCCGTTGACGACGAACCGATAGGTTTTGCCGCGATATTTGTAAGCCGCCATCCAAATCGGCAGGAGGATGTGCTTGAACGTGACTGCCGAGACGGCGGTGTTCATATCGTGCACGCGCTGGCGATCCCCGCCGATGTCGAATTTGACATCGCGCAGGATCACCCGGTCCATGTACTCGCGCGCGTCTCTATAGCCGTGTTCCAAGGGCACGGAATAGGCGGTTGCGCGAAACCCCGCGAGATAATCCGGGATATAGGGTTCAAGTTCCGACAAATCCCAAGGCGCCAGACCATCCGAGAACTGTCCCGGCAAGGCGTCGGACGCAAGCACGAGCACATCGTCAAAGAACCGTGCCACGCGCCCTGCAGCGGCCCGCCAGCGCGTATGACGCTTGCGCACGGTCTGGCGTTTGCCGTTTCGCGTGACGCTATGAGAGGTGTAATAATCGTCGCCGCGTTCGCCGCGATACTGGGTGGCGGTTTGGGCATCGAACGTCCAATAGGGCAAATAGACGCCGGACATCCGCCGCCCTTTACGGGCATAGGATTTCAACCCGTTTGGCGCAAACCACAGGCTGCCAAGCCACGCGGACATGGCATCATGCGCTGCCTCTTCGGTGAGGGCAAAGGGCAGCAATCCGTGAGGCTTGATATGACGATTTGCACCTGTGTCGGTGACAACGGGCGTGGCACAAAACGGGCATTCTGTTGCGTGTAAATCTTCGTCGAATTCCACTTCCGCGCCGCAATTCGGGCATTTCGCGACGCGCGTCTCCTCCATTTCCTGCTGAGGGATTTGCGCAGAGAGCGCGGATTGAAAATCCATCTCACGGGGCGCGCGCGCGTCACTTGTGTCCAGCGCCTGGGTTGCGCCGCAGTGATCACAGGACAAAAGCCCTTGCGCAGGGTCGAACCGCATATCGGCGCCGCAGGTGGTGCAGGGAAACCGATGTTCGGTCATGCCTGAGGCGGGGTATGTATCCGAATTCATGAGAGTTTACCTTAGATTAAGCGCGCCGTGCCATGTTCGTGGGCAACATGACAAGGCTTTGGGAAACAGACAATATGAACTCCAGTGAAATCACAGGTGACGCGCAAATCCGAGACGCGATTTGCGCTCATGCAGCGTGGAAGCGCACGCTTTTGAATGGCATCGAGAGGGGGCAGCTTGAAAAGAGCGCCGAAGAGATTTCGTGCAATGACCAATGCGCCTTTGGCAAATGGCTTGGCGGGTTGACGCCAAAGCCCAGCGATCAGACAACGCAAAAATTCGAGATGATCGAGAATCTGCACACAAGGTTTCACCAAGCGGCAGGAAAAATCGCCCTTGAAGTAGAAAAGGGCAATCGAGAGGCGGCGAAAGCACTCTTTGAGGCGCCTCAGTTTCGGCGAATGACCAACTCCTTGATCCTCAACCTCAATGATTGGCGAGAGGATTTCAGAAAAATGCTGTAGCGGCAGGGAGGTGCTGAACGTCTGCATCATCTCTCCTTTTGCTCGACGCTGATGATCTGCGCGATCTCTGTCCGCTCTGGCGTTGTGAAACGCAGAATCTGGCAAAACAGAAAAAGCCCCTGACCTTCGCGGGTCAAACGCCCTGTGACGGTGGCGGCTTTGCCCTCTAATGTGATTTGTGTGACCGAGAGGCTGATGGGGGGCGTGATCTGGGAGAGAGCGTCCAAGATTTTGCCGCGACCGACCACGCTTGGGTGGTTCGATCTTTCCCAACTGGCCATATCGGACAGCGCCTTGGGCGCCAGGCTGCCAAGGCCGCTCATCGCAAGCGCCAACTCCGCAAGCGCCTGTTCCGAAGGGCTTGGGTCACAGGTATAACTGACCCTCGGGGCCGTCCGCGTGCTCGGAGTGTGCGTGTGTGGCATGACACCATCTTTAAAACATGTCGCAGATTTTGCCCCGCACATCGCTGCGCAGGGCGATCAAACCGCGTGGATGAGGACCTTATTGGTCCGATTGCGGATTAGACGCCGGGCGGCGGCGGCGGCGGCGCGATCGTGAACAGTTGTGCAAGCTCCCTGACCTCTTCGGCCTTGAGCCAGCCGTCTTGACCGGGCGTCCAAACAAAAGTTTCGCGTTTGAGCGCACCTTTGGCGGCCATCTGACCCATCTCTGCCTTGGAATAGGGGCCTTTGGTCTCGCCCTGTTCGGCAATGTGCCAGACATGTTCGACTGGGGGCGGCGGCGGGGTTTGCACGGCAGGGGCCGCCGCAGGACGTGCGCCCCACGGGCCGGCTTGCGTTTGTTGCGCCATGGACATGCCAAGCCCAGCCCCCATACCGGCGCCCATCGAAGCCGCCATGGCGGAGTTTTCCGCGCTCATGGCTTCGGCGGCGTTGAACTTCATGTAATTGTCGAGATTGCCGACGATGCCCATCGAGGTGCGTTTGTCCATTGCGGTCTCGACCGCTTCGGGCAAGCTGATGTTTTCAATGTAGAATTCCGGGATGGTCAGGCCGTATTCCGCGACCACTTTGGAAATCTCGGCTGCGACGAGTTTGCCCAGATCAGCCGTGTTCGCCGCCATGTCGAGAACCGGAATGCCGGAGCCCGCAACGATGCGCGAAAACGCCTGCACGATGATGTTGCGGATCTGATAGGAAATTTCGTCCATGGTGAACTCGCCGTCGGTGCCGACGATCTCGGTCAGGAACAGCGCCGGGTCAGAAACCTTGACCGTATAGGTGCCATAGGCCCGCAGACGCACCGGACCGAACTCCGGATCGCGGCACATGATCGGGTTTTTGGTGCCCCATTTCAGGTTGGCAAACCGCGTGGTGTTGACGAAATAGACCTCGGATTTAAACGGCGATTTAAACCCGTGATCCCAGTGCTGAAGCGTCGTCAGGATCGGCATGTTGTTGGTCTCGAGCATATAGAGACCCGGCGTGAAGACATCCGCCAATTGCCCCTCGTGCACGAACACCGCCGCCTGTCCTTCGCGCACCGTCAGTTTGGCGCCGTATTTGATCTCATGGCCCTCACGTTCGAACCGCCACACCATCGTGTCGCGCGTGTCGTCCGTCCAATGGATGACGTCGATGAATTCGCCAGAAAGAAAATCGAAAATACCCATGGGGCCTCCTATTCGTTAAATATCCTCGCCCATCAGCTCATATGCGATCTCGGTCGCAATCGGGCGGGCGGTGTCCGGGCGCATACCGGGGGCAAGGCGCCGGTCGTAGAGAATGCGCAACAGCAGCTCGTCGTGCCGCGTCAAAAGCGCAAATTCTTCGTCGTCGTTGAAGATTGAGGGCCGCGCGTAGGGGCTATCGTTCGCCAGTCCGAGGCCCTGCGCGATTTCCTCGTGGAAACAGGATTTGCGCAGCAGATCAGGGTGTTCGGCGCGAATGATCGCCACAGCGGATTGATAGGCGCCATCATCGTCGGGATCAGACGCGACCACCAGACAATAGGAGGAGCGTGGCATGTTCACGACCGAGCGAATGGCGTCTTGGCCGATGCCGGGGATCATCTCGGAGAGTTGCGGCCCGATGGCGCGGCGTTCGTTCTCATTGAGCACGAGAACGTGGAAATTCGGCTGAGACGAGCGGGTGATCGAATGCCCGGTCGCCCGCGCGAGTTGTGCGACGAAGTGATTGACGGTGGCCTCATCCTTGGCCCGGATTTCGGGCGACACGGTGGCGCCGAACTCAAGACCTACGCGCACCGGCACTTGCCAGCGATGCAGGTTAGAGGGCGTTTTTTGCGCCACGAATTGCCCGTTCACCGAGGTGTATTCGTCATTCAAAGCAATGGCTTCGAAATTCGCGGCCAATTGTCGGGCGTTGAATGGCGTGTCCGGCCCGCCGCCATCGGTGCGGAGCAATTCATTGCCCAGAAGATCATTCTGCACCCGCGCGTAATAGCTTTCGAGTGCAAGGCTTTCACTGCTGCGCTCGGGCGGGGTCTGGACGATCGGTCGCACTGAGGCCGCAGGGCGCGGCAGGGGTTTGATGTTAGGCGCTTGCATACAGGCGGACAAAACAAGCAAGGGCGCGAGCGGGGCCAGCCCGCGCACGCCTTTGCCGATCATATGTCCCACCCGCGCGCGCATTTACGCCGGCACAGAGGGGCCGGAGGCGTTGCCGGTCGCCTTGGCGGAGGCCAGCGTGTCGCGCAGCTTCGTTTCCATCGCCTTAAGCTCGACCTCGGCTTCGGCCCGCTTGCGCTTGCCTTCGTCTGCGATCTGCAGGCTCTCTTCGATGGTGGCGACGAGTTCCTCGTTGGCGGTTTTCACAGCCTCGATATCGAAGACACCGCGCTCCATTTCCTCGCGCACGACCTTGTTGGCCTCGCGCAGGTTCTTGGCGTTGGCGGTCAGCAATTCGTTGGTCAGATCGGTCGCCGCACGCACGGATTTCGCCGCCTCCGACGAGCGCTGAATGGTCACGGCCTGCGCCAGTTGGGTTTCCCAAAGCGGCACGGTGTTGACCAGCGTCGAGTTGATTTTCGTCACCAGAGACTTGTCGTTTTCCTGCACCAGGCGGATCGAGGGCAGGGATTGCATCGTCACCTGACGGGTCAGTTTCAGATCGTGCACGCGACGTTCAAGGTCGTCCCGCGCAGCGCGCAGATCGCGCAATTCCTGCGCCTTGATCACCTGATCTGCCTCGGGTGCTGCATCGACCGCGGCGGCCAGTGCCGGAATGTCGGTCTCGTCCAGCTCCTTGAGCTTCATCTCGCCCGCCGCAATGTAGATCGCGAGCTGGTCATAGAAGGTCAGGGTTTTCTCATAAAGCATGTCCAAGGACTTGATGTCCTTGAGCAATTTATGCTCGTGGGTCAGCAGGTTGTCGGTGATCTTGTCGATCTGGCTTTGCACATCTTCAAAGCGGGCGACGAATTTCGCCATCGGCGCCGCACGGCCCAATAGTTTCTCCCACCAGCTGCGCTCACGGCGAACATCCAGCTCAGACACCGAGAACCCGCGAATGGTCGTCACGATGGAGCGCAGGCTGTCACCCGCAGGCCCCACATCCTTGTTTTTGACGTCCTGCAACATCGCCTGGGAAATCACCTGCAACTCGGCCTGCGCGGCGGAGCCGAAACGCACGATGGAATTCGTGTCATGCATGTCAATCTCGGCCTTCGCCTGCGCGACTTCTGCGGCGACAGGGGCCTCAAGAGCGGCGGGGTCGATCAAGTCGCCCTTCGGTTCGGGGAGGATGACGGCGGTCACCTCTTCGACGTCTTTCAAAGCGGCTTCGGCCTGTTGGCGGATGGTGTCGGACATGTTCGGTTCCCCTAATTCAAACTCATGACGTGATATTTTCTGTGACGCCTTCGCGCGCCAAACGGTCGCGCAGCACCTCAATTTCGATGTCGAGGTCGGTCTTATCGTCCAAAAGAAACTTTTTGTGGCGGGCGTCGAAATTCGCTTCCAAATCGTCCAAAAGCGCGAACCAATCGTCGCGCGCTTGCACGTTGCGGCTCTTGCTCCAGAGGTCGGCATATTTCGCCGTCGCATCGCGGGCGCCCAAGAGATAGACGCCAAGATATTTGCGCGCCGCCGTCAGATCGCGCGGGTCATCTTCGACCGTGCGGAACATGGCCCGTGCGGTCGTTATAAAGCGCTCAAGACGATCCTGAGCCTGCCGATCCCCGGTGCGCTCCAGCGCCTCGCGCATGGATTTGAGATGCGCTTCGGCCTCGTCCACTGCCTTGGCGACGCGGTCCTGTTGGAATAGGTCGATCTCGTCGAACCCCTTGTTTTTCAGGGGGTCAAAGCCAAAGGCGAGGCTGTGAAGAATGACGCCCAGCACGGCGAAGATCACCGTTTCAAACGGACCCCAGCCGAACCAACCGACCAGACCAAGCCCAAGGCCAGTCAAAACGGAGCCAAAAATTTTGCGTGGAATGGCGGGGCGGCGGGCAACCTTGCGGGCCTCATAGGCTTCTTCGGCCTTCAACCCCTCGCGGGTGAGAAATGCCGCGCCCACGAGGCAGCCAAGGGCCGCCAAATAGCCCGCCATGGTGACGGGCTCAGCCGTGAAGGCTTTCCAAGCCAAGGGGATCGCCGCAAAGAACAGAAGGTTAGAACGTGCGCCGACACGGCTCGGTTTCTTGCCATCAAATGGCCGCGCAACCGGTGCGGCAGAAGATTGACCTGTCTCGGACAGATTGCCTTTCGGGGAGTGGGTGGACCCGTAGCGCTTTGCCATCACATGCCCTGCGCCTTGATCGTCACGTAAAACGTCAGCGCAACCAACAGATAATAGGCGAGTTTTGAAAACACGCTGTCGCTCATGGGCACCCTTTCCAAAGCGGTTCTTGTCTCAAGATATAGAAAGGAATCGCGTTCGGTAAAAGGGTGAAGGGGAGCGCTTGCCGCGCTTTCCCCCTCAGTTTTGGCTCAACGGCCTGATTTCGGCGGTTTGCCGCCTCTGCCACCGCCCGGCTTGCCCGAGAAGCCGCCGGGTTTTCCGGAGCCGCCCGTGCCGCCACCGTGGGACTTGAAACCGGCCGAGCGCGGTTTGCCGTCACGCCCGCCGCCATGGGATTTGAAACCCTGGGATTTGAAGCTGCCGGGCTTGCCGCCGCGCTCCTCGCCCCGATCGTCCCGCTTGCCGCCCGGTTTGCCGCCAAAGGGTTTGCCGCCCGGTTTCCCGTCGCGCGGCTTGCCCTTAAAGCCTTCGCCACGCGATTTGAAATCGCCATCGCGTGCCCCATCACGACCGCCGTCACGATCACGATTGCCACCGGCGCCGCGTTTGCCTTGGTAGCCCTCGCCACGGGGCTTGAACCCACCGGGTTTTGCATCATTGTCATCGCGGCGTTTGAAGCCCTGGCTGCGCGGTTTGAACCCTTCGTCGCCGTCACGTTTCCCTTTGAACGGCGGTTTGCCACCGGGTTTGCCGACGCGCGGGCCGTCACGTTCACTGCGGTCCCGATCCCCGAAGGAGGGTTTGCCGCCCGGTTTGCCAAAAGGCTTGCCACCTGGTTTTCCGGCCGGTTTTCCACCACGTGCATCATCGCGTCCACGCACTTCCTTGCGCGGACCGCCCGGCTTGCCGCCACGTTCGACGGTGCGTTTCGCCTTGCCGCCTTCGCCGATCTCAAGGTCCATGCCAAGCTGATCGCGCAGCACGCGGCCGCGGACTTCCTCGACCTGACCTGGCTGCAAGGTGCCCAAACGGAACGGCCCATAAGACAGGCGGATCAGACGGTTCACGGTCAGACCGATGTGCTCCATCGCGCGGCGGATTTCGCGGTTCTTGCCCTCGCGCAGACCGACGGTGAGCCAGGCATTTGCCCCTTGCTGACGGTCAAAGGCCACTTCCATCGGTTGGAAATTCTCGCCATCAATGGTGACGCCCTTGCGCAGCGGTTCCAACATGGCCTCGGTCGCGGTGCCTTTGACCCGCACGCGATATTTGCGCAGCCAGCCGGTATCGGGCAATTCGAGTTTGCGCTTCAGCTCGCCATCATTGGTCAAAAGCAAAAGCCCCTCGGAGTTCAAATCGAGGCGCCCGACGGACATCACCCGCGGCAGCTCTTTCGGCAGCTGGTCGAACACCGTGTCGCGGCCTTTTTCGTCCTTGGCCGAGGTCACCAGACCCAGAGGCTTGTGATAGAGCCAGAGCCGCGGCGGTTCCGGTTCGCCAACCTCTTTGCCGTCGACGAAAATCTTGTCCTTCGGCAGCACATTGAGCGCCGGCGAGGCGACCACGCGCCCGTTCACCGTGACGCGGCCCTCTTCGATCAAAGCCTCGGCTTCGCGGCGCGAGGAAATGCCAGCGCGGGAGAGCACCTTGGCAATGCGCTCGCCGGGAGGGGTCTTTTTCGGGGTCTTGGGCGTGTCAGTCATGGGAATGGCCTTTCGTTGGCGCGCTCATACTCCGCACGGGGCCTTATGGGAAGAGAAAAGGCGGCCCACAGGGCTGTGGACCGCCAATCTCAGGTGCTCTGGTTCTGAACCTTAGAAGCTCATGACGTAGGAAACGCCGAAGACCCACGGATCAATCTCGGCCTTGCCGATTTTGGCGCCGTCGAGTTTCACATCGCTGTCGATGTCGATCCACCGCACGTCGGTCCGTAAGGCCCCGCGTTCGCTAATCTGGTAATCGAAACCGGCGTGAAGCGCGACGCCCCAGGAGTCGGAGAGATCAAGATCGCTGCCCGCGATGGCGCCTTTGGCGGTTTCATCGAAGAAAGCGGTGTAGTTGACGCCGACGCCGACGAAGGGGGTAAAGGTTGAACCGGTGTCGAAGTGATATTGCAAGGAGACCACCGGCGGCAGGTGTTGGGTCGAGCCGATCTCACCCATGCCAGACGCGCTGATGTTATGTTTGAACGGCCAGGCGCCCAGGACTTCGATGCCGAGGTTGTCTTTGATGAAATATTCAAAGGTGACGGTCGGGCGTAGGTTGTCGCCGACATCCAGATCGGTGGTGCCCAAAATGCTGCCGTTGTCCGAGTTCGGCATGACGCTGCCAAGGCCAAGGCCCAAGGTCATCGTGCCGGCCTCTTGCGCGAAAGCGGCGGAGGAGATGGCGCAGGTGAGGCCGAGAACGGCGGCAGCAGCCAGAACGGAGGATTTCTTCATTGTCAGTGTCCCTTAGGTATTTAATTTCGCGCGTGCGCCATCCATCGCTCTGCTCGCGGGATGTGGCTTTGATGTGAGTCAATTCGACGAAGCCGCGTCAATCTGTCCTCATTCCGACGCAAAAGTGTAATGGCAGGCGGGGTGTGGCGAGACATGGTCGATGCGGGGGGATGATGCGATGGCTTGCCTTTGGACGCCTCGCACGGCAGGAAAGGGCATGTCGTTTCGCTCTTATATGGATGAGGCCTTGAAAGAGGCCCGGTTGGCCGAGGCCCGTGGCGAGGTGCCCGTGGGCGCCGTCGTGGTGTCGCCCGACGGCGAGATCGTCGCGCGGGGCGGCAATCGCACCCGTGAGGACAATGATCCGACGGCCCATGCGGAGATCGTGGCACTTCGGGCGGCTTGTGCTGCCTTGGGGCAGGAGCGGCTGCCGGGGTTCGATGTTTATGTCACTCTGGAACCCTGTCCGATGTGCGCGGCGGCGATTTCCAACGCGCGCATTCGCAGGCTCTATTATGGCGCCTCCGATCCGAAATCCGGTGGTGTCGCTCATGGCGCGAAAATCTATAGCCATGCCCAGTGCCATCACGCGCCGGAGATTTATGACGGCATTGCGGGCGACGAGGCCGAGACGATGCTCAAGGCGTTCTTTGCCTCAAAACGCTGAGCGCGCGATCCCAAAGAAAATCACAAAAAATGCCCCCGCCCGCGTAGGGAGCCCCTCTAGCGCCCGTATTATGAGTATCGACGCCGCAAAGGAGTAACCAAATGCGCATCCGATACCGCGCCCTGATCGGGGTAACATTTTGTGCTTTCGGGCTGGCGGCCCCGGCGCTGGCTGCGACGACTGTCATGGCCTATGACACCAACGGCGACAGCGTGCTGACCCGCGCCGAGTTTCAAGGGCTGTAAATCGACAGCTTCAAGGTGCTCGATGCCAATGGCGACGGGTCTGTCACCTTGGCCGAAATCGACAGCCTTGCCGCCTCCAAGGACGTCAACGTCTCCGGCAAGCGTGTCATGGTGCGTGACACCGATGGGGACGGGGCGGTGACGCAGGCCGAATATCTCGCCGTCGCTCCCGGGTTCCAGAAGGCGGACGTCAACAATGATGGCGTTCTGGCTCGCAAGGAAATCACCCGCGTGTCAAAGTTCCTCGCGCAGGCTGGGTACTGACCGCCGAATACTGACTACCTCAAACGTCCCTCAAGATCACACCTGAAAGCCGGATCTTGTTGTTTCACCCCCGCGACAGCGGACCAAAAGAAATGGCCAAATGGCCTAATTCAAAGGACTTTAACGATGAAAACCGTGACCAAATCCCTCTGCGCCCTCTCCCTGATCGTGCCGCTTTTGGCCGCCACGCCGGGTTTTGCCCGCGGCCTGACTGTGACCACCAACAATGGCGGTGAAATCGCCAAAGAACACACCTGTATTCAGGGCAATCAGATGGTGACCTGTGAAACCGTGACCACCGGAACAAATGCCGAAGGTCAAAGCGTGTCGCGCGATGTCGTGCGTACCAACACTGGCGGAAGCACGGCTGTCGAAACCACCCTCTCGGGCCCGGACGGTGGCACCACCACCCGCAATCGTGGCCTGATCGTCACCCGCTAACGCGGGATACGGCCCGGGTCACCATGTCCATCCCCCCCTCTACGTCACGGTGACCCGGGTCAACATTTTGACGCGTAACCTCTGTGTTTCATGGTACCTCTGTTGACATCTTCTCGCCCCTCTCAGCCGGAGCCGCAGTTATGACTGCTCATCAGCCTCCCACGCAGGCAGATGCAAAAGCCGTAATGGCAGCGCTGGCCCGAGGCGAGCGCGCGGCCTTGGCGCGATTGATCGCGATGTATGGCCCGGGCATCCGGCGCTATGCCGCGCAATCGCTGACCGTGTCCTCGGAGGCGGAAGATGTCGCACAGGAGGTGTTCTTGCGGGCCTGGCGCCATGCGGAACGCTACGATCCCTCCAAGGGCGCCGTGTCCTCATGGCTCTACAGGATCGCGGTCAATCTGTGCATTGATCACAACAGGCGGGGGGGCTTTCGGCGGTTTGTCGGGATCGACAGCATGCCGGAGCCGGAAGACGACATGCCGGGGGCGGAAACGGAATATGGTGCGCGCCAGAGATTGGCGCAGACCCAGGCCGTGATCCGCACATTGCCGACCCGGCAGAAACAGGCGATCCTGCTCAAGGCCGCAGGGGAGCTTTCGGGGGCGGAGATCGCGATGGCGCTCGGCACGAGCGAAGGGGCGGTGGAACAATTGCTGGTGCGCGCTCGAGCGACGCTCAGGGCCCGGCTGGAACTGGAGGAGTGATTCAAGATGTCGGATCATGACAACACGACGAAGGCGGCACATGCGAAGACAGACGCGGAATTTGACCGCGAGCTGGCCGCACTTTTCGCCCACCCCGAGGACGAGGATGTCGCGGAACTGTCCCGCGCGGTCCTCAGCCAGACCGTCACCGTCAACCGAACGCGCACCGAGATCCACGGCGACGTGCTCTCCGAACCTTTGCCTTGGGCTTTGGGCTTTGGCGGGTTGATGGCGCTCGGCGTGGCGCTGGGCTACGTCCTGTCTTCCACTGCGCTGGGCGATGGGTTTCTCGCCTGGTTTGCCTTCGGTGACCTTTTGACCTTGATGGGGGGCTTCTGATGTCTGCAGCACAACGACCGCATCGCGTTTCAAAAGGTCGCATCGTTTTGATCGGCGTTCTGGCGCTCTCGCTTTTGGGCAATGCTATCGCTTTGGGCGCTACCTGGCGGTTCCAGCAGGTGCGAGTCACCTTGATGGGGGACGAGGCCGGGCCACCGCCCGCTTTCCCCGCCGATGTCCGCCGAGACCTTCGCGCGCATTTTCAGGACAATCAGAATAGCCTGTCGCCGAAGGTGCGCGCTGTGATCGACGCCCGTCGCGCCGTGGTCGACACCGGAACCACTACGCCGTTTGACAAGGCGGCGACGGAGACGGCGATGGAGGAGTTCCGACGCGCGCTGGACGAGGCTGTAAGCGAGGCGCAAGGCCTCGTACTCGAAGTTCTCGAGGCGCGCGCGTCCGAAGGCTAAAGTTTAGATCTCAAGCGGCACCAGCACCTCGGGCACCTTCACCACGCCGTCCTCCAGCGCATAGACCAACTCATCGCAGCTCTGCGCCAGAAGCGGGAAGGTGCCCCAGTGACACGGGATCACCGTTTTGAAATCAAAGAACTTTTGACAGACGTAGGCGGCGCGTTTCATGTCCATCGTGTAATGCCCGCCCGCGCACAATAGCCCGATGTCGGGTTGGTGTAGATCTGCAAACCATTCCATATCGGCCATGATGTCGGTGTCGCCGGAGACATAGATCGTGTGGCCCTCGCCAGAGATCATAAAGCCCGCCGGATCGCCCGCATATTGTGGCGCGCCGTCTTTGAAGTCGATGGATGAGCTATGCACGGCGTTTACCATGGTGACGGTGACCGCATCGTCGCCTTCGCCCAAAGTGATCGTGCCGCCTTTGCCAAATCCCGTGACCTGCGCGCCCTCTCTGCCGAGGATGATCGACAGCTCATGGATGCAATAGATCATCGCGTCGGTCTCTTGCGCGACGGGCAGGGTGGTCGAGGCATGGTCGCCATGACCATGGGTGAGGAAAATCGCCGTCGCGCCCTCGGTCGCCTCCGCCTCGCGGCCCTCGGGGAAGGCCGGATTGCCCGCCAGCCACGGGTCGATCAGGAGAACCTGATCTGCAATTTCGATGCGAAAACCGGAGTGGCCCAGCCATGTGATTTTCATTTGTACAAACTCCCTGGTTCAGAAAACGACTCTCAGCGCTATGTTGTAGCCTAAGATCAATATACTAGGGTGACAGGGCGATGTGGCCAGAGACTTGGAATGCGCAAATTGATGCCTATTGCGAACGCACGGATTTCACCTTTTGGTCGGAGCCGGTCAATGCACTGACAAATGCGGCGTTTTTGATCGCCGCGCTGGTGATCTGGCCGCGGGCGAGGGCCTATCCCATGGCGCGGGCTTTGGTCGTCGTGCTTTTCGTGATCGGCCTTGGCTCCTTCGCCTTTCACACCACGGCGACACGCTGGGGTGCGATGGTGGACACTTTGCCGATCCTCCTGTTCATCTTGCTCTATATCTTCGCGGCGACACGGGATTATTTCGGGCTTGAGACTTGGAAATCCGTGCTCGTGACCATGCTGTTCTTCCCCTACGCCGCCGCCACCGTGCCGCTTTTCTCGAATTTGGGTCTCGGCAGTTCCGCGGCCTATGCGCCTGTGCCAATGCTCATTTTCATCTATGCCATCCTCCTGAGGCGCCGCGCGCCCCTGACCGCACGCGGTCTCGCAGTTGGCGCGCTGATCCTTTGCCTTTCCATTGCGATGCGCTGGCTCGATGAGCCGATCTGCGCTGGCCTCCCCTTGGGCACGCATTTCCTCTGGCACATCCTCAACGCGATGATGTTGGGCTGGATGATCCATGTTTATCTCACGCATATGCTTGAAGGCCGCGCGCAGGGGCGCTAAAGCCTCATGTGACCAAGATTACGGAGCATTGCCCCATGTCCATCGACATTGATACCGCCCGCCGGGTGGCCAAGCTCGCCCGCATCCGCGTCGAGGAAGACGCGCTTCCTGCGCTGGCCTCGGAATTCAACGCTGTGCTCGGCTTTATCGAGCAACTCTCCGAAGTGGATGTCGAGGGCGTCGAGCCGATGACCTCGGTGACGCCGCAGCGTCTCAAACGCCGCAAGGACGGTGTGACGGATGGCAATATGCAGGAGAAAATCCTGAAGAATGCGCCCGACGCGCGCGAGGGCTTCTTTGCAGTGCCGAAGGTGGTGGAATAATGTCTGATCTCAATAAACTCACGCTTTCCGCCGCCCGTGACGGTCTGCGCGCAAAAGAATTTACCTCCGCCGATCTGACAGAGGCTTGCCTCACCGAGATCGAAGGCGCGGGTGCGCTCAATGCTTTCGTGCACAACACGCCCGAGATCGCCCGCGAACAGGCCAAAGCCGCCGACGCGCGTCTGGCCGCAGGCGATGCGCCCGCGATGTGCGGTCTGCCGATCGGGATCAAGGATCTGTTTGCGACCAAAGGCGTGCCGACCCAAGCGGCCTCCGCGATCCTCGAAGGGTTTAAACCCGAATACGAGTCGACCATCACCTCGAAGCTGTTTGACGCTGGCGCGGTCATGCTGGGCAAGCTCAACATGGACGAGTTTGCCATGGGCTCCTCGAACGAAACATCGACCTATGGCAACGCGGTCAACCCGTGGCGCCGAGGCAATGAAGAGACCCCGCTGACGCCGGGCGGCTCCTCGGGTGGCTCCTCTGCGGCCGTTTCCGCCGATCTTTGCTTGGCTGCGACCGGCACCGACACAGGCGGCTCGATCCGCCAGCCTGCCGCCTTCACCGGCATCGTGGGCATCAAGCCGACCTACGGGCGCTGCTCGCGCTGGGGTGTGGTGGCCTTTGCCTCCTCGCTGGACCAAGCTGGCCCGATGACCAAATCCGTGCGAGACGCGGCGATCATGTTGGAGGCCATGTGTGGTCACGACATGAAGGACTCGACCTCCGCCGATCTGCCGGTGCCGAATTTCGAGGCGCTTTTGACCGGCGATATTCGCGGCAAGAAAATCGGTATCCCGAAAGAATACCGCCTCGACGGCACGCCGGACGAGATCGTCAAACTTTGGGACGATGGCGCCGCGATGCTCAAGGACGCCGGTGCCGAGATCGTCGATATTTCGCTGCCGCACACCAAATACGCGCTGCCGACCTATTACGTCATCGCGCCGGCTGAGGCCTCTTCGAACCTCGCTCGTTATGACGGGGTGCGCTATGGCCACCGTGCGACGCTTGCGGCGGGCGAGGGCATCAACGACATGTACGAGAAAACCCGCGCCGAAGGCTTCGGCAAAGAGGTTCAGCGTCGCGTCATGGTCGGCACCTATGTGCTCTCGGCTGGCTTCTACGACGCCTATTACAACAAGGCGCGCAAGGTCCGTACGCTGATCAAGAAGGACTTCGAGGATGCTTTCGCCGCTGGTGTCGACGCGATCCTGACGCCCGCGACGCCGTCTCCGGCCTTTGGTCTGGGCGAAGTGTCCGATAGCGATCCGATTCAGATGTATCTGAACGACGTCTTCACTGTGACCGTGAACCTCGCGGGTCTGCCGGGCATTTCCGTGCCGACCGGTGTGTCGGCCACGGGGCTGCCGCTCGGGCTTCAGCTCATCGGCAAACCTTGGGAAGAGGGCGATCTGCTGAATATCGCGCATTCGCTTGAGGGTGCCGCAGGCTTTGTTTCCAAGCCGGAAAAATGGTGGTAAGAGGCGCGTAAATTCGCCTCTTTTGGAGCTTTTGCCCCCATGCGCCTCTCTGTTGCCCTGATTTCTTTGGCCGCGCTCGCTGCTTGTGAAACCCCTGTGCCCAATAGCGGCGCTGGGGTCGGTTTCGGCTCCTATGCCGAGTATCAGGCGGAGCGCGAGGCACAGCTGATTGCCAGCGGCGAAGGCCGTGGGGCAGGGGGGGCAACCTCCGGCCTCGACACCCAGGCGATCTCCGCCGAGGCCACTGCTGCCATCAATGCCGCCGAGAACGCTGCTGCTGCCCCTAGCACCACTGCTTCGGGTCCGGCGCCTGCGGCGGTCAGCAATGCGGTCGGCATCTCTGCGGAAAATGACTTTTCCGCCGTGTCCTCGGAACGCTCGATCGAAGAGGACGCCGCCCTCGTCGCGGCAAACAAAGAGGCCTATGTGACGATCCAGCCGACGGCCCTGCCGTCGCGTCCGACCTCTGATGCGGGCACTATCGTGGAATTCGCGCTCTCGACGACGAACACCGTTGGTCAGGCGCTTTATTCTCGTTTGATCCCCGGCGCCGAATCGCGCGCAGCACGCAATTGTGCAAAATATCCGTCTCCCGATCTTGCGCAGGAATACTTCTTGAAAAACGGCGGGCCTGAAAAGAACCCGCAGGGCCTTGATCCCGATGGCGATGGTTTCGCTTGTAGCTGGGACCCGGCGCCCTTCCGTCTGGCTGCCAGACGCTAAGATGCCCTCTGATCTTGTGATCCAAGAGCACCCGTCGCCGAATTTCGGCGAACGGCGCGACGGCGCGCGGCCTGACTTGGTGGTGATCCACTATACGGCTATGGCGAGTGCTGAGGCGGCGTTGGAGCGGCTTTGTTCAACTGAGTATGAGGTGTCCGCGCATTACCTGATCTGTGAGCAGGGGCAGGTGTTTCGCCTCGTGGACGAAGAAATGCGCGCTTGGCACGCCGGTGCGGGGCAGTGGGGCGAGGTGACGGATGTGAATTCGCGCTCTATCGGCATCGAATTGGCTAATCCCGGCACCGCGCCTTTTGCCGCTGCACAGATGGACGCTCTCGAAAGTCTTCTCGCAGATATTCGCTCCCGCTACGCTCTCCCGCCTGAACGCGTGATCGGGCATTCCGACATGGCGCCGTTGCGCAAAATCGACCCCGGCCCCCGGTTTGACTGGAAAAGACTGGCTTTGCAGGGTTTGTCCGTATTTCCGAAAGAATTGGATGACATCGAGCCCGATGAGGTTCGATTTGTGCAAGACCTACAGGCCTTTGGCTATCCTGAGGTGCCGCTTGAGGCGCTTTTGCCCGCCTTCCGAAGCCGTTTTCACCCACATCATCATGGGCCGCTCGATGGGCGGGATATGGCACTGGCACGCGATCTCTCCAGCCGCTTTCCCATTGACCGCGGCAAGCTGACCGCCTAAGTCGCACTCCGACGCGGATGGCCGGATAACCGCCGCTTCTCTCGAGGTTCGCTTTGGGGGGAGGGGAGGAAAGTCCGGACTCCCTTGAGCAACGGTGCCGGGTAACGCCCGGCGGGGGCAACCCCAGGGATAGCGCCACAGAGAAGAGACGGCCTTCTATACGGAGGTCATGGTGAAACGGTGGGGTAAGAGCCCACCGCGCGACTGGCAACAGAAGCGGCACGGCAAGCCCCACCGGGAGCAATGCCAAATAGGGGTTCTACGTGGGGTCTGTTGTGCGCAAGCATACCGCCCGCAAGGTCGCTCAAGCCTGAGAACCCGGGTTGGCAGCTTGAGCCGTCTGGTAACAGCCGGCCTAGAGGAATGGTTATCCACGGCGGGTTTCCCGCTGAGACAGAATCCGGCTTACAGGCTGTCCGCGTCGTATTTAAGGGCTCTGCCCTCTTGGCCGCTCCGCGTCCAATTCACCCGGGATATTTTGAGACAGGAGAAGGCAGATTTTGCCCTGTTGGCAGATCGATTTTTTCATCGCACTATGGGGCAAGTGGTTTTGAGAAAAGGGAGATCCCCCAATGAGTTTCGTAAAGACGTTGACAACCTTGGCGATCGGCTTTGCTGCGGCCAAAGGTGTTGAGAAGATGAAGAAAATGGGTGGAATGGACGGGATGCGCGAAGCGATGCGCCAGTCCGGTGCTCCCGGTGGCATGGCTGATCAGATGGGCCAGATGGCGGAGAAATTCGGCTTTCCCGGTGGTTCGGATGCCGTGCGCGACATGATGGGAAAGTTCGGAAATCAGGCCGCGGACATGTCCGAGGCGACCGAAGCGGGGCTTGGCTCGCTGTTCTCCGCGATGTCGGGTGCGGCGGCCACTGGCGCCACGTCGATGTCTGATATGTTCGCCTCCGTGACGGCGGGAACGCCTGTGGGCGCTGCAGCGGAAGAGAATGCGAAGCTGATGATCCGATCGATGATCATGGCTGCAAAATCTGATGGCGAGATCGACGCGGAAGAGCGCACGAAAATCCTCGACCAACTGGGGGATGCCTCTGAGGAAGAGATCGCCTTTGTGCAGGCTGAGTTGGATGCGCCGGTCGATCCGATGGCTCTGGCCAAGGATGCTGGATCGTCGGCGGGCGCGCAGGTCTATGCGGCGGCTTTGATGGCGATTTCCGTCGATACGGACGCGGAAAAGACCTTCCTCACAGGTCTGGCGCAATCCTTGATGCTGGATCCGGCGAAGCAAGCCGAGATTCATCAGTCGATGGGCAAACCCGTTATCTGAGCTTGGGCAAAGTTTATGAGAAAAGGGCGGCTTTGGAGCCGCCCTTTTTGATTCACGCGGGTTTCGCCGCGCGGCTTTCCTGACGCAGCAGGTAAAAGGACGCGGCGAGGATCATCAGCGATCCGATCCACATCGACCCCGGCGGCACAAAGCCGAAGGCTAATACGCCAAAGCCCACGTTGAGCGGAAGTTTCAAGTGATCGAAGGGCTGCAAATAGGCGGCATCTGCGACGGCATAGGCCTTGGCGATGGCATATTGCGCCAGAGCGGTCAGAAGGCCCGCCGCGACGAGAATCAGCGCGGTGAGACCGCCGCCGAGGGCGATTCCATCGCCTAAGGCGAGGCCAAAGTTCACTGGGCTGAGCATCAAGAGCAGGTAGACGGTGAGGCTCTCGGGCGTCTCGGATCGGGTCAGGCGTTTGGTCAGCAAGGAGGTGAGCGCCCAAAAGGCGGCGGCGCCCACGGGGTAGAGCACGAAGAGTGAAAAGCTCTCGGACCAAGGAGCGAGGATGATCATGCCGCCCGCGAAACCGACGGTGACGGCGATCCAGCGCTCGGGCGTTGCGGCCTCATCCAGGAACAGATTGGCGCCCAGCGTCACAAAGAAGGGCGAAAGCATGATGAGGGCGATCGCCTGCCAGATCGGCACATGGGCGAGGCCCGCGATCCAGAGCTGAACCCCGATGACGGCGGCGGCGACGCGCAGGAGGTGAAGCATCAGGTTGTTGGTCTTCATCGCGCGCAGGCCCTCGCGCACCACCCAAGGGAGCGAGAACAGCAAGGCGATGAAATATTGCCAGAAGGCCATGCGGGCGGAGGGCACATGGAGCATCATCGTGGCATATTGGGTCAAAAGGTTGATGACGGCGAAGAGCACACCGGCTGCGATCATCAAAAGGGCACCGGCGCGAGCCGGACCAAGCGAATTCAGAGTCATGTGTCGTCCTTTCTACACACATAACTCAAGGCACGAGGGCAGGGCGCGCGCGGTGATGCGACGACCTGTCTTCTCTCTTTCATCCGGACTATGACCGTCGGCTCCGGGATCTCACCGGCTCTGCTGTCCCAGCGTGTCCTTTAGACGCGCGTGGCGCTCGCGGGCTGATAGGGTGGCCCTTAAGGCCCCTAAACACCGCCGGTGGGGAATTTCGCCCCGCCCTGAGAGGTTTTCGACCGATTTGGTCGCAGGGCCGATTTAGGCCTCGTCCAATAGGGACGCAAGCCATAGGAGGTGCAGAACCTCTGTGCGTCAGGAAACTCCGCGCTTGTGACTGTTTTCTGTTGATACCCCATTGACTCGGGGGCCGAAGTCCTTAAAAGGCAGGCTTCAAGGATTCCACGGGCTGGCGCTCGAACACAACTGTGCCCCCGTTGCACGCGATAATTGGAGTAATGAAAAATGGCGAAGCCGACGACGATCAAAATCCGTCTCAACTCGACCGCGGACACGGGCCACTTCTACGTGACCAAAAAGAACGCCCGCACCATGACCGAAAAGATGGTCGTAAAAAAATACGACCCGGTTGCGCGTAAGCACGTCGAGTACAAAGAAGGCAAAATCAAGTAAGCCCTTCCGACATACCAAGATGCAAAAGCCGCGCGACCCGAGAGGGAAGCGCGGTTTTTCTTTGCCAGCTTCTCTCGCCAGCGGACCCCATTCCAAACCGTCCAACACAGGAGAGAGAAAATGTTCGGATGTTTCGATGATGATTTTAGAGAGCCGGAGCGGCCTGACAGCTCCTGCTCGTTGCCCAGTAGCCTGAGTGAGGCTCTGGCGGTACGCGCGCAGGAGATTCGCAAGAGCGTGCCGTTCACCGTTCGCGTCGCCATGCCGGCCGATACCGCGGAGATCGACGCGCTCTTTCGTGCCTCCTACGGTCAGCTCCTGAAACAGCACTACGCGGCCGCCATTCTTGACGTTGCCTTGCCAGCCTTGCTGCATACGGCGCCACGGCTGCTCAACTCTGGCACCTTCTTTGTCGCCGAGACTGGCGGTGGTGAGATCATTGCTGCGGGCGGCTGGACGCAAGCCACGCCCTTTGGCGGCGTCGGTCCGCGCGAGATCGGCCACATGCGCCGGGTCGCGGTGCACCCGGATCATGTCCGGCGCGGTGTGGGGTCGGTTCTGCTTGGGCATATCCTCGAGAACGCCACGCTGACGGGGGTGGAGCGGATGTGCTGTCTTTCGACGCTCACGGCGCGGGCGTTCTATGAGTCGCATGGCTTCGAGGCGTCGGGAGACGTGGATTTGGCGCTGAAGCCCGGTGTTTATCTGCCCGCGATCCAAATGGCCCGTGATCTCTAAAAGAATGTTTCGCCTAATAAAAAAGGCCGCTCCGAGGAGCGGCCTTTTCGTTTTGAGTGATCCGTTGATCAGTCCCGGTTGCCGAGGAATTGCAGCAGGAACATGAACAGGTTGATGAAATCGAGATAGAGGTTCAGGGCCCCCATGATCGCGGATTTCGCCAGCCATTCACCGTCCATCGCATGGGCGTGGGAGATGTAATCGGTTTTGATCTTTTGCGTGTCGTAGGCGGTCAGGCCCGCAAAGATCAGCACACCGATCGCGGAGATCGCGAATTCAAGGCCGGAGGACTTGAGGAAGATGTTGACGATCGAGGCGAGGATCAGGCCGATCACACCCATGATCAGGAACGAGCCCCAGCCGGAGATGTCTTTCTTCGTGGTGTAGCCCCAGAGCGACAGACCTGCGAAGGCAGCCGACGTCACGAGGAAGGTCTGAGCGATAGAGGCGCCGGTGAACACGAGGAAGATCGAGCTCAAGGACAGGCCCATCAGGGCCGCGTAGACGTAAAAGTAGGTTTGGGTCGCGGCAGCCGAAAGGCGGGACATGATGGCACCAAAGCCAAAGACCATGGCGAGCGGGGCGAGCATGATCACCCATTTGAGGGGCGACACGTAAAGCGCATAGCCGAGGCTCGTCAGGTATTCGTCTGCACCGATCTGGTATTCGGTCGGGGTGGCGCTTACGGCGAGGTTGGACAGTGCCCAAGCGGCCAGAGCGGTCACCAGAAGACCCACGGACATTGTGCCGTAGACCTTGTTCATATGGGCGCGAAGGCCGGCGTCGATCTCAGCCGAGCGTGCGCCGACACCAGCGTTGATCGTTCTGTAGTCAGCCATTTTCTATCTGTCTCCTGTGCGTAAAAAATGCGTGGTCTCCGCCTGATGCGGAGATGTCTCTCCCGATATTGGCAGTCCTGTCCCGGATTTCAAGCCGTGGTCGGACTTAAAACGCATTGTTTTCGACAGATATTTTAGCGCGTGTGAAGGTTTGTGATTTGGGCGTGAGGTGCCAGATGTCAAAAAATGACCGCGACACCAAAGGGCATCGCGGTCGGGGGACCTCGGGAGGACAGCTCTGCACAGCATCGGCGGGGCAAACTGTCTTAGGCTCTGTGTTCGGTTCAACGCATCCAGTTGCGCGGCGCGTCCCAGACCGGGCGCTCGGATTCTTTCACGGCTTGTTCGCGGGTTACCCCGATGTCTTCGAGAAGGGCGTCATCGAGGTTGGCCAGTTCGCGGCGTTGTTTGGACAGGGCGAAGGCCATGCGCAGGCGTCCGAAGACAGAACGAGAGGGGCGTGCGCAGGTGGCGCCGCTAGCGCGTGCGGAAATCGGTGCAAAAATCGACGAAGACATCGGCGTTCCTTTCTGTTTCGTTGTGGTAGGCGTTCGTGTAATCATTTTCCTTGATGCTTTATCTCTGATTATGGGAGATAAGTGAAATGAATGATTGTTTGAGATAACATCAAGGATGTTGATGTGGCTAGAAACCTCGACCTGACCGCTTTGCGTTCCTTTGTCACCGTGGCTGACACCGGAGGTGTGACCCGTGCCGCAGGCGCGTTGAACCTGACGCAATCCGCCGTCTCGATGCAGCTCAAGCGGCTCGAAGAGAGTTTGGACGCGCGGCTTTTGGACCGAAGTGCCCGCAAGATCGCCCTCACGGCGGCGGGCGAACAGCTCTTGTCCTATGCGCGGCGGATGCTGGAGTTGAATGACGAAGTCTATAGCCGTCTGACCGCGACGGAATATGAGGGCGAGATCGTGCTGGGGGTGCCGCATGACATCGTCTACCCGTCGATCCCGCTGGTGTTGCAACATTTCCACGCAGATTTCCCGCGTATGCGGGTAAATCTTTTGTCTTCCTTCACCATGCAGCTCAAGGAAAAATTCGCCCGAGGTGAATGCGATGTGATCCTGACCACCGAGGACGATCTCGACGTCGGCGGTGAGACGCTCGTTGAACTGCCGCTGGTGTGGATTGGCGCGCCCAATGGCGTCGCATGGCGTCAACGCCCGCTGCGTCTGGCCTTTGAGCACCGCTGTATTTTCCGCAAAAGCGTTCAGGAGGCTTTGGACAAGGCGGGTATCCCGTGGGAGGTGTCGATCGAAAGCGATCAGTCGCGCACCATCGAGGCCTCTGTTTCCGCCGACTTGGCGGTGCATGTGATGCTGGAAGACACGGCGCCGCCCTATTCTCAGCCGATCCAGCATGGCGGCGCCCTGCCGGAACTCGCCTCGAAAAAGATCAACCTCTACTGCTCTGACATGATGACTGGCGAGGCTGCGGAGCGACTGCGTGAGTTGCTACGTCAATCCTATCGCAACCACCGGGGGTCACGTTTGGCGGCGCAGTAGGGGCTGGGTGAGAGTGGGAAAGGTCGGTTTGAGCCCATATGGACTGATGCTGCAACCCGTCCTAAGGTTGGCCTTAGAGCAGCAAACAATGCCGGGGAGAAGGCATGGCGTCAAAAGAAGAAGCCAGAGTGCACTGCAATCAGCATGGCTCATCAAGGCCAGCTTACGTGTGTTCTCATTCTATTGCCTCATTGCGCGATGGTCGCAAACGAGGGCTTGTTTTCGTCCGAGATGAAGACGGGCAGTACAACGGGTGGTGTGATGAATGTGACAAGTTCCTCATGAGCCATGGTGAAGAGTGGAATGACGAGACTGAAGGGTTTGCCCAAATTAGCCTACTTTGTGAGTTCTGTTTCGATCAATTGATTGAGATGAACGAAGCTAGTTAAAAGAAACAGAGATCTGTGCGGCCGCAGCGAAAGTCGCGAAGGTCCGAACAGCCATCATTCGAATGTTTCGGGAGTTCCCCTTCCCCACATTCTGTGAAAGCTTGATCGGTTGGTCTACAGCTTTGCGTTGAACACACACGCGCCCAACAAACGCCTGCCTCTTTGATCGCACCACGTCGGCACTCAGGGCTCCAGTACCACTTTCCCCGTCGCCTTCCGCGAGCGCAATAGCTCCAGCCCCTCGTCGAACCGCTCCAAAGGCAAGCGGTGAGAGATGTGCGGTTTGATCCGGCCTTCGGCAGCCCAGTCGAAAAGCTGCGCCAAAGAGGCGCGCAGAGGCGCGGGGTTAAAGGACAGGTAGCTGCCCCAATAGAACCCGATTGCGGTGATGTTCTTTACCAGCATGTGGTTGGGCTTCATCTTGGGGAGATCGCCGCCCGCGAAGCCGATCAAAAGGATGCGTCCGTCGGGGTTGGTCGCGCGAAAGCAGGCCTCGTACAAAGGCTCGCCCACCGCCTCATAGACCACATCAGCGCCGCCAAGGGCTTTGATCTGTTCTCGGATGTCGGGCGCACTTGCGTCGATCAGGTGATCGGCGCCGGCGGCGCGCGCAATGGCGAGCTTTTCCGCGCCGCGCGCAATCGCGATGACCTCGGCGCCCATCAGTTTGCCAATTTCCACTGCCGTGAGGCCCACGCCGCCCGCGGCGCCGGTTACAACCAGACGTTCGCCCGGTTGTAGCCGTGCCTTGTAATCCAGCGCCATGTGCGACGTGCCGTAGGCGATCTGGAGCGCCGCAGCTTTGGCATATCCCAAACTTTCAGGTAGGGGGATGCACCGGTCGGCGGGGAAATTGCCCGCATCCGCCAGACCTCCCTGACCGGCATAGACCGCGACGCGTTGACCGAGGTCGAGCCCCTTTACATCCGCGCCCAAAGCGGTGATCTCGCCCGCGAGTTCCAGCCCCAATGTGAAGGCCGGCTCCGGCGTGTCCTGATACTTTCCCTCGCACATGAGCGTGTCGGCAAAATTGAGCGCGCTGGCCCGGATCGCCACACGGACCTCCGTAGGGCCAGGCGCCGGCAGTACGATCTCTTCGAGATTTGGGGCACGATCAAATCCCGTCACACGGCAGGCGCGGATCGTGGTCGAGGGCGGTGTAGTAGCGTTCGGAGTGTGTCTTTGGGTCATGGTAAGGTTTTGGCGACTTGCGAGCGAGCTGTCTATGTGAAATCCCTTTGGGCGTTCATAGAGCGTTGCAAAATTTGTGCGGCCAGTGCGAGTCTTTCAAAGGTCTTACGAGATTCTTGTTGGGCAGACAGTGAATGTTCTGGTGTGTGGAGAGGTGTATGCAAATTGCAAATTGCAACAAGTGATCAAAAAACACGCGTGGGTTTAGCGCCTATTTTGATACAGAAGGCGGCTATTGCCCAGATTGTCGCGAATTAAGCCTCTATTTAGGCAATGAAATACAACATCTTATCGGAATTTTATCAACTCCTATCGAAAAAGACAGGTTGAGAGATAAAGAATAGAAAGAGAAATGTGCTATACACGCATAGGTTATTGCGCAGCACGATTACGAAGGAGCGGTCAGAATGAAACATCCAGTGGACGTCCACGTTGGCAAGCGTATCCGCCATCGTCGGTGGATGGTTGGCATGACGCAACAGCAGCTCGCCGAAAAAGTCGGGATCAAATTTCAGCAAATTCAAAAGTACGAAACCGGGATGAACCGGGTGTCTGCCTCTCGTCTTTGGGACATCGCCGAGGCGCTTTCCGTGCCAGTTGCGTTTTTCTTCGAAGGCATGGATGCACCGATGCCAGCCGAGACTGCGGCTCAGTCGAACGAGGCCAGCGTGCCCGCCGACATTCTTGCCGACAAGGAAGCACTTGAATTGGTGCGGTCTTACTACGCGATCCCCGAGAACCAGCGCCGCCGCCTGTTCGAACTCGCGCGGGTTCTGTCCGACGTGGCTTGAGCCCCAGACGGGAGAAAACTTTAATCCAGGCTCCGCCTGAAGATGTGCGGCCCTCGCGTTTCGACGCCGGGGTCGTTTCTTTTGTCCTGCGCGCTTTTTGAGCGCAAGAGCGGTATCTTGGCCGTCTCCTCTGTAACTGCGCAGGGGCGTAGCTCCTGTCCTTGACCCGCGCCTGAGGACGCGCTACCCGCGAAGGCACAGCCAACAGGAGTCCTCATGTCCACGATCGGCCTTTCCGCACAAGACCACGCCTCGATCATCGCCACCGCCGAGGCCGCAGCAGAGGCCGCGCGAGAGATTACACTGCGCTACTTTCGGGGCACTGGGCTCGACACTACATCCAAACTCGACGCCGGATTCGATCCGGTGACAGTGGCGGATCGCGGCTCGGAACAGGCAATGCGGGCGGTGATCGAAAAGATGCGTCCTGAAGATGCCATTTTGGGCGAAGAATTCCCGATGAAACCCGGCACATCTGGCCTTACTTGGGTACTGGACCCGATCGACGGCACGCGCGGCTTTATTTCCGGCACGCCGACCTGGGGCGTCTTGATCGCGGTGCGTGACTCGGACAGCGTGCTTTATGGTGTTATCGACCAGCCCTACATCGGTGAGCGGTTTGTGGGTGGATTGGGGACGGCTTCTCTCACCGGGCCGCATGGCACGCGCGATCTGGGTGTGCGTCAGGGCATCGTTTTGGAAGACGCTGTGATCTTTTCGACTTTCCCTGAAGTGGGCAGCGAGACCGAAGGCAAAGCCTTCCAAGATCTCGCCGCGCGCTGCAAACTTACCCGCTACGGCATGGATTGTTACGCCTATGCGCTTTTGGCCGCAGGTCAGATCGATCTGGTGGTCGAAGCTGGATTGCAAAGCTACGACATCCTCGCCCCCATCGCCGTGATCGAAGCTGCGGGCGGCATCGTCACCGATTGGCAGGGCGGACCGGTGCTCGAAGGCGGGCGGGTGGTGGCTGCGGCCAGCAAAGAGTTGCATCAGGCGGCTTTGGCGGTACTCTCGGGATACTGACCCGAGCCGCTCGGGTCGTCCCCGGAGAAAAGCCCCAGAGGACTGCCATGCACCGTTGTTTCCTGATCCGCAATGCCGATGTCATCCTGACGATGGATGACTCCCGACAGGAAATCAAAGGCGGTGACATTCTGGTCCGCGACGGGGTGATCGAAGCGGTCGGCAAAGGGCTTTATGACGACGATGCGCAGATCATCCACGCCGAGGGTTGTCTCGTCACGCCCGGCCTCGTCAACACCCATCACCACCTTTACCAGACGCTGACGCGCGCCGTGCCTGAGGCGCAGGATGCGCTGTTGTTCGGCTGGCTCAAGACGCTCTACCCGATCTGGTCGAAATTCGGCCCCGAACATATGCGGGTCTCTGCGCTTGTCGGGCTGGCGGAGCTGGCGCTTTCGGGCTGTTCGACCACCTCGGACCACCTCTATCTCTACCCCAATGGCGCGCGGCTCGATGACACGATCGAGGCGGCGCAGGCCATCGGCATGCGGCTTCACGCGACGCGTGGGTCCATGTCCATCGGCGAAAGCGCGGGCGGTCTGCCGCCGGACAGTCTGGTCGAACGCGAAGCGGATATTCTGAACGATTGCATCCGGGTGATCGACGCCTTCCACGACCCGAACCCCGGTGCGATGATCCGAGTGGGCGTGGCGCCGTGCTCACCCTTTTCCGTCTCGCGTGGGTTGATGCGCGACAGCGCCGTGCTGGCCCGCGACAAGGGCGTGATGATGCACACCCATCTGGCCGAGAATGACGAGGACATCGCCTATTCCCTAGAGAAATTCGGCATGCGGCCGGGGCAATATGCCGAGGAGCTGGGCTGGACCGGCCCCGATGTCTGGCATGCCCATTGCGTCAAACTTGACGTTTCGGAAGTGGAACTGTTCGCCAAGACCGGCACTGGCGTGGCGCATTGTCCCTGTTCGAACTGTCGTCTTGGCTCGGGCGTGGCGCCAGTGCGCGGCATGCGGGATGCGGGCGTGAAAGTGGGGCTTGGCGTCGATGGCTCGGCCTCGAACGACAGCGGCAATCTGATCATCGAGGCGCGCACCGCGATGTTGTTGCAACGCGTGACTTACGGTGCCGATAAGATGAGCCCGCGCGAGATGCTCTGGATCGCGACACGCGGCGGGGCGGAGGTGCTTGGGCGGCATGACATCGGCATTCTTGCGCCCGGCAAACGCGCGGATATTGCCGTGTGGGATATGGCGGATGTCGAAGCCGCCGGAAGCTGGGACCCGGCGGCGTTGCTGCTCGCGGGGCCGATGATGGTCAAGGACCTCTTCGTCGAGGGGCGTCCTGTGGTGGCCGACAGCTGGGTGACGACGATTGATCTGCCTTCGGTCGTGCAACACCAGACTCGTCTGGCAAAAGGGCTGATGGACGGCTAAGCCTATCGTGAAACACGAAAAAAGAAGATCGAGTAGGGATAGCATGAAGACAACGACACTCTGGGCTATTGTCCCCGCGATCCTGTTGGCGGCCTGCGGGCCGGACACTGGCGCGGGTTTTGGCGCGTTGACACCTGTGACAACGGCGGCCACGGCGGCGCCATCTGCCATGGAAGAAGAGGCGCAGATCATGGCGATGCTCAACGCCGAACGCGCGAAGCAGGGTCTCGCCCCCTTGAGCTACAACGCCAAACTTGCGACGGCGGCGGAGCGGCACGCCAACGACATGGCGGCGAAGAATTACTTTTCGCACATCAGCAAAAATGGCGCCAAGGTTGGCGATCGCGTGCGCGCAGCGGGCTATTGTTACGGCTTCCTGTCGGAAAATATCTCCGGCGGCTACCCGACCGCACAGCAGGCGGTGCAGGGGTGGATGGCCTCCTCGGGCCATCGCAAGAATATCCTGTCCTCGCAGGTCAATGAGATCGGCATCGGGACGGGAGCAGGCGGCATGCGGGTGGCGGTGTTCGCGCGCGGCTGCTGAGAGATCACTGAAGCCTATGAAGGCCGGGTGGCGTGTCCCGTTGAGAGGGCGGTCAGGGCAAAGAGGCTCACACCGCCGCTCGTTCCCCCATCACATAGCTTGCAATCACCGCGCGGTCGTCGCCCATCATGATGGTCGGGAAGATCTCTTCCCAGATCGTGTTGGCGGTGATGGCGCGTTGGGCGATGGCGGGGGTGGATGCCAAATCTATGACAGCGAAATCTGCCTCCATACCGGGTGCGATGGTGCCGATCTTGTCCTCCATCCGCAGAGCCTCCGCTGAGCCCCGCGTGGCGAGCCACAAAAGCTGCGCCGGGTGAATTGCGTTGTGGCGGAGCTGGCCGATCTCGTAGGCGGCCGCCATGGTGCGGAGCATCGAAAACGACGAACCGCCGCCGGTGTCGGTCGCGAGCCCCACGCGCAGCCCGTCGGCCTTGCGCGCGCCCATGTCGAAAAGGCCGGAGCCGATGAAGGTGTTCGACGTTGGGCAATGAATGAGCGAACAATCCATCGCCTGAAGATGCGCAATCTCTCGCGGCTCAAGGTGGATCGCATGGCCGAACAACGCGCCCTCGCGCACAAGTCCGAACTGCTCATAGGTGTCGAGATAGTCGCGGGCCTCGGGGTAGAGGCCTTTGACCCACTCGATTTCGTCGGTTTGCTCCGACAGATGCGTCTGCATCAGGCACGTCGGGTGTTCGTCCCAAAGCCGCCCCAAAGCGTCGAGTTGCTCCGGTGTTGAGGTTGGCGAAAACCGCGGCGTGATCGCATAGGTGGCGCGGCCCTTGCCATGCCAATGCGCGATCAGGGCCTTGCTGTCGTCATAGGCGGATTTGGCGGAATCGCGGAGAAACTCCGGTGTCGTCTCCCAACGGTCCATACAGGTCTTGCCGGCAACGATCCTCATGTTGCGGCGTTCGGCGGCCTCGAACAGCGCATCGACCGAACCGGGGTGTACGGTGCAAAAGGACGTCACCGTGGTGGTGCCATTCGCCAACAAGAGATCGAGATAGCGCCCGGCGATGTCATCGGCATAGGCGCGATCCGCGAATTTCGCCTCCTCAGGGAAGGTGTAGGTGTTGAGCCAGTCGATCAGGCGCTTGCCCCAACTCGCGATCATCGCGGTCTGCGGGTAATGTGCATGGGCGTCAATGAAGCCGGGCACGATAAGCGCGGGGCCATGATCGAAAAAGTCGGCGTCTGCGTGTTTCGCGCGCATGTGATCGCGCCCGCCCAAGGAGACCACCTTGCCGTCACGGACCAAAATCGCGGCGTCGGACAGGACCTGAACGGCCTCCTCGGCGGGAATGTCGAAAGGGTCGCCGTGATAGGTGACGACCTGTCCTGCAATCAGCTTGTCCATCGGGATCCTTTTTGGCAAACGCGGGCTTAAGTATAGGGGCAGATTAGGGACAGGATTGGGGAAGGTAAATCAATCTTGCCCCTGTTTCTCGCGGGAAACCTGTCTTATGGTCGCCACGAAACACGATTGGGCACGCGATGGTCGAAGAAGAAACGCAGATCGAGGAAGAGGCCGAACAGGAAGATGGCTACGCGTTGAGTGCGAAAGTTCTCAGCGCCATTCTCTATGCGGTCGACACCGGCGATCGGGAGAAGCTCATTGAGCTGATGGAGCCTCTGCACGCGGCTGACATCGCGGACTTGCTCGAACAGGTGAACGCCTTTGATCGCCGTCGTCTGATTCTGCTCTATGGCGAGGAATTCGATGGGGAAATCCTGTCGGAACTTGACGAGGGCATCCGTGACGAGGTGATCCATGTTCTGCGTCCTGACGTTCTGGCCGAAGCGGTTCGGGACATGGAATCGGACGACGTGGTCGATCTGGTCGAGGATCTGGACGAAGAGGCGCAGGAGGCGATCCTTGCGACGCTTGAGGACGCGGATCGTGTCGCGGTTCAGCAATCTCTGTCCTACCCGGAGTATTCCGCCGGTCGTCTGATGCAGCGCGAAGTCGTCATGGCGCCGGAACATTGGACCGTCGGGCAGGCCATCGACTTCATGCGCAAATCCGAAAGCCTGCCGGAAGATTTCTACCACGTCGTGCTGATCGATCCGAAAATGCATGCGGTGGGACACGTCACGCTCGGCAAGATTCTGGGCGCGCCCCGTGCGCAGTCTTTGACAGAGTTGCTTGAGCCGGGCTTTCGCACCTTCCGCGTCGATGAGAGCGAAACCGACGTCGCCTATGCGTTTAACCAATATCACATGATCGCCGCCCCCGTGGTGGATGCGGACGACCGTGTGGTTGGCGTGATCACTATCGACGACGCGATGAACGTATTGGACGAAGAGCACGAAGAAGACATCATGCGCCTCGCCGGTGTGGGCGAGGGCTCTTTGGCTGACCGCGTGATGGACACTGTGAAGCAGCGCATTCCCTGGCTGGCGGTCAACCTCGTGACGGCAATTCTCGCCTCCTTGGTGATCGCTCAATTCGAAGACACGATTGCGCAATTCGTGGCGCTCGCTGTGCTGATGCCGATTGTGGCCTCCATGGGGGGCAACGCGGGTACGCAGGCGCTGACGGTCGCGGTGCGCGCCATCGCCACGCGCGATTTGACCGGCGCCAACGTCTGGCGGGTCATTCGACGCGAGGTCCTTGTCGGCCTCGCCAATGGCCTGGTTTTCGCCGTGATCATGGGGATCGTTGGCGTCCTGTGGTTCGGCTCACCGGCGCTGGGCGCGGTGATCGGGGCGGCGATGGTGATCAACCTTGTGATTGCGGGACTTGCGGGCATCGGTATCCCGGTGGTGTTGGAACGTTTGGGCGTTGACCCGGCACTGGCCTCGGGCGCGTTTGTGACCACGGTCACAGATGTCGTGGGCTTTTTCGCCTTCCTCGGTTTGGCAGGGGTGGTGTTGCTGTGACTGACACGAGCGCCTCCAAAACTGCCCTCAAAACGGCTCTGCGGACCCGCGCCAAAACGGCGCGCGACGCCGCTCATGCGCAAAGCGAGGCTGAGGGCGGGGCGGCGGCGCGACAGGCGACCGAGCTCTTGGTGGGCTTTCTCACACCTTTCGCGGGCAGGCTGACGGCGGGCTACATGCCTTTGGGCAGCGAAGTGAACCCGTTGGACGCCATGGCGCGGCTTCACGCCCGAGGCCCCGTCGCGGTACCAGTCGTTGAAGCGAAGGCACAGCCTTTGCGCTTTGACCTCTGGACACCGGACGCGGAGATGGTGCCGGGTGCCTTCGGTGCGCTGATCCCGGCGGTCTCCGCCCCCGTGATGCCCGAAGTGGTCATCGTGCCGATGTTGGCGTTCAACCGCGACGGGCATCGGCTGGGCTATGGTGGCGGGTTTTATGACCGCACGCTCGCCAAGCTGCGCGCTCATGGGCCGGTTTTTGCCGTGGGCCTCGCCTATGCGGGCCAAGAGGCGCATGACGTGCCAGTGGAGCCGACCGACGCGCCACTGGATGCGATCGTGACCGAAAGAGAAGTGCTCACCTTTTGAGGGGAGCCGACAGAGAAAAACAAGAAAGACGAAAGGCAATCGCCCTATGAAAATCCTGTTCCTCGGAGATATTGTCGGCAGCGCAGGCCGCAAAGCGGTGATTGAGCGGATGCCGACGCTTCGCAAGGAGTGGGGGCTCGATTTCGTCGTGGTCAATGGCGAGAATTGCACTAATGGCATGGGGCTGTCGGGCGATCATGCCAAGCTGCTTTTGGAGGCCGAGGTCGATTGTTTGACGCTGGGCGATCACGCTTTTGATCAGAAAGACATGATGCAGTTTTGCGAACGCGAGACCCGCATCGTGCGTCCGATCAATTTCGCCAAGGCCGCGCCCGGACGCGGCGTGCGCATTTTCGAGGACGCGCGCGGGCGGCGCATTTTGGTGGCACAAGTGTTGGGGCAGGTCTTTATGAAGCGTCCCTTTGACGATCCTTTCTCGGCGCTCGATCAGGTCTTCATGAGCCACAAAATCGGCGGTGCCATTCAGGCCGCCCTCATTGACGTGCATTGCGAGGCGACCTCCGAGAAAATGGCGATGGGGCATTTCTGCGACGGCAAGGCCTCGGTCGTGGTCGGTACGCACACCCATGTCTGCACGGGGGATGCGCAAATCCTGCCCGGTGGCACGGCCTACCTGACGGATGCGGGCATGTGCGGCGACTACAATTCGGTCATTGGCATGGACAAGGCCGAGCCGCTGCGCCGTTTCGTCACCGGTATGGCCAAGGGGCGCTACGAGCCAGCCAAAGGTGATGCGACGCTGTCGGGGGTCTACGTGGAAACCGATGACCGCACGGGATTGGCTACGCGGGTGAAGCAGATTCGGGTCGGTGGCCGGTTGGAACAAAGCGCCCCGTGATCGTCACAGCCTGAGTTTCGCGAACTTTATTCCGGTTTTCATCATTTGGTCGAAATATCCTTTTGATCTCAGGGCATTTTGTCGCTTGTGATAACGGGCTCCGCCAAGGCATATTGGCCGTGACCGGAACAAGCGCGTGAGGCCCGATGGAACTTTTTCAGTTCAGCCAGATGACAGAGGCGGTGATCGCCCTTGTGGTCGTCGGCTTGATGTTCGTGCTGTTCATGCGCGAAGTGTTCCCGACGGAAGTAATCGCCATCACCGGCGCCGCGCTGATGATGGTTTTGGGCATCTTGCCCTATGACGCGGCGCTTTCTGTTTTGTCGAACCCGGCACCTTGGACCATTGCTGCGATGTTTATCGTCATGGGCGCGATGGTGCGCACGGGCGGACTTGAATGGTTCACGCGACAGGCCGGGAATTATGCCGAAACGCATCCCTCCTTCGCAATTGCCCTGTTGCTGGTGGTCGTGGTCGTCCTTTCGGCGTTTGTGGCCAACACGCCGGTGGTTGTTGTGATGATCCCCGTGTTCATCCAGCTTTCAGGCAAACTGGGCGTTGCGCCCTCCAAGCTTTTGATCCCTCTGAGTTATTCCGCCATCATGGGTGGCACTATTACGCTTCTGGGTACCTCTACCAACCTGCTTGTCGATGGTGTCGCGCGGGCGCAGGGGCTCGAACCCTTCACGATTTTCGAGGTCTCTATTCTGGGCCTCGTGGTGACCGCATGGGGCATGGCCTATCTGTTGCTCTTCGGGCGTCACCTCTTGCCGGAGCGCGACAGTCTGGCGGCGATGTTGTCCTCCGGGCGCTCAAAGATGAAGTTCTTCACCGAGGCCGTGATCCCGCCGGACAGCAACCTGATCGGGCGCGAAGTCACCGGCGTGCAGCTGTTCAAACGCGAAGGTGTGCGGCTGATCGACGTCATTCGCGGCGACAAATCCTATCGCCATGAGTTGGAGGGCTTTACCCTCGATGTTGGCGACCGGGTCGTGCTGCGTTCGAGGATCACGGAGCTCTTGAGCCTGCAACGGGACAAATCCCTCAAACGCGTCGATCAGGTGTCCGCGGTGGAAACCACCACGATGGAAGTGTTGATCACGCCGGGCTGTAAAATGGTCGGCCGCGCGCTGTCGTCGATGCGTTTGCGTCGTCGTTATGGCGTCTATGTGCTGGCCGTGCACCGTCGCAACCAGAACCTTGGTCAGCAAATTCAGGATCTCGTGGTCCGCGTCGGCGACACGCTTTTGCTCGAAGGCACGCCAGCAGACATTCAGCGCCTCGCCTCCGATATGGACATGGGCGATGTGTCGAAACCGACTGAGCGCGCCTATCACCGTAGCCACGCGCCGATTGCTCTGATTGCGATGTTCTCCATCGTCGTTCTGGCCGCTTTGGGCGTCGCGCCGATCTTGATGCTTTCGGTGATCGCCGTGGCCGTGGTGTTGACCACCCGCTGTATCGACGCGGACGAGGCGTTTTCCTTTATCGAGGGGCGGTTGCTGGCGCTGATCTTTGCCATGCTGGCGGTGGGCGCAGCACTTGATGCCTCGGGGGCCGTTCAACTGATCGTAGGGGCCGTTGCGCCGCTGCTCGAAGGGTTGCCGGTGTTCTTTGTGGTCTGGGCGATTTTCCTGATGACCTCTATCCTCACAGAGCTTGTGTCAAACAACGCGGTCGCTGTCGTTGTGACGCCGATTGCCATCGGGCTGGCCAACACCATGGGGCTCGACCCGCGCGGGCTTGTGGTGGCGGTGATGATTGCGGCGTCGGCCTCTTTTGCGACGCCCATCGGCTATCAGACCAACACGATGGTCTACGGCCCGGGCGGCTATAAATTCACCGATTACATGAAGGTTGGCATCCCGCTGAACCTCTCGATCGGGCTTTTGTCGGCGGCTGTGATCCCGCTTTTGTGGCCTCTGTAAGCCTGCTGTGAGCCATTTGGGCATTTTCACCACTTAAAAGACCGCCTCAAAGCACCGTGGCGGCCTTGCAGGTCATAGGCGCGCTGCTTTATAGAGGCGCGTAATCTGACTTTATCGACATTTCCGGAGGCGCCACATGGCCGGCCATTCTAAATGGGCAAACATCCAGCACCGCAAAGGGCGTCAGGACGCCGTGCGCTCGAAGCTGTTTTCGAAACTCGCCAAGGAGATCACCGTGGCGGCGAAAATGGGCGACCCGGATCCTGAAAAGAACCCGCGTCTGCGTCTGGCGGTGAAGACCGCGAAAACGCAATCCGTGCCGAAGGACGTGATCGACCGCGCGATCAAAAAGGCTCTGGGTGGCGACGGCGAGAACTACGACGAAATCCGTTACGAAGGTTACGGTCCGGAAGGCATCGCCTTTATCGTCGAAACTATGACCGACAACGTGAACCGCACCGCGTCCAACGTGCGCTCGATCTTTACTAAGGCGGGCGGCAATTTGGGCACCTCCGGCTCTGTGGCGTTCATGTTCGACCGCGTGGGCGAGATCACCTATGACGCCTCTGTCGGCGATGCCGACACCGTGATGATGGCCGCGATCGAAGCGGGCGCAGAGGATGTCGAGAGCGACGAGGAAGGCCACTGGATCTACACCGCCGATGGCGATCTGGCCGCTGTCTCCGACGCGCTGGAATCCGAACTGGGCGAGTCCAAGGAATCCAAGCTGATCTGGAAGCCGCAGAACCGCACCGAGGTGAACCTCGAGACCGCGCAAAAGCTGATGCGTCTGGTCGAGGCGCTGGAAGACGACGATGACGTGCAATCGGTGACGGCGAATTTCGACGTGCCGGAAGATGTTGCCGCGCAGCTCTGAGCCACACTAAACGAATTGAGAAAACCCCGTCTTGTCAGGCGGGGTTTTTCTTTTGAACCAGATGGGTTTTCGCGGCGCGTTTTACGGCCTCGGTCAGGTCCGTGAGATGCGGCTCGCTCAGTCGAGAGATATGCCAGTAAAGTGGAATGTCCCATGGCTCGGGCGCCAGAGCGGTGAGGTGGTCGCTGTCCAAGTGGGGTTGCAACAAGGCCAAAGGGTTCAGCCCCCAACCCAATCCCGCCAAAGCCGCATCGACAAAACCATGGGTCGAGGGAATGCGATGGGCGGGCAGGGGGATGCGCCGTCCGGTCTGGCTTGTCACCCATGTGTCCTGAAGCCGGTCTTTTTCGTCGTAAATCAGCGAAGGCGCGCGGGCGAAGTCTTCCGTCGTCAGCCCCGCGGGGAAGTGCCGAGCGACGAACTCGGGCGTCGCGACCGGCAGGTAACGCAGCGCACCAAGAGGTATCAGGTCACAGCCTGAGACGGGGGTGTCGCGAGACGAGACGGCAGCCATCACTTCGCCGCGTTTGAGCCAGTCGGCGGAGTGGTCCTGATCGTCGATCTGAAGCTGGAACAACATGCCTGAGACGGGGGCCATCGCGGCGCAGAACCAGGTGGCAAGGCTGTCGGCATTGACCGCAATCGGGACGGAGACTGCGGTGCATTCTTTCTGGCCAAGATCGCGGCTCAACTGGCGCTCCAAAAGCCCGACCTCTTCCATGTGACGCGCAAGCCGTCTGCCCGTCTCGGTGCCGGTGCAAGGCGTGCCACGGATCACCAAAACGCTGCCCAGCCGCTCTTCGAGCGCTTTGATACGCTGCGAAATCGCGGATGGCGTGACGGAGAGCCTCTCTGCCGCGCCGTCGAATGAGCCGCTTTGCAAAACGGCGGCCAAGGCGCTGAGCGCCGGGTAGTCGGATGAGTTAAGCATATCTAATTTAGGCATAGTAAGATTAATTTGTCTAATTTATTCAGGCCGCGTAACTCCGCAGTGCATCCTCGGTACAAAGGAGTTTTCATGACACAAGACATGCTGCACGCGACCCTCACGGGTTTCTTGACAGGACTGAGCCTTATCGTCGCCATTGGCGCCCAGAATGCCTTTGTGCTGCGCCAAGGGATCAAGCGCGCGCATGTGTTGCCTGTGGTCTTGATCTGCGCGCTCTCTGACGCGGTTCTGATCACTTTGGGTGTCTTCGCATCTGCGCAAATCTCCAAGGCTTTTCCACCCCTCTTGCCGCTGTTGCGTTGGGGTGGGGCGGCATTTTTAGTCTATTATGGGCTCAAGGCCGCTATCGCCGCTTGGCGCGGCGGCGGGCATCTCGAAGCCGCCGGCGAAGGCGGACAAAGCCGTGTGGCGGCCATGCTCACCGTGCTCGCGCTGACCTGGCTCAATCCGCATGTTTATCTCGATACGGTGGTGCTCCTGGGCGCCATTTCTGCCCGGTTTCCTGAGGCGAGGGCGGGATTTGCCGTGGGTGCCGCCAGCGCATCCTTTGTCTTCTTCTTCGCCTTGGGATATGGCGCCCGCTTCCTTGCCCCTGTTTTCGCCCGCGAGGTGGCATGGCGTGTGCTTGATGGACTGATCGCGCTCGTCATGTGGTCGATTGCCCTGAGCCTCATGTTGGCATAGTTCATGTCGTCTTCGTGCAGAAATGCAGAGCGTCCGATGCGGATTGTGCGCGTTGTCATTTGAGCCACAAAGGGTCAAGGTCTCGCCATGAGCACGCCCGTCGCCTCCGCGAAACCGTCCAATCCCACCGCAGGCATCGTCTGGATGCTGATCACGACGCTTTGCTTCGTGATGGTCAATGTTTTGGTCAAATACGTCGGCACCGGGCTTCCGGTCTTGGAAAGTGCCTTTTTGCGTTTCCTTCTCGGATTGGTCTTTCTTATCCCGGCGCTTGGCGCGGTGCGACAGGTGCAATTCACGCGTAGGATTTGGAAGCTCACCTTCGGACGCGCCCTATTCCATTCTCTCGCGATGTCCTGCTGGTTCTACGCCATGACCCGCATTCCGATGGGCGAAGTCACGTCTTTGAACTTTATGAATCCGATCTACATCACCATCGGCGCGGTTCTTCTCTTTGGCGAACGGATCGCTTTGCCGCGCATTTCGGCGCTGATCGTGGCCTTTCTCGGAGGGCTTGTCATTTTGCGCCCTGGCTTTCGCGAAGTCGATCCCGGCCATCTCGCCATGGTGGTTTCTGCGATGGCCTTTGCCGGGTCTTACCTGATCGCCAATCGGTTGGTGAAAGAGCTGCCGCCTGCGGTCGTGGTGTTTCTGATGTCGGTGACGGTGCCCATCGTGATTGCGCCCTTTGCGCTTCTGCACTGGGAGACGCCGACGCTGCACGAATTGGTTCTCTTGTTCCTCACGGCCGCCTTCGCCACACTGGGGCACTACACGATGACACGCGCTTTCGCCGCCGCGCCGCAATCGGTGGTTCAGCCGGTCGTGTTCGTGCAATTGATCTGGTCGGTGAGCTTTGGCTATGCCCTCTTCGGGGAGGCGATTGACCCCTTCGTGATCTTGGGCGGGGCGATGATCATTGGGGCAATTTCCTTCATCACGTGGCGGGAAGCGCGCAAGAAGGCGTCTTAATCTACCGATCCTTTGCCATCCCGCTGAGCAACACGCGTGTAAGCCGCTGGTACATCGGGCTTGCTCCGAGTCACCGTGAACTTCGATTGCCGATCTGTCGCTCTATCACGCGCACGATCTGGTCCTCGCGGTACGAGGGCTTTCGGCCATTCTATGCCGCAGGATCAATGATATCGAACTCTGCAAGCTCGGCTGTCGCGGCAAGATTTGTGGCTTCGGCAGATACGTGAGCCGAAGCCACCAAGTGCTGCGTCGCGTTAATCTGCGTGCGCAAACATCCGCGCGCCGGAGATCCCGAGTTCGGGTGGAAAATCGACCTTGAGGATAGAACCGCTGTCGGATTCCGTGATGAAGAGGCTGCGCCCTTCCGGCCCACCGAAGGCACAGTTGGTGGTTCCAAGGCCACGCGGAGAGCGCACGACGGCAATCGGCTGACCGAGCGCGTTGTGCACCCAGACGAGGCCCATGCCGGTTTGACAGACCACGACACCGCCCTCAGCGGTGAGCGCGAGACCATCGGGTCCGGCGCGGCCGCCGGAAAATTGAATGAACAGCCCCGCCTTGTTCACCCGTCCGCTCGGGGACAGGATCAGACGCCACACCGCATTGGCGCGGGTCACGGCGAGAAACAGCACACGTTCTGCGAGATCGAGGACGAGGCCATTCGGGCTTGGCGCGGTGTCGATCAGGCAATCAAGGCGTCCGGTGCCTTCGTTCCAGCGATAGACGCGTCCGGTCGGATCGTGGAGACCGGTTTGACCCTGATCCGTGAAGAACAGCGTGCCGTCCCGACCGAAATGAAGGTCGTTGCAGCCCTTGAACCCTTCGGTGTCGCAATCCGCGAGGGCGGGCGTGACCGCGCCGCTATCTGGGTCAAGTAGCATGATGCCGTTCTGATAATCCGCGAGGAAAATCCGCCCGTCACGGTGGATTTTCAACCCGTTGGGCTGTCCCTCGTATTCGGCAATCTGGCTGACGACACCCTCCGGCGTCGTGCGAAACACGCGGCCGAAGGGGATGTCGACGAAGTAGAGATTGCCCGCGCGGTCAAAGGACGGCCCTTCGACAAAGCTGTCGACAGCCTCACCGCCACGGTTCTTGTCCGCCCAGTAGGACGCCACGCCCGTGCGCCGCAGCGCGGTCGGCAGTTCGGTGAATACCTCTGCATCGAGGACCACCGGTTCGGGGGCAGGGTAGGTGTGGGTCGTCATCCGAATGTGACCTCCGGCAGGAACAGGGCGATTTGCGGGAACGCGATCATCAGGAGCATAAAGATCAGGATGATGACGAAGAAGGGCATCGTGCCGAGAATGACATCTTCGACAGAGACCTTATCCGACGAACTCGCCACCACAAAGAGGATCACCCCCAAGGGTGGTGTGAGCTGACCCAGTTCCACGAGGATCACCACGAAGACACCGAACCAGATCGGATCGACCCCGAGCGCCAGAAGCGCAGGGAAGATCACGGGCACGATGATCGCGATCATGCCCAGGCCTTCCATGAAGCAACCGAGGATCGCGAAGACCACCATGATGATCAGCAGGAAGGTGATTTTGGAGACTTCGGCGCTTTCGAGTTTCGCGACGAGATCTTCGCCGACTCCCGAGAGGGCCGTTGCATAGGCGAAAATCATCGAGGTGAAGACCACGAAGAGGATGTTGCCGCTCATGACCGCCGTGCGCTTGAGCGCTTCGATGATGAGGCCGAGGCTCAGTTTGCCGTAGATCGCTGAGATGATGATCGCGCCCACGGTGCCGACGGCGCCGGCTTCTGTCGGGGTGGCAAAGCCGCCGTAGATGCTGCCCAGAACGATGAAGATCAGCAGAACGAACGGCAGGATATCGAGGAGCGACCGCGCCAGCACGGCAGGCGTTGCGCGGGTTTCGCTCTTGGGGGCGAGCGACGGGTTGATCACGGCGCGGATCATGATGAAGCCCATGTAGAGCAGCGCCAGCACGATGCCCGGGATCAAACCGGCGGCAAAGAGGCGCGCGATCGAAGTCTCGGTAAATGTGGCGTAGATGATCATGGTGATCGACGGCGGGATCAGGATACCCAGCGTGCCGCCAGCGGCCAGCGATCCGGCGACGAGACGGCGGTTATAGCCGCGGCCGCTCAGTTCGGGGAGAGAGACGGTGGACATGGCGGCGGCGGTCGGGGCACTGCCGCCCGAGATCGCCGCGAAGATGCCGCTGCCGACGATGTTGGTGTGCAACAGCCCGCCCGGGAGCCGCCGCATAAATGGTGCGACGCCGTTATAGAGACGCGAGGCGAGGCCGGAGCCGAGGAGGATTTCGGCCATCAGCACGAAGAGCGGGATCGCCGCGAGGGTAAAGCTATTGGCGGCGCCCCAGCTGACGAGACCAAGTGCCTTCCAGCCAGCAAATCCTTTGAGCATCCAAAGGTAGAAGAGGCCCGCACTCGCAACGGTGAATTGGACCCACATGCCCCCGAGGATGAGGCCGATCAGAACGCCAAAGGCAAGTATCGCTTCCATGTCAGAGGCTTTCTTTGGATTTTTGGAAGGTCAGGATGAGTTTCTCGACCAGGAAAATACCGATCACTGTAAAGCCCAGCGGGAGCACCATCTGCGGAATCCACAGCGGCGTGCGCAGGACCGTCGGGGCGAATTTGCCGCGCGAGAAGGACGAGAGCATCAGGTCTTTGGTCTTCCACGCAAGGATCGCACAAACCACAAGCGCCATCACAACGAAGATGCGTGTGATCCAGCGTTGTGCATTGGGCGACAGGATGTCGAATAGGAAATGCACCCGAAACAGGGCCCCGTGACGGAGCGCCTGTGCTGCGCCGAGGAAGGTCAGCAGCACGACGGAGTAACCGGTCAGTTCTTCGACGAAGCCCAGTGAGTAGTTGAATGCGCCGCGCAGGAACGCTTCGGTGCAGACCATGATCACGAGGGCCGCCAGAACGACACCGGTCACAACCTGTGTGGTGCGTTCGGCAACGTCGAAAACGGGACCGGCGGTTGCCGGCCCCTTCTGTTCTTCAAAGTTTGGATTATTTTCCGATTGCATCGCGGACTACCTTCAGGGCCTCGACATACTCGGGGCCATTTTCTTCCGCCCAGCTTGCCCAGAACGGTGCGAGCTTTTCAGCGGCCATATCTACATCGCCTTCGGCAGCGTCGGTGAGGGTCATACCCGCTGCGGATTGCGACGCCTTCTGTGCGTCTTCGTCCACGAGGAACGCAGCCGTCGTGGCCGGACCTTCCTCTGCGACGATGGCGCGGAGCGTTTCCTGCACCGCCGGATCGAGCGCCTCAAAGGCGTCGGCATTGGCGATGATCATCGAGTTGCCGTAGTTCACCGAAAAACGGTAGTTGTAGGGCAGGAACTCGTGCCAGTTCTTCGCACCACCAGCGCTTGCGGTAAGCACGCCTTCGATCACGCCGCGCTCCAGAGAGGTCGGCACTTCGCTACCCGACAGGGTGATTGCGGCACCGCCGAACTCTTCGACGAACTTGCCCTGTTCCGGCGAAGTCACGCGGATTTTGTGGCCGTCAAGATCAGCGAGGCTGTTGACGGGGAAGGTGGTGAAGATCGTCTGTTCCGGATAACGGTAGCCGCCCAGAAGAACGACGTTCTGGTCTGCGAAGGCCTCCACGAGCGTCGGCTCGATCGCGGCATAGGCAGCGGCCCATTCCTCATCGTTCTCGATGAGCATCGGCAGGTTCAGAATGCGTGCGATCGGCACGTTGCCGGAAAAGAAGAAGTCGGCAGCGAAGTCGACGATGCCGTCACCAACGGCCTGCGTGATGTCGGCCGATGCGATCTGAAGCGTCTTGCCGAGGTGCAGGGTGATGTCGAGTTCGCCGTCGGTTTCGGCGGCGACGCGTTCCGAGATGCGGGTCATGCCTTTCACGGCGGACGTTGTGGACACGGACGAATAGGTGTAGGCGGTCCAGTCGTCAGCCGTCGCTGCGAGCGGCAGGGTCAGCGTGAGCGCGGTGGCGGCGATGGTTTTGAAATTCATGTGTTTATCCTCCTAGAGATGCCGAAGGTCTCCTCCTCGGCGGTATGGACCGGCGCGCCCAGGGGGGCAACGCCGGAAAAGATCATTTCCAGGGCGTCTCTTCCCAGATCGCCCGTGCGACACCATCTTGCTGAACGGCAACGGCTTCGAACGCGTCACCCGATACGAAAGAAATCGGGTTGCCTTGCTCGGCCATCATCGCCTGAAACTCCTCCATGGCGTTCACTGCGCTCAGTGCGGCCTCGAGCTTTGCTTCGACCTCCGGATCGAGACCCGCCGGTGCTACGATACCACGGAGCGACGACATTTGCGCATCATATCCGAGTTCTTTGGCTGTCGGCACATCGGGACGGAAGGCGGAGCGTTCGTCGGACAGCACCGCGAGCACACGCAATTCGTCCTGGAAGGACGCGGTCTGGCTCAGGGTCATGGTTCCTGCGGCAACGTGCTTGCCCATCAGAGCGGTGCGCGCCATCGAGGCACCTTTGAACGGCACGAGGGTGAATTCGGCGCCGGATGCCTGAGCGATCATGTTGGCCGAGAAGTGGTCATTGCCGCCGAGCGACGACAGACCCAGAGTGATTGCGCCCGGATCGGCTTTTGCGGCGGCCAGCAGTTCGTCCAGCGTCTGGAATTCCGAGGAGGCGCTCACGACAACGGTGTTCGGGTCTTCGACGAAGTTGGCGAGGTAGGTGTAGCTCGTCACGTCGTAATCGGCATTACGGTCGTTGGTCAGAGCCAAAGCGGCAGGCAGGTTGAACGTGCCGAGTGTGTAGCCATCGGGATCGGCATTCGCGACCTCGGTGAAGCCGATCTGGCCCCCTGCGCCGGGCATGTTTTTGACAACCACAGCGGCGCCATCGCCGAGTGCGGTTTCAAGGAATTTTGCCACGGTGCGGGCCATCACATCGGTGCCGCCGCCGGCGGAATAGCCAACGATGACTTCGATCGGTTTCTCAGGGTATTCGGCCAGTGCGGGTGTGGCGACGGCCATCGCCGCGAGCAGCGCGGCGGATAGGGTTTTTCTCATGACAGGGTCCTCCCGGTTGATGTCGTGAAAAGTGTGTCGTCGATGCCGTAGCAGCGGGCGGCTGTGCGCCAGAACAGATCGTCGCGCGCGGAGGCGTCCAGATCTGCGGCCAGCCTTTTGAAGGCGTTCCAGAGCGTCCGATAGCCGAACTGCCCTTTGTCGACGGGAAAATTGCTCTCGAACATGGCGCGCTCTGCGCCGAAGAGATCGAGACACGCGGCCACATGCGGTTGCCAGTCTGCGGCCAGAATTTCGGAGTGCGGTGGCTGAGGGGCATCGGCATAGCGATAGCCCATGACCGAGAGTCCAAAGCCGCCGATCTTGATCCGCGTGTTGGGCAGCGCGGCCACCTCGGCCAAGGCGCTGCGCCAGTCCGCGAAACAGGCCGCATCATTGATGCGATACGGCCCGATCCCCAAAGGGCCACCGCAATGATCTACGACCACTGTCAGTTCCGGCAGGGCGCGGGCGAGTGCCGCGACCTCGGAAAGCTGGCTTTGATAGGCCCAGACATCGAGGCAAAGCCCCGCCTCGGCCACCGCACGGGCCCCTTCGTAGAACGCAGGGGTGCGCAAAAGGCCGTCAGGGGCAGGGCGCGGGTTCGAGCGCACAGCCGGATCGGCGTGCCACGCGGTCGTGTTGCGAATGCCCTTAACGCGGCCTTCGCCAGTACCGATGAGGGCATCAAGAACCGGGCGCACGTCGGCGCCCAGTTGAAGATCGGCAAAGGCCACGAGCCCGACCGGAAACTGCGGCTGCGCACGTCCCCAATCGAGGATCGTGCGCACCTCACCCACCGGGCGAAGAGCCTCTGGCCCGTTCTCATAATAGCCTGTGCGGCATTGGACATAGAGGCTGGCACGCAGGTCGTGACCATCGCCTATGTCGGCGGCAAGCTCCTCAGACCGATAACGACCCTCCGGCCGGTCCCAGAGGTGATGATGACAGTCGAAAATCGGCTGCGCAGGATCAATCACCTCTTCGCGGACCAAAGCCAGCCAGTCCTCACGGACGGTATGATGAGGGCTTGCCAGTGCCATGGATCAGGCCTCCTCGCCTTCCTTCTTGCGGCTGTCGATGAAGCGACGCTTGAGCATCGGACCGATGACAACGGCGACGGTGAGGGCAACGAGCACGAGGCTGGTGGTGTTCTTGAACAGCACGGCCCAGTCACCGCGACCAATCCGCAGGGCAAGACGCAGGTTCTCTTCGGCGAATGCACCGAGGATCAGGCCGAGCACCACAGGCGGGAGCGGAAACTTGAGTTTGTCCATCACCCAGCCGACAGCCCCGAAGCCGAGCATCATGTAGACGTCGAACATCCGGCCGTGGATCGAATAGACCCCGATCAGCATGAGGACGATGATGATCGACCCGAGCAGCGGACGCGGCAGGTTCAGCAGACGTGCGAAGCTGTTGGTCGCGAGAGAACCGCCGAGCAGCACGAGCAGGATCGCACCGAAGAGGAACTGCCACATGAAGCCGAACACAACATCCGGGTTGTCACGGAAGAGCATCGGACCCGGTTGCAGACCATGCACGAGCAGACCACCGAGCATAACAGCCGCCACAGCCGTCCCCGGGATGCCGAGCGTCAGAGCCGGGATCAGCGCGGACGCGGTGTCGGCGTTGTTCGCAGTTTCTGCTGCGGCGACGCCTTCGGGTTCACCTTGGCCCCAATCTTCGGGCTTTTTGGAGCTGCGACGGGCTTCGTTGTAGGACATGAACGCGGCCATGGAGCCACCGGCGCCCGGCAGGATGCCGATCCAGATGCCGATGAAAGAGCCACGCAGCCAAGTTTTCCAGTAGCCCTTCATTTTGGGCAGAGCTTTCCAGATCGGCTCGGTGCCGAGCTTTTCTCCTTCGACGCTGTCGGTCTTGAGCGGAGTTTCGAGCAGGTCGATCACCGGCGGGAGCGCATATAGGCCCACGAGCAGGATCACGATGTTGATGCCATCGAGCAGTTCGAGTTGACCAAAGGTGAAGCGGTCGTTGCCGTAGATCGGGTCAGAGCCGATGACGGAAACGAAGACGCCGAAACAGGCGGAGATCAGGCCCTTCACCGGGTTCCCGCCGAGCAGGAAAATGATGGAAGCGAGGCCGAACACAGCGACCCAGAACACTTCAGCCGGACCGAAGAGCAGCGTCACTTTGGACAGCGGCGGTGCGAGCAGCATCAGCGCAAAGGCCGACGCAATGCCGCCGATGGAAGAGGACACAACAGCGACCTGAAGGGCAAAGCCGCCCTGACCCTTTTGGGCCATCGGGTAGCCGTCAAACGTGGTTGCCACAGCCGCAGGCGTGCCGGGAATACGCAGCAGCACAGCCGGGATCGCACCACCATACATAGCGCCGTTATAGATACCGGCCATAAGGCCAAGCGCGACGAGCGGCTCAAGTCCAAAGGTGAAGGGCACGAGGACCGAGATCGCCATCGTGGCGCTCAGGCCGGGCATAGCGCCGACAACGATACCGGCGAGCACGCCGATGATCACGGCGAGGAAGTTCGTCAGGGCGAAAACTTCGGGAAGGGCGTGGAGTAGATCAGAATACATGGGAGCCTCAGTTCTGCCAGAGACGGCCAGTGGGGAAGTCCTGCGACATCCCGAAATCAAAAATCAGCCAGATGGAGCCAACGACGATCGCAGTCGCGATCGCGAGGCCGAGCGGATTGCGGAAGCCAAACACATAGGCCACGGTCGGCACGGCGATGACGGTGCTGATGTAGAAACCGATCAGGTCGGAGGCGACGGCATAGGCGACGATGAGACAGAACGCCCCGATCACGCGCTTGGGTGAATTGGTCACCTTTTCAGGGGCTTCACCTGCAGCGGCTTTGCGCTGATCGGACAGCAGTAGCAGCAGCGACAGGATGATCAGACCGATCAGCATGGCGGCGGGCAGCAGTGCTGAAATCGACCGCAAGTCGGTCGTCGGGATCAGAAAACCGGCGGCAACAACGAGGATGCCGACTGCGCTCAGTGTTTCGGGACGCAAGAAGCGATTTTTATGACCTTCGGACATGGTTGAAGCTCCAAAGAAAAAGGGGGATGGCGCTGCGGCTGTGCCGCGCAAATCACACGTCGGGGTCTCGACTGGGAGGTGGAAATGAGGCCCCGGCGTGCGTTTTTGAGCCGCAGGCGACATATCAGCCGCCTGCGGTCAGGAGGATTAGTTCCAGGGGGTCTCTTGCCACACTTGGTTTGCGAGGTCGTAGAGTTCCGAAGTCAGCGCCTTGAACTCATCGCCGCGCACGACTTCCACCGGGTTGGCGGTGTCTTTCATCGCCTGGAGGAAATCCGGATCGCTGGCGAGTTGTGCAAAGGCTGCGTCGAGTTTGGCGACGACGTCGTCGGGCAGACCAGCAGGGGCCACGAAGCCGCGCATGGAGCCGTTGACCACATCGTAACCCTGCTCCTGAAGCGTCGGCAGGTCCGGCGCGAAGTCAGAGCGTTCCGGCGTTGCCACTCCGAGTACGTTGAGTTCTTCTTGGAAGCTGGCAACTTCAGAGATGTTCAGAATGCCCATGGCGACGTGGCCACCCATGAGTGCGGTCCGTGCAGGCGCGGAGCCTTTGAACGGCACGATGGTGAACTCGCTCTCGGTCAGACCTTCGAGTTTGATCAGCATGAAATGGTCGTCACCGCCGAGGCTCGACATGCCGACGGTGATGGCGCCCGGATCGGCCTTGGCGGCTGCGATCAGTTTGTCCATCGTGTCGAGGCCGCTGCTTTTCGCGGTCACGATGACGTTCGGGTCATTTACGACGTTGGCAAGATAGGTAAAGCTCTCGCGGTCGTAATCGGCCTCACGGTCGATGGTGCGGGCCATCATCCCCGGAAGGTTGAACGTGCCGAGCGTGTACCCGTCAGGATCAGCATTTGCCACCTCGGTCACACCGATCTGACCCGATGCGCCGGGCACGTTTTTCACCACAAGGCTGGCACCGTCGCCGAGATATTTCTCGATGAACGGAGCGGCCGTGCGGGCCATCACATCGGTGCCGCCGCCGGCGGAATAGCCGACGATCACTTCGATCGGCTTTTCCGGGTATTCGGCCACGGCAGCACCCGCTGCGAGGACAAAGGCGCCCACGAGGGCGGATTTCTGAAACAGTTTATGCATGGTACTCCTCCTGTTCATGCGAATGGTCTGTTTGGGGTGATCCCGGCCTCACTCAGCCGGGAATTCGCAACCAAGACGCTTCAGCGCAGCGTCGACCCAAGTGCGGTCGTTCGTGCCTTCGGCGATGGCTTTCATTTGGTTGATTTCGGCGTCGGATTTGGCCTGAGTCTTTTTCAGAACCTCTTCCGCGTCCGCGAGCGGCACGCAGTGCACGCCATCGCTGTCGCCGATGACGATGTCACCGGGGTGGATCACCATGCCGCCGAGGCTGATCGGGACGTTGATCTCGCCCGGGCCGTCTTTGTACGGGCCGCGGTGGCTCACACCGGCGGCGAAGGTCGGCAGATTGGTTTCGACAAACGCGTCAACGTCGCGGATCGCACCGTTGAGCACGAAACCGGCCACACCTTTTTTCACGGCGTAGGCGAGCATCAGTTCACCCATCAGCGCGTTGGTCAGATCACCACCCGCGTCAACGACGATCACGTCACCCGGCACTGCCATGTCGATGGCTTTGTGCAGCATCAGGTTGTCACCCGGGCGTGCTTTCACCGTGAGCGCCACACCGGCCATGCCGCCGGAGGCGTGCATCGGGCGCAGGGTCGGGCCAGCGGCGGTCATGCGGGACATGCTGTCCGAGACGTTGGCGACAGGGAGCTTGGCATAGGCGTCGACCAGATCTTTGGATGCGACCTGGGTGCGGTTGAGGATACGGAAACCGACAGGCATATTATTTCTCCACTGTGGTAAGGACCGCATCGGCGGTCAGGAATTTGCGGTTGGCAATGCGTGCCGGGGCGACGGATTCGCCTTCGAGCACCTGAAAGATGCCGGTCAGTGCTTCGACGCCGACACGGGCATTGGCCTGAGCGGTGACGCCGCCGATGTGCGGGGTCATCACGATGTTGGGCTGCGAGAAGAAGATGTGGTCGGCTCCCGGCGGTTCAGCGGCAAAGGTGTCGAGACCTGCCCCTGCGATGTGGCCGGATTCGACCGCTGCTACGAGAGCGGCTTCGTCGATGAGGCCGCCACGCGCTGTGTTGACCACGTAGGAGCCTTTTGGCATCTGGGCGAGCGCCTCAGCGTTCACGATGCCACGGGTGCTGTCGGTCAGCGGGCAGTGCAGCGACAGGACGTCCGAGGCCGCGAAAAGCTCTTCGGTCGTGGTGCAGCGTTTCGCACCGATTTCTTCGAACAAGCTGTCGGGGGCGAAGGGGTCATAGGCGATCAGGTTGAGGCCTAGGCCCTTCGCCATGAGGCCGGTGGCCCGCGCGATCGCGCCGATGCCCATCAGACCCATCGTCGCGCCGAAGAGTTCGCGGCCTTGAAAACCGGGTTTCTCCCAACGGCCTGCACGCAGGCTCGCGTCGAGCGGCAGTACGCGTTTTACGGTGGCGAGCATAAGGGCGATGGCGTGTTCGGCCACAGAGACCGCGTTGGCCCCCGTTGCTACGAGCACTGGCACGCCGCGTTCACCGGCGGCTGCGAGGTCGATGTTGTCGACGCCCACGCCGTGTTTGGAGATCACTTTAAGCTGGGGGGCTGCATCCATCACCTGAGCGTCGATGCGACCCAGTCGAGATACGATTCCGACCGCGCCGCTTTCGACCATCAGATCAGCAAGCACCGACGCCTCGGCATAGGCGGGGCCGTATACCAAGCTATAGCCGCGCTCGGCGGCAAGCGTCTTCGCGGCAGGGGCGAGATCGGGGCCGGTTACAAGGATCGTCTTGCTCATTGCACATGTCTCCAGTGGCGCTCAAGCAGTGGCCGAGCGCAGTCTTTAAAATTCGGTATGTTGGATCACCGCGTCTGCCTCCCAGCAGAGCACGGGCAGTCTCCTCCGTGTGGCGAACACCGTAAGACGAAGATACTCTTCACAAAAGCGATTAATTCTTGTTATTAAGTTTAGAAAAACTGGATCTAGTAATGGACACACGTCAACTCAAAACGCTTTTGGCGATTCAGAGCCACGGCACTTTTGCCCATGCCGCCGATGTTGTTGGCCTCACTCCGTCCGCGGTCAGTCAACAGATTCAGGCCCTCGAACAGGAGTTGAACGTTACGCTGTTCGACCGCACCCACAGGCCGCCGAAGCTCACGCCGCACGGGATGCAGGTCATTGAAATGGCGAAGGATATTCTCCAAAGGCAGGAGGATGCCAAGGCCAGTCTTCGCGGCGATCTGGTGGCGGGAAAGCTGTTGCTTGGCTCGGTGCGCTCCAGTGCGCTCAACCTGTTGCCGCGGACCATTCTGCAAATGCGCGAGACCTATCCAAAGCTGACGATCAGCCTGCGGGTTTCGCTCTCTTCGACCTTGATTTCAGATGTGGCCTCGGGACGTCTCGACGCCGCGATGGTTGCAGAACATGTCGGTTTTCCGGCCGCCTTGCGGTGGACTCCCTTCCTTCGTGAGCCTCTTTGGCTCATCGCGCCCCGCAATACGGAGAGTCGCGACCCGATTCATTTGCTCAATACGATGCCTTATGTCCGGTTCCACAGTCAGGTGCCGCTCGCCAATCTGATCGACACAGAGCTGTCCAGAATTGGCGCCGTGACGCAGGACGTGGCGCAGATCGATACCATCGGCTCAATCGTGACCTGCGTCCGGCAGGGGCTCGGGATTTCCGTCGTGCCGCATGTGGCGTTGCAGGAACCGGAGGACATGAACCTCGTCCGCATCCCGTTCGGCTCTCCGCAGTTGACCCGCCAGATCGGCCTCGTGGAACGGACTGGCTCGCCCCGCCACGAACTCACGACGGCGCTGCACAAGGTTCTCGTCTCGCTCTGCGGGGAATACGGCGTGCCACGCACCGAGGGGTGAGCAAGTCCAACTCCGGCTGACATTGGTGTCATTAACACTGTGGTTTCTGTCGGGGCGAAACAGCTCAGTTGACGGATTGGGGCAGGGAAGGCGGCCCCCTAAATCCAAAAGGTCTACGCGATGTAAAACGCATTTTACGCGAGACGACGAGGGGAGGGCTAAGAGAAACCGTGCCCTAGGGGAGAGGTAGAAACCCGACTTCCAGAACCAAACGCCAATCTCCGACACATTTGAGAGGCACATCGCTCTGACGAAGCAGCGCGTGATGATGAGCACCCAGAGGATGCGTTTCATCGTGCTTGTAGATGTGTGTGCAGCGGTTTGTGTCACGGGCAGTGACCGGCGGGTGCTTCGCACAAAGCGCAGGCCGCAGCTCGCAAATCGGCTCTTCTATCGCGTAGCGTGCCTTTTGCGCCGAAAAGCGCAGTTATTGATCCTCGTCAAAGCGCCAGGAGGCTCCGTCCGTCCAGACTGAGGTCAACAAGGGACACGAAAGAGGAGACGCGCAATGTCCAACACCCCACACCAACTGGCCGCTGATTTTCCGGACCTCGCTGACAAGATCAGTGCGCTGAAGGCCGCCGATCCGCATTTCGCGCATTTGATGCAAGACTATGATGTGGTGAACGATGAAGTGCATCTGGCCGAAACCGATGTGAAGCCGATGGAAGATCTGGCGCTGACCGAATTGCGCAAGAAGCGGATGCTTCTCAAAGATGAGATTTACAAGGCTCTGACCGCAACGGCTTGAGGCCTGAAACGGTCCACTAAAATCGCCAAACACCGCTTGGGGGCGCGTTAACCGAATGGTAACGCGCCCCCTTGTGCTGTGAGAACAAATCGTGCACAAGTCGTGTGTGAGGTTGGGTAAACTACCATATGTTGCGGCTTTCTGGGCCGCGCTGGGTCTCGGGGTGACTCTGATTCCTTTCGATACGGCCGAGGCAGTGAGCGAAAGGGATGCAGGGAAAGTGCATGCTGCTCCCCCTCTGCGACTTGCTTCAAACTCCTCGGAGAAATCCCGGTCTCTCAAGAGCGCGATTCTGTCCGGACGGGACGGGGCATTACGAGTCGTCGATGGGGATACGTTGGCGATCGGAGAAATCAAAATCCGTCTTCACGGCATAGATGCGCCGGAACTGTCGCAAAGCTGTAGCGATATGCGGGGCGAAAGCTGGGCCTGTGGTGATTGGTCGAAAGCGGTGCTGGCGCGCTTGGCTGTGGGCGAGGTCGCCTGCGTTGAAAAGGCCCGCGATCGCTATGGCCGCACGGTCGCTGTGTGTTATGGCGATGCGGGCGATTTGAACGCCGAAATGGTGCGTGCGGGCGCGGCCTATGCCTATGCGAAATACAGTCGCGACTATGTTGCCGACGAAGAGGCTGCACGCGCTGGGGGACACGGCCTCTGGCGTGCGGGAAGTCAGGCGCCTGCCGCGTATCGCGCCGAGACGCGCGTCGCCCCAGCGCCCCAGACACCGCCGTCGGACTGTGCGATCAAGGGCAATATCTCCAGTTCCGGTAAGCTCTATCATATGCCGGGCGGACGATGGTACGACGGCACGCGGATCAATGCGACTTCGGGCGAACGCTGGTTTTGTTCAGAGAGCGAGGCCCGCGCCGCGGGTTGGCGCAAAGCAAAAGGCTAAGCTGTGTCCCATGGAAAGGCCGCTGGGCGGGGATAATCCATTTCCCCCTCTTGCCAGTCCGATTTTTTTCCCCTAAATGAGCCGCACCGGGTCGTTAGCTCAGTTGGTAGAGCGCTTCGTTTACACCGAAGATGTCGGGAGTTCGAGCCTCTCACGACCCACCATTTCCCCGGTATCTTAAGTTTCTTTGTTGATGCTCGTTGCATCTGAAATGTCTTTATGTGCCGTATGACGGAAGAGGGAAATTCAATGTCCCATTTTGAAACGTCAGAGTCCTACGCGAACGCGTCTCCGAGCAAGTTCTATAAGCTTGCCTCAAAGCTCGGCTTTACGAATCCCTGGAATGTTTACTGGTTTTACTCTGCGACAGAGGGCCTGAATTTCGGCGACTGGATCGGCCCATATCTTTTCAACAAGATCACGGGACGCAAAGCGCGGCTCGTCCGGGGCAAGGGGCCCTTGGGTGATGTGTTGCTGAGCTGTGGCAGTATCTTGGGGCATGTGAAGCGGGCGCATAAGGCGATTGTCTGGGGCAGCGGCGTTCTGACGGAAGAGACCCGCTTTCCTGAGCCCAAGGAAATCCATGCGGTTAGGGGGCCCTTGTCGCGCGAGGTTTGCATCCGTCAGGGCTATGATTGCCCCGAGATATATGGCGATCCAGGCAGTCTTATGCCGCTCTTTTTCGATCCGGAAAGGCCGGAGGAGAAAGCCGATCTTGGCATTATTCCGCATCACTCAGAAGTCGAGGATGTGCTTGCGCAGTTTGGGCATAAGGATGGGGTGAAGATCATTGATGTGCGGCGGCCTTTGGAAACGGTGATTTCCGACATTGTTGCCTGTCATGCCATCGTTTCGACCTCCCTGCATGGGGTGATCATCGCGGATGCCTATAAGGTGCCGGTCGCCTGGGCGACGTTTCATGGTCAGCTTCTTGGCGGTGATTTCAAGTTCAAGGATTACTTTCTCGGGATCGGGCTCACAGAGATGCCGATCCCTGTTGATTTGAAAGTGGTTCAGGATAAGGACGCTCTGGTGAAATTGGCGCGCGAGAGAGAAAGTCCCGATTTGACCAAGGTACAGCAGCGTTTGCTAACACAGTATCCGACGCGCTATGGCTGCGTCGATGAGGTGCTCAATACACTCCTCGAAGCACCAGAAACACGCGACGTGTGATGGGGCCTGTTGTGCCATCCGGGGCCTCGGAAATCTCCGTCCAAAGTTTTTTCTCGCCCCCGACACTTTTTCGCGATTCCGTGCTTGACGAGGGCGCGCCCCGGCCATAGAACGCCCCTCACGTTCAGGGCACGGTCCTGATCGGGCAGCGGGCGGTTGTAGCTCAGTTGGTTAGAGTGCCGGCCTGTCACGCCGGAGGTCGCGGGTTCGAGCCCCGTCAACCGCGCCATCGCTGCCAAAACATAGCCCTTCGGGGCGCGCCTGAAAAAGGCACTGCGCGGTTGTAGCTCAGTTGGTTAGAGTGCCGGCCTGTCACGCCGGAGGTCGCGGGTTCGAGCCCCGTCAACCGCGCCACTTTTTCCCCAGATATCCTTGTTGAAATCATGAGATCACCATCCTCTCACGAGGATGTTGTGTCTTCTGTCTTGCGCCTTCGTGTCAAAGCGACAGTATGGTTCCCACGGTCATTCGGGGGGAGACATGCCGGCAAAATCAGATGACTTGGCGCAGGGCTTGCGCATTTTTGGCCTTTTGACGCTGACTCTCGTGGCCTTCGCCGCGAATTCTCTTTTGACCCGTGCGGCGCTCACGGATCCGGCCAATGGTGCTCTGGGATTTGCGGGAGTGCGGCTTGTGTCCGGGGCGTTGGTGCTTCTGGCCATTGGCGTGCTTCGCCGTGATGCCCTGTTGCCAAGGCGTCAGGACGCCCCTGCCATCGCAGCGCTCTTCGTTTATGCCGCCGCTTTCTCACTCTCTTACCGCGCCATGTCGGCCGCCAGCGGAGCGCTGATCCTCTTTGCTGTGGTGCAAGTTACCATGCTGGCTGTCGCTCGTGCGCGTGGCATGCGGATCGGGGCGTTGGGTGGGGCGGGGGTGGTTTTGGCTATGGCTGGCTTGGTCTGGCTGCTTCTGCCCGGTCTGCAAGCGCCGCCCTTCGAAGCTGCGTTGTTGATGGCGCTCTCAGGTGTGGCTTGGGGCGTTTATAGTCTTCTGGGACAAGGCGCTGGAGAGCCCACAGGGCGCACAATCCGAAATTTCATCGGCACCGTGCCGCTAGTATGCGTCGTCTTTCTTATCACCCCGCCAAACCTTACCGGCTTTGGCTGGCTCATGGCTGTGCTCTCTGGTGGTGTGGCCTCAGCGCTGGGGTACATGCTCTGGTATCGTGTGTTGCCGAAGATCGGCGCGCCCTTGGCCGCTAGCGCACAGCTTTCTGTGCCGCTGATCACGGCCTTGGGCGGGGTGCTCTTCCTCGGTGAGGCGCTGGGGCTACGATTTGTCCTCGCTTCTGTGCTGATCCTCGGCGGCATCTACCTGACCAGCAAGCGCCGGTCTTAGTCGATCCGATAGGGAAGCGTGCCACGGTCGTTCGGATCGATGTTCAGGCGGCGCTCCAGCGGCGGGATCGAGCGTTGGTGACAATCGCGGCGCTCGCAGATGCGACAGGAAATCCCGATCGGCTCAAACGCCGCCGGCTTCGACACGTCGAGATCGTCCGCATAAACCAGCTCCGAGGCATGGCTCACCTCACAGCCCAGACCAATCGCATAGCGCCGCACCGGCGCATGAAACGCGCCGCCGGGTTTCGAGACGTCGCGGGCAATCGACAGATAGCGCACCCCGTCCGGCGTTTCCGCCAGTTGGCGCAGAAAATGTCCCGGGCGCTCAAAGGCTTGGTGAACGTTCCACAGTGGGCATGCGCCGCCATAGCGGGCGAATTGAAGCCGCGTGGCGGAGTGGCGTTTGGTGATCGTTCCGGCCTGATCGACGCGAACGAAATAGAAAGGAATCCCCTTGGCGCCGGGGCGTTGCAGGGTCGAAAGCCGATGCGCGACCTGCTCGACTGAGGCGCCGAATTGCTCGGCCAGCATCTCAAGGTCATGCCGCGTTTCCTGCGCGGCTTCTAGGAAGGCGCCATAGGGCAAAAGGGCAGCGCCCGCAAAGTAATTGGCAAGGCCGATGCGCGCAATCTGACGGGCCTCTTCACTTTGGAAGCGGGCCAAATCCAGAGTAGCGTCTAGCAATTTGCTCTGCGTAACCAAGGCCAATTGGTGCAGAATCTGAAACCGCCGCGTGGCCGTCGAGGCGCGTGAGGAGATGGTCAATTCGCCCGCGCGTTCATCGTAGCGGCGCAGCTCTTTCGTGCCGCTGCGAAGCGTGATGCCCTTTTGCTCGAGCGTCTCGATCGCGGCGCGCACCACATCGCGGGCCTCGCCATTCGGGCGGGCGAAATTTTCGGCTGCGCGGTCCACGGCATCGAGATAGTTGTCGCAATAGTGAAAGAAGTCACGGACCTCTTCCCAAGGAGAGGCGCGTGCCGGGCTGTCTTCGCGATCAAGCGCTTCGTCCATTGAGGCCAGTCGTTCGGTGGTCTGGCGATAGGCGCGGTGCAGTTCCAGGAAGGCGCGCGCCAGCGCGGGGGCGTTTGAGGCTGCAAGTCTCAGATCGGCCAAGGGCGGCGCGCCATCGGCAAAAACCGGATCGGCCAGCGCCTCGCGCATGTCCGTGACCATGCGCTCTGCATCGCCCGAGGACAGCTCTGTGACATCAAAGCCGAACTCTTGCGCAAGAGCGAGCACCACTCCGGTCGAGACCGGGCGGTTGTTGTTTTCCATCTGGTTGAGATAGGGCAGGGAGACGCCAAGCTTTTCGGCGAAGGCACGTTGAGTGAGGCCGAGCCGCGTGCGGGTCTCGCGCAATTTTGCTCCGGCATAGAGTTTCTGCTGGGCCATTTTTCCTCACTTTTGCAGCTTCAGAAGGCGGAAGACGCCTTTTGCAAAACAAGATTTGCCACTGCAAACCCCGTCTTGCAAGAGAAGAAACGTTACCTCCTGCCTGCGCCGCGCCCGAGCGCGCGCTCAGTTGCCCAAGAAGCTGCGCTCACGACGAATGACCCAAAGTGCGGCCAGAATGGACGAGAGGGATGCACAGAACATGATGATCAAAAGCGGTGTCGCGCCGCCGTCTTCGGTGAGGACTGTGCCGGCAAAAGCGGACAGGATCGCGCCGCCACCAATGAACATTGCGCCGCCGAGACCCGCCGCTGTGCCCGCAAGATGTGGTCGCACAGAGAGTGATCCAGCGATGGAATTAGGGAGCTGCATGCCGTTGCCCAGCCCCAAAAGCGTGATCAGCGCAAAGAAGTTTTCGGCGGTCGCGCGGTCGATCAGGAAAAGGATGAGAGAGGCCAGAACGCCAGCCGAGCAAATGCCTGCGCCGATCAGGATCATGGTGTTCATGCCGAGGCGCGCAGAGAATTTTCCCGCCAGAAAGTTGCCGAAGAAATACCCCACTGCAGGGGCGGCCATGTAGAGGCCAAGGCGGTCTTCGGTCAGGCCGAAGATATTTGAGCCCAAGAAGGGCGCGCCGCCCAGAAAGGCGAAATAGGCGCCCGAGGCCGTGGCGGCGGAGATGGCGTAGCCGAGGAAGCGTTGCGAGCGCATCAGTTCGGGAAACCCACGCAGCGTGTCGCGGACCGAGCCACCGGTTTTGGGGGCGGTTTCGCCCGAGTCAAAGATGACGATCACCAACAAAACAAGGCCCACGGCGAACAAAAGCCAAAAGCTGCTCTGCCAGCCGAAGAGCGTGGTGAGGTAGCCGCCGACGGTCGGCGCCACCATTGGAACAAGCGACATGCCCATGGTGACATAGGCGATCATTTGTGCGGCTTCTTCGCCCGGCACCATGTCGCGCACGATGGCGCGAGACAGCACCATGCCTGTGACGATCCCGGCCTGCACGGCACGCATCAAAAGGAAGATCTGCGCCGATGGGGCATAGATCGCACCCAAGGTGGCGGCGAGGAAAATCACGATGCCGCCAATCAAAACCGGGCGCCGCCCGAAACGGTCGGAGAGCGGCCCGATCACCAGTTGCAGAGCTGCATTCACGCCAAGAAAGATCGCGATGGAAAGTTGCATCACGCTATATTGTGTCCCGAAATATTCGGTCATTTCCGGCAGTGCCGGCAGGAACACGTTCATTGTCATGGCGGAGGTTCCGGCCATGAGGACGAGCGTGAAGATATGCGGAGGCGTGCGCCTGTCGAGAAAGCGAGAGATCGGTTTTTGAGCCATTGCGTCACCATAGGTGGGTCTGGTTTTCTGTCTACGGAGAATCTGGCGCAGCGCGGCTTTGTTTTTGCACAGGTTGGGTGAGATGTTGCGCGCTAAGCCGCTGACGTGTTGAAGGGCAAAAGACGTTTTGAAGGCGTTAAAATTTGCATTTTTGCGTTTTTCAGGCAGCGTGCTTTGCATCTTTTGCAAATCTGCCAGACTCCGCTATGAAATATTATTGCTTGCGCCTATGGTGCGGATGAAATGACGAGGAGGCCTATCCGTGAAAGACATCATCAAAGAACTTCACGATCGCCGCGATGACGCCCGCCTGGGAGGGGGGCAGCGTCGCATCGACAGCCAGCACGCCAAGGGCAAGCTGACCGCGCGCGAACGCATCGAATTGCTGCTCGACGAAGACAGCTTCGAAGAGTTCGACATGTTCAAAACCCACCGCTGCACCGATTTCGGCATGGAAGCCAGCAAGCCCTATGGCGACGGTGTGATCACCGGCTGGGGCACGATCAACGGGCGGATGGTTTATGTCTTTTCACAGGATTTCACCGTCTTCGGTGGCTCTTTGTCGGAAACTCACGCCGAGAAAATCTGTAAGATTATGGATATGGCGGTGCAGAACGGCGCGCCTGTCATCGGTCTGAACGACTCGGGTGGTGCGCGGATTCAAGAAGGTGTCGCCTCGCTCGCGGGCTATGCCGAAGTGTTCCAGCGCAACATCATGGCCTCCGGCGTCGTGCCGCAGATTTCCGTCATTATGGGGCCCTGTGCTGGTGGTGCTGTGTATTCGCCGGCGATGACCGACTTCATCTTCATGGTGAAAGACACGTCTTATATGTTCGTGACCGGCCCCGACGTTGTGAAAACCGTGACGAATGAGGTTGTGACCGCCGAGGAACTGGGCGGGGCATCGACCCACACCAAGAAGTCCTCGGTCGCAGACGGTGCGTTTGAGAATGACGTCGAAGCGCTTTCCGAAGTGCGTCGCCTCGTCGACTTCCTACCGCTGAACAACCGCGAAAAAGCGCCAGTGCGCCCGTTCTTTGACGAACCGGGCCGGATCGAAGCCTCGCTCGACACGATCATCCCGGACAACGCGAACACGCCTTATGACATGAAGGAAGTGATCCACAAGATCGCGGACGAGGGTGATTTCTACGAGATTCAGGAAGATCACGCCAAAAACATCATCACCGGCTTCATCCGCCTCGAAGGCCAGACCGTCGGCGTGGTGGCAAACCAGCCGATGGTGCTCGCCGGGTGTCTCGACATCGACAGCTCGAAGAAAGCCGCGCGGTTTGTGCGCTTCTGCGATGCGTTCGAGATTCCGGTGCTGACGCTGGTCGATGTGCCGGGCTTCCTGCCAGGGACCTCTCAGGAATACGGCGGCGTGATCAAACACGGCGCGAAGCTTCTGTTTGCTTACGGCGAAGCCACAGTGCCGAAGGTGACCGTGATCACCCGTAAGGCTTATGGCGGCGCCTATGACGTGATGGCGTCGAAACACCTGCGCGGTGATTTCAACTACGCTTGGCCGACCGCCGAGATTGCGGTGATGGGCGCAAAAGGGGCGACCGAGATCATCCACCGTGCCGATCTGGGGGATGCGGAGAAAATCGCGGCGCACACGCAAAACTACGAAGACCGGTTCGCGAACCCCTTCGTGGCGGCGGAACGCGGGTTTATCGACGAGGTGATCCAACCGCGCTCGACCCGCAAACGTGTGGCCCGGGCCTTCGCGAGCTTGCGCAATAAAAAGCTCGAGAACCCGTGGAAGAAGCACGACAACATTCCGCTCTGAGGCGGAATGCTATGAGCCGTTCTCGCTGGCATATGTACGAGGTTGACGGCGCGCTGACAGTCGCGCGCCGTATCCCCGCGCATTTCGATCTTGCGGCCTCGACCGTGATCGAGGGCGGGGCGGTTTTGCGCAAATCCCGCGTGGCGCATCAGGTGCGTCAGGACATGTGGCGGGCGCTGCAATCCCTGCGGGGACTGGCGCCCGTGGTGCGGGTGGTGGCGCAGGGCGAGGACCTTGAAATCACCGCTGGCGGCATGATCGCGGGTCGGTTCCCGAAACAAGAGAGCGAGGCCCGCATTCAGGCGGTGTTGGATGATCCCCAAAACCGCGCCCGTTGGGCTAGGTTTGCCCAGAGATACACGAAGAAAGAGGAGGCCATGACATGATTGCAAGACGGATCGCATCTGCCGCTTTGGCCTCTGTCGTGGGCTTTGCTGCCTTGGCCGAATTGACGCCTATCGAGGCCGAAGTGCTAACCGTGCCCTCCGGTCAGCCGGTGGAGTTTTTCGAAACCGTGATGGATCAACCCGCCATGGGGCTGACAGCGCGGTTTCGGTTTTTGGCGCCGGAGCTGCCGCGCTATCTCGAGCAGTTGACCTATCAGGAGTTGGAAGCCGATCTGTCGGCGCTTTGCGTCAGTTACGCGCTGCCGCGGCTTGGAACGCCTGCGCCCTCTATGATCGTGATTTCGCTCTCCGAGGCCCCCACGGCCTTTGGGTCTCCTGACCCGGAAGTGGCGCAGGTCTTTGAGGCCTACCGCCCGGCGGGGGATGTCTGTGAATGGGAGGCGTTTTGATGGCTTTCTGTGGTGATCTCTCGATGAAACCCCCGGCTAGACCGCAGCTTTCCCTGTCAGCTAAGGCTGAAAGCGCAACTTTTGGTTGCAAAGTGTGCTATCCTCACAGTCACAAGACCAAAAGTGACAGGAGAGGGACACAATGTTCAATCGTTTTACGCTCGCCTTCATTGGCGCAATGGGAATGGCCTTGGCTGGATGCGCGCCAACGCCTGCACCGACCCCGATCATGCCGGAACCGACCTACGACAAGTTCGGCAATCTGCAATACGACCCGGGCGACAGTTGTGTGCCGATCCGGCCGGAAACCTTCGATCCGACGCAAGGCTATTACACCAACGACAGGCTTGTGCCCTGCTGTCCGGAAGGCACCCAGTTCAATCCGCGCACTCAGGAATGTGTGCCAATCCCCGAGCGTCCGCGCCGCGATGACGACGATCATCAAGATCGTAACCCCGATCCCCAGCGCGACCCAACGACTGGGCGGACCTAATCACACGCTCGTCGCCCTGTCTCAGCCAGGGAGGGCGACGACATGAAGTTCCATATGATTTCCAACGGACCGCGCCCTGTCGCGCCGTTTTCTCACGCGGTTGAGGATGATGGCTGGGTCATTTTGACTGGCCAGATGCCGACCGATCCTAACGCGCCCGATGCGCCGCTTCCCGATGGGATCGAGGCCCAGACGCGACGCGTGATGGACAATCTTTTGTTGATTTTAGGCGAGTTGGGCCTTGGGCCCGAGCATATTATGCAATGTCGCTGTTTCCTGACCGAGTTTGAGCGCGACTACGCCCTGTTCAACGAGACTTACAAAAGCTACTTCCCCACAGACAGGCTTCCGGCACGCACCACGGTGGGCGTGACCGCTTTGGCCGTTGGCGCTCTGGTCGAGATCGACCTGATCGCCCGCAGACCTGATGAGGGAGACAGCTGATGGCACGTGACTACATGCTCAAACACAAGGGGTTTCCGGGGCGTTTGCCCGGCTCCGACTATCAATTCGTTATTCGACGCGCGAACCCGAAAGGGGTGACGCCTCTGAAAGCACTTGAGCGCTACAAGGACCGCAAAGCGGCCGACAAGCGCGCCGATGCAGCCTTTATGAAAGCGCTCTGGGAGCATTTCGGCGAAGATGAATTCGAACGCGGCAATCTCGACGCCGGGCGTCTGTCCTGGCTGTTCGGGCGCGAAGTGGTGCCCGCTGACGCGGAAGATTTCGATCCCGCGTCTTATGAAGCGCTTTTGAAGATCGACCTGCGCCGCGCCATGGCCTCTTTCCCTGAAGTCTTTGCCGAGGATGAGGCCGAAGAGATGCCCGATTGGGAGGAAATGTGGAACGGCGACAACGACGAGGATATGAGGGACTGATGCGCGGGTTTTCGCTTGGCATACCGGCATTTGCGCGAACTGCTGCCAATATTGGCGGGCAGGGCGGGTATGGCCTTGTGAGCGAAAGCATTAAAACCCATCCTCAAGTCATGGCAACGACGACCAGCAACGTCGAAGCCTGTTCTGAAAACCGTTACCCTTCCCCTTTGGCGAGGTCCGTGCTCCCCCCGCGCGGCCCTCGCCGCTCTTTCTTTTCAGGCGGCGTCCTGAGCGGGAATGTGATTGGCGTTAAGGCTAAGACTGAAACTGGGCGTGGTTTCGCCCATACCCGCCGTGCTGGCGAAATTCTCTTTTCGATGGGGTTGACCTGCGCTACCATTGGCTCAGTCATAACCACACCAAGAGCAGAAAAATGCGCAAATCCATTCTTATCCTTTCCCTCGTTTCCGCAACGGTCCTCGCAGGCTGCATGCAAACGGACGGCGAACGTGCCCTCGCAGGTGCAGCCGCTGGTGCCATCGTCGCTGATGCAACCGACAACAACGCGCTCACCGGCGCGGCCCTCGGTGCGCTCGCAGGCACCTACTGCGACGACGCAGGCATCTGTAACTAATTCCATTCGCCTGACCGGCGCCTTCGCTGCGCCGTCGGACCTATGCAAAAGAGAGCTCTTCGGACCCGCCGGTTCGAAGGGCTTTTTTCGTGACTTTAACCGACGTTCCATGCGCGCGTGCCGCACCGGCAGCGGGCGCGGGAGGACTGATTTAAGAAAGGGAGAGGGCAGGACATGTTCGACAAGATCCTGATTGCGAACCGCGGCGAGATCGCTTGCCGGGTGATGAAAACCGCCAAGAAGATGGGGATCAAGACGGTCGCCATTTATTCCGACGCGGACAAACATGCGCTGCATGTGCAGATGGCGGATGAGGCCGTCCACATTGGCCCGCCGCCGGCGAACCAGTCCTATATCGTCATCGACAAGGTGATGGACGCGATCAAACAGACCGGCGCGCAGGCCGTGCACCCGGGCTATGGCTTTTTGTCCGAGAACTCTAAATTCGCCGAGGCACTTGCTGCCGAAGGCGTTGCCTTTGTCGGCCCGCCGAAAGGCGCGATCGAGGCCATGGGCGACAAGATCACCTCGAAAAAACTTGCCCAAGAGGCAGGCGTGTCGACCGTTCCCGGCTATATGGGTCTCATTGAGGACGCCGAGGAAGCCGTTAAAATCTCCAATGAGATTGGTTACCCGGTGATGATCAAAGCCTCCGCTGGTGGCGGCGGTAAAGGCATGCGGATCGCCTGGAACGACGAAGAGGCCCGCGAAGGCTTCCAGTCCTCCAAGAACGAAGCCGCAAGCTCTTTTGGCGACGACCGGATTTTCATCGAGAAATTCGTGACCCAGCCGCGCCACATCGAGATTCAGGTGCTCTGCGACGCGCATGGCAACGGCATTTACCTCAACGAGCGGGAATGTTCGATCCAGCGCCGCAACCAGAAAGTCATCGAAGAGGCCCCGTCGCCCTTCCTTGATGAAGCCACCCGCAAAGCCATGGGCGAACAGGCCGTGGCCCTCGCGAAAGCCGTGGATTACACCTCCGCGGGCACGGTCGAGTTCATCGTCGATGGCGACCGCAATTTCTACTTCCTCGAGATGAACACCCGCCTTCAGGTGGAACATCCGGTGACCGAGTTGATTACGGGCGTCGATCTCGTTGAACAGATGATCCGCGTCGCCAATGGCGAGCCGCTGTCGATCACTCAGGACGATGTGAAAATCAATGGCTGGGCGATGGAAAGCCGTCTCTACGCCGAGGACCCCTATCGTAACTTCCTGCCCTCCATCGGGCGTCTGACCAAATACCGTCCGCCGGAAGAGGTGGTGACCGCTGGTAAAGTGGTCCGCAACGACACCGGCGTTTATGAGGGCGGCGAGATTTCGATGTATTATGACCCGATGATCGCAAAGCTCTGCACTTGGGGCCCGGATCGTGCGGCAGCCATCGAAAACATGCGCAACGCTCTGGACGCTTTCGAGGTCGAGGGCATCGGTCACAACCTGCCGTTCCTCTCTGCTGTGTATGACCACCCGAAATTCATCTCCGGCGACATGACCACGGCTTTCATCGCCGAGGAATATCCCGAAGGCTTCGAGGGTGTCGAACTGCCGCACGAGGATCTGGAGCGGATCGCGGCGGCGGCAGCGGCCATGTATCGTGTCGCGGAAATCCGTCGCACGCGCATCTCTGGCCGGATGGACAACCACGAACGCACTGTCGGCACCGATTGGGTGGTTCAGATTGGCGACAAGGACTTCCCGCTGACCATCGAGGCGGACAAGGCCGGCTCCACCGTTCTCATCGGCGACAAGTCGATCCGTTGCGAAAGCGATTGGACACCGGGCGACAGCCTTGCGGTGATCGACATGAATGTCGGCGGTCCGCTGACGCTCAAGGTTGGCAAAGTGCCGGGCGGTTTCCGCCTGCGTTCACGTGGCGCCGATCTCAAGGTCTACGTCCGTAGCCCGCGTGCCGCCGAACTTTCGAAACATATGATCGAGAAACTGCCGCCGGACACCTCGAAACTGCTCCTCTGCCCGATGCCGGGCCTGATCGTTAAGGTCAATGTCGAGGTCGGCGACGAGATTCAGGAAGGTCAGGCGCTCTGCACTGTCGAAGCGATGAAAATGGAAAACATCCTGCGCGCCGAGCGCAAAGGGATCGTCTCCAAAATCAACGCGGGTCCGGGCGACAGCTTGGCCGTCGACGAAGTGATCATGGAGTTCGAATAACCCATGACGACCGGGCGGGCATATGCGGTCTGGAAAGACGCGGAGGCTGGAGAAATGTTTTCATTTTGCTCGAGCCAGACCGCAGCTTTTCGCGCCAGCCTGCCCGGCCATGTCTATGAGACGCTCTGCGCGCAAGACCTGCGCGCAGAAACGAGCGGTGAGGCTCAGCGCCCGCTTTCCAGTTCCTGCTGTCTCAGCGGGGTTTTGTCGATGGCGCGGGTAATCTCGCGGACGTTCCACGGCGCGGGTTTGCGGAGCATGACGCGACCGTCCTTATCGACGACGACCAGTGCAAAGCCACGCGGGCGCAGTGCCGTGCGGATCGGCGAGCGTGCGGCCGGGTCGGTGTCGGTCAACACCACCACGTCGCGTTCTAAAAGCGCATCGGGGCGGTCTTCCAACAAAGCGATCTGGTCGCTGTATGAGGGGTCCAGCGGGCTGTCGGCGAAGACCACCAGCACGCGCGCGGCCCATTTGAATTCGGAAAGCTCGGTGTCGCCCGCGTTCTGGATCAAAGGCGTCGGCTCTTCGGGGACGGCCTCTGTTTCGGGGAGGGCGTCCTGTGCAAAAGCTGTATCCGGCGCCAAGGGTGAAGTGAGAAAAAGCGCAATAAGTGCTGTGACATAGAGATGTTTCATCGGTCCTCCCGCAGGTCTCCTTTATATAGGGCGATGAGAGGACCAAACCAAGGTTGAACGTGGCGCTTACAAAGGGTTGCGGAAAGAATATGGAGAGGAGCCGGATATGACGGACAGGAAAAAGTGGGAAGAACTTGCCACGAAGGAGTTGCGGGGCAAGCCGCTTGAGAGCCTCGAGTGGGACACGCTCGAGGGCATCAAGGTCAAGCCGCTCTATGCCGAAGACGATCTTGCGGGCATGGACCATCTCGGCAACACGCCGGGGATGGAGCCGTTCACGCGCGGTGTGAAGGCGACGATGTATGCGGGCCGTCCCTGGACCATCCGCCAATATGCGGGCTTCTCCACCGCCGAAGAATCGAATGCCTTCTACCGCAAAGCTCTGGCCGCCGGTCAGCAGGGGGTTTCGGTCGCTTTCGATCTGGCCACGCACCGCGGCTACGACTCGGATCACCCACGCGTGGTGGGCGATGTGGGTAAGGCCGGTGTGGCGATTGATAGCGTCGAGGATATGAAAATTCTCTTCGAAGGCATCCCGCTTGATCAGGTGTCCGTGTCGATGACGATGAACGGCGCTGTCATTCCGATCCTCGCCAATTTCATCGTGACGGGCGAAGAACAGGGGCATGATCGCGCGTTGCTCGCGGGGACCATTCAGAACGATATTCTGAAAGAGTTCATGGTGCGCAACACCTATATCTATCCGCCGGAACCCTCGATGAAAATCATTGCGGACATCATCGAGTTTACCGCCAACGAGATGCCGAAATTCAACTCCATCTCGATCTCCGGCTATCACATGCAGGAAGCGGGCGCGAACCTCGTCCAGGAGCTGGCCTTTACGCTGGCGGATGGGCGCGAATATGTCCGCACCGCGATCAAGGCGGGCATGGATGTCGATAAGTTCGCGGGGCGTCTGTCGTTCTTCTTCGCGATTGGCATGAACTTCTTCATGGAGGCCGCAAAGCTGCGCGCCGCGCGCTACCTCTGGACCCGCGTGATGGACGAATTCGAGCCGAAACTTGCCAAGTCCAAGATGCTGCGGACCCACTGCCAGACCTCGGGCGTTAGCTTGCAGGAACAAGACCCCTATAACAACGTGATCCGCACCGCCTATGAGGCGATGTCGGCGGCTCTGGGCGGCACGCAGTCCTTGCACACCAACGCTTTGGACGAGGCCATCGCGCTTCCGACCGAGTTCTCCGCGCGCATCGCCCGGAACACGCAGCTGATCCTTCAGGAAGAAACCGGCATCACCAATGTGGTCGATCCGCTGGCGGGCTCTTATTACGTCGAAAGCCTTACCAAGGAACTGGCCGACAAAGCCTGGGCCCTGATGGAAGAGATCGAGGAGATGGGCGGCATGACCAAGGCCGTCAACTCCGGCATGCCGAAGCTGCGGATCGAAGAGACCGCCGCGAAACGTCAGGCCAATATCGACCGGGGCGAGGAAGTCATCGTCGGCGTCAACAAGTACCGCAAGGACAAGGAAGACCCGATCGACATTCTCGATGTGGACAACGTGGCCGTGCGCAACAGCCAGATCGCCCGCCTCGACAAGATCAAAGCCACTCGCGATGCCGCCAAGGTCGAAGAGACGCTTGGCGCTTTGGAAGCGGCGGCGAAATCTGGCGAGGGCAACCTCCTGTCGCTGGCGGTCGAGGCCGCCCGCGCGCGTGCAACCGTAGGGGAGATTTCGATGGCCATGGAAAAAGCATTCGGACGTCACCGCGCCGAGGTGAAAACGCTGGCAGGGGTCTACGGCGCCGCCTACGAGGGCGACGAGGGCTTTGCCCAGATCCAGAAGGACGTCGAAACCTTTGCCGAAAAAGCCGGGCGACGTCCGCGGATGCTCGTGGTTAAAATGGGCCAGGACGGCCACGACCGGGGTGCGAAAGTCATCGCCACCGCTTTTGCCGACATCGGCTTTGATGTCGACGTAGGCCCGCTGTTCCAGACGCCGGAAGAAGCCGCTCAGGATGCCATCGACAACGACGTGCATATCGTCGGCATCTCGTCGCAGGCAGCAGGGCACAAAACGCTCGCGCCGAAGCTGATCGAAGCTCTGAAAGAGCAGGGCGCCGAGGACATCATCGTGATCTGTGGCGGCGTGATCCCGCAGCAGGATTACGAATTCCTCTACAACGCAGGCGTTAAAGCGATCTTTGGGCCGGGCACCAACATCCCGGCGGCTGCGCGGCAGATCCTAGATTTGATCTCGACCGAATGATCTGAGTATTTGATTTGAAATGAAAAAGGGCCGGGGGATCGCTCCTCCGGCCCTTTTGTTTTGTGTCTTGCGGCTTTACTGCGCCGGTTCCTGAACCTCAGGCGCGGTCACGTCGGCCTCTTTCAACGCGGCTTTTTCGTCCTCAGCGGGTGCGAGTTTCAGCACCACAAAGCCGATGATCGCGGAGATCACGGAGCCGGACAGAACGCCGATGCGCACTTCGTTCATGTGGAAGGCATCGTCGAAAGACAGTCCGCCGATGAAGAGCGACATGGTGAACCCGATGCCCGCAAGGGCTGCCACGCCGTAGATATGGAGCCAGGTTGCACCAAAGGGTTTCTTGGCGACGCCCATTTTCACCAACAGCCAGGTCATGCCGAACACGCCGACCTGTTTACCGACAATCAGGCCCAAGGCGATGCCCAGAGGCAACGGCGAGAACACGTCATCCAAGGTGATGCCCGTCAGCACGACACCGGCGTTGGCGAAGGCAAAGATCGGCACGATCAGGAAGAACACATAGGGCGACAGCGCATGTTCAAGAGCATGCAGCGGCGACTTGCCCCATTTGTCCTTGATCGGGATGAAGAAGGCAGTGATCACACCCGCGAGAGTTGCGTGCACGCCCGATTTGAGCACCAGAACCCACAGCACCGTGCCTAAAAGGATGATCGGTGCGATGCGGTGAATGCCCGCACGGTTGAGGTAGAACATGATCGCAAGCGGGATGACCGACAGGAACAGGTAATCGAGATGCAGATCTGCGGTGTAGAAAAACGCGATGATCAGGATCGCGCCCAAGTCATCGAGGATCGCAAGCGTCAAAAGGAAAACTTTGAGCGAAGAGGGTACGCGGTCGCCCACAAGTGCCAGAATACCCAATGCAAAAGCGATGTCGGTCGCCGCCGGAATGGCCCAGCCGCCGTGTGTCTCAGGCGAGGAGATGTTGAGTGCGAAATAGACCAGAGCGGGGACGAGCATACCGCCGACGGCCGCCATGCCCGGCAGAACCACGTCACGCGGGTTCTTGAGTTTGCCTTCCATCAACTCGTGTTTGAGCTCAAGCCCCACGAGGAGGAAGAAGACAGCCATCAATCCATCATTGATCCACAAGATCAAAGGTTTGGAGAGGCCGTTTTCGCCAAGTTGAACGGTGAAATACGACGACAGGGCGCCATCGTAATAAGGATAAAGCGAGGAATTGGCCACGAACATGGCAGCGACGGCGGCCACCATGAGCACGATACCGCCTGAAATCTCACTGTCGAAGAACTGTTCCAATTTGCGCAGGAGCATTGTCTTTTTCTGGTCTTTCCTGAAAGTTGATTTAAAGGTGCGTTATAAGGAAATGGGGCTTTTTTAAAAGGTTTCAATAAGGACAAGGGCAATGACCTATCAGATTGATCATTTGGTGATTTCCGCAGGCGATCTGGAACAGGGGCGCGACTGGGCAGAGGCTCTTTTGGGGGTTCCCTTCGGGCCGCGTGGAGAACACAAGGATATGGCGACGGAAAACCGTCTGGTGGCTATGACACGCCCGGATGGGGAAAAGGCCTATCTCGAAGTGATCGCGCCCGATCCGAATGCGCAAAGACCGGATTTCCCGCGTTGGTTCGATTTGGACAACTTTGGCGGGACGCCGAAACTCACGAACTGGGTCGTGGCCTGCGCCGATCTGGAGGAGGCGTGGGAACGCGCCCCGGCAGATGTCGGGCGGATTATGTCGTTTCGGCGTGGCGATTATGCCTGGCGCATGATTGTGCCAGAAACGGGCATTCTGCCCTTTGACAATTGCTTCCCGGCGCTCATCGAATGGCACTCGCCCCACCCGGCGCCGAAGCTGCTCGACCCGGGGTTGGCCTTTCGCAGGCTGAAGATTTCGCACCCCGATGCCGAAGGCTTGCGCGCGGCGCTCTCGCCTTTTATCGAGGCGATGGAAAATGTTCGAATTGTCCAAGCCAAAACCCCCGGCCTCACCGCCGAGATTGGCACGGCCTCAGGGGAGATCTGGATCGCATGACCGATAAACCATACCTGCGCGAGGCGGCACCCGCCGATGCCGCTGCACTCAAGGCCATCATGGCACCTGTCATCGCGGGTTCGACAGCGTCCTTTTCCTCGGAGGAGCGCGATGAGGCAGCTTGGGCCGCCATGGTCACGGATCGTTTGAGCCGAGGTCGCGCGTTTTATGTTGCCGAAGTGGAGGGTGAGGTCGTGGGCTACGCGACCTATGACCAGTTCCGTCCCGGCAACAACGGCTACCGTTTCACCATGGAGCATTCCGTCTACCTCAACGACGCGGCGCAGGGCTTTGGCCTTGGGCGGACGTTGATGCTGGTGGTCGAACAGCATGCACGCGAGGCGGGGCATCATTCGATGATCGCGGCGATTGATGCCGACAATGCGGGTTCCATCGCCTTTCACAAAGCTCTGGGGTATGGCGAGGCCGGTCGTGTCCCGCAGGCCGGGTTCAAATTCGACCGCTGGCTCGATGTTTTGTTCCTGCAAAAGTTCCTTTGACATCACGTATTTGTCGCGGGACTTGTGGTGCCAAAATGGATAAGCTCGCGGCATGTCGATCTGGTCCAAAATTCTTGAAGCGCTCAAGGCGTTACGTGCGGGGGAAAGCCTCGCTTTGGTGTTCGAACGCTTTCGGTCCGACCCGGAGCGGCGCGTGGGGTTTGCCATCGCGGTGATCGCCTTGGGTGCGAAAATGGCCAAGGCTGATGGTCTGGTGACCCGCGATGAAGTCACGGCCTTTCGAGAAGTTTTCCAGATCGCGCCAGAGGACGAGGCCGCTGCAGCCCGCGTGTTCAATCTCGCGCGGCAAGACGTGGCGGGGTTCGAGGATTACGCGAAGAGCGTGAAAAAGATGTATGGCGAGGAATGTCGCCCGCTTATGGACATCATGGACGGGTTGTTTCACATCGCCATGGCAGACGGTGAATATCACCCAGGTGAGGACGCGTTTCTGATCCGTGTTGCGGAGATTTTCGACATTGAAGACCGTGCCTTTCGGGTGCTGCGCGCGCGCTATGTGCCCGATGCGGTGCGCGATCCATATGATGTGCTGGGTGTCGAGCCTTCTGCCACGCTGGCGGACATTAAGTCGGCTTACCGGGCCTTGGTGCGCGAAACACATCCGGACCGGATGATCGCCCGAGGCGTGCCGGAAGAGGCAGTAAAGCTGGCTTCTGATCGGTTGGTCGAGATCAATGCCGCTTGGGAGGAAATCTCCGGGGAGAGGGCGGCGTGATCCGCATCGCGACCTATAATGTCGAATGGTTCGACAATCTTTTCGACCAGAAAGGGCGCCCGCAGGCCGACGATAAATGGTCCGCCCGACACAATGTGACCCGCGAGATGCAGCTTGAATCCCTCGGTATCGTGTTCAACGCGCTGGATGCCGACGCGATCATGTTGATCGAGGCGCCGGACACCAATCGCAAACGCGACACCCGACGGGCGCTGGAGCAATTTGCCGATTGGGCCGGGCTGCGGGCTATGGCGGTCGAGGTCGGATATATCAACGAAACGCAGCAGGAAATCGCCCTGATGTATGATCCGCTGGTGCTGCGCGCACGGCACGATCCGATCGGGGCACCGGCTGATCTCGGGGACGGGTTTGAGCCGCCCGCGTTCAATTCGATCTACCGACTTGATCTGGACACCGACCGCGACCGCGAAGAGGTGCGGTTCTCAAAGCCGCCGCTGGAGCTGGCGATGGAGGTCCGCGAGACCGGCTTGGCTTTTCGCATGATCGGCGTGCATGTGAAATCCAAGGCACCGCATGGCGCGCGCACCCGTGACGACGTGATCCGGATTTCCATTGAGAACCGGCGCAAGCAATTGGCGCAATGCATCTGGCTGCGGGAGCGGGTCGAGGGGCATCTCAAGGCGGGCGAGCCGTTGATCGTGCTGGGCGATTTCAATGACGGGCCGGGGCTTGATGAATATGAAAAGCTGTTTGGACGCTCGGGTGTCGAGATCGTCATGGGGCGCGAAGACCCGGATGTGCCGCCAGAAATGCGCCTGTCGGACCCGCATGCGACCGAGGCGCTCGCGCGGCGTGGCAACCAGGGGCCGACCTCCGCGCGGTTCTACATCGACGAGGACAAACGCTATCTCTCGGCGCTTTTGGACTATGTGATGGTGTCGCAGGATCTAAAACCCGGCGCTCATTGGCGCATTTGGCATCCGTTCGACGATCCGGTCTGTTTCAACACGCCGGAATTGAAGCAGGCGCTGCTTCAGGCGTCCGATCATTTTCCGGTCTCGGTTGATCTGGATCTGTCGAATCTTGGACGGGGATAAAAGTCGATAGGGGTGAAATTCGGAGGGGGAGACGTTATATTGTGGCTATGAAAAAGAGTTTCTTGATCCCGCTTGTCTTTCTTGCAGCGCCAGCGCTGGCCGAAGATACGCCCTCTGACGCGGAGGAGGGCTGGAGCCTTTTGCGGGAAGGCTCAAGGCTTTTGCTCGAACATCTCTTCGAGGAAATGGGGCCTGCGCTTGAGGAACTTGAGGGCTATGTCGACGATCTCAACGCCTATGAGGCGCCGGTGATCCTGCCCAATGGCGATATCCTGATCAAACGCAAGCCCGAGGTGGCTCCGGAGGACGAAACGCCTGAGACACCCGAGGATATGCCCGAGGAGCTGCCGAACGAGGCCATCGACCTCTAAGGGTCAGTATCGGAGGTGACGCACTTCGGTCTTGGCGCCCAGACTGTTGGCCAGAGATTGGAAACGCGCATTGGTGACTTCGCCGAACAGGTCCTCAGCCTCCGGGCGCAGCGACAGCAACAATTCTTTCTTCTTCGGGAAATAGGCGATTTTTGCCAAATCCGTCGGGACATCCACTGCAAACATCGCGCCAAAGCGCATTGCCTTGCCCAGCACCTCAGCGTCGCGGATTTCTTTCTCCGAAAGCATCTCAATCAGATTGGCGAAGGGCGTGTTGTCGCGCGAGTTTTTGTAGCGGTGCAATAGCGCAAGACCGAGGAAAATCCGTTCCTTATGGGTTAGACCGCCCAAGTTGGCCCGTGTCGCATTGTCGAAGCAGACCTCGGCGCGGTAATCTGGGTGCGCGCGCCATGTCACGTCATGCAGCAGGCAGGCGGCGCGGATCAGGCGCATTTTTTCATATTGCCGGGCCTTGAAGATCGGCTCGATGAAGGCGTGCAATTGTTTGCCGAAACCGGGCAGGCGCGCGTCTTTCATCTCTGAGAACCGGCAGGCCTCGATCAGCGGGTCGCGGGCGCGCACGCTTTGCGGCATTTGCTCATAAAGCATGCCTTCGCGGATACCATAGGACGAGACGCATATCTCTTTCGGATGGAAAGTCCGCACCAGTTGCCGCAACACTTCTGAGGCAATCGGCACCAACGACATCCGGCTCGACGAGGTGCCGGTTTTGGCCCGTAACTCGTCCATATCGCTTTTGCGGATGAATTTGATCGTGTCGGTCACCGAGCGGCTCGACATCCGATATTCATGCAAAACGTGTAGCGGGTAATTGCGCCGCTCCATGTCGATCCGGGCAATCGCACGCCAAGAGCCGCCGACCAGATAAATCCGCGGATGCGAGGTGCCCATGGTCTCAGCGAGCTCTTTCATGATCGGCGCGATATGATCCTTGAGACCCTTGCGCCCCCCTTTAAGCCCCTGAAGTTTGAGCGGCCCCAAAGGCGAGGTCACGCGTTTGCCGACTTCGCCTTTCGACACCACGGCGAGTTCCATTGAGGACCCGCCGATGTCGCAGACCAAGCCGTCCGCCTCGGGCCAGCCCAAAAGCACCCCCTGCGCCGAGAGCCGCGCCTCTTCCTCGCCGTCGATGACCCATAGGCTGAGGCCGGTCTCCCGCTCTATTTCCTCCCGAAAAGCGGGACCGTCCTCAGCCTCCCGCACCGCAGCGGTCGCAACCGCCGTCAGTGGGGGAATTCCCATACCTTGCGCCAGTTTCTGAAACCGGCGGATGGCGGACATGGCGCGGACCTTGCCCTCCGGGTTGAGCCGCCCGGTTTCGCGCAGGCCAGCGCCCAGCCCGCACATAATTTTCTCGTTGTAGAAATAGGCCGGGCTGCGCGCCGCGCCGTCAAACACCACCAAACGCACGGAGTTCGATCCGACATCGACCACGCCGACCCGCGACAGGGCGCGCGCCTCCGCGTCGAGAAACAGCGGGCGGCCGAAAACGCCCCAGTCTTGTGTCTCGGTCTCTGCTGCTGTTGCGCCTTGGTGTTCCGTCGCATCTTGCGAAAGATCGGTCATGACGGTGCCTATCTCGTTGGTCTTAAACGACAGTGCCAAATGGCTTCGACTTCGTAAATCGCATGGATTTTGGGCAAAATCCAGCGCCTTTTGGGCTGCTTACGTGTCGGAGGGAAATAGGCTCAGGGCAAGGCTACGCGAAATCGGCTTGCCCGCGCGGAGCGCCTCACGGTCCAGCGCATCGACCATATCCCGCGCGGCTCCTGCCGAACGTTCCATGCGTTTTACGAGCCAAGGGATCAGTGCGACGGGCACGGTGATTTGCCGGTCCTCGAATTGTTTGACCAGCATGGCGGTCAGCAGCATGTCGTCGGGCGGATCGATCCGGGTCACGGTCGTGCCCTGCATCCTTGAGGCCAGATCGGGCAGGGTGAGCTGCCAATGGTTCGGCGCGGTGCGTGCCGTCACCAACAGCCGACCGCCCTCAGCCAAGGTCAGGTTGTGTAGGTGAAACAGCGCATTCTCAGCCGCTTTCGGATCGGGCAGTTCTGGTAGCCGGTCGGCGTCCTCGACCACAACGTAGCGCTCAGCGGCCAAGGCGGGAATGTCGGCTTCGGTCAGATCGGCGACCGAGAGGATCACCGCGCCATGGTCGGCGGCAAACACGTGCGCCATATGGGTTTTGCCGGAGCCGGCTGTGCCGACGAGCACCAGTTTGCCCGAGGGCCAAGTGGCCACGGAATCGAGTGTCGCGATTGCCATGGCATTCGAGGGCGAGACGAAAAACGTATCGCGCCCAAGCACCTCACGCGTGGGAAGATCGAGAATGAGCTGTTCTGCCATGGTCAGCTGTCTTCTGCCTCGTGGCTCTCATCGGCACTGAGGCCTTGGTAGAGACGGCTGTCCTGATACTGGTCGATACCAAAGCGTGCCACCACACCGAGGGCAGCGGCGACAGGGACGGCGATTAGCATGCCGACAAAGCCAAAGAGCGTGCCAAAGGCGGAGAGCGCAAAGATCAGCCAGACGGGATGCAGTCCGATGGAGGAGCCGACGAGGTTCGGTGTCAGGATATTGCCCTCGACGAACTGGCCAACGGCAAAAATGCCGACCACGGCGGCGATCCATTGCCATTCGCCCCAGAACTGGAACAGCGCGAGGCCGATGGACAAAAGCCCGCCGACGATGGCGCCGACATAGGGAATAAAGGTCAAAGCCCCCGCCACGGCGCCCGCGACCAGACCGAATTTGAGGCCCACGAGCATGAGACCGGCGGCATAAAACGTGCCGAGGATGAGACAGACGGTGCCTTGACCACGGATGAAAGAAGCCAGCGTGTTGTCGATGTCGGAGGCGAGGCGGCGGATGACCGGCGCGTGATCGCGGGGCAGTAGCCCGTCAATTTTTGCGACCATGCGGTCCCAATCCATCAACAGATAAAAGGTGATCACCGGCACAAGAACCAACAGCATCACGACGTTGAACAGGCTCATCGCGGAGGCCAGCGCGGTCGAGAGCAACTCGCCGCCTTTCGACTGGATCGTCTCGCCAATCTTGACCAGCGTCTGCCGCAGCTGGCTGCTCTGGTCGAGCAGGGTGGGGAATTTCTCAGTCAGGAAGTTTTGGAGATTGTTGATCAATTCTGGCGCGATATTCACCAGATCCGTCGTCTGTTTGATCAGCGTCGGAATGACCAGAAGCGCCATGATGACAAAGAGCACCGCCGCGACAAGAGTGATCACCACGGTGGCGGCAATGCGGCTAAAGCCCCAGCTTTCCAACTTGTCGGCGACGGGGTCGAGCATATAGGCCACGGCCATACTGAGCACAAAAGGCAGAATGACATTGCCCAAAAGCCACAACAACGCGAGGAACACCGCCGCAGCGACCCCCCAATATTTCATCTGATCGCGGACCGGTAATGCCATGTCGCCCCTTTGTCTTTCCTCCCATATCGCCCGTGCCGACATGGGTTTCAAGGGGAAGAGGGCGCAAGTGCGCCGCTGTTTTGGAGGACGCCGAAAGGTTGCGCAGTCTTGTTTGTGCTTTGGTGATCGCTTAGACCGATGCAAACACTGATCACTTGAGGGCTCCGCCTATGCGTTTGTCGCGCTATTTCCTTCCGGTTTTGAAAGAAACCCCGTCCGAGGCACAAATCGTGTCGCACCGTCTGATGCTGCGCGCCGGCATGATCCGCCAGCAATCTGCGGGCATCTACTCCTGGCTGCCGCTGGGCTACAAGGTGCTCAAGAACATCGAACGGATCGTGCACGAAGAACAACAACGCGCGGGGCACATCCCGGTGCTGATGCCGACGATGCAATCGGCCGATCTCTGGCGTGAATCCGGCCGCTATGATGCCTATGGCGATGAGATGCTGCGGATCACCGACCGTCATGGCCGTGATATGCTTTTCGGGCCGACCAACGAAGAGATGATCACCGACATCTTCCGCGGCTACGTGAAGTCCTACAAAGACCTGCCGCTGACGCTTTATCAAATCCAGTGGAAATTCCGTGACGAGATCCGTCCGCGTTTCGGCGTGATGCGGGGCCGCGAGTTCTTCATGAAAGACGGCTACACCTTCGACTTGACGATGGATGACGCGCTTCATGCCTATAACCGTCACCTTGTGAGCTACCTGCGCACCTATGAGCGCATGGGGCTTCAGGCGATCCCGATGCGCGCGGACGGTGGCCCGATTGGCGGCGACTACACCCACGAGTTCCTCGTGCTGGCCGAGACCGGCGAATCCGAGGTGTTCTACGACAGCGAGATCACCGATCTGAAATTCGGCGACCGTGAGATTGACTTCGACAGTGTCGAGCAGTGTCAGGACGTTCTCGAAGAGTTCACCTCGCGCTACGCCCGCACCGATGAGACCCACGACGAAGCGATCTTTGCTGAGGTGCCTGAAGAACGCCGCCGCACCGCGCGCGGCATCGAAGTCGGTCAGATTTTCTACTTCGGCACGAAATATTCCGAATCCATGGGCGCGACCGTCCAAGGCCCGGATGGCAAGCCTGTGCCCGTGCACATGGGCTCGCATGGCATTGGTGTGTCGCGTCTCTTAGGTGCGATCATTGAGGCCAGCCACGACGACAAAGGCATCATCTGGCCGGAGGGTGTGACGCCCTTCCACGTTGGCATCGTTAACCTGAAACAGGGCGACGAAGAGGCCGATGCGGCCTGTGAGGCGCTTTATAAGTCCTTTGAAACCTTGGGCCTTGAGGCGCTTTATGACGATCGAAATGAACGTGCGGGCGGCAAATTCGCCACCATGGACCTGATCGGTCTGCCGTGGCGCATCACCGTCGGTCCGCGCGGCCTCAAAAACGGCGTGGTCGAAGTGACCTGCCGCAAGACGGGCGAAAGCGAAGAGATGACGCCGGAGCTGGCGGTCGAGAAAATCGTGAAAATCTACGCGGGTCTTTGAAAGAGAACGCAATGAAGAATTAAGAAAGCCCCCGAAGGACACTTCGGGGGCTTTTTGTTGCCGGGGTTATGGCCCTCTTAGTGACAGCTTGGGCGCTTGCCAGGCAGGAGCACCTTGTCGATCACATGGATCACGCCATTGTCGGCCTGGATGTCCGCGATCACGACGTTGGCCATCTCGCCCGTGCCATCCGAGATCATCACGCCGTTCGCACTCTTGGTGATGCAAAGACGTTCGCTTTCCAGCATGGGTTTGAAGTAATTCGACCCCATCGGAATGTTCGAAGCCGGCAAGTTGCGATCATCGACATGGTAGAGGAGGATGTTGGTCAGCTGGCTCTTATTCTCCGGCTCGAGCAAGGTCTCTACAGTGCCCTCAGGCAGCGCGGCAAACGCGTCGTTGACCGGAGCATACACGGTGAAGGGGCCAGGCCCAGAAAGTGCATCGACAAGGTCCGCAGCTTGCACCGCTGCAACGAGTGTGGAGAACCGATCATCGGCAGCGGCGATCTCGACAATTGAGTCTGCCTGAGAAGCTGTTGCTGTCAGAGCGAGAAGTGCGGCAGCGGTCGTGGATTTCAGTACGTTCATGGTATCCTCCCGTGGTTGTTATGTTCCGGATACGCAACGACTGCCTTCTCGGATTTCGCTATGACGTTTATGTGATCTTTGTGTGATCAGGGTGTGATCGTGGCTGATAGAGGATTGACACCGTGCTGCGCGCGCCTGCCAGTGCTTTGCTTTCTCTGTCGAGTGTTGTTTTTGGGAATTGACCTGCGGTTCACTGGCGAAAACTCGCACAAATCCCACAAGTGGGAGCGGACGATTTGAGGTTTATCCCCGAATCCCCCTAGGCTAGCTGCATCAAAACCCGCAGAAGACGGAAAAGAGGCAGACATGTTGAGAGCACTCGCCCTTTCGGGCGGCCTGTTGGGGGCCGCCGTTGTTTCCCAGTTTCCTGAGTTCACCCAGCAATACACGCAACGCTTAGGCGGTCAGGTCGAGGCCCTGCAAACGGTCATCGCCGATTTCGATGCCTCCGCACACCGCGCCGAGATGACCCGCGAAGAGGCGCTGGCCTCCATGGGTGGGTCGATTTTCCTTGAGAACCGCCGTCGTGACATGCGCAGCACCATCGACCGCCATGCGCGCCTGTCGGAGGATCTGACGGTGCTGAAAGAGGCGACGCCTCTGGAGCGTTTGACGATGCCGCAACGCGTCGCTGACACGGTGCTGGCGCGTGCCACCTACGATGACTTCCGCCCTGCGCTGCCCTTGACGGTCGAGGGCGGTATTTCCGCCGCTGTGGGCTATCTGGGCGGCTGGCTGGCTGTCACCGGCGTGCTGGCGCTTCTGGCCTGGCCGTTCCGCCGGCGCAAAGCGCAGGCCGGTCTCACGTTTTAATCCGCTTCCCTCACGCGGCTTTCATCGCGACGGGCAGCACTTGGGGCAGGGCAGCGCTTGACCTTTGCCCTGCCAAAGGGTTTGGTCTGGCAAAGTTTTCAGGAGCCTTTTCGTGGACGCGGCCAGAACGACCAAGCCCTTTTCCCGCTTCGAGTGGAAAATCGCCTTTGCCTACCTGCGCGCGCGGCGCGAAGAGGGGGGCGTTTCCGTGATGACATGGATTTCGCTGATCGGCATCACTTTGGCCGTGGCGGCGCTGATCATCACGCTTGCCGTGCGCACCGGATTTCGTGCCGAATTTGTCGATACGATCTTGGGCTCCAACGCCCATGTGACCGTCTATTCCTCGATCTATGTGACCGAAGAGGGCAATACTTCGCGCGCGCTTACCGATTACGAGGGCTGGGCCGAGAAACTCCGTGCCGTGCCGGGCGTGACCCGCGCCGCTCCTCTCGTGCGTGGTCAGGTCATGGTCTCGTCCCGAGGCACCAATGCGGGCGTCGAGGTCTATGGCATTTCGCCCGAGGACCTGATGACCATTCCGCGTGTTGCGATTGAGCCCGATCAACATTGGGGCGACGTGACGCGGTTCTCCGAAGGCATCGCCATCGGCTCCGGCGTGGCGCGCGATCTGGGCGTCACTGTGGGCGATAAGATCAAGCTGATCTCGCCCGACGGCGCCAAAACCGCCTTTGGCACAAGCCCGCGTGTGTCCTCTTTCGAGGTCGTTTATGTCTTCTCCGCCGGGCGCTATGATATTGATAAAACACGCGCTTATCTGCCCTTTGCCGAGGCGCAGAAGTTCTTCAATCGCGAGGGGGCGGCGGATGAAGTCGAGGTTATGGTGGAGCATCCCGAAGCGGTCGACGACATGGCCATTCCTCTGCTTCAAGCGGTGGGCGAGCACGGCATGGTTTGGACCTGGCGCGATGCCTCTGGGTCCTTCCTTCGCGCCTTGGACATTGAGGACAACGTGATGTTCGTGATCCTCTCGGTGCTTGTGCTGATCGCCGCGATGAACATCGTCTCGGGCCTCATCATGTTGGTGAAAAACAAGGGCCGCGACATCGGCATCCTGCGCACCATTGGCCTGACTGAAGGCTCCATCCTGCGCGTTTTCTTCATCTGCGGCGCGATCACGGGTGTCTTGGGCACGCTCTTCGGCGTCATCCTCGGGTCGCTTTTTGCGATTTACATCGACCAGGTGCTGAGCTTTGTGAACTGGCTCAACGGCGGTGGCGCCTGGGATCCGTCGATCCGTGGCATTTATGAACTGCCTGCCGAGTTGCGCGCTGTCGATATTCTCAAGGCGGTGTCTTTGTCCTTGGGACTCTCTTTCATCGTGACCATTTTCCCGGCCCGCCGCGCGGCCCGCATGAACCCTGTGGAGGCGCTGCGCTATGAGTGAGATGTTGTCTCTGAACGGGGTCGCCAAGACCTATAACGCCGGCAAACCCAACGAGGTCGACGTGCTGCGTGGCATCGACCTGACGGTGGCGCGCGGCGAGATCGTGGGTCTGATTGCGCCCTCGGGCGCCGGCAAATCGACGCTTTTGCACATCGCGGGGCTTTTGGATCTGCCCGACAGCGGATCGGTCAAAATCGCGGGTCAGGAAATGACGGGCTTGGGTGACAGGCCCCGCACTGCCATGCGCCGCGCGGGCGTCGGCTTCATCTATCAGTTCCACCACCTGCTGCCGGAATTTACCGCGCTTGATAACGTCATCCTGCCCCAGCTCGCCAATGCCGTGCCGGAGGCTGAGGCCTCGGAACGCGCCATGGGGTTGCTGGAAAAAGTCGGCGTCGGTCCACGTGCCCAGCACCGGCCTTCGGCGCTTTCGGGTGGCGAACAGCAACGCGTTGCCTTCTGTCGTGCTTTGGCGAACAAGCCGGGGCTTTTGCTCGCGGATGAACCCACCGGCAACCTCGATCCGGAAACCTCGGATTTGGTGTTCGATGTGCTGATGGGGTTGGTGCGCGACGAGGGATTGTCCGCGCTGATTGCCACGCACAACCTTGAACTGGCGGCGAAAATGGACCGTGTGGTCCGGTTGGACGCGGGGCGGGTCGTCCCGGTTTAAAGGCCTAAAAACCGAGCGCGCTCTTGAGAATAGCCGTTCCCACCGCTTGCGTGGAGTTTTTGCGTAAGCGCCAACCCGTAAAACAGATCGAAACTCCGCATGGCCTCAACTTCTGGCAGAAGAGACAAGAGCGGTGCCGTGATCGCTTCGGTTAACCCTGCCTCGTTGTGCTCGCAGACACCGCTTGCAAAGCGGGTGATGTCCTCGATCAGGGGAATGTCGCGGTGGCCGGAGAGGTCAATCGCGGTGGGGCCATTGCGGCTTAGGATCAGGTTTCCGGGCCAATAGTCGCCGTGTCCCGCCGCGATGGTCAGGGTCTCTGGCGCGTTTTCTAACAGGGACCGTATGCGGTCAGCAACCTCTTGCGCAGGGCCTTGAGCGCAGGTTTCTAATGCGCGGATGAAGCGGGCCATGGGGAAGGGCTTCTGCATCCGGTTCGAGCGCGTCGCCTCCTGAAGCCACTGACGTCCGGCGTCCACCACCTCCGCCATCCGCCCCTCGCGCAGATGCTCCAACCCGCTCGGCCCCTCGACAAAAGAGATCACGAAGAGCCCGGCTTTCGGTGCGATATGCAGCACCTCTGGGACATGTGCTGGCCGGCCTTCGAGAGCCTCGGCGATCTGTTTGAGCGCGCCGGTCTGGCCACTCACGGCGCGGGCTTTTTCACTATGCCAAATCAGCTTGGCAATCGCCGGGCGACCGTCCCACGTGAGCCGAAACACGGCGCGTTGGTGATAGGTTTGAAAGGCCTCGATCCCGCTTGCCCGCGCGCCGAGGTGAGGACGCTCTTCGAAGAAGTCCAAAAGCCGCCGATGGGCGGCCACCAGATCGAGCGTGTCAAAGGAGCGGGCCATGGCGGGACTATGGAGAGCGCGGGGGAGAGCGTCAATCTGCCCCGCGATCCTCCGTGTCGGATCAGTTGTTTACGATGTTGTTGTAAATCCCCATCGCGGTGATGACGATGGCCGCGTCGCGGGCGATTTTATAGATCGTATCGCCGGAAATGGCGTAGCGGTCGCGGCCCGGATCGGGCAGGCCATACCGCCCGTAATCGCGCAGGATGGTGTAGCCGTCGGGCAGGCGGTCGCCTTTGGCGAAACCTTTGCGCTCGGCACAGTTCTTGGCGATGCCGGGGGGCAGGGAGGTGCGCTTGCCCTCACGGATTTGCTTTTCAATGCCGGGCGGCAGATCGCAGCCCGCCGGGATGTGCACCCGCACGTGACCTGCGTTGCCATTGCCATGCCCGTTGCCATGCTTGACCTTGTTCGGATTGGCAAAGGCCGGGCTCGCCGTCAAAAGCGTGAGGGCGAAGAGTGTCGGGGTTTTCAAGCGGTTCATCATGTGCGCCTCTGAATTTTGTTTTCAGAGAGTATAACGCGGCGTGAGAGGGAAGGGTTCCCCCAAGTTTGGGGATGGGCGGAAGGGTGCCGAGGGGGTCAATCGCTCGTGAAATAATCGTCATCTAGTTTCTTGATAACAACAGTGCTTTGAGTTCGAACACCAACATTATGTTCGATCATGAGCTGCGCGAGACGTTGGCCGTTGAGGAGGACTATCCTTTGCTGGACACGTTGAACGTACTCATGTGCCTCGCGTGAAAAGTCCGAAGTCGTGACAAAGACACCTTTCGTCGCGCTTTCTCCTGTCAGTGAGCCAACAAATCTTTGAATGTCAGGTCGCCCGACTTTGTTTTCTGGAGCGTATCTTTTTGCTTGGATGTAGACCGCGTCAAGCCCCAGCGCATCTTCATTGATGACACCATCAATGCCGCCATCTCCAGAAATAGGAGTTAAAGTTTTGTTGGATAGTTTGCCGCCACCAAAGCCCATTGCAGACAAAACATCCAAGATAAGCTGTTCAAACCGAGCCGGACTAACACGTAATAATTCCGTTAAAAGATCATCACGCAGGGTGCGGTTTAGTATTTGGCTTGCTTCCTGAATAGCGTCTTCGGGAGTTTGGTCGCTTTGATCACTGCCCTTGGGTAGAGGCGTTTCTATGTCAGAATCTGTCGCTGATTGTGTTGAGCGCCATTCTGCAAAAGCGTCAAACTGCTCCAAGACCTTGTTGTTAAGTTCTTTTGGATGCGTCGCAAGAAAATCCCTCCCGAGTTCCGTGATTTCATGAAATCCACGTCTCGGAGATTGAAGAAGACCGGCCTTGCCTAGATATGTCCTTGCCCAATGAGCGCGGTTACCAAGATATGTCATCTTTCCACTAGGAAGGAGTTCTTCAGCTTCCTCGTCCGAAATGTCAAATTCACGCTTCAGATCATCTAAGCATTCTGAAATATTGGTTTTTCCTGCTGCGAAGAGCCGAAGCACGGGTAACATGAGCGTTTGATAATCAGGTACCGGCATTATTACCCCCTTCACGCGAACTTGTTCGCGTGAAAACCATTACACATCCAATTCCTCAACAAACCGCGCGTTTTCCTGAATGTACTGGAACCGCAACTCCGGCTTTTTCCCCATCAAACGCTCGACCAGATCGGTGGTTTCGCCCGGTTCGTCTTCGTCAATCGTCACCCGGATCAGCTTGCGCGTGGCCGGGTCCATCGTGGTTTCTTTCAAATCCTTGGCGTCCATTTCGCCAAGCCCCTTAAACCGCGAAACGTCGATTTTGCCTTTGCCGCCAAGGCCTTTCTCCAACCACATGTCGCGTTCCGCCTCATCCAGACAGTAGACGCGTTTCGCGCCCTGTGTCAGGCGGTAGAGCGGCGGGCAGGCGAGGTAGAGGTGGCCTTGGTCGATGAGGGGGCGCATCTGGGTGTAGAAAAACGTCATCAACAGCGACGCGATGTGCGCGCCATCGACGTCCGCGTCGGTCATGATGATCACGCGTTCATAGCGCAGGTCATCGACGTTGAATCGTGTGCCCATGCCAACGCCAAGCGCTTCGCAGAGGTCCGAGATTTCCTGGTTCGACGTGAGTTTGTTCGACGCCGCGCCCAGCACGTTCAGGATTTTACCCTTCAAGGGCAGCAAGGCCTGCGTCTCGCGTTTGCGCGCGCCCTTGGCGGAACCACCGGCCGAGTCGCCCTCGACAATGAACAGTTCGGTGTTTGAACGGTCTTTCGAGGTACAGTCGGTGAGCTTGCCCGGAAGGCGCAGTTTCTTGGTCGCGGATTTGCGCTGGGTCTCTTTTTCCTGACGGCGGCGCATGCGTTCTTCGGCGCGGAGCACCAGAAAATCGAGGATGGCGCCTGCGGATTTCGTGTCGGCGGCCAGCCAGTTGTCGAAGTGATCGCGCACAGAGTTCTCAACCAGACGCGCGGCCTCGGTGGTGGCGAGGCGGTCCTTGGTCTGGCCGACAAACTCAGGATCGGAAATGAAACAGGAGACCAATGCGCAGCCGCCGGTGATCAGGTCATCGCGGGTGATGTCCTTGGCCTTACGGTTGCCGACAAGTTCGCCGTAGGCCTTCACACCCTTGAGGATCGCGGCCCAAAAGCCGGTCTCATGCGTGCCGCCCTCGGGCGTCGGCACTGTGTTACAATAGGACTGGATGAAGCCATCGCGCGACGGCGTCCAGTTGATCGCCCATTCGACCTTGCCCGGCACACCAAAGCGCGCACCGAATTCGACCACGCCTGCAAAAGGGCGTTCGGAATAGGTCGACGAGGTGCCCAGCGTCTCGGACAGGTAATCCGCCAGCCCGCCGGGGAAGTGAAAAGTGGCCTCGGTGGGCGTCTCGCCATCGTCGATCTCGCTTTTCCAACGGATTTCAACGCCGGAGAAGAGATAGGCCTTGGAGCGCGCCAGCGTAAACAGGCGCTTGGGTTTGAAACGGTGCGAGCCGAAGATTTGCGCATCGGCATGGAATTTCACCGAGGTGCCGCGCCGATTGGGAGCGGCGCCGATTTTCTCGACCGGACCTTCGGGGATGCCGCGGGAAAACCGCTGTTCGAACAGCTCCTTGTTCTTGGCGACTTGCACGATCATTAGGTCCGAGAGCGCGTTCACCACAGAGGAGCCAACGCCGTGCAAACCGCCAGAGGTCTGATAGGCCTTGCCGGAGAATTTACCGCCTGCGTGGAGCGTGCAAAGGATGACTTCGAGCGCAGATTTGCCCGGAAACTTTGGGTGTGGGTCGATCGGAATGCCGCGCCCGTTGTCGGTGACGGTGACGGAGTAATCGGCATGAAGGATGAGTTCGATCCGGTTGGCATGGCCCGCGACGGCCTCGTCCATCGAGTTGTCGAGAATCTCTGCTACAAGGTGATGCAACGCACGCTCATCCGTGCCGCCGATATACATGCCGGGGCGTTTGCGCACGGGCTCAAGCCCCTCCAGCACCTCGATGGAAGATGCATCATACTCGTCGGGGCCGTTGGCCAGCAGGTCGTCGGACATATAAAGAGGCTCGATTTCTTGTGGTTCTTTGGTGGACCATTAGACCATTGCATGAGGTCGGGGGCAATATCTTGTAGGGTTACGGGGAAAAATTGCTCGTTTTTCCAGTTATCAGACGAGGCCGCAGTGATATTCTCGCTCGAATACTTCATGGCAACACCTGGGGGGGAACATGTCATATCGGGACGTGGCGATCATCGTCGAATGGGAAAATGCGCTTTTGGCGGAGCTTGAGCGCCCCAAGGAAATGCTACGTCGTTTGCAAGGCCAAGCCATTGCTTTCGCACAGCGCGAGGGCTGCCGGTTTCATCTCGTGATTGCGTATAACCCGCATGATGTCGACATCTCGGTGCCCCAAGGGGCCGTGGACGATTGTATCGAAGAAGAGAGCTGGCCGGGGACTGTGACCTTCATGGATGCGGGAGATCGGCATTATTACGCGCTGAAGACCCATGCGGTTGCTCAGCGCGACGAGGACCTGATTGTGTTCGTCGACAGCGATGTGGTGCCGGAAGAGGGTTGGCTCGAGGCGTTGCTGACACCGTTTCAGGATCCCGAAGTACAGATTGTCGGCGGCAACACTTATCTCGACACACCGGACGCGACGGGAAAGGCTTTTGCGCTCTTCTGGTTCTTCAAACCCAAGCGCAGTTTGCCGGATCTGAGCACCCGGCGCAGCTTTTTTGCCAATAATTTGGCCATCCGGAAAGCGACCTTTGATGCGCATCCGTTCCCCGAGGCGCAGGCCTACCGTGGTCAGTGTAACGAAATGGCACGGGCGCTGATCCAGGATGGTGTCGCGATTCATTCAGCGGGAGCCGCGTGGATGTCACATCCGGCGCCGAACGGGGTGAGCCATATCCTGAACCGTGCGGCGGCGAAGGGGTTTGACAATGTGTATTGGAACCGCCAGCGCAAGGCAGGATGGCTCAAGGCCAGTCCGGTCGGGGCTGTGTTTCGCCTGTTGCGTACCGTTCTGCAGTTGCCGTCGCGGGTTGTGTCGCGCAATCGGAATTTGCACTTCGGCCTGATCGGAGGCGCGCTCGGCGCTTTGGGCGGCTTTGGATACGCCTTGATCGTGTTCCTCTCGGAACTTGTCTCTTGGATCGCGCCGAGTTTTGTCAAACGCCATGTGTCGGTCTGAGGCCCCTTTAGGCGTCGGATAAAGCGGCACATCTGGATAGGGCGTGGGAAACCTTGCCCCAGATCAAGGAAAAGCGACGGGTTTTCATGTAATAGGGAGGTGACAAGCGCACAGTTTGCCCCGCTTTGCCCACCGATGGAGATATGCCCACATGACGACGCCTTTGAAAACCGCCGCCAACACCCCCGCTGTTGCAGACCCTGTCGCGGAGTCTAAGCCCGCAGCCGCAGCGCCGGTTGCGCCCCCCGAGGCGGCGGTGCATGGCGGGCCGAAAAGCTTTCCGACCGTGACGCCGGACAAAATCCGCGCAGCTTTCGAGAGTGGGAAATACCCGTATCGTAAAAAAATGACCCGCGCCGAATATGAGCGCACCAAAGTGGCGCTCCAGGCGGAGTTGCTGAAGGCGCAGCTCTGGGCGCAGAAGACCGGCGACAAATTCGTTCTGCTCTTCGAGGGCCGTGATGCGGCAGGCAAAGGCGGTACGATCAAACGGTTCATGGAGCATTTGAACCCGCGTCATGCGCGTGTTGTGGCGCTCAATAAACCGACCGACGAAGAGCGCGGGCAGTGGTTCTTTCAGCGCTATGTCGAGCACCTGCCGACCAGCGGCGAATTCGTGCTCTATGACCGGTCGTGGTACAACCGCGCGGGCGTCGAGCGGGTGATGGGCTTCTGTAGCCCAAACGATTATCTCGAATTCATGCGTCAGACGCCGGAATTTGAACGCATGCTGACGCGTTCGGGCATTCGGCTTTATAAGTATTGGTTCTCAGTGACCCAAGCCGAACAGCAACGTCGCTTTAAGGCCCGTGAAACCGATCCGCTGAAACAGTGGAAACTCTCGCCGATCGACAAGGCCTCGCTGGACAAATGGGACGATTACACCGAGGCGAAAGAGGCGATGTTCTTTTATACGGACACGGCGGATGCGCCTTGGACGATCATCAAATCGAACGACAAGAAACGCGCCCGGATCGAATGCATGAAGCATTTCCTGATGACGCTCGACTACCCTGACAAAGACGAGGAGCTGATCGGGGAGCCTGATCCGCTGATCGTCGGTCACGCCGGACATGTGGTGCATAAGGCCGAACATATCCTCGGCACGGCGCTGCACCCGGAGGCACGGCGCGGCAAGAACGGCAAGGTTTAATCACATATAGCAAGGGCCCCGTCTTTGAGGCGGGGCTTTCGCTTTGGGTATCTCAGGCGTTCGCGATCGCCGCTTTCCAGAACTCCGGATCATCGTACTTTGTCGGGTCCTCAATGCCCGCAAGGTGAAACGCTTCACGCCGCTCGACACAGGTGCCGCAGCGCCCGCAATGCCGCGCGCCGCCTTTGTAGCAGGACCATGTGTCGGTAAAGGGCGTGCTTGCGGCAGCCCCTGCGGTAACGATATCCGCTTTGCTCTGGTGCACGAAAGGCGTTGTCAGGCGGATGTCGGCATAGCCGTCGAGCGCGGCCTTTTGCATCGTCTCGAAGGCCTCGGTGAAGGCGGGTCGACAATCCGGATAGATGAAATGATCGCCACCATGCACGGCGGTGGCGACCGCCTCATCCCCCTCAGCTGCGGCGATCCCGAAAGCGATGGTCAACATGATGGCATTGCGATTGGGCACGACGGTGATCTTCATCGTCTCCTCGGCGTAATGCCCGTCCGGCACGTCGATGTCATCGGTCAAAGCCGAGCCGGTCAGAGCCGCACCAATGGGGCGCATGTCGATGATCTGGTGCGGGACTTTGAGGCGCTCGGCGGCCAAGGCGGCGAACGCGATTTCCTTGGCGTGGCGCTGGCCGTAATCGAAAGAGACGAGGCGCGACAGATCGCCGGAACTCGCCAGCAGATAGGCGAGCGATACGGAATCCAATCCGCCGGAGCAGATGACGAGGGTTTTCATGTGGCTGTCCTTGTTTTGTAACCGGGTAGGCTGCGACCGGTGGTCCTGTTTTGCGTCTTGAAGGACCTTGAGGCAAGGGGATTAGCCGTTGGCGGCAGCGAATTTGCTCATCAGATAGGGGCCTGAGGTCACCGTCTCGGAGGTCGGTCCCGAGAGCGGTTTGACCTCCGCATGCCAGTTCGGCTGATGGAAATAGGCAATCGACATGCGCCGCCGCGTGGCCCAGTTGGGCGGCGTGACAACACGGTGCAGCGTCGAGGTCCAGCGCCCACCGGTCCAAAGAGTCATCAGATCGCCGATGTTGATCACGAAGGCGTCGTCAATCGGCGGCACACCTTTCCACTCCTTTTCGGGCGTCAAAATCTCAAGGCCCTCAGAGCCGGGTTCCGGCAAGAGGATCGTCAACGAGCCATAGTCGGTATGGGCGCCTGCGCGGAGCTGTTTTTCCTCGGGCGCCTTGTCTTGTGCCGGGTAATTTAGCGCCCGCATGCCGGAGATTGGCGTGGTGATATAGGGCGCAAAATGATCTGCGGGCAGGTTCAACGCCACGGCGAAGACCTCCATGATCCGCGCGGCCAAGGCCTCCATCTCGGCGTAATAGCTGCGCCAAGCCTCTTTGAAACCGGGCAGAGCCGGGAAGGGGGTCGGCGCGTAGCAAAAGGCCAAAGCGTCCGGGTCTGTTTCGCCCGGTGGGATGGCGGCGGGGCCACCGTTAAAGCTTTCTTTGAGATCGGGCGGCGTGTCTTCGCCGCGCGATTTTGCCAAGGCCTCGGTGCCCGGGCCGAGATAGCCGTATGGGCCGCCGGGGGGCGGGGCGACGGCGTGTTTCTCTTCAGGAGATTGTTCGAAAAAGGCGCGGGCCTGCGACCAGAGCGCGTCGATCACCTCTTGTGGGACGCCGTGGCCGGTGACGGCCAGAAATCCAGTTTCCCGGCAGATGCGATCCACCTCGGCGCCGATCTGGGCGCGCCCGTCGGCGTCTGCGGCTTGGAAGGCGGAGAGATCGAGAAGTGGAAAATCAGTCATGTGCAGGTCTTTCTGTTGGGCTTGAGCCGATCTGAAAACCCGAGGCTCCGACTGTCAATCGGCTCTTGGGACTGTCTCGCGCACAGGGCCATTGCACGGGGGAGACGCGCGGGCGCAGGCCCTATAAATGAGCAGCCCTGGCCCCAAGATGTGGTCTTGCGATTGGCGCAGGGGCATGGATGAGTGAGCGCATGATTGAGGATAAGAACGTTATCTTGCGCAGGGCGGACCACTTAGACACCGAAGCAATCACCGCTCTGGTGCGCGCAGCTTTCGGGCAATACACGCCACTGATCGGCAAACCGCCTGCGCCGGCGCTCTATGACTATGCCGCGTTGATCGAGACGGGGCGGGTGCGTGTGGCCGTCTGCGGCGTGCAGATCGTCGGTGTGATCTACACCTATCCGGAACAGGACGGCGGCGTGATGCTTGATGTGTTGGCGGTTTCGGAGGCTGCGCGGGGGCGGGGGATTGCCATGCGGCTGATTTTGGAGGCCGAAGCACGCGCGCGACGAGACGGCGCCTCGCTCATGCGGGTCTATACGAATGCAGTGATGGCGGGGCCTCAACGGCTCTACCCGAAGCTCGGTTACACGGAGACCCACCGCGGCGAAAGCGATGGCTACCAGCGCATTCATTACGAGAAACGACTTTAGCGCCACTAATTCCTGTCGTCGCCGCCAAAGCCATGCATGCGCTTCGCCCATTGAAAGGCGACGATCATGCCTTTGAAACGCGGCAAAAGGTAAAGCGAGAGCAACACCGTGCCCGTGGCGAAAATCGCGATCAATGTCAGAGGGTCGGGGCGGAATTCGATAAAGACCCAGCCCAAAAGCGGTGCCATCAGATGGCCGACGATCAGAATGGTCAGATAGGCCGGGCCATCGTCCGCGCGGTGGTGATGTAAATCCTCACCGCAGACAGGACATTCGTCACGCACCTTGAGATAGCTTTTCAGCATCGGCCCCCCGCCACAGGCCGGGCAACGGCGCTTCCATCCTCTCAGCAAGGCCGGGCGCAGCTCACGCTCCCCATCCGCAGGGGTGCGAAGGGAGGGGGCGGGCTCCTTGGGCGAGTAGGTGGGGGAATGGCTCTGTGTGTCTGTCATATGCGGCGCGCCTCTTTCGTGCGGAGATGGGCGTATTACGAATTGTCCTTTTTGTATGGGGCGCAAATTGTCCTTGCGGCGCGATGTCGCGCAGCAGCCCGCCCGGTCAGGCGTCTCCTCCTCCTTCGGACACCATGGCCAAGGATCACGGCGCTGTGAAGGAAATTCTTTTCTGAGGTGCGACGGAAAGCGCGATCTGGCCCGTTTACAGAGTATCGAAAGCGCGGAGGAGGGGCCACACAACGCCGCGCCAAACAGACCTGAAAGAGGTAAGACCATGAAACGTAAAACTCTGATCTCCGCTGTCGCTCTTGTCGCGGTTCTGGGAGGCACTTTGGGCGCCTATGCCGCAGGCTATGGATCGCAGGGCTGGGGGCCGCAAGATCGCGGCATGAGAGGCCAGATGCAACAGATGGGCGGCAACATGTCGCCGTTTGGGCCGAATTTTGATTTTGCGACGGTAGACGCCGATGAGGACGGCAAGATCACCCAAGAGGAGATTGACGCCTTCCGCGCCGCGCAATTTGCTGAAGTCGATGCCAATGGCGACGGCACGGTCGATGCAGACGAGTTGTTCGCGCATCAAGAAGCCCAGCGGGTTGCTCGAATGCAGGCCCGCGCAGCATCGATGATCGAGAACCGTGACAGCGATGGCGACGGCCTTTTGAGTGCCGAAGAGATGCAAGGGCCGCGGGCCGGGACCATGTTTAACCGCTTGGACCGCGACGGCGACGGTGCTGTGAGCGAAGAAGAGCTGAGCATGATCAAACGTCAGGCGCAGACGCGCATGGAAGGCCGTCCGGGTATGCAGCAAGGGCAAAAATACGCCCGCATGGGGGGGCACCATGGCCAATATCGCGGCCAGATGATGCAGGGTTCTAATGATGGTTGCATGATGATGCCGGGTCAGATGCGCGGACAGATGCAAGGCCAGGGTATGGGGCAAGGCATGGGCTACGGTCCGATGTACGGCCAGCAAGCGCCCGCTCAACAAGCCCCGTCTACGGATGCTCCGGCGACGGACGGCAACTGAGCCTGAGACCGGTCGGGGGCACTTATGCCCCTGACCTTCAACTCAGGACGTGATGGACCTGCCTGCTCGAGTGCGATACGCAGACCCGGTAATGACCATGCCTTTTGACGCCCTTAATGACGTGTCTGATGAAGCTTTGCTGATTTCCTTCGGCAATGGCGACAGGGAGGCTGCCCGCGCTCTTACGATGCGTCTGACGCCAAAGGTGCTAGGTTATTCCGCGCGGCTTCTTAGGGATCGGGCGGAGGCCGAAGACGTGGCCCAGGAGGCCATGCTCAGGCTCTGGAAGATTGCGCCTGAGTGGCGTCAGGGTGAAGCGCAGGTCAGCACATGGCTCTACCGCGTGGTGACCAACCTCTGCACCGATAGGTTGCGCAAAAAACGCGGGAAGGGGCTCGACGAGATCGCCGAGCCGGAAGACGAACGGCCCTCTCAGGACGCGGTGCTGATGCAGCGTCAGAGGGTGGATGCTTTGCAGGCGGCGCTGGACACTTTGCCAGACCGTCAGCGCGAGGCCGTGGTGCTGCGCCACATCGAAGGCTTGGGCAATCCCGAGATTGCCGAGGTTCTGGACATCAGCGTCGAGGCGGTGGAAAGCCTGACCGCCCGAGGCAAACGGGCGCTGGCCAAGGCTCTGGCCTCCCAGCGCGAGATATTGGGGTTCGAAAGTGACGGATCGTAACGACAAACGGATGACAGAGCTGACAGACAGTTCGCTGGACGCGCTTTTTGCTCAGGCGCGGGATGCGGCGCCTTTGCCGTCTGGCGATCTCATGGCGCGGGTTCTGGCCGACGCCGAAGGCGTGATCGCGACCCGCGAGGCTGAAGAGATTGCCCGGATCAAAGACCGACAGCCCAAACAGCGTCATCCGGTCCTCGCGGCCATGGTTGCCGCGCTGGGCGGTTGGCGGGCAGTTGCGGGCTTGGCGACAGCGGGTGTCGCAGGTCTGGCTATTGGACTCGGCGCGCCGATGACCGTCACCACGCTTGCGACCGGCGGTTATGCGGACAGTGACGCGAGCTACGAGACGACGAGCTATGAAGCCACGAGTTATGACGCTGGCGAGAGCGGTTATGCGCTCGACGATCTGGTGCCGAGCTTTTACGATCTGGCGTCTGAGGGGTAATCCATGAGCGATAAAATGACACAACCCGGCCCGTCTGGAAATGCCACCAAGAACAAGGGCATCCGCTGGAGCCGCATCGTGCTCGTGGGGTCTCTGGCGCTGAATATTGCGGTGTTTGGCATCGTTGGCGGCGCTTTGTTGCGCTGGGACGCAGGCATGGACCGGGCCAAGGCGCTTCAGGCGCGGGATTTCGGGTTCGGGCCTTTCGTAGGTGCCTTTGACACGCAGGAACGCCGGGCTTTGGGGCGCGCGTTCAGCCGGTCCGCTGGCGACCCGAAGGCGGCGCGAAGCCAAGTGCGCGAGATGTTTGAAACTATGGTGACAACGCTCAAGACCGAACCTTTCGACGCGGAGGCTTTTGAGACGCTGCTGTTGCGCCAGCAAAAGAATTTCTCTGATCGCCAAGAAATCGGCGCGCGATTGGTGGTTGATCAGATCGAAGCGATGAGTGCCGAAAAGCGTATGGCCTATGCGGACCGTCTGGTCGAGGCGCTCAAACGTCCCCCGCAACGTCCGGGGATGCGCGACGGTGGCCCGAAAGGACCGCACGGAGACGGGCGCGGTGATGGCTATCAAGGTGGGGTGCGACCACAAGACAACCAGTGAGGTGTCGAGGGGGAAGTGCCTTAAGGGCGAGGTGAGGCCGCGAGAAAGCGCGAGCAGGTCACGTCATTCAGGCCCTCAAGGATTGATCCGTCTGAGGAAATAGCGGAACTGACTTTGCCCGGTCCGAAGATGCTTCGAGACCAATCGACAAGCGCCGTAACGCTTACAGATGTGCCGAGTGACAAATGTTGTCCGGGGGAGGTGCCGGGGCCGCGGTAATAGAACTCCGGATGCGCGCGTTGCAGTTCTGGGTCCTCTTCATAGGCGCAGATGCTGTCGAACCGCATTCCGGCGACGTTCAGCCCGCCTAGCAAAGTCCAACAGCTCAAACTGTCATAGCCGATATTGTCCTCCGGGATGATTTTCTTGGCCTCGGTCAACTCTGTCAGGATTTCGAGAGACATGGGCGACACCTCGCAGGACAATTCCTCAAGGATCTCGCGTTCCAGTGGCGAGAGCGCGACGCTGGCGGTTGGAAAGATCGTCGCCAGAAGGAGAGCCGTGAAACCTTTTTTCATGAGAGATGCGCTGACCTTTGGAAGTGACACATCTTGAATGGACCATGATCGCTTGCGGGGTGCAAGGGGCGGGGGCTCAGGCCGCGTGAGAGCCCAAAGTCACCTGATTGCGCCCCTCTGCCTTGGCGGCATAAAGCGCGCGGTCGGCGATCTCCAGTAGCGTGTCGATGTCATGGGATTCCGTGCCACCCATGGCCAGCCCGATGGAGGCGGACACCGTCACTGGCGTGCCATCAGCTGCAATCGCTGAGGGGCGGGCACAGATCGCCGTGCGCAGCCGTTCCGCCACCGCGCGGGCCTCCATCAGCGTTGTCATCGGCATGCAGACCAGAAATTCCTCGCCACCAAATCGCGCCAGCAAATCCATGCCGCGCAAACTGTCGTTCAACCGGTTCGCCACGTCGATCAGAACCGCATCGCCGGTTGCATGGCCGTAGGTGTCGTTGACCGATTTGAACTTGTCGATGTCCAGAAGCATCACTGCGAAATGCTGGTGATTCTCGCGCGCGTCGCGGGCGAGCTTCTCCAGATGCGGCATGGCGTAATGGCGATTGAAGAGCCCGGTCAGCTTATCTCGGGTGGCCAGACGCAGCCCCTCGTCGAGGGTCAATTTCAACAGATCGGCCTCTTTCTTGCGGCGCATCTGGGTGCGTAGGCGCAGGGCCATTTCCTCCGGATCGGCGCCGCGAGTAATAAGGTCGTTTGCGCCGAGATCAAGCGCCATGAGTGCCTCGCGACGGTCCTGCGGACCATGCACGACCACGATGCCCGCGCTGCGCGTCGTCTCGCGCGCCCGCAGATCGGAGATCAGCCGCAAACCCTCGCTCGATCCACCGGCCTGCGCGGAAATCACGTACAGGTCGGCTACCTTGCCGTAATAAATCGATTCTAGCAGATGATCGGCGCGTTCGATGGTAATCTCGTCATGCACCATCCCCTTCAAACCTGCGCGCCAGCTCATCGCTTCCTCAGACGTGGAGCCGATGAGAGCGATTTTGCCGGGGCTCGCGTAATGGCTGGCCGCTTCGGAGAACCCGAGCGCATGTGCGGTCTCATTGCGGCGGCGCAGTTCTTCTGATGTGGCGGAGGCACGCATCAGGGCGCGAACCCGCGCGGTCAGGGTCAATTCGTCGAGCGGTTTCGAGAGGAATTCATCGGCGCCCGCCTTGAGAGCCGCAATCTTGGCCTCGGGCTTTTGAGCGGGCGTAATGATGGCGATGGGAATATGCGCGGTTACAGGATCGGCCTTGAGTGCAGCGCAGGCATCATAGCCGGTCATATCGCCAAGATCCCCGTCGAGGATGATAAGATTGGGCCGCGTCTCGCGCGCAATTTTGAGCGCCTCCTGACCCGTCCGAGCCTGTGTCACATCGTAGAAGGCCGAAGAGAGTTTGACCTTTAGTATGATCCGATTGGTCGGCACATTGTCAGCGATGAGAATTCTGCCTGCCATATCTGCTGCGCGTCCTTTGTAACGGGTCTATAGGTCCGGGTGCGGGTGACGCATCCTGTGTTTGAGGTGTCCGTCTTGCCTCATCACTTTGTCTGATTTGATGCGGTGTGTTGTGTTTCTGCTGTTGCGTATGGTTAAGAATGTCGGTGACAAAGGTTAAGAAACCGTTTCCAAAGCCCAGAGGTTATCCACAGATGCAGCAAGAAACCGCCGAGTTGATTGGCCTGAAAGTTCTGGCTTGGCTCGCCGCAGAAGAGGATATTTTTCCAGTTTTTCTTGGAGCTAGCGGCATTTCGGCCCAAGAGTTGATGGCACAGGCCTCCGAGGCGGAGATCCTGAGTGCCGTTCTCGATTTCGTGACCATGGATGACGAATGGGTTAAGGCCTGTGCTCAAGCCACGGGGCTTGATCCGTATGATCCGATGCGCGCACGTCAGGCCCTGCCGGGTGGCGCGCAGATCCATTGGACGTGAGGCGTTTCGATGGTTCGTAAGATAGAGGCGATCCTGTTCGACAAGGACGGCACGCTCATGGATTTCCAAAGCAGCTGGGGGCCTTGGGGGGCTGCAATGATCCAGCGCCGCTGTGGGCCTGATCGGCAAAAACAACTGGCCCTTGCGGAGGCGCTTGGTCTCGATCTTGCGGCTCAGCGGTTCTTGCCACAGAGCGCCGTCATTGCGGGCACGCCCGAAGATGTTGTCACCCTGTTGCAACCGTTTTTCCCGACCAACAGCGCAGATGAGATCACTGGCTGGCTTGAGCCCGACGTCGAGAGTTTCGCGCCTGCGCCGGTTCCGGGTGTTTTTGAGTGCTGCGCCGCCTTTCGGGACTTGGGTCTGGGCATGGCGGTCGTCACCAATGATTTCGAAGCAGCGGCGCGGGATCATCTGCAGCAGATGGGATTGGCACCTCTCTTTGACGAGGTGATCGGATATGATAGCGGCTACGGCGGTAAACCTGAGCCGGGACCTTGTCTGGGGGCTGCAGAACGACTTGGGGTGGCACCTGAGACCTGTGCGATGGTGGGGGACAGTCTGCATGATCTTGAGGCGGCGCGGCGTGCGGGGATGATCCCGGTCGCAGTGCTCACGGGCGTGGCCACCGCCGCCGAGCTTTCGGATCATGCGGAGGTTGTTTTGGGCAGCGTGGCCGATCTGCCATTGTGGATGTCCGGCAAGACCTGACTTGGTGCAAAGACAACGCCTTGATGCGGTCTTCCGAAAGAATGGGAACAATTTTAAGAGTTTATCCAAGGCCCTTTGGCGGCAATTGGTAATTTCTTAAGAGTGGCTCGATACACCTCCCGCATGTGAACGTGGGAGGCATGGCGACCATGCATGGTATGATTAACCGGGCGATCCAATGCTTTATGCGCGACACCTATGGTGAGGACATCTGGGAAAAAGTCGCGGAAAAGGCGGACCTCGGCTTCGACAATTTCGAGGCGATGCTCAGCTACCCAGACCAGATCACTCTGGATGTTCTGGGTCGTGCCGCGCGTCAGCTGCACAAACCTGTGGAAACCTTTCTCGAGGATCTCGGCACCTATCTCGTCTCCCATCCCAACGTCGAGGCGATCCGTCGTCTCTTGAGGTTCGGGGGAGAAAATTTCACGGAATTTCTTTTTTCTCTCAATGAATTGGAAGGGCGTGCACGACTGGCATTGCCGGATCTCGAGGTGCCGACGCTCAAGGTGGCACATATCGAAGACGGGCGGTTTCGTCTCAGTTGTTCAAGTGCCATGCCCGGCTTTGGCTATGCCATGGTGGGAGTAATGCGGGCGATGGCGGATGATTACGGCGCTTTGGTGTTTTTGGAACATCAGGGCTGGATGGATTCGGGTGAAGAGATCATCACCATCAACCTGTTGGAAGCGTCCTATACCGAAGGGCGCAGTTTCGAGCTGTCCGAGCGGATCGGGGGTGAGCTGTGACTGTCGTAACCCCCGTCACATTCGATGCGGCGCCATTTTTGTCCTTCATGCCGATGAGTTTGGTCTATGCGGAGTCGGGTGTGATCCTGTCGATCGGCCCGACCTTGGCCAAATTGCGTCCGGCCAAGGAGTTGATCGGCAAACATGTTGCGGAAGTCTTTACCGTGCGTGACAATGGGCGCGGGCAGGGCAATTGTCCCATTCCCTTGGATACAAAACTCTATCTGAAATTCCGCACGGGGGTGAACACGCGGCTCAAAGGTATGGCCGCCTCCATCCCCGGCACCGGCGTGAATATTCTGAACCTGTCCTTTGGTATTTCCATCGTCGATGCGGTCGCGGATTATCGCCTCACCGCAGGGGATTTCGCGCACACCGATCTGGCCATTGAGTTGCTCTATCTGGTCGAAGCAAAATCTGCCGTGATGGAAGAAACCAAACAGCTGAACGCCCGCTTGCAGGGCGCCAAAGTTGCGGCCGAAGAACAGGCCTTTACCGACACATTGACAGGGCTAAAGAACCGCCGCGCGATGGATCACGTTCTGGCGCGGATGCTGCGCACGCAAGTGCCCTTCGCGCTGATGCATCTTGATCTCGACTATTTCAAATCCGTCAATGACACACTTGGACATGCGGCGGGCGATACCGTGCTGCAAGAGGTGGCTCGGATTCTCTTGGAAGAAACCCGTAATGACGATCTGGTAGCTCGGGTGGGGGGGGATGAATTCATTCTTATCTACACGCGTTTCACGGACAAAATGCGCTTGCTGCACACAGCGGAACGGATAATTTCGCGGCTGGAGGTTCCGGTGCCCTATCAAGAGACATTTTGCAGAATTGCCGGCTCTGTCGGCATCACCACAACTGACTATTACAAAAAGCCCACAGCGGATGGGATGATTCATGATGCGGATCTGGCGCTTTACAGTTCGAAATACGAAGGCCGCGCTCAGGCGACTTTATTCGACCCAGAGGTGCATCATGAACCTCCCGGCGATACGGGTGCTTCGGCCTTTCCGTGAGGGGGCTCCATCGACAAAAGATGAGCCCGATTTCGATGAGTTTTACGTTTCGATCAGGAAAACCGCATTTCATTAAAGAATCCCTCTTGCACCCTCCGTCGGGATTTCATAGATACGCGCTCACACCAAGCGCGGTCCGTTCGTCTATCGGTTAGGACGCCAGGTTTTCAACCTGGAAAGAGGGGTTCGATTCCCCTACGGACTGCCACTTCTTCCCCTAAATCTTTCCAAGACCTCAGAATTTTCCTGTGTGCCCTGGCACCGACTCACGGCGCTCATTTTGTTGCGCTTTCAACTGAAATTGCGTGCAATCAGAACACCCGCCCAAGCGGACATCCCGGTCAAAAAACCGCCCCAGATCGTATCGGTAAGCACCTGTTGCAGGGACCAGTCTCTGAGCGTCGCGTAGTTGGTGAACTCATAGGTGCCATAGGCCAGAAGTCCCAAAAGCACGCCACCGATCAGCGCCGCGACGGGATCATTCTCTCGAAGTGCGGGCCAGGAGACAAACCACAACAGGCCAGCCACATAGCCGAGATAGAACAGGGCGGCGGGGCCCACGCGGAACGGGTCGGCGAAGAGATGGCCGATATGACGTTCGAACACCGGCTTGATCAACATGCGTAGCCCGATGGCGTCCACGACGAAAAAGATCAGGGCGGTCGAAACATAGAGAATCGCGAGTTTCATAGCGTGCTCCTTTATGGTGTCTTTTGCGACGGTTACTGGACGAGGCGGCGGGTGAGCGGCAGGGATGCCCAATAGGGCAAGGCGCGCATCAGCTTGAGAACGACGGTCAGGCGATATGGAAAATGCACCTCGAAACGCCGCCCATTCAGACCTTTTACAATGCGCTCTGCGGCTTTTTCCGGTGGGATCACTGCGGGCATCTCGAAACTGTTTTGCGCAGTCAGGCGTGTATCAACGAAACCGGGGCTGATCAGGCGCACGTCAATCTGACCGCTGAGTTCTGCCCGCAGGCTTTCGACCAGATTGATCACACCGGCCTTGGTGGCGGAGTAAATCTGGCCCTGCGGCAGGCCGATATAGCCCGCGACCGAGCCGCAAAGCGCCATTTGGCCGCCAGCCCGCAACAAGGGCGGCACGATCTGGGCGATGTGGAAGGTGCCCATGAGATTGACGGAGACAAGATCCGCAGCGCGCTCCGCATCCAGGTCCTTGATCTTGCCGGGATCATAAAGCGCGGCGAGATGGATGACGCGGTCGAGCGGGCCGGTCGCAGAGATCTTTGCAGCAGCGGCTTCAAGGCTTTGACGGTTACTGACGTCCAGTGCCACCGCGCGATGTTGTGGGCCGAGCCGGGCGGTCATCGCTGTCAGCTTGTCCTCGGAGCGCGCAGAGAGGATGAGATGCGCGCCCTTGGCCGCATAGGCCTCGGCCAGCTTTTCGCCGATGCCGTCGGAGGCGCCGATAATCCATATGCGCTCTGGTTTGGACGCGTCAGGCATGGCGCAGTTCCACTTGCACGACATCGGTCTGACCGGCCGCGAAGGAGGCCGCGCAAATGCCGAGGTAGAAATGCCAGCTGCGCAGGAATTCTTCGCTATAGCCGAGACGCTTCACGCGCTCGCGCCGTGCCGTCATACGCTGATCCCAGAGCGCGCAGGTGCGGGCATAATCCGCACCGAAGGCGAAATGATCCGTAATGCTGAGACCTGCTTTGGAGGCCTGCTCCCGGATCACCCGGTCGCTGAGCAACATGCCGCCCGGGAAGGTGTGCTGGCGAATGTAGTCGGCACTTTTGCGATAGGTTGCGAAATAGCTGTCAGGCACGGTGATGGCCTGCACCATAGCGCGTCCGCCCTCATTGAGCCGCGCTTTGAGGGTCGCGAAATAGGTCGGCCAGTAGGTTTCGCCCACCGCTTCGATCATCTCGATGGAGACGATATGGTCAAAGCGGCCTTGGGTCTTGCGGTAGTCCTGAAGGCGAATCTCGGCACGCCCGTCGAGACGCGCGTCTGCATAGCCCTTTTGGCTGGGCGAAATCGTCAGGCCCGTCACAGTATGACCCGCTTCCGCAGCGCGTTCGGCAAACCCGCCCCAGCCGCAGCCGATCTCCAACACGCGCTCTCCCTTCAAGCGATTTAGAATGCGGTCGTATTTCTGCGCTTGAGCGGTGGCCAAATCGGTCTGATCGCCGCCAAAGAGCGCCGAGGAATAGGTCATGCTGTCATCAAGCCAAAGCTGATAGAATTCATTGCCGACATCATAATGGGCACGAATGTTCCGGGCCGCGCCGCGCGGGGAATTGGCGCGCATCAGCCGGTTGACGACGCGGTATTTCAGTGTGTTCCAAAAGCCCGCATAGGCGTAGCCACGAAACTGGTCGAGGTTGCGAAGGGCCATTTCGGTCAGATCACGGATCGAACCCGTGTCCCAAAGCCCCGCGACATAGGTTTCACCAAGCCCGATGTCGCCCCGCGCCGCAATCGCCGTCACCACGGACCAGTCATAGATCTGCATTTCGGCTGCGGGTGCACCGGTTCCAAAATCGACAATCTCGCCCTCGGGCGTATGGAGGCGCAGGCTCCCCACTCTGATCTGGGCGCAGGTCTCTAAAAAATCACGCTGCACACGGTTGGTAAGAAACAACATCAGCTGACCTCCTGTTCGGGCGGTGTCGGGCGGGTGCGGTAGGTCGCGCCCTTGAGTTTCAGGCGCAGGGCTTGCCAATAAATCAGGATGATCGTGCGCAGCGCGCCCAGCGGACGGCGGAACGCGGCTTTGACAAACCCTAAATTGGTCATCGGCTGGCGCGGGCCGGAGAGTGTCGCCACCACGCCCTCATCGCCGTTGCGATGCAGGATGCGGATGGCGATCTGATCGTCCAAAATGCCAAAGCCGAATTCATAGCCGCCCTTGATCTCTTGGAAGGGCGAGACATGAAGGGCCTTTGGCTTTTCCAAACGGGTTTTGACCGTGATAGGGGCAAAATTGCCGTCGTTGCAGAAATAGGAATGCCGGTCACCGAAGGGGGTCGAGACCTCCGCGATCACCGCGATCAGGTCTGCGCCGCGACGAATGAGCCAAAAGCTCACCGGGTTGAACACATAGCCAAGGAACCTCGGCTGGGTCAGCAGATGCAGTCTGAGATCAGGGTCCGTAAGGCCATGATCCGCCATGACCTCTCTTGCCCAGACTGCGCCGCGCCCCTGCTTCAACGGCCCGCCATGGTCGATGTCATGCACCGAAAACAGGTTGAAACGATTGCGCGAGAAAAACAGTGGCGTCGGTTGATCCACCTCCGGTTCGATCAGCACGTAATCCACGCCGTAGCGAAACCCGTGGCGCACGGCCCCCCGGCGTTTGTGCATTGTCACGGCCGGTATGTGGTGCGGACTGCTCACGTGCGCGTTCATGCCACCGAGCGCTCCAGATCGCGTTTCATGCGGCTTTCCATCAGGCGTTTGATCCGCACGGCACTCGCGAACCCATCCTCATGGAAGCCGTGCCGCGTGTAGGCGCCTGCAAACCAAGTGTTGTTCTCGCCTTGTATCTCGGCCAAGCGCTTTTGCGCCGCAAGGGCCGGGCCGTCGAAGACCGGATGCCGAAAGGTTGTCTGGTCGTAGATCATTTCCTCGCGCACCGGCTGGGAGGGGTTCAAAGAGACGAAGAGCGGATCGCTCTTGGGGATGTTTTGCAGTTTGTTCATCCAATAGGTGACGCCGATCGCGGTTTCCGCCTTGGTCGTGTCGGCCTTGTAGACCCAACTCGACCAAACTTTTTTGCGGTTCGGCATTTGCGCGGTGTCGCGGTGCAGGATCACCTCATTATCTTGGAACCGCATGGCCGACAGCGTGGCCTGTTCCGCCTGCGTCGGGCGATCTAAAAGCCGCAGAGCCTGATCGGAGTGACAGGAGAAGATTACGTGATCGAAGGGCTCCAAAGGCCCCGCTGCACTGTGCACGAGGCTTTGCGATCCGAGCCGCATCACGCTCTCGACCGGGGTGCCGGGGCGGAGCGCCACGCCCACCCCGCGCAGATGGTGTTCGAGGCGTGAGACATAAGACTGGCTGCCGCCCTCAACGGTCCACCATTGGTGCTGTCCTGAGGTGCTCAGAAGCGCATGATTGCGGAAAAATTGCACGAGAGCGCGGGCCGGAAACGCCCGAATTTGATCCGGCGGCGTCGACCAGATCGCGCCCGACAAGGGCGTTAGGTAAAAGCGTTGAAACCATGTCCCCAATCGCAGTTCATCCATCAACTCGCCGATGGTCAGACTGTCATCTTTCGCAAGTTCTTCTGCACAGGCATTAAAGCGCAGGATGTCGCGGATCATCCGGGCAAAGCCGGGGCGCGCGAGGTTGCGTTTCTGGGCGGTCAGGGCCGTGAGGTCGTTCAGACCATATTCGATCCGGCCCTGATCGATGCTGGCTCCAAAGCTCATGTCGCTTTTGATCACCGGCACGTCGAGGTCCATGAACATGCGCGTAAGATGCGGATAATTGGCGTAGTTGAAGACGATGAACCCGGTGTCGACCGGCTGATCGCCGTTGATCCCGGCCACGACAGTGCGCGCGTGTCCGCCCAGGCGCGGGGCTGCCTCGAACAGTGTCACCGCATGCTTCGGCGCCAAAAGATAGGCCGCCGCTAGACCCGAAATGCCACCACCGATGATTGCGACACGCGCTGCACCCGGATCCGTACGCTGGGGCTCGAAAGGAAAGGCATCGAAAGACATCGGGTGCTCCGCTCTGGTTTGCTGCTTTGTTTAGAAGAGATTACGGCGCCGCGAAAAAAATGGATCAAAAATGATCCGGCTTTCTTTCGCGCCCGTAAAAAGACTATGTTGATCGCAAGCAAAGATCATCCCGCGTCTTCTCGCAGGGATCGCCAGCGCCCACTTCCGACGGCTTTGCCGAGCGGGCGCAACGAAAGGGCGCGCAAGACCATGACAGAAGTGACGTCGCCCGATCCCGACACCTCTGCCGCAGCAGGGTTCACGCAGGAAACGCTCTGGATGCTCGCCGTGCGCGATCAGCGGGACAAGGCGGCATTTTCGGCGCTCTTCGATCATTTTGCACCGCGGCTCAAGGGCTTCATCATGCGGTCCGGCATGGGCAGCGGTCAGGCCGAAGAGATCGTTCAAGAGGTCATGTTGACGGTCTGGCGCAAGGCGGATCTCTTTGATCCGGGCCGGGCGCAAGTTTCCGGTTGGATCTACCAAATTGCGCGAAATCGACAGATCGACGTGATCCGAAAGGAAAATCGGCCCGTACCCGAAGAGCTTTACGAGGATCAGGGCAGCGAACCCGACGCCAGTCAGATTGTCGGCCTTGAACAGGAAGCCAGTGAATTGAGACAGGCGCTCGCTCGGCTAAAACCGGACCAGCGTGAAATGATAGAGAAGGCCTATCTGGGGGAGTTGACCCATCAGGAGATCAAATCCCAGACCGGCCTGCCGCTTGGCACAATCAAATCCCGGATTCGTCTGGGCCTTGAGAGATTGCGCCATGAACTGAAGGACATGCGGTCAGATGACTGAGATCACGCATCATATTCCCGACCACTTGATGGCGGCATATACAGCGGGTTCCTTGCCGGAACCCTACGCTTTGGTTGTAGCGACGCATGTGTCGATGTGTCTGGAGTGCCACGCAAGCTATGAGGCGCATCAGGCGCTGGGGGGCGCGGTGCTTGAGACCGCTGGCGAGGCGGCTGTGTCCGAGGTGTTGAAATCCGATGTGATGGCGCTGTTGGACGCTCCTGTGGCGTCCGAGCCGGTGTACAAACGCTCCGGCGTCTATCCCGGCCCGATCATGACAGCGCTCAAAGGCCGTGCGCCGAGGTGGAAATCTCTGGGCCTTGGGGTGCGCCAATGTATCCTCTCGGGCAATTCTGAAGGCTCGGTGCGGCTGTTGTACATTCCGCCAGGGCAAGCCGTGCCGGATCACGGTCATAACGGCTTGGAGATGACACTGGTTCTTCAGGGCAGCTTCAGCGACGAAACCGGTTGGTTCGGCGCAGGTGATGTTGAACTTGCGGATCAGGATTTGGAGCACACGCCGATTGCCGATGCCGGGCCGCCCTGTATCTGCCTTGCCGCGACAGATGCGCCTTTGCGGTTCAATTCCTTTGTGCCGCGGCTTCTGCAACCGATTTTCCGCATTTGAACCGCCGCGCGCGGTTCAAGACGCATGTGTGCCGGCAGGAGCATTCGCGCGCAGGCACTCAGAGCATCTGACACATGCTTTGCACTTACATTTTCAGGAAGAAGTGGCAGTCCGTAGGGGAATCGAACCCCTCTTTCCAGGTTGAAAACCTGGCGTCCTAACCGATAGACGAACGGACCGCGCTTGGTGTGAGCGCGTATCTATGAAATCCCGACGGGGCGCGCAAGAGGTATTTTGTCTTTCGAGTGCGTTTTTTGAAAAACTTATGACGGTGGGTGAAAACAGGCGGGCGAAGGCTGCCGTTTCACGCTTCTGCCGCATCCTCGAGACGCAATTGCACGGATTGTCTCCCGCCCCAAGAGTTGATCTCCAGACGTCCCGCCAGATGGAAGCGCGCGCCGCCGTGGCGTTCGAGCGCGGGGCCGAGCGGACCGTCGAAAGCGCCAAAGCTGATCGCATCGATGCGCGGGCCGACACCGGCGGAAAACGTCACCTTGAGATGGCTTTCTCCGACGCGGCGGGCGAAATGAATGGCGCAGTCGGGGAAGGCAAAGCGCGGGGCAGGGGCCGAGGCGCCATAGGGGCCGGCGGCCTCCAGTTGTGCGATCAGCTCGGGCGTGGCGGCGGCGGGCATCAAAAGCCCGTCGAGTTTCAAATCCGACGGTCCAAGATCGCCCGCGCCCTGTTTCGCCAACAGCTCGGCCAGCCGCTCCATCGCAGGTTCCAACTGATCGCGCATCACGGTCAGACCCGCCGCCATCTTATGCCCGCCACCTTTGACCAAGAGCCCCTCGGCGGCCAGTCTCTGAATTGAGGCACCAAGATCGACGCCGCTCACAGACCGCCCGGAGCCCTTGCCGACGCCGTCCTCGTCGAAACCGATGACCACGGCGGGGCGGTTGGTGGATTCCTTCAGGCGCGAGGCGACAATGCCGACCACACCGGGGTGCCAACCATCGCCCGCGGCCCAGACCAGCGGCGCGTCGAGCCCGCGCATCTCGGCCTGAACCAGCGCCTCGTCGCGCACGGCGTTCTCGACCTCGCGACGCTCGGTGTTGAGCGCATCAAGTCGTTCAGCGAGCGCCTGCGCCTCATGCGGGTCTTCGGTGGACAGGAGCCGCGCGCCAAGATCCGCAGCGCCGATGCGCCCGCCCGCGTTGATCCGGGGGCCGAGCATGAAGCCTAGCGAATAAGATGTCGGCGCCGAATCCATTCGCGAGACATCGGCCAGCGCGCGCAGCCCGATGCGTTCACGCCGTGCCATAACCTTAAGGCCTTGGCGCACCAGCGCACGGTTCACGCCGATCAAAGGCGCGACATCGGCGACGGTGGCCAGTGCCACGAGATCAAGCATCGCCATGAGATCGGGGCCTTTTGCGCCCTCTGCACGCATCTGACGCCCGGCCTCGACGAGCATGAGAAACACGACAGAGGCGGCACAGAGATGCGCCAGATCGCCGCTTTCGTCTTGTCGGTTCGGGTTCACCACGGCGATGCAATCGGGCAGGGTCTCGCCACCCAAGTGGTGATCAAGAATGACCACATCCGCGCCCTTCGCAGCGGCAATGGCGTCATGGCTCAGTGTTCCGCAATCGACGCAGATGATCAGGTCGTGATCGCGGGCCAGCGCTTCCATGGCGGGTTCATTCGGTCCGTAGCCCTCGTCGATCCGGTCGGGAATATAGAGCGTCGCGGGGCGCCCCATCTGTCTGAGCCATGTGATCAAAAGTGCTGCCGAGGTGCCACCATCGACATCGTAATCGGCAAAGACGGCGATCTTCTCATGGGCTTTGACCGCTTTGAGAAACCGCGTCGCCGCCACGCCCATGTCCTTGAGCGTTAAAGGATCGGGCAGCAATTCCTTGAGCTTCGGATCGAGAAATCCTGCGACCTCCTCAGGCGTCACGCCACGTCGTGCGAGCGTTTGGCACAAGGGCAGTGGCAGGGCGGTTTGCTGCGCCAGAGCCTCGGCCTGACGGTCGCGCTCGACCGAGGGGCCGACCCAGCGGCGGCCTGTGAGGGAGGCGGAGACATTGAGAAAATCACGCATGGACCCTGTATCGCCGAAGCCCGCGAGAGTTGCAATCGCGCATGAAATTCCCAAGAAAAAAGGCGGCCCCGGAGCGCCGCCTTTCAATTCATTTTCCCGATCGGTTTACTTGATCGGGTTGCGATAGGTCATGTGACGCACGGAGCCGGTTTTCGAGCGCATCAGGATGGTTTCCGTGGTCAGGAAGCCCGGCTCGCGCTTGATCCCCGGCACGATGGACCCATCGGTCACGCCGGTGGCGGCGAAGATCACGTCGGAGGTCACCAGCTCGTCGCGGGAATAGATTTTGTCGAGATCGGTGATGCCCGCTTTGGCGGCGCGGCCACGTTCGTCATCGTTGCGGAACAACAGCTTGCCCCACATTTGACCGCCCATGCATTTCAATGCGGAAGCCGCCAGAACACCCTCAGGCGCGCCGCCGGAGCCCATGTACATGTCGATGCCGGTTTTCGGCTCGGCGCAGTGGATCACGCCGGCGACATCGCCATCGGTGATCAGACGGATCGCAGCGCCCGTAGCGCGCAGCTCGGCGATCATCTCTTCATGACGCGGACGCTCGAGCACACAGAGCGTGATCTCTTTCGGCGTGACACCTTTGGCTTTCGCGAGCGCCTCGACGCGTTCGGTCGGGGTCATGTCCAGCGAGACGACATCTTTCGGATAGCCCGGCCCGATCGCCAGTTTTTCCATGTAAACGTCGGGGGCGTGCAACAACGTGCCACGCGGCGCCATGGCGATCACGGTCAGCGCGTTCGGCATGTCTTTCGCGGTCAGCGTGGTGCCTTCGAGCGGGTCGAGCGCGATGTCCACCGCCGGGCCGTTGCCGGTGCCGACATTTTCACCGATGTAGAGCATCGGGGCCTCGTCGCGTTCGCCTTCGCCGATCACTACGACGCCCTGGATGTCCAGAGAATTGAGCTGTTCGCGCATGGCGTTCACAGCGGCCTGGTCCGCGGCTTTCTCGTCACCGTGGCCGACGTAATCGGCGGAGGCGATGGCGGCCTGTTCGGCCACACGGGCGAGGCCAAGGGAAAGCATGCGGTCATAAAAAGCGGGGGCTTGCGACATAGTGTAGGGGTCCTTTTGAGACGGACAGGAAGTTCTGTCCTTCTTCATGACCACATGTTCCCAATCGGAGCAAGGGTGCTGGTTCCCTCAAGGCGCTAACATCGTAATGTTTGCGCGAACAGTTTCGTGTGGATGAAGTTTTTACAACAAATACACCACACTTGCATGGCAATTGGTCAGGTCAAAATCCATGGGATTGAAAAGGGGAGGTCGGGGCCTGTGGCCCCGCCTGTCAGACGTTTTCGATACGGATCGCGACCGGGTCGGTGGCCAGCACAGAGGTGGCTTTCATCCCGGCAATCGCGGCGTCGAGAGAGCCGCGCGAGGTGGCATCGGTCACGATCAGCACGGGCGCGATGTCCGGGTTGGCGTCTTGGCCGTATTGGCGCATCCGGTCGATGGAAACGCCCGCATCGCCCAAAGCGGCGGCGATTTTCGCCAAAGCGCCGGGTTTGTCCAAGAGCGACATGCGCAGGTAATAAGGCGCAGGTGTTGCGGCCACGGCGGGGGTGGATTTTTCCAGTGTTGCGGCCGGGGCACCAAAGGTCGGCACGCGGATGCCGCGCGCGATGTCCAAGACGTCGGACATGACGGCGGACGCGGTGGGGCCTTCGCCAGCGCCGGCGCCACGCAGAACGATTTGACCCACTTCGTCGCCTTCGAGCACGACCATATTGGTGGCGTTTTCCAATTGTCCGAGCGGAGACAGAGCGGGCACGAGGCAGGGCGTCATGCGCTGTTCAAGGCCGCGCCCCGTCATCTGGGCCACACCCAAAAGCTTGATGCGATAGCCCATATCGGCGGCGTGGCGGATGTCCTCAATGGTGATCCGTTCGATGCCTTCGAGCACCATATTGTCAAAATCCACCTGCGTGCCAAAGCCGATGGAGGCCAGAAGCGCCAGCTTGTGCCCGGCGTCGATGCCGCCGACGTCGAGGGTCGGATCGGCTTCGAGATAGCCAAGAGCTTTGGCGGCCTCGAAGACCTCATCGTATGTCAGGCCCTCGTTCTCCATCCGGGTCAGGATATAGTTGCAGGTGCCGTTCATCACACCCGCGATGCGCTCGATGCGGTTGCCAGCCAATCCTTCGGTCAGCGATTTGATCACCGGGATACCGCCTGCGACGGCGGCCTCAAAGCGCAGCACTGCGCCTTTGGATTCGGCCTTTTCAGCAAGCATCTGGCCGTGATGCGCCAGCATTGCCTTGTTGGCGGTGACGACGTCCTTGCCGACCGCGAGAGCTGCTTCGGTCGCAGCCTTGGCCGGACCATCGGAGCCGCCCATCAGCTCGACGAAGAGATCGACATCGTCCCGTAGCGCCAGAGCGACCGGATCGTCTTCCCAGGCGAAGTTCGAAATATCGACGCCGCGATCCTTGTCTTTCGAACGCGCGGAAACGGCAGAGATCACCACGGGGCGCCCGGTGCGCTGCGCCAGAAGATTGGCCTTGCGCTGGACGATCTTGATCACGCCGACGCCAACGGTGCCAAGACCTGCAATGCCGAGACGCAGGGGGGCTTGGGAGGACGAAGGTTTGGGCATGAGAAGCTCCGGCTGGGTGAGAAACTGACCGTTCTGATAGCCGCGAACGGGGGCATATGCAACTCATGTTGGAGCGGCTGGGAGGCAGGCTCCGGCTCAAAGCTCGCTGCGCATCACGCGTAGGATCACTGGGCGGCTTCGAGGCGTGCGATGGCAGACAAAAGGAAGCTACGATCGGAGGCGCTTAGAACCGGCGTCTGCGAGAGGCGGCGGGCGCGGGAGCGCAGTGCCGCGGCGCGGGCCTCAAGGCTTTGCACCTGCGTCTGGCCGTCTTCTGCCGTGCTCAAATTCGCACCGCTTTGCGCCAAGGCTGTGGTGTCCAAGAGGCTGGGCCACGGCGTTGCCGGATCCAGCGGCGCCACGCGTCCCGAGAGATCAGGGCGATCCGTGCAGGCCGAAAGACCCAGAACGAGCGCGAGCAAGCCAGTTTTGAACAAGCCTGCTGTTAGCAAAGGCATGGCACGAGGATGCGGCATGAGAGATTCCTAAAACAGTGCTCACGTTTTACCTCGCGCGCGGCAAGGGGACAATCCGCCTTTCCCTTTGCCGAGGCACGGGCTAAAGCGGTTGGAACAAAGGACCGCCCGGGAGAGAGCTTGTGACCGATCCGAAGACCACCGATCTGAATGTGACCCCATCGCCGATGCGCCGGATCACGGCCGTGGTGATGTTGGTGGTGCTAGGCGTGTTGCTGTTGCGGGTGGCGCTCGGGCCGGAGGGGCTGGGCGCGGGCTGGCTTGTGATGCTTTTGGCTATGGCCGCGGCTGTGTTTTTTGTTTCGTGGCGGTTGTGGCAGGCAACAGCCATGCGGCTGGTTCTGACCGAAGATGCGCTGGTCGAAGAAGATCTGGATGGAACGCGCGGGCGTGAACTTTGCCGCCTTGACGACATCGTGCGGGTCGAGCGTGGCACTTTTGCGTTCAAACCTTCGAACGGATTTATCATTCGGCTGAAATCCCCCGCCGCCCGTGTCTGGGCGCCGGGGCTTTGGTGGCGGTTCGGTACGCGTTTGGGCGTCGGCGGTGTCACACCTGCGGGGCAGGGCAAAGCCATGGCCGATGTGATCGCGGCGCGGATTGGCGGTATGGGGCGGATCGACTGATCGGATATAGGCGCGCCTGCCTCACACAGATGAGACAGGCGCTCCCTCGGTTTCGGATGAGGTGACGGCGCTTTAGTTCCACCAGCTCCAGCCGGACGTGTTTGTTCCCGTCGAATTGCCAGAGGCGTCGACGTCGCTGTCATCTGAATCCTGATGTTCGGGGTCGGTGCCGACTTCAGAGCCATCATCAAACACCACCTGCGAGGCAAAACGCGGCTTCGTGGTGACGATGTCGGCAAATTGCAATTCGGCCACGCCGACCCGGAACAATGGCATCCAAGGGCGCTGGGTCTCGACCACAACCACCTCCTCGCCATCGGCCATGAGCGGCAGGCGATCTTCGATGCCTCCGACGGTGTCGCCGGTCAGAGCGGCGTAATCGCCAATCCCGTAGGACCAGACCAGTTCGTAATATTCGTTCTCATCCTCATCGATCACGAATTTGACGGCGGAAACGCGCATGTCGATGTCGCCCTCGTTGCTGAGGAAGCGGTAAAGATCGCCCAGCCCGTCCAAGAAATTCGCGTCGATCGCGTCGGTCTGACGCGAGATGTAGTCGGAGATCGTGTAATTGGCTTTGTTTGCCTTGGTCTTCGCTTCGAAGGCGGCGAAGAACGTGTAGATGAACATCAAGAGGAAGATGAGGAACGGGGCCATGAAGATGGCCTCCAAGGACATCGACCCGGCCTCGTCGCGATGAAAGGCCTTGGTGAGTTTGCGCAGAAGCGGCTTTTTGTGCACGGGTGTCATGGCCTCTCCTTAACTGTTCGGTTCATTGACGAAGCCAGCCGTCGACACCAGCGCGTAGCCCGAGCCCGGGGTGCGCTGCATGGAGGCGCCCAGCCACGTGGTCGGGAAAATCGGGTCGACGTTGACGCAGGCACGCACCAGCATCAGCTCGTTCTCGCCGCCATCCCGGAACGTGGTGTTGGGCGTCACGTTCTCTGAGCGGTCGATGCAGGCCGCAATCTCGCTCGGGCGCACAAAATTGCGGGCGTCCACCGGTTCGAGTGCGATGTGGATGTTCTCCTCGCATTTGCGCACGTAGCGGGCATATTCGCAGGTCGCAGATTTCAATCTGTTCAGTGTGACCGACGGCATGTTGCCCAAACGCACATCACGGACCGCCAGATCGAGCCCGCGGTCGAGCATGGCGCCCGAGACGGTGTAATAACCGATCTCATAGCCGCCCATGATCAGGAACATGAACGCGGGGAAAACCAGAACGAATTCGACGGTGGCGGTGCCTTCCGTGTCCTTCGCGTGACATCGACCAAGGCGGCGCAGTTTGGAAAGCAAACTCATTTTACCAACCTCAACTCAGTAATCTTCGTGGCGATGGCAGAGAAGGCTTCAGCGATTTCCATCCCCTCCACATCATAATAATGCGCGTCAGAGGAGGCGCAGCGGCGCATGACGTCCTGACCCGATGAGGGCGCCTCAAAGCCGATGGCGAAAACGATGATCCCGGCCTCTTTTGCCGCGGAGCAGATGTCCAGCAAGCGGTTGTTCTTTGTGCTTGCGTTGTAGCTGGTGCGTGTGGCGTCGCGCCAGCTGTAGTAGACGTTGCTGTTGTTCGCCGCGAGGTAGCGGGCATAGGCGTGGTTGTAGACGGTCATCGAGGACCAGACCTCGGCCCAGGTCATTTCGCGGATGTCATTGGAGTTCAGGCTGTAGGGCAGGTTACTCGAGACGTTTCTGTTCTGGATGTTCGTGTAATAGGTTGTCGTCCAGCAGTTGTAATAGTTACAGCTTCTGCGGTCGGCACTGACATAGATGTAGCCGTTCTTGTCCTTGTAGACGCCGGTGTCTTCGTCATCGTCGCGATAGGGATCGCGCATGTAATACTGGCTGGTGTGCGCGCCGTCGGTCATCACCACGACGAATTTCTGTGCGTCCGAGGCGTCCGCCGGATGTCCGGAGCCAGAGACGCTTCGTGCGCTCGTGTCGAGTAGTGCGACGCCCCATTTCATGCCTAGATCGATCGAGGTGTTGCCATAGGCCGACAGTGCCGAGATGTAATTCTTGATCCGGGTCTGGTTATTGGAGAACGGCAGGATTTCCCGAGAGCTGGCCGGTGCACAGGTTTCGTCCTGCAAGGCCATGTCGAGATCGCTCCAATTGTTGTTGAAGGCATCGAAATCCATGGTCTGGTCGTAGTAGCGGGTCGTGCCTTCGGCATCGGCATATTGCAGGCCGAGCATGGAAAAATCGTCTGCAACGAAGTTGATGCAGTGGGAATTGTTGTGCGCGTTCCTGACGTTAAGTTTGGACAGGATGCCTGCGCCCGCGTTCACCTGCGTCGCATAGGGGACGACGGAAAAGGACACGTCGTCGGCGCCTGCATTGGCGAAGACGGTGTCGGTAAAATCACGCGCCGCGGATTTGAGGTTCGTCAGGCGGCTATAGCTGTTCATGGAGCCGGAGACGTCGAGCACCATGGACACTTCGAGGCCCGACAGGCCTTGCTCGGCCATGCTGTAGCTGGACGTTTCGAGTTTATCGATCGCTGCGAACTTCATGAAGTAGGTGGGCAGGGTGGCCTCCACCGTGGCGCTGACCTGACGGCCGTCGCCCAAAGGCACGATTTTGATGTCGTCTTTGTTGAGATACTGGCTCAGGCCCGCCTTGGCGAAATAGTCGATGATGACGTCTTTCGGCGCATTGGTGTTTTCCAGGTTGGTTGCGGCCAGAACTGCGCGGTCGAGCGTGTTCTGCAATTCCGTGCGCAATGCTTCATGACGCACGATGTCGATCCCAATGCCGGCCAGCAGCAGGATGATCACAAAGCTGAACAGCCCGAAGATCGCGAACGAGCCCTCCTCGTCGCGAGCAAAATTTCCGCGCAAACGCCAGAGAGCGGCCAGTGCGCTTCTACGCCCAGGCCGCAATTCATCAGCCCGCAGGCCGCAAGCATGATCGGACACGAGTTTGCCCTCACTCTTCAATTTTAACAGATGAAGTCCCGCTTCGCGGCTTTCAATCTTACCCAACATGACACCGTCTCTTTAATTACGAGTGGCGCCCCCAATTCCCACATAAGTGCTTTGATGCAGACGGGTTTTCCCGTTCATCAGCACTTTATACGAGCGCAATTTGCTCCCCTATTTGTCTGTAGTAAAGTTTAGAAAAACGGAGCCCCGAAATGGTCACAATCGGTGACCAAATCGGCGCGATTGTCCGCGACTGTCTACGTCTGTTCCGCAGTCGCCTTTATTTCGCCATGTTCTGCCTTTTTTGCGCCATGATTTGGGCGTGGCTTTGCTGCAATGCGATTCGGCGCGGCTTTGTCCTGCGGGCTGGACATCCGCCTTCGGTCCGTCTGTGCCCCTCTGGACCTTGACGTGATTTCGGAGAATACTCGCGCCATGTCGTTACCCCCGGGATTCTTGGATGAGCTGCGCAATCGCCTGTCGCTGACCGATGTGGTCGGCCGCAAAGTCATGTGGGACAACCGGAAATCAAATCCCGGCAAGGGCGACATGTGGGCGCCGTGCCCGTTTCACCACGAAAAATCCGCCTCCTTCCACGTCAACGACAAGGACGGTTACTATTATTGCTTCGGCTGCCACGCCAAGGGCGATGCCATCACCTTTGTGCGCGAGACGGAGAATGTCGGCTTCATGGAGGCCATTGAAATCCTTGCGCAAGAGGCGGGGATGCCAGTTCCAAAGGGCGACCCGAAAGCGCAGGAGAAATCCGATAAGCGTGCGGAACTGGCCGAGGTCAACGAGGCGGCGAACCGCTTTTTCCGGCTGAACCTGCAACAGCAGGGCGGTGCGCAGGCGCGGGCCTATCTCGACAAACGTGGAATGAAACCGGAGACCCGCGAACGGTTTGAAATCGGCTTTGCGCCCTCTGGCAACGCGCTTTTGCGCGCGCTGAAGGAGCAAGGCATTTCAGTCGAGAAAGCCATTGAAGCGGGGGTTGTCGCGAAACCCGACGATGGGCGCGATCCTTATGACTTTTTCCGCGACCGGATCACCTTCCCGATCCGTGACGCGCGCGGGCGGCTGATCTCTTTTGGTGGCCGCGCCATGGATCCGAATGCTCGGGCGAAATACCTTAATGGCCCCGAGCGGCTTTTGTTTGACAAGGGAGCTGCGCTCTATAATCACAAAGACGCCCGCGCGGGCTGTGGCAAGGGCCAGACGCTCGTGGTGGCCGAGGGGTATATGGACGTGATCGCCATGGCCGAAGCCGGGTTCGAGGCCACCGTGGCGCCTTTGGGCACCGCTATCACCGACCGGCAGTTGCAGCTCATGTGGCGGATGTCCGACGAGCCGGTGATTGCGCTTGATGGCGACAAGGCGGGGCTGCGCGCGGCGTATCGGGTGATTGATCTCGCGATGCCGCTGCTGCAGTCCGGCAAAGGGCTACGGTTTGCCATTCTGCCCGAAGGGCAGGACCCGGACGAGCTGATCAAGGCCAAGGGCCGCGAGGCGATGCAAGAGGTGCTGGACAGTGCTTTGCCGATGGTCGCGCTCCTTTGGCGGCGCGAAACCGAGGGCAAGGTGTTCGACAGTCCCGAACGCCGCGCGGCGCTGGACAAAAGCCTGCGCGACGCGATCCGCCCCATCGCGGATGCGTCGATCAAGGGCCATTATGGCGAAATCCTCAAAGACATGCGGTTTGAGCTGTTCCGCGGCAAACGGAGCGAGAGTGCGCCCTTTGAAGGTGGCGGTGAGCGTCGGCCTTGGGCGCCCTCCAAAGGCAAGTTCGGTGGCCGGTTTGGCAAAGGCGTTGCTGTGCCCACCGAGGGGCTTAAAGCCTCGCTCATTGTTTCGGGAGACGAGGCCCAAGCCGATCTGATGCGCGAGGCCGTGGTGCTCGCCGTGCTCCTGTGCAATCCGGGCATGGCGCTCGAATTCCTGTCGCAACTCGAAGCACTCCATCCCCGCACCGAAGAGCACGCGGCGCTCCTTCATGCGCTGTTGGTTCATGCGGATGTCGAAGAGGCGGAAGAGCTTCAGGAAAAAGTTGCGATGGATGTGGGGCGTGGCCCCCTTGATCGATTGCTGTCGCATCCCCATGTGCAAATCACGCCCCCCGTGCGGCGGCCTGATCGCGAGATCGCGCAGATGTGCCTCACGGAAGAGTTGGCCAAACTCAAGGCGCGGCGCGGTTATAAAACCGAGTTGGACGAGGGGTTGGCCGATCTCTTGGCGGCGGAAGACGAGAAAGTGACGTGGCGGCTCAGACAGGCCGCCGAGGCCCGCAACCGGGCCACAAAGGCGGAGGCCGAAGATAAAACCGAATTCGACACTGCCGAGAATGGTCTCGAGCTGTCGCGTGATGAACGCGAGGCGTTTCGGGCTCTGTTGGACCGGATTGCCCCCGGGCGTCAGAAGTAGGAAGTCTGAGACAAATCGCGCTCAGGAAACGGACAAACAAGGGGTTTGATCTGTGCTGGGCTGGCACTAGCTGGTTCAAACGATGCGTAAAAGCAACGTGCGTGGGCCTCTGGTGCAGGCTTGGTTAAGGAAATATGGGTATTCGGGTGGCGAATCGCCGATTCGCATGACATGATTCGAAAATTCAGTCGAACCACGATGCGTTCGAAGCGATTCGGGCAAAATCGCACCATCTGGTCTCCCAAGCCATCGCCATGGGGACCGCGCAGGATTGATGAGGGGAGAGCCGCATGGCCGCTAAGGACAATGACGACGCCAAGACCGAGGATCAGGACCAGGACGTAATGCTCGATGTGAGCCAAGCGGCGGTCAAAAAGATGATCGGCGAGGCGCGCGAAAAGGGCTACATCACTTACGATCAGCTCAATAAAGTCCTTCCGCCGGAACAGGTGAGCTCGGAACAGATCGAAGATGTGATGTCGATGCTCTCTGAGATGGGCATCAACGTCATTGAAGACGAGGAAGTTGAAGACGAGGAAGAGGGCGCCGCTAAAGGTGGTGAACTCGTCACCGCCAACACCTCGCGTGAGGTAGCTGTTGCCGCGTCCGAGACCGAGAAACTCGACCGCACGGACGATCCGGTGCGGATGTATCTGCGCGAGATGGGCTCTGTCGAACTGCTGTCGCGTGAGGGCGAGATCGCCATCGCGAAACGCATCGAGGCCGGCCGCAACACGATGATCGCCGGGCTCTGCGAAAGCCCGCTGACCTTCCAGGCGATCACCATCTGGCACGACGAACTTCTGTCCGAAGATATTCTCCTGCGCGACGTCATTGACCTCGAAGCCACCTTTGGCGGTGGTGTCGATGGGGACGAGGAAGAGAATGTCGTCGAGGGCCTGAATGTTGGCTCCGGTGGCGGTGAGGCCAAGGAAAAAGAACAGGAATACGACGCCGACGGCAATCCGATCTCCACGGATGACGACGACGAGGACGAGGACGAACAGGCCAACATGTCGCTCGCGGCAATGGAAGCGGCGTTGAAGCCTCAGGTTCTGGAAACGCTCGCTCGGATTTCAGAGGACTTTGCACATCTCTCCGAGATGCAGGACCTTCGTATGTCCGCTACGCTCAATGAAGATGGCTCCTTCTCCGAAGGCGAAGAGGCACAGTATCAACAGCTCCGTTCCGAGATCGTGACGCTGGTGAACTCGCTGCACCTCCACAACAACCGGATCGAAGCGCTGATCGACCAGCTTTACGGCATCAACAAGCGCATCATGACCATCGACTCGAGCATGGTGAAACTCGCCGACCAGGCGCGGATCAACCGTCGCGAATTCATCGAGGAATATCGCGGCGCGGAACTCGACCCGAACTGGCTCGACCGAATGGCCGAGAAAGCGGGCCGCGGTTGGCAGATGTTCATCGAACGTCACTCCGACAAGGTCGAAGAACTGCGTGGCGAAATGGCCATGGTCGGTCAATACGTCGGTGTCGACATCTCCGAATTCCGCCGCATCGTGGCGCAGGTCCAGAAGGGCGAAAAAGAAGCCCGTCAGGCCAAGAAGGAAATGGTCGAGGCCAACCTGCGTCTCGTGATCTCGATTGCCAAGAAATACACCAACCGTGGCCTGCAATTCCTTGATCTCATTCAGGAAGGCAACATCGGTTTGATGAAGGCGGTCGATAAATTTGAATACCGTCGCGGCTATAAATTCTCGACCTATGCGACTTGGTGGATCCGTCAGGCGATCACGCGTTCCATCGCGGATCAGGCCCGCACCATCCGTATTCCGGTGCATATGATCGAGACGATCAACAAGCTGGTACGGACCGGTCGTCAGATGCTGCACGAAATCGGTCGCGAACCGACGCCGGAAGAATTGGCCGAGAAGCTGCAAATGCCGCTCGAAAAGGTTCGCAAGGTGATGAAAATCGCCAAGGAGCCGATCTCCCTCGAGACGCCGATCGGCGACGAGGAAGACAGCCAACTTGGCGATTTCATCGAGGACAAGAACGCAGTTCTGCCCCTCGACGCGGCCATTCAGGAAAACCTCAAAGAGACCACCACCCGCGTGCTGGCCTCGCTCACGCCGCGTGAAGAACGCGTGCTGCGGATGCGGTTTGGCATCGGGATGAACACCGACCACACGCTCGAAGAGGTGGGTCAACAGTTCTCCGTGACGCGAGAGCGTATTCGTCAGATCGAGGCGAAGGCGCTCAGGAAGCTGAAGCACCCAAGCCGGTCGCGGAAGCTGCGGTCGTTCTTGGATCAGTAAAGTTAGAGGCGCCTCCCGTAAGGGGGGCGTTTTTGATTGGGGAACTGGTATGGAATTTTTCTCTGCAGTCGGATTATTGCTGACAGCGCTGGGAGCATATGTCACGGCCCGTGGCGTCATGTTGACCGGAAATCGCGCCGGTGAAATAGCGGTCAGCCGAATAGCTGGAGCAAGGAAAGAAACGTATGAGGAATTGCCGCTCGCTCAAGCACTTTTAAATGCCTCTCGTTTGGCGAGGAAAGGATTGCTCTTGATCGTGGCCGGTAGCTTTCTTCAGATGGTTCCAGTGATCGTGAATATGTTCTGAAGCTATTTCTTTGCGCGGAACAAGGCTGCAGGCCGCCGCGCATCGGTTCATGCTGAAAGCATGCCACCGGCATGACCCGTCCGGAGTTCAGGCGGTGCACGGCTTGCACTTGGACAGCAAGGGCTTCAAAATGCCTCTCAAACAGGAGGCCCAAATGTCCATTCTCTCCAAACTCTTCGGCGGTAAATCTGACAGCACATCCGAGGCGCAAAGCGCGTCGAAAGAGGACGTCAAACCCGAACTTTACGGCGATGAGTTCCGCATTTTTCCCGAGCCGATCAAGGAAGCGAACGGCTACCGCGTCGCCGCGCGGATCGAAAAGGACATCGACGGCGAGACCAAGACCCACCATATGATCCGCGCCGATACGATGGGCGGCGAAGACGACGCGCGCATGGCCAGCCTGCACAAAGCGCAGATGTTCATCGACCAGATGGGGGTGCGTATCTTTGACTGACGGGCCAAGCTTTTGTCAAAGCGAGAGCTCGCAGCATCCTACTGCGCGGGCGTCCACATCGGATTGCCAGAGGCGGTGTCCTGCACCTCAGCTTGCATCACATCCCAATGCTCGGCGATCTGGCCGTCCTCAACGCGGAAAATGTCGACGCCCACCATCGGGTCCGGTCCCCAGCCTGTCGCCCGGAAATGCACGGCGACCAACTGTGCGTCTTCATCCGCGATGATCTTGCCGATCTCATAGGTAAAGCCCTCTGCGGGCGCGCTGGCAAAGCCGCGCAAGGTGTCGAGGCCGTTCGGAAAATTCGGATTGTGTTGAATATAGTCTTCGCGGAACAGGCGGTCGATGGCCGTCACATCCGGTTCAATGAAGACGGCGGTTACGCCCGCGATAACGATGTCGCGGGCGCTTTCCGCCTGCGTGGCAAATGGCGCGAGCATCACTGCCGCCGCCAGAAAAAGCTGTTTCATCTGCGATCTCCCTTTGCCACATCTAAGCGTGTCGCGGCGCGGCTGGCAATCACGTCCGCGCCGTGAAGAGGTTTAGGCCAGAGCTGCTTTGATCGTCTCGGCGATCGGCTCGGTCGGGTGGCCGATCAGTTTGGAGAGCGTGTGGCTGTCGTCAAACAGCGACCCTTTGGCGGCTTTCGCATCCGAATCCGCGAGGATAGCGGCAAAGGGACCGGGCAGGCCAGCGCCCACGAGCGCCTCGGTGAACGCGGCTTCGGGCATGTCGGTGTATTTGACCTCTTTGCCGGACAGTTCGGTCACCGTGGCGGCATATTCGGTTAGCGTGTAGGCCGCGTCACCGGCGAGTTCGAGAACTTCGCCGTCATGACCTCCAGCGAGCACGATGGCGGCGGCTTCGGCGTAGTCTTTGCGCGATGCGGTGGCGAGTTTTCCGTCCTGCGCGGCGCCGAAATGCTGACCCAGTTCAAGGTCTTGGCCCAACGTCATGGTGATGTTTTCGGAATACCAGCCGTTGCGCAACAGGGTGTGCGGGATGCCGCTGTCTTTGAGGGCGGCTTCGGTTGCGATGTGCTCTTCTGCCAGTGCCATGTTGCCGCTGTCGGCTTTGAGGATCGAGGTGTAGGCGATGAAACCAACGCCTGCGGCCTTGGCGGCTTTGATGACATTGCCGTGCTGGGTGGCGCGCTGGCCAACTTCCGACGAGGAGATCAGCAGCAGGCGGTCGACACCGGTAAAAGCGGCTTCGAGGGCAGCTTCATCGGTGTAATCACCGCGACGGGTGGCGATGCCTTTGGCGGCATAGGCGTCGGCGGCTTTGTCGGAGCGGACGAGGGCGAGGATGTCGTCTTTGGCGACGAGGGTGGCGAGGTGATCGACGACGAGGTGACCGAGTTGGCCGGAGGCGCCGGTGACGAGATAGGTTGTCATGATCTTTCCTTTTGGGATCGTTTCGAATACAAGTCTCATTTAGAGACCAAAATCGCCTTTGAAAAGGAGGCAGTTTTTCGGTCCCAGGTAACATAGAGGGAACCACCTATGCGGGATATGCAGCTGAGCCGCCTTGAGGAATGGAAGGCGATGGGATTCGATTTCCAGAACTGCCCTGTGCGGCAGGTGCTGGATCACGTGGCGGCGAAATGGACCTCGCTCATTTTGCTTGAGCTGGAAAACGGGCCGCAGCGGTTCAATGCGCTCGGGCGTGCGCTGCCGGATATTTCCAAACGCATGCTGACGCAATCTTTGCGTGATCTTGAACGGGACGGGTTGGTCGCGCGCGAGGTCTTCGACACCAAGCCACCCTCGGTCGCCTATAGCCTGACCGAGATGGGGCACTCTTTCCTTGAGCCGCTGCATCATATGATCATTTGGGCCGAGACCATGATGCCCAAGGTCGAAGCTGCGCGGGCACAGTTCGATCAAAGCTGAATAATCAAAGCTGAAATCTTATGCGAAGCTACCCGGAGAGGAGAGTTGTCCACAAGATTTTCAGGCCGCAATGAAACTCGATTAACCTTTCAGGCGTTTCTTTATCAGAGCTGCAACAGCGATGAGAGAAACACATGACCAAGACGACCAAACTTCTCGCCCTGATCTGTGCCGCCCTCGCAGGGGCTGCTATGGCTTCGCCTTATGTGCCTTTGACCGAGGAACACCTGTCCCCCGAGCCTGTTCTGATCAAGGTGCCGGCCGAAGATCTGGATCGCTGTGTCGCGACATTGGAGCAGGTGTTTTTGGCACCTGTCGAAGAAGCCACCGTTCAAAGCGCGTCTCTGACGGAGGCGCAGGCCGGGCCAACCGTTCGCTGTGTCGTGGAGTGATGCCGTGACGGTGAGAGGGAGCCAGCTTTCCCCGTTTCAAGATCGAGTCTGCCGCGTTAATCTGAGTGCATGAAAGTGCGATTTTCCATTTGTATGAGCTGTGCCATGACGGTGCTTCCGTCTTTCGCTCAAGCTCAAGAGGCCTCCCTATTTCATTGCCAGTTCGCGAATGCGAAAGAGGTCACACTGCGGGTCACCGAGACGGGCATGTCCTATGCATTTGGACGACAGCATTCCACGCCGGAATTGACCTTATGGCGGACATTCGACGAGATTGAAGTGACGCCCTGGAATGGCGTTGGTCGGTCAATATGGGAAGACATCGCGTTTGCGAATGGTGATGTCACCTATCGCATCTGGGGGAATTTTGACCGCATGACGGAAGAGCATGAGGTGACGGGCGGTATTTTGGTCGAGCGGGGCGACGAAGACTTGGCGCGGCTGGATTGTTTGCCTTACACGGTTAACTACACCCTTTTCTCTTTTTCGGACGCCTATGAGGCGGCAGGCTATTGTTGGGATTTGGGGGCCAATCATTGGCAGGAGCGCTGTGAATGAGCCATCGCATCTTCGAAATATCCACGCACGGCCCAGGGCTCTACGAGTTCACCTCGGATCTGGCGCGCTGGGTCGCGGGCGAGGGGTCAATGGAGGCAGCGCTCACCTTGATGGTCCAACACACCTCGGCTTCCCTCGTCATTCAGGAAAACGCCGACCCGGAAGTGCAAACCGATCTGGCGGCGTTTTTCCACCGATTGGTGCCGCCAACCACCGATCCGTCGATGACCTATCTGACCCATACCTATGAGGGACCGGACGATATGCCGGCGCATATCAAATCCGCGCTTCTGCCCACAACGATCACAATTCCCGTCTTGAATGGGCGAATGACGCTCGGAACATGGCAAGGAGTTTACCTTTTCGAACATCGCAGCCGCCCGCACACTCGGCGGGTCGTGGCGCTTTTGCGGTGACTGTGGGAAAAAGAGTGATCCCACAACATCTAGCGGCGCAAATTATCACTACCCAAATTCTGGGCTTCCCCCTATAGTGCCTGTGGATAACTGGGGCAGAGACCCCAGAGGACCGAGGCAGTGATGAGATAAGGGGGCGCTGATGCGTTGTCCATTTTGCGGAAATGTCGATACCCAGGTGAAAGACAGCCGACCAGCTGAAGATCACGTAGCGATCCGTCGTCGGCGGTTTTGCTCGGCTTGCGGCGGGCGGTTTACCACCTATGAGCGGGTGCAACTGCGCGATCTGGTCGTGGTGAAAACCAATGGCCGTCGCGAAGATTTCGACCGTGACAAACTCGAACGTTCGATCCGGATCGCGGCCCAGAAACGCCCGATCGAACCAGAGCGTCTCGATCAGATGATTTCCGGCATCGTGCGCCGCCTTGAGAGCATGGGCGAGACCGACATTCCGTCGAAAACCATCGGCGAGATCGTGATGGAAAGCCTCGCGCGGATCGACACGGTGGCCTATGTGCGCTTTGCTTCCGTCTACAAGAATTTCCAGGCGGCTGACGATTTCGACAAATTTGTCAGCGAGTTGCGTCCGGACACCAAGCCTGACGAATGACCCGCACTGATGATGAACGCCATATGCGTCACGCGCTGTCTCTGGCGGCGCGTGGACTTGGGCGGACGTGGCCAAATCCCGCAGTCGGCTGTGTGATCCTCAAAGGCGGACGCGTCGTCGGACGTGGCTGGACTCAGCCGGGGGGGCGTCCCCATGCGGAGGCGATGGCGCTTGCGCAGGCGGGCGAACTGGCGCGCGGCGGGACCGCCTATGTGACGCTCGAACCCTGTTCCCACCACGGCAAAACCCCGCCCTGTTCCGAGGCGCTGATTGAAGCGGGCGTTTCGCGTGTCGTCGTCGCCTTGGGCGATCCGGACCCGCGTGTGAACGGCAAGGGCTTTGCGCTATTGCGAGATGCCGGTCTCTCCGTGACCTCGGGGGTGCTTGAGGCAGAGGCCCGACAGCAACAGGTGGGCTTTCTGTCCAAAGTGACAAAAGGCCGGCCGATGCTGACGCTGAAACTGGCCTTGTCCTGGGATGGGCGTATTGCGACCGCGACCGGCGAGAGCCAATGGATCACCGGCCCGCAGGCGCGGCGGAGGGTGCATGCCATGCGTGCCAACCATGACGCCGTCCTTGTCGGGGGCGGAACCGCGCGCGTCGATGATCCCGGGCTGACCGTGCGCGGTATTGGCGTGTCTCATCAACCGGTGCGCTTGGTCATGTCGCGGCGTCTTGATCTCCCGCTGAGCGGGCAGTTGGCGCGGACCGCGCAGGAGGTGCCGGTTTGGATCCTCCATGGCCCGGATGTCAGCGCGGAACTGAAATCCGCTTGGCTCGGTCTCGGTGCAGAGTTGATCGAAGTCGGCGTCCTGGGCGGACATCTCGATCCACGTGCGGCGTTCGAGGCGCTTGGCGCACATGGTCTGACGCGAGTGTTTTGCGAGGGGGGCGGTGCTTTGGCTGCGTCCCTCTTGTCGACGGAACTGGTGGATCGAGTCGCTCTGTTCACCGCAGGTCTTGCGATCGGCGCCGAAGGGATGCCGGGGTTGGGGGCGCTGGGTCTGGAGCGTCTGGCGGCCGCGCCGCGCTATCGGCTTGAGAGCATCGAACAGATCGGTCCGGATGCGCTGAGCCTTTGGACGCTACCGGAGACCTAGGAGGGCAGCGCGAAGTTGACGCAGTTTTGCGAGGGCAAGCTGTGCAGCGTGGCTGCGTCCATTAGGGGCCAATGCCAATAACTCCAGTGCCTCTTCGGGCGCCAGAGCGGCACCTGTTTCCGGATGAAAATAACGAGGATAATCAATGAGAACCGCATGCGCGAGCCCCATAAGATCGGGGCGCGCCGCGCGTCGGGCGGGCGTCGATCCAAGATCTGTCGTCAGCCCCCAGCCCGCATAAAACGGCGCGCCGGTGCAGGTCACAGTCTTGCCGCGCAACAGAGCCTCGAAGCCCAGAAGAGAGGTCATGGTCCAGACCTCATCGCAAGCGTCGATAAGGGCGATCGGGTCGGCTCTCTCGGCGATCACATCGGCGATCTGATGAGCCTCTGAGGTTTTCCCGCGCCGCAGCCCCGCCTCGACATCCGGGTGGGGTTTGTAGACGATCACCGCCTCTGGATGGGCTGCGCGCGCCGCTTGCAGCAGCGCAAGATTGGTCGAAATATCCCCAGCGCCAAGCCGGATTGAGGCGTCATCCTCAACCTGTCCAGCGACCAAAATGCGATACCCCTCTGGCAGAGCAGGTAGGTCCTCACCAACATTGTATTTGGTGAGGCGCAATTGGGTCATACGTCTCACGAATGCCTCTGCGCGCCTTCGGTGTTGAGCGCTTAAGTCCGCACGCGCATTTATCACGGCCTCAAGTCGGGAGGGGCGGGTCGGGTCAAAGTAAATGCCGCTGTCGTCCAACACGAGAGACAGCGGGCGGACGAGGGCAGCACCTAGGCCGCGCGAGCGAAGGAAGCCGTCCTCGAGACGCAGGTCTGCCTCTGCATTCTGGCCCCAAACGATATGGCGGGCGCCTTCGTCTTTGTGGCGGGCGATATCTTCTGCTTTGTCGGAAAACACAATCCGAGAGTGACCGAGATAGCGCCGCAAAAAGGGCCGTTTCCACGGCAGGATATTGGAGGCAACATAGCCCGATCTATCTTCCGCTCGGGCACGAAGCCGCGCTTCAAGGCGGCTCAGGATGTCTTCTATTTCGAGTTCTTGGTCGCCGCTTTGCCATGTCGTCGACAACATGAAAGCGCCGCAAAAAAGCTGAGCACGGGTGAGGCGCCGTGTGGCGTAAGGATTGGGGTTTTCGTCCTGAGTGAGATCGAGGCTGCCGTACCAGGGGCGCCCAAACACCCGAGGGCGATGCCCCGCGAGAATGGCATCAAATCCGGGACCTGCGCTGTGAGTGTAGACCGAGGTGGCGTTCTCCAAAAGCGGGTAAAGCGGCGTCTCTGGCGGCAAGAGCGTCACGCGCGGGTCGTTATGGTCCGAGAAAAAACCATTCTCGCAGGTCAGGATTGCAACCTGCGCATTGAGCAATTCGGTCTGTGCGAAGACCAGCATTTCGGCCATGTCAAGTTCTGCGGGCGCCTCTTTTGAGGTGCGGGGTTGGTCTAAAACCAACACATAGGGAACATTTGGGATCGTCTCGTCGTGCTTTTCGTCCGAAAACTTAGACAATTCCAACGAGACCAGCCATTCGATTGCGTCTCGGGCTCGCGCCAATTGTGCACTGTCATCCAGACCATTTTCAGCCAGAAGCGCGTCCCAATCCTGTCGGGTGAAACAAGTGAGATCGGGTTCGGACAGAACGCGTTCGAACAATTGAGGGAGCGCAAAGGAAAGCCGCCCGGACAGGGTCGGGGCGGCTTTGGATGCAATGCGGTCGGGATCGACCATGGGCCTTAATTTGCGAGGTTGTTGAGCGAATTGGCCGAGGTCGCGGTGCCGGTGATGGCGCCCAGAGTTTTCTGCCATTGGACGAACGGCGCCTCGGTCACATAAAGCGTGTCTTCGTCGCGGATCAGGAAATCGCGCGCGAGGAACAACCCGTTCGGCTGGGTTAGGTCCAGCACGTAAATCAAACGCTGAGTGCCGACCAGATCGTCACGACCCAGCACCTGTTTGGCGATTTCTTCAGGTTCGTTGCGGAACACGAAAACGCCGGTCGGGTCGGCGGCGTTGGTTTGCAGCCCGCCGACTTGCGCGATGGCTTCCAACGCGGAGAGGTTGCGGGTCTCAAACGAGATCACGCTTTGCCCACCGGTTGCGCCCATTGCGGTGAAGGAGCGGGGGTCGGCTTCGACGAGAATGCGGTCGCCGTCGCGCAGCGGGATGTCGAATTTCGGGTTCTCATAGAGATCGGCGAACCATACGGTGCCGACTTTGCTGCCGCGAATGACTTTGACCTGGGCCACGTCGGGTTCGACGGAAATGCCGCCGGCATTGGCCAGCATCGCGGTCAGACGACGGGTCGGGCGTTCGATCGGATAGACACCCTGACCTGAGATTTGCCCAGTGATGGTGACCGTTGCGCCATCACCAGCGGCGCGGGCGACCATGACCTGCGGGTCCGGGGTCTGGGTGTCGAGTTTTTCAGTGATGATGCGACGGATCGCTTCGGGGCTGTTGCCCGCAGCTTTGATGCGGCCTGCGTAGGGCACAAAGATAAAGCCGCCGCCGTCGACCTGAACCTCGGAGAGGACGGTCGCGTTGGCGCCTTGGCCTGCCAGAAGCCCGTCATCAACGTTTTCCCAGATGGTGAGGGACAGCACGTCGCCCGGGGCGATGGTGTCGGAGCCAATCACGCCTGCGTTTTGGAAGGCGGAGGAAAAGCCGAGCTCTTGGTTGATGGCGGTTGCGGCGTTGACTTGGTCATTGACGGCGACGACGAAGGAATCGCCTTTTTCAAGCACAGAGCCGGCAAAGATTTCTCTTTTGTTCGGACCAGAGCGCGGCAGAGCACAGGCGGACAGACTTGCAGCCACGGCCACAAGCGTAATGGCGCGGGTGATGCGCGATGTCAGGATCTGCACTGGTCGAACTCCTTACCCCATATTTTTATCGGGTTTAATCAGAAGATTAATGAATAGCGAGTCAAAAATCCATGGTAGCGACCAGACTCGATGCGGCCCAAAGGGGGGTGTTGCCCGAAGGCCGCGGGTCCCATAGGGAATGTGGTCGTGTAAATTTTTGCCTCAGGATATAGGGGTGAAAACCGCGTATTTCCTGCTGCGTTGCCGCCATTTTCGGTGTGGGCGGTGCACCACCTCAGGTCTTTACTTCACAAGACGCAAAGGTTGGCGCGGGGGCGCCGTGCCGGACAAAAGTGCGACATCGGGGGCGTCCTCGGACAGCATCAGGTCGACAACAAGGCGCATGAGTTGGCGGCGCCCGCGTTTGGAGTAGAACCCGCCTGGCACTTGCGAGGTTTCCAACAGGAACTGGCGGTAATCGCGATAGGCACGGGTGTCGGGGCGGTCCGGTTGGTTGAAAAACGCCTCGAGCGTTTGATGCGACACGAACTCCGGCTTGTCATAGACGGCCAGGCCGAGAATGCGCAGCGGGATGCCAAGGGACAGCACCTGTTGGCCGGCCGTGGAGTTCACGGTCACGGCGGAGCGGGCGTTGTGCAAAAGGCGTTGCAATTTGCCGCCCCGGACGTGGTGCACGCGATGTTCGACGCCAAATTCCGCAGCGATACGGCGAATTTCGTGGCGCAGGTTGCGGCGATCGTTTTCCAGAGGATGGGCCTTGAACACGAGGTGGTGGTGTTGTGGTGCACCGCGCGCGAAGCCCTCGATCACATCGGCGATGAATTCCGGCATGGTGGAATAGGGGCTGTGAACCTGAAAGCTGGTGTCATGTTCGAGCTGCAACAGCGCGATGTGGAACGGATGTCCCGCAGAGAGGATCGAACGTGTATGCCACGCCCGCGACAGCCAATGCTGCGGCATCATGATCAGGCGTTTGAAATACAGGGAAAACTCTTTCGTGACCGGCAGTTCGCGGTGGCCGCGATAATGTTTGAAGGCGGAGTTTCTGAACATCACGAACCAATGGTAGAGCGCGCCGTAAAAGATGTGCTGGCGCATGTCGCCCCAAAGTGCTGGTGGCTCGATATTGTCGTGGTCGATCCTGTCCAAAGCGGCGCGCATCTCGGCTACTGACAGCGCCATAAGGGTAGAGTTCCCGTTCGAGCCGTCGCGCTCGTAAGTGACCCAATAGGGTCGGATGTAGCCCTCTTCGAACACATGGATGGTCAGGCCCATTTCGCGCGCTTTCTCGATCGCCAGCGCATGGACGGGACGCGTGTCGCCGTAGAGCACAATGTCGGTGACGGATTTTTCGCGCACGATCTCTGCAAATCGGTCCGGCCAGTCATCGGCTGGCTCCGTGTAGGGCAGAAAACTTTTGGCCGAGAACCAGAACGCCCGGTCGCCAGCGTTGAAACCTACGCGCCAAACAGTGGACCCCGCCGCGCGTAACATTTTCGACAGAGACCAGAAAAACGGCCCGTGCGGCCCCTGCAACATCAGGAACACACGCGCCTCTGCGGGCGTTTTGACCTCGGGGACTTTCATGTCGGTCATTTGGGGCATCTCTGGCGGGCTTGTCATGGGGAATGTTATGTTTGATTTCCCAATTTGGCGGATTTGTGGCTGCATAGACGCAAACTTGCGTGCTCAGTGAGGAGCATCGCAAAGCCTCGTTCCGAGAGAGAGATGACCTCTCATATCCGAAAAAGGTGAATATTCCCTGAGCCGCTTTAGGTCACCACCGCTTGCAGCGTCGCGCGCGGGGCGCTACCTCTGGGCGCAAGCAAAGTTCAAAGCCCGACAGGAGAAGACATGTTCACAGGGATCGTCACGGACATCGGCACCGTTCTGGAACTGGAAAAGCGCGGCGACCTGCGGGCGCGGATCGGGTGCGCCTATGATGTCGACGGGATTGAGATCGGCGCGTCGATTGCCTGTGATGGCGTGTGCCTGACCGTGATTGCGCTCGGAACAGACCCGCAAAACTGGTTCGATGTGGAAATCTCCGCCGAGAGCGTGTCGAAGACCAATATTTCGGCTTGGTCTGTCGGCAAGAAGCTCAATCTGGAACGGGCCTTGAAGCTGGGCGACGAGTTGGGCGGGCACATCGTGTCGGGCCATGTCGACGGCGTGGCGGAGATCATCGCCATGGTGAACGAGGGCGACAGCACCCGGATCAGCTTCAAAGCACCGGAGGCTCTGGCGAAATTCATCGCGCCTAAAGGGTCGGTGGCTCTGAACGGCACGTCTTTGACCGTCAATGAGGTCGAGGGCACCACCTTTGGAATCAACGTCATCCCGCACACTCAAGAGGTGACGACGTGGGGCACCGTGAACGTGGGCGATAAGGTCAATCTTGAGATCGACACGCTGGCACGCTACGTGGCGCGGCTTCAGGAATGGCAGGCGTGAGCTGACTGTCGTCTTTGGGAATTCAGGGTTTCAACGAAACATTTCCAGCCCATAGCTGTCTTTTAGGGCAGGGTGCGCGAAACTGCCGGGGCTTGTGCGTGCGATGAGGCTGGCGTTTGGGCGCACAAACCTTTACGGAAAGGTGACTGAAGCCCCTGAAAGCCGCCGAAACGACCATGCCGGAAACGCCCATGACTGAGACACTCAATACCGATAGCGAAACCTATCACTCCGCCATTTCCCCCATCGAGGAAATCATCGAAGACGCCCGAAATGGCCGGATGTTTATCCTTGTGGATCATGAGGATCGCGAGAACGAAGGCGATCTGGTGATCCCGTCCCAGATGGCGACGCCTGAGGCGATCAACTTTATGGCCACCTATGGGCGCGGGCTGATCTGTGTGACGTTGACCGGCGAGCGTATCGACGCGCTGGGACTGCCAATGATGGCCTCGAGCAACTCGTCGCGTCACGAAACCGCCTTTACCGTCTCCATCGAGGCGAAAGAGGGCGTGTCGACCGGTATTTCTGCGCACGACCGCGCACGCACCGTTGCTGTGGCCATCGATCCGTCGAAAACCGCCGAGGACATCGCGACGCCCGGGCATATTTTTCCGCTGCGTGCCCGTGACGGTGGCGTCCTCGTTCGTGCGGGTCACACCGAGGCCGGTGTCGACGTCGCGCGTCTTGCGGGCCTGATGCCCAGCTCCGTGATCTGCGAGATCATGAACGAGGACGGCACCATGTCGCGCCTGCCGGATCTGGTGGGCTTTGCGCAGCTACACAATCTTAAGATCGGCACGATCTCTGACCTGATCGCTTATCGCCGCCGCCACGACAACCTCGTGACCAAGACGGAGGAGCGTCAGGTGCGGTCCGAATTCGGTGGCGATTGGAATATGCAGATTTACACCGACGATCTGCACGGCGCCGAACATATCGTGCTCTCCAAGGGCGATGTCACGGATGGCAAACCGGCCTTGGTCCGGGTGCACAACCTCAACCCGCTCGAAGACGTGTTGGGCATTGGCAAGACCTCGCGCGAGATGGAAGGCGCGATGGAACTGATCGCCGAAGAGGGCCGCGGTGTGGTCGTCCTTTTGCGCGACACGCGGATGAAAATGGCGGAAGAGGACGAAGCCTCGCCGCAAACCCTGCGCCGCTATGGCCTCGGCGCCGAAATCTTGGCCGCTCTGGGCCTGCATGAGCTGATCCTCGTGACGGATAGTCCGAAGCCGAAAGTGCCGGGGCTTGAAGCCTTTGGTCTCGAAATCGTCGGCACCCGCAAAATCACGGAAGGGGCATGAGTCATGGCCGCTGCTGAACAACATCATATTCTCGATCTGCCGAAGTTCGAAGAGCCGGTGAAAATTCTGATCGTCGTTGCGCCTTATTACAAGGACATCGCCGACGAGCTTGTCGCGGGCGCCAAATCCACCGTCGAGGAGGCTGGCGGCACGTGGGAACTTGTGGAAGTGCCCGGTGCATTGGAAGTCCCCACCGCGATCTCCATCGCGGACAAGCTGTCGAACTTCGACGGCTACGTTGCGCTGGGCTGCGTGATCCGCGGCGAAACCACGCATTACGAGACCGTTTGCAACGACAGCTCCCGCGCGCTTCAGTTGATGGGCCTTCAGGGCATTTGCATCGGCAACGGCATCCTGACCGTGGAAAATCGCGAGCAAGCCGTGGTGCGCGCCGAGAGCAAAGGTCAAAATAAAGGTGGCGGGGCTGCGGCTGCGGCCTTGCATCTGATCGCGCTTTCGCGCAAATGGGCCGCTCCGAGCAAGGGTGTGGGATTCCATGCTGACGCGATCAAGCTTGCCGGTGACACAAAGCCTGCCTGAAAGCTGACCTGACGGACCCAAATCATGACCGAAGAAAACACCCATCTGAAACCGCCCTCGAAGCGCGAGATGAAATCAGCCGCGCGGCTTTATGCCGTTCAGGCGCTGTTTCAAATGGAAGCGGCGGATATGACTGTCGATAAGGTGCGCCGCCAGTTTTACGACCATTTCTTCGGTCTTGAGACCGAGGAGGAAGGCACTTTCATCGACGGCGACAGCGACCTGTTTCACGAGATCACCGAGATCGCGGTGAACGATCAGGCCAAGATCGACCAGATGACCGACCGGGCTCTGGTGGCGAAATGGCCGATCGCGCGGATCGACTCGACGCTGCGTGCATTGTTCCGTGCTGCGGGGGCCGAGCTTATGTCCAATCGCACGCCGCCCAAGGTGGTGATCGTCGAATTCGTGGACGTTGCCAAAGCGTTTTACCCCGATGGCCGCGAACCGAAATTCGTCAACGCGGTGCTCGATCATATGGCCCGCGAGGCTCGACCGGAGGCCTTTTAAGGCCGTAGGGAGAACGAGCAAAGCCGTTCTGAAATTTTGAAACCGGGCGCCCTCAAAGCGTCCGGTTTTCTTTTACGCACCCACAAGCTGCCGGCTGTGATTGGGGAAGACCCGGCGCAGAAGCGCTATCGAGCTTAGGCACAGGGCAAAGAGCACGCCGGTCATGACGGCGATATTGGCCAGCGGCGCGGCGAACAGCGGCTGGTAGCCTGCCTCAAGCAACAGGTAAATCATCGGCGCGTGCAAAAAGAAGACCCCGAAACTCGCATCCGCGAGGTTTTGGCTCCACGCAATGGGCCGGTCGCCGTAGCGCTCCAACAGCCCCAGAAACGCAAAAGACAGCGCGAGTTTTTGCGGCATCATCAGGTCGATCTCACTCCAGCGCAGGCTGAAATCTGTGTGATAATTGCCGTAATGCCCCGTCTCTGCGGCTGCCATCGCCAAAAGAATGGCGCTCACGAACAGGGGAAACGTCAGCCGTTTGAGCCAGGGCAGGACGGCCTCACGGTGCTGCACATAGGTCATGCCGGTCAGATAGACGGGTGTAAAATAGATCACCGATTGCGGGATCAGGATGTCCTCGACCGAGCGCTGAACAATGTTGGATAAAAGATACAGCACTGCCAAAAGGCTGAGCTGATGTTCGAGTGAGAGGCGCTGATAGGCCATGTGCAGGGGCGACATCAGGAACATCACTAAAATGGCGGGCACATACCAATAGGCGATCACGGTGTTGCCGCTGATCAAGAGATGCGCGCCATAAAAGAAACGCGCGCCGATCTCGCCCGAAGTCTCGTGCAGCACCACGAACACGGTGAGTGGCAGCGCCAGCACGAGATAGGGCAGGGCGACATTTCGGAGCTTCGAGCGCATGAAACGCCGAAACGTGTAGCGCGGCACGAAAACATGCTGAAACAGAATGCCGGAGATCAGCACAAAGAACACGGTCGCGCCGGTCAGCAGATTGATGACCGTGCCTTGCGCCAGCGCCGGCGTGTCGTAATGCGCGAGTAAGATAGTGTGCGATGCCACAACGAACACAATCGCCAGCGCGCGAAAATGGGTGATGGCATGGAGCGTCATATCGTCCTCGTGTTCGGCCTGTCGCGGGGCGCGCGTCGCATTGGCTTCAGAGAACAGATCAATCATGGAGATTTTGAGGCTGGATCGGGGTCTTTCGATGCGGGCATCGTGCGAGGAAAGCCGCTACATCCTGTCACCTGTTGTCACATGCAGGATTTGATATAATTACTGTGCTATAGTTTCAGAGTAACATGACGGGAGCGCTGCCATGCCCAAACTGGTCAAACTCTACATCACTCAGGTGCTGATCGGCTTTGCCATCGCCGCTGCTTTCGTCGCGGTGCTGTTGTATTTCAATGTTGCCAACCTCTGGCATCTTGTGACGCACAACGATGTCGGCCTCATTGCGGTGATTGTGCTCTGGTTCGCCAATGGCATAGTGTTCTCTGGCGTGCAATTCGCCATTTCGATTATGCGCATGGCCGAGAGCGAGGATGATGATCAAGGCGGCAAACGCGATGACATCCCGCTCACGGCGCTTGAACCGGTTTTGGTCGAGGTCGGGAATCATCGTCGATAAGATATTGAATAAAAAATAAAAAACGCGCCCCGAGAGGCGCGTTTTTTGTAAGGCGGCGGGGGACCACAGCATCCGTAGCGACGCTTTGCTCCCGATGCCTGATATATCAGGTGGGCGCCAGGTAACAAAACCAGGGTCTTGACAGAGCCAGCTCCCATTCGGTTGCGTAAGGCCTCCGGAGACTTGCGCCCATGTGTACGAAACGAGCAGATCCCGCCTGAGCCCGAGATAGGGCGAACCGTGGATAAGGACAAGGGGCGGGACGTTGAAATTCTCCGCAGCTTGCCCCAGATAATTGCACATGCCCGATCCAAGCGACTTCACCACCTACCAACCCGGCCAACTTCTGGCCCGTGGAGTCTCTCGCCACATGCGTAGCCATGACTTCACCTGCGTCGAGGAACTGGTGCCCGCCCGTGGCCTGCGCGTCGACGTCATGGCGCTGGGGCCAAAGGGCGAGGTCTGGGTGATCGAATGCAAATCCAGCCGCGCGGATTTCATATCGGACAGCAAATGGCAGGGCTATCTGGACTGGTGCGACCGCTATTTCTTCGCGGTCGATGCCGATTTTCCGGTCGAAATCCTGCCAGAAGGCGCGGGCCTCATCTTTGCGGATGGCTATGGCGCCGAGATTGTGCGAATGCCCGATGAAGACAAACTGCCGCCCGCCCGGCGCAAGAAAATCCATATGATCTTCGCCCGCACCGCCGCCGCGCGGCTCCAGAGCTACCGCGATCCGGGCGTCGCCGGGATGTTCAAAGACACTTAGTCTTTTCCGTGGGGGAAATACTCCCGCCGGAGGCGTGCGGCCTCTCGGGCAGGGGCTTACTTCGCCAATTTACGCGCTTGCGCGGCAGCCGCCCGAAGCTCTTCGGCGATCTCTTCGGCCTCTTCCGGCTCGAAATCCATCGGAATCTCGATGCCACCTGTCGCCTCGATGAACATGCGCACCATGCCAAGCGTGGTCGGCCCGATCTGAAGATTGGCTTCGATGTCTTTTTCCGAGTTGATACCCATGACGGCTCCTTTGTGGATGAGAAAGGCGTTTACGCGTTTGAGGCAGATGAGGCAAGTCGGCTCTGGGCCAGCGCGGCCTTGCCCCTCTGCACAGAGAAGCGTTTTGCGAAAAATCTGCCCGTGAAAGCGCCGTTTTGTCGAAACTGCCTCTTGCATTCATCATCACAGGACAGTAAATCCCCCGACAGTGCCGCCTTAGCTCAGTTGGTTAGAGCGCCTGATTGTGGATCAGGAGGTCCCCCGTTCGAGCCGGGGAGGTGGTACCACTCTCCCCCCTCTGTAGATGAGTTGTTACGCGTCAGTCGGCTCGTTTTTGATCCGCTGTCTTTCATGTCGCGTGATCTGTTATGCCCGCGCATAGAATTCGCTGGCATGAGTAATTTCTGCATTCGCATCTCTTGTTTGCAATCTTCTTTGACCCTTCGCCTAAGCGTCTTTTCCGTCTTGGGAGCGCCCAAACGTGTGACGTGGCCATGCTGCCGACCCCTCTCTCCCTGTAGGAAAGCGATGCGCGCGGCATTGGCGCGCATCCGTCTGCTAACACCCGAAATTCAAGGTGAAATTTCCTCATTGCATTCGGCTGCGACAAAATGTAGCAATTTCTAAAATTGCGTGTTAGTCTCCTTCTTAGGGAGGACATGATGCACCTTTATGTCGTAGGATTGGCCTATTCGGCCCTGGTCCTGCTTCCGGTCGCATTGTTCGCACTTGCAGTCTGTGATTGCTGCAAGGACAGAACAGAAGACGGGGCAGCTTGACCAAAAACGAACACTCCCGACTGTTGGCCTGTGATGGGCCTCATGTTCGGGGGGAGGAACGCGGCGCAGGGGAGGGCGCCGCGTTCTCTGTTTTCAGAAGGTCGAATTTTAGAAAGAGAGATGTGCCGCGGTCAGTTCGACGGCGTTTCGACGGCAATCCGCTGGCGCAGCGCGCCGGACGCGGCATCGAAAATCAGAATCTCATCCCCGGCCACCACAGCAACCCAATCGGGCCCGCGCGTCACCGCCTCGGGCGTCACACCTTCGGGCAGATCGAGTGTCTCGGGCCAGCTCAGCGCAGGTCCCGTGTCCTCGAAATCAGGGAAGCGCGTGACAAGCAGGCCGATGAGCACTAGAAACCCGACAATCATCACCCCCAAAAGCCCGGTGACCAGCCGACGCAACAGCGTCAGCCCGGCCGCGTCTTTCGGGTCCAATTCGAAGTCCTTACCTGCCGGATCATCCATGATTGTCACCGTCTCCTTTACCATCGGGGAACACCCGCCCAAACGTCTTGATAAGGCGATTGCCCGCGATGTGCCAGAAGAAGCCACGCTGTCGCGCTCGCGGCTCGTGAAACTTTTGGCCGAGGGCGCCGTGAAGGTGAACGGCGTGGTGGTCACGGATCAGAAGGGCAAGATAGAAGAGGGCGACCAAATTGAGATCACGGTCGAAGAGGCCACCGAGATCGAGCTCAAATCCGAAGACATCCCACTCGACGTGATCTACGAAGATGACGATCTGATCGTGGTGAACAAACCCGTCGGCATGGTCGTCCACCCGGCGCCTGGCAGCCCCTCGGGCACTTTGGTCAACGCCTTGATGCATCATTGCGGCGAGAGCCTGTCGGGGATCGGCGGCGAAAAACGCCCCGGCATCGTGCACCGGATCGACAAGGACACCTCGGGGATTCTGGTCGTCGCGAAATCCGACAAGGCGCACCAAGGTCTTGCGAAACAATTCGAAAAACACACGGTCGAGCGCAAATATTTCGCGCTGGTCTATGGCGCGCCGGACCCGATGGACCCGCGCCTGCGCGGTGTCAAAGGCGTGAGTTTCGAGGGCTCGAACATTCTGCGCATCACCACTATGCTTGGCCGTCACAAGACGGATCGTCAAAAGCAAGCCGTGTCCTTCACCGAGGGCCGCCACGCGATCACCCGCGCGCGGGTTCTGGAACTTTACGGCACACCGCCGCAATTGGCGCTGGTGGAATGCTGGCTTGAAACCGGGCGCACGCATCAAATCCGTGTTCATATGGCGCATGCCGGGCATGGATTGGTCGGCGATCAGACCTATGGCGGTCGGCGGAAACTCAACCATAAAGCGCTGTCTGACGCGGCGCGCGATGCGGTTGATGCCTTCCCGCGTCAGGCGCTTCACGCCGCTGTTTTGGGCTTTATCCATCCGGTGACCCGTGAAGAGATGCGGTTCGAGGCACCTTTGCCAGAGGACATGCAGATGCTCCTCGACACGCTTTAAACGTCCGTTTTTTGTAACATGCGACCACATGGCCGTGAGCCGGGTGAAATCTTGACGGTTTCGCTTGGGGAACTTTGTGGCTTCGGTCATGGTTTGTTCAGACCTAGAGGATACCAATGCGCATGCGCCCCCTTGAAAGCGCTAACAGGCCTTCCTAAATGGCATGTTAAGCCTTATAACATAGGCGTGACGCGGGAGAGATGTGAGAGATGAGTAACTACGCCAATTTGCCGGCTCCGAGCCCCGAACAGGGTTTGAACCGCTATTTGCAGGAAATCCGCAAGTTCCCGATGCTGGAACCCGAGGAAGAATACATGCTGGCGAAACGCTGGGTGGATCACGAGGACGCCAACGCGGCGCATAAGCTCGTGACCTCGCACCTGCGTTTGGCCGCCAAAATCGCCATGGGCTATCGCGGCTACGGATTGCCGCAGGCTGAGGTTGTGTCCGAGGCCAATGTGGGCCTGATGCAGGCGGTGAAACGCTTTGATCCGGAAAAGGGCTTCCGCCTCTCGACCTATGCGATGTGGTGGATTCGCGCGAGCATTCAGGAATACATCCTGCGCTCCTGGTCTCTGGTGAAACTCGGGACGACGTCGGCGCAAAAGAAACTGTTCTTCAACCTGCGCAAGGCGAAGGCCCGCATCGGTGCCTTTGAAGATGGCGATTTGCACCCTGACAACGTCAAACAGATCGCAACCGATCTCGGCGTGACCGAGGACGAGGTGATCTCGATGAACCGGCGGATGTCGGGCGGTGATGCGTCCCTCAATGCCACCGTCGGCAATGACGAGGAAGGTTCCGCCCAGTGGCAGGACTGGCTTGAGGACGAAAACGCCGATCAGGCCGCCGATTACGAGGCCCGCGACGAGATGGACACTCGCCGCCAGCTTTTGGTGCAGGCGATGGATGTGCTCAATGAGCGCGAAAAAGACATCCTGATGCAGCGCCGCCTCAAGGATCAGCCAGTGACGCTCGAAGAACTGTCGAGCCAATATGACGTCTCCCGCGAACGCATCCGTCAAATCGAGGTGCGTGCGTTTGAGAAGTTGCAGAAAAGGATGCAGGAGTTGGCGAAGGAACAGGGCATTCTCGAAGGCGCCTGATCTTTTAGACGATCAACGAATTCATAGGGGTGGCCGCACGGCTGCCCCTTTTTCTTTAGTCCTGTTCGGCGCATGATGGCGGTAACATGATAGAAGGAGAACGGCACATGACACCTGTCCGCTTCGGCGTTTTGGGCGCTGCGAATTTTGCCCGCGAACATATGGCCCGCGCGATCCATGAGGCGGAAGGCGCCACATTCGCCGCCCTCGCCACCTCATCCATGGAAAAAGCCGCACCGTTTCAGGCCTTTGCCCCCGATCTCAAAGTCTTCACCGACTACGACGCCATGCTGGCCTCGGACGAGATCGACGCGGTCTATATTCCGTTGCCAAATCACCTGCATATCGAGTGGAGCCTCAAGGCGCTCGCTGCCGGTAAACATGTGCTCTGCGAAAAACCCATCGCGATGAAGGCAGGCGAGATCGACGCCCTGATTGCCAAGCGCGACGAGACAGGGTTGCTCTGTGCAGAGGCCTATATGATTGTACATCACCCGCAATGGCAGCGGGTGCGTTCCCTTTTGGCCGAAGGTGAGATCGGCGATTTGATCCGGGTCGATGTTGCGTTTTCCTTTGACAATCCTGACATAGACAACATCCGCAACCGCCCGGAGACCGGCGGTGGGGCCTTAGGCGACATTGGCGTCTATGCCATGGGCTGTACGCGGTTTGCGACCGGGGAGGAGCCCGTCGAGATCACCTACGCCGAGATCACCCGCGAGAACGGCGTCGATGTCAGTTCCGAATTTTCCGCGCGTTTCCCGAGCTTTGCCTACCACGGCTATGTCTCGATGCGCATGGCGCCCTTCCAGGAGGTGCGCTTCCATGGTCGCAAGGGCGTCATCATCGTCAAAACTCCGTTCAACGCCGCAGTCGCGGGACAGGCGGAGATCGAGATACGCGATACCCAATGTGGGCTGAAACTCGAACGTTTCCCCCGTGTGCGCCAATATGTCTGTCAGGTCGAAAACTTTGTCCGCTCTGTGCGGGACGGGGCGGAGTATCCTTGGAGCTTGGAGAATGCGCGCGGCACACAGGCAATGATCGATAGCGTATTTGATGCGGATCAAGGCTGACGCGCGCGACTCGCGCTATTCTATATATGTTGGAACGGCAAAGGAGGATGACATGAGAATGTCTCGCATGACTGGCCAGAACAACATGGAGGATCCGCCGCAATAACCGGTGCCTCCGGCTCAAGTGGTTCGAAACCGTGGAGGGAAGTCGACCGCAGGGCTGAAGGCAGAGGTTGGAGGGTTCGCCGCACGGGTGCCGCCGATTGAGGCTTGTGACCCCGGATGAAGCGAGACGGAGGAGCGTGTGCCCCCTCGCTCAAAGGGCCGACACCTGTGATGACGAACCTGCCAAACCGGGCCGTGTGTATATGGTGGCAGTTGTAGACTGAGAAGTCCTCAGGGAGGTAAATGTGTGGGCGCCCATTGGGCGCCCTTGTTTGTTTGGTCCGCTTTGCCTGACTTGTTTTGACCAGAGCGTGCGGCCATATGCTTTCCTATGAAGAGTTTGTTTTACGCACTTTGTCTGAGTGGATTGTTTCTGCCTATGGCGGTGGATTCTTCGGCTGTGTCGGCCCCCCACTGCGTGATCCTTTTACACGGTCTCGCGCGCACCGATGCTTCCATGTTGGTTATGGAACACACCTTGGAGGCGGCGGGCTATCAGGTCGTCAATCAGGACTACCCGTCGCGCGAGGCGCCTGTGGCGCTTTTGGCCGATCCGGCGTTGCGTGGAGCACGCGCGAACTGTGGTGAGGATGCGGCGCCAGATGTGGTGACCCACTCCATGGGCGCGATCCTGTTGCGCAGCTTTGCCGCCGACCACCCAGAGTTGGACTGGGGCCGTGTCGTAATGCTTGGTCCGCCCAACCATGGCTCCGAGATCATCGACACCTTCGGGGAGTATGCCGCCTTCGAGAGTGCCAACGGCCCGGCGGGGTTGCAGCTTGGCACAGAGAGCCTGCCCGACAGCCTGCCGCCCGTGCCGTTTGAGACCGGGGTGATCGCCGGGAACCAGTCGTTCAACCCGATCCTCTCGGCAGTGATCGAAGGCGAGGACGATGGCAAGGTGTCCATCGAAAGCACCAAGGTCGCGGGCATGGCCGCGCATCTGACCCTGCCGGTGACGCACACCTTCATGATGCAAAACCCACGCGTCATCGTTCAGACCTTGCACTTTCTCGACACCGGCGCGTTCGAGCCGGACCTGAGCGCAGGCGCGGCGCTCAGCCGGTTGTGGGAGTTGGGTGTGGAGGCGGTTGAGTAGAGATTACTCTGGCAGAACCGCCCCCAGAACCCGCATCATATTGCCCCCCATGACACCGGCGATCTGATCTTCCGTGAGGCCCTGATCCATAAGCGCCTGCGTCAGCGCCGCCAATTCCGAGGTGTCGAATTCTACCGTCACCGAGCCATCGTAGTCTGATCCGAGTGCGACATGATCGGCGCCGACAAGATCGACCGCCGCCTTGATCGTCTTGGCGACCCCCGCGGGAGAGGCGTCACAGGTCACATCCGCCCAGTAGCCTATGCCGATGACGCCGCCTGTTGCCGCGATCTGCTGCATCAGATCGTCTTCGAAATTGCGTTTCACCGGGCAATGCGAATGGATGCCGGTGTGCGATAGCACAAGCGGCTGGTCGGTCATCTCAATCACTTCATGTGCCATCTTTGGCGAGGCGTGCGCGAGATCGATCACCATCTGTTTGCCGATCAACTCCTGCACCACAGCACGGCCAAAGTCGGTCAGCCCAGTGTCGTCCTCACCATGCAGAGAGCCCCCCAACGCATTGTCGAAGAAATGCGTGAGCCCCATCAGGCGATAGCCCGCGTCATAAATCCGGTCCAGATTGGCGAGATCGCCCTCGAGAATATGCCCGCCCTCTGCGCCCAGGAGCGCGCCGGTCAGGGGGTGGCCTTCGGCCCGCGCTGTCAGCACCGCGTCGAGGTCGGATTTCGCACGAATGATCCGCACCTGATCGGGGGCTTCCGCCTCATAGCCCTGCATGCGTTTCGCCATATAGAGCCCGCGCTCGGTCAGGTCTTTCCAGCTCTTCACCGGCCAAAGTTCCCCGATGGCCAAAAGCGTGATGTTGTCCCGCGCATCAGCTGAATTGTGGTCGTAATTTTGTCCAGCTGGGCTTTTGGTCACGGCAGTAAAAACCTGAACCGCGACATTGCCCTCGCGCAGGCGCGGGAAATCGACGTGGCCGCGATCACCGCGTTTCAATAGGTCGCGGTTCCACAGCAGGCTGTCGGCATGCAAATCGCCGATCACGATCCTGTCGTGCAGCGCCTGTGCCTCGGCGGAGACCGGGTAGGGCGCGTGCTCGACCATGCCGTTCTGGCCTTTCTCTACGATGCCGGGCAAGACGCCAAAGAAAAACGCTGCGCCTGCGACGATCACCAGCCCAAGGCCACGTCCAATCCATTTGATCATTGAAAATCCTCCCGTATTGCACGTGACCCTAGGCGCAGTCTGAAAATCGCCCAAATGAAACCTCGCGTCATCGCGGATCATTGTCCTATGATCATGGTGATTTTGGTCGCGGGGTCTTCGCGTTAAACTGCTGAAACAGAGGAAAGGAATCATCCATGGCCGACCCGCATGAATTCGATCACGTGATGCCCGAAATGGGTGGCAAAAAGCCTGTGCGGCCCGAGGAAATCTCCGAGAACATCGGCGCGCGTATCCTGCATTCGATCATCATCTGGGTGATGATGAGCTTTGCCTCGACCATTATCGGCGTTTTGGCGGTGTTGCAGGCGATCATCATGCTGATGAACGGCAAAAAGCCCAATGACCGTGTGGCGGATGCAGGCACCGATATTGGCATCTGGTTCGCCAAGGCGACGCGTTACATCACAGGTGACAGCGAGGTGAAGCCTTGGCCTTGGACGGAGCTCGACTGAGATGGCAGGCGGCTGGGCAAAAGACGGCGCGGTGAGCGAACAGATCGAGGCCTCGATCTCGGACGAATTGGCACGGATGAAACAGACCCGCGCACCGGTGGGCGAAAGCTTTCATGAGTGTGCCGAATGCGGCGAGGACATCCCAGAGGCGCGGCGCAAGGCCATTCCGGGTGTGAAGCTTTGCATCGACTGCCAGCAGGAACGTGACGGGGCCTACAAGGCCCGCGGTGGCATCAACCGGCGTGGGTCGAAAGACAGTCAGTTGAAGTGATCACCTGAGATCAAGCCGCAGAATGTGCTGCGGCCCCAATCCTCCGCCATGATAGAGCGCGCCGGTGTCGGTGAACCCGCCGTTCAGGTAAGCCTTGCGAGCATGCGGATTGCGGCAATTTACCGTGAGGTAGCAGAGGCTACGCTCCGAGTAAGTCTTAGCCAGATAGACTTTGAGCATCGCGCAGGCCCCGGAGGCAACCCCGCGCCCCTGTGCCTTGTGATCAATCAGAAACATCCTAAGCCCAAGTGCGCCCGGCTCTGAGAACTCATGCGTCTCGGCATAGCTTCGATCAATGGCGAAAAAGCCGACGGGCGCGCCACTTTCCTCGATCACATGACCGTCACGATCCTCGGGCGCGCGGCCCATGGTCTCGGCGGGCAGGTCGGAAAACTGCGCTTGCTCCGGCGGCAAGGAAAACCCCGCAACACGGTGCAACGCGCTGCGGGGCAGGGGATTTATCGTGAGGCCGGAGCTCACTCCATCGCTTCCAACTCATCAATAAAGCCGGAGATCATCGACAGGCCCTTGTCCCAGAATTTCGGGTCTGAGGCATCCAATCCAAAGGGCGCCAAAAGCTCCTTGTGGTGTTTTGAGCCGCCCGCTTTGAGCATGTCGAAATACTTCTCTTGGAAGCCTTCGGGCTGTTCTTGATAGGCTGCGTAAAGTGCGTTCACCAAGCCGTCGCCAAAGGCATAGGCGTAGACGTAGAACGGTGAATGCACGAAATGCGGCACGTAGGACCAGTAGACCTCGTAGCCATCCATGAATTCGAAGGCCGGGCCGAGGCTTTCACCCTGCACCGACATCCACAATTTGTTGATCTCGTCGGAGGTCAACTCACCACCCTTGCGGGCGGCGTGGAGTTTGCATTCGAAGTCGTAGAACGCGATCTGGCGCACGACCGTGTTGAGCATGTCCTCGACCTTGCCTGCGAGCAAAACCTTGCGCTCGGCGGGCGTTTTCGCGTCTTTCAACAGCTTCTGGAAGGTCAGCATTTCGCCAAAGACCGAGGCGGTTTCGGCGAGCGTCAAAGGCGTGTTGGCCAAAAGCTCGCCCTGACCTGCGGCCAGAACCTGATGGACGCCATGGCCCAATTCGTGGGCGAGGGTCATGACATCACGCTGTTTGCCAAGGTAGTTCAGCATCACATAGGGGTGCGCGTCGGTGACGGTCGGATGGGCAAAAGCGCCCGGCGCCTTGCCCGGTTTCACGCCCGCATCAATCCAGCCATCGGTGAAGAACGGCTTGGCGATCTCGGCCATTTTCGGCGCAAAGCCTGCGTAGGCCTCCATCACCGTTTTCTGCGCCTCGTCCCAGCCGATTGTGCGGGTTTCTTCCAGCGGAAGCGGCGCGTTGCGGTCCCAGATTTGCAGCTTATCGAGGCCTAGCCAGCCGCGTTTCAGCTCGTAATAGCGATGCGACAGTTTCGGATAGGCCGCGACCACAGCGTCGCGCAGCGCCTCGACGACCTCGGGCTCGACGTCATTCGACAGGTGACGGCCCGTCTGCGGCGTCGGCATGCCACGCCATTTGTCCTCGATGTCGCCCATCTTGGCCAAGGTGTTGTGAACACGGGTGAAAATCTTGATGTTGTTGCCGAGAACTTTGGCGACTTCTTTCGCCGCCGCCTCGCGTACCGCGCGGTCGGGGTCGGACATCAGCGTCGTCGTCGCCTCAAGGCCCAAGGTCTCGCCATTCACCTCGAATTTGAGATCGGCGACGGTTTCGTCGAACAGCTTGTTCCACGCCGACGCGCCCACGACGGACATGTCATGCTCGTAGCGCTCCAACTCGTCGGAAAGCTGATAGGGCCGCATTTTGCGCATCCGTTCAAAGATCGGACGGTACCGCGACAGGCCCTCGTGTTTGAGCATCTCTTCGAGCGTTTCCTCGGGAATGCGGTTCACTTCGAGGGAGAAGAACACCAGCGGCGCGGTGTACGTCGTGATCTTATCCTGAATGTCAGAAAAGAACTTGGCGCGCTCGCCGTCGACCGTGTTCTGGTAATAAAGCAGGCCGGCAAAAGAGCCCAAACGCCCGGCGACCTGCGAAATCCGCTCGTCGCGCAGGATGCATTCATACATGCCCGCGCCGTCAAGATCGGCGAGCTTGCCTTCGTATTCTTCGGCAAAACTGGCGCAATGTTCTTCGAGCCAGTCAAGATCGCGTTTCACTTCGGGTGCGTCGGTGGCGGGGTAAAGATCGGTCAGATCCCAGTCCGGCAGGTCTCCGAATTTCTTCGCACCGCCCTCGGCACTTGCATCGAAAACTCTGTCTTGCCGCTCTCGCTGCGTCATGGTGAACCGCATCGCATCACTCCTATCTCAATGTTGTCTAAGAGATAGGGCCTCAAAGCGGGGGATGCAAAGGGGATAGGGTGGTTTAGGGTGCGCTTTGCTCAAAAAGCGCGGCCAGCCGGTCGTAGAACTGTTTGCGCGTGGCTGGCGTCTCCATCGGCACCTCGTGGCGTGCGCCCGGCACGATGACCAACTCACAAGACGGCCAGCGGGTCGCAAGGTCTTTCACAGCTTGTGTGTTCACGATCTTCTCGTCGCCACCCAAGAAACACAGCACCGGAACGTCCGGCAAAGGATGCTCTGCGGCCCAGTCGTTTTCCCGGATCGCCTCCATGACCCAATGCGAGGACGGCCCACCAAGGCCGAGATCGGGCTTGGCCACGACTTGATCGGTCATGTAATCGAACATCTCGCGATCGGAGGTCAAAAGATTATTCTTAAACCCGTTCCAGATCATATAGGTCTCAAGCTTCGTGCCCGGCGCGCGCATGTTTTGCAGTCCGAGCGCGTCTAGCACCGGAGAGGCAAATCGCACCAGAAGTCGCTGGATCGGCGTCAGGCCAATGCCCCACATCGGCGCGGAAAATCCGGCAGCCTGAAAGGGTTTGCCCTCAATCAATGCCCGGATACCGATCGCACCGCCCATGGAATGCCCGATCAGGAACCACGGCTTCGGCATGGCTTTCTCTTCGGCCAAGGCCATCACCGCGTCGAGGTCCATTTGGTAGTCCTGAAACGCCGCCACATGGCCGATACGCCGATCTTTCAAAGGGCGATCTGCCAAGCCTTGTCCACGCCAATCGATGGCCAGCGAGGCAAAGCCGCGGGCGGCAAGATCCGCCGCCCCTCGGCCGTATTTTTCGACACATTCGGTGCGCCCGGGCAGGATGAACACCGTGCCCTTCGCGCGTTCCTGGTCGCTGTTTTGTGGCCAGAGCCCGACACGAATTCGCACCCCGTCCGAGGTGGTCAGCCAATAGGCTTCGCCGCCCTCCGGCCCTTGGGCCAGATCAGCAAAATAAGGTGCGGTTTCGGTCATCTGCACTCAGGCCAGCACGGAGCCCAGTTGCATCGCGAGGCCCATGTCGCCGTCGACCGACAGCTTGCCCTGCATGAAGGCGGCGGTCGGGTTCACATCGCCCTCGATCATGCCTTGGAAGGTCTCGAGATCGGCGGTCAGGGTCACATCGGCGTCGTCGTCAGAGGCGCGTGCGCCGTCGCTGTCGACCACGATGGCACCTTCGCCCTCAATCACGAATTTCGCGACACCGGCGTCAAAACCGCCCTCCATCTTTTCGTTCAGGGCTGCGACGGCTTTGGTGATGAGATCGCTCATGGGTTTTCCTTTGGTTGGTCTTCGCGGAGCATATAGGCACTCATTTGTGACTTTGAACATCCGCGTCAGAAAGCTACTATCTGAAGTGTTATGAAAGCATTGCGACAATTACTCAAATGTGCCGTTACGTTTCCGGCTGTGTTCTGGCTTTTTTTTGCCGGACAGCCGGGGTTTGCGGCGGATCAGGCGCGGCTCGACGAGCTTTTTGCGCAATTGTCGGATGCCGATCCGTTCGGCGCGGCGCAGATCGAACAGGAAATCGCGATGGAATTGTCGCGCTCGGGCTCTGACGCGATGGATTTGCTTTTGGAGCGGGGGCGTGCGGCGATGGAAGTGGGCGACATCACCGGCGCCATAGGTCATCTGACTGCGCTTGTCGATCATGCACCCGAATTTACCGAAGCCTACAACGCGCGTGCTACGGCATATTTCATGGCCGGCCTTTACGGGCCGTCTATTGCCGACATCGGCCAGGTCCTGGACCGCGAACCACGGCATTTTGGCGCCTTGTCGGGGCTGGCTTTGATCCTCGAAGAAATCGGGGATAACCCCCGCGCCTTGGAGGTTCTCTTGCAAATCCAAGAGATTCACCCGCAAATGCAAGGTCTGTCGGATCGGATCGCGCGTCTGGAACTGGTGCTCGAGGGCACGGCGCTCTAAAACCTCATCTGACTCGGACGAAGAAGGCGAATGCGATGACGGGCATGACCGGTCGGATCACGGCAGTGCTCGGCCCCACGAATACAGGCAAAACCCATTACGCGATTGAGCGGATGCTGTCCTATCGCACGGGCGTTATCGGCCTGCCTTTGCGGCTTTTGGCGCGTGAGGTCTACGACCGCATCGTCGCGGCGCGTGGGCCGTCGGTCGTGGCGTTGGTCACGGGCGAGGAGCGTATCGTGCCGCCGCGCACGCAATACTGGGTCTGCACGGTCGAGGCGATGCCCACCGGCATGGGCTCGGATTTTCTCGCCGTCGATGAGATTCAGCTGTGCGCTGATCCCGAGCGTGGTCACGTGTTCACCGACCGTTTGCTCCATGCCCGCGGCACCCATGAGACCCTGTTCATGGGCTCGGATTCGATGCGCTCGGTGATTGCGCAACTGGTGCCCAAGGCGCAATTCATGCAGCGCGACCGATATTCGCGCCTGACCTACGCAGGTTCGAAAAAGATAAGTCGAATGCCGCCAAGGGCCGCGATTGTTGGGTTTTCTGTTGAAGATGTCTATGCCATCGCAGAGCTCTTGCGCCGTCAAAAGGGCGGGGCTGCGGTCGTCATGGGGGCGCTTTCCCCGCGCACCCGCAACGCGCAGGTCGAGATGTATCAAAACGGCGATGTCGATTACCTCGTCGCCACGGATGCGATCGGCATGGGGCTCAATCTCGACGTGACCCATGTGGCGTTTTCCTCGACCGTGAAGTTCGACGGGCGGCGCATGCGGCCCTTGATGCCCAACGAGCTGGCCCAGATCGCGGGTCGGGCCGGGCGCTATCAGACCGACGGGACCTTTGGCGTGACGGGGGAGGCCTCGCCCTTTGACGAAGAGGTGATCGAGGCCATCGAGGAGCACCGGTTTACGCCTCAGAAAAAGCTCAACTGGCGCAATTCGCGGTTGGAATTCGGCACGGTCGACCGGTTGATCGGCTCTTTGGAGATGGCGCCTGATGATCCGTCTTTGGTGAAGGCGCGCGAGGCGGATGATCTACAGGCGCTGAAAACTCTGTCGGATCTGAAAACCGTGCGCCCGCGTCTGCGTGGCTCGAAAGACGTGCGGCTTTTGTGGGATGTGTGCCGCATTCCGGATTTTCGGGGAATCAGTCACGGCGAACACACGTCGCTTTTGGAGCGGATTTTCGAATTTTTGCACGAATATGGGCGTGTTCCCGACGATTGGATGGCCCAACAGATCAAACGCATTGACCGGACAGAGGGCAATATCGACACTCTGTCTAAAAGACTCGCCTATATTCGCACTTGGACCTATGTTGCGCAGCGCGAAAACTGGGTCGATGACGAAAGCCATTGGCGCGGCGCGACCCGCGCTGTAGAAGACCGATTGTCGGATGCGTTGCATGGCGCACTGACGCAAAGATTTGTGGACCGGCGGACGAGCGTGCTCCTTCGGCGGCTCAAGCAAAAGGAGGGCCTTGTGGCCGACGTGAACGATAAAGGTGAAGTGACGGTTGAAGGCGAATTCGTCGGCCGTCTGGAAGGGTTCCGCTTTCAGCAGGACAAGGCGGCAACGCCCGATGAAGCCAAGACGCTGGCCCAGGCCGCGATGGCGGCATTGGCGCCGGAGTTCAGCCTGCGCGCTGACCGGTTCTACAACGCGCCCGACACGGAGATGGATTTCACCGAACAGGGTGGTCTGATGTGGGGTGAGCACGCCGTGGGCAAACTCGTTGCCGGCGACGATGCGCTCAAACCGCGTGCCGTGGCCTTTGTCGACGACGGTGTTGCCCAAGACGTAGCGGACAAGGTCCAGCGCCGTTTGCAGCATTTCATCGACCGCAAGATCGCGACCCTCTTTGAGCCGCTTTTGAACATGTCCCGCGACGAGACTCTCACCGGTCTGGCGCGCGGCTTTGCCTTCCGTTTGGTGGAAAACCTCGGCGTGATCCCGCGTGAGCAGATCGCTCAAGAGGTGAAAGATCTGGATCAAGACGCCCGTGGCGCGCTGCGCAAACACGGCGTGCGGTTTGGTCAATACACGATCTTCATGCCGCTTTTGCTCAAACCCGCGCCGACGCGTTTGCGTCTGCTCTTGTGGGCTTTGAACGCGAAATTCGACACCTTCCCCGACAGCCCTCCGCCGGGTCTGGTGACCATTCCCGCCGTGGTGGATGCGCCCGAAGGCTATTACGCGATGTCCGGCTACCGTCTCTCCGGTCAGCGCGCGATCCGCATCGACATGCTGGAACGCCTAGCCGATCTGCTGCGCAGTCAAGACAGCCGTGGCGGCTTTGAAGCCAACCCGGATATGCTGTCGATCACCGGCATGACCTTGGAGCAATTCGCTGACCTGATGGGCGGCATGGGCTACAAGGCCGAGCAGGGCGAACGCGTGAAGGTAAAAGCCGTCGATCAAGTGATCGAGTCCGAAGCCGCGCCTGCTGAAAATGCCGAAGACACGCCTGCCGATCTGTCCGGTGTGGCCGCTCAGATCCCGGATGAGGGAGAAGCGCCCTCTGCCGAGATCGCCGAACCCGCGCCCGTCGAGGATGAGGCCGCAGAGTTTGCCGAGACCGAAGTGCCCGAAGGTGTGGCTGCTGACGCCGGTCTGTCGGAAACCGAGATGGAAGTGTTCTACACCTTCACTTGGGGCGGCAACCGTGGTGGCAACCGCAACGCTGGCCGTGGCCCGCGCCGTGAGGGCGGGGATCGTCCGCAGGGTAAAAAGGGTGGCGGCAAGCCGCAGGGTAAAAAAGGTGGCAAGCCGCGCCGTGATGGTGGTCGTGATGGCGGCAAGGGCGGCAACCAGCCGCAGTCCTTCTCCGCCAAACCGCCGCGCAAGGAAAAGCAGATCGACCCGGACAACCCGTTCGCTGCCGCGCTCATGGGGCTTAAGGACAAGAAGTAAATGGAAAAGCGGGAGACCATTCGTCTCGACAAGTGGCTGTGGTATGCCCGCTTTTTCAAAACCCGCGGGTTGGCGGCCAAGACCGTCACCGGCGGGCACGTGCGGGTGAATTCCAACAAGGTGGCGAAGGCTTCGACCTCTGTGGGCGAAGGCGATGTTCTGACCTTCCCGCAGGCGCGCCACATCCGGGTGATCAAGATTGCCGCCTGTGGCACGCGGCGCGGTCCGGCGCCCGAAGCGCAAACCCTTTACGAAGACCTCAGCCCGCCCGCGCCACCGAAGGACCCTGTTCCGTCTGTGCCACGGTTCGAGGGAAAAGGTCGTCCTACAAAGAAAGATCGTCGCATGACGGACCTTTCGCGCCCTGACATGCTTGATTGATCCGGCACTTGGGGCTAGCTAAGGCGCAAATGATCAGATTTGGATGAGCCGCAATGACCTATGTCGTGATTGATAACTGCATCGCCTGTAAATACACCGACTGTGTCGAAGTCTGCCCCGTGGATTGTTTCTACGAGGGTGAGAACATGCTGGTGATTCATCCCGATGAATGTATCGACTGTGGCGTCTGTGAACCGGAATGCCCGGCCGATGCGATCCGTCCGGACACCGAGCCGGACATGGAGAAATGGGTCGAGCTCAACCGCAAATATGCCGAAGCTTGGCCGGTGATCCTTGAGAAGAAAGACCCGATGCCGGGCTATGAGGACAAGGACGGCGAAGAGGGCAAGCTGGAGAAGTATTTCTCCGAAGCGCCCGGCGAGGGCTCCTGAGTCGATCCGACTTTTCGAATCATGTGGATGATTCGCATTTCAAGGGCCCCGACGCGTGGGCCCTTTTTATATGCAGAGCTCTCTATAAGTCCTTGATTCATGGATAACCCCCCTGAAAACGGGGGGCTCTTGCTGCCGCCTCGCTGAGCTGTGCTTTCTTTGGGGCGTTTTTTGTGCTATGGTAACTCAACCACGTTAGGACATATCGACCTCAACCCCCTGAGCCACGCTTTTACGGGGATTGAGTTTTTCGCGCCTAATTCCTTGTTCCAAAGCCTTTTGGCGGGAACGCTGCAGATTGATTTCGGGCTTTTGTGTGTGCCCGGCTTTTTGCGGTTTCGGAAAACGCGAAAGTGCGATGCGACCGAGACGGTGGTGCCAACGGTCCCGTCTGAGGAAAACACCTGCAAATGAGCAAGACCAAGAAATCCGAATTCCGCCCCAACGATTACGTTGTTTATCCGGCCCATGGCGTCGGTCAGATCATGTCGATCGAAGAACAGGAAATCGCGGGCATGTCCCTTGAACTTTTCGTCATCGCCTTTGAGAAAGATAAGATGACGCTGCGCGTTCCGACCAACAAAGCCGTCGAATCCGGCCTGCGGTCGCTGTCGTCGCCGGAACTGATTCAGGACGCGATGAAGACCCTCAAAGGCAAAGCCAAGGTCAAACGCGCCATGTGGTCCCGCCGCGCGCAGGAATATGAGCAAAAGATCAACTCCGGCGATTTGATCGCCATCGCCGAAGTGGTGCGCGACCTGCACCGCACCGACGACCAGCGCGAGCAGAGCTACTCCGAGCGTCAGCTTTATGAAGCGGCTCTGGATCGACTGACCCGCGAAGTCGCTGCTGTGTCCGGTTCCGACGAGGCGGATGCGCAGAAGAAAGTCAGCGACGTGCTCGTGAGCCGCGCCGCCTGATCTTCTGAGTGTATCAAGCACAAAGGAAACCGCCGAGAGGGAGACCTCTCCGGCGGTTTTTTTTATGACGGTTTTCTGTGTGGATGGCGCAAAAGAAAACGCTGTCCCACGAGGTGACAGCGCTTCTCCTGACTTTACGGCGAAGGAGCCCAGTCAGATCGCAACCCCCTCAAACGGTCAGGGCCACTGTTCGAGAGGTCTGCGAAATGAGATGTGCGCCAAGCCGCTCCTCTTCATTTCGAGAGGCTGGCCGACGACACTGATGGCACGGCACAGGAGGGTGACATCCAACTCATGAAAACTCATTATGCTTCTCCTGCGCCGTGCAATCGGCCTGTTTTTTCTATGCCGATAGGGGGCAAGCCACATTCCCCAGATGGGGTAAGCGCGTCAAAAAAACGGTAAGAATGTAGAAACCGTCAGGCCATTCGGGTCAAATGCGCGAGCGCTTTGTCCCAGGCGCGAAAGAACACGAAGCGGCCTGCGTTGTCACAGGTCTCGATCTTGATCTCCGGATAGCGCGCGGCATGTTGGGCCAACATTTCGGGCGGGATTTCTGTGTCTTCCGTGCCATGCAGGAAGTGCACCGGCACATGTCGGGCAAGGGCGCGGAGATCCTGCGACCAATCCATCGTCATCTGTTCAATCGTGGTCCGGGTGAAAATATCCGCCGCGTTATAGTCCTTCGACAGGGTGAAGTGGCTGCCCTCTAACAGGGCCTCGCGGGTGTCAGGATCGTCCAGCAACGCGAGATCCCCCGGCGCATCGGCGAAGATATTGCGGATGAAGGCGTCTTTCCCGGCCTTTTGCGCCAGCGCGAACCCCGCCTTGATCAAAAACGGCAAAAGCCGCGGCGTATGGCGGGCTGTGGCGAGGATCATGCGGTGCCATTTGTCCATGCAGGCGATCTGATTGGGTTCGGTTACCGGGAAGACCGCGCCGCACCCGAAAACGCCGGTTATGAGATGCGGGAAAAGGGCTGCGAATTTGGCGACGAACATCACATCGACCCCAAGCGCCAGATGCGGGCAGGGGCCGAGGTTCAGATGTGCCACCAGTTCGGCCATGTCACGCGCGTAGTGTTCGGACAGGCTGCCTGTCGCGGGGGGCGTGTCCGAGGGGCCGTAGCCTCCCCGTAGTGGCAAGATCACGCGAAGCCCCAAAGCGCGGGCCTGTTCCTCTGCCGCCTGTGGCCAATGGGTGAACCCATAATCCATTGGCCAGACAAGGATCGGTTTGCCCGTAGTTGCACCAAATTCGCGATAGTCCATCCGCCGTCCGTCGCTGAGACGCATGCTCATCCATTGAACCGCCGGTCTGGCCACGTCCATAACGGCTTGCGCACGAGTTGCACCCGGTGCCGTCGCCATGTGCATCATCATCAAAACGATGCGGATCAATTCGGCTTGCGAACGTGTGTCGGTCTTGCTCAGGATGGTCTTGACCTGCGTGCGGATCGTATCGACAGAGCGCCCGCGTGCGGCGGCGATTTCCTGAATATTTTCGGATTTGATCAACCTCTGGATCACGGCAATCTCGGCGGGCGTCAAAGCAAAGGCCGAGGCCAGCACCGCGTCGAAACCCTCTGGCCAGATCAGTTCAGACGAGAGGATCAGGACCACCGGCCCGACCTGTGGTAAGATCTCCACATGCAGTTTCAAGAGGGTCGGGCGCGCGTGGTTGTCCCTGTGCAATTCCAAAAGCGTGTCTGCGGTCTCATTGTCTGCAGTGCGCTGGTTCAGATGCTTTCTGACCAGCGCCAGCAAGGTCGCACGCGTGTCCTCGGGCATCGCGGCGCAACCGAGAGATGCGCCAACGTCGACCCCGAAAAGCGACCTAGTCGAGCCGTTGGCCGCCAGAACGGAGAATCGGGCATCCACCAGAATGGCGGTGGATTGCGAAAACCGCTCCATGAGAGTGGCGATCTCATCAGCTTTCGAGGGTAGAGTGCTGCGCGCGAGGATTTCTTCGGCGCGATGAAAATGTTTGAGCAGAGTGCTTTCCGACAGACCGGCCGGCACTGTTTCGCGATCCATATGCGGCAAGAGTCGAGCATAACATTCGGGCGCGAGTGCCACGTCATAGATCGCGGACAGGATATCGTCCGGAGGGGGGATGCGAGTTTGGTTCATGACGAGCCGAGGGGTGCGATTGACTGTGTGCTGGTAGGATCGCTCGCTGTCTTGGGGAGGCAAAGCGTTTTTTGACCGCATGGGAAAAGCAGATGACTTTTCCCCCTGAAAAGGTAGGGGAAACCGCAGGTTTCACTGCGGGGCGTGCCTCAATCGTATGCAGATGAGGGGGGCAATGACGAAAAGGTTTGGGTGAGGCGCGCGTCAGGCGAGCGTGGCAAAGACCGTCAGAGCCATGATCTCTGCCACATTCTGCGTCGCGCCGAGCACATCGCCGGTCTGGCCGCCGATTTTACGCTTGGCGATCCGTGCGGTGACAAAGGCGGTTGCGGTGACAGCGGAGGCGGCGAGCACAGTGGGCACAAAACCAACGACGATCCAGCAGAGCACAAAGGCCACCACGGCACCAAGGCTCGCGGCGTCACGCGGCGGGCGGCCGGTTTGGACCGAAAGCCCGTCCTCGCGTGCGGGTGGCATCAAGGCCATGAGATAGGGCAGGGGTGCGCGCGATAGCATGGCGCTGGCGATCACTGTGGTGACGATCACATCCTGATGCGCAAGCATCGAGAGTGCCGTGAAGCGCAGCAACAGCGACAGGATCAGCGCGAGGACGCCGTAAGCCCCGATGCGACTGTCGCGCATGATCTCAAGACGCCGCACGCGCGTGAATCCGCCCCAAAAGCCATCGGAGCAATCCGCTAGGCCGTCTTCGTGCATTGCGCCGGTGACAATGATGGAGGCGGCGAGGGTGAACCCGGCGATCAGTCCGGCCCCAAGCGTCAGCCAGCCCGCAATTGTGGCGATAGCGCCCGCGATCAGTCCCACGGCCAGCCCCGCGAGCGGAAAGGCCCATGTCGCCTCCGCCGTGCGGCCGAACCCGGCCCGCACCGGAATACGGGTCAAAAGGGCCAGTGCTGTGGCAATGTCGCCGGGCGCGGGTTGGAAACGCGGTTTGAAACGGGGGAACATGTGAAATCGCTCCTGTCCATGTGGGTGCTCTCGGGATAAAACCCCGGCAAGACAAATACAATGAGGACGACCCATGGTTTTCACCGGTGCTTTTTCCGATCTCGCTGGCTTTGAACTTCTGCTGAAACAGGCCCCCGGCCCGGATTTGGCGGCAAAAGAGGCAGCTGAGGCGCGCAATGCGCAGCTGACGAAACCGGCGGGCTCTCTGGGGCGGCTCGAAGAAATTGGCATCTGGTATGCCACTTGGCGGGGTGAGGGCCGTCCCAAGATCACTCAGCCGCAGGTCGCGATCTTTGCGGGCAACCATGGCGTGACAGCGCGCGGGGTTTCGGCCTTCCCGGCGGAAGTGACCGTGCAGATGGTTGCGAATTTCGAGCACGGCGGGGCGGCGATCAACCAACTGGCGCGCAACGCGGGCGCGGCCATGTCAGTGCATCCTATTGCGCTGGACCGTCCGACCGGTGATTTTACTGAAACCGTTGCCATGACCGAGGTCGAATGCGTTGAGGCGCTTTTGATCGGCTGGAATGCGGTCAATCCGCAGTCGGATTTGCTGGTCGTCGGCGAAATGGGCATCGGCAACACCACCTCTGCGGCGGCGATTGCGAACGCTTTGTTCGGGGGCGAGGCGGCCGACTGGGTCGGGCGTGGCACGGGCGTCGATGACGACGGTCTGAAGATCAAGGAAGAGGTCTGCGCCGCCGGTGTTGCCCTTCATGGCGGGAAATCTCCGTTGGCGATTTTGGCCGCATTGGGCGGGCGGGAAGTGGCGGCGATGGCGGGAGCGATTGCCCGCGCGCGTCACCTGCGCATTCCTGTGGTGCTTGATGGATTTATCTGCTGTGCGGCGGCGGCAACGCTTGAGCGCGCGGTGCCGGGGGCTTTGGATCACTGCATCGCAGGCCATGTCTCGGCAGAGGCCGCGCATCCGGCTGTGCTCAGTTCTATCAGCAAAGAGCCTTTGGTCGCCTTGGGCCTGCGTTTGGGCGAGGGGTCGGGCGCGGGGCTTGTGATCCCGCTGGTCAAGGGCGCAGTGGAATGCCTGTCAGGCATGGCGACATTCGCCGAGGCCGGCGTGTCGGACAAATAAGCGGACAGAGAAATGAGGAGGCGATGCCGCTTAGGCTGCATCGCCTTTCTCTCTTTTACGCTCCAGTTCGGTGACCAAAGCGGCCTCAAATTCTTTGTCGAGCGCCTGAGATCGCGCGACATAGGCGGAATTTTCCGACACAGGTTTGCTCGGATCCCAAAGCTCGGCCAAGGCCCGCATCGCCTCGCGGTCGTGTTGGTAATAGGCCTGTTCCGTGACGGCGGCGTCATATTCGGAAAAGCCCATCTCTTCCAAGACGTAGCGGCCTGCACGCAGCGAACTGTCGAACATTTCGCGCACGATTTTGTCGGCGCCAGCCTTGTAGAGCTCATAGACATGGATGCGGTCGCGGGCGCGCACGATGATAAAAAGATCGGGCCGCAGGTTGCGGGCATATTTCACAAGCTGCGTGGCGGCTTTCGGGTCGTCCAAGGTGATCACGAGAATACGCGCTGTCTCGATCCCTGCGGCATGCAGAAGCTCCGGTCGGGTCGGGTCGCCGAAGAAGCCCTTGAAGCCGAATTTGCGCATCAGCTGGATGGTTTTCAGATCGTGATCCAACACGGTGGTCTGAAACCCGGAGGCCTGCACGAGCCGGTTCACCACCTGCCCAAAACGCCCGATCCCCGCGATGATGATCTTTTGCTGGTCGTCGATGTCATCCGCAGGCGTCTCCTCCGCGCGGTCGGCGAGCTTCGCGCGCAGATAGTCCTGGAGCATGAAGAACAAAGGCGTGAACAAGAGCGACAGCGCGATGATCAACAGAACCCGCTCGCCCATGAAGGACGACAACACCCCCTGTTGCAGCGAGAAAGTGGTGAGCACCATGCCGAATTCCCCGGCCTGTGCCAGTGACAGGGTGAACAGCCATTGTCCGCGTTGGCGGAGTTTGAAAATCCGCCCGATGATATAGAGGATCACCCCCTTGGTGATCATCAGGGCAAAGGTCAGCCCGATCAACGTGAAGGGATCATGGAACAGAATTGTGAAATTGATGCCCGCGCCCACGGCGATGAAAAACAGCCCCAACAACAAACCTTTGAAAGGTTCGATGGAGCTTTCCAATTCGTGGCGAAACTCGGAGTTTGCCAGAACCACACCGGCGAGGAAGGTGCCCAGAGCCGGCGAAAGGCCCACCGCAGTCATGAGCCAGGCGATGCCGATCACGATCAACAGAGCGACGGCGGTGTAAATCTCGCGCAGGTTGGCGGAATGGATGTAGCGAAACACCGGACGGGTCAGGAACACGCCTGCGAGAATGATTGCGCCCACGGCGCCAAGTGTCACCAGTGTGACGCCCCAACCGGGCAGCCCCTCGACCAGTGTGGCGCTGTGAGAAGCGGCTTTTTCCAAATCACTCGCGCGACTGATCGAGCCATCGGGGTTGATCGACATTAGCGTCCCCGTGGCCAAAAGCGGCATGAGCGCGAGCATCGGGATCACCGCGATGTCTTGCGTCAACAGAACGGAAAATGCCGCGCGTCCGCCGCCAGTGTGCATCAGGTTCTTCTCTGACAGCGTTTGAAGCACCACCGCGGTCGAGGACAGTGACAGGATCATGCCAAGCGCGAGGCCTGTCTGCCATGTCTGCCCCGCCCAGATTGCGGCGCCCATGATGGCCGCGCCAGTCAGAACGATCTGCAATCCGCCCATGCCCAAAAGCTTGTTGCGCATCTCCCATAGGCCGCGCGGGTCCAGTTCGAGCCCGATCAGGAAGAGCATCATCACCACGCCAAACTCGGCGTAATGAAGCAAATCCTCGCTTTCATTATGCTGAACCAACCCCAGAAGAGGGCCGACGATCATACCGGCCAAAAGATAGCCCAAAACGGAGCCAAGCCCCAATCGACGCGCCAGAGGAACGGCGATGACAATGGCGGCGAGGTAGATAACGGCTTGGGCCAGAAGGCCTTGCATGGGCGCTGTCCTTATTCGGAATGTGAGCCGTCCGGATGAGACGGGCGTGACAATCATATTCACGCGTCATTACAGAGAGGTAAAGCCCCGACACACCTAAGAAGCGGGGCGACAAGGGGCATGTGAGATTTTTAGCAAGCAATGCCAAAACATGAGCGGCGTGGACGCGACCGCCTTAGCCTTGGATCTCTAGCGTGACGGCGCGCCCGTTCTTGACGTAGGTCAGGTTGTCGGACCCGATGGATTGCACCCGTCCTCCATCCAGTCGGTCACCGATTTTCACTTTCGCGAACCGGCCAGATGGCAGACGCACAAGCGCGCGGCGATCCGAGCTAGAGCCATAGACGCCCATCAGGTTGAGGCGACGCAGGTTGATCGCATTCTTGACGGTCGCGGCACGTGCCACATTGGCCGGGTCGGATTGCGGCAGCGGCGAGGCTGGCACGCGCGCTGTGACCTGCGCTGCGGCGGAGGTCTGCGTGGTACCCGCTTCGGCGGCGGCCGCTGCGGCGGCTTCTGCGGCGCGGGCGGCGGCGGCGAGTTTTTCCAAATCTTGCGGGCGCGCTTTCGGGACGAGAGAGACCGTCACCACGGGGGCGGTGCGGGGCTGTTCATCCGGGGTCTCGGTGCGAGCGTCCTCTTCGGCCAACTCCTGTGCAGACGCCGGGCGCAGTTTCGGGGCAAAGCCGCCCAATTCGGCACGGGTCATGCCGCCGAGATTGGCCTTTTCGGTATTCTCAACAAGGCTTTCGGGGCGCAATTTCGGTTGAAACGCTGCAAGAGCGAGGCGCACCGGATCGTTTTCATCGACAGGGGCCGGATCGAGAGCGGCTTCGACCGATTCATCCACCGCGCTGCCGGGGCGGGGTTTGGTAATGATGTCGGGGCGTCCGGCATAGACAACCGCACCTTCAGGCGTCACCGTGCCTTCCGGCGTGGCGCGGATGAACCCGTCCTCGTCGTAATCGTAGCGCGTGCCCGGAGGCGCTGGTTGCAGCGCTGCGCGCGGGGCGGTTTCAGCGGCATTGCGAGTCGGATCGGACAGGGCGCCCGCATCTTGTGAGGAAATGCGCGGGTCGATCGAGGCAGTGTAAACTGCGTTCAGATCGTCTTCGCCGGTCTCGCCCGTGCCGTTTTCCGGCGCCAGAGGCCAAATGCCTGTCGCGGCATATTGCGCGTTCAGGGCCTCCAAATCTGGTTCCGGCATCTCGTTTTGCGCCCCCGGCGGCTCGGGCAACGCGGCTTGCTCCAGCAGCTCTGGCGTCAGCTCTGGTTCATCTTCAAGCGCGGCATCTTCGGTCACGTCATCCGAAGCCGAGGCCTCTGCGATCACCGTCTCGGGTGCCATTGCCTCATCCGGCGAAAGAACCGCCGTCGCATCATCGACGGTCACATCGCTATTTTGCTCCAGAGCGCTGGTTTGTTGCGCCGGGGCATCTGTCGCGGCTTCGTCGTCTGGTAAAAATCCGGCGATCAGCCCCACGATCAGCAGCAATAGCACCAGAACGCCGGTCAGGATCAAACCGAGGCGCGGAGATTTGCGGCTCGTGCGACTGCTGCGGCGCGCGCCAAAGACGGTCAGGGCCTCGGCCTCGTCGATCGTGTTTTCCGCGCGGTCGAGACCGGCGGCTCGATCTGACATCGGGGCAATTTCAGTGGCGATCCCTGTGGTCGTCGCGCTTTGAGTGCGCAGTGCGAGGGTTTCTGTTTTCGCCGCTTCCTTTTGCGCCTCGCCCTTTTTCGCTCTGTCGTCCTTGGCCTTATCCATGCGGCTTTTGGCCGCTGATGAAAGACCCGACAGGGATTTGAGCGCGCCCTTGGCAGCCTCTTTGGCCGCAGCCTTCGGCGCTTTCTTGTCCGAGCTGCCTACGGGGCGCGGCTCTGGTGCGCGCGGACTCGCGGGCATCGGCGGCGGTTCTGGCAGGGGCGCGGATTTGCCGGGACGTGGCGCCTTGGGTTTCGTGGTCTCTTCCGGGTCCTCAACCGGCAGATCGCCGGAGGTCACGGCCACATGCGGGTGCTCTTGCTGTGGTCTCGACGCCGCGGGGGCATTGATCTCCGGTGTTGAGATGTCTGGCGCGTCCTCGGTCCTCTCCTCCTGCGTGGCGGGTCCAAGCGGTTTGTGCGCAGGCGTGCCGCTTTCGGGCAGCGCAGAGAACCGGGCCGGGCGCGCCGAGAGGCGAGGTGTGGCCGTCGTCTCTGCGGGTGTCTCGCTTGTCGTCGGGCTGGCTGCTGTCAGGCGGCGGCTGTGGAAGGCGGAGGCGGTTGGCGTCTCCTCCACATCTGTGATCTCCACATCGTCGCTCTCAGTGTCATCTGACAAGGGTATGTCGGACAAGGGGGGGACAGGTTGTGGGGGCTCAACTTTGGCTTCCTCGGCGCCTGTGTCCTCATCGTAAGGGACGTCCTCGAAAGGCGCTTCGTCACTATCCTCTCCTGAATTGTCCGCGTCTGTCTCCGCCTCAGCGGCATCGTCCAGAGCTTCAGGCGTGTCTACCTTTGAGGCCGAGGTGTCTTCCAAATCTTCAGCCGGCGCCTCCGCGGCATCGGCTTCGGTCTCGGCTTCAGGATCATCTACGGCAGACCTGTCCTCGTCGCGGCCAAGCACCAAAACAGGATCTTCGCTTTGGGTCTCATCCCGCAAATCGGCGGGGTCTTCCTGAATCGTCTCACTAGGGGCTTCAACTGCCTCCGAGATCACGGGATCGACGGGTGGCGGAGGCAGTTTGCGGGTGGGTAAAATTTGGATCGCGGTCTCGTCCGGCTCGACCTTCGTGCCCGCGCCGATCAGCGCGTCGGCGGATTTGGCGCGGCCGAAAAACGGCTCGCCTGTGTAGGTGTTTGCGTCGGGAAGGGCGACAAAAGAGATCGGGTTGAAACGGTGCTCCGTGGCGAAACTCTCTGCCTCTTCAAGGGTTTCACGGGCGATCACCGCGACCTGCACTTGACCGTCCACAACCGTGCTAGCCCAGACGAGATCGTCCAATGCATAGGGTGTGGCGCCATCGAGGGCCGCGCGGATCGCGGCATCGCGCGTCGCCTCGCCCGGATCGGGCAGGCTGCGGTAGAGGATCTGGCTATTCGGGATCACCAGTTTGGTGGCCAGTCCCGAGGTTGAGACGGAGGTCGCAAGTTGACGCAGCTCGGCGAGTTCCGCGGCCATATCGGGCGCGTCCAGCGCAACCTCGCCCATCTGATGCCAGCCGCTCGAAGCGCGGTGCAATAGAACGATGCCGTCATGGCTTAGGTTGAGGGCAAAATTCGGTTTCATTTCCGCAGGCTGGCTCGATTATTTGGTCTGAATTCTTGTCGTCGCAGCACCCTAACGCAGCTTTTCGAGCCTGCAAAGGGAAACCCGAGCGCCTTGCCGCAGATGTGAGCCGCTATGGCGGAACCTTGCCGGAGGGGGAGGCGGTGAGGCCGTCCTTACTTTGCGCTCTATCGCTTTCGTCGCGCGGAACATGCGCTTATCGCATCCAGAGACCGGCCTTCTTAATCTGATTGCGGATCATCTTTTCGCGGCGCGGCAGGTGTTCGCGGTCGAACATTGCCCGGATTTTGTCACCCTTCGGCTGATAGATGAGGCGTTTGATTGGCTCGTAGTCCTTGAGCGCCTTTTTGATCCAATTGGGGCTTGAGACCTCGCGCAGCACCTCGACGACGCGGTCGCTTTCTCGTGCAAACAACAAGGGGAAGGTGCGGTAATGGCACGAGATTGTGCCATCGAGCGTGTCTTCGGGAATGGTCCGCCGCGCGCCTCCGAAGGAGTGGATCACCAAGGGCAGTGCGACCTGGTCAAGCCAGGGATCAAAGACCTGAAGGCTCGCGGCCTCAGGCGGGTTGTCGCGAATTTCGAGGGCGTATTCGAGGAAGCGCTCGCCAAATTTGCGCGGGCAATCATAGAAAAAGAAGCCCGCGTTGAAATAGAGATAGCGTTTCCAGTATTCGTCCGGCTGATCAAGATCGAGCGTGCTTTCGAACTCCAGCCCGAAATGGTCGTAGAGCGACTTCCAAATCTCGGTGTAGCCCGGCCCGTAAAGCTCGATCTGCGGCCATGTTCCCTCGACTTTCTGAGAGGCACAGGGCCGGGAGAAATCGAAAGGCACGGAGGATAGCGGTCCGGTGATCAGCGTGTCACTGTCGAAAAACACGAAGGGCTCGCCTTCTGGGAGCGCCAGAAGTGCTTCGATTTTGTTGCCATAGGGATAGCTCTCACCGAAATGCTGACTCTCAAACGGCAAAATCTCCGCATTCAAGCGTTTGAGAGCGCTCAACACATCGGCCTGTTTCATCCGCGGATCGTGCGGCCATAGCGCGCCGGGCTGCGGTTCGGCGACGAACAGCCGGCCTTGGAAATCAGGGTCCATCGCGCGCAGCGAGGCAGCGAACAACAGCGCCTCATACATCAACCGCCCGTCCTGTCCGATGATGACAATGTTGAACGGGGCGTTTTTTTGAGGCTTACTGGGCATGAGAACTCTAAAGGGCAACTCGATAGGGAAGGCGGGAGACCGCAGGGTGGTTCGGCAGACTATAGGGCGGATCATCGTTTATAAAAAGCCGTTAATTCCCTTGTAGTTAAAAGGATTGTTTCCATGGTATCCGGAATGACACGCGCAGCTCTAGCGTCACTTTTCTGCCTCACGGCCTCGGGCGCTTCGGCAGAGAATTTCACCACCGCGGCAGAGGTCAAACCCATCTTACAGGCGACGAAGCCGCAATGGATTGCGGTGCGCAATTATGACGGTAAGGACCTGTTGTATTTCACCAATCTCCTGAGCTGGCGCTGCGGGTTGACCGAGATTTTCTATGGCGTGAACGGTGGTGAGATGGTGCCTTTCGTGATGGAGCCCTGCTATCTCGACACAGCGCAACCCAATGCGCTCAAGGCCGAAAGCTTGGACGCGATCCTCGTCAGTTTTCCGTCGGGCTCCATCGAGACGGTCGATCTCAACGTGACCTTTGATGACGGCACGGCGGAGCAGGCGCATTACGAGCGCAAGGCGGTCGAGATTCAGTAAACCTTCCGCTTCACCGCAACACCTCCGCCAAGAAATCCACCAGCGCGCGCCAGCTTCGCGCGGTCGCTTTGACGTCGAATCCAAACCCCGGCTGCGCGCCCGGTTTGGCGGCGGGATTGGTAAAGGCGTGTCCGGTGTTGCCATAGGCGTGGAGCTGCCATTTCGCACCGCGTTCTGTCATTTCGCGACCGAATGCCAGAACGCTTTCGGGATGCGCGAGCGGGTCGTCCCAACCGTGCATCACCAAAACCTCAGAGACGATTTTCATGTCCGGCGCGCTTGCGGCTCGGTCAAGAATGCCATGAAAGGTCGCGACGCCGCCGATCTCGACACCCTCGCGGGCCAGATCGAGCACGGCCTTGCCGCCAAAGCAATAGCCCATGGCGGCGGTGCGTTCCGCATCCACCAGCTCCTGTGCTTTCAGCGCCTCGAACGCGGCCACCATGCGCGCGGCCAATGTGGCGCGGTCCGCGTCCAGTTTATCCTTGGCGGCATGGGCCTCGGCGGCATCCGTGGTGGTCCAGCCTTGCCCGTAATAGTCGATGGCGAATCCGACATACCCCAAAGCGGCCAGCTCCTGCGCGCGGGCTTCTTCAAACTCCGAGCGACCACGAAAAGCGGGGGCGACCATGACGCCGGGGCGGGGGCCGGTGAGGGCGTCATCCCAATAGAGCGCACCGATGAAGGGCCCGCCGATTTCGGGTCCGCCGTAAGTGATCTCAACGCGTTGCAGGGTCATGTCACTCTCCTTTTATGATCGCCTCAAATTCGGTGGATCAGACAGGAGTTGCAAGGGCAGAAAGGGCGATCAGTGACTAAGCGTCACCGCGATAAGCTTGTCATATCCGGAGGGGGAGAAGTGGTGGGCGACCCTGGAATCGAACCAGGCATGAGTCTCCTCGGCGGAGTTACAGTCCGCTGCCGCACCTTGCAGCCCGTCGCCCACTTTCACGCTGATCTGTGATCTCTCACTGACCGTTTGCGTCTGTGTGGGCGGTGGATACATTTGGGGGCGGGGGGCGTCAACAGGAAAATTGCTTGTTCTTAGAGATTGCCTGCGCCAAGAAGGGCCAGCCACAAAAATCGGGACACCAAAGCCATGAAAAAACCCAAATGGGTCGTCGAAAAAGAGCAAGCCAAGCGCAAGGCCGCGCAAGAAACCGTCTGGCTGTTCGGCCTGCATGCGGTGCGCGATGCGCTGGCGAATCCGGCGCGCGAGAAATTGCGGCTTTTGGTGACCAAAAACGCGATGGCCAAACTTGAGGCGGAAATCGCCGCCTGTGGGATCGTTCCCGAAGAGATCGACCCGCGCAAATTCCACGATCCGCGCAAGTTCGACATTCCTGTGGACCCGACCTCGGTGCACCAAGGGGCGTTGTTGGAGGTGAAACCACTAAGCTGGGGGTCGGTTGAGGAGGTCTGTTTGGCGAAAGGCGAAGGGCTGCCGCTGGTCGTACTGCTCGATCAGGTAACGGACCCGCACAACGTTGGCGCGATTCTGCGCTCCGCCGAGGTGTTCGGGGCCGAAGCCGTGATCGCGACCGCGCGTCATGCTGCGCCCGAGACCGGCGCTTTGGCGAAAACAGCCTCAGGTGCATTGGAACGCCAACCCTATCTGCGGGTGCGCAACCTCTCGGAGACTATCGTGAAGCTACAAGAACTGGGCTTCACCTGTCTGGGTCTTGATGGCGAAGCCGACGAGACCATCGACGAAGCTCTGGCGGTGCTTTCGGATCGACCCGTCGCACTTGTGATGGGCGCCGAGGGGCCGGGGCTTCGGGAGAAGACCAAAGAAACCGTCGATAAATTGGTGAAAATCCCCTTCGCGCGCGGCTTTGGTTCGCTCAACGTCTCGAACGCCGCCGCCGTCGGGCTTTATGCGGCCTCACAGCGGTAAAGAGGGGTAATGGGGAAGAGGGCAAGGCGCGCGTGATTCACGCTGTGTTCACGTTTTTCTTACAATCTCTTCCATATCGAGATTCACTCCCTATCTCTTTAGGTGAGACGCGCACACTGGAACACGCGCGTAGCTCTCACTGTCCCTCGTTCCACACTTTGTCCCGGGCCTTCTGTTCTTCAGAGCCCGGGCTTTTTTCTTTCTGAAAATGCGCTATCATTTTGCACATGCAACATGTTGACCAACTGACCGACGCCGACATCGCCCGCATTCTCGGAGACACGAAAGTGATCGCCCTTGTGGGAGCCTCTCCCAAACCAGAACGCCCCTCGCATCAAGTTGGAAAGTTTCTGGCGGCGCGAGGCTACAAAGTCATCCCAGTCAATCCAGGGCAAGCAGGTAAGGAATTGTTTGGCCAGACCTGTGTCGCGACACTGGCCGACATCTCTGAGCCGGTCGATATGGTCGATATTTTTCGCAAACCCGAAGTGACCGGACAAGTGGTCGATGACGCGCTGCACGAACTTCAGGGATTGAAATACATCTGGATGCAGCTCGACATCGTCAACGAGAAAGCGGCTGCGCTTGCCCGTGCGCAAGGCGCCGAGGTGGTGATGGATCGCTGTCCGGCGATTGAGATTCCGCGACTGGGGTTGTGAGGTCGGGAGAGCCCACTGGCTCGCGCTAGCCGCGGGACGATTCTGCCGATATAAAACCGGAATTCGCGAAGTCTTGTGACGGATTTATTTGATGAAACGATTTTCGATGGCTGTGGGCGCAGTGATGGCGTTCTGGCCGATGACGGCGGAGGCCGCAGATTGTTCTGATCGCAACAATCAATGCACGCGCGTGGTCGGCTGTATTCTCGGCGCGCAGAATGAACTTTTTATCGGCGAGGTTTACGGTGTGGAGACGGGCCTGTTTGAAGCCGTATCCAGCGCCGGCGCCACCTGTTCCGGCACGTTCCGGCGCACCCAAATTGGGACTGCTAAGGTTCGCACCACTTGCACCGATGGCCGTAGCGGTCGCGCGACGTTTTTCTACTACGACAAGAAGACCGGCACAGGGCGTGGAAAAGGGCGTATGTCGGACGGCAAGCAGATCGTCTTTTGGGCGGGCGACAATCTTATGGACTATTTCAAGAAGGAACAGGCCAGAGAGTTTTCGGATCTTGTCAGCTGCGGGATCGATGCCCTTGAGAACGCGCCAAACAGCTGAGGTCGCGGTTCTCTAAGCCGTCACCGGCTGGCTTTCTCCGCGATCCCAGACAGCCCCTGACGGCGGGCCAGCTCCTTCAATACATCGTCCAGCGCCACATCGCGCGCGGCCAGCATGACCAGCATGTGATAGAGCACATCGGCGGCTTCATAGGTGAGGTTCTCACGGTCGTTCTTCACCGCGGCAATGATCGCCTCGACCGCCTCTTCGCCGAATTTCTCGGCGCATTTCTCCGGGCCTTTGGTGAGGAGTTTCGCGGTCCAAGAGGTCTCGGGGTCAGCCCCTTTGCGGGAGGCGATGACGGTTTCAAGCTCGTGCAAAACAGACATGACCAGCTCCTTAATTCAAACGCATGGGGATGCCCTTGGCGGCCATGTACTCTTTGGCTTCCTGGATCGTGTAATCCCCGAAATGGAAGATGGAGGCGGCCAGAACGGCGCTGGCATGGCCTTCGGTTACACCTTCGACGAGGTGGTCAAGATTGCCAACCCCGCCAGAGGCGATGACCGGGATGTTCACGGCATCGGCGATGGTGCGGGTCATGCCGATGTTAAAGCCTGCACGGGTGCCGTCGCGGTCCATCGAGGTCAAGAGGATCTCGCCCGCGCCTTTGCTCTCAATCAGCTTGGCGAATTCCACCGCATCAATCGGGTGGCCGTCCGCATCAAGCGCGGCTTTGCGCCCGCCATGGGTGAAAATCGCCCATTTGATCGGGTTGCCCTCGGCATCCCATTCGATGGTCTTGGCGTCGATGGCGCAGACGATGCATTGGCTGCCAAATCGATCTGCGGCGCGTGCGATGACATCCGGGTCGGCCACGGCGGCGGAGTTGAAGGACACTTTGTCGGCGCCCGCCAGCAACAGGTTGCGCACATCTTCGGTGGTGCGCACGCCACCACCGATGGTCAATGGCATGAAGCATTGCTCGGCAGTGCGGGTAGCGAGATCGTACATTGTGCCGCGGTTCTCATGGGTTGCGTGGATATCCAAGAAACACAGCTCATCCGCACCCGCCGCATCATAGGCCCGTGCGCTCTCGACCGGATCGCCCGCGTCAATGAGGTCCACGAAGTTCACGCCTTTCACCACACGGCCATCGGCCACGTCGAGGCAGGGGATGATGCGGGTCTTGAGCATGGGGCGCGCCTTTTTGTCTCTCGCCCGAGTCTTTAAAGTGCGAGGGGGCCGGATGCAACGTCAGGCGCCGTGATTTCCATGCGCATTTCCACGAGCGATCCGGCGCATGGCGTCCCTCACGATCAGCACGTGAAAGGGTTTGACGATCATCAGATACGCTCGCCCCAGAGCGTTGTTGCGATGCACCCATGTCGCCATATGGATGCGGCCTGCGTCCTGACGGATGCAAATGCGGAAATTCAGATGGGTGTCGTCGGTGCCGATGATCAACTCATCCGCGCCTTCGTATTCCACCGGAAAAATCGCGCCGTCACCGCTGGCGGCGGTTTCCGTTTTCAGGCCGAGGGGTTTCACGATCCGGTTGCGCAGGTTCAGAAGTGCGTCGGCCCAGCCGGGCATGGTTAGGCCGATGTTCGCCGCATCTCTTGGGGACAGCGCACTGTTGACCGCGTAGCCGTCGATGAAGTCGCCGCTTCGGACCTTCGCCCAGAGCCGCGAAGTGGAGGGGAGGGGAGCATGCTGAACCTGTGACATTGGAACCCTTTACGCCATGTTAAACGTGTTCACTTAACGGCGAACCATGGCGTTAGGAAAGGGACAGCTTGACGCAGGGGGAGGGGGCCTCAGGCCTTCATCACCTTAAGCGCCTCTTTCAAATCAATCGCCCCATCGTAGAGCGCACGGCCGGAGATGGCTCCATTGAGCGGAGCGCCACAAGCCTTGAGGTTTTCGAGATCGGCAATTGAGGACACGCCGCCGCTCGCAATCACGGGGATCGACACGGCATTGGCCAGCGCTGCGGTTTCCTCGATGTTCGGGCCTTGCATGGCGCCGTCGCGGTTGATGTCGGTGTAGATGATCGCTGAGACGCCTGCGTCCTCGAAAGATTTGGCGAGGTCCGTGGCGTTCACGTTGGTTTCTTCGGCCCAGCCCTTGGTTGCCACCATGCCTTTGCGCGCGTCGATGCCGACGGCGACGTGACCGGGGAAGGCACGCGCCGCTTCACGCACCAGATCGGGGTTTTCGACGGCCACGGTGCCGAGAATCACACGTTCTAGGCCTTTGGACAGCCACATCTCGATCGTCGCCATGTCGCGAATGCCGCCACCCAACTGCGCGGGCACTTTGCATTGCTTGAGAATCTCTTCCACAGGCGCTGCGTTCACCGGTTCGCCGGCAAAAGCGCCGTTCAGATCAACAAGATGCAGCCACTCGCAGCCCGCTTCGACAAACTCCAAAGCCTGCGCGGCCGGGTTCTCGTTGAACACGGTCGCTTTCTCCATCTCGCCTTTGTAAAGCCGCACGGCGTTGCCGTCTTTGAGGTCGATGGCGGGATAGAGGATCATGGCGCGGGGCTCCTGTCGTGAAATCGTTGCGATCCCTTTGGCATGATTGCGCGGGAATTGCAAAACCCGCTTTGAGGAGGATGTGCCGCTGCGTTAATCTTGCCTCAAAGCGCCGATCCCGCTCAGGGTAGGGCCATATTTTGGGAGGATATAGAATGAAACATGTGATGTTCGCGGCGATTGCCGCGCTGGGTCTCGCCGCGCCCGCGTTTGCTGACCCGGTCGAAGGCATCTGGCAGACTCAGGTCGATGACGGCGCCTATGCGCATATCACCATCGCCCCCTGTGGCGACAAGATTTGCGGCACGATCAGCCGGACCTTCAACGACAGCGGCGAGTATAACTCCGCCAACAAGGGCAAGCCAATCGTCTGGGACATGGTCGCGCAGGGCGGCGGCGGCTATAAGAGCGGCAAGATCTGGCAGCCCTCAACGGGAAAGGTTTACAACTCGAAAATGGCGCTCTCCGGCAACACGCTCAAGGTCTCCGGCTGCGTCGGTCCGATCTGCAAAGGTCAGACATGGAGCCGGGTGCAGTAAGCACTTTCCGTTTCCATCAAAATAAAAGGGGCCTCAAACGGGCCCCTTTTTCACGTCTTCTTCGTGGCAAAAATACTCAAATCCTACGGTGCCCAGCCGAGGAAGTTCGACACGATGCGCAGCCCCGCGCGCTGGCTTTTCTCCGGGTGGAATTGCATACCGATCATATTGTCGCGCGCAACGATGGCGGTGACGTCCTCGCCGTAATCCACATGCGCGAGACGGTGCGCCGGGTTTGCGACCTTGAAATGGTAGGAATGTACGAAATAGGCATGATCGCCACTCGAAATGCCATCCAAAACCGGGTGTGTGTTCGATATGTGCAAGTCGTTCCAACCCATGTGAGGCACTTTCAGGGCCGGATCCGAGGGTGCGATCTTTACGACTTCACCGCCGATCCAGTCGAAGCCCTCAGTTTCTTCATACTCAAGGCCACGGGTCGCCAGCATCTGCATGCCGATGCAAATGCCCATGAACGGACGGCCCTTTTCCGTGACGGCCTCAGAGATCGCCTCGAACAGGCCAGTGTAGTCGAACAGCTGCTTCTTGCAGGCTGGAAAGGCGCCGTCGCCCGGCAATACGATGCGGTCGGCTTTGGCCACGACATCGGGTTCCGAGGTCACCACGATGGTGCCGGAGCCGTTCTCGCGCGCCATACGCTCAAACGCTTTATGGGCGGAGTGCAGGTTTCCGCTGTCGTAATCGACGAGTGCTGTCAGCATGTCAGTCTCTCTTCAAAGCCTTTAAAGCGCGCCCTTGGTCGACGGCAGGCTGTCGGCCATGCGCGGGTCGATCTCAAGCGCCATACGCAGCGCGCGGGCGACGGATTTGAACGCGGCCTCGGCGATGTGGTGGGAATTTATCCCATGCACCTTGTCGATGTGCAGCGTGATGCCGCCGTGCGTCGAAAGCGCCTGAAAGAATTCGCGCACCAACTCAGTGTCAAACGCGCCGATCTTGTCGGTCGGGAAGTCGACATTCCACACGAGAAACGGCCGCGCCGAGAGATCGAGCGCGCAGGCCACCTGCGTGTCGTCCATGGCGAGTGCGAAGTGGCCGTAGCGGTAGATGCCTTTCTTGTCGCCCACCGCCTTGACCAGAGCCTGACCGATGGCGATGCCGGTGTCCTCGACCGTGTGGTGGTCGTCGATGTGATAATCCCCCTTGGCGCGGATCGTCATGTCGATGAGGGAATGGCGCGACAGTTGGTCGAGCATGTGGTCGAAAAAGCCCACGCCCGTCTGGTTGTCGTATTTGCCGGTCCCGTCGAGGTTGATCTCGACCGTGATCTCGGTTTCCGCGGTCACGCGGGTGATGCTCGCCTTGCGCATGGAGGCCTCTTGGTTCTGGGTGCTGCGCCCTTATAGGCGCGGGGGCGGGGATTTGTCGAGAAAGCAGTCGCGCCCCATATCACGCAGCCTCACGGCAGGAAGTTGTAATAGACGGGATAGAGCGCCCCTGATGTGTTGCGTTTCGTGCCGGCCACATGGAGCTTTTCGTCATCGGCAAAGACGATGTCGCTAATTTCCACACCGTCGAAGGTGACATGGGCGTAGGGCAGCCCTTCCGAATCGACAAAGGCGATGGCGCTATAGCGGCTGGAGTTGCCCCAGTTCCGGATCAAAAGCGCAAAGCGGTCGCCTGTGGTCAGGACGGCCTCCGTGACTTGGGCACCATCAGAGGCGTCGATGTCGTCGCGTGCCAGAAAGACCGTGCGTTCGCGTTGCTGACTGTCGTCTGCCCTGCCGCGGGTCCAGGTGTAAAAGGCATCGCCGGAATAGCTGCCGTCGGTCTGACGCTGGCCCTTGAGGCCCGCCAGAGAGCCCGCCACCAGATGGGTGTCGTCCTCGCCAAGTGCGAAGGCGGAGGTGATCATGCCGCGTTTCTCTCGGTCTGCCTGATCGTAGTCTTCCGCCGAGGCGTCATCCATGAGTGATAGCGCGTCACGCCATTCCGTCCAGCCCTCACGGTAGTCATAGCCGCCGTCTGCGCGGTCATAGGTCTCTTTGACCCAGTGGCTGACGGGATCCGTGATCGTGCCGCCGCCGTCCTGCATCCCTCCGGCCATCATAGTCAGGCTCCAGTCGGGGTCGAGGCGCAGCGAGAGGGTCGAAAGCTCGCGCCTCGGCTGGCCCTCGGGGGTGTCGTCAAACGTGTAGCCGCTCCAATACCCGGAAATCCCGTCGAACATCACGACTTCTTTCTCTTCCGTGGTGCCGAAATATGTCATTTCGCCCGACGCGAGCCATGCGACGGCGGCGCCTGAGCGGGCTGTGGCGAGGATGAATCGGTCCTCATTGATGTCGACACGGTCCTTCATTTCACCGTCTTTATTGACGTAGTAGACATAGGGAAAAAGGCCCATCTCCTCAACGGCGGCGAAAGCAGCGTATGATACGCCGCTCCCCATCGCATCCATCAGCACATGGGCACTTTTGACCGTGGTCTCCGTGCGCGCAGGCGTGCTGTAGCTGTTGGCGGTGGTGTCAAAACGGGTGACAAAGCCATGGTTCTCGTCATCGATCCCTGCGAAGAACACATTGCCGTGCCCTGTGGTGTCGAGGCTGGTGAAGCGGACACCCTCGAAGGGGGTGAAGGTGATGGCGGTCTCGGCGCGCCGTTCGGGCGTGTTGAGCCAGGCCAGATCGGAGGAGGCAGGGAAATTGCGGCCTCTAGGGTCGAAATCCGCGATCCAGACATAGGCGCCGGTGGCGATCATGCCGATCATGCTCAGCGCGAGGAAGCGGTCCTTCATGGTCCAGCCGTTTGTCTTTGAGGTTGTTTGGGGGGCTGCGTCTGTGGCCGGTGCGGTCTTTTTGCGTTTCCGCTTTTGCTTCGTTTCCGGCTCGGTCTGCGGCTCTGCCTGCTGCTGAGGTTTGGGCTTCGGGTTTGCCTTTGCTTTCGGTTTGGCTGCGCCTTCATCGGCTTTCGAACCGGAGGCCGCGTCCGCACCTGAAGCCGCGCCTGCGGCGCTCGCGGTGGCCTTTGCGTCCTCGAAGGTCTCAATTACCAAAAGCATCTGGCGTCGTTCGAGAATGGTATCGACCGGCGGGATCTGGATCACGCGCCCGGTTTCGCCCGCTTTGATGCCGATGCGCTTGCCTGTGGCTGTTTCCGCCACAAGGACCCGTGTCTCCGCCTCGACCATCGCGCCGATCGTGGTCAGTACCTCCTTGACGCGAATAGGATAGAGCTGTGCCGCATTCGGCGACATAACGGTTTTGATGGCCATTCTGGGGAAACCTGTTCTCTAAAGTGGTGAAACTGTTGGTGTTTAAAATGCGGGGCATCGTTATGCGGCGCAGTTTTCTGCATGGGTGCCCGAGGGTCAAGCGCGTGGTCAAGGTAATGCGAAAAGTTATTAACAAAATTGCAGGGTTGGAAGGCGCGGCGTGCGCGAAAATCAAGCAGGCTTGGAGCTTTCAGAGGCGCGTTTAGGCTTTGTTAAGGATTTTTTGAGACTCTGTTTACCATACCCTGAAGAGGAGATCGGCCTTGCGGATGCTCATGTTCCATGATGATCGGAAGGCCGTCGCGCGTTGGACTGAGGCTTTCGCGGCGCGCGGGCATGAGGTGCATCGCGCCTTCAAAGCTGAGGTAGCGATGACTTACCTGCGGGACCTGCGCTTTGAACTGCTGATTTTCGATCTGCTCGTGGATGGGGGCAGCGGCCTCGCCGTTGCGTTGACTGCGGAATTCCATCAGCCGGAGATCACTTCGATCCTCGTGGCTGGTCCAAGCGGGTCCGCGATGGACAAGAGTTTTCATGCCGAAACGCTATTCTCTCGCCTCTCGACGCTGCGCTATGTGATGGGAAGTGAGACGCCCGCAGATGATATGGTCGCAATTGCCGAGGCCTTCATCACTGAGAGCGGCAAGAATTGCTATGAATTGGCACGCAAGACGAAGGAGGTCTGTATCGGGTGCGATTTTCTGACGGATTGCGCCCAGGTCGAGTCCGAAGCGCGTGCGAGGGCTGATGTGGAGCAGATTGCGCAGGAGCCATCCTTTGCGGACAGACGTGTTGCGTCTTTTGGAGAGACAGGTCCTGTCTTTGTCTCGAAACGTTCTGACCAATAGGGGCTGCGCAGTTTGTGCGATCCCGGGGGCAACGACTGGTTTCGGCCGCATGATGCGGCGGAAACAAGTCATTCAGAACATTTCCTGAGAGAAATTGGAGCGGGCGAGGCGATTCGAACGCCCGACCCTAACCTTGGCAAGGTTATGCTCTACCCCTGAGCTACGCCCGCTCGCGTCCAGCCTGTGCGTCGGCTCGGTTACGTGAGGCGGCTGGGTGTGCCGTCTCAACCCTAAATCCTCCTTGGGGATGGCCATGCGATGTCTCGCGTGACCGGGAGGATATTTGGAGCGGGCGAGGCGATTCGAACGCCCGACCCTAACCTTGGCAAGGTTATGCTCTACCCCTGAGCTACGCCCGCTTCCTTGGGTGAGGCGTGAGATATGAAATCCCGCTCCGGGCTGCAAGAGGAAAAATGGATTTGTCGCAATTTTTTCTTCGAAGGCGCTGGCCAGAGGCCAAAAGCTGACGCCAAAGGTGAGGGGGAGGGGGTGCTCCTCCCCTAAGTTTAAAAGAGCGCCATGCCGATATCGGCGAGAGACAGGACCAGCAGCAAAGCGAAAGTGGAGAGGATGCCATATTTACGGCCCCATTCTTTGTCGCCGCCCTGCATGCCGTAGGCGTGCAGCCCGCGTGAGACGATCAGCGTGATTCCGGCGAGGTGCACCAAGAGCGTTGGCGCGCCTTGGGCCTCGAACCCCGCGATCAGCACGAGGGTCAGCGGCGCGTATTCGTTGAAATTGCCATGCGCGCGAATCCGGCGGTTGAGTGTGTCGTCGCCGCCGTCGCCGAGGCCTTGGCCGATGTGAAGGCGTTGTTTGATCACATAGATCGAGAGGTAAAGGTATAGGAGGCCAGCAAGGCCCGCGTAAAAGGCAGTCAATGTCAGGGTCATGATGTGAGTCTTTTGTTGGGGAAGGCGTGCGGATCGCGCACCGGTTCTAAAAGAAACATATTCAAAAATCATTGTTTGATGCCGCACACACCATGCGCATTTGATCCGATGCGACCTGACGCCGCGTCGGGATGCCTGACACGCTTCAGACGCGCGGATAATGCATCGTGTTGTGGAACCGAGTCGGCGTATCGGTCGGATTGCGGTAGCTGTGCGGCTGATCTGCCGCAAAACGCACCGCGGCACCCGCGCTATAGCGCGTCCATGTGCTGTTCTGTGTGTCGCCCAGTTGCAGTTCAAGTGAGCCTTCGGTGACGAAAATATCCTCGACCACGCCCGCGTCATGGGGATGCGAGATATGGGTTTGACCGGGGGAGAGTGTGATCAGGAAGCTCTCTGAGCCCAATGTGGCATCAAAGGCAAAGAGCGTGCGAAAGCGGATGCTTTCGGGGAAGTTGACCGCCGGGGGTGTTGTCGCAGCCCCCTCGAGAAAGGCGGTCAGCGGCAGGTGAAAGCCCTTCGCCAGCTTCCAAAGCGTCACCAAGGTGGGGGAGGATTCACCGCGTTCGATCTGGCCCAGCATGGCTTTGCTGACGCCAGTGATCTCGGCAGCTTGGGCCAGACTTAGACCGGCCTCGGTGCGAATAGCCTTGAGGGCGATCTTGGGCATCTGCGCCGTCTCGGTTTGCATCACCTGTCCTCAATTCCACTCTTGTGCGCTATAGCGCCCGTGCGTTATAGCGGTCATGGCCGTTATAGCGCACATTTCGACCGGTTCAAATCTTTCCTTTCAGAGAGGCCCCATAATGTTCGGTCTGAAACTCTCCCATCTCGTTGCGGGCGCCGTCGCCGTTCTTCTGGGCTACACCAGCAGCGTTGCGATCATCTTTCAGGCCATCGACGTCCTGGGCGCGACACAGGCGCAGGCGAACAGTTGGATGCTGGCGCTGGGCCTCGGTATGGGGCTCAGCGGGCTCATCCTGTCGCTGCGCTACAAAATGCCGATCCTCACCGCTTGGTCGACACCCGGCGCGGCGCTTTTGGTCATCAGTCTCGACGGCGTGCCGATGGGGCAGGCAATCGGGGCCTTTGTCTTCTGTGCCGTGCTTTTGACCCTCACCGGCCTCACCGGCTGGTTCGAGAAGCTGTCGCATCTGATCCCTGACGCGCTGGGAAATGCGATGCTGGCGGGGATTCTGTTTCGCTTCGGCTTGGAGATTTTCACCTCGATGGAGGACAATCTCGTCCTCGTGGCTCTGATGTGTGCGACCTATCTGGCCGGGCGTCGGTTCTTTGCCCGCTTCTCAATCCCCATGGTCCTGCTCGTCGGTATCGTGTTTTGCGCCCTCACAGGCGCCTTTGACACCACCCAGCATGTGAATTTCGAGATCGCTAAGCCAGTCTTTGTCATGCCCGAATTCACTCTTGCCACGCTGATCGGCATCGGTCTGCCGCTTTATATTGTCACCATGACCTCTCAAAACGTCCCCGGTGTCGTCACCCTCAAGGCTGCGGGATATGAGCCGCCCGTCTCCTCTGCGATCACCGTCACGGGCCTCACCTCGCTGATCCTCGCGCCCTTCGGAGGCTACGCCTTTAACCTTGCCGCGATCACGGCGGCGATCTGTGCGGGGCCAGAGGCCGACGAAAATCCTGCGACTCGCTACAAGGCGGTCGTCGTCGCGGCTGTGCTCTATTCCATCGTCGGACTTTTGGGTGCTGCGGTGATCAGTCTCTTCGTGATCGCGCCAAAAGCTCTGGTGGTGACGGTTGCGGGGCTGGCGCTTTTGAACACCATCGCGGCGAGCCTTACAGGCGCGCTCAAGGATCCGGCGCAGCGTGAGGCGGGGCTTGTGACCTTTATGACCACAGTGTCGGGGATCAGCTTCTTTGGCATTGGTGCGCCGCTTTGGGCGCTGGTGTTTGGCGGGCTGACCTCTTTGGCACTCACACGCAAAGCATGAAAAAGGGCGCCAGAAGGCGCCCCTCTCAAAGACCTGAGTGACGGCTCAGAAGTGATAGTTCACGCCGAAACGCAGAACGCTGGCCTCGATATCGGTCGGGCCGCAGGGTGCGCCACAGGGGTCGTTGTCGGCCGGGACAAGTTCCTCTTTCTCAAAGAAATGCAGGGCTTCGAGTTTGAGAGAAATTTTCTCTGATGCCATATATTCCACACCTAGACCAATCACCGGGGTGACGATGATGTCTTTGTTCAACGTTGCCGGGTCGTAATCCGGGAAACCGACCTCGACCTGCATCGCGCCGACGCCTGCGGTGGCGTAGGGAAGCCATTTGTCCAACGCGTAGCCGACGCGTCCCCGAAGCGTTGCTATGGCTAGAATGTCGGTCTGACAGTTGCCGCCACAGCCATACCCCGAGGAATCAGGAGCGGAGCCATCCGCGTTCGCTTTCGAAATATCTGCCTCCACACCGTATACCAGAGGCCCGTTTTGCCAGTTGTAGCCGCCAGTCAGACCGAAGACATTTCCCTCGGGCTCCGGCTCGGGCAGGTCAAAGTCCTGTGGATTTCCTTCGCAGGTTTCGGATGCGCCCTCTTGGCAGAACAGCGAAGATCCGGACAGATAGCCTGCCGTTGCGCCGGCATAGAAACCGGACCAGTCGACCGCGCTGGGCGTCACGACTTCGACGGCGGAGTCCTCGATGGCCGGTGCCAAGGAGCCAGCAAAAGCCGTTTGAGCCGAGAGCAGGCCAGCTGCGATCAGAAGTGCATTGGATTTAAGTTTGAGAGTCATTGTATCACCATCCCCATGTTGATTAACGTTACGTTAATCTTTGCTCGCAGATCAGTCATCAAGAATTTGTGAGTGGTGTTCCGGGTAGCGCTGGTGATGAGTCTTTTGGGTAACACCAGTGAAAAAGGGCGTCGCCGGGCGCCCCGCTAACGGGTCCTAAGAAAACCTCCAAAGTGATCGTGCACGCTGAACCGTACAGAGTGTGCATCGTGTTCCGATGCATGGAGGGCGCGCGATCTGTGTCGGGGGCAGCACAGCTACGGGCATCGGCCTTAAGTCGAAAGGCGCCCGGGTGGGGCGCCTTTCTCAGTTTGGGTTATTCGAATTCGACCAGCAAATCCTTGGCGTCGATCTGAGCGCCGGGGGTGACGTGTGCCGCTTTGATCGTGCCGTCTTGATCGGCGGTGATCGAAGTTTCCATCTTCATCGCCTCAATGGTCAAAAGCACATCGCCCTTTTTAACCGACTGGCCCGCGACCACGGCGACCGTGGCGACGACGCCCGGCATCGGCGCACCGACGTGTTTTGGATTGCCCAGCTCGGCCTTGGCGTTCGCCACCACCGAAGAGGCGGCGGAGCGGTCTTTGACGCGCACGGTGCGCGGCTGACCGTTCAGCTCGAAGAAGACTTTGACCTCGCCCATCTCGTTGGGCTCCGACACCGCCTGACAGCGGATTTCAAGCGTCACACCCGGATCGATCGATGCAGAGATTTCCTCACCGGTTTCCATCCCGTAGAAGAAGTTCCGGGTCGGAAGTGTGCGCACCGGCCCGTATTGCTCGTGGCGGGTGACGTAATCGGTGAAGACCTTCGGATACATCAGGTAGCCGTTGAAATCCTCGTCGTCGAACTCTTCATCCGGGAATTTCTCAGCAAGCTCAGCGCGCAGCGCCGCAAAATCAGCGGGCGGCAGGTGTTTGCCGGGGCGTTCGGTGTTGGGTTTTTCCTTGCCCAGCACCTTTTTGATGATCGCATCGGGGAAACCTCCCGGCGGCTGGCCGAGGTTGCCGCGCATCATATCGACAACGCTGTCCGGGAAGGCCACATCGTGTTTCGGGTCCTCGACCTGATCGCGGGTGAGGCCTTGGGAGACCATCATCAGAGCCATGTCGCCGACCACTTTCGAGGAGGGCGTCACTTTTACGATGTCGCCGAACATCATGTTCACATCGGCATAAGACTGCGCCACCTCATGCCAGCGCTCTTCGAGGCCCAGAGAGCGGGCCTGCGCCTTGAGGTTGGTGAACTGACCGCCGGGCATCTCGTGCAGGTAAACCTCGGAAGCAGGGGCCGCGAGGCCGCTCTCGAAGGCTTTGTACTGACCGCGCACGGCTTCCCAGTAGTTCGACATCTCGCGGATCGCCGCGATGTCGAGGCCGGTATCGCGCTCGGTGAAACGCGTGGCCTCAACAATGGAGCCCAAGCACGCCTGAGACGTGCCGCCAGAGAAAGCGTCCATTGCCGCATCCACCGCATCCACGCCCGCGTCAGCGGCGGCGAGGATGGTGGCGGCAGCGGCGCCAGAGGTGTCATGGGTGTGGAAGTGGATCGGCAAGCCGACCTCTTCTTTCAGCGCCTTGACCAACTGACGCGCCTGCGCAGGTTTCAACAGGCCCGCCATGTCCTTGAGCCCAAGCACATGCGCGCCGGCGGCTTTCAGGTCCTGACCCATTTTGACGTAGTACTTCAGGTCGTATTTCGAGCGTGCCGGATCGAACAGGTCACCAGTGTAGCAGATCGTGCCTTCACAGACCTTGCCGCTCTCGATCACCGCGTCCATCGCAACGCGCATGTTCTCGACCCAGTTGAGGCTGTCGAAGACACGGAACACATCGACACCGGTCTCGGCGGCCTGACGCACGAATTCCTGCACCACGTTGTCCGGGTAGTTGGTGTAGCCGACGCCGTTCGAGGCGCGCAGAAGCATCTGCGTCATGATGTTGGGCATGCGCTCGCGAATGTCGCGCAGTCGCTGCCACGGGCATTCCTGCAAGAAGCGGTAAGCCACGTCAAAGGTCGCGCCACCCCAGCATTCCACCGAGAACAGGCTCGACAGGTTGGCCGCATAGGCCGGCGCCGCGTTGATCATGTCGATGGACCGCATGCGCGTCGCAAGCAGGGACTGGTGACCGTCGCGCATCGTGGTGTCGGTGATCAAAAGCTGTTTCTGTGCCAGCATCCAATCGGCCACCGCCTGCGCGCCTTCGTTCTCAAGCAACTGGCGCGTGCCAGCGGGTGCGGTTTCCACCTTGAGCTTCGGCACCACAGGTTTGCGCGCATCGGCGGCGGGTTTCGCGCGTCCGATTGTCTCCGGGTGGCCGTTCACCGTGATGTCGGCCAAATAGGTCAGGATTTTCGTCGCACGGTCGCGGCGCGGTTTGAAATCGAACAGCTCCGGCGTCGTGTCGATGAACTTCGTGGTGTATTCATTCGACAGGAAGGTCGGGTGTTTCAGCAGGTTTTCGACAAAGGCGATGTTGGTTTGAACGCCGCGGATGCGGAATTCGCGCAGCGCCCGGTCCATCCGTGCAATCGCGGCCTCGGGCGTGCGGGCCCAAGCGGTCACTTTCGTCAGCAAGCTGTCATAGTAGCGCGTAATCACCGCGCCCGAATAGGCGGTGCCACCATCGAGACGGATGCCCATGCCGGTCGCCGAACGATAGGTGGTGATGCGGCCATAGTCGGGAATGAAGTTGTTCGTCGGGTCCTCGGTCGTCACACGGGTTTGAAGCGCATGGCCGTCGAGTTTCACGTCATATTGGCTGGCCACTCCGGTGGCCTCGGTCAGGCTCTTGCCTTCGGCGATCAGGATCTGAGCGCGCACGATGTCGATGCCGGTGACCTCCTCGGTGACGGTGTGCTCCACCTGCACGCGGGGGTTTACCTCAATGAAATAGAATTTGCCGCTTTCCATATCCATCAGGAATTCGACGGTGCCGGCGCATTCGTAATTCACATGCTCACAGATGCGCTTGCCGAGCGTGCAGAGCTCTTCGCGCTGCGCGGGTGAGAGGAAGGGGGCAGGGGCGCGTTCCACGACTTTCTGGTTGCGGCGCTGCACCGAGCAATCGCGTTCGTAGAGGTGGTAGATGTTGCCATGCTGGTCACCAAGGATTTGCACCTCGACGTGACGCGCCTTGATGATCATCTTCTCGAGGTAGCCCTCGCCATTGCCAAAGGCGGCTTCGGCTTCGCGGCGGCCTTCTTTGACCTTTTCTTCAAGCTCTTCGACATTGTTGATCGGACGCATGCCGCGCCCGCCGCCGCCCCAAGAGGCCTTGAGCATCAGCGGAAAGCCGATCTCGGTGGCTTCCTTGCGGATCGCGTCGAAGTCGTCCCCCAAGACCTCTGTGGCCGGGATCACCGGCACGTCGGCCTCAATCGCCACTTTGCGCGCCGAGGCCTTGTCACCCAGCTGGCGCATGGTCTTGGCCTTCGGGCCGATAAAGGTGATGCCGGCCGCGGTGCAGGCGTCGACGAAATCGGGGTTCTCGGACAAAAGGCCGTAGCCCGGGTGGATCGCATCGGCGCCCGAGAGTTTGGCGACGCGAATGATCTCTTCGATCGACAGATAGGCCGCGACGGGCCCCATGCCTTCGCCGATCTTATAGGCTTCGTCCGCTTTGAAGCGGTGCAAAGAGAGCTTGTCCTCTTCGGCGTAAATGGCGACGGTGCGTTTCCCCATTTCATTCGCAGCACGCATCACGCGGATCGCAATTTCTCCCCGGTTCGCGATGAGCACTTTTTTGAAATCGGCCATGGCAAGCTTCCCCTCTTGCTGTTTTTCACATCAGGTTAGTGATTTCTGCACTGCAGTAAATCCCCTTACCCTGCCGGATTTGAGCATGGCAGAAGATTTGCGACGCCTAGCCGCGATTTTTGATGTGCGAGGGGCGGGAAATGGCCGGGTTTGCAATTTTTGCAGAAAAAAATGGGGGATTAGCAAAGGCCCGACCTGTGAGGATCGGGCCTTTGCAAAGCATTTCGAGAGGAATCATGCGTCTGGCTCGTCAGCCTTCCCGCGACCGAAGCGGGATTTCCCGCAAGAACACCGCCATGATCAACCCGACCAATGCGAGGGCGGCGGCGATCCAGTAGATCGGATGAAGGGCCGCGGAAATCGTCTGGCCGATCAGATCGCGGGTGGCCTCCGGCAGCTGCGCCAATATCTGCGGACCAAGCTCTGCGACATTTGCGAGGCCGCCTGCGGGGCCATCGACCGTGGCTTCGACATTCGCCTCGGCCATCATGGTCGCCATGCGGCTGGCAAAAAGCGCACCGAATAGCGCGACGGCGATGGATCCGCCGACCTGGCGGAACATCAGCCCCGCAGCGGTGGCGGTGCCAATCTGTTCACGCGGCACGGCGTTTTGCACGGCGGTGGTCACCACCGGGAAGATACAGCCCATGCCCATGCCAAGCCCCGCCAGCGACAGCCAGAGCGACCAGGAGTGCATCTCCGGCGACAACCGCGTCAGCGAGACTAGCGCCACCACGGCGATGCTGAGTCCGATCACCGGCAGGAGGCGATAGCGCCCGGTGCGGCTCATATATTGGCCTGAGATGGTCGAGGCGGTGAGAATGCCAAAGGTCATCGGGATCAGCTGCAATCCCGATTGCGTGGCACTCGCGCCCTTCGCCATTTGCAGGAACACGGGGATAAAGGTCAGCGCCCCGAACATCAGCGCACCGGAGACAAAAGAGATCGCCGAGGTGATGGTGAAGACATTCATCTTGAACAGGCTGATCGGGAGGATCGGCTCCGACGCCTTTTGCTCGATTGCGATGAAGCCAAGGGTTGAGATGAGAAACAGCGCCATCAGCGACAGGCCAATGGGGGAAGTGAGGCCGAATTCCTTGCCGCCCAGAGCGGTCAACAGCACGATGGACGAGAGCGACAGTGTGAGTGCCAGGGCGCCTGCGTAATCGACCTTGTGCTGCACCCGACAACCCAAAGGCTTGAAGCCAAAGACAAAGCCTGCGAGAGCCAGCGCGCCGAAGGGCAGGTTGATGTAGAAAATCCAGTGCCAAGACAGGGTGTCGACGAACCAGCCGCCCAAAAGAGGCCCAGCGACAGAGGAGACGCCGAAGACGCCAGCAAAGACGCCTTGGATGCGGCCCCGTTCCTTGGGCGGGATCACGTCACCGATGATCGATAGCGCCAGAACGAATAGGCCGCCACCGCCGAGGCCCTGAAGCGCGCGGGCGGCGATGAGAAAGCCCATTGAGTTCGCCAGACCACACAGAACAGAGCCGGACAGGAACAGTGTCACGGAAAAGATCACCACATTTCGCCGCCCGTAAAGGTCGCCGAGCTTGCCATAAAGCGGCGCGACAACGGTGGAGGCGAGGATATAGGCGGTGACCACCCAAGACAGATGCTCCAAACCGCCGAGATCGGCGACGATGGTCGGCAGTGCCGTGGAGACGATGGTCTGATCGAGCGCGGCCAACAACATGAGGACGGCGACGGAGCCGATCACCAGCCCGACGGAGGTATGCTCTTTGGGGCGTTCGGATGTGGCCTCATCGGGCCGGGGGGATGTGTGCGTTTGTGTCATAAGAACTCCTTTTTGCCCGTCCGTACTCCGGTACGTCGGGCGCGCCTCGGGCTGGGCGTTTTGGCGGACAGATAGCGCTAAATACATATATGTGTCAACGGCACATAAATGTTACTGTCACATAATTGACATTGGCACACATTCATGCGACCCCATCGCCATGACCCAAGATCACGCTCCAGATACGATGCCCCACCCTGACGATGCCCCGGCAAAACGCCCTGCTGACCCGCGCGTGCACGCCGGTGTGCCAGAGTTCTTGAGTGGGGAAGGTTTTTCCGATCCCGCCGTCATGGCGCTTCTCGATCTCGACCTGTCGCTGTTTCAATGGCGGCGCATGGCGGAAAAGGGCGAATTCAAGGGCAAGGTGATCGCGGGCATGTCCGAGGCGCTGGAACCCGCGCTGTTGCAGGGGCTCTTGTCCGTCGCGCAAATCTCCGCTGGTCTCGGGCGCGACCGCCCAGAGCCGCCGACCATCGGCATGGTGGCCGAGGTCATGGCCGTCGATCCGTCGCGTGCCTCGCGCATCGTCTCCGAACTGGTCTCGCGCGGCTATCTGGCTCGACAAGCAGTGCAGGAAGACGCGCGCAAATCGGTTCTGGTCATGACGCCGAAATCGAAAACCCTTTTGGGCGAATTCACCCTGTCGAAATGGCGCATCATGGCGCAGGTCTTCGCGGGCTGGTCGGGTGACGACATCTCCGACTTCTCGCGGCTCTTCGCGCGCTATGTGTCGGGGCTGGTTGAGGCTGTCTCTGAGCCTTCTGAGAAACCTTGATTTGGCATTTTTCTGCGCAATGCGTGTGAGAACAATAGAAGAACGCACTTTTCCTCGGCGCGGCTCTTATGTATCCTGCCCTCATGAGCAGTTTCAATGAAGACGACGCCTTCGAGGCGGCGGTACAGCCCCAACGTCCTTCCCTCTCCCAGCTCGCGATGCAAGGCGCGCGCGAGGCCGCCTTTGGCGCGCCCGACACGTCGTATCTCGACACGCTGAACGACGCGCAGCGCGAGGCGGTGGAGACCCTCGATGGGCCTGTCCTGATGCTCGCGGGGGCGGGGACGGGGAAGACCAAGGCGCTGACGGCCCGTATCGCGCATCTCTTGAACACTGGCCGCGCGCAGCCGCGCGAAATCCTCGCCGTGACCTTCACCAACAAGGCCGCGCGGGAGATGAAGAGCCGTGTCGCCGGGCTGATGGGGATGGAGCTTGAGGGCATGCCCTGGCTCGGCACCTTCCACTCGGTCTGCGTCAAGCTTTTGCGTCGCCACGCCGAGCTTGTCGGGCTCAAGTCGAACTTCACCATTCTGGACACGGATGACTCGATCCGATTGCTCAAACAGCTGATCTCAGCGGCGGGCATTGATGAGAAGCGCTGGCCCGCGCGCCAGCTCTCCGGCATGATCGACAATTGGAAGAATCGCGCCCTCACACCCTCTGCCGTGTCTGGCGGAGAAGGCAGTGAATTCAATGGTATGGGCGTCAAACTTTATGCACAATATCAAGAGCGCCTGACAACGCTGAACGCCGTCGATTTCGGTGATCTTCTGCTGCATATGGTGGTGATTTTTCAGAAACACCCGGACCTCTTGGAGCAGTATCAGCGCTGGTTCAAATACATCCTCGTGGACGAGTATCAGGACACGAACGTCGCGCAATATCTCTGGCTCAGGCTCTTGGCCGGCGGGCATAAGAACATCTGTTGCGTTGGCGATGATGACCAGTCGATCTACGGCTGGCGCGGCGCTGAAGTGGGCAACATCCTGCGGTTCGAAAAGGATTTTCCCGGCGCCAAAGTCGTGCGCCTTGAACAGAATTACCGCTCCACGCCCCACATCCTCGCCGCCGCCTCGTCGGTGATTGCGGGCAACCGGGATCGTCTCGGCAAGGAGCTTTGGACCTCGGAGACCGAGGGCGAATTGGTGCGTCTCATCGGCCATTGGGATGGCGAGGAAGAGGCGCGTTGGGTCGGCGAAGAGATCGAGGCGCTGCATGGCGGCACACGGTCGCGCCTGCGCAAGTACTCCCTCGATGACATGGCCATACTGGTCCGCGCCTCGCATCAAATGCGCGCTTTCGAGGATCGGTTCCTCTCCATCGGACTGCCGTATCGCGTGATCGGCGGGCCTCGATTTTACGAGCGGATGGAGATCCGCGATGCCATGGCCTATTTCCGCATCGTCACCCAGCCGGAGGACGATCTGGCCTTTGAACGCATCATCAACACACCGAAACGCGGGGTGGGCGACAAGGCGCTGCAAGAGATCCAAATGTGCGCCCGCCGCCATGGCGTGCCGCTTTTGGAGGCGGCGGGGATTGCCGTGGAAGAGGGGCTTTTGAAGGGCAAGGCCAAGTCGGGTGTCGCGCAACTGGTCGCTGACATCGCGCGGTGGTCGTCGCTCAACGTCCAACAGATTCGCTATGGCGTCGAGGACGAAGACGCACTGGTGGAAGACGTCGCTTATGACCCCGCCGAGATCGGCCATATCGAATTGGCGGAGAAAATTCTCGACGAGAGCGGCTACACCACCATGTGGCAGAACGACAAGACGCCGGAGGCGCCGGGGCGGCTTGAGAACCTTAAGGAACTCGTCAAGGCCCTGGAGCAATTCGACAACCTCGCCGGGTTCCTCGAACACGTCGCACTGATCATGGACAATGACAGCGGTGAAGACGGCGAGAAGGTCACGATCATGACACTGCACGGCGCCAAGGGGCTTGAGTTCCCGGTCGTATTCCTGCCCGGCTGGGAAGAGGGGTTGTTCCCGTCGCAGCGCTCTATGGATGAAAACGGCACCAAGGGCCTCGAGGAAGAGCGCCGTCTGGCCTACGTCGGCATCACCCGCGCCGAGGAGCTTTGCACGATTTCCTTCGCAGCAAACCGTCGGGTCTATGGACAATGGCAATCGCAGTTGGCCTCGCGGTTCATTGATGAATTGCCGCCTGAGCATGTCGATATTTTGACGCCCAACGGCCTTTATGGTGCGCAGGGCAATATGGGCGGTGGCATGGCCAGAGATCGGTCGCTGGACGATTATGCGCAGACCTCAGCCACGCGTTTCAACGAACGTGCCTCCAAAGCCGATGTCTACAATTCTCCGGGCTGGAAACGGATGCAGGAGCGCACCATGCGGGCTGGCACGCCGCGCGCGCCTGTCACCCTCGATCTGAAAGCTAGCGCCTCTTTCACGCTGGGCGACCGAGTGTTCCACAAGAAGTTCGGCTATGGCGAAGTCATGGAAATCGAGGGTGAAAACCTGACGGTGGAGTTTGATCACTCGGGCACGAAAAAGCTCAAAGCAGGCTTTGTGATGCCCGCAGATCAAGCGGGCGACGTTCCATTCTGACGTCGGTTATGTGGCATTTTACGGGCAATTAAGAAGTTTCGGGTAGGCTCAGGTCAGTTTGAAATCCTGAGATATGTGCCCGATGCCCATCACAATCGAAGCCCTCGACAGCCAGTTTGCGACCGCGACCGGTTCGAATGTGAATTCGGGGCCGGGGACCTCGCAATTCGATTATCCGCCGACCTCGACCAGTGGGTTGATCATCGAATCCCAACCGGGAGATGACAGCCCCTATATCTTTTCGCCAGGTGACACCTACACGCTGACTTTTGCTGGACAGGGCGGTGATACGATTGAAAACGCCACCGTGGTGCGCTCCGACTATATCGATGTCAATGGCGACACAGGCTACGCCGTTGTCTTCGAGGGGTACAACAGCAATGGCGAACTGGTTCAGGTCGTGTGGACGCCGGAATTCGATCTCGAAAGTTGGTATTGGGACAACTTCGATGCGGGGCAATCGCCGGGGTTCTACAATACCGATCAATCTGCCGCGACCACCTATCAGGCAGTGTGTTTTGAGGCCTCGATGCCGATTGACACGCCCTCGGGGCCGCGCGCCGTCGGGGAGTTGAGGCCGGGTGATACGGTGGTCACGCTAGATCACGGGGTGCAGCCGATCCTTTGGGTGGCGGCGCGGCAGGTGCGCGGATGGGGGCGTCATGCGCCGGTGATTTTTGCGCCCGGCAGTTTTGACAATCCGGAGCCAGTGGTCCTGAGCCAGCAACACCGCATCTTGCTCGATTTGCCGACCAAGGGGATGCATCCGGCAGGGCGACAGCTTTTGGTCCCGGCGGTTTCCTTTGTTGATGGCAAATATGTCCGGGTGCGGCCACGCGATGAGATCACCTATGTGCATCTCTTGCTTGAGGATCACGGGTTGGTCTCTTGTCACGGGATCGCCTGTGAAAGTCTTTATCTCGGGCAAGTGGCGCGTGATGTGTTGGGGGGCGTTGCTGGCTATGCGCCGGGAGGGATCGCGGCCGGGTCGATCGAGAGTTTTCTGGATCTCTTTGCGGGGCATAAGGCGCAACAACCAGCGCGGCCGCTTCTGTCGCCGCGCGAAGGGCAGGCGTTGCTGCATCGTCTGGCCGGTCTGCCGGAGCGCAAACCTGCAATGCTCATGAAGCGGGGGCGGCAAGGTCAGCAGCCCTATCATCTGGACGCGATGAAATATCCCGGTGCGCCCGGATTGCGCGGCCTGCCGGCCTTCGAGCGCATTCTGGAGCTTGCGGCCTAACGCGCCGACCCTGATTTTCGAACTGATAAACTCTGGTCGCGACGTTGCATCGTCAGCGCGTTTCCTCATGCCTGAACAAAAAAACACCCGCGTCCAGGGAGGAGGAGAGGACGCGGGTGCTCTTGCATCGGACCACGAGGGAGGAGGAGTGGGTCCGTATCAGAAAGAAATGCGGCGGTGTCAGGGAGGAGGAAGACACCGCCGCCTTCAGTCACGATCCCTCAGGGAGGAGGAAGAGAGATCGGATCTCTAGGGCTAGGCCCCGTATTGGTGCGACGATGCAAGGGAGGAGGAAGCATCGTCGCTCTGGTCTTCAAGGTCCCAGGGAGGAGGAGAGGGACCCCGAATTCCGGTATCTGGTGCGGCAGCGCCAGGGAGGAGGAGAGGCGCCGCCGCAGGTATCAGGGCCTCAGGGAGGAGGAGGAGGCCGTGATGAGTATTCTTATTTGCCGTAAGCGGCTTCGTAGGCCACGGCGTTGATCGAGGCACGGGACATGCCGAGATCGTTGAGGTCGCGGTCGCTCAGGCCGGACAGCTCAAGCACCGTTTCACGATAGACGCGGTAACGTGCGAAGCGTTCGCCGAGTGCTTTGAACAGACCGCCGAAAGAAGCGGAGGAAGCCGTTGCGGCACTGTTGATGTCGTTTGCGTAAGCCATGTGACTCTAACCTTAGATATGCGTTCGGACGTTGGTCCGCTTGATGCGCCGCCGCTTACTCCCTTCGGGCTTCTGCCGGTCTTCGGTCCAACTCCGCGTCGTTTTAGCGAGGTCTTTTCGAAGCGAACCGCTTGCTGCGGTCGAAGGTGCATGCCTTGGCTGCTGTTGAACCTAATATTGTGGAATTGCTGCGATTGCACAATCCGTCCAATCGGCATTGCCGCTATGCAGAATATGCATGAGTAGTCCTGACCTATTTTGCATGGCTCCCAAAAACGGCCTGAAATGGCAGGGGGTGTGCTGGATTGAATGCTGGAAATAGGTCAGTAAACCCCCTATTTCGTGGGCAAAGCCGATGAAATCGTCGAAAAACTGAAAGGGGGGACCCTATGTCCGTCACGCAAGATCAAATCATGGCTGAGCTGCGCAAAGTGGCCTTGCCCGGGGGCTCGAATCTGGTGGAGGCAGACCTTGTGCGTGCATTGACGCTACGTCAGGGGGCGGTCAGTTTCGTGATCGAAGCGCCGGATGCCGCCACTGCTCAGGCCTGGGGGCAGGTCGAATCGCAGGCGAAAGCGGTGCTCGAGGCGCTCGATGGGGTCGAGAAAGTCTCCATCGTCATGACGGCTCATGGTCCTTCGGCGCCGAAACCGGCGCCTGCCGCCGGAAGTGAACCGCCGAGTCTCAAGATTGGGCGTCATCCGACCCCGCAACAGGGCAAGCAAGGCGTGCCGGGCGTCAAACACATCATCGCCATCGCTTCGGGCAAGGGCGGGGTGGGCAAATCCACCGTGTCTGCCAACCTCGCCGTGGCGCTGGCCCGTCAGGGGCGCAAGGTCGGTCTTTTGGATGCCGACATCTACGGCCCGTCGCAGCCGCGCATGATGGGGGTGAACAAGCGCCCGGCTTCACCGGATGGCCAAACCATTGAGCCGCTGCACGCTCACGGCGTCACGCTCATGTCCATCGGCTTCATGATTCCCGATGGCGAGGCGGTTGTATGGCGCGGGCCGATGCTGATGGGCGCGATGCAGCAGATGCTGGGGCAGGTGGCCTGGGGAGAGTTGGATGTCCTTCTGATCGACATGCCGCCGGGCACGGGCGATGTTCAGCTCACTCTGGGCCAGAAGACCGAGCTCACCGGCGCTCTCGTCGTGTCAACGCCGCAAGACGTGGCGCTGATCGACGCGCGGCGTGGCATTTCGATGTTCGAAAAGCTGAAAGTGCCGGTGCTGGGGCTCATTGAGAACATGTCCACTTATGTTTGTCCGAATTGCGGCCATGAGGACCATATCTTCGGTCATGGCGGTGTCGCGCAGGAGGCAGACAAGCTCGGCGTGCCGCTTTTGGCGGAGTTGCCGCTTGCGATCGAGGCGCGTTTGGCGGGCGACAACGGAACGCCCGTGGCAGCAGGCGACAGTCCCCTAGCGGCGCCCTACATGGCGCTTGCCCAGCGGCTCGTGGAGAGTGGTGTCGCCTGACGCCCAGCTTGAAAAAGACAGTGAAGACAATCTCTTTCGCGCCCTCGCATGTCGGGGGCGCGTTTTTGTTTTCGGGGCTGTTGTTTGCAAATCCGGGCCGCTCTCGGTATCGTGAGGGTGCTAAGTGGTTTTTTGCCACTGCATTTCAGAACGCTCCGCGTCGCAGTCGCGATGCGTCTTGCCGAAAGGATCTCGACGGGCCGGCAAGCCCGCTAAATCATCCGGAAAGGACGATATGTTTACCAAAATCCTGGTCCCTGTGGACCTTGCACATGCAGACAAGCTGAGCCGCGCGCTGGACGCGGCGGCGGATTTTGCACTGCATTATAAAGCTGCTGTCACCTATGTCGGTGTGACGGCGGAGACCCCTGGCTCGCTGGGGCATAATCCAAAAGAATATGCGGAACGATTGGCGCAATTCGCGCAGGAGCAGGGCAAACGCCACGGCTTCGAGGTCGAAACTCGTGCGGTGGTCAGTCACGATCCCGCGGTCGATCTCGACAAATCTCTGGCCAGGGCGGTCAAAGAGGCGGGGGCTGATCTGGTGGTCATGGCCACCCATGTTCCCAATGTCGCCGATCATTTCTGGCCGTCCCATGGCGGCAAACTTGCGTCCCATACTGACGCTTCCGTGTTTCTCGTGCGGGGCTGAGCCGCACTGACGTCACATCATTGATCGCGCCTCCGCATCGCGCGGGTGAGGCATGGCATGTGGCGCAAGGTGACACCAAATTCCAAGGAGTATTTCCATGAGCGATGACGGCATTCCTGCCCCAGAGGGCGACGCCGCTTTGATTGAGACCGATTATGAAATCGGTCAGGACAATATCACAACAACCGTCGGGCCCTTTGGGCTTGATGTTCACAATCCGGTCTTTCTGATCTCCGGTCTGTCCATCGTGGTCTTCGTCTTGCTGACGCTTGCGTTGCAGGAACAGGCGGGCGCGATTTTTACCCAGTTGCGCGATTGGCTGACCTCGACCTTTGACTGGTTTTTCCTTTTGGCAGGCAATATTTTCGTGTTGTTCTGTCTGTTCCTGATCGTCTCGCCCTACGGCAAGGTGCGCATCGGGGGCATGGAGGCCACGCCCGACTATAGTTATCGCGGTTGGTTCGCGATGCTTTTTGCCGCCGGGATGGGCATCGGGCTGATGTTCTATGGCGTCTCTGAACCGATCTCTCATTATTCCTCTTCCTTTGCTGACACGGCAGGAACGCCCGAAAGCTGGGCGCCGCTGGCCGGTGCGCCGGGGGATGCGGAGGCTGCGCGCCGTCTCGGCATGGCGGCGACGATTTTCCACTGGGCGTTGCACCCTTGGGCGATTTACGCCGTGGTGGCGCTCTCTTTGGCGCTGTTCTCCTTTAATAAGGGGCTGCCCCTGACAGTGCGCTCTGTGTTCTACCCGATCTTTGGCGAACGCATCTGGGGCTGGCCGGGTCATATCATCGACATTCTGGCGGTCTTCGCGACGCTCTTCGGACTGGCGACTTCGCTGGGCTTCGGTGCGGAACAGGCCAATGCGGGCCTCAATCACCTCTTTGGCATTCCCGTCAACGATGTATCGAAGGTGATCCTGATCGGTATCATCACCTGTTTTGCGCTCCTGTCCGTTGTGGCCGGGCTTGATGCCGGTGTGAAACGTCTCTCCGAGATCAACATGGGGCTGGCGGCCTTGCTGTTGCTCTTTGTGATCATTGTTGGGCCGACGATGGCGATCCTCACCGGGTTCTTCGCCAATCTGAAAGCTTATGTTGTCGATCTTCCAGCGCTCTCCAACCCGTTCGGCCGGTCAGACGATAACTTCCGCCAAGGTTGGACCGCCTTCTATTGGGCGTGGTGGATTTCCTGGTCCCCGTTCGTGGGCATGTTCATCGCACGCGTGTCGCGTGGCCGGACCGTGCGCGAGTTCCTGATTGCCGTGCTGATCGTTCCCATGCTGGTCTCTGTCCTGTGGATGACGGCTTTTGGTGGCACCGCGATCAGCCAGATCGTCAACGATGGCTACACGGCAGTGACCGAAGCGGCGCTGGAGTTGAAACTCTTTGCCATGCTCGAAGCGTTGCCGTTGAAGGAAATCACCTCCTTCATCGCGATCATTCTGGTCATCGTTTTCTTTGTCACCTCCTCGGACTCCGGCTCACTGGTGATTGATACGATCACGGCAGGGGGCAAGGTCGACGCGCCTGTGCCGCAACGTGTGTTCTGGGCCAGCTTCGAAGGTCTCGTTGCCATTGCGCTTCTGCTGGGCGGTGGCCTCGGCGCGCTTCAGGCGATGGCGGTCTCGACTGGCTTTCCATTCACCATCGTGCTTTTGCTGGCGTGCTATGCCACATGGCGCGGGCTGCGGTCTGAGCCCCGCTGAGGTCCTCGTGCAATCCTAAGTTAAAGGGGCCTTCGGGCCCCTTTTTTGCGCCCGACACTTGCGTCACGGGATGCCATGGTACCGAGTGGGGAGGGTGTCATGGAACTTCACGGGAATTCTGGGATTTTATGGTCTCCTCTGCGCTATCTGGTCTGTTGCGAATCACTTCTGCGCATAAGCCTGTGGATAACTCCGTGGATTGCTTTGAGTTTTGGCTGTGCGGTGAATAATTTCGGGAATGTCGGGTGGGAATTATTGGCGCTATATGTGGTTTATTGGTGTAAAATTTTTACTATATGTGCTCTCATTTTCGTGAGGTGGAGCTTCTACACCTTGAGTTGGACATCCCTGTGGAACAAGATGTTGGGGCTGTGTAGAAAAAATCCATTGATTACCATGAATTCCCATAGCATAGTGGGTTCATCCGGTGAGTTGGATATGAGCGGCGCATTCAAGACCGCGAAAAAAAGACCATAAGTCAGGTTCATACAGGCATCCTCTCTCACCAGAACAATGAGATCCGGCGCGCGAGCGAGCAGACATCCCCCCAGGTGGCGCGTGCAGTCCGGACAACCCGTATATCGGGACGAGGGCGGCGGATTGAGCAGTGGCAGCAGCTCATCCGCCGTTTCGCTTAAAAGGCCCTGCGCAACTTCGCGGGGCAGGGACAGGTAAAGGAGCGCCCCGGTGGTCGGGATGTTTATCGGCGAACACACCTTCAAGGTGGACGGAAAGGGGCGCGTGTCGATCCCCGCCGATTTTCGTCGTGAACTCGAACTGGGTGATCCTCTGGCCGCTGAGACCGGCCGTCCCCGCATGGTCATCGTTTATGGCCACGACAAACAGAAACAGCTGATCGTCCACACTTACGAGGGCTACCGGGCCTTGGCCGCCGACATCGCGCGCCTGCCGCGTGGCTCGGAAAAGCGCAAGATCATGGAGCGCATGATCCTCAACCGCGCGCGTCCGACCGAAGTGGACAATGATGGTCGTCTGGTTTTGCCGCAACCGCTGCGTGACAAGATCAATCTGGACGGCGTGGCCTATTTTGCCGGCATGGGTGAAACTTTCGAGATTTGGAAGCCGGAGACCCACGAGGCGGTGGATGCCGCGATTTCCGGCAAATGGCTGGAAGAGCAGGGCGAGGATTTCGATCCTTTGAGCCTGCTGGATGATTTGGAGGTCTGAGATGGCCTCAGATGATACAAAACCCCACATTCCGGTCCTGCTGAACCCGTTGTTGCGGGAATGTGCGCCGATCACGGGCCGCTGGCTCGATGGCACTTTCGGGGCTGGCGGTTATACCAAGGGTCTGATTGCAGAGGGGGCCGATCACGTCACTGGCGTCGATCGCGATCCTCTTGCACATGACATGGCCGCCACTTGGATCAACGAGCCCCCTTATAAAGGCAAGATCGACCTCGTGCTCGGCACCTTCGGTGAGATGGATCAATATGCTTCCGGTCTCGACGGCGTAGTGCTTGACCTTGGCGTGTCTTCGATGCAGCTCGATCAGGCTGAGCGTGGCTTTTCCTTTATGAAAGACGGGCCTCTGGATATGCGCATGTCGCAGGACGGCCTGTCGGCGGCGGATTTCGTCAATACGGCGGATGAGGCGGAGATCGCCGAGGTGCTATTTCACTACGGTGAGGAAAAACAATCGCGCAAAATCGCGCGCGCCATCGTCAAGGATCGCGTCGAAAAGGCGCCGTTCACCACGACCTTGCAGCTCGCCAATCTGATCGAACGCCTGTTGCCGCGTAAAAAGCCGGGTCAAAGCCACCCGGCGACCCGCACTTTTCAGGCCATCCGCATCGCTGTGAACGACGAATTCGGGCAACTTATCGAAGGGCTCGAGGCGGCTGAACGCGCGCTCAAACCGGGCGGGCAACTGGCGGTGGTGAGCTTTCATTCGCTTGAAGACCGCGTGGTCAAACGCTTTTTCCAAGCAAGGGCCTCGACGGGAGGTGGCGGGTCGCGCTATGCTCCTGAACAAGAGGTGAAAACACCCGGTTTCGAGCAGCTCTCCAAAGCCATCGGTCCCGATGCGGACGAGCTAGAATTGAACCCGCGCGCGCGGTCTGCGCGTTTGCGGGTCGGTCGGCGGACCGCTGCTCCTTTTGAGGCGGTGGACCGGGCGGCGATGGGGTTGCCGAAACCAGTCCTGAGGCGAGATTAACGATGCGTGGGTTCTATATTATTGTGGCAAGTCTGGTGGTTATGGGGTTGGGCTTTTGGGCCTACCAGGAAAACTACGCCACCCAGCGCGTGCTGAAAAAAGTCAGCCAACTTCAGCGCGAGATCGGTCATCAGCGCGAAGAACTGGCTGTTTTGAAGGCCGAATGGGCCTATCTCAACCGCCCGGATCGTCTGCGCGATCTGGCGGAGATCAACTTTGACCGTCTGGGTCTTTTGCCGTTTCAGCCCGAACAATTCGGACGCGTCGATCAGGTGGCCTTCCCGCAAGAGGAAGATCTGATCCTCGAGTTGTCCGAGACCTATGATGTGGTTGGCTCGCTGGAGGCGATTGACGCCGGAGAAGGTGAAGAATGACGATCCGCACACCACTCCGCCCGCTCGCCCGCGTGTTGCAAGCCCGGCAAAAGGGCGAAAACCCGGACGCCATCGAGCGCGAAAACCTGCGCCTGCGTCACGAGGAAATGCGCGACCGCTCCCGCCTTCGGGCCGAGGGGCGGCTTTTGGTCTTGGGGCTGTGTTTTGTCTCGGCCTTTGTTGTCGTCGGCGCCCGCATGGGGCAGGTCTCTGCCACCGTCCCCGAGGAGCCGCAGGCCGCCGCTTCTGGCACGCCGATCCTTGCACAACGCGCCGACATCGTGGACCGCAACGGGCGCATTCTGGCGACCAACCGCGTGACCAATTCGCTCTACGCACAGCCGCAGGAAATGATCGATCCGATCCACGCCGCCGAAGAATTGGTGAGGATTTTCCCCGATCTCGACCGCGAACGCCTGATCCGCGACTTCACCGGCAAGCGTAAATTCCTCTGGATCAAGAAAAAGATCGCCCCTGAGCAGCAGCAGGCCGTGCATGACATCGGTGAGCCGGGCCTGTTGTTTGGCCCGCGCGAAGAGCGTCTCTATCCGAACGGTATGCTGGCTGCCCATGTTTTGGGCGGGACCAAGTTTGGTCGCGAAGGTGTGATGAGCGCCGAGATTGTCGGCCAGTCCGGCATTGAGAAACAGATGGACACCTATCTGCGCGACCCGGCCAATGGCGACAAACCGCTGCAACTGTCGATCGACATGACGGTTCAGACCACCATTCGCGAAGTCCTGTGGGGCGGGATGCGGATGTTGAACGCCAAAGGCGCCGCCGCCGTCATGATGGATGTGAACACGGGTGAGATCATCTCTCTCGTGTCGCTGCCGGATTTCGACCCGAACTCGCGCCCCGAGTTTTTCGAGGGCAAGGACCCGAGCAACAACCCGCGTTTCAACCGCGCGGTGCAGGGCGTCTATGAACTTGGCTCGACCTTCAAGATTTTCGCCGCTGCTCAGGCGATGGAGTTGGGTCTGGCCGGTCCCGACACCCTGATCCCTGCCACGCCGCCGTTTCGTTGGGGAAAGTTCTCTATTGGCGAATTCGAAGGTCACAACTACGGCCCGAACCTCAGCCTGACGGGGATGATCGTTAAATCCTCCAACGTCGCCACCGCTCATATTGCCCAGCAAATCGGCGTCGAGCGCCAGCAGGCCTTCTTGAAATCCTTGGGCTTTTTTGAGCCCGTGCCGGTGGAGCTGTCCGAGGCGCCTTCCGGCAAACCGCTTTTGCCGCCGAAATGGTCTGAGCTGTCGACTTTGACCATCGGCTATGGTCACGGACTTTCGGCCTCGCCGCTGCATCTGGCGACCGCTTACGCCTCGCTGTTGAATGGCGGCACGCAGGTCACGCCGACGCTGATCAAACGCGATGGTTTTGTGCCGAAAGGCCCGCGTGTCGTGCGCGAAGAGGTCTCGAGAGCGTCCCGCGCCATGCTGCGTGAGGTGGTGTCGAGCCCCGAAGGCACTGCGTCTTTCGCCGAGGTGCCCGGCTATCAGGTTGGCGGCAAAACCGGCACGGCAGACAAACCGCGCCCTCAAGGCGGCTATTATCCGGACAAGACGATCAACACCTTTGCCTCGGTCTTTCCGGCGGACAACCCGAAATATGTGCTGATCCTGACCATGGATGAGGCGGTCGAGACCTCCGGGCCGAAACCGCGCCGCACGGCCGGTTGGACCGCCGTTCCGGTGGCTGGCGAGGTGATCCGCCGCACAGCACCGCTCTTGGGATTGCGGCCCGAGATTGAATCCCCCTCCCAAGCTGCGGTAACACTGACCGCGACACAGTGAACGGACATACGAAAGAGGCGCGGTCATGATGAAATCTCTATCGGAGCTGGGATTGACCGCGCAAAGCGGCGGTGAGACCCAGATCACTGGGCTCTCCGTCGACAGCCGCCGGGTTGAGCCCGGCCATTTGTTTGCAGCCCTCCCCGGTGCGCATGCCCACGGCGCCTCCTTCGTGCCGATGGCGCTCACTATGGGGGCGAAAGCCATCCTGACCGACCCCGAAGGTGCGCGCATGGCCGCCGAGGCAATTGCCGAACATCGCCCGTCCGTTGTGGTGGTCGAAGACCCGCGTCAGGCTTTGGCCTATGCCGCCGCGCTGTTTTACGGCGCGCAACCTGATGTCATGGTCGCCGTCACCGGCACCAATGGCAAAACCTCGGTTGCGACCTTCACCCGCCAGATTTGGCAACTTCTGGGCGTTCAGGCGATCAACATCGGCACCACCGGCGTCGAGGGCGATTGGCAGGCGCCAAGCCCGCACACCACGCCGGAACCGATCACGTTGCATGGCATGTTGTCCGAGGCCGCGCGCGCGGGCGTGTCTCACGGCGCTATGGAGGCCAGCTCACATGGGTTGGCACAACGGCGTCTAGACGGGGTCGAACTGACCGCTGCCGCCTTTACCAATTTCACCCAAGACCACCTCGACTATCACGCCACCTTCGAAGCCTATTTTGCCGCCAAGGCTGGGCTTTTCACTCGCGTGTTGCCCGAAGATGGCGTGGCCGTCATCAACATCGACGACGCCAAGGGAATGGAGCTCGAGGGGCTTTGCGCCGAACGTGGCATCGACGTGATGCGCGTGGGGCGTTCGGAGGCGTCAGATCTGCGGATCGTCGGCCAGCGGTTCGACGCGACTGGCCAAGACCTGCGCATTGATTTCGTCGGCAATATCTACCAGATCCGCCTCGATCTCATTGGCGGGTTTCAGGCCGAAAACGTCATGGCCGCCGCGGGTCTTGTCATGGCTTCAGGCGCCGATCCCGAAGAGGTGTTTTCCTGTCTGCCGGAACTGACCGGCGTGCGCGGGCGGATGGAGCATGCCGCGACGCGCGACAATGGCGCGGCTGTGTTTGTTGACTATGCCCACACGCCTGATGCCGTTGCCACCGCGATCAAGGCGCTGCGTCCGCATGTCATGGGCCGCATCATCGCCATTGTCGGCGCGGGTGGGGATCGTGACAAGACGAAGCGCCCGCTGATGGGGCAGGCCGCGGCGGAAAACGCCGATCTGGTGATCGTGACAGATGACAATCCGCGTTCTGAAGACCCGGCCTCGATCCGGGCCGAGGTTCTGGCGGGTGCCCCCGAGGCGATCGAAGTGGGTGATCGGGCCGAAGCCATCTTGCGCGGCGTCGATGCGCTGCAACCGGGCGATGCTTTGCTGATCTGCGGCAAGGGGCATGAGAGCGGACAGGTGATCGGCGACGATGTGTTCCCGTTCGACGATGTGGAACAGGCCTCGATGGCGGTTTCCGCATTGGATGGCGCGCTATGAGGCTTTGGACATCTGATGAAGCCGCGCAGGCGACCGGTGGACGTGTGACGCAAGCGTTTGAGATCACGGGCGTGTCCATTGACACGCGCACGATCCAGCCGGGTGATTTGTTCGTTGCGTTGAAAGACATCCGCGACGGTCACGACTTCGTCGGGCAGGCTTTGGAAAAAGGTGCGGCGGCGGCTTTGGTGTCGCGCATTCCCGAGGGCGTGGCAGAAGATGCGCCGCTGTTGATTGTGGACGATGTGCTGCCCGCTTTGGAACGCCTCGGCGCCGCCGCGCGGGCGCGCGTTGAGGGCAAGGTCATCGGCGTTACCGGATCGGTCGGCAAAACCTCGACCAAGGAAATGCTGCGCGCGATCCTTTCCGAGCAGGGCAAGACCCATGCCGCAGAGGCCAGCTACAACAACCATTGGGGCGTGCCTTTGACGCTCGCCCGCATGCCCAAAGACACAGATTTCGCCGTGATCGAGATCGGCATGAACCACCCCGGCGAGATCGCGCCTTTGGCCGAACTTGCGCGCCCGGATGTGGCGATGATCACCACGGTCGCGCCCGCGCATATGGCGGCCTTTGAAAGCCTCGAAGGCATTGCGCGTGAAAAAGCCGATATTTTCAAAGGACTTGTGCCGGGGGGGGTGGCGGTCTTCAACGGTGATCTCGATGTGAATGATATTCTGGCTGGGGGTTGGGACGGGGACACCATCCGATTTGGCGAAGACGAAACCTGTGCCGCGCGGCTCATGTCCGTAGAGCTGGAAGACGGCTCGACGCGGGGCGTGGCGGTGATCGACACGGATCATGTCGATTTCACGCTTTCCACCGCCGGGCGGCATTTCGCGGCCAATGCAGTGGGCTGTCTCGCGGTCGCCTATGCTCTGGGTGCGGATGTCGCGAAGGCCGCCCGAGATCTCACGCTCTGGGCGCCGCCCGAGGGGCGTGGCGCGCGCGAAACCGTATCTTTGCCCGTTGGCGCGCCGGTCGAGTTGATTGACGATGCCTTTAACGCAAACCCGACCTCCATGGCCGCCGCTCTTGAGGTGTTGGCCAAGGCACAACCCCATGACACCGGTCGCCGGATCGCTATTCTCGGCGATATGTTGGAGCTGGGCGAAAAGGAAAACGCGATCCATGAGGGGCTTGCGGCCCTGCCGTGGTTCGCCACCGTCGATGCGGTGCATTGTGTCGGACCCTTGATGCGGTCGCTTTACGACGTCTTGCCCGAGGGACGCCGCGGGGAGTGGTTCGACACGGCCAAAGAAGCGGTTCCGGCACTGTCGGCGCTGATCGGGCCGGGCGATGTCGTGCTTGTGAAAGGCTCCAAAGGATCGAAAGTCAGCCTTCTGGTTGACGCGCTGCGGGAATTGGGACAAGTGCCACAGCACTCTGACGAATAAGTGCCGCAGCACACGGATGAAAGGTAAATTGAGCGCATGTTGTATTGGATTTCGGGCCTCTCCGACGGTGGGGACTTTTTCAACCTGTTTCGCTACATCACCATGCGTTCGGGCGGGGCGTTTTTCACGGCTTTGATCTTCGCGATGTTCTTTGGCCGCCCGCTGATCGACCTGTTGCGCCGTCGTCAGGGCAAGGGCCAGCCGATCCGCGATGACGGCCCCGAAACCCATTTCGCGAAAGCTGGCACGCCCACGATGGGCGGCTTGCTGATCCTGACCGCTTTGCTGGTCTCGACGCTGCTCTGGGCGCGGCTTGATAACCCTTACGTCTGGATCGTGATGTTCGTGACCTTTGGCTACGGGCTGATCGGCTTTGCCGACGACTACGCCAAAGTGTCGAAATCCAACACCAAAGGCGTGTCGAGCAAGGTGCGGCTTTTGCTGGGTTTTGTGATCGCTTTGATCGCCTCCGTCTGGTCCACCATGGTGCACCCGGAAGAGCTGCAATTCCAACTGGCCCTGCCGGTGTTCAAGGATTTGCTCATCAATCTCTGGTGGTTCTTCATTCCCTTCGCGATGATCGTCATCGTGGGGGCCGCCAATGCAGTGAACCTTACCGATGGTCTCGATGGTTTGGCGATCATGCCGGTGATGATCGCCGCCGGAACTTTGGGCGCGATTGCCTATGTCGTCGGCCGTGTCGACTTCACCGACTATCTGGGCCTGCACTATGTGCCCGGCACCGGCGAAATCCTTGTCTTTACGGCTGCTTTGATCGGCGGTGGCCTCGGGTTCCTGTGGTTCAACGCGCCGCCCGCGGCCGTCTTTATGGGCGACACCGGGTCTTTGGCCTTGGGCGGCTCCTTGGGGGCGATTGCAGTGGCGACGAAACACGAGATCGTTCTGGCCATCGTGGGCGGTTTGTTTGTCGTCGAGGCCCTGTCCGTCATCATTCAGGTGCTGTACTTCAAACGCACCGGCAAACGCGTCTTCCTCATGGCGCCGATCCATCACCATTACGAGAAAAAAGGCTGGTCCGAGCCGACCATCGTGATCCGGTTCTGGATCATCTCTCTGGTACTGGCTTTGATTGGTCTGGCGACGCTGAAACTGCGCTAAAATGAGAGGGGGCCATGGCCCCCTTTTTTGAGTATTTGGACAGCAAAGGAGCGAGCGCGATGATCCCTGTGCTCGGATACGAAGGTCAAAAAGTGGCGGTTCTGGGCCTTGGGCGCTCCGGTCTCGCAACGGCGAAAGCCTTGGAGGCCGGTGGGGCCGAGGCTTTGTGCTGGGACGACTCTGTCGAGGCGCGGGACCGGGCTGCGGCTGAGGGGTTCACCATTCACGATCTGCACAAAGCGGGCGCCTTCGAGGGCGTGGCCTGTCTCGTCGTCTCGCCCGGCATTCCGCATCTCTACCCTGAGCCGAACAAGGTGATCGCGCTCGCTTGGGACGCAGGCGTGCCGGTCGACAATGACATCGGGCTGTTCTTTCGCTCTTTGGGTCAAGGCGATTGGATGGAGCATGACACGCCGCCGCGCGTGATCACAGTGACCGGGTCGAACGGCAAATCCACCACTTCGGCGCTGATCCATCACATCTTTGAAGAGAACGGCACGCCGTGTCAGTTGGCGGGCAATATCGGGCGTGGGGTGTTGGACATCGAGCCACCTGAGGAGGGCGAGGTGATCGTGCTGGAGCTGTCCTCCTATCAGACCGATCTGGCCCGCGCTTTGACGCCCGATGTGGCGGTGTTCACCAATCTCTCGCCCGATCATCTGGACCGTCACGGCGGCATGGGCGGCTATTTCGCGGCCAAGCGGCGGCTGTTTGCCGAGGGCGGGCCGGACCGTGCCGTGATCGGTGTGGACGAGAAAGAGGGACGCTATCTGGCGAACCAATTGGTCGAATGCCCTGAGGATCTGCGGCTTATCCGCGTGTCCTCGGGACAGAAACTCGCTGGACCGGGGTGGAACATCTTCGCGCGCAAAGGTTTCCTGTCGGAGTATCGCAAGGGCAAGCAGACCGCTTCGATCGACTTGCGCGAGATGGATGGGCTGCCTGGTGCACACAACCACCAAAATGCCTGCGCCGCCTATGCCGCCGCCCGCGCGCTGAACCTCTCGCCGAAGAGCATCGAAGCCGCTTTGCGCAGCTTCAAAGGCCTCCCGCACCGTTCTCAGCTCGTGCGTGAGTTGAACGGTGTGCGCTATGTGAATGACTCGAAAGCCACCAATGTGGACGCCGCCGCGAAGGCGCTTCAGGCCTTTCCCCGCATCCGTTGGATCGCAGGCGGGCTTGGCAAGGATGGTGGGATTGAGGATTTGAAACCCTTCCTCGGCGCGGTGTCGAAAGCATATCTCATCGGCTTTTCGGCCCGCGATTTCGCGCTTCAGATCGGTGACACGCCCTATGAGATTTGCGAAACCATGGAACTCGCCGTCGCCAAAGCCGCGGCTGAGGCCGAGGAGGGCGAGACCGTGCTTTTGGCCCCTGCCGCCGCGTCCTTTGACCAGTTCCCGAATTTCGAGAAACGCGGCGAGTCCTTTGCGGCAGAGGTCGAAAAGCTGGGTTAGATCCAGCCCAAAGCCAGCCACCACAGGTAGTCGAGCGGGATGAAGACGAGGAACGTGAGCGCTGCCATCGAGAGTGTCATCTTCATCAGGTGGCGGCTGCTTTCGCCCGCAAGCCCCATGGCGACAATCAGAGGTCCGACTTGGTAGGGGAAGATCACGGTCGAAAACCCAATGACCTGTGTCATCAAGACGGCTTCCAGAGAGAACCCTGTGGCTTGTGACAGCTCCTCGGCCAGAGGAGTCAAAACGGCGGGGACGCCCGGCATGGTGGTGAAGACGGAGGTCAGCGCGCCCAAGGTGGAGAGCGAAACGAAGTTCAGGAAATCACGGCCCTCTGAGAGAGGCAGGAGGCCGACCACCTGATGGGCAATGATCGTCCCGAGGCCCGAACTGTTGACCACCGCGCCAAGAGCCAAGGCACCGGAGACAAAGAGCAGCATGCCGAAATCGACCGCACCTTTGAACACGTGCGGCGGCACGAGGCCCAGACGTGGCACCAACAAGACGAGTGTTGTCGCGAGGCCGATCCATGCGGCGTTGATGTGGTGCAACTGGTCGGTGGCCCAGAACCCCACGGTGACCAGAAGGATCGCCATCAACAGGAGCTGCTTACGCGACGCGTGCGGAGTGTCTTTGGCAACTTCGATTTGAACGGGTGCGACCCTGGCCGGGAAGAAATAGAGCGTCAACAGCACCAGAGCGATGGATTTGACCACACCCAGCACCGGGTAGTGCAGCAAGAGGTAATCGGCATAGGAAAACTCCAGACCGAAGACCTTGTCGGCCATGCCCGAGAGAATGATGTTCGGAATGTTCGACGGCAAGATCGCGAAGCTGGGCATATTGGTGCCAAAGGCGATGATGACCGCGACACCTATCCGGCCTTTAGAGCCTTTCTCAAGCCCCAGCATATCCGACAGCGCCATGCCTACCGGCACCAGAACGGCGGAGCGGCCCAAGGATGAGGGCATGACAAAGCCCAAGGCCATGCCAATCACCATCAACCCACCAATGAGCATTGGGTAGCTTTTCGACAAATGCGGGCGGGCGATTTCCCCGATCTTGGCGCCAAGGCCAGAATGCGTGATCGCGGCCCCGATGACAAAGCCCGCGATGATCAACCACATCGCGGTGGAGGTGAAGCCGGAAAACACCACATCGGGGGCGGCCAGACCGGGCAGCAGGAGTGTTGTGAAAAAGAACAAGGAGGCGAGGTAGCCGGGCACGAGGCCCGTCGCCCAAAGGCCTAAAGTGACCAGCACGATGGCGAAGATCAGGGCTTGGTTCGCGGCGAAGATGGCGGGAATAAAAATGGCGATCGCCAGCGCGATGAGAGTGATGACCGCAAGGACGGCTTCTCTGAAATAGGTCATGGGCATTCCTGCGCTTATGAATGGCGCGCTGGCGTCGGCGGGCGCGGTTATTGAAAAAATGTAGAAAAAATGTCGGATAGGCGGTAGATCGACATTATGCCAAAACATGTCGAATATCTGCCAAATCCAGACGCGCCGCCCACAGGGATTGGGTTTGACCTCACGCCGGGGCGTCCGGTGATCGCTCGGCGTGAAGAGTTTCACGGTGGCTATGCCGTGGAGCCGCACAGCCATCCGCGCGCGCAATTGGCCATGTGTTACAACGGCGTAATGCGGTTGCAGGCGGGCGAAGATGTCTGGATCATCCCGCATAAACACGCGATCTGGATTCCGCCCGATGTCGAACATCAGCTCAGCACGCAATCTGCCGTTCTGACCCATCACCTCTACGTCGCGCCGTCTTATGTGACCCGCGCCGGGCTGCCGCAAGAGATGACTGTGCTGCGCACCTCGCCTCTGTTGCGGGGCGTGGTGGAGCGGATGGTTGAGGGCGGATTGACGCGGGCGGAGGTGCGGCGACTGGCCTGGGTGGCTCTGGACGAGATTGGTAGGTTGAGGCCCGCAGCGATGCACCTGCCGGGTGGGCGCGATCCACGTCTGGTGGCAGCGATGGGGATATTCTTGCGCCATCCGGAAGAGCGACGGGGGCTTTCAGAGATTGCCCATGAGGTGGGGACCTCGGAACGGACCTTGGCTCGGCTTTTTGTGACGGAAACCGGCAAGACCTTTCGCGACTGGCGCGCGCGGCGTCGGATTTTGTTCGCACTCGAGCGGCTGGAGCAGGGCGAAAGCAGCACCGATCTGGCGGCGCATCTGGGCTATTCCAGCCCCTCGGCCTTTATCGCCGCTTTCAAACGCGATTTGGGCGCGCCGCCCTCGGCGTTTCGGTGAAGCGGTTACTTTTGATGGTTTTTCATAGAAGCCAGACCCCAGACGTAGCCGACCGGAAACATGAAACAAGGGAGCCAAGTTGAAAGAGCTGAATAGCGCCGCGACTCGACCCACCAGTCGGGGCGAAAAATTAGCAAATAGAGCGCAAACGCTTCCAAACTCAAACATAATGCGGTGAAAGATCGGACTTGCTTAGGTCTTTCGCGCAGTGCCCACTGAATATTTTGTTTAAACGTTCTGATCACTTAAATATCCTTGGTTGAATGGCCTTTGGCGTCAGAGCTTACTCTTCAATACTCCAACGCATCCAGCGTCTCTTTCAACAATCGCGCAGAAGCCCCAAGCGCCTCATGTTCCGCGTCATCCAGTTCCGGGAACAGATCGGACACCACGCCCTGCGCGCCAACGATGCGAGGGATTGAGAGCGCAACGTCCTGCACCCCCTCGACCTTAGGCGTCACGATCGAGACCGACAGTACGGTTTGTTCGTCCTGCGCAATCGCCCGCACGAGGCGCTCAAGCCCTGCGCCAATGCCGTACCATGTCGCGCCCTTGCCATTGATGATCGTATAGGCGGCGTTGCGCACCCCATCATCAATGCGCGCTTTCACACCTTCGGTCAGGGGCACACGCATCTGGGCGGCGAAGTCTTTCACCGACAGCGCGCCTGCGCGCGCCGACGACCAACACAGCACTTCGCTGTCGCCATGTTCGCCCAGCACATAGGCATGCACAGAGCGCGGCGCCACGCCCAGATGTTCGCCGATCAGATGCCGAAACCGTGCGGTGTCGAGGATGGTGCCCGAGCCGATCACCCGCGACGGCGGCAGGCCGGAGAGCCGCGTGGCGATTTGTGTCATGATGTCGACGGGGTTGGTGGCGACCAAGAGGATCGCGTCTGGGGCGGCGTCCAGTACCTTGCCGATGATCTGGCGAAACACTTCGGCGTTGCGGGTCAAAAGCTCCAACCGGCTTTCGCCCGGTTTTTGCCCCACACCGGCGGCGAGGATCACCACGCCCGCGCCCTTGAGATCCGCGTAGTCCCCAGATGTCACCACGGTGGAAGAGGCAAAGGGCACGGCATGCGCAATGTCCTCGGCCTGCGCATGGGCGAGGTTTGCGTTGTAATCGACGAAAACGATTTTGCTCGCGGTGCCTTTCAAGGCGATGGCATAGCCTGCGGCTGAGCCGACCATGCCCGCACCGACGATCCCGATTTTCATAGGCAAACTCCGTGGTTGGAGGAGGGGGAGGGTGAGTTAGCGCCAGACTGCGGGGATTCCCCTTACCGATCAATGACAACGAACAATGAAGGGGATCAATTCGTGTTTTGGCATATCTCGGGCGATATGTCGGCAAAACCCTGCCTTTGTGGCGTTTGGGGGTGTTGAGACCACAATCTGTAGTGGCGCAAATTCGGAAAACCCGCTATCCTCTCCAAATCAGACCCGGAAAACCGGGCGTATGATGATAACGAGGCAGTAGGCGGTATCATGACAGAGATGGTGTATGGCTCGGCGCCGATGCGCGTGGGAGAGCCGATCTTGCCGCGTTGGTGGCGGACAATCGACAAATGGACGCTGTCCTGCGTCTTTATCCTTTTTGGTATTGGGCTCTTGCTCGGGCTCGCGGCATCGCCGCCTCTGGCCGAAAAGAACGGCTTCACGGATCTGTTCCACTACGTCAAACGTCAGGCGTTTTTTGGCTCTGTCGGGCTGATGGTGATGATCGGCATCACTATGATGGACCCGGCGCGGGTGCGCCGTTTTGCTGTTGTGGGCTTTGTTTTGGCGCTCTTTTCGCTATTTCTTCTGCCCGCTTTTGGCACGGATTTCGGCAAGGGCGCGACGCGGTGGTTCTCGCTTGGGTTCGCCTCTGTCCAGCCGTCCGAATTCCTGAAGCCCGCCTTCGTCATCACTTCCGCCTGGCTCATGGCAGCAGGGCTTGAAATCGGTGGACCTCCGGGGCGGATGTATTCTTTCCTGATCACCTCGCTCGTCGTGATCCTCTTGGCGCTGCAACCGGATTTCGGGCAAGCTTCGTTGATCCTCTTCGCTTGGGGGGTGATGTATTTCGTTGCGGGTGCGCCGCTCACATTGCTTGTCGGCATCGCAGGTCTCGTCGTTCTGGGCGGCACCTTCGCCTACAACAACTCCGAACACTTCGCGCGCCGTATCGACGGGTTCCTGAACCCGACGATCGACCCCACGACCCAGATCGGCTACGCCACCAACGCCATCCGCGAGGGCGGATTCTTTGGTGTCGGGGTGGGTGAGGGGACCGTGAAATGGTCGCTGCCCGACGCGCATACCGATTTCATCATTGCAGTGGCTGCCGAAGAATACGGGCTGATCCTTGTGCTCGTGATCATCGCGCTTTACGCGACCATCACCGTGCGCTCTTTGTGGCGTTTGCTGAAAGAACGCGATCCCTTCATCCGCCTTGCGGGCACGGGGCTCGCCTGCGCTTTCGGCATTCAGGCCTTTATCAACATGGGTGTTGCTGTGCGGCTTTTGCCCGCCAAAGGCATGACCTTGCCGTTTGTGTCCTATGGCGGCTCGTCCTTGATCGCGTCTGGCATTGCGCTTGGTGCACTGCTGGCCTTTACCCGCACCCGTCCGCAGGGCGAGATCGGTGACATCCTGATCCGTCGCGGCCGCTGAGCTTTCGCAGATAAATAAAAGAGGTTCCAAATGACCCAAGCCCCCCTTCTTGTCATCGCCGCCGGCGGCACCGGCGGACATATGTTCCCGGCGCAGTCTCTGGCCGAGGTGATGCTGGCGCGGGGCTGGCGGGTCAAGCTTTCGACCGATGCCCGTGGCGCGCGCTACACCGGCGCTTTCCCGCAAGCGGTGGAGATCGAGGTTATGCCCTCGGCCACCTTCGCGCGCGGTGGCATTGCCGCCAAAGCGATGGTGCTGCCACGCATCATGGGCGGCGTGTTCAAGGCCATGTCGAATTTCATGCGCGATAAACCCGCCGTGGTGGTGGGCTTTGGCGGCTATCCGGCGATCCCGGCGGTGGCGGCAGCGACTCTGATGAAATTGCCCCGAATGATCCACGAACAGAACGGCATTCTGGGTCGGGTCAATCAGGTCTTTGCCAAACGCGTCGACAAAGTCGCTTGCGGCACTTGGCCGACCACGCTGCCCGAGGGTGTCGAGGGCGTCTATACCGGCAATCCGGTGCGGGGCGCCATTTTGGAAAAATACGCAGCACCTTACATTGCGCCCGGCGATTATCCGATGGAAATTCTGGTGATGGGCGGCTCTCAGGGCGCGCGCATTCTCTCCGACGTCGTGCCCGAGGCCATTGCGCGCCTACCGGAGCGGATGCTTTCCAACCTGCGCATCAGCCAACAGGCCCGCGCCGAGGACCTTGACCGCGTGACCGAGTTCTACCAGCTGCATGGCATCAAGGCCGATGTTCAGACCTTCATCCATGACGTGCCGAAGCGCATGAGTGAAAGCCAGTTGGTGATCACCCGCTCGGGGGCCTCGTCGGCGGCGGATGTGTCGGTGATCGGGCGGCCTGCGATTTTTATCCCTTTTGCGGCGGCCACCGCCGATCATCAGACCGCGAATGCCCGCGGGCTCGTAGAGGCGAACGCGGCGATCATGATCCCCGAAAGTAAGCTGACGCCCGAGAGCCTCGCCGAGCAGATCGAAAACGTACTGAGCCATCCTGAGGGCGCTTTGATGATGTCGCAGGCGGCGCTGTCGGTGTCGAAACCGCAGGCGGCCGAGGAATTGGCGTCACTGGTCGAAGATCTGGCCTTTCAAGCAAAATAACGGTGCCGATTTAAGGCGCGACAGACGAGTGAGACGATAAGATGAACGCGAGCGTAACCAAACTCCCCACCGAAATGGGCCCGATCCACTTTGTCGGCATCGGCGGCATTGGCATGTCCGGCATTGCCGAGGTGCTGTTGAACCATGGCTATCGGGTGCAGGGGTCGGATTTGAAAGCCTCGAAAATCACGGATCGTCTGAAAGAATTGGGCGCTGTGATCTACGAAGGCCAGCGCGAAGAAAATCTCGAAGACGCCGAGGTTGTGGTGATCTCTAGCGCCATCAAACCCGGCAATCCGGAACTGGACGCCGCCCGTCTCAAAGGTCTGCCGGTGGTGCGCCGCGCGGAGATGCTTGCCGAGCTCATGCGTCTGAAATCCAACGTTGCCGTCGCGGGCACGCACGGCAAGACCACGACCACCACGCTTGTGGCCGAGCTTTTGGTTGCGGGTGGTATCGATCCGACCGTGATCAATGGCGGCATCATCCACGCCTATGGTTCGAACGCCCGGATGGGGCAGGGCGACTGGATGGTTGTCGAGGCCGATGAGAGTGACGGGACATTCAACCGTCTGCCCGCCACCATCGCCATCGTCACCAATATCGACCCGGAGCATATGGAGCATTGGGGCTCGATCGAAAACCTGCGTCAGGGCTTCTACGATTTCGTCTCCGGTATTCCGTTTTACGGCCTCGCCGTCTGTTGCACCGATCACCCGGAGGTCCAGAGCCTCGTCGGCAAGATCACCGACCGCCGCGTTGTGACCTATGGCTTCAATGCGCAGGCCGATGTCCGCGCCGTCAATCTGACCTACAAAAAAGGCGTGGCGCATTTCGACATCGTGCTGGCAGCCGAGGATATGGTGATCGAGGGCTGTACGCTGCCGATGCCGGGCGATCACAACGTGTCCAATGCGCTGGCGGCCGTCGCCGTCTCGCGCCATCTCGGCATGAAGGCCGAAGAGATCAAACAGGCCTTGGCCGCGTTTGGGGGCGTCAACCGTCGCTTCACCAAGGTTGGCGAGATCAATGGGGTCACGATCATTGACGACTACGGCCACCACCCGGTCGAAATCGCTGCCGTGCTTAAAGCCGCGCGTCAGGCCTCCGAGGGGCGTGTCATCGCCGTGCATCAGCCGCACCGCTATTCGCGTCTGCATAGCCTGTTCGACGATTTCTGCACCTGTTTCAACGAGGCCGATGTGGTCGGCATCGCAGAGGTCTACGCCGCAGGCGAGGAGCCGATCGAAGGCGCGTCGCGCGATGATCTCGTCGCCGGTCTCATTCGCCACGGCCACCGCCATGCGCGCGCTGTGACGTCTGAGGACGATCTGGTCCGTCTGGTGCGTGAACAGACGCGCGAGGGTGATATGGTTGTGTGCCTCGGGGCAGGAACGATTTCCGCTTGGGCGCATAACCTGCCGGAGCGGCTTTCAAAAGGCTGATCGCAGCTTTGTTCTAACGCAGAGACAGGGGCGCGGGTCTGAGATAGGCTCAGAGGCGGACGATCTGTGGAGAACTCATGTCTGCACAAGGCAAAACTGGTCATCTCAAACGCCGCATCGGCCCTGGACTGCTCACCGCATATGGCGTGGGCGTCATGGTCGGTGCGGGGATTTATGTTCTTGTCGGCACGGTGGCCGCACAGGCCGGAATTTACGCGCCTCTGGCCTTTTTGCTCGCGGGCCTGATCGCCGCGCCCTCAGCACTCTCCTACGCCGAATTGTCCACCCGCATCCCCGAAGCGGCGGGCGAGGCGGCCTATGTCGAGGCGGGCACGGGGTCGCGGGCTCTGGGCCTCATCGTGGGCCTTGCCATCGTTGCCGGCGGAACGGTGTCCGCCGCCGCCGTACTCAGAGGCGGCGCAGGCTATCTCACCGGATTTGTTGATATTCCTTTTAATATTTCTGTCATTGGGCTGGGCCTCATGCTTCTGGCCGTCGCCATCGTCGGCGTCTTGGAAAGCCTCGCCATGGCCGCCGCCTTTACCGTGATCGAAGTCATAGGCCTAATGCTCGTCGTCTGGGCCGGGTGGCAGGCGCCCGTGTCGCCGGATTTCACCGCCCCGGCAGCACCGTATTTTTCCGGCATCGGTGTCGCTGCAACGCTCGCGTTCTTCGCCTTCATCGGCTTCGAGGACATCGTCAATATGGCCGAAGAGGTCAAACGCCCCGAGCGCAGCCTGCCGATCGCCATTATCGCATCGCTACTCATCACCACGTTGCTCTATGTCATCGTCACCCTTTCCGCCGTGCGCGCCGTCCCGCTCGAAGACCTCGCCGCCTCCGAGCGCCCATTGGCACTGGTCTATGAGGCGGGAGGCGGAGCGGTCGTCGTGCTCTCCGCCATTGCTGTGACCGCCGCTTTAAATGGGGTGCTGGCGCAGGTCGTGATGGCCGCGCGGGTGCTCTATGGTCTTGGCAAGCGCGGCGGCCTCTTGGGGCTCTTTCGTCACGCCCATCCGCGCTTCGGCACACCGGTTCTCGCCACCGTTCTCATCGGCGCGGTGGTGATTGGCGCGGCACTTGTGCTGCCGGTCTCTGATCTGGCGGGGGTGACGTCGACGATCCTGCTGGTGGTTTTCACGCTGGTCAACGGCGCGCTCATCTTGCTCAAACGCCAAAGCCCCAAAGCGCCGTTCCGTGTTGCAAATTGGGTGCCCGTCGTTGGTCTGATCTTCGCGCTTCTGGCGCTGATGGCCTTTGCCTTCGGAGCTGCGTCATGAGCGACCTTGTTTCCTTCGTCGACAATCCGCTGATAGCGCTCGCATTATGGGCGCTTGCCACTATGGCGCTTGCTCCGTTACCTTTGCGCTACCAGATTCTCCCCGGATCAGTGCTGTTGCTCGTGCTGCCCGTGTTGCTCATCTGGACCGGATTGACCTATGGGGTCTGGCCGGTGCTCATCGGTTTAGCTGCTGCCGTGTCTTTGTTTCGAAAGCCGCTCAAGGTGCTGTGGAGGCGTCTTGTGCGCGGGATCAAATAGGAAGTGGCCGCCATGACCCTGTCCCTCACTCTGGCCTGTTTCTGGGCCGTGCTCGCCAATGTGATCGCGATGTTCCCTTCGCGCCGCCACCATTGGCCTGCGGCCTACGTGTTGATCGCGCTGGGGGTTCCTCTTTTGGGATTTGTCACCTATGAGAACGGCCCATGGATCGGGCTGGTCGTCTTGGCGGCAGGCGTGTCGATCCTGCGCTGGCCTGTGGTGTATTTGGGTCGGTGGATCAGAAGAACCTTGGCGCGAGGCCCCGCAGAATGACCTATCCCACGCCCCGTGGCAAACTGACCGAGAACCGTGCGCTCGCCGATCTCACGTGGCTGCGTGTGGGCGGCCCTGCGGATGCGTTGTTTCAGCCGGCGGACCTTGAGGATTTGCAGAGCTTTCTTGCGGATCTCGACCCGACCGTCGACGTCTTCCCGATGGGCGTCGGCTCCAACCTGATCGTGCGCGATGGGGGCATTCGTGCCGTGGTGATCCGCATGGGGCGGGGCTTTAACGGCATCGAGATCGAGGGCAACCGGGTGACCGCCGGTGTCGCCATGTTGGACGCGCATGTGGCGCGCAAAGCGGCAGAGGCGGGCTTGGACCTGACATTCCTGCGCACCATTCCGGGCGCTATCGGGGGCGCGGTGCGGATGAATGCAGGATGCTATGGCTCTTATGTGGCCGATCATTTCGTTTCTGCAAAGGCCGTGACGCGGTCCGGCGAGTTGGTGACGCTCACCGCCGAAGACCTGAATTTCCAATACCGCCAGACCGATCTGACAGAGGGCTATGTGATCGTCGAGGCGACGTTTGAGGCCGAGCGGGGCGATCCCGCAGACCTTGAGGCCAGAATGGTCGATCAACTTGCCCGCCGCGATGCCTCGCAGCCGACGAAAGAGCGCAGTGCGGGGTCGACATTCCGTAATCCGGCTGGGTTCAGTTCGACGGGCAAGGCCGACGATGTCCATGATCTGAAGGCCTGGAAAGTCATTGATGACGCAGGGCTTCGGGGCTTTTCCATCGGCGGCGCGCAGATGAGCGAGATGCATTCCAACTTTATGATCAACACCGGTGAGGCCACCGCGCATGCTCTCGAACTTTTGGGTGAGACGGTGCGAAAAAAAGTATTTCAAAACGCCGGTCTCGCGTTAGAGTGGGAAATTAAGCGCATCGGCGAATTTTCTGGCAATCCGATCCCGGATGGCCTTGCCGAAGCACAAATTTCCGAGGCATAAGTGCCTTAACGCTCTGAGCAGGGCGTATTTTTCCCGAAAGGGAGTAAATCAGACCCCGAAACGGGGCGATTTTTTTAAAGGATCGCACAAAGACGATCCCAGAGTGAGGCGAGTGGACATGTCGAGCAGGCAGTCCCCGAAAGTTGCGGTTCTCAAAGGCGGTCCCTCGGCTGAGCGCGAGGTGTCACTGTCTTCAGGTCGCGAATGCGCTGAGGCGCTTCGGGGTGAAGGATTCGAAGTGGTTGAGATCGACGCAGGCGAAGACCTGTGCGCGCAGCTGACGGCGGTCGCGCCCGATGTTGTGTTCAACGCGCTGCATGGTCGGTTCGGCGAAGACGGCTGTGTCCAAGGTTTGCTCGAATGGATGCGCATTCCCTACACCCACTCCGGTGTCCTGTCCTCTGCGCTCGCTATGGACAAGGAGAAGACCAAGGAGGTCTACCGCGCCGCTGGACTTCCCATCGTACCCTCAAAACTGGCGTCGCGCCTTGAGGTCGAAGCCGGTCATGTGATGGACCCTCCCTATGTGGTGAAGCCCTATAACGAAGGCTCCTCGGTAGGCGTCTACATCGTGCGCGAGGGCTCCAACGCGCCGCGTTTGTCGGAAGAGATGCCGCCGGTGGTCATGGTTGAACAATATGCGCCGGGCCGCGAGTTGACCTGTTCGGTGATGGGCGACAAAGCGCTCTGCGTCACCGATATTCTCACCGACGGCTGGTATGACTACGAGGCGAAATACGCCACGGGCGGCTCGCGCCATGTCTGTCCTGCCGAAATCCCCGAAGAGATCGCCCAAGCCTGTCAGGACTATGCGCTCAAGGCGCATCAGGTGCTGGGCTGTCGCGGTGTGTCGCGGACGGATTTCCGTTGGGATGAGGCGAAAGGGCTCGACGGGCTTGTGCTGTTGGAAACCAACACCCAGCCGGGGATGACGCCGACGTCGCTGTCGCCTGAACAGGCGCAGAAATGCGGCATCACGTTTGGTCAGTTCTGCAAATGGATGGTGGAGGACGCGTCATGCGACCGATAGATCCGACCGAATTTGCCAAGGGTCCGACCGCAGGGGGCTCCGCCCGCGTGTCGGAGGCCGTGGCCCGCGCCCTTCGCGCCCGTCGCGGAGATGCCGAGAGCGCGCCGCAGCGTCCGCGGGACCCGGCACCATCTCGCGCGGCCTACCGGATGAACCGCCTTTGGTTGACGCCATCGTTCCGCTTTTTCCTGCGCCGCATCGCGCCGGTCGCCGCCGTGGCGGCCTGCATCGGGTTGTGGTTCGCGCCGCAAGACAACCGAGAGGCCTTTATGGGGCAGGTGATGGCGATCAAAGCCGAGGTGCAAAACCGGCCTGAGTTCATGGTCAAGCTGATGGCCATTGACGGCGCCTCGGGCGAGTTGTCCGAAGACATTCGCGAAGTCATGGCTCAGGATTTCCCGGTCTCCTCCTTCGATCTCGATTTGCCGGGGTTGTTGGCGCAGGTTGAAAGCCTTGATGCAGTTGAAAGCGCGGGCATTCATGTGCGCGCGGGCGGGATTTTGCAGGTCGATATCGTCGAACGCACGCCCGCAGTGGTTTGGCGCTCCGATCTTGGGCTTGAGATGCTTGATGCCGAGGGGCACCGCGTCGCCGCGCTTGAAAGCCGTCTTGATCGTCCCGACCTGCCGCTGATTGCGGGCGAGGGCGCGGATCGTGCCGTCGAGGAAGCTCTGGCGATCCTCGCAAACGCTGGCCCTCTGACCCCGCGTCTGCGCGGGCTGGTGCGTGTGGGCGAGCGGCGCTGGAACATCGTTCTGGACCGCGATCAGGAAATCCTCCTGCCTGAAATTAAACCGCTGGGCGCGCTGGCGCAGGTGGTGGCGTTGGATCAGGCCAAAGACCTTTTGGGACGTGATGTGGCCACTGTTGACATGCGCCGTCCGACCCGACCGACCGTGCGACTGACCGAAGCTGCACAAGACGAATTGAAACGCCTGCGGGGCGTCGAACTTGGAGTGTCTTATCGATGACCGATTTGTACGAAGCCCAACGGGCGATGCGGAACATGCGCAAAGCCGCCCTGCAACGCGGTGTGATTGCCATTCTCGACGTGGGCAGCTCGAAGATTGCCTGTCTCGTGCTGCGCTTTGATGGCGAGCGTTTCATGGGGGGCGATGGGGTCGGCGCGCTGGCTGGTCAATCGTCTTTCCGCGTCATTGGTGCCGCCACCACCCGTTCGCGGGGTGTGCGTTTCGGCGAGATCGAAGCCATGGCCGAAACCGAACGTGCCATTCGCACCGCCGTGCAGGCCGCGCAGAAAATGGCCCAGACCCGCGTGGATCACGTCATCGCCTGTTTCTCTGGTGGTAGCCCGCGCTCTTACGGCATCGCTGGGCAGGTCGAGGTTGAATATGACACCGTGTCGGAACAGGACGTTGCCCGCGTGCTCGCTTCCTCAGATGTGCCGGACTACGGCAATCATCGCGATGTGCTGCACGCCCAGCCGGTGAACTTCCAGCTCGATCACCGCTCTGGGCTCAAGGACCCGCGCGGTCAGATCGGTCAGAACCTCGCCGTTGATATGCATATGCTCACCGTCGACACCGCGTCGATCCAGAACCTTCTCTATTGTATCAAGCGCTGTGACCTCGAAGTCGCGGGGCTGGCCTCTGGGGCTTATGTGTCCGGCATTTCGGCTCTCGTGGAAGATGAACAAGAGCTGGGTGCGGCCTGTATCGACATGGGCGGCGGCGCGACCGATGTGTCGATCTTCATGAAGAAACACATGATCTATGCCGATAGCGTGCGTATGGGTGGCGATCACGTGACCTCTGACATCGCCATGGGGCTGCAAATCCCGCTCGCCACCGCCGAGCGGATCAAGACCTTTTACGGCGGCATCGTTGCCACCGGCATGGACGACCGCGAGATGATCGAGGTCGGCAGCGATTGTGGCGATTGGGAGAAAGACCGTCGCACGGTGTCGCGCGCCGAATTGATCGGCATCATCCGGCCGCGTGTCGAGGAAATTCTCGAAGGCGTGCGCGAGCGCCTGGATGCCGCAGGGTTTGAACATATGCCCAGCCAGCAGATCGTCCTGACGGGCGGGGCCTCGCAAATTCCGGGGCTCGATAGCCTTGCGCCGAAAATCCTCGGCCAGAATGTCCGCATCGGACGGCCTTTGCGCGTGCAGGGGCTGCCGCAGGCCGCAACAGGGGCGGCCTTTGCTTCGGCGGTTGGCCTTTGCCTCTTTGCGGCCAATCCGCAAGACGAGTGGTGGGACTTCGAGATCCCGGCGGAACGCTATCCTGCGCGCTCGCTGAAACGCGCCGTGCGCTGGTTTAAAGACAATTGGTAAGCGGTTGCAGCCCCTGCGGGGGCTGTGATAAACACAAGATATAGGCAGAAGGCTCGGCAAACGGGTCGCATATATAAAACAGACATAAGGCACGAGAGCAGTGCCCCAGACATGCAAAGACGCTGCGCGGCGTTTTACGTCCCCTCAGGTGAGGGTGGCGCGGGTCGCGTCTCTTCGCATGTCATCTTGCTTAACCGCTAAATCTGGCGCTATGCGCAAAATCCCGCCGAAAATAGCGGCTTCATACCCTATATTTTGTGGCATTCCCGTGTTTTTGGGATGACGCCGTAGACGAAACCCCATAATATTTAGGGTGAATAGGTAAAGTTTGCCCCGATTCAGGGGCGGGGACATCGGGCGGTTTGGGCAGAATGTGCAATCGCCCCGGCACGAGAGAAAGCAGGCGGTACACTCATGGCTTTGAATCTGACGATGCCCGAGCGGGACGAGTTGAAACCCAAGATCACGGTCTTCGGCGTTGGCGGCGCGGGCGGCAATGCTGTCAACAACATGATCGAAAAGGCGCTTGAGGGCGTCGAATTCGTCGTGGCGAACACCGACGCACAGGCGCTTCAACACGCCAAGGCACAGGCCCGTATCCAGATGGGGCTCAAAGTGACCGAGGGTCTCGGCGCAGGCGCGCGTCCCTCCGTGGGCGCAGCCGCCGCCGAGGAAAGCATCGAGGCCATCGTCGATCAACTGGCTGGCGCGCATATGTGCTTCATCACCGCTGGTATGGGCGGCGGCACCGGTACGGGGGCCGCGCCGATCATCGCGCAGGCCGCGCGTGAGCTGGGCGTTTTGACCGTCGGCGTTGTGACCAAACCCTTTCAGTTCGAAGGCGCGAAACGTATGCGTCAGGCGGACGAGGGCGTCGAGCAGCTTCAGAAAATGGTGGACACGCTCATCGTGATCCCGAACCAGAACCTGTTCCGTCTCGCCAACGAGAAAACCACCTTTACCGAGGCCTTCTCCATGGCCGATGACGTTCTGTATCAGGGCGTTAAAGGTATCTCTGACCTGATGGTCCGTCCGGGCCTCATCAACCTCGACTTTGCCGACGTGCGTTCCGTGATGGACGAAATGGGCAAGGCCATGATGGGCACCGGCGAAGCAACCGGCGAAGACCGCGCCGTGCAGGCCGCTGAGAAAGCCATTGCCAACCCGCTTCTGGATGAGATCTCTCTGAAAGGTGCGAAAGGCGTTCTGATCAACATCACCGGCGGGCACGACCTGACGCTGTTCGAACTGGACGAAGCTGCCAACCGCATTCGCGAAGAAGTCGACCCGGAAGCCAACATCATCGTCGGTTCCACGTTGGACAACGACATGGACGGCGCAATGCGTGTCTCCGTCGTCGCCACCGGCATCGACGCCACCGTGGTCGCCGAAGTGCCGGTGCCGCGTCGCCGTCTAGCAGAGCCGCTGCAAGAGCCGACTGTTGTCGAGGAAAAGCTTGAGCAAGCTGCCCCTGCTGCTGTGGCTGCTGCTGCCGCTGTCGAAGCTGCGGCGATCGAAGAGCCGGCCCAACCGACCCTTGACGTGTTCGATCCGCAGGCCACTCAGGCTCGCGCTTCTGCACCGGAAGACACCTTCCGCGCGCTGGATGACGATCTGCCGCCGCCGGCCTATCAGCCGCGTCCGCAGCCAGCACAGCAACCGGCCATGCATGAACCGCAGGCTGACGCCTTTGTCGCGCCGCGCGCACCCGCTCCGGGCACGCCGTCGCCGGAAGCCATGGCTCGTCTTCAGGCCGCTGTCTCCAAACAGCCGCGTGCTGACGTGCGTCACGAGCAACAGCAACCGCGCTACGCACAACCGGCGGCCCAGCCCGCCGCGGAAGCCAAACCGGCGCGTTTCGGCATCAATTCTCTGATCGGTCGTATGACCGGACATGGCGCAGAAGAAGAAGCCCGTCCGGCGGCGCCCGCCCCGCAACCGCAGCAGGCCCGTTTCGGTGCCCAGCCGCAGGTGCGTCCGCAGGTGCATCAGGCTTATGACGAAGATCAGGATCCGAACCCGGAGAACGATAAGATCGAAATTCCGGCCTTCCTGCGCCGTCAGGCAAACTGACATAAACCCGTGAACGAGGGCTTTTGACCCTAAGTGACCCTAGGTCACAATCACGGAAATCACAGACCCTAAAAGGCCGCCCTTGGGCGGTCTTTTCTTTTAGGAAACAGTGCCTTGCCGCGATGCGGCAAAATACTGCGCGGTTTTTTGCTTTCCTCATGAGAGAGATGTTTCAATCCGTTACAAAGATTGAGTTGAGGTCGGGCAGGCTGACTGGTTATGTCTCTGTAAACCAAGCCCGAATTGTCTTCGGTGCTATGAGAAAAGAATGAGGCACAACGTGCAGAGCACAGTCGCAAAAGAAATTCGGTTTGACGGGGTGGGGCTCCACTCTGGTGCGCCTGTTTGCCTTGAACTGTCGCCTGCGCCGTCTGGTCATGGCATTGTTTTCGTCCGCTCCGACATCGCGGGTGACAAGACAGAGACGCGTGCCGCACGTATTCCCGCCCGTTGGGACGCCGTCGTGCCGTCTCAACTTTGCACCCTCATCCGCAACGAAGACGGGGTCGAACTTTCGACCATCGAACACATCATGGCTGCACTTGCGGGCTGTGGCGTGACCAACGTCATCGTCTCCGTCGACGGGCCAGAAGTACCGATCCTTGATGGCTCTGCCGCGCCTTTTGTTGATGGCATCCTCGCCGCGGGTCTGGTGCGTCAGGACGGTCCAGCACGCGCTCTGAAAATTCTGAAACCTGTTCAGGTTGAAACCGAAACGGCAATCGCCCGTCTTGAGCCGTCCGACACGATGGAGATCGAATTTCACATCGACTTCGCGGATCGCGCGATTGGTGTGCAGGACAAGCATCTGGTCATGGCCAATGGGGCCTTTGTGCGCGAACTTTCGAACTGTCGGACGTTTTGCCGTCAGGCCGAGGTCGATATGATGCAGGCCAATGGTTTGGCTCTGGGTGGTGTGGCCGGTGAGAATGCCGTCGTCTTCGATGATGACAAGGTGAATGGTGGCCCCTCCGGTCTGCGTCATGCGGACGAGCCGGTGCGTCACAAGATGCTTGATGCGCTCGGGGATCTTTATCTGGCCGGTGCGCCGATTCTGGGTCGCTACGTCGGTGAGAAATCCGGCCATGCGGTAACCAATGCTCTGTTGCGCAAACTTTTCGCCACGCCGGGCGCTTGGGCCTTTGTCACGGTGGATGCGAAAACCGCAAGCCGTTTGCCGGGCGCCGGTGTCAGCCGGGCCGATCTGGCCTTTTGCGCCTGATTTCCGGCGTTCAAGAGCGGCGATATAACTCCACTTTCCTTCGGAATTCCGGGCGTGACGATCACGTGACGACTTTTCCCGTCTAAAGGCGTTTTGCCTCGGATTTTTCTGTGCTAGGAGTGTGGGCACGCCCCAGTAAGAGGCGTGTGGAACGGTGAGGGTAGGGCCTTTCATGACGGCACGAAAAACAGGTCATTTTGCAATAGTGCTCGGATTTTCCATGGCTTTTTTGACAGCTTGTGGAGACAACGCTCCGACGCGCGATTTGGAAGGCTACCCAGCCGAAGAGATTTATGCGCGTGCGGAATATGAGATCACGCAAAAGGATTACGGTGACGCCGCGCAATATTTCGGCGAGGTCGAGCGCCTCTACCCCTATTCCGACTGGGCCAAACGCGCGCTGATCATGCAGGCCTTCTCCTATCACCGCGATAAGGATTACGAGAGCGCCCGCGTCTCCGCGCAGCGCTTCCTCGATTTCTACCCAGCTGACGAAGATGCCGCCTATGCGCAGTATCTTCTTGCGCTGTCCTATTACGACCAGATCGATGATGTGGGCCGCGATCAGGGCCTGACATTCCAGGCGTTGCAGGCGCTTCGCGCTGTGATCGAGCGCTATCCCGACACCCAATACGCGCGCTCGGCGATTCTGAAATTTGATCTCGCCTTCGATCACCTTGCTGGCAAGGAGATGGAGATCGGGCGCTATTACCTGAAGCGCAAGCATTACGCGGCCGCCTCCAACCGCTTCCGCGTCGTGGTGGAGCAATTCCAGACCACGCAGCACACGCCAGAGGCTCTGCATCGTCTGGTGGAAAGCTATCTGGCACTGGGGCTTGTGGAAGAGGCACAGACCGCTGGTGCGATCCTCGGTCACAACTACCAGTCGACCGAATGGTATCAGGACAGCTACAAATTGCTGACGGGGCAGGGGCTTGAGCCGAAAGCCTTTGAAAACAACTGGCTTGGCGCGATCTATCGTCAGATGATCCGCGGCGAATGGCTCTGAGGCTCACACCAAAATGCTAAGAAGTCTCGACATCCGGGACATGTTGATCATCGACCGGCTGGAGCTTGATTTCCAGCCGGGTCTCAACGTTTTGACCGGTGAGACAGGAGCAGGCAAATCCATCCTTCTAGACAGTCTTGGCTTTGTTCTGGGCTGGCGCGGGCGGGCCGATCTGGTGCGCGCGGGCGCGGCGCAGGGCGAGGTGACGGCCGTCTTTGACCTACCCAAAGGTCACGATGCCGAAGAGGTGCTGACCGAGCTGGGCATGGACACTGACGATGGCGAATTGATCCTGCGGCGGGTGAATACGGCCGACGGGCGCAAGACCGCCTGGGTCAACGACCGGCGCGTGTCGGGTGAAGTGCTGCGGCGTCTGTCGGAGGTTCTGGTTGAGCTGCATGGCCAGCATGACGACCGCGGCCTGTTGAACCCGCGCGGGCATCGCGTGCTGCTCGACACTTTCGGCGGTGTGGATTCGCTGTTGGCTGCGACCCGGAGTGCGTGGAAAACGCTGGCATCTGCGCGTAAGGCGCTGGCAGCGGCAGAGGCTGAACAGGCGGCGTTGAAAGAGGAAGAGGACTTCCTGCGCCACGCCGTGGGCGAGTTCGACGTGCTGGCGCCAGAGCCGGGCGAAGAGGCCAAATTGGACGCCGAGCGGCGCCTCATGCAATCGGCGGAAAAGATCGCCGCAGATGTCGCGAAGGCGCATCAGGCAATCTCCTACGATGGCGGGGAGGGGATGCTCTCGGATGCTCTCAAATGGCTCGAAGGGGCGGCGGAAAAGGCCGATGGGCGGCTTGATAGCGCCATCGAGGCGCTTGGCCGGGCGCTCAATGAACTGGCAGAGGCACAATCCGATGTCGAAGAGTGCATCGAGTCCTTGCGCTTCAATCCGCATGAGCTTGAGACCCTCGAAGAACGCCTTTTCGCGATCCGGGGTTTGGCACGCAAACACAATGTTCTGGCTGATGACCTTCCGGCTTTGGGCGAGGAATTCCGCAGCAAGCTTTCCGCCCTCGACAGCGGTGCGGGCGATCTGGCGGCGCTGGCCAAGTCGGTGACACAGGCGGAGGCCGCCTATGACGCCGCAGCTTCGGCTCTGACAGAGGCGCGCCATAAAGCGGCGTCAGAACTCGACACGCTCATGGCACGAGAATTGGCGCCCCTGAAAATGGAACGCGCGGTGTTTGCGACCGAGATCACCCACGGTGAGGCGGGGGCTGAGGGCCGTGACGAGGTGTCCTTCACTGTTGCCACCAACCCGGGCGCTCCGGCGGGGCCTTTGGGCAAGATCGCCTCCGGCGGCGAGCTGTCGCGGTTTCTCCTCGCGCTCAAGGTCTGTCTGACCCGCGACCAGACCGGCGTGACGATGATTTTCGACGAGATCGACCGCGGTGTCGGCGGCGCCACCGCGGATGCAGTGGGGCGACGGCTGAAGGCACTCTCTGACGAAGGACAGGTGCTTGTTGTGACCCATAGCCCTCAGGTGGCGGCGCTTGGCGGCCATCATTGGCGCGTGTCTAAACGGGTCGAGGACGGTGTGACGCTCTCTGAGGTGACGCCGCTGGACGCAGGCGCGCGAGTCGATGAGCTGGCGCGGATGCTGTCCGGTGATACCATCTCTGACGCGGCGCGAGAGGCGGCAAGGTCGCTTTTGGCGGGCTAAATCAGCGACTTAAGTGCTTTAATCAATCTGTAGCAGATCTCTTTTATACTCTGCCCGTGAAGGGTAGCGAGTTTTGGGCGCGGAGTGCTCCGCGCCCGTTTGCTTTTTAGGGCACCATCTTGCCGGGGTTCAGGATGTTGGTCGGGTCCATGGCGGCTTTAAGCTGCCCCATGATTCCCCAAGCCGCGCCGTGTTCCTCGGGCATCAGGCCCTTTTTTCCTATGCCGATGCCGTGCTCGCCGGTGATGGTCCCGCCCAGTTTCAGCGCGCGTTCGGCCATTAGATGCGCCAGACGTTTGCCCTCTTTGATCTCCGCCTCGTCGTTGGGGTTGACCAGCAGGATCGCGTGGAAATTGCCGTCGCCGACATGGCCCAAAATGGGCCCCTGAAGCGGTGAGGCGGCGATGTCGGCACGGGTCTGTTCGACCGCTTCGGCCAGTTTCGAGATTGGCACACAGATGTCGGTGACCACGGCCTTTGCGCCTTTGCGAAGCGCCAGACAGGCCCAATAGGCGTGATGGCGCATGGTCCAGAGCGCTGTGCGATCTTCGGGTTTGGCGGCCCATTCGAAATCCGATCCGCCGAAATCATGAACGATCTCGCCAAAGGTTTCGACCTGTTCGGCAACTGTCGCGTCAGAGCCGTGGAATTCTACGAAAAGATGCGGTTTCAACGGGAAATCCGCGCCGGAGTATTTGTTCACAGCATCGACACTTTCGGCATCGAGAAACTCGATCCGAGCCATCGGCAGGCCCATTTGGATCGTCGCGATCACGGCCTCGACGGCGGGTGTGATCTCGTCAAAGGCGCAGACGGCGGCGGAGATCGCCTCCGGTTGACCATGGAGCCGCACGGTCATTTCGGTGATCAACCCAAGCGTGCCCTCGGAACCCACGAAAAGTGAGGTCAGGTCATAGCCTGCCGAGGATTTCCGCGCGCGGCTTCCGGTGTGAATGATGGTCCCGTCGGCCAGAACGACTTCAAGCCCGATGACATTCTCTTTCATCGTGCCGTATCGCACGGCGGTCGTGCCCGATGCCCGCGTCATCGCCATGCCACCGAGAGAGGCATTGGCGCCGGGATCGACCGGGAACATCAACCCGGTGCTCCGCAACTCGACATTCAGCGCCTCGCGTGTGATGCCGGGCTGAACCACGGCGTCCATATCGGCGTCATTGACCCGCAGCACGCGGTTCATGCGGCTGAAATCAACCACCAGACCGCCGGAAATCGCCAGCGTCTGGCCCTCCAAAGAGGTGCCAGCGCCGAAGGCGGTGACGGGCACACCATGGGCGTGGCAGATTTTCATGATCTCGGAGACTTCAGTGGTGGTTTCCGGATAGGCCACAGCATCGGGCGGTGTCAGCGGGAACCAGGTCTCAGACAGGCCGTGCTGGTCGAGTTCGGACTTGGATCGTGTGAGCCGACCCTCTAGAACATTGGAAAGCGCGGCATAGGCTGTGTCAATCATGGGGACTCACTTGTCTGTTTAGGCCCGGCGACCATAAAGGAGGCGGGCAGGCAGGGAAAGCGGATGCGCATGGGGATTTGCTCTGTGCGACTGTCTCTGCGACGAACGCCACAGAGGCGCCAGAGAGACGCGACAGACGAGAGAGACGAGGGGGCAGCGGGCAGATGGCCGAAGACAAAACGGCGTATCCGGCGAAGGCGTTTCGGGATATTCGCGAGGGTCTGATCGAGGCGCTCGATCTGATGCGTCGTCGCGGCCCGAGCCAGATTCAGTTTTGGTTCATCGCGCTTCTGATCGGGATCGCCTCGGGCTTTGCCGCGCTGTCGTTTCGCAAGGCGATCGATTATCTTCAGGGCCTGTTCTATGGCACCCATGACCTCCGTCATCTTCATACTTTTGCAAGCGATCTGCCTTGGTACTGGGTGATGCTTCTGCCTGTGTTTGGCGGGCTCTTGGTGGGCATTGTGTTGAACTGGTTCACGCCGGATGGGCGGGTGCGCTCGGTCGCTGACGTGATCGAAGGCGCGGCGATGAACGAGGGGCGGGTGGAGAAACGTGCGGGGATTGCCTCCGCTGTGGCCTCACTCATAACGCTTTCCACGGGTGGGTCCTCGGGGCGCGAAGGCCCCGTGGTGCACATGGCGGGCGTGATTTCCACTTGGGTGTCGAACCGGCTCCATGCCGATGGGATCACCGGGCGGGATCTCTTGGGCTGTGCGGTGGCCGCCGCTGTTTCGGCCTCGTTCAACGCGCCCATCGCAGGCGCTTTGTTCGCGCTCGAAGTGGTGCTACGTCATTTCGCCGTCCACGCCTTTGCCCCCATCGTCATTGCCTCTGCCGCGGGGACCGTGATCAACCGTATGGAATTCGGCGATGTCACGGAGTTCACGCTGGCCGCCGAGGGCGCACTGACATTCTACGTCGAATTGCCGGCCTTTTTGCTGCTCGGGCTCCTCTGCGGTCTGGTCGCCGTCCTGATGATGCGCACGATTTTCATGGCGGATGATTTCGGCTCCTGGGTGCAGGAAAAGCTGCACCTGCCGCCGGTTCTGCGGCCTGCATTTGCCGGGCTTTTGCTGGGCCTCATCGCCATACAGTTTCCGCATATCATCGGGGTCGGCTATGAGACGACCTCTTATGCGCTCACCGGACAATTGCTGTTGTGGCAGGCGGTGATCTACACGGTGATCAAGGTCATCGCCGTGTCCATCACCATGGCGGGGCGTATGGGCGGGGGCGTGTTTTCCCCTGCGTTGATGGTTGGGGCTTTGACAGGGCTTTCCTTTGGCCTCGTGGCGACGGCGATTTTTCCGACCGTGTCCGGCACCGCAACGCTCTACGCGCTGGCCGGGATGGGCGCGGTGGCTGCCGCTGTTTTGGGCGCGCCGATTTCCACCACCTTGATCGTCTTCGAACTCACGGGCGACTGGCAGACGGGGTTGGCCGTTATGGTCACAGTGTCCTTGTCCACCGCGTTGGCCTCGCGTCTGGTGGATCGCTCTTTCTTCCTCACGCTTCTCGAGCGCCGCAACGTGCATCTGGCGGCGGGCCCGCAGGCCTATCTCTTGGCCACCGTCCGGGTGCATCAATGCTACCGTAAGCCCGATGCGCCGCGCGCGGCGTCTGAGGAGGCCTGTCGCGAGTTGATCGGGCAGGGGATTTACCTTTCGCCCAATGCGACGCTGGAAAAAGCCATGCCGATGTTCGAGAAGAACAATCTGATCTTCATTCCTGTCGTGACGCTGCACGAGGAAACCGGACCGGAACTGCATGGCGCACTGTTTCAGGTCGATGCGCTGCGGGTGTTCTCGCGCAAGCTGGCCGAAACCGCGGCGGAAGAGCATTCTTGAATGCAAAAAACGCGGACCTTTTGGTCCGCGTTCTCATCAGTGTGTAGGAACAGAAAAAGCTCAGAGCTGCTCGACTGCGGCCTTCTGCGGGTAAAAGGCGATGTAACCTTTGACCTCGGCGGCCACGTCGTTGGGCTCTTCATAGCTCCAGGCGGCGTTTTCGATCACCACGGATTTGGTGTGGATGTCGAAATGCTTGGCCGTGCCTTTGAACGGGCAGGCCGCGACCGTATCGGTCTCTTCCAAAAACGCCATGGCAAGGTCTTCTCGCGGGAAGTAGATCACCGGCGGGTAGTCGCCCTCGGTCAACTCCAAAGCATTGGCGGTTTCGCCCAAAACGGCCCCGCCCGCGCGCACCACCCATTTGCCTGCTGCCGGGCGAATTTTGATGTGATCTCCCATGTCGTCGTCCTTTTTATATGTATTGCGCGAACCTTAGACCCTTTTGCCCCCCACAGGAAGCCAAACAGAGCCTAAAGCGTCCCGTCAAAACGTCTCATGCGGGGTCGTTAAAACGCGCCTTTTTCGGTTTCGAAAAGGTTCTAACAGGCTTTGCGTGTCAGGTATATGTCAGACGGGTGCAACCGCTTGCCGCAGCCAGGCTTTGGCGGGTTCAGACACTCGATCCTTGAGCTTGTCCCAGACCTCTTCGTGATAGGTGTTGATCCAATCCTGCTCCCAAGGCGCCAGTTCATCCGCGAGGATCAGCGTGCGGTCGATCGGCACCCAAGTGAGCGTCTCGAAACTGAGCATGTCGCGGGGATCTGCGCCTTTGAGTTCAGGCGCCTCTTGCGCCACGATCAGGTTTTCGATGCGGATACCGTAAGCGCCCTCGCGGTAATATCCCGGCTCATTGGACAGGATCATGCCCTCTTCGAGCGGCAACATCGAGAGGCGCGAAATCCGTTGCGGGCCTTCATGGACCGACAGAAAGGCGCCAACGCCATGCCCCGTGCCATGATCGTAATCGCGGCCCATCCGCCATAAGGGCGCGCGCGCCAGAGCATCTAGGTGACCGCCAGCCAAACCACGCGGAAAGCGCGCGGTTGAGATTGCGATCATGCCCTGCAACACGGCGGTGAAAGCGGCGCGTTCTTCGGCACCGGGATCGCCTAAGGCAATGGTGCGCGTAATGTCGGTGGTGCCGTCCTGATATTGTGCGCCGCTGTCGATCAGCAAAAGTTCGCCTTCTCTGAGCGCACGGTTCGTGTCGTCGGTCACGCGGTAATGCACGATGGCGCCGTTGGGACCTGAGCCGCAGATCGTGTCAAAGGATATTTCCTTGAGCTGCCCGGTGTCCGCGCGGAAGGACTCGAGCTGTTTGACCACTTCGATCTCGGTCAGATCTTCGGGCATTTGTTCGGACAGCCAGCTCAGGAACTCGACCATCGCTGCCCCGTCTCTGAGATGCGCCTCGCGCGACCCTGCTATTTCTTCCGGTGTCTTGCAGGCTTTCGGCAGGATACAAGGATCAACGCCTTCGACGATTTCGGCGTTCTTCAGCATGGTTTTGACGGCGAAAGGCGCGCTGCCGGGGTCGACTAGAACGCGGCCCGTCAGTTCTTCCAAAGCGGCGCCGAACGCGGCACGCGGCAGAATGGAAATGCGCGGGTCTGGCCCGAGATGGGCGTATTTCGAGGCATCGTCAAACAGCATCAGCCGCCCGGTCACGGTCAGGATGCCAAAGGCCTGCACTACGGGGTTGTGCGCGATATCAGAGCCGCGAATGTTCAGCAGCCACGACAGGCTATCGGGCAGGGTGAGCACCACCGCCTCGGCGCCCTGTGCCGCCACCGCCTCGCCGATTTCGGCGAATTTTTCTTCGGAGGTTTTGCCCGTCAATTCAAACGGCTGTGCTGTAACTGGCTCAGAGGGCCGCGCCGGGCGGTCGGTCCAAATCTTGTTCACAAGATTGCTCGTCGCGATCAGCTCCTTGTCGCGGGTTGCAAGCATCTGGCGCAGACCTTCCACCTCGCGGATTGTGTGCAGCCACGGGTCAAAGCCGATCTTTTCCGACGACTCCCCCAAAAGCCAGCCGCCCAAAGACGTGCCCGGCCAACCCACGTAATCGAAGATCTTCGGATCGCATTGCGCGCGGACCTGCACCGTGTAGCGCCCATCGGTGAACACGGCAGCGCGTCCCTTCAGCACTACGGCGAAGCCTGCCGATCCGGTAAAGCCCGTGAGCCACGCGAGCCGTTCATCACAAGGGGCGACATATTCGCCCTGATGCGCATCGGCGCGCGGCACGAGAAAGGCGTCCAAGCCCTTGTCCTGCATCTCTTGGCGCAGCGCGGTCACGCGCGGGGCGGCCTGTTCGGGGCGGGAGGTCACGTCAAAGCTTTGGAACATTTTTCAATGGTCCTTCATTGCAGTTAAAATACTCATGTAGCGCTCAGGAGGCGCGGCGCATGCCCATCACACGCGCGCGGGCACGCGGGTCGCTGTCGAACAGCGAGGCAAGTTGCTCCGTCATCGCACCCGCCAGTTGTTCGGCGTCGGTGATGGTCACGGCGCGGTCGTAATAGCGGGTCACGTCGTGACCAATGCCGATGGCCAAAAGCTCTACCTGACGGCGCTTTTCGACCATGGCGATCACATCGCGCAGGTGTTTTTCCAAATAATTCGCTGGGTTCACGGACAGCGTGCTGTCGTCGACCGGGGCACCATCGGAGATCACCATAAGGATCTTGCGCGCCTCGGGCCGCGCACTGATCCGACGATGCGCCCATTCCAGCGCCTCGCCGTCGATGTTTTCCTTTAGCAAACCCTCTTTCATCATCAGGCCCAGATTGGCCCGCGTCCGGCGCATTGGCGCATCGGCGGATTTGTAGATGATGTGGCGCAGATCATTGAGGCGGCCCGGCTGTTGCGGACGGCCTTGGCTCAGCCATTCCTCGCGCGACAGCCCACCTTTCCACGCCCGCGTGGTAAAGCCCAGTACCTCGACCTTGACGTTGCACCGCTCCAGCGTGCGGGCCAGAACATCGGCACAGATCGCGGCAATCGAGATCGGACGCCCGCGCATCGAGCCGGAGTTATCCAGCAAAAGCGTCACCACCGTGTCGCGGAATTCGGTGTCTTTTTCGACCTTGAACGACAAGGGCGTCGTCGGGTTCGCCACCACACGCGCCAGACGTCCGGCGTCGAGAATCCCCTCTTCGAGATCGAACTCCCACGAGCGGTTCTGTTGCGCCTGAAGACGGCGCTGCAATTTGTTTGCCAGACGGGACACGGCGCCTTTCAAAGGCTCAAGCTGCTGGTCGAGATAGGCGCGCAGGCGGTCAAGCTCGGCGGGTTCTGCAAGCTCTTCGGCCATGATTTCTTCGTCATGCTCAGAGGTGAAGACCTGATAATTCGGGTCGGCGTCAGAGATGGGCGCGGGCTGCGGCGGCTCGACGTCGCTCTCGTCTTGCGGCAGCTCGACTTCCTCGGAGAACTCATCATCGGCCATGTCATCGGAGGATACGGAGGCCTCCTGCATGTCCTGTTGTTGCTCTTGCGTGTCTTCGGAGCTGGCTTCGTTCTCGTCGTCCTGTTCCTGCTCTTCGCCCTGGCTGTCCGGCTCTTCTTGCTGTTCCTCGGTCTCGGCGCTTTGCTCTTCTTCCGGGTCGGTCTGATCCGGGTCTTCTCCCAACTGATCGCCGTAGCCCAGCTCTTCGATCACGCGGCGGGCGAGGCGGGCAAAGCCCTTTTGATCTTCGAGCAAGCTGTCGAGATCCTCGAAGGTGTCCGTGGTCTGGCCGTCGATGAAGTCGCGCCAGAGACCGAGCACATTGTCAGCACCTGCGGGCATCGTCCGTCCGGTGGCTTTTTCGCGCAGGTAATAGCCCATCGCCTGTGCCAGCGGCGCGTCTTCGCGTTTGGTGATGCCGTCATAGCCCCGGCGCATCGCATCGTGGCCGATCTTGGCGTCGATGTTCTTGCCGGTGCCGGGCATGAAGCGCGCGCCAGCTGCCTCACAACGCGCGGTTTCCAATGCGTTATAGATGTCATAGGCCATCTGGCCCGGAGGCGCGTAGCGTTGGAATGTCGCCTGATCGTGGAACTTGTGGCGCAGCGCCAAGGCGTCTGCCGTGCCGCGCGCGATCAGCACCTCGTCTTTCGACATCCGGCGCGAGACTTGCGGCAGGCGCACGGTGTCGCCTGAAATCCCCGAGGGGTCCATCGAATAGGTGACAGTCAAATCGCTATCGTCGGCGAGGACTTTCGTCGCTTCCGCGAGGGCTTTTTTGAACGGATCGGCCGGGTTGTCAGAGGGCTTGGTCATAGGCTCGTTAAATCACGCGTTTTGAGGCCGGGCAAGCGAAAGAGACGTGTAGGGATGCGGCTGGGGATGCGACGAAAAAGGCGGCATTCGCAGGGGTGCACATGCTTTGTAGTTCTTACGCACACAATGGTGGGTTGAAGCCTTTGTTTGTGCGCATTTATTTAGGTGGCAAGACACATCACCTCCTCCTCCTCTCCCTTGATGTGCAGATGCAAAAGGAAATCCCTATGTCCAACCCGAAAATTGCCATCGTTATTGGCTCCACCCGTGATGCACGTTTCGCCGACAAACCGGCGAATTGGCTGTTCGCGAAAGTTAAAGACCTCAGCTCTGATCTGGATTTTGATCTCGTCGATCTGAAAGACTACGACCTGCCGATGTTCAACGAAATGGCGTCGAACCTATGGATGCCGTCCACCGACGCGAAAGCCATCGCATGGCAGGAAAAAATGGCCGAATATGACGGCTATATCTTCGTGACCCCGGAGTATAACTCCTCGATCCCGGCTTCGTTGAAAAACGCGCTGGATCAGGCTGGTAAGGAGTGGGTACGCAAACCCGCCGCCGTCTTCGGTTACGGTGCCGTCGGTGGCGCGCGTGCGGTCGAGCACCTGCGTGCGGTCGCGATCAACCTTCAGATGGTGCCGGTGCGCTCCGCTGTTTACATCTCCGGCTCCGACTTCTTCAAAGTGTCCCCGCTGGGCGCCAATGCCGAGATGTCGGAAATCGAAGCAGGCATTCTGCCCTCCGTCGAAGCCATGCTGGGCGATCTGACCTGGTGGACGCATGCGACGAAAGCGGCCCGTGCAGAAGGAAGCATGGAAAAAGCTGCGTAAATTCTGAGTTTCTTTGATCTCTAGAAAAATTAGGGAAAAGGCCCGTCGTCTCGGCGGGCCTTTTTTCCAACAGTGCAGCTCTTGTGCTCAGCCGCCGAGCAACATTCCGCGACACTGCCGCATGTTCTCCGCCGCCAATACCTTGGCGCGTTCCGCTTCGCGTGGATCAAAGGAAAATCGCGAGACCGCCAGCAATTCGCTCTGCGCTACATGGCCAGCGATGCGCAATTCCTCATAGGCGGGTTCGGCCTCCGGAGTGATGAGGGCCGCCAAAAGCTCCTGCATCGCCTTCTTTAAGGCGTGAAGTTCGCGATCCTCGTGATGTTGCGCTTCCGCCGACAGGCGCCCTGCACAATAGGCAAATTCACGCGCCAGAGGATCGTCTGCAGGCAAGGGCGCTGCTCGCAGCGGCGAAATGATTGAAAGTGTGAGACAAAAGACGGCAGCAGATTTTCCGATCCAGTCCCTTGTGCGGGGCCGGGAGAGAGAGAGGGAGTCTGTGCGTGCGTGTCGTGCCATGGCCTTTGTCTGTCGTGGAAATGTTACAATGAGGCTAGGCGGGATTCGCTATTCTGGCAAGTATTTTGTATATACTTTTGCTATACCTTTTTTCTTAGCTCAAAATCATGGCGCGACAGTGCGCGATTTCGACCTCCGCCCTTTGCTGTGCGATTGCCGCCTCGTCAGGGCCTGTCCCAAACCACATCCGCGTCAAAAGTTCGGCATGAGCGACTTTGGCGACCAGCCGCAGGTGCAGCACCTCGGGCCCCTTTTCGGGTGGGGTGACGGCCTCAAGAAGAGAAATCATCGCCAGGCGCTCGCGCGCGATCTGGTCGCTGTCGATTCCTGAAAACATCCAGCTGAATTCCAGCTCCGCCGAAAACCGCCCCGCGCAATAGGCAAATTCGCGCAACAGAGGGGCCGAGGTGATGCTGTCCCCAACCGGAAGGGCCGGGGCGGGCAGGGCCGCGATGAACCAATTGATCATTGCGGCGGTTATGCTGGATAGCCATCGCATTCAATCAGTATAGCAGAAATTGCTTTCGCTTGCCTTAATAGCGATGCGCGCTCTGTGAAGTCGTTGATCTAAAAGAAAAAGCGGACCCGAAGGCCCGCTTTTGATCTCGCATTTTGCGGGGGTTAGCCGGCCACTGAGGCCGCCGACTCGGGCAGTTCCTCGTCAAAGCAGCGCTGATAGAACTCGGCCACAGTCTGGCGCTCAAGCTCGTCGCATTTGTTGAGGAAGGTCAGGCGGAAGGCATAGCCCACATCGCGGAAAATCTCTGCGTTCTGCGCCCATGTGATCACAGTCCGCGGGCTCATCACGGTCGACAAATCGCCGTTCATAAACGCGGTGCGGGTGAGATCGGCGACGGTCACCATCTGGCTGATCGTCTTGCGGCCTTTTTCCGTATTGTAATGCGGGGCTTTCGACAAAACGATGTTCGCTTCCGCATCATGGCTCAGATAGTTGAGCGTTGCCACAAGGCTCCAGCGGTCCATTTGCGCTTGGTTGATCTGCTGCGTGCCGTGGTACAGGCCTGTCGTGTCGCCCAGCCCCACGGTGTTTGCCGTGGCAAAGAGGCGGAAATACGGGTTCGGCGTGATAACTTCGTTCTGGTCGAGAAGCGTCAGCTTGCCGTCCGCCTCCAACACGCGCTGGATCACGAACATCACATCGGCGCGGCCCGCATCATATTCGTCGAAGACGATGGCGCAGGGGTTGCGCAGCGCCCAGGGCAGGATGCCTTCCTGAAACACGGTGATCTGCTTGCCGTCCACGAGTTTGATCGCGTCTTTCCCGATCAGGTCGATCCGGCTGATGTGGCTGTCGAGGTTCACACGCACCGACGGCCAGTTGAGGCGCGCCGCCACCTGTTCGATGTGGGTGGATTTGCCGGTGCCGTGATAGCCCTGAACCATCACGCGGCGATTGTGGCTAAAGCCCGCAAGGATCGCCATTGTGGTGTCGGGGTCGAATTTATAGGTCGGGTCCAGTGCGGGCACGCGGTCTGTGGCCTCAGCAAAGCCTTTCACCGTCATGTCGGTGTCGATGCCGAAAACATCGCGCACGGAAATGGTTTCGGTCGGTTTTGCGCTCGCGTCCATGATCTTGCCCGTTTTGCTTTTTCACTCACCTGACTTCTTGCCCTGTCGAGGCGTCAGGTGCAAGGGGCAGTGCGCCGCAGATGCACGCATTCTCCGCCATGGCCCTGTGCAAAGCCTCACGGCGGTGTGATCCACCGTGAAAAGGTACCGGTGATCCGCGAAGAGATCCGCCCCGTAGCCCCCATAACCTTGACATTGGGTTGAGGGAGAATAGGGAGAGATTACATGAAACGCACATTCATTGCCGCCGCCACCGCGACGCTTTTGGCCACCACCGCATTTGCGGACAACCACATGGCCAAGAACCCGATGGTAGGCGGCGCGGAGATGTTCTCCGACAAGACGATCGTTGAGAATGCCGTGAATTCCGCCGACCACTCCACGCTTGTCGCTGCCGTTCAGACCGCGGGTTTTGTCGAGACGCTGTCAGGCGAAGGCCCGTTCACTGTCTTCGCACCGACCAATGACGCCTTTGCGGCGCTTCCCGAGGGCACGGTCGAGACCTTGCTTCAGCCGGAAAACAAAGATCAACTCACCAAAATCCTGACCTGCCACGTGGTTGCCGCTGACGTGATGTCCGAGGCGCTTGTCGGCATGATCAATGACGCGGGCGGCACCTATGAGATCGCCACAGTAGGAGGCTGTACGCTCAAGGCCATGGTGACGGACGGCATGGTGATGATCGAGGATGAGCAAGGCGGTGCTGCCACCGTGACCATCGCCGATGTGGATCAATCGAACGGCGTCATCCATGTGGTCGACAAGGTGCTTTTGCCGGCCATGTAATCCCTTCGGGGTTCATGCGGGAGCGGGGTGCGTATTATGCGCATCCCGCTTTTTTATGAGCTGCGGGTTGGCCTTTCGGGCGCTTCATGCCTACATACGGGCCAGTGTAGTTTTTCTGTGGGGACAATAAGATGAGTGGCCTTCTGGCGCTTTTGGACGATGTCGCGGGGATCGCGAAAGTGGCGGCGGCCAATGTGGACGATGTCGCAACGCAGGCGGCGAAAGCCTCCGCCAAGGCCGCCGGTGCCGTGATCGACGACGCCGCTGTGACGCCGAAATATGTCCACGGGTTCGCCCCCGCCCGCGAATTGCCCATCGTCGGCAAGATTGCTCTGGGCTCGATCCGCAACAAATTGCTGATCCTTCTGCCTCTTGCGCTTTTGCTGTCGAGTTTCGCGCCGTGGCTGATCATGCCACTGCTGATGCTTGGCGGGTCCTATCTGTGTTTTGAGGGCGCCGAGAAGGTCTATCACCTGTTCAAACCCCACGCGCCCCATGCTGATGGCCAGCCCGCCAAGGGCGATCCCGCCCATCTCGAAGAGCAAAAGGTCGCGGGCGCGGTGAAGACCGATTTCATTCTCTCCGCCGAGATCATGACGATCATTCTGTCTGCATTGGATCCGGGCCTGTCCGTCTGGTTCGAGGCGGGCGCTCTGGCGCTGGCGGGCATTTTGATCACTGTGGTGGTCTACGGCAGCGTGGCGTTGATCGTCAAAGCCGATGATTTCGGGCTCTGGCTCGCGCGTGTCGGGCGGCTCTCCGCCACCCGCGCTCTGGGGCGTGGCATCGTGAAATTCATGCCGCTGTTGATGAAGCTTCTGATGATCGTCGGCACGGCGGCGATGATCTGGGTCGGCGGCTCAATCGTGATCCATGGGATGCACGAACTGGGCCTTCATCGCCCCTATGAAGACATCCACCATATCGCCGAGGTGGCCGCCCATGCGGTCGAAGGCGCGGCGGATTTCGTCAACTGGTTTGTCACAGCGTTTTTTGATGGCATTTTCGGCCTGATCTACGGGCTGATCCTGATCCCCATCGTGGCCAAGATCATCAACCCGCTGATCCGCGCGGTCACGGGCAAAAAAAGCGCCGCTCATTAAAGTCATTCTCGTCCTACGAAAAAGCCCCGCAAACTTGCGGGGCTTTTTTGATGCTTTAATGATTTACTTGAACCAGCGGCTTTCCTTGAGCTGGTCCCAGGCCCAGACCACCTGTTGCAACTGCTCCTCTTGCGAGCGGTCGCCGCCGTTCACGTCGGGGTGCAGCACCTTGATCAGGGCGCGATACTGTTTCTTGATCTCGGCCTTGGTCCAATGGTCCTTGGCTTCCAAAATCTCGATCGCCTGACGCTCCACCGGCGGCAATTTGCGAGTCGGCGCGGAAGGGTCCGACTTTCCGGGGTTGCGCGTGGCGTTGTCGCCCAGCACCTCATGAGCATCGTCGATGCCAAGGCGTTCCCAAGCGCGTTGCTCGACCGATTTCTTGCCAAAGGGCTTGGTCGGGCGGTCGCCGGTTTGGGACGATTTATAGGCCGCATCCATCTCGGCCTCGGTCGCATTGGTGAAGAAATTCCACTGCAGATTGTATTCGCGCACGTGTTCCTTGCAGAACCATTTGTACTCGTCGAGGTGGTCCGGGGACCGCGGTGCACGGTATTGGCCCGCTTCCTCGCAGCCCTCCCATTCGCATTTGCGTTTGGAGGTCTCGAATGCGCCGGACATACCTCTGCGGCCACCGCGTTTGTTCTTTTTCGCGGAAGATACCGACATATCAAAACCGAAGGGATCTTTTTTATCCATCTGCCTCAACCTTTTCGACTCGGACGCAAGACTTTAGATGAGAACGGGAAAATGGAAAAGGGGCCGATGATGACAATTGCCGATCAAATGCGTGAACGTTTGCAAAATGCTTTTGCGCCCAGTGAGTTGCTGGTCGTGGATGACAGCGCGTCTCATGCGGGCCATGCCGGAAATCCGGGCGGAGACGGGGAGACCCATTTCAACGTGCGGATCAGATCAAGCGCCTTTGAGGGCCAGTCCCGCGTGGCCCGTCACCGTATGGTGCACAAAGCGCTGGGGGATTTGGTGCCGCGCATTCATGCGCTGGCGCTTGATCTTGATGTTTAACCGCTGAGATCAGGACTCGCGGTCTTCGGCGATCTCGTCGGCCACATCGGGGGCGACTTTGCGTGCCTCGGCTCCGGCGCCTTTCTCGGCTTTCGCGGGGAAGGGCACGGAGGGCGGCGGCGTGTCGCGATCTGCGGCGAGAGATTTGCGCGGTTTCATCGTCTCGTCTTGTTGCAGCGTCTCTTCCGAGCTCAGCGTGGCACCCAGACTTGCCGCTTCACTCAACGCGCGGCGAAACACCAAGACAGTGTGATAGTTCACGGTTTTGGACGTGATCCCCGCGCGCTCTTCCATCGGCACCAGATCTGCACGCAGATACTCCCAGCCGTCGCGGCCTTTTTCGTTCAGCAGGCTCTGCATCGCTTGCGCGATCCGCGCTTCGGGCGTTTTTGCCGCTTTGGATTTCTCGCCTTTGCGCGGGGCGGGCAGGGTCAGGTATTCGTAACGGGGCATCGGGCGTCTCCTTGTTGCCCCCGGTGTAGCCGATCCCCGGAAGGGGTCAAGTGCGCGCATATCACATGCGCGTTGAACCGCTTTTGCCCCGATCAGGGTTTGGGGAAGGTGCCGAATTCCGGTTTGTCGGTAGCAAAGATGCCGAAGTCGCTTTCGCGGCGGAAAATCGGCACGGCTTGTTTGCCCTCCACGCCGCTCAGGGTGAATTCATCTGAGCGCAGATAGGTCCAGCCGCCGCCGGCCATGGCGTTCAGCCGCACGGTAACGTCATCGGCAAGCCGCGCCTGCGGCGTCTGCGCAGCAGAGCTGGCTTCGCCCTCATGGGGCGCGGGAATGGCGATATATTCGTAATGCGACATGGCGATCTCCCTTCAGAGATAGCCTTGCGCGAGAGGATTTAACGGAGGATAGACGCGGCAGTCCCGGTCAGGCGGCCTTGTTCGCCAGAGAAATCGCACGCCCCGCCTGTGCCGGACGTGGCAGGGTGCTATGAGCCTGCTTCAGCGCCGCGAGATTTTTCGCGATCTGCGGCGGGAAGGGCACGACGCGCGGGCCAGACATGTCGATATGCAGCAGCAACTCTTCGGCGGTCGCTGCGATCCAGTCATCTTCGTGGTGAATCTCATGGAACAACACCATGCGTTTTGCATCGAAGTCCAAAAGCTGCGTCTGCACCCGCACCCGGTCGCCGAGTTTCAGTTCGCGTTTGTAACAGATATGCACTTCGGCGGTGTAGCTCGTGTGGCCCTTGGTCTTGGCGTAGGTCTCCCCAAGCCCGATCAGCGGGTACATCTGATCGCCGCCCAAATCCATGATCACTGCGTAATAGGCCATGTTGATGTGACCGTTGTAATCGACCCATTCGGGGCGGACGTCGATCAGCGTGGAGATATGCGGAGTGGGCAGCGTCATTGGGGCTCCTTACATGAGAAAGCCGCCCCAAAAGGACGGCTTTCTCAGTTTGGGATCGGCTCAGAGACCGAGTTTGGTCTTGACCAACTCGTCCACCGCTTTCGGGTTGGCCTTGCCGCCGGTGGCTTTCATCACCTGACCGACGAACCAGCCCGCGAGTTTCGGGTTGGCTTGGGCCTTTTCGACCTGCGCCGGGTTGGCGGCGATGATCTCATCCACGGCGGCCTCGATGGCGCCGGTGTCGGTCACTTGTTTCATGCCGCGCGCTTCGACGATTTCGGCGGGGTTGCCGCCCTCGGTGTAGACGATCTCGAAGAGGTCTTTGGCGATCTTGCCGGAGATCGTGTCCACTTTGATCAGCTTGACGATTTCGCCGAGTTGCTCCGGGCTAACCGGGCTTTCCGCGATGTCGGTGTCGTCCTTTTTCAGACGGCCGAACAGCTCGTTGATCACCCAGTTGGCCGACAGCTTGCCATCTTCGCCGACGGCGACGACTTTCTCAAAGAAATCGGCGTTCACCGTGTCGGCGGTCAAGACGCCAGCGTCATATTCAGACAGGCCGAAGTCCTTGACGAAACGCGCCTTTTTCTCGTCCGGCAGTTCCGGCAGGCTTTTCGCGATGTCGTCCACCCACGCTTGTTCGATCTCCAAGGGCAGGAGGTCAGGGCAGGGGAAGTAGCGATAATCGTGTGCTTCCTCTTTCGAGCGCATCGAGCGGGTTTCGTTCTTGGCCGCGTCGTAAAGACGGGTTTCCTGATCGACCGTGCCGCCGTCTTCGAGAATGGCGATCTGGCGACGGGCCTCATAGTCAATGGCGGCCTGAATGAAGCGCGTGGAGTTCATGTTCTTGATCTCGCAACGGGTGCCCAGATGCGAGAAATCCTGCGTCTCTTGGTATTTCTCATACTGACCAGGACGACAGACCGACACGTTCACGTCGGCGCGCAGGTTTCCGTTCTGCATGTTGCCATCGCAGGTGCCCAGGTAGCGCAGAATCTGACGCAGTTTCAGCACGTAAGCGGCGGCCTCTTCGGGACCACGAATGTCGGGGCGCGAAACGATTTCCATCAGCGCCACGCCGGTCCGGTTCAGGTCTACAAAAGACATGGTCGGGTCCATGTCGTGGATCGACTTGCCGGCGTCTTGTTCGAGGTGAATACGTTCGATCCGCACCTTGCGGGCGACACCCGGCTCCATATCGACGATCACTTCGCCTTCGCCAACAATCGGATGGTAAAGCTGGGAAATCTGGTAACCCTGCGGAAGGTCAGGGTAGAAATAGTTCTTACGGTCAAAGGCCGAGAACAGGTTGATGTCGGCCTTGAGACCCAACCCCGTACGCACGGCTTGCTCGACGCAATATTCGTTGATCACCGGCAACATGCCCGGCATCGCCGCGTCCACGAATGACACGTTCGAGTTCGGCTCATTGCCGAATTGCGTGGAGGCGCCGGAGAACAGCTTGGCCTCTGAGGCCACCTGCGCGTGAATCTCCATCCCGATGACGAGTTCCCAATCCTCTTTCGCACCTGCGATGGTTTTCACTTTCGGTGCGGCATATTCGAGATGGTCAAGCATGGGCGTGTCCCTGATCTGATCGAGCTTTTCTGGCGTTCTAGGCGGTCTCAAGCCCATGGGCAAGAGGGGGCGGGAGCTCAGGCTTTGCAAAGAGGGTGTTCCCGGGCATATATAGAGGACTTGCTGATAAAAGGTGATGTGGTGTGACAGGGGTGTCGAAAAGGATCGTTGGGGCTGCCTGCGCACTTTTAGTGACTGCGGTCACTCCCGTTTGGGCCTCTGACACCACTTCAACCATGTCGGCGCCGGTTTTGCCCATGTCGGCCAGCCCTGTGCCCATCCCGCGTCCCTATGAAATCCGCATGCCCAAGCTGCGTTGGAAAAACCAAGCGCGAGGGCCCGCCTGGACCCGTGCGGCGATGCGGGCGGTGGCCAGTCATGGGCAGGGGCTGATCAAAACCGTGCCGGGGGACATTCACAATTGGTGCCCGGGCTATGCCACCCAAGACGAAAGCGGGCGTGCGGCGTTCTGGGCCGGGCTTCTCTCGACGCTCTCCTATCACGAAAGCACCTGGCGCGAGACGGCGGTCGGAGGTGGCGGGCAGTGGTTCGGTCTGGTGCAGATCGCACCGCCCACCGCACGGCACTACAATTGTCGGGCCGGCACGGGCGAGGCGCTCAAGGATGGCGAGATGAATTTGGCCTGTGCGGTCAGGATCATGAACAAAACCGTGGCGCGTGACCGGGTGGTTAGTCAAGGTATGCGCGGTGTCGCCGCCGATTGGGGGCCGTTTCACTCCAGCAACAAACGCGAGGACATGCGCCGCTGGCTCTCCGCGCAGCCGTTTTGTCGCCCGATGTTGAAAAGCTCGCCGGTGCCTTTGCCGCGACCGGTGTCTGTAGATGGCGATTTGGCCGAGGATGTGAAAGCTGCGCTCAGCTCGCCTTTCTGACTGGCAATCTTCTGATGGGCAAAGGTTTAAGCGTTTTGAGGGCTTTGGCTTCCCAGGATTTCAGCTCATAGCGAGACAGTTCGTGGTGGGCCGCGTGGTCTTCGAATTGCGGGAAGAGGGTCAGGATTTCTGAACGCGCTTCATCCGAGACGGCTTTGAGCGCTTCTTTCCCGGGGTAGAGGCTTTCGGTTGGGCAGGCTTCGGCAAAAATGATCTGATGTGCGTCAAAAAGCATGTGGAAATACTCGACCATGCCCGTGCCTCTGCCGTCTTCGACGATGCGGATGCTGTGATCGTTGACCAGATGCTTGGCCGCGACCAAGACGTCGCGTTCGCCAAACAACACCTCGGCCTGTGGGCCACGCACCAACATGCGGTGGTTTTGGCTCACCCACATGTCGCGCAGGTTGCCAAGCGCGCCCATGCGGATCAGCACAGGCGCAAGTGCCCCCTTGGCGGGCACCTTGCGCGAGCCTATCCAACGAATGGGTTGTGGTCCCTGATCCAACGTGTTGACCAGGTCGCCCTCTTGAAGTGTCTCGATAAACCGGGGGCCTTCGGGCGTGTCGATCAATGTGCCTCGGGCGAGGCAAATCACCTCATCATCGATGGCGTTATTGATAATCTCTTCGGCGAAGATGTTGTTGTCGATGTTGAAATTGCCATCGCCTTCATTGTCGATCTCACCGTCGCCGTCATAATCCATATCGGTCTCGTGGTCGATCTGGAGGATCGGGCGCAATTCGCTCAAGTCTTGCCCCGGCGCGATCAACACGTTGCTGAGGCTTGGCCCGCCGTCCGAGGATACAAGCACGCTGGCATCGAACCGAAGATAGGTGTCGCCAAGACCCGACAGATCGCTCTGGATCGTCGCGGTCAGGCCGGAGGATATCGGTTCATAGGTGTAGAGCACATTGCCGTTCAGGTAATCTGCGGGGCTGTCATAGACGACGATTGAGATAATCTGGCTCGACCCGGACACCTCGCCATCGGTGACATTCTCCACCGTGATGACGATGACGTCGTCCTCTTCAAAGGGCATAGAGCCGTTGTGGATCATCACATGCCCGCCGTTGCCGCCGCCGTGGTTCGTGCCAACGGAGACATCATCGAGAAGCGAGCCCCCCATCACGAGGATTTCTTCAGTCGGCATCGCACGCGCTCCCTCTGAAGGGGCGAGAGGTGCGGAAGATACACGCGCGCAGAGACAGGCCGCCGCGAGTCTCACGGGGCGGGCCATAGGTCCTACGCAGGATGGGCAGGCCCATCACGATGCATTCTTCGGTCGGCATGACTGCTCTCTGCCTGTATGTTCTGTCCGGTCTTTGCCGAACACTCTGCCTCTGTGTGCCGCATCTCGTTTTTTTGCGGATGTGGTCTTTTATTTATGCCTTAGGATAACGCCTTGTTCTTTTGCCTGTCCGGTGCTCTTTTGGCCCGATACACGGCATAGCGTCTTGCAATGGACTATGACGGGCAGAAGGGCTTTGTGTCTAGCCCCGTCTCATTCGGCGTGCTGTATCCGTGGCCTTTGTGCCACCGAACACGCGCAACCTATGCTTTGATGAAGATCTGGCTTTGCCCCGAGGAGGACCCCATGACCGCTTTGCGCCCCGAAATCGACCCCGATGGCTTGCTCGAATTTTCGGTCGTTTTCACCGACCGTTCGCTCAACCACATGTCGAAAGTCTTCCAGGCCGTGATGACTGACATTCACGACACGCTCTGCGAGGTCTATCACGCCGACACGGCCGTGGTTGTCCCCGGCGGCGGCACCTATGCGATGGAGGCGGTCGCGCGCCAAATCGCCGGTGGCGAAGACGTCATGGTGATCCGCAACGGTTTCTTTTCTTTCCGCTGGTCACAAATCTTCGAAGCGGGCGACATCCCGGCCTCACAGACCGTGTTGAAAGCGCGCCGTGTCGGCAATGAGCCGACCTCCGCCTTTTTGCCTGCGCCTTTGGAAGAGGCTGTCGCCAAAATCCACGAGCTCAAACCCGCCGCCGTCTTCGCGCCGCATGTCGAAACCGCCTCCGGAATGATCCTGCCCGACGCCTATATTCGCGCGCTCGCCGAGGCTGTGCATGCTCATGGCGGGCTTATGGTGCTCGATTGCATCGCTTCCGGCTGTGCTTGGGTTGATATGAAAGCGACCGGCGTCGATGTGCTGATCTCCGCGCCGCAAAAGGGCTGGTCTGCCCAGCCTTCCGCCGGTCTGGTGATGCTCTCTGAACGCGGTATCGAGGCCGTGAAATCCCGCCAAAGCTCGTCTTTCGCGATAGATCTCGGAAAATGGCTGACGATCATGGAGGCCTATATGGGCGGAGGCCACGCCTATCACGCCACCATGCCGACGGATGCGCTCCGTGCCTTCCGGGACGCCATGCTGGAGACCAAGGACTACGGCTTTCACAAACTCTCCGAGGCGCAATGGGAATTGGGCCGACGTGTACGACATCTTCTGGCCGAGCGCGGGTTCAAATCCGTCGCCGCCGAGGGGGTCGAGGCGCCGGGTGTCGTGGTTTGCTACACGGACGATCCGTCCATCAAAACCGGCGCGGCCTTTGCCGCCCACGGGGTGCAAATCGCGGCGGGCGTGCCGCTTCAATGCGATGAGGGCGACAGCTTCTCGACCTTCCGTCTTGGGCTGTTCGGGTTGGACAAACTCTATGACGTCGATGCCACGATCACGCGACTTGAGGCGGCGCTGGATGCGGTGCAGGGCTGAGGGTCTTCTTCTTGGCTCAAATACTCATCCGGCCAATCGGTTTTGAGTATTTGTAGCAGCAAAGGAAACACAAGCTGATACGTTTAGACCCTTTCTCACGCGTTAACCTTAATCTGATTAACCTTAACGCGTGAGAAACATGAAGCAGAGGTGAGGGGCAGGAACAGGGGCGCCTTAGATCGGCCCCAACCCCGCTTCCATCACCTTGCGCCGCACCGGGCGCAGGTCATGCACCGCCTTCAGCCCCAAAAGCCGCACCGCGCGCAGGATGTCATCCTCGGAGCGCACCACGCGGTTGAACAGATCGACCACTTTGGCCCGCGCGGCGATGTCGCGACGCCGGGTCTTGGCATAGGCATCCAGCATGACCTGACCGCCAAGGCCGACCGGATCGTTCTCAGCCAGCGCCAACAGCTCCGCCAGATCGTTCAATGACGTGTTCAGCCCTTGCGCGCCAATCGGCGGCAGCACATGCGCGGCCTCGGCGATCACCGCGACGCGTTCGCTCGACAGCCGATCGGCGAGCTGGGTGATGATCGGGAAAATGCCCCGGCCAGAGGCCAGTTCCAGCTTGCCAAACAGCCCTGCGGAGCGCGTCGTCATCGTGTCGTTGAAGGCGCCGACGTCCATGTTCAACAGCTCAGTGGCATAGGGGCCTTTGTTCATCCAGACGATGGCGGAGGCATGTTTGCCGTCGATGTCGGCCAAGGGCACCATGGTGAACGGCCCGCCTTCGCGGTAGATCTCTGTCGAGACATTGTGATGCGGCAGCTCATGGGTGGCGGTGAAGGCCAGCGATTTCTGACCGTAGCGCGTGGTTTTGACGCCGATCCCAGCCGCCTCACGCACAGGGGAATTGCGGCCATCGGCTGCGACCACCAGTTTGGCGCGCACGGTTGTGCCATCGGTCAGGGTGACGCGGGCCTCGCTGGTGCGGGTGAAGAGGCTTTTGAACCCCACGCCGTAGCGCAGCTCGACGTTCGGGATATCGGGTACCGCACGGGCCAACTCGCGGCGGATCACCCAGTTCAGAAAATTCCAGCCAAAGGGCTCGTCGCCACTTTCTCGGCCTTCGAACTGCCGTTCCGTGCGGATCACGGCAGGGGTGCCGACTTCACCAGGAAGCGTGTCAACGATGCGCAGTGCCTCGAGCGGCGTCGCATGGGGGGCCAGCGTGTCCCAGATGCCGATGCGTTTGAACAGGTCGCGCGCAGGGCGCAGGAATGCGGTGGAGCGCAGGTCGGAACTGGCCTCATCGCCAGTGATGACGGGCTGCGACGGGTCGATCATGAGGGTTTTAAAACCGGAGGCGCCAAATGCCGCCGCCGCAATCAGGCCAGCGATGCCGCCGCCAGAGACCAATACATCTACCGTGTCATTTTTGGGGGATGTCATGGCCGGGCCTCCTTTGCGTGAGCTTTGCCTCAGAGATAGGTGCAAAAGAGGGGATTGTCCAAGGGGCAGAGGCGTCTTTGCGCTGCCCCTCGGGATCGTCGTTTAGGTTCAGCGACCCATCGTCAGAAGGATCAGCACCAGATAGATCACCGGCACGGTCGCGACGGCGGTCACGCCCAGAACCCAGGGACCGATCGTGAAAGCGCCGTAAATGACAGCGGCCAGAACCGCGACAACCACCAGCAAAAACAGAGCCACACCGCGCGGCGTAGCCTCGCCACCTTCATGGTGGTCATGGGCGTCGTGGGACAGGGTAATGTCGAGAGTTGCGTCGGTCATGTGCGTGCTCCGCGATGTAAGGGTGTGAGTCTTTCGGATTTCGACCGGAGATATGTGACGGCATGCGCTACGTCACGGCGACGCTTTGACGCAGGCGATTGATTTGGGTCAATCCGGCTTGGGGAAATCCGACGGGGTCAGGTCACATGAGGTCGTGCAGGAACCGTGCCAGATCACTGGTGTGGTGATGAATGTGGGGCGCAGGGGGATCGAGAGGCGAGGGCGCGACATAGACCGTTTTCATCCCGAGCTTGAAGGGCACTTCGAGATTGCGCGGATCGTCCTCGAACATTGCAGCCTCTGTCGGTGTCACACCGTCGAGGCCCAGCACCGTGTCAAAGGCCTCTGCACGCGGTTTGGGATGAAACTCAGCGTGTTCAATGCCATAGACCGCGTTGAAAATTCCGGTCAGCCCGCGCGCTTCAAGCACGCGTTCGGCGTAGGGTGCAGACCCGTTTGTGTAGACGATCTTGCGCCCGGGCAGGTTTGTGATCGCGGATTTCAATTCCGCATCACGCGACAGCCCTGAAAAGTCGATGTCATGCACATAGGTGAGATAGGGCAGCGGGTCGGTGCCGTGTTTCGCCATCATGCCCGAAAGCGTGGTGCCGAACTCGCGCCAGTAATCGCCGCGCAGGCGGTTGGCCTCCTCTTTGGAGACGTTTAACTCGCGTGCTACCCAGTCGGTCATCTTGACCTCGATCTGGGAAAACAGCGCGGACTCAGGCGGGTAAAGCGTGTTGTCCAGGTCGAAAACCCAGGTTTTCACGTGAGAGAAATGATCGGCTACCATGCGCCCTGTGTTAAAAGCCGCCTGAGGCACATGCAAGCAGACTTCTGATTGAGATTGATTGCTCTGTTAGCGCTTGATCGTCGGCGCTCTGCATGGCTATGGTTTGGGCCTGCCCGGATGTGCAAAAAGAGAGATATGAGATGAAAGACCCGCGCGCGAGCCAGAAAGATGCCTATGGGCTGATCCTTGAGGCCATCGACACCGGCGTCTATCGCCCCGGCGACCGTCTGGTCGAAAGCGAGCTGGCGGATCGCTTTGGCGTGTCCCGCACGCCCATCCGAGAGGCGTTGCAGCGGCTCGAGACCCAATCCATGCTCACCCGCGACGGGCGGTCGTTGATTGTGGCCTCTCTGGATCACAATCAGATGGCCGATCTCTATGTTGTGCGCACCGAGCTTGAGGGGCTGGCGGCGCGTCTCGCTGCGCGTCATGCCACCGCAGAAGAGGTCCGTGTGCTGCGCGATATGGTCGAGGAAGACCGGGCCCTCATCGGCCAGCCCGAGCCGATGTCACGCGCCAATCGCCGCTTTCACAAACAAATCCACCTCGCGTCGCACAACAAATACCTCGTGCAACAGCTTGATCTCGTGCATCGCTCCATGGCGCTTTTGGCGACAACCTCTTTGGCCGCAGAAGGCCGTGGCGAGGAGGCGATCAAGGAGCACGACCTTATCGTTTCCGCTATTGAGGCGCGCGATGGGGAGGCGGCGCATAAGGCGCTTTCCGATCACATTTCGAAAGCCTTTGTGACCCGACTGAAAATCGACGCTGAGAAAGTGCGCTAAGCTAGGGCGGTGTCGGGGGCGGAAGTGATGCCTGTCTTGTCTGAGTATCCCGGAACGAATTCAGGTGCATCCGCGAAGGCAGCGATATTGGCCCATTCCGGCGCACCGGGTGCGTTGACGGCGGGCGGCTGAGCCGAAGTCGACAAGACTCCGACGACCGCAGTTGGCTGCGGTGTCGATCGGTTTTCCGGTTGAGGTGCCAGGCGTAGGCGATCGGGGTCAATCGCCAAGGCTGCGGCCTTAATGGCACTGCGTAGAGTGGGCGTCTCTGCGCCGCGCGACAGGTCCAGTCCAAAGGTTAGTCGCCGTACGGGGATAGGGGCTGAACCGCAGTTGGGTTGTTGCAATTGCTCAAAAACAAAGTGTCGCGGGGCTTCCGCCACTTCGCGCAAAAACGTGGGAGCCTCGTCGCGGGCCGGGTAGAGGACGCGTGGAGGAACTTTCTGTGCGCTGGTGGGAGGCGTGAGAGGTGTTTTTAACAAAAGAGGCGCGTTCTCGATGGTCTCAGGGGCAATCGGGTCTGTGAGCACAAGAGGGGGCTCCATCTGATCTTCATGAAAGCCGTGATCGTCGATGCCATGCGCGGTCTTGTCCCAATAGTAGGGTTTCGACACGACTTCCCAAAGCCCCTTGAGCGCCGCGAGTGTCGCGAGCGGGTAATAGAAATGCAGCGTTGGCACCCAGAGCCAGAGCCATTTGTGTTTCGAGGTTGAGGTGGCGACCATGCTGGTGGCGATGGTGATCACTTCCGAGAACAGGAAAACCGCGCCGAGAACCACCAAGAGATCATGCGGTAGCACCCCGCGCATCGGATGCGGCAGGCCCAGTGGGAACATCCAGAAGGACCACAGAAACGGCGCCAGCACGAATTGCGACAAGGCGCCGAGGAACAGCGCCTGCACCCCGAAGAACCGCCACGGCCCCAGATCGCGCCAGAGCTTGCCGGGCTTTTGCATGTGCATCGCGTAGGTCATCGCGTAGCCCTTGAGCCAGCGCGACCGCTGTTTGATCCAGGGCCAGAGACGACAGTTGGCCTCTTCTTCTGTCACCGTGTGCAACAACTCGGTGCGGTAGCCATGACGCGCCAGACGGATGCCGAGATCGGCGTCCTCGGTCACGTTATGCGCGTCCCAACCGCCCAGCTCTTCAATGGCATCGCGACGGAAAAATAGCGTCGTGCCGCCCAAAGGCACCGTCAGCCCCATTTTCTCATAACCCGGAAGGATGACCCTAAACCAAGTCGCATATTCGACGGTAAAACAACGCGATAGCCAGTTGGTGCGGGCATTGTAGAAATCCAGAATGCCCTGCACACAGGCGACTTGCGGGTCGGCCTGCGCGAAATGCGCGGCGACTTTGTGGATCTGCTCGGGCTCGGGCGCGTCTTCGGCGTCATAAATGCCCACAATCGAGCCGCGACAGAAATCCAGCGCGAAATTCAAGGCGCGCGGTTTGGTTTTGACTCCACCACGCGGCACGATGATTTGCCGCATCCAGCGCGGCAGATCGGTGCCTGCGATGGCCTCTTGCGTGATTGTGTCATCTTCTTCGACCACGAGACAGATGTCCAACAACTCGCGCGGGTAATTCAGCCGTGACACACGTTTGATCAGCCGCGTGGCGATTTCGCGTTCCTTGAAAAGAGGCACCATGATTGACACGATGGGCAGAGCGGATTTGATGCGTTTGCTGGCGAATGTGCTTTGTCGTGTCTTTGAGTTGCGCGCCTGAGCAAAGGCGGCGGCGAGTTTGAGCGCGGTGGAGATCACCAGTGTGATCACCGCCCAAGAGGTCAAAAGGATCGCCGCCGTCAGCGGCGAAATCAGCGCAATGAGCAGGCCCACAATTGCCAAAGACGAGATCAGCCGCGTCAGCTTGCGAATGTCCATCTCGCGGCAGCTCTCATGGGCCGCGACGCGGGTCTCGGCTTGTGACGCCAAACGCCGTTGACGTGATTTCAACAGCGCTTCGTGCAGCGCGGTTTCCGAGGTCACGGCGAGGCGCACCGGGCCGAAAATGACGGTCAGGCGCGGGCGCAACTCCTCGAATTGTTCAGGGCGACAGGAGGCGATCAGAACCGTGCCACCCGCCTGTCGCCAGGGCAGAATTCCACGCCGCAGGCATTCGTCGGCGCCGATGCGATCGATGAGGCGCACATCGGGCGGACTTTGATCGAAGTGGGCGATCTCTGCGTGGAACTGGCGGGCCAGTGCGGTGTAAAGCGCGCGCTCGCTGACCATGCCGTGGGCCAAAAGAATATCGCCGATCCGCACGTCTTCGCGTTGACGCATGGCGGCAGCGCGGACCAGATCGCCGGGGGCAAGCTCTCCCATGTCGACAAGGATTTGACCGATGGGTTTACGGCTGCGGTGGCGTGGGATGAGAGACGGGGCGGGGGACACGCGCTCTGCGGGTGACAACAGAAACGGGGCTGCGGTTTCCCGCTGCCTTTTGAATGCCGGAAACTGTTGATGCCTGTCAAAAGACATCTGACCCCCGCTGTCCATTTCGGATCGGGCGCATCCCGATCGCTCTCCGGCAACTTGAAGGGGGCTTGGTTAACACTGCGTTAACCGTGACTGTGAAAGTGGCAAATGCAGTGTGCAGGACACGAAAAAAGGCGGGGCAAACCCGCCTTTCGTTAACCTTTTGCACGTCTGTCCGTGCAGATCAGGCGGTCTCGCGCTCCGCCATGGCCGCCGCAAAGCGTTCGAACAGGTAGTAGCTATCCATCGGGCCTGGGGAGGCTTCGGGGTGGTATTGCACGGAGAACACCGGCTTGCCCTCGACTGCAATGCCACAGTTGGAGCCGTCAAAGAGCGAGATATGCGTCTCTTTCACGCCCTGAGGCAGGCTTTGCGCGTCCACGGTAAATCCGTGGTTCATCGAGGTGATTTCCACCTTGCCGGTGTCGAGATCTTTCACCGGGTGGTTGGCGCCGTGGTGGCCGTGGTTCATCTTGATGGTCTTGGCGCCAAGCGCCAAAGCGAGCATCTGGTGACCGAGACAAATGCCGAAAACCGGCAGGTCTTTCTCAAGCACGCCCTTGATCATCGGGACGGCATATTCGCCTGTCGCGGCCGGGTCGCCCGGGCCGTTGGACAGGAACACACCGTCGGGATTGTGCGCCAGAACCTCTTCGGCGGAAGCAGTGGCCGGAAGCACGGTCACGTCACAACCGGCAGACGCCAGACAGCGCAGGATGTTGCGTTTCGCGCCAAAATCCACGGCCACAACCTTAAAGCCTTTGCCCTCGCGTTTCGGGTAGCCATCCGGCCAAGCCCAACGCATCTCGTCCCACTGATAGCTCTGCGCACAGGTGACGTCTTTGGCGAGGTCCAGACCCACAAGGCCGGAGAACTCGCGCGCCTGTTTCACCAGTGCCTCAATGTCGAAATTACCTTCCGGGTCGTGGGCGATGGCGACATGCGGTGCGCCTTGCTGACGGATCGCGCGGGTCAGGCGGCGGGTGTCGATGCCCCCCATGCCGATGCGACCGCGTTTCTCGAGCCAGGGGCCGAGGTCTTCCTGCGCGCGCCAGTTCGACGGGTCGGTCGGGTCCCATTTGACCACCATGCCGGCTGCGACCGGATCATTGGTCTCGTCATCCTCGGCGTTGACGCCGGTGTTGCCGATGTGCGGGAAGGTGAAAGTGACGACTTGTCCGGCGTAGGACGGATCGGTCATGATCTCCTGATATCCGGTCATGGCGGTGTTGAAACACAGCTCTGCGGTGGTGGTTCCGGTCGCACCGAAACCTTTCCCGTAGAAGACGGTGCCATCGGCCAAAGCCAGACAAGCGGTTGGATTTCCGGACTGTAGACCAGATGCCATGGCACGACTCTCCTATATGGGCAAAATTGGCCGGAACCTAAGGAAAGGGGCGCGCAGCGTCAAGCGCTCGGGGGGCGTTTTTCCGAGGAAATATAGAGCGCAATGATTTCAAGCATTTATAGCGAATATCGCCAAGAATGAAGGGAGCTTGAGCTTGGTCGACTGTTTCGCTATGTTGGCCACTTGCGACTTCAATAGGGGATGAGGCCCATATGGATATGCGAAGCCGGCTGAATGCCGCACTGAAAACGGCGATGAAGGAAAAGGACAGCGAACGCTTGGCGACGTTGCGCCTGATCAACGCCGCCATCAAGGACCGCGAGATTGCGGCCCGTGGCGAGGGCGAGGATGTGGTTGTCTCTGATGACGACGTGCTCGGCATTCTCGGCAAGATGGTCAAACAGCGTCAGGAAAGCGCGAAAGCCTTTGAAGAGGGCGCGCGTCTTGAGCTTGCGGAAAAAGAGCGTGCCGAGATTTCGATCATCGAGGAGTTCCTGCCGCGTCAGCTCAATGCCGACGAGGTCACCAAAGCTGTTGAGGACGCCATCGCCGAAACCGGTGCGGACAGCATCCGCGACATGGGCAAGGTGATGGGGGCTTTGAAAGCCAAATATACCGGCCAGATGGATTTTGGCGCTGCAGGCCCGATGGTCAAGGCGCAGCTCGGCTGCTGAGGCCAAAGCAGACGAAATTTCTAAAAGGCCGCTTTCGGGCGGCCTTTTTCATGTTTGGGAAGAGGGCGATAGACGCTTTCATCCACGCAACGTCTTCGACGAAGGTCTGGTCGCGGATGACAAACAGAGAGGCGGCAAAGAGGGCCACAGATCCAGCATAGATCGCGATGTTGACCCCGGAGTTGGTATACATGTGACGCATAAAGCTCAGCATGATGACGGCCATGACGGACCCCATTCAAACCGCCATCCATGCGCGTGTTAAGAAATCAATGGTTTGGTCGCTTAAATGTTCCGGGCGTTTCGCAAATCGTTAAGAACGCCTTGTATCTCGACGCAGAGTGCTTGCCGTTCTTCCGGGCTGAGGAAGGCGCCGAGTTCCACCTCCCGCGTCTCCACTGGACCGCCGCCTTTCAGGGTCAGATACTGTTCCACCTTGCCCGCCTCGGGGTGCAAATTCAGGCGCAGCCAATAGGGGTTGGCCTGCCATGTCAGCGCGGCCCCTTTCGCGGGCCAATGAGTTAGCTCCAGTCGGTTAGGCCAGATCAGCAACTCCTCGCGCAATCGGTCCCGGTCGGAGCGTCGCAGTGCGGTCCAGAGAGCCGCCAGAGCCGTCATCATAAAGATGAGTAACACCCAAAAAGCGATGGTGCCGATAAAGGGGACCAAAGGGATCAAACCGCCACAAAACATCAGCCAGATCGCCGCCGAAAAACCTTTGCCCTTGAGCGAGCGATGCGGCCAGAGATCAAGGCGCAGCAAGGGCTCCCCGTCCTGATGAGGTCGGGGTAGAGGCGTGATCTGTTCGGGCGTCCAGCGATAAGGCATTTGAGATTGTTCGTGCGTTTGCGTCAGTCTAGGGCCTCACCTGTTTCAGGGAAAGAGGTGAGACCTCGACACAGGTCGCCGCACTTGCGCCTTAGAGTGTCAGACATATGTCGGCGTCGACGCCGTCCATGATCCTGCCCAGCGTTTGCTTCGCGCCGATGTGTTTCCCGTCGAAAGCGTAATAGGCTTTGATCCGCTGCGCTTGAGTGGCGTAGGCGCCATTGCTGGCATGTTCCAGAATAGCGACGAAGCCCGTTGAGGGCTGTACGGGAAAGAGCGCGGCGGCGCTGGCGGCTTCTTGGTTGGTCCATTTGCTATGGGCGATCCGGTCGATCTCTGCGGCCAGCACGTTGATCTGTGTGTTGAGGTCGAGAGCCTCGAGATCAAACAGTGGTTCCGGTGAGGTGATCAACATCGCGACACGGGTTTTGCGGTCGCGCGGGTCGTAGACTTTTGAAAACTGCGGCACGTGCCAGTGGTCCGACACTTCAGTCGCTGGCGGGCGCTCCCCGGTGTCACGTGCTTTGAAGAAAAAGGCCAACATTCGAGTGCTCCTGATCACTTGGGGTCAGAGCTAACTGTCAATTCGGCGAAAACCGTGACCTGTTGAGGGCAATGGGTGCCTAATGTCTTAAACGGTTAACGGTCGGACACAGAGGCTGGGGATATGAAAAAGGCCCCGCAGTTCTGCGAGGCCTCTCAAGATCATGGTCAGCACGGTCTTAGTGCGAATGCTGGTGGTCCCAGTCTTCCTGCTTCGGAAGCGTCTCGAACGTGTGCTCCGGCGGCGGGGAGGGCAGGGTCCACTCCAGCGTGTCGGCATATTCGTTCCAGTAGTTGTTCTCAGTCACGCGACGGCCCGCGAAGAGCGTGTAGAACACGATGCCGATGAACAGCAGGAAGGAGGCGAAGGACAAAAGTGCACCGTAAGAGGAGACTTTGTTCCAAAGCGCGAAGGCTTCCGGATAGTCGATGTAACGACGCGGCATGCCCTGACGACCCAGGAAGTGCTGCGGGAAGAAGGTCAGGTTCACACCGATGAAGAACATCCAGAAGTGCAGCTTGCCCGCCCATTCCGGGTACTGACGGCCTGACATCTTGCCGATGTAGAAGTAAATCCCGGCAAAGATGGTAAAGGCTGCACCCATGGACATGGTGTAGTGGAAGTGGGCGACGACGTAGTAGGTGTCGTGATAGGCCCGGTCCACACCCGCCTGAGACAGCACGATGCCGGTCACACCACCGATGGTGAAGAGGATCAGGAAGCCGAAGGCGAAGAGCATCGGCGTCTTGAACTCGATGGAGCCGCCCCACATGGTGGCGATCCAAGAGAAGATTTTCACACCCGTCGGCACGGCGATGACCATGGTGGCCATCATGAAGTAGCTCTGCTGCGTCAGCGACAGGCCCACGGTGTACATGTGGTGTGCCCAGACGACAAAGCCCAGAACCCCGATCGCGATCAGCGCCCAGACCATCGGCAGATAGCCGAACACGGGCTTGCGCGAGAAGGTGGCGATGACATGCGAGACAAGGCCAAAGCCCGGCAAGATCACGATGTACACTTCCGGGTGACCGAAGAACCACAGGATGTGTTGATAGAGGATCGGGTCACCGCCGCCAGCAGGCTGGAAGAACGAGGTGCCAAAGTTACGGTCGGTCAGCAGCATGGTGATCGCGCCCGCCAGAACCGGCAGGGACAAAAGGATCAGCCAAGAGGTGACAAAGATAGACCAAGCAAACAGCGGCACTTTGAACATGGTCATGCCCGGTGCGCGCATGTTGAGCATGGTGGTGATCATGTTGATCGCGCCAAGGATCGACGAGGCGCCCGAGACGTGCACCGCGAAGATCGCCAGATCCATGGAGTAGCCGCCCTCAGAGGTCGACAGCGGCGGGTAGAGCACCCAGCCCACGCCGGAGCCAGCCTGGTTGTTGCCACCCGGCGCCAAAAGCGAGGCCACACCAAGGGCCACACCACAGACATAGAGCCAGAAGGACAGGTTGTTCAGGCGCGGGAACGCCATATCCGGCGCGCCGATCTGAAGCGGCATGAAGTAGTTGCCGAAACCGCCAAAGAGCGCTGGGATCACCACGAAGAACATCATCAGGACGCCGTGATAGGTGATCATCACGTTCCAAAGATGCCCGTTCGGGTCACAGCTTTCGCCGCCAAAGCCCGAAATCAGGCGTGCGGCGGATTCGCCGGCTTCGTTGAGACACATGAACTGAACGCCGGGCTCCATGAGCTCGAGGCGCATGTAGATGGTGAAACAGACGGAGATGAACCCCACGACGGCCGCCGTGAAGAGATACAAAATCCCGATGTCTTTATGGTTGGTGGACAGGAACCAGCGGGTAAAGAACCCCCGGTTGTCCTCGTGATCATGCCCGTGAACGGCTGCGTCTGCCATGCGGTCCTCCCGACTAGTGCGTGGTCATGCGTAGAGCTTATGCGATTGTCCGCCGCCCCCTTTTTCGGGAGTCATATCGCGGAATTACCATTTGTCTTAGAGGTTCACGAAGTCGAGAGCAATAATTTGGCGCATTTTGTCGCAATAAAAATGCACGTTTGGGGCTTGAAACTTTTGTTTTGGCTCGGTTTGCCGGATTTCGGGTGGGAAATAGCGTAAGTGGGCTTCGGCATTGCCTAAATGAAAAACGCCGCCCCCGGAGGTGCGGCGTTTGATCTCTCTTATCGGAAATTGATTATTCGGAAGCAGCTTCTTCTGCTTCTTCCATTTCCTCATGGGATTCTTCAGCCTCTTCGGACATTTCCGGGGCCGGAGCGACGGAGGCCAGAAAGGCCACGATATTGGACGCGTCTTTGATCTTGAAGGTCATCTTGGAACGACCGGAGCCGCCGTGGGTGTCGATGAACGCGGTCGGGTCCATCGCATATTCGACCAAGAGCTCCGGGGTCCAAACCATGCCGGTTTCACCCACGGCGATGATGCCGTCACCATAGTTAAAGCCTTCGACGGAGGCGACCGGACGGCCGACGATGCCGTAGAGGTTCGGGCCGGTCTTGCCGCCGCGCACGATCGCTTCGCCCGCATCGTCCACCACCATGTGGCAGGCTTTACACTTGTTGAATTCTTTCTCGCCCACGGCAGCGTCGCCTTCGGCAAAGGCAGCTGTCGAGGTTGCCATCAGGGCGGCGGCTGTGAAGGCAAAAAACTTGTTCATAAGGCGGTGTCTCCCGATTCATGTGTCCGAACCCAGAATACTGAGTTTGGCCGTTGTTACCAGCCCGGGCGTCTCCTACTTTGATCTTACTCAAGTGTTGGGCCGCGTTTTGACTTGATCGGGGCGTTTGGCCGCAGCGGTTACTCTTCGAACACCGTCCCAAAGGTGTGTTTCAACGCCATATCGACGTCTTCCATCGTCACCGGCAAGCCGAGATCGACCAAAGACGTCACCCCATGCTCGCGAATGCCGCAGGGGACGATGCCTTCGAAATGCGAGAGATCCGGATCGACGTTGATCGACAGCCCGTGAAATGACACCCACTTGCGAATGCGCAGCCCGATCGCGGCCACTTTGTCCTCGGGTTTCTGACCCAGAACTGTGAGCGGCTTGTCGTCTCGTACGACCCAGACGCCGACACGACCTTCGCGAATCTCGCCCTTGATGTTGAATTCTTGCAGCGCGGCGATCACCCAGGCTTCCATATCCTGCACGAATTTGCGCACGTCTTTCCCGCGTTTGCTCAGGTCGAGCATCGCATAGGCCACACGTTGGCCCGGCCCGTGGTAGGTATACTGCCCGCCGCGCTTGCTCTCGTAGACCGGAAAGCGATCCGGATCGACAAGGTCCTCGCGCCGCGCGGAGGTGCCTGCGGTATAGAGCGGCGGATGCTCCACAAGCCAGATCAACTCGTCTGCCTCGCCCTTGGCGATGGCCTCGGCTCGCGCCTCCATTTCGGCCACGGCCATGTCGTAATCCGTCAACCCGTCAGAGATTCGCCACTCGACCATATCTCGCCCGTCCTTGCCTGTGTCCATTGCATTGGCTCTGATCTAACGCGGGGGAGACGCCGCGAAAAGGGGCAGGGGCTTTGCATTCTGGAAATAAAGGTCGGGTTTTCCATACCCCGTTGAGAGTTTCTTTAGGATTTGGCCAGAAAAATCCCAGAAAATCACGTTCCGGTGGTAGCCTTGAACATATGTGTAAAGTGAGGGGGATCTCATGCGTTTCAAACATCTCATCTCCGCAGCCCTGGCCTCTGCCCTGGTGCTCGGAACCACGTCTCGTGTTCAGGCCGATGGCGGCGACTTCATTGCAGGGGCCGTGATCGGCGGCCTTTTAGGTGCCGCCAGCCAGCAACAGAAAAAGCAAACCACCGCGACGCGCACCTATCGCCCGCGTCTGCCTTCCACGCAGGAAGGTAAGGAAATTCAGGCCTCACTCAATTATTTCGGTTTCAATGCCGGGTCCGTCGATGGCCAATTGGGGCAAAAGACCCGCAACGCGGTGTCCTCCTATCAGGCCTATCTCGGCTATCCGGTGACTGGTCAGCTCACGCCCTTCGAGCAAGAGCTGCTGATCTCGTCCTACAACCGCGCGCAGGCCGGTGGCATGCAGACGTCTCAGCTCGTCGCGGCCAGCCCTGATGGCACGCGGGGTCTCTTGAAGCAATACCGGTCCGAGATGGCCTCTGGCGGCGCCACCATGGCGGGCGCTCCGATGATGACCGCGCCGGGCACGACCGTGGTCGTGAACCCGGTGATGCCGCAAGGTCAGGGCACGATAGCCGCAGCCGCACCCGCGCCGACGGCACCCGCCGCCTCGGGCTCTATGCCCGCCTTCGCCGCCGCACAGCCGGAAGGGGGCGCCATGCCCAACTTCATGGGTAACGGCGCGACGGTGTCCTTGGCGTCGCATTGTAACAAGGTCTCTTTGATGACTAACACCAACGGCGGTTTTGTCACCGAGGCCTCGATGTCCGATCCGAACCAGGCGTTGAACGAACAGTTCTGCCTCGCGCGGACCTATGCGATCAGCAAAGGCGAGGACATGATTTCCAAGGTTCAGGGCTTTACCCTCGAGCAAATCGCCCAGCAATGTCAGGGCTTCGCGCCGACCATGTCGTCGCAGGTGGCCGCGCTGTCGATCCAGCCACGTGATCAGGTTTTGACGGACACTTCGGCCTTCGTGCTGAACTCCGGCATGTCGCCAGCGCAGCTGGCCTCGACCGCGAAAATCTGTCTCTCCGTCGGATACCGCACGGATGACATGGATGTGGCGCTGGCCTCGTCTCTGTTGCTCGTTGCTTTGGGCGAACGCGCCTACGGCGAGCTTTTGGGCCATCACCTGAGCCAGGGCGTGGGCGTCACCCGTCGTCCGGATCTGGCGCAGGCCTGGTATGGCGATAGCCTCTCCGCGATTGACGCCGGCATGCCTGCGGTCTTCGCTCCCGGTCAACCGGAGCGTCAGGGTCTTTTGCGTAAGGCGTCCATGTCTTTGAGCGGTGCCGTGATTTCGGAACCGGCCCCCGTGGTGCCGACCTCATCGACCGCGCTTCCAAGCTTTGCCGTGACAGAATAATTTGACGGTGTGGCTCTCCGAAATTCAAAGGTCGCCTCGGGTCCTCCTTGGGGCGGCCTTTTCATATTTGCGGCTCTTTTGCCGTGCCAACAAACCTCTCGTAAAAAAATCTGTCTAAGGGGCAATTTTCCTCTTTCCTTCCCTGAACCGCTTCGCTACATAGCCCCTCACCAAGCCTAGACAGTGCGGTCGTGGCGGAATTGGTAGACGCGCAGCGTTGAGGTCGCTGTGGGGTAACTCCCGTGGAAGTTCGAGTCTTCTCGACCGCACCATTAGCTCTTCCGAAGGAAGATGCTGGAACAAATTCCCAGACATTCGCGGACGCCAGTCGTTTTCGGCACGAAAACGATGAGAGTTTACGTTTTTTTGCCCCCTAGCTCCCGTCATGCATCTAGGCCAAAGCGGCTTTGCGTGTAAGATCAAAGGCTTGAGGCTTGATCTTTCTCATGTCATTTCAAATTCATAACTCACAAGACAATGGAATTTAAGAAATGTCAGACGCACATACACCCGAAGGCATGGAACTGACGCTGCGCACGCTCGCGATGCCTGCCGACACCAATGCCGCAGGCGATATTTTTGGCGGATGGGTGATGAGCCAGATGGACCTTGCCGCCGCCATTCGCGCCAATGAACGCTGCAATGGGCGGACGGTGACCATCGCCGCCAATGAGATCGTGTTTAAGAAGCCGGTGAAGGTGGGCGATACGCTCTGCGTTTACACCGCTGTCGATCATGTCGGGCGTACCTCTATGGTGATCCGGATCGAGGTCTGGGCACGCCGCGCCTATACGGCGCAGCGCGAACATGTGACCGAGGCGCGATTTACCATGGTGGCCGTCGACGCAGAGGGCAAGCCGCGCGAAGTCGGCCCGGCGCCCGAGAATGCCTAAGTTTAGTCCAGAGTGGTGAGCAGGGGGGTTAGCGTATCGATCCCGCTCACCGCTTCTCGCAACAGTGCAGCTTCCGGGCCGGTGTGGCGGGCCTGAAGCCGCAAAAGGGTGGCGCGTGCGCGGGTCGGGTCTTCGCGAAGGTATGCCAACCGCATGAGCGCGGCACGGGCGGCGCGGCGATCGGATTCGGAGATGGCCATCTCATGCGCCGCCATTCTGTTGCTTTCGGCGTTCGCCTGCGCTTCGCGATGACACCACATGGCCGCATGGCCCAGGTTCAGCAGTGCCAAAGCTGCATCCTGCGCCTCTGTCTGCGCCCGAGCGGCACGCTCGGACAGGCGCACCAGCCGCAGGGTTCGGTGATAGAGCCGTGCCTGCCAATGGCTGCGCCCCTGCAGGGCTTTCGGATCAGCGGCCAGATCGCTCAGGTCGTGCAGCATCGTGGTCATCAGAGTGTCGAGGCGGCGTTTCAGGTTGGCCGGATAGACTGTCAGATAGGCCACCATCGCGGCCACGGGGGCGGCGATCACGGCAAGACCGGCGGCGACGGAGGTCTCGAAGGTACCGGTTAGCGGCCAATGCGGCTGCGACATCAACATGAGCACCATGTTGTAGTCAAAACTCATTGCAACGGTTTTGTTGTGGGCAACAAAAAGCGGCCCGATCAAGATGAAGGGCAGGGTGAAGAGGATCATCTGAGTCTCCGTCTCCGCCATGGGCCAAACCAGCCAGCGCAGGATCAAGGCGCCGATGACACCCGCAAGTTGGCCGCGAAACACGGATTTCATCATCTGCGCCGGGTTCTCGAAGGTCGAAAACAGCGAGATCATCACCGACAGTCCCAAAAGCATGAATGCCCCGACCGACCAGCCGGTCACCAGCCAAAGTCCCCCGAACAACAGCAAAGCGCCGAGCGCCCGAAGCCCGGCCTCTCGCGCGCCGGTCCAGTCACGGTGCAACACGACAGAGAGCGGGGCGAATTTGGCGGGACTGGCGATGTTGTTCGGAAGCGTGCGTCGTGCGTGAGGATCGGCATGCCAATTGGCCAACGCCGCGCTCAGGGTGGTGAGCGTCTCGCGCAGACGTGGCGATAGGCCCGGGGTCTCGGCGGAGGCCTTGAGCGCGGCAAGGGTCTCGGACATGTCTTCGTCGGTGAGCGCGACGCTGGCTGCGGTCAGGTGGCTGCGGAAGCCTGCGGGCTGGCTGTCGCCATGTTTCCAGAGCAAAAGCGGGGTCGCGGCAATCAACAGCGTGCGCGTGGCACGGATGCTTTGGCGCGAGCGAATGGAGCCTGCGGCATGCGGGTCCAAGCCCTCTTCGATGGACGCCAGATCGGACAAGAGTTGGCGGCGTCGCGCGTGGGACGGCGTGGCGCTCGCAGACTCTGCAAGCATCTCGGTCAACAGTGCGCGGACCTTCTGGCGCAGCTCGCCCGTAGCGGCTTTGGGTGCAAACAGCGAGCCGATGAAGGTCGCGACAACGATGCCCGTCATTACGGTGGCCAGCCGGTCGGCGCCGAGACCGAGCACCTGATCCGGATGGGCGGCATCCAAAAGCGACACCATGGCGGCGGTGTAGCCCGCCAAAACTGTGCCGTAGGCGACGAATCCGCGCTGAAGGTTGCCGATGTAGGTACAGGCCCCCACCCAAAGCGCCAGCCCTATGACCAAAAGCGATGGGTGCAATTGCATGGACAAGACCAAGAGCACGCCCACGATGGTGCCGCTGATGGAGCCCAAGCCCCGAAACAGACTTTTCTCCCAAAGCTGGCCACGAGTGGGCTGTGAGGCGGCCCAGACGGTCATGGCGGACCATTGCGGATGCTCCAAGCCAATCAGCCAAGCCAGCACAAAGGCGATACAGGCCGCGATGGCGGTGCGGGTGGCGAAGCGCAGGCGCGTGATGTCGAAACCGTGGTCCGCGAGACGGGAGAGGAATTGGGCCATCATGTGTCTGCTTTCAAAGTCTGGGTGAGGGCGCGCTCGACCGACATGTTTATTATGTCCATGGCGCGGAGCAGGGCGGCGACCTCCGTCTCGCTGAGTTCCGCCAAAAGCGTGTCTTCGACGGCGTTCAGATGGGTTTTGATCCGGGCAACCTCTGCGTGCCCCTCGGGCGTCAGATAGATCAAACGTGCCCGGCGATCCGTTGGCGCGACCCGGCGTTCGATGAACCCGCGCTCTGCGAGAATGTCCAAGAGGCGCACAAGGCTTGAGGTGTCGAGCGCCAGTTGATCCGCCAGTTCTGTCTGGCTGATCCCGTCGCCCGCATCGAGATGCACGAGGGGCGCCCATGTGGCGTCGGTGAGCCCGACCTTGGCCAGTTCCGAATGGATCACCTTGCGCCAGCGCCGTGAGAGCGTGACGAATTGAAATCCGAAGAGGGTTTTGGCGGGATCTGCGGGTGGCGCGGAGGGCGTTGTTTCTGTCATGATTTGCATGTGCTTCAAAATGATTTGAATTGCAAACTATCTACGCGCAATCCGGCTGTGCGCGCAATGCATGACGCCTTGAGTAACGTAGGAGACAGATATGGCAGGGCATTGAGAGACAGGAACTAGAAACGCCGCGGAGGTGATCCGCGGCGTTTAAATGTTCAAGGCTGAGGCGGGAGGCCGTTCTAGGCCGCCAAATTAGGGATCAAAAGCCCGACTTCATGCGCCTTGAGGCATTTGCGGGCGGTGTCGCCATGATGCGTCGGCATGGAGCGCAATTCGGGAAAGAGAGAGAACAGTTCCTCGCGCGCACCATTTGCGACGCCCGTCAAAGAGAAATCAGAGACGTGGAAGCTTTCAGACGGCGCGCCTTCGGCAAAGATCACCTCGTGGCGGTCGAACATCAGGTGATAATAGGTCACCATTCCCCCGCGAGCCTCACGGATCGTCGTGCCGTTGACCAGATGTTTGGCGGCGGCGAAGACTTCGGAGGTGTCGAACAACATCTGCGACCGCCATGTGTTCAAAAGCATGCGGTGTTGAGGAGAGACGATCAAATCGCGGTCGTTGTTCAACGCGCCCGCTTTGATCTCGATGGGGGCAAAGCGCCCCACCGCCGGCACTTCGCGCGCCCCGACCCAGCGCAGCGGCTGCACGCCGTTGTCCATGGTCAGCACCAAGTCGCCCGGTTTCAGATCTTCGACGGCCCGCGCACCTGAGGGTGTGGCGATCCGGGTGCCTTTGCCGAAGCAGATGACCGTGTCGGGGTAGACGACTTCGATATTGCTAAAGGTGATGACTGTGCCGTCCGCCAGCGTCAGTGAGCCGCTCTCGGGGTCGTTTTCGTCATAAATGATCGGGTTTGTGGTCCAGTCGTTGTCGAGACCGGAGAGATCGAGCACGTCTGTGTCGCCATCGCCCGCATCTTCGGACCCGATGATGGTGATCGCATTGCCGTCCAGCAAAGAGGGGTCGATGATGATCGTATCATTGCCCGCACCGCCGATGATCGTATCGCCGCCGCCTGCATAAATAGTGTCGTTGCCGGCGCCTCCGTCAATGAAATCGGCGCCTGCATCGCCGGAGATGGTGTCATCGCCATCTTCGCCGTAAATCACGTCGTTGCCATCGCCACCAAGAATGGTGTCGTCGCCCGCGCCCGCATAGATCGTGTCGTTGCCCGCGCCGCCATCGAGATAGTCGTTAAAGTCGTTGGAGTTGGCGAGGTCAACGTCGTCGATCAAGTCATCGCCATCTCCGCCATAGACCGTATCGCCTTCGCCGGTTTCGGCGTTGCCTGAGCCGTAGAAAATCGTGTCATTGCCGGCACCGCCGAAGATGGTGTCCGCACCGGTGCCGCCTTCGATATAATCGTCGCCGGTGCCGCCATGAATTTCGTCGTTGCCGTCATCGCCGTAGAGTTCGTCGTTGCCGCCCGCGCCATCGAGATAGTCGTTGCCCGCACCGCCGTGAAAGATGTTGGTATAGGCATTGGCACCGTCGGTGCTCTCGCCGTCAAACCCGATGAACGTGTCGTCGTAATCCGAGCCGATCAGCCCGTCGATGCCCGAGCCACTGTCGCCCTCGGCATCGCCGCCTGAGTATGTACCGGTGGAGAGGTCGACATTGACGCCTTCAGAGCTGTCGGAATAGTCGATGGTGTCTTGGCCTGAGCCGCCATCCATGAAGTCGGCGCCTTCGCCCCCGATGAAGGTGTCGTCGCCTTCCTCGCCATACATCGTATCGTTGCCGACGCCACCGTCGATGACGTCATTGCCGGTGCCGCCAAAGACCACGTCGTCGCCGAGGCCTGCATCGATGGTGTCATCGCCTGCGCCAGATTCGATCGTGTCATCGTACTCGGTCTGGATCACATCGAAATTGACGTCGGAAATATGGATCGCCTGTTGCTGCGTGCCATTGTTGCCGTAGTCGATGGTGATGCTGGAAACAGGGCCCGGAATGGTCACAAGGATGGCGCCAGAGGCATCGTCAGGGTTCACGAAGTTGGCGTCCACCGTGCCCGTTGCGGTGTTGCCGGAGACGCTGACCTCGCCCTCGGGCGTGATGGTCAGAGTGACGGTGTTGCCCTCGGCATCCACTGAGGTGATCGTGACGGTGTCGACAAATGCATAGACGTCCAGATCAGAGATGCGGAAGGTGACATTCTCCACCTCGCCCAGAACATCGTTTTGGGTCGACGAAAAGTCGAGCGTGAGCGACGAGGTGTCACCCGTCGCGCCTGATCCCCAGAGGCGGAGCGAGCTGTTGTCAGAGAAATCACCGTTCTCGGTGTAGATGATCTCGTTCGAGATTGTCGCGGTGTTGTTGGTGTTGGTTTCCGTGTAGCCGATGTCAACCTGAACGCCATTGATCACCGTCGACATACCGCCCTCGATCGAGGTGTTGTCTGCCGCCAGATCGTCCCAGCTCAGTGTGCTCTCATGGGTGATGGTGCCATCCACCATTTCGCCCTGAGGATCGCCTGTGTAATTGGTGTCGATGGTGTCATCGCCATCCGTCCCGCTGACGATGCCATCGGGATAGGAAACGTAATCTGCATAGCTGAAGCTCGGCGCCGTGCCGCTCGACGAGCCGGGATTGCTGTTGTAGCTGACGATCTGATATTCGTGTCCGTCGATGAGCGGCTGTTCAGAGACGGTGTAATACCCGCTCGCATTGCCGCTTTCGACATCGAGCTGGATGACCTGAAAGGTTTCGCCTGTGGTCAGATCCGTGACCGTCCAGACCAGTTCTGCATCGACATCCGATCCAATCGAGGTATTCCCGCCGATGGTGACATTTGCCGATGCGGTTTCTGTGTAGCTGCCACCTGCGCTGTCGTCGGTCAGAATGGTGTTGCTGTCGGTGACCGTCGCGGTCCCTGTCGGCGCGCCGCCGGTGTAGATAAAGGTTGCGCCTGCCGTCGTGCTGAACACGCCTGTGGGGTTAAAGTTATACACTTCCAAATCGTAAACGGGCATCTGCTCACTCGTCTTAATATTGCTGGCCCGATCCTTGCAGAGAACAGCTCTGTAAGGCCGGACGTCGTTCCTGGTTCAACCGAATTTGGCTCACCCACTGTCGCGCCTTTGCGGCGCGAATTGGGCGTGGCTGGGACAAACCTATGAAACCTTCATGGTCGGTTTGAGATCGTTTCTATTCGAGAAACGATGCCAGGCTCTTGCTGCAGGTGTGCTGCGACAAGGGCGCCGTGGCGGTCGGAGCGATAGTGCAGATTTAAAGCAAATTCTAGTCAAAAAATCATTCAACTTCAATATTTTGAAAGAATTTCCGGTTGGCGTCTTTTTCAAAGCCTTTGTCTCACTCCGAACCAACCTGCGGCTCAAATTGAGCGGTGCTGTTCGGTGATCAAGGCCCGTGCGGGCTTGGGAGCATCAGGGGAAGATCAGCGCGAATTTGCCTCAAAAAAGGGGGGGGCGGGAGACCGCAAATATTGGGGATTGTTTCCATGCCGACGAACACGCTTCAAGGCTATGACGTCTATGATTTCTCGACCTCGACAGGCTCAATCTATGTCGGTCCCGGCGATACGATTGCGCTTGATCCGGCTCTCGTGCCCGGGGTTACCTATACGGTCACAGCAATCGACAATGTTAATGCGGGGTCTGGCACCGCGCCAGCCTATGCCGATATCGCCACCTCGCACTACGATCAGGATCAGGGTGTCTATTTCGATAGCGGCACCAAAGATGACGAGCTGACCACAGGGGCAGGAGATGATGTGATCGAGGCGGGCGCTGGCGCAGGTCGGGTTTGTGGTGCGTGCCGTGTATATGTGTCGCTTTGGGGGAGGGCGGCATTATGCACGCGCCTGATACGGCTGTGCGGCTCTACGGGCAAAGCACCTTGCCCTGTCTTCGCGGGGCTGAAACGCGTCGTTTGTCTCTCTTGTGGCTAGGTGCTTATGGCAAGATCGCGAGCCAGCACCAGATGGTGAGGATCGACCCCGCCGTGCCGATCAACACCGAAGACGCCGCCACGCGTTTCGCCACACCATACATATTGGCAAAGAGATAGGCGTTGATCCCCGGCGCCATGGCTGCCGTGATCGTGGCGGAGCGCAAGGACGGGGTCGGCAGGTCAAAGACGAAATGCCCAAGCCCGTAGGCAATCATCGGGTGCAGCACCAAGGAGGCAGTGACAGCCCAAAGAATGATCCGCATATCGCCCTCTGGCTTATAGCGCAAAAGCACGCCGCCCAGACCAAAGAGCGCCGCCGGGATCGCCGCACGGGTCATGAGGCCGACTGCATCCCAAACCGGCGCAGGCAGGGGGATCTGCGCCAGATTGACGGTCCAACCCGCCGCAATGCCCAGAATCAGAGGGTTGCGAAGCACTGAGCGCGCGATCTGCCGCATCAGGCCAAAGCCCGACAGGCCAAGCCCCCGCGTCCGCGCAATCTCCATCGCGGCTATGCCGATGCCATAGAGCAGCGGCGAATGGATCGATATGATCGCGAAATTGCCGGCCAAGGCCGCTTCGCCATAGGCGCGTTCCGTGATCGGAATGCCCAAGAGGAGCGAGTTCGAAAACAACCCGATGAACCCGATCGCCACGGCATCCGTCAAATCGCGTTTGAACAGGTAGCGCGCGCCCAGAAAACAGAACAGCCCGCTCGATAAAGCGCCTGCGTAGAATGAAATCAGGATCGGCGGGTGGAAATTTTGGCCCAAATCCATTTTTGCAATGCCGGAGAACAGCAACAGCGGCACGGCAAAATTCTGGGCAAATTTCATCACGCTGTCGATCAACTCATCGCTGACCCAGCCCTGACGACGCGCCAGATAGCCGTATCCGATCACCAAGAAGACGGGAAGGATGACGGTGATTAGGTCCTGCATGTTAGAGCGCTCCTGTGATCTCGATCACCATCCCGTCATGCGCGGGTGTGACGTGATCCGGGGTCTCCTCATCCACGGTCGCGTAATCGATGTCGATGTGCATATTGGTCAGCACGGCTTGTCGGGGGGCGGCACGCGCGATCCACTCCAGCGCCAGATCCAGATGCGCGTGAGAGGGATGTGGCATGTAGCGCAGCGCGTCGATCACGAAAGTGTCGAGCCCTTGCATCGCGTCCCATGTCTCCTCATGGATCGCCAAAACATCGGGAATATAAGCCAGATCGCCAATGCGGAAACCTTTCGCCTCAATCTGCCCATGGTTGACCGGCAATGGCGTGAGCGTCACCGGCCCACCGGGGCCATCAATCGTGATCGGCCCGCGAATGGCATGGAGGTCCAGAATGGGCGGGTAGTTCGAGCCCTCGGGCTGCACGAAGGCATAGCCAAACCGCGCGATCAGGTCGTTCTCCGTTTCGCTGTCGGCATAGACTTTCACGCGTTCGCGCATGTTGAACACAATCTGGCGCAGGTCATCTAGGCCATGCATGTGATCGGCATGGGCATGGGTGAACACGACGCCATCGAGCCGTTCCACACCGGCGTCCAGCAATTGCTGGCGCATGTCCGGGCCGGTGTCGATCAGCACAGTCGTCGTCCCGTCCGGGCCGTCACGCTCAATGAGCGCCGAACAGCGCATCCGCCGGTTCTTTGGGTTTTCCGGATCGCAGGCGCCCCAATGGTTGCCGATCCGCGGCACGCCGCCCGATGAGCCGCAGCCCAATATGGTGAAGCGTACGCTCATAGTTTGGCCTTTGCGAACAGACGCTCGAAATTCGCCTCGGTCAGTGCCGCAAACTCGGGATAGTCCATCTCGAATGTCTCGGCGGCGCGCTGGGCGGTCTTTGCGGTGTAGGCCGGTTCGTTACGGCGCCCGCGATGCGGCGGCGGCGCAAGATAGGGGCTGTCGGTTTCCACGAGGATACGATCACGCGGCACGGCGCGGAAAATCTCGCGCAGCTCCTCAGAGCGCGGGAAGGCCGTGATGCCCGACATCGAAATGTAAAAGCCCCACTCCATCGCCGCCAGCGCGAACTCTTTCGAGGCGGTGAAGCAATGGAGCACGCAAGGATAGGCGCCTTTGCGATACTCCTCGCCCAAAATCTCCATCGCGTCGGCGTCGGCGTCGCGGGCATGGATGATGAGCGGTAGTTGCGTCTCACGCGCCGCCTCTATGTGAATGCGCAGGCTCTCTTTCTGAATGTCGGCGCTCTCTGCGGTGTAATGGTAATCGAGGCCCGTCTCGCCAATGCCGACGAATTTCGGATGCTCGGCCAGAGCCACCAACTCATCCACCGTCGCCAAAGGTTCCTCGGCCGCCGACATCGGATGCGTGCCCGCCGCCCAGAACACCGGGTCGAAGCGTTCGGAGATGGCCTTGACCTGATCCACCAGACGCAGACGGGTGCAGATCGTCACCATGCGATGCACCCCGGCCTCCTGGGCGCGGGCGACAACCTCCGGCAATTCCTCGGAAAAATCCGGGAAGTCGAGGTGGCAATGGCTGTCTGTGATGAGGGGAAGGCTCATTGGGTGGTGCTCTGTTCTGCTCTGGTCCCGCCCAAGATCGCCTTGCAATTAGCGCGCGATGCGGCTGGCCGTGTCGTTGATCTTGAATACCATATCAAGGATCAGAGCGGCAGGGTCAAGGTTCACCGCCCGTGCATGTTGTGCACGTGCAGAAAGCTCTTGCTGCAACACGGCCCAATCGCGGGCGGCAAAACTGTCGGGCGCGAGCCGGGTCAAAAGCGCGGCCTCACCGGGGGCGGCCTCGACAATCGGCGGGCGCCCGGCGCCTGCGCGCGCGAGCCGCGTCAAAAAGCGGTCGATGAGACCCAGCGTCAAATCATAGCGGTCGATGTTGGCGGCCCCCACGCAGCACTCGGCCAGTTTCAGAGCCCGCGCGCGGTCCAGTCGGGGCAGGGTGGAGAACAGTTCCACCAGATCGCGATAGACATCCAGCCCGCCCAAATTCGTCAACCTCAACGCCTCCCCCACAGAGCCGGCGGACAATTCCGCCAATGCGTCTGACTGCTCTGCGGCATCAAAGCCTGCCGCGTCAAGGGCTTGGGCCAGATCGGTTGGTTGGAGCGGCCCGAGACGCAACTCGCGACACCGGCTTCGGATCGTCGGTAAAAGCCGCGAAGGCTGATGCGAGATCAGCAGAAGGAAAGCGTCTTTCGGCGGTTCTTCGAGGGTTTTGAGCAAAGCGTTGGCGGCGGAGACGTTCATCTCATCGGCGCTGTCGACAATGACCACGCGGCGCCCGCCGTCGGCGGCAGACATGTGAAAGAAAGAGTTGAGCTTGCGCACCTCTTCGACGGTGATCACCGTGCCGTGGCGGGATTTCTTGGCGTCCCATTCGCGGCGAATGAGGCAGAGACGGGGTTCCGCCAATTGCGCGGAGCGGCGGTAGACCGGGTGCTCATGGCCCAATTCCAGCGAGTCCGTCGGGGGCGGGGCGTCGCCAAACAACCCGCCTTCGTCCTCCACCGGCTGCGCTAGCAAAAACCGCGCGATGCGCCAGGCGAGCGTGGCTTTTCCCACCCCGCGCGGGCCGGTGATCAGCCAAGCGTGATGCATCCTGTGCGAATTGAAGGCGTCAAGAAAGTTTTCCTCGGCATGAGACTGACCGAACAGCGTCGAGGTTTGTCGCGGATGCGGGGCACCCGGCGCGCAATCTGCCTCTGGCGCCATCTCCATTTCGCCGAGACTGCTCATGAGGACAGTCGTTTCGAGACGAGGATCAGCACCTCTTTGGCCACGATCTCGATCTCGCGTCCGGCGTCGATCACGGTGAAACGGTCATGCGCCCGCGCCAGATCAAGAAAGGCCGTGCGGCATTTTTCCTGAAAATCCTGCCCGAAATCTTCGAAGCGTTCCTCGGAGGTTTGCCGCCCTTTTGCGCGGGCCAGACCAATGGCCGGGTCCATGTCGAACAAAAGCGTCAGGTCCGGTTCAATGCCGATCATCTCATCGTGGAGACGGTTCACCTTGTCCTGCAAATCACCGCGCGTGACGCCCTGAAACACCCGCGTGCTGTCGGCAAAACGGTCACAAATGACGACTTTGCCAGCGGCCAGAGCAGGGCGGATGGTCTTTTCCAGATGGTCGCGGCGGGCGGCAGTGAAGAGCAAGATCTCGGTTTCCGCCGACCAACGATCCGGGTCGCCTTCGAGCACGAGAGAGCGGATTTCTTCCGCGCCGGGCGAGCCGCCCGGTTCTCGGGTGTGGACGACCTCATGACCCAAAGCCTTAAGACCCTCGGCCAGAAGTCGTGCCTGTGTCGATTTTCCGGACCCGTCGATGCCCTCGAAGCTGATGAACATGGCGCTCCCGTGTTCTCGCAGTTGGTTATTCGGACACGGCCAGACCCGTTTGTCCCTCCAACTTGTCCTTAAGCACCATAAAGGCCGTGCGCAACCTCGGAGCCAAGCCGCCGCGCGCAATCGAGCGATCTGCGACCAGCGGGATACGGGCTTCGGGAAGGTCTTCGCGCGGGATCACCAGCTCGGCCAGAGTGTCGCCTTGGGTGATCGGGGCCTCGAAGGGGCCGGTGTAGATCACCTCGCCCGCAAGCTTTTCAAGCTGGCTGCCGGGCAGAAGGACAGAGATGTCATCGGCGGCGACAAGCCCCACCTCGGTCTGATCGCCCATCCAGACATCGGCACGGGCAAATTCATGGCCTTTCTCGGCCACGGATTTCTCCGCGAACTGGCGGAAGGCCCAGTTGACGATGCGTTCGCTTTCCTGCGCGCGCTCCGCCTCGGACGCGAGGCCGGAGAGCACAAACACCACCCGACGCGTGCCCTGCGTAGCGGAGCCGACGAGACCGTAGCCCGCTTCTTCGGTGTGGCCGGTTTTGAGACCATCTGCGCCGATGCCGAGTTTCAAAAGCGGGTTGCGGTTGAACCGGTTTTGCGGCGCACGGTTGTCATAGGGGAATTCATGCTGGCCGAAATAGCCGTAATATTCCGGGAAATCGGTGACGAACCGGATTGCCAGTTTGCCCAGATCCTCGACCGACATACGTTGGTTCGGGTTGGGCCAGCCAGAGGCATTGGCAAAGGTCGAATTTTCCAATCCTAGAATGCGGGCGCGGTCGTTCATCAAGCGCGCGAAATTGTCCTCTGTGCCCGCCAGCCCTTCGGCGACGACGACACAGGCGTCATTGCCGGACAGGACGATGATGCCTTGGATGAGTTCTTCGACGGTCGGGCGGTCTGTCTCGTTGAGAAACATGGTCGAGCCGCCCATGTTTTTTGCCCGCGTCGAGACGGAGAACCGCGTGTCCAGCGTCACGCGGCCATCGCGCAGCGCCTCGAACAACATGTTGAGCGTCATCAGTTTTGACATGGACGCGGGCGGCAGAGGTGTCTGGGCGTCCTTGTTCATCAAGACCGTATCGGTCGTCAGGTCATAGACCCAAGCTGCCCGCGCGCGCGTTTCAAAGGCAGAGGCGGGCAGGGTGAGGGTCAGGGTCAGAAAACCGGCTGTGAGGCTTTTGGCGATGAGGCGCAACATGGGTGCGGGGCGTCCTTTCGGGCGAGTCGTCTCAATTGGGGCAGGCCCGTTCGGCCCGCCCGGCTTTATCTCTTAATGCGTCACGGCATAGGCGTCCGTGAAGCCCGCCTTTTTCACTTTTTCGAGAAGTGCTGCGCGCTCAGACGCGGTGGTGGCGGGACCAACGACGACCCGCCAGAAGTCTTTGCCGTTCGAATTGCCGGGTTTGGTCGTCGCGACGATGCCTTGTGAGCCGAGCATGTCGACCGTGCGTTTGGCATTGGCCTCGACCGAGAAAATCCCAATCTGCAGGAAGGGTTTGGACAGGCCGGAGGCGGCGGGTTTCGGGGCCGCAGGTGTTGGTGCGGCTGCAGGCGCTGCCGGTTTCGCCGCAGGCGCGGTGGCCGACGGTGCGTCGAGCGCATCGAGGGTGGCCGCGGCGTCTGCGATCGGATCGTCGAGCGAAGTGGCTGCGATGGTCTCGGTCTCTGCGAGGGTTTCGACGGTTTCCGGCTCCTGCGCGACCTCTTCGCGGCGCAGCGCCGTGATGTTCAAGGACGCAGGCGAGCCTGCCAGCATGCCAAGCGCTTCGGCGGCATCCGACGACACCTGAATGCCCGGACCGGGCGAGGTGGCTTCGCGTTTGAACAGCGCGCCGATGACGAATTTGCCGTTTGCCTCGTTGCGGATGATGACGCGCTCAGGATCGGTCACCTTGGAATGCGCGACCCAGACGCCGCCCAAAGAAGGCCGCCCGTCCCACAAGCCGTTGTCCGTCACCTGAAACACATCCGGCGCCTCGACATCACGTTCCACCAGTTTTGTGGAAGTGGAGGTCGCAGAGGCGCCCGCAGTCGGTGCTTTCATTTTGTCGAAAAAGGACGTCCCGTCCTCGCACGCCGTCAGCGCGACTGTGACCCCCAGAAGGAGCGCAGCGCGCGTCCCTTTACCCGTCATTCGCATGAGTATGCCCCTATCTCATCCCTGATTTTGCCGATGCGTTTTCTCTGCCCGGCTCAGGTTTATTTGTCTGCTCGTTTTTTCGTGATCGCGTTCAAAACTGAGGGAGATCCGTCGCACTTGATCTGAACCGCCGATGTCATCCTGAACGGATTTGGCAACAGTCTAACGTGTCGTCCCCAAGCTGGAAAGCCCCGCATTGCGTGGGTGGCGGAAAACGGCACGTGGCGAAAGACGACTGCGGACGAGGGGGGATGCGAAAGATGGGTTTTAGAATCAAACGGAGGGCGCTAATCCTGTCCGAACCCGCTCGGGGCGTAGGAGGCTTGGCAGAGTGGTTGAATGCACCGGTCTTGAAAACCGACGGGCGTGAAAGCGTCCCCAGGGTTCGAATCCCTGAGCCTCCGCCATTAAATCGTCTTAGTGTTTTGATCTAAAGCAACAAAAGATAAGTCGGCTTTTCCCATCCCCCACAATACCCCCATTTTTGCTCGGACAGTAACGGAAGCAGCTGGCAATAAGCCGTGTGACCGACGCTTCTCCCAGTGCTAAACTGATACCGCAGCCAAAAAGCTGAATTCCCGTAAAATCGAAGATTTCGACACCGCGCGAGCTTGCACGGTCATTCGCGTTCGCGAAAGGAGTGGTTCATGAATATCGAACGTGCCATTGAAATAGCGGTGTCTGCGCACCGCGGACAGATCGATAAGGCTGGTCAGCCTTACATCTTGCACCCGCTCAGGGTCATGTTGGCGTGCAACAGCGAGGTGGCACGCATTGTCGCCGTTCTGCACGATGTGGTCGAAGACACCGACTGGACGCCGGATGCGTTGAATAACGAAGGCGCAAGTGAAGAAATCCTGTACGCTTTGGATGCCGTGACGAAACGTGAGGGCGAGAGCTATCCGGACTTCATCGAGCGTGCGGCCGCAAACCCAATCGGTCGCGAAGTGAAAATCTCTGATGTGCGGGACAATATGGATTTGTCGCGTATTTCGGCCCCCACAGAAGCCGACTTAGCACGTATGGAGCGATATCGCGGAGCTTTGTCTCGGCTTAGTTCCTTCTAGATTTTCATCTTCATCTGGCTGCAGGCTTGGATCACAGGCATTTACAGGGCGTCTTAGTTCATTTGGGGAATGATGCTTTTTGGCCCGAACCGGCCATTCGTCCTTTTCGCAGCGAACGTCCGTATTCCGCCCTTCGTCGCGTGAACCCGCGCCCATTTCGCGCCTAGCCGTGCAGATCTGTCGCCCGGCGTTTGATCTCGTGGCAGGCGTCTTGCAGTAAGGTGCAGGCGTTTTGGTAATACCACTCGAACGCCTGCCGGGCGCTGTTTTGCAGCGCGATCAGCCGCTGCGGATCGGCCAGAAGATGCTGCGCCATGGGAATCAGATCCTTGGCCCGGCCTTCGCACACGCTGTCGCTAACGACGATCTCGCGCAGCCCGTGGCTATGTTCGGTCACGATCGGCGTCGCAGTGGACAGCGACCCGACGATGCGCGGAATTTCCAGATGGTTCGAGGCCTGCATATGCACGTTCAGCGTCAACCGTGATCGTGCGGTCAGATCCTCAAGATCGGCCCCGCGCGAGGGGCTCAGGCTCAGCCCGGCCGCAGCCGCGGCATCCAGGACCTTCTTGCGCCGCGGCGAGACCCCCCCACGAAACACAAATCGAATTCGCGCTCGGCCAGAGGGAGATCCGGGGCCCGGGCGCGTTCGGAACAGGGCAGGAAACCCAGCACGGGCTTGCTCAGCTTGCCTTGCAGCGCGCGGGTCTGTGCCGGATAATAATCGAGGATCAGATCGACCTGCTCCAGCTTGTGACGCAACAGCCAACGCTTCTCGCGGATCATCTTCGCCCCGCCCCGCGACATCCGCAGAGGATTGCCGATCATCGCCACGACCGAGAAATTCAGATAGACGTAAAAGCAATCGGGCCGCCGCGTGAACGGGGGCAGACGTTCTCCGATGATATAGACGATAGCGGGCCCTTCGATGCCGGCCTCGTCAACGGATTTCGGCACCGTGATGGCGAGACAATTTTCGGCTCCGTGGTGGCGAGACAATTGTCCGGTCAGGAAATCGATCGTCCGGCGAATGAAGGAAACTGACGCTTCGTGTGTCACGAGGTAACACCGCATATATGGCTCCTTGAAAATCGGCAGTCACATTACGCGTCATCGTCTATCAGTCCCCCTCTGTTCCGTCTATCCATCAACCAGCACAAAGAAATTTTAGCGAACCGCTTGCAAGGAAAGCTTGTTTTCGTTGCTTGGCCTGCTCAGCTGGAGGGGCTAGGTCGTGTTGACAAAAGGGATTCTCATCATGCTTCAAGCTGGCATCTGCGATGGAGGCCAGTTCGGCGCGAGACCTTATGGCGGAAGAGGAATGGGCGTTCTTTGAGCGCTTCATCCTCGCCGTTCGCGCCCCGAACGGGCGCAATCGCACCAACCACCGCGTCGTTCTTGACGGCATATTCTGGATCGCACGCACCGGGGCTCCATGGCGCGATCTGCCCGGGGCGTTTGGCAAATGGTCGAGCGTCTATCGGCAATTCCGGCGCCGTACGTTAGCCGGGCTTTGGGAGGACATCATGGGGATGCCCTGAACCAAAGCGGGGCCGTGCCAGGCGCCCTGAAGATGATCGACAGCACGGTGATCCTCGCCCACCATCAGGCCTCGGGCGCTAAAGGGGGACTCCACGACCAAGATTCGGCCGTTCTCGAGGTGGTTTTACGACCAAGATCTACCTTCTCGTCAACGCAAACGGGCTTCCCATAAGGACAGAGATCACGCTGGGACAGACGTCGGACTATTTCGGATTCGACCTGATGATGGTGGATAATCTGCCCCGCCCGAGCGTGCTGCTCGGTGATCGCGGCAACGATGCTGACTGGTTCCGAGAGGCGTTGCAAGACAAGGGCATACGCGCCTGCATCCCCGGCCGAAAACAACGGAAGACGCCCGTCAAATACGACAGGCGACGTTACAAGCATAGCAACCGGATCGAGATCATGTTCGGAAGGCTTAAGGACTGGAGGCGCGTCGCGATCCGCTATGGCCGATGCCCAAAGGTCTTACTCTCGGCTACCGTCATCTATTAGTTATAAAGCCTGACCCTAGTCGAATGACTGGTTCAGGGAGATCGGACGCAGAGATACTAAGGCCCAATATGGGCAGGAAGGACTAGGGAACACAAGCGGAGACCGTAAACATGTTGCGTCTGCTGTCGACGCTCACCGGCCGCCCTGGTCCATTGCTCGACGGGCCGCTCCCTGCGTATTTCAGCCGTTCGTTCGGAGTGCGGCGAAAGCCCGCTTTCCGCCAAATTTGACGAGCATAACTAACGACCCTAATCGGCCATTCACGCCATACGCAGCAGGTGAATAGTCCCGGCCCCCAAAGCTTACCTTCGACCCGAAAGAGGCGAAGCCTCACTCTAGCCCGGGCTTTCCATCTCGCCTGCGTACAACGAGCGTGATTATTACTACAACCAATACCCTGCCTCCGCGCGCGATGAATCTGCAACCAACGCATCAATCAGGGCTCGCTGAGCGGGTTTGAGGTAGCGCGAGCGTGGCCAGACGGCGTGGATCGGCATTTCCGCCCCTGAAAATGTTTCCAGCACCGGAACCAGAGCGCCGGTGCTGAGTGCGCTGCTGACCAGCCAGGTTGGAAGTTGCGACAGGCCTGCACCTGCCAGCGTTGCCTCCAGCATCGCGTCACCATCGCTGAATTCATGACGTGCCCGGATCAGCTGGGCGGTCAATGTGCCGTCGGGCTGACGCAGCAGCCATGACACGGGCACGGCTTCGCGCCGGGTGCCGATGATGCAATCCCGCTCCGTCAGTTCGGCGGCGGTTTGCGGCGCTCCGTGCCGGGCGAGGTAGGCAGGACTGGCACAGATCACCAGCCGTTGCCGCCCCAGTCTTCGCGCCACGAGGTCGGCGTCATCGCTTAGCGCCCCGATCCGCACCACAAGGTCCACGCCTGCGTCGATCAGGTTGATCCGCCGCTCGGTAAAGCTGACCGCGAGGTCGAGCGCGGGATGCGCCTGCGCCAGTTGCATCAGGACAGGCATCACATGCCGCCGTCCGAAGGCCGCAGGCAAGTGGATGTTCAGCCGCCCCGAGATTTTGCCGCTGCCCTCTGTGACCGAGTTCTCGAGCCCCTCGACATCGGATAGGATCGCCACCCAGCCATCGAAATAGCGCTGTCCCTCCGCGGTCAGGGACAGTCGTCTCGTGGTGCGGTGTAACAGTTGAGTGCCGAGCCGCGCCTCCAGTCGGGAGACGCTTTTGCCCACGGCCGATCCGGTGAGGCCGAGTACGAGACCTGCGGCGGTAAAAGAGCCGGTCCGCACGGCTTCGACAAACTCGCGCACCCCGGAAAAAGGATCGTCAGCATCACGCATTATGGAATCTCAGGACGGAATGAATGAAATTAAAAGCATATTATCATTTGAGAAGAGATCAATAGATTGCGGGTCTGAAAGGAAGGCCCGATGACACACCACAGCCTGCACACCGCAGACACAGCCACCGCAACGGCCCGCCACGCCGGGTTTCAGCGCTTGTTTGCGCCGGGTGAGATGACGCTCGGCCTGATCATGCCGCTTGAGACCTATCCGACCGTCGGCGTTCCGACAATGGCGGCGCATCTCGATCTCGCCCGCCATGCGGAAGACATCGGGATTTCCGCACTTTGGATGCGCGACATTCCCTTCTTTGACCCACAATATGGCGATGCGGGGCAGGTGTTCGAGCCCTTGACCTATATCGCCGTGCTGCTCAGCGTGACCAGAAAGATCGCGCTTGGCACCGCCGGGATCGTCCTGCCGTTTCGGGACCCGAACCTGCTGGCGCGTCAGGTCGCGAGCCTCGATCAGCTGTCGGGCGGGCGGATGCTGGCCGGGCTGTCCTCCGGTGACCGGCCAAAGGAATACCCGCTCTTCGACATCGACTTTGACAGCCGGGCAGAGCGGTTCCGCGAGGCCTATGATCTGTACCGCCAGTTCACCGAAACCCTTGCGCCTGCTTATGAGACAGAGCGTTTTGGCGCCTCTCCCGGTGGGTTCGACGTGTTGCCGAAACCGCCGCTGGGGCGGACGCCAGCCCTCGCCATTGGCCGCGCCGGGCAGGGCGTCGATTGGATCGGCGCCCAGATGGAAGGTCTCATCGTGCCAAGCCCCTCTGAGCCGGATTTGCCGCAGGCGGTCGCCGATTGGCGCGCGGCCAGCGGTGATGCGTTCAAACCCTATGGCATCGCGGGGTTCCTGCACCTGTCCTCTGATCGGGACCGTCCCTTCGAACGGGTCCGTGCCGGGTTCATGACCGGCAGCAAGGGGCTCGCTGATTTCATGGAGCGCGCCCGCGACGCCGGTGTGAACCACATCGCGCTCAACCCGCGCTTCACCACCCGCCCTATGACCGATGTGCTGGCCGACCTCGAACGCGATGTGCTGCCACGCTTCCCCTCCCTGACGGAAAGGACCTGAGATGTCCCAACTTTTTACCCCTTACGATCTCGCGGGGCTAACCCTGCCGAACCGCGTCGTGATGGCGCCGATGACCCGCTCCCGCGCGCTGACCGGCGTGCCGGATGAGCAAACAGCGCTCTATTATGCGCAACGCGCCAGTGCCGGGCTGTTGATCACCGAAGGCGCGCCCGTCAGCCAAGAAGGCAACGGCTATCTCTATACCCCCGGCATCTACACGGATGAGCAAGAGGCCGGTTGGGCCAAAGTCACCAAGGCGGTGCATGATCGTGGCGGGCGCATCTTTGTGCAGCTTTGGCACGTGGGGCGCGTGTCGCATGTTTCCCTGCAACCGGACGAGGCCGCGCCGGTATCGGCCAGTGCACTGCGTGGCGAAGGGGCGTTATCCTTTGCCATCGGCCCAGACGGCGCGCCGGGGCAGCAACCCGCCTCCACACCCCGCGCGCTGGAGACCGACGAGGTCGCGCGTGTCACAGCCGATTTCGTTGCCGCCGCCAAACGCGCAATCCGCGCGGGCTTTGACGGCGTCGAAATTCACGGCGCCAACAGCTACCTGTTCGAACAGTTCCTGAATGCCGGTTCCAACCAGCGCGAGGACCGTTACGGCGGCAGCATCAAGAACCGGATGCGATTTCTGCTAGAGACCCTCGACGCCGTGGCCGCCGAGATCGGTATGGACCGCACTGGCGTCCGCATTTCACCGTTCGGGAGATTGTCCGGGATGTCGGCCTTTGAGGCTGAGGCAGAGACGTGGCTCGCCGTGGCCGAGGCGCTGGAAGATCGCCAACCGGCCTATGTCCACCTCAGCGATCAACTGACCATCGGAGGCGATGCTCTGCCGACAGGCTTTCCGTCGCAGTTCTGCAAGACCTTCACCGGCACGCTGATCGCGGCGGGCGGCTTTACGCAAGCCACAGGTGAACAGGCGCTCAAAGACGGTGCGCTGGACCTGATCGCTTTCGGCAAGCCCTTTATCGCCAACCCCGATCTGGTTGAGCGGATGCAGAATGGCGGGCCGATCAACACCGCCCCGCGCGCGGCCTTTTACGGCGGCACAGGTGCCGCCGGTTACACAGATTTCCCGACATGGGACCAAGAGAGAGACGAAACCAATGAATGACATGACCCCCCTGTCCGTGATGGACACCACCCGCGAGGACCGCATCACCGCGATGCTCGATCGTGACGACATCCGCACCCTGCGCCAACATTACAGCGCCCTTTTGGACGGCAACGAAGCCGACCGCTTGGGCGAGGTCTTCACCGATGACGCCGAAGTGGTCGTAACCGTCGGGTCGATGAAGGGGCTGGAGGAGATCAAGACGAGCCTCAGAGGCGCCTATCAGATGTTCGACAGCCGCAAGGCGGGGCACTTCCCCTTTGTCCACGCCATCGCCAACCATGAGATCACCCTGACCGGCCCGGATACTGCGACGGGAAGCTGCTATTTGTTAGACTTCGTCACGGATCGCCCCGGTCCACAGCATCCATTCCTGCTGCTCGGTCGCTATGTGGACGACTATGTCCGCGTGAACGGAGAATGGCGCATCTCCCGGTCAGAACTTGATGTGCTTTGGCCGCATGACGGCGCAGAGGAAGACTAATTTCATGCTGGACACAACTGCTTTGCCCCAAAGCTTCTCGCGGGTGTTCTGTGAGGGTCGACTTTCTGTTGGCCTGATCACCCCTCTGGAAGCCTATCCCGAAAGCCCGTTTCCGACGCTGAAGGATCATCAACAGGTTGCCAAACAGGCCGAAGACGCCGGCTTTGGCAGCATCTGGGTCCGTGATGTGCCATTTTATGATCCGAACTTCGGCGATGCCGCGCAGATGCTCGATCCTTTCGTCTACGCGGGTTACCTCGCTGCGGTGACCGAGCGGATCACCATTGGCACCACCGGCATCGTCTTGCCGCTGCGCGAGCCTGTGTCGGTCGCGAAACAGGCCTTGTCCGTGGACCGGCTGACCGAGGGGCGGTTCATCCTCGGGTTATCGACCGGTGATCGCCCGGTGGAATATCCGGCCTTCAACATCGATTTCGAGGACAGGGGAGAACGGTACCGCGAGGCGGTGGAGGTTATCCGCACCCTGTCGGAAACCCGTTTCCCCAAGGCGGAGACGCTGCGTTTCGGCACCTTCTCCGGCAATCTCGATATGCATCCGAAGCCGGTGCATGGCCGCCTGCCGATCATGGCCGTGGGGCGATCCCGTCAACCGATCGAATGGCTGGCGAAAAACGTCGATGCCTGGATCTGGGCGGTGGATGACGACACTGCGATCCGTGACATTTTGACCGCGCTCAGGGATGCGGCAGGAGAGGGGACGCCCCCGGCCTATGGCTATTCGACGTTCTTCGATCTCGATCCGAACCCGGACGCGCCCTACCAGCGGTTCTACAATGTGGTGCGGATCGGTCGAAAGGCATTGACTGAGCGGCTGTTGCACCACCGCGATCTGGGCGTGCGTCACATCGCGCTGAACCTGAAACCCTCGCAACGTGCCGCGCAATCGGTGATCGACGAGATGGGCAGCCATGTCCTACCCGCGCTGGAGGCTGCATGATGGTCAGTCACGCAGCTTATGGCCATGGATAATCTGCGACTTTCACACCCATTTCGGCGAGTTCATCCACCACGAGGCGACGGTAGGCCACCACGTCGGGCACCGGCTCGGCGCGGCGGCGGGTGACTTCGTCTTCGGTGAACGGGACCGCCGGAGCGCCGCTCTCGGTTTCGCCCCAGACATCGAGCACATAGTTCATCACTTCGGCGATCTCGCGATCATTGAGCGACGATCCGACCACACCGGGCACATGCATCATATAGGTGCGGCCCAAGTCGGTGCCCGCAATGTAGCCGACACTGTCCGGAAAGGCCGGGATGTCCCCCTCTGTCGTGCCCAAGCCCTCAAACCCGTGACAGCCCGCACAGCGCAGGATGTAGTTTGTGTGCGGGCTACGCGTGGGTTGATCGGCTGCCGCCAGCGTGGCTGGCAGCAGTGCGATCAAAACGCTCAGAGATCTCAAAAGAGGCATGCTCATTCCTTTCCGTCCAAGGGCTTAATCGACAGCGGGGCGCATGGCCCGCAGATCGGCATGAGAGGGACGCGCCTCTCGCGTGGCATCGAGAAGGGCCTGCGTCATGACGCCATCGGTCTCGCCGAGCGTTTGAAGCACCCAAGTGCCAATCTCCACCAGTTCCTCGTCAGTGGTGCTGGCCACTGGCGGCATGATCAGGCCGATGTACATCTGGCCCTGCACATCCAGTTTGCCAGCCATCCCTGACACCATCACACCGGCGAGATAGTCGGGCGCGGTGTCGCCCAGAGCCTGCCAAAAGGCAGTGCGGTTCAGCGGCGGGGCGAGGCCCGGATTGCCGATGCCGCCCGTGTTGTGGCAGGCGGCGCAGTGAATATCGAACAACTCCTCCGGCGTCTCGGCGGAGACCGGGAGGGCGAGGAGGGCCGTGGCAATCGCCACAGCCCCCGTGAGTGTCATCAAAAGGCGCACGTCAGATTACTCCGCCAGGCCCACAACTACGGAAACCGTGCAGTGGTAGCCTTTATCAGTGTTCGCCATGCACCAGTTGATGTCGTTGTAGAGCCCCATGCGATAGCCCGGACGCTCGCCTTCGGAGGTGTAACAGAAGGTTGCAGAATCCACCGACGGTTTGCCGCAACAGTCATTGTAGGCGACGAGGTAGTCCTTGCCGTCATCGGGGTTCGAACAGGTGCCGACCCAAGACACGGAGGAGGCAGACGAGCCCGGAGGACATTGCGTCAGAGAGCCGCCGGAAGTGGAGCAAAGGTTGCCATCGAGGGCACAATGACGCCAGTAGGAGCATTCGTCTTCCGGCAGCTCAGAGGCATTTGCACGACGGTCGAAGGGCAGGATCGGGGTTGCCACGGCGGCGCCCAGAACCGAAGCCCCGGCCTTTGCCATAAAGCTGCGGCGGCCAAGGTTGCGTGCGGCGGTGCGGGCACCGGTTTCAACGCTTTTGTCGAGGGTCTTGAGAAGTTTGTCGATCAGTCTGGTCATAATCAGATCCTTTCGGAGGAAAATTGAGTGGCGCCCATCTGGTGGGCGACCGCAGCCTGGTAAGAGGGGATGCCGGTCTCGGAGGCGGTGAACAGGCTTTCGAGCTGTTCACGGGAGTTTACGAGCCCCTTGGCGCGCACCTTGCCGTCTGGCCCGATGAGCACGGCAAAGGGCAGTTTTGCGACCTTGAAGGTCATGCCGAGGTCGGAGGACAGCGCATAGGGGAAGCTTTGCAGATGCTCCGCCTCGATGAGCCGACGATGCGCCGCTTCGCGCCCGTCGGAGGCCAGCGCGACATCGAGCCAGCCATGTTCATCGTCCCGTATCGATTTGATCGCGGGCAAGAGCGCCTTGCAGATCGGACAGGTGGTGGAGAGGAAGAACACAAGCTGCGCCCGTCCTTCCGGTCCGCCCAGTGCAAATTCCGACCCGTTGAGATTGGGCAGGGTCATCTGCGGCACGGTTTCGCCAATGTCCGGTCCACTGTCCGAAATCATCGCGCCGACCGGAGAGACCCGTTCGAACAGGATGCCGATCTGGCGGGCGAGCGCGAAGATGATCGCGATCTGCACCAGCACGACAACCCACAGGGCGATGTTGGAAAAGATAAGTATATTCATAGTGTTCTGTCCTCTCTCATCCGGCCTGCCGGATGTGGGGGAGATGGGAGGCGAGTTTTTCCGCCACGCCGTAGATGGCGAAAAGTGTGATCCCGGCGGTGATCGCCATGATCGCCCCCATCGCACCGACCGGCCCGGTGGTGATCATCGCGACGGTCAACGCCATGACGGTCAAAACGGCATTGCGCCCGAGGGTGAGGCCGGAGACGATCTGCGGCGTGCCACCGCAGCCACAGTCGATCTCCGTCTGCCCCCGAAGCAAAGCCGCCGCCATCAAAGCGCCGTAGCCCAGGAACAAACCCGCTGCCATCAGCCCGCCGAAGGGGCGGGTGAAGGGGAGCAGGAGTGCGAGAACGGTGAGGGCCTCGGCCCCCATCAGTCCGCGCACGATCAAGGGCACCATATGACGCGGCACAAGCCCATAGCCCTGCGCAAATCCCACCGTTTCATAATAGGCCTGCCACTTGTGCCAGGCCGCGCGCGCCAAGACGAGCACGAGAAAGCTCGTCAGGGTTGCAGAGGTGAGGTGCGACAGGTCTCCCATCAGCGATCCAGCTCCATGACGGTCGGCCAACCGGCGATGTTGAACTCTTCGGCCACCTCAAGGAAAACCTCGTCGCTCATCTCGACGGAGTAGAGATAGACTTCGCCTTCCTCATTGGCGCCGTAAAGCATCGGCTCTTCGGTCTGGGTCACCATCAGCCCGTTTTCGTGATGCGCGGCGGCGCGTCCGACAACGGTTTTGCTGTCCATATCCACGGCCCAGATTTGCTCGGCCCCGTTTTTGTGCGACCCGTCATAGGACCCGGAGTGCATCAGCACGAAAGCGGTGTTGGTCGGCGCGTTATAGGCGATCAACTCAGAGCCGGACGGCGCCCATTTGCCCAGAACGCCTTCGGTCAGGGCGATGGTCTCGGACAGGACCGGCACCTCACCACTGTCATCAACGACATAGAGATTGCCGTTATAGGACACGTAAACGAGGGTGTCGCCCACGCGCACGCCATTGGTGAAGAGCGCGTCGTCATCGACGTCAAAGATCTTCTCCGACTTGCCCGGATCGCCAAAGGTGCCATCGGCGGCATAAGAATAGGTCTGGAAGGTGCCGTCGCCACAGATCGTGGTGAATTTCATGCCAGAGGTCGAGGGAAAGATGCCCCAGCAGCCCGGCGTTGGAATTTCGGCCAAGGCGCTTCCGGCGGCGATGTCAATCACCGACACGGAGGTCGCCGGCGTCGCGTTCTGAGCAAGCGCATAGGCCTCATCAGAGGATAGCGCGAGCAGCGCCGGCTGGCTTTCCACATGGGCCATTTTATCGCCGAACTCGAATTCGCTTTTGATCTTGAGCGTGTCAACGTCCCAAGTGTGGAAGACGTTGGTGATCGGGCCATAGGTGTAGCGTTCGAAATAGACCGAAGTGGTGTACATCGTCTTGCCATCGGCAGAGAGCACCATCTATGCGGTGGTGCCCGGGCCCATGTTGCCCTTCATCGCAAAGTCTTCGGCGCCCAACACGTTGATCGAGGACGGGCCTTTCCACTCCTGAGAAAGCACGAACAGGTTCGGGCCTTCGTCGATCGTTTCCTTGACGGTGAGGGTTTCGGGTTCAATAGCGTCTTGTGCGAAAGCCGGTCCGGTCAGCGCAGCAAGCGCCACAAAAGCGGCGGTTGTAGATTTCATCATCTGTCTCCTGGTGATGGTCTCGCGATCAGCTTAGGCGCTGGCGGTCAGTCCGCGCTATCCGCTTTGCTCCGGCTATTTCGCTCATAAAATATGCGGCACGTGAATCTCGCTCTTTTAGGGCCCGACAAACTTGACGCGCCCCATTCAAATGCGTCTTGAAGGAAGAAAAACATTCAATATCGGACGCTTACTATGCACACATGCCTCAAGGCCAAGACACTCGTGAAAGAGGTGCAGTATGACAACTTCGTCGATCAAGAGCGTGGTCTCGACGGTTGGAAACAGCTCTATCGGCAATTGTCTCCAGGGGCATTCGAGGGGCACATCGCGGCATTGGAATGGGATGAAATCTCGCTCTACCGCGAGACAGTGAACCAAAAGATGGAGAATTTCTATCGCGTCCCCGAAGGCTCCATCTGCGTCGGGTTTTCGCTTGGAAGGCGGCTTTCCATGGCTGGACAGGCCAATGCGATTGGTGCGGGGACCGGCATGATCCATGTCGCAGAAGAAGAGTATCACATCTTTACCGACAGCCATGCGGATTACATTATGCTCACCCTGCCCGAATACGCCCTGTCGGAAGAGATCGCACGAGGATCAAACCCTATTCCTCCGCAGGCAAACCATGGCATCGCGGACTGGATGTTGACGCTGATCGAGAGTGCGCGCCATGGTCTCGCACAACAACCCGTTCTGGATCTGGCGCCGGATCTCTTGATCGACCGCATTTCGCTATGGGCGCGTGACGCCACGCGACACCGCCTGCGCAAATCCCCACGCGGGTTGATGTCGGATATTCTGGCGGCTTGCGACTCGCTTCCGTTCGAAAAGCTCAGCGTCAGCCATTTGTCAAAACTGTTGGACCGGGACAGGATGCTCCTTCGCGCCTGCTGTTTGGAACGGACGGGGATGACGCTTGACGACTTGCTCAAAGGTCGCCGTCTGAGCGAAGTGCATCGTCGCCTCCGCTTGTCAGACCCGCGCGATACAAAAGTGTCGGATGTGAGTATGGAGTTCGGCTATTATCATTGGGGAAGGTTCTCCCAGACCTATCGTGCCATGTTTGGCGAACGCCCCTCTGACACACTGCGCCGTGACGCGCCCAAACTTTGCTGAGACTGGGGTATCAGATCACCTGTCCAGATGAGATGCACGCACAGGCATAGCGCGGATATAGGTGGGCAACGGAACGAAGATCAGGACGTTTCCTGCTGGGGCAGGCGGCGCTCAGGGCGTGGCCGGGAAACCGAGCCTAACATACACGCGGCAAATAGCCGTATCTTCCACCTTTGACTATCGCATGGGCCCGAGCGTCCGGTTCCTCTCGCTCGACAAGACACCGACTCTGTCCGACGCTTAGGCGATTTTTGCGCCCTCATGAGCCGCGAACCGTGTGCTGGCTCTGCGCAATGCAGTCGTTTGCGCTCTGAGCAGCGAATGTCCGGTTTGCCGCCCAAATTGACGAACACAACTAACGGTACATACATATAAGCCGACTGTCGAGGATGGCCTCCAACCGACCATTCTGAGGCTCGAATATCAGCATCGCGCCCTGCGCCGTCGGCAGGCCCGCGTCCGGATTTTCGCCGAAGACAGTTCCGGATTTCACGCCATACGCCAAGCCGTCGATATAGGTCCCGAGACTGAGCAAAGTTCCGTCCGCCGGACCCAGAAAAATGCCAGCGATCTGTGCACGTTGCAACATATGACCATGGCGTAGCGCCTCGACGGCATCAGCCCAAGATCTGGTGATCGATCATATCGTCGTAGCTGCGGTGACGCGTCATTGCTTGTCCTTCCTGGCCCGTTCTTCATCAGTCGGTAGCCCTGCCTTGAAACGTGCCATCTCCCGCGAGGTAGGCGGCGTTCCGCAGAAAGTCTGCACATAGGCGGGCACGCGACCCACACGCGTTACCTGGTCCTCGGACACCTGTAGCGCGATGTAGCCGATTTGGGTCAGATAGACGGTGTTCGCCCGCACGTCGGCCTCTTCGGCATCAAAGCCAAAACGCGTGAATAGACCGCGGATTGCGTCCAGCCGCCCTACGTCAGCCCGCTGTAGACGCGCCTTCACTTCCGGAACGCCCTGAGCCCATGCGCGCACTGCGAAATCCATCTCGGGGTCGAATTTATTGCGGTGATGATAAACTGATATCAGGTTCAGAAGACCTTCTGCGATGGTTTCAGCATAGGCAGAGCAGGCGGTGATGAAAGCGCCGGTGTTTCGGGCTTCCCAATCATCCAATAGCGCCTCAAGCAGCGCGGTCCGGTCCTTGAAGAACCAATAGAAACTTGTCCGGGAGATAGCTAGGCGCGCAGCCAAAGGCTGGATTTTAACCGCGTCTACCCCGCTTTCGATCAACACCTGCCGTGCAGCGTCCAGCCAAACCTCGCGTGATCCGCGCCAGCCCGTGCTCTTATCAGAGGTGTCGGTCCCAGTATTGATAGAAGGGATTTTTTTCGTGGTCATGTCACGTTGATAGAGCCCCTCAAAGCATCCGGCAAGAAAAATGTTCATAGAAGAACCCATACTTGACATAAGTGAACATTTTGGATTTCCCTACGGCAACACTCGGAGACTCATCTTATGTTCAAACCGTCAAAAGACCCGCTCTTGCAGCCTTTTCAGCTGAAGCACCTGACGCTGAAAAATCGCATCATGACCACCAGTCATGAACCGGCTTATCCAGAGGATGGGATGCCCAAGGCACGGTATGTCGCCTATCATGCGGAACGGGCGAAGGCGGGCGTTGCGCTGGCGATGACGGCAGGATCGGCCGCGGTGTCGAAGGACAGCCCGCCAGTATTCAATAACATCCTGGCCTGGCGCGATGATGTGGTGCCACACATCCGCAACCTGACCGACGCGTGCCACGATCACGGCTGCGCGGTCATGATCCAGCTGACGCACCTTGGTCGGCGCACGACCTGGAACAAGGGGCACTGGCTGCCTTCCGTTTCCTCCTCAAAGCACCGTGAACCGGCCCACAAGGCCTTTCCAAAGCTGGCCGAGGATTGGGACATCACCCGGATCATCCGCGACTTCGCCGACGCGACCGAGCGGATGAAAGAGGGCGGCATGGACGGAATCGAATTGCAGGTCTACGGCCACTTGCTGGATCAGTTCTGGTCGCCCTTGTCGAATGATCTGGACGGTCCCTATGGCGGACAGACTCTTGAGACGCGGATGCAGCTTTTGAACGACGTGCTGACGGGTATTCGCCAACGGGTCGGCGATGAGTTCATCGTCGGTGTGCGCTATACGGCCGATGAGATTGAAGCCGGCGGGATTACTGCCGAAGAGGGCATCGAGATTTCGAAGCGCCTTGCAGCCTCTGGCATGGTTGACTTCCTTAACGTGGTCAAGGGCCGCATCCACACGGACCCCGCGATGACCGACATGATCCCAGTGCAGGGTATGAGGAACGCCCCGCACCTCGATTTTGCCGGCGCAGTGAAGGCGGCAACGGGGATGCCCACTTTCCATGCCGCCAAGATTCCGGATGTGGCCACTGCCCGGCATGCCGTGAGCGCCGGACTTCTGGACATGGTCGGGATGACCCGTGCGCATATGGCCGATCCGCATGTAGTGAAGAAAATCATGGAGGGGCGGGAAGGCGATATCCGACCCTGCGTCGGCGCCACCTATTGCTTGGACAGGATCTATGCCGCCGGAGAAGCGTTGTGCATCCACAACGCCGCTACTGGCCGCGAATTGACCATGCCGCATGTAACACCCCCCGCCTTGGATCGGCGAAAGGTTGTCATCGTCGGGGCCGGCCCCGCCGGGCTCGAAGCCGCGCGCGTGGCGGCCGAACGGGGGCATCACGTTACCGTCTTCGAGGCCCAGCCCGATCCCGGTGGTCAAATCCGCCTGACAGCCCTGAATGACCGCAGGCGCGAGATGATTTCGATTATCGACTGGCGCATGGCCCAATGCGCCGCCCGCGACGTGGAGTTCCGCTTCAACACCTGGGCTGAGGCCGAGGACGTGCTGGCGCTGAACCCCGACGTGGTTATCGTCGCGACTGGAGGGATGCCAAACATTGAGCTGTTTGAGGGCGATGAGCCGGGGCACGTAGTTAGCGCTTGGGATGTGATCGCTGGGGATGTGAAACCGGCGAAAGAGGTGTTGATCTACGACGAAAGCGGCGATCACCCCGCGCTGATGGCGGCCGAAATCGCAGCTAAGGCTGGCGCCCATGTCGAGATCATGACTCCGGACCGCACATTCGCGCCTGACATCATGGCGATGAACCTTGTGCCCTATATGCGCACGCTTCAGGACAAGGATGTGACTTTCACCGTCACGCGACGTCTCAAGGGCGTGGAAAAGGACGGCAACCGACTGAAAGCCCTGATCGGCACCGACTATAGCAGCCTCGTGACGGAGAAGTCTTTTGATCAGATCGTGGTGAATTATGGCACGATGCCACTGGCCGATATCTATTTCGATCTTAAGGACCGTTCCTCCAACCGCGGTGAGGTTGATCACGACGCCCTGATCGAAGGCCGTGCGCAAAATATCCGCAGTAATCCCGGCGGCAGCTTTCAGTTGTTCCGGATCGGTGATGCGGTCAGCGCCCGCAACATCCATGCCGCGATCTACGACGCGTTGCGACTGGTAAAGGATCTCTGACATGCGGTCTTTGAGAGCCATTCTTGTGATTTCGGCTCCTGCCGAAGGCGAAGTAGGGGATGTCATCGTCGGTGGCGTGCTGCCGCCTCCGGGTGAAACCTTCTGGGATCAAAGCCGCTAGATCGCTCAGGATCAGACCCTGCGCCACTTCGTGCTGAACGAACCGCGGGGCGGCGTCTTTCGCCATGTGAACCCTCTGGTGCCGCCGAGACATCTCTAGGCGCAGGCCGTGTTCATCATCATGGAGCCCGAGGACACCCTGCCCATGTCCGCCTCCAATTCAATCTGCGTGTCGACAGTGCTGCTGGATGTGGGGCTGGTGCCGATGGTGGAACCCGTGGCCGAGATGGTGCTGGAAGCCCAAGGCGGGCTTGTCCGCGTTCGGGCCGAGTGTAAGAACGGCAAGGCTGAGCGGATTTTCGTTCAGAGCGTGCCGTCCTTTCCCGGGGCTCTGGAGCGTGCGCTCGAACTTGAAGGTGTCGGCACGCTGGCACGCTGGCCGTGGAAACCGTCGGTGAATTCTTCGAGATAGATGGCTTCCTGCTTCAAGGAGCGCCAAAGCCGCTCAATAAAGATGTTGTCGAGATAGCGACCGCGCCCATCCATCGAGATACGCACATCGGCGTCGGTCAGGGTGGTAATCCATGCCGATCCAGTAAATAGCGAGCCCTGATCCGTGTTCATGATCTCGGGCGGACCATGTTTGGCGATAGCTTTGCTCAGAGCCTCGACGCAAAAGTCAGCATGCATCGTATTCGACAGGCGCCAGCTCAGCACCTTGCAGCTGTGCCAGTCCATGATCGCGACAAGATATAAGAAGCCTTAACGGCGCAGAAAGGCTGCGATCCGGCGGCTGCCGAAGAATGGGTATGTCGTGAACACCCGGTTGATCTCTTTCATAACCGCCAGCAAGTCTGAGCGGACCCGGACCGGCGCGTAATAGAACGCGGAGCGGTTGAGTTGTCCTAACTTACATTGCCGGCTGATGATCAGCTTGGGATGATCGCGCTGGATCATAGACCGTTTCTTTGCCGTTCTCGTATCCTTTCAAACGTTCGGGATACTCCTTAGCTCACTGTCCAATTTAATGGGACCACTTCAGTCTTCGATATATCCGGTTGGCCCGCCCGGAGCACCGATGCGCTCAAGTGCTCGCTGACTCGTCCTCAGATGAGCAAGCCGGCTCTCGCTTTAATCAGGGTGCGGTCTAAAGCTTTGACGCCGCAGGAAACTTTAAATTCTCGATATTTCTGTCTGTCTCGATTGACAGCGCGATCAGCATAAGCTTACCATGTTAAGTATTGGCGGGAGGAGCATAGGTCTCGATGCTGGAGGGCATCCAGACACATGTGTCGCCAATCGCGTAGTAAATCTGGGAGGAAAGTATGCGCACGAAATACCACACTACGAGTCTGTCTATTCCCTTGGCCTTGTCGCTTTTCGCGGCGCCTGCAGCAATGGCACAGGATATGGTCCTTGGCTTTGCCGGCGGTGCTGGCCCAACGGGCGTTCCGGCGATTCTGGCTTTGGAAAGTCTGCAGGAACAAGGCTTGTCCACGGAGGTCATCGAGTTCGATTCTCCGGATATTCTGACTCAAGCGCTGCTTAACGGGCAGGTGCAGATCGCCGTCATGGGACCGGCAACACTGTTCGCGGCGGATTTGGCCGGTGCCGACCTTCAGATGCTCGCCAAGAATAACCAAAACGATTACTTGATCATCGCCTCTCCCGAGGTTGAGAGCTGTGCTGATTTGGATGGCAAGACCGTCGCCTATCACAGCACCGGTTCAACGACGACCGCTCACCTTCTGACTTGGCTTCGGGAGACTTGCCCAGAAGCTGAGCCGAATTACATGGTTTTGTCGGGTTCCGCCAACCGTGTTGCCGCTCTTCTGAACGGTCAGATCGACGGCACGCTCGTCCGTCTCGAAGACTGGATGGCGATCACGCGTGGCGAAGACGACCGGGCTAAGGTTCTGACCATGCTGGTCGAGAGCCAAAGCGATCTGATCACCGGCGCCGTGGTCGGTAGTGCAGGTCAGATCGAAGGCTCGCGAGCGTTGATCGAGGATTTCCTCGACGAACTGGGCAACCAATTCCAGAACATCTATGCGGATCCGATCGCCTATTCTTCCCTTGCCGTGGACTATCTCCCGGAGATGGAACTGGCCGATGTTGAAGCGGTCTACAGCCATTTCGCCGAGACCAAGATGTTCCCGCTCTCCGAAGCGCTGTCGCCTGAGAGCATCGAAGCCACACTTCAGTTCTACACGGATGCAGGCCGGATTGAACAGGGCGCGCTGAGTGTGGATCAGGTCGCCAACTTCACCTTCGGTGGCGGTGAATAAGTTATGACGGCCAACGTCTTACAAAAGGGGCATGCCACTTCAGTGCGGCATGTTCTCGAACTGCGTCGCCCAATGTCTGCATGGCAGGCCTCGGTGGCGCGTCTTGTGGCTTTCATAATCTTTGCCGGCCTCTGGGAGTGGGGCGCGACATCGGCAAACTCGATCCTCATCCCGACTTTCACGGAAACGGCAAAGGCGCTGTTTGAAACCATGTTCGTGACAGGCGATGTCTGGCCCGCGCTTTGGATCAGCAACATTCCGATGTTGATCGGATACGGAATCTCCGTCGCCGTCTCCGTGCCACTTGGCCTTGCCATGGCGCGTTGGACGGTGGCCGACCGTATGCTGAACCCGATCACGGCCTTGATGCTGGCCCTGCCGATCGCGCCTCTGGTGCCGGTGGTTCTGGTGGCACTGGGGATGGGAATGACACCAAAAGTTGTCATCATCATCCTGTTCTCTTGGGTCTTCATCACCACCAACGTGCGCGCAGGCACCCGCCAAGTGGATCGTCATCTGGTGGAAATGGCGCGCAGTTTTGGCGCATCCGAGCGCGAGGTCTGGTTTCGTATCTTGATTCCGGGCGCGATCCCGGCGGTGTTTGCTGGACTTCGCATCGGTCTGGGGCGCGCATTTGCAGGCATGGTGATCGTTGAATTGATCATGCTTCCGGTCGGCATCGGCGCACAGCTCATGGATTATCGTGGAGATTTCAAAGCCGATCTTCTCTACGCAACCACAATCGTCGTCGTGATGGAGGCCGTGCTGCTGGCCATTGCGATGCAGGCGTTCGAACGCCACCTTATTAGATGGAAATAATCAGATGTCTTCGATCATTGATATTAAGGGCATGTCCCACGCATACGGCGGCGCAGGGGGAACTTTAGCCCTATCCGACGTGAATCTCGAAATCCGCAAGAATGAATTCGTCACTTTGCTGGGGCCGTCCGGCTGCGGCAAAACCACTTTGATGCGGGCCATCGGCGGCCTTGTGACGCCAACCTCCGGCAGCGTTCTGGTCAACGGAAAACAGGTGCGCGGTCCCAACCTCGATTGCGCCATCGTGTTCCAGAACTTTGCGCTGATGCCATGGGCCAGCGTGTTGCAGAATGTCGCTTTCGGTCTCGAAATGCGCGGCGTCGGCAAGGCTGAGCGCATGGAAAAGGCCCGCGAGGCGATCGCTCTGGTCGGTTTGAGAGGTTTTGAGGACAAATATCCTAAACAGCTTTCCGGCGGTATGCAGCAACGTGTTGGCTTGGCGCGCGCTTTGGTGGTTTCGACGCCGATCATGTTGATGGATGAACCCTTCGGTGCATTAGATCAGCAAACCCGCCGCTATATGCAGGAAGAGCTGCTCAACATCTGGCAACAGGATCAGCGCAGCGTCGTCTTTGTGACGCACGACATGGAAGAGGCCATCCTGCTCGCCGACCGCGTCGTGCTCATGTCGAACCGCCCGGGGCGCATCGAAGAGGTGCTGGACATCAATTTCGAACGCCCGCGCAACCCGGAAGAGGTGGAGCGAATGCCGGAATTCATCGAGCTCAAAGAATACCTCTGGAACCGTCTGCGCCAGATGCATGAGATGAGCGCCGCATGACCTCCGCTGTTCAAAAACGTCCGATCACAGGACCTGAGCCAACAGCGATTGAGCGTTGGCTGCGGGAGCTTTCGTCGAACTGGGGCGGCATCGCTTTGATCGCCCTGTTCTGGGAAATCGCCGGTCGGCTGCTCAATCAGCTTTGGCTGCCGCCCTTCTCAAAGGTCGTGGCCCGGTTGTGGGATTTGCTCACCGACGGCACGCTTGCGCCGCATATCCTGTCCAGCCTCACCGTTCTGGTCACGGGCTTTGCGATTGCCTTGGTCTTTGGGTTGATCATCGGCACGCTGATGGGGCTGTCCTCATGGGTCAATGCCGCGCTGGACATCTATGTGAACAGCTTTCTGTTCACACCCGGCCTGATCTTTGCGCCGATCCTCTTTGCGATCTTCGGCCTTTCGGATGCGACCCGTGTAAGCGTGGTGGTGATCTATGCGATGTTCATCATCATTATCAACACCGCCGCCGCCGTCCGGCATGTGGATCGCCCACTGTTGGAAATGGCCGCCTCTTATGGCGCCAGCCGCTGGACCGCTCTGGTGCGCATCGTTATGCCGGATGCTTTCCCTCTGATCATTGCCGGGATCCGCATGGGCGTCGGTCGTGCCGTCAAAGGGATGGTCAACGGCGAGATGTTCATCGCCCTCATCGGGATCGGTGGTCAGGCCGCCAAATTTGGCAAACAGTTCGACTTTACCTCTGTCTGGGCCATCTCCGTGTTCATCATGGTGATCGCCGTCATCATCAATCAGAGCGTCAGCCGGATTGAACAGCGTCTGACCCGCTGGGTGGGTTGAGGCGACAGGGCCGACCGGTTTGCCCCGGTCGGCCGCTACGACGTCAGTCGAGTTTCTTTAGAAGTACATTCAGATCCGTGAGCAGACCGGTCATCATGCTGCGCCCGAGCATCTCTTCGATTTCCAGATTTATAACATTGATCTGAGGGCTGATTTTTTCAATTAAATCAAAACCCTCAGGCGTCAAAGACACAAGGCGTCGCCGACCGTCACTTGCGTCTTTTTCCATCATGACGAGATTGCGGCTTTCCAAATTTTTTAGCATCCGGGTCAACGAGGGCGGCAGAATGCAGCCCATTTCTGCCAAGGTGGTGGCATCCGTGCAGCCTTCTTCACGCAAGATACGAATGACCCGCCATTGTTGCTCGGTGATCTCATGTGCATGCAGCACAGGCCGCAAGCGTTCCATCAACGCCTCGCGGGCGCGCAGTAGGACCATTGGCAACGTATTGCGTGTGTTCGCAAGGCCGTCTGCACTATGTTCAACGATTTCTTGCGTGGACTTATTCATAGAGGAACACCCTGCCTTCTGACTTAGTTTTTAGCTGGCGGAGCAGCTTAAAGACACAATTATTGATTGTAATAGTGCCAGCATACAAATTGTGGTGCGATGCTTTCTAGGTCGATCAGCAGACTTTGGTACATTTATGTGATGACGCGCTCTAACTGATTTTCACACTATGGAAAGGAAGCTCATCCAATTGAGCTGCATGATGCCTGCTTTGCGATGACAAAGGTCGTTGACGCCAAAGAACGCCTCGTCCCATGGCAAGCTCTGAAAATTGCGGGGTTCTCGTCTCCACAGCGAAACTCGGAAATCCGCCGCTTGCCCACTAAACGCGCGCCTCCGACTAAGGCGGGCCTCAAAAAACGAGCTATTCCGCGCCTAATTTTTTTCCTTCCACTTTTCCCATCGCCGCCGCTTCCGTATCCGGCGACTGTCGCCCATGATAAGACGTTTTCTATCCGCCCTCGAACACGGGCTGCGGTTTCCGTCTTCTCTTTCCAAATGGGTTCAAGGACACGCAGCACATCCTGCACAGTGATGTCGGACACATCTCTCCTCCCGAGAACGGGCACTGCATAGGTGTCGAGCGTCGAACGCCATTGCTTACGATGTTTTTCGTTCCGAAATTCGGACAGTTTTCCGGCAAGGTATTTCTCGACCGCGTCGCTGAAAGTCAGTCCTGCGCGCGCCTCACGCTTTTCGGCAAGAGGATCTCCTCCGAGCATGGCCTTGCCGCGGTTTTCGAGCGCCACCCGTCGCGCAGTCGCTAGAGTGACCGCAGGAGGGCTCCCCAACCCAAGCTCGCACCGCTTCCCGCGAATGGTAATGCGCTGCACCCACTGCTTTGAACCGCTTTGGGTCACGCGCAGGAATAGCCCCTGGCCATCGAAGTATTTTCCGGGTTCGGTGTCAGTTTATCCGAAACGCGCAGACAAGGCCCGCTCCGGTCTCCTGATATTTTGGTGAGGCATATAATCCCCCACTTAATCCCCCAATAATGTGTGGATTAAGTAGGAATGTGAGGGAATGCTACGCACAATGAAAGGCATCATTTTCCAGAAATTAAAGGAATATTTAGAATGATATGGAAGGCGCCGGAAATGAACTTGGCGGTCTGAGTCTCCGCCATTACCTATTGATTTGATTGGTTGTCCCTGTTTCAGGGAAGTTCCGGCAAAAAGGTCTCTTCGGTGTTTTGCCAATGAACAGGTGAGCTGTAACAATCGGGCGATACGTCACGCGAAGCCTGCGTTCCAGAGCGGACATTTACCTCTTTTTGGGGAACGGGCGCCGAGTTTTCGACGATGAGCCCTTTGTGAGCCTATGTCAGAAGCCGACATGTGAGACAGACCTGCGACTTTTAGAGATCCGGGTTCGCGCATGGTATAAATTTCATGCATGCCAGAGCGGGCAGTATCTCGCACCGCGCACAAGAACGCCCGCCAACCAGAGGTCAGCGGGCGTTGTTTTTTGCTTTCGAAACGGTTTCGATCAGAACGTAAAGGCGACCTCGAAGGACAGGCCGTAGCTGGACACATCCGTGTCGCCGCCGAGACCGTCGACAAAAGCCGCGCCGGACGTTCTCAGGCCGTTTCCTTTGTCGTAGCTCAGGCCGACGTCCACGCGGCCGCGATGCCCTTCCTCTTCCAAAATATAGGCGCTGGCGGCGCCGCTGCCCTTGGTGTGGCTGTAGATCCCGGAAATCCCGAAATCGAGCATCAGATCACCTTGGGGCACAAGGATCGGCACCTCGAAATCCAAGCCTGCGGCCAGCTCGGTGAGGGTCACTTTTTGCTCCGGAATGGCCGTGCCGTCACTCACATAGGCGTTCTGGGAGTCGCTGACGTGGCTCAGTGTCAGGTTGGGGATGAGGGTCCAGCCCTTGTCCATCTCGACGCGCCCCTGCGCCCCCAATGAGGCCAGCATACGGTCGCCCGTGAAGCTGCCGGTTTGACCGGAGGACAGGGTGATGTCGTTGTCGGTCTCGCCGAACAACAGCCGCCCATCGACAAAAAACGGATGATCGCCGATCTGCGAGGCAAAATACGGGCCGACGAGCCAGCCGGTGCCTTCAACCTTGGTCCCTTGCGTGTCCTCTTGTTCGGCCATGTCATATTGCACCATCGCGCCGATGATCGTGCCCGAAGACAGCTCCATGTGGTAGCCGAGAGACGCGAGGCCATAGCTCATCTCCTCGGTGTCGCTGTCCGACCAGGACCCGGACACCGCCATCCACAACGGACCGTTTCCGCGGGAACTGAGCGCGAACTCACCGCCACCGCGCGAGACGCTGACGGAGGCATTGCCCCCGTTCTGCCCGGTGACGAAACGGGACACGTCCGGCTGGTTCTGGATCAGGCTGCGCGCACGCGCTTGCAAGAAATTTGCAATCGCTTCGCTTTGATCCGCCGATGTGTCGAGCTGCGCCACGGCGGAGGCCGCCACGGAGGGCTCGCCTGTCATGTCACGCGCGGCGCCGTCCGCGACTGAGACGGTGACATCGCCGCGATCGTCCGGCGTGATGGTGGCCGAATAGACCGACCCGCTCCCTGTGAGCGCGCCCATCGTGGCGTTGGTGAGGGCAATATCGGAGGCCTCGAAACCAGTGACCGTCTCGGTAAAGGTAAAGGTCGCGACAAAGGTCTCGCCGCGTGTGATCGTTCCCGGAACGCCCGAGATTGTCAGGCTCGGCGCAACGCCGTCGGGCACCACAGAGATGATGTTCGAAGCTACGTTGCCATTGCCGGCATCGTCGAGCACCGTGCCTGCCCGCAGCTGAATCGACTGCGCAAAATCCGTCCCCGTAGCCTGAAGCGTGTAGCTGTCGCCGCTGCCGGACAGGGAAGAGAGATCGACATTCGTGGTTGAGAAGTCGCTAAGCTCCAGACCGGTAACATCCTCATTGAACGAGATCGTCACCGTGTAGGGCGTGCCCGGGAAATCCGGCGTTGCCGTCAATGTCGGTGCCGGGTCGGTCAGATCGGCGGTGTTGGTCGCAGCCGTCGCCGCCTCGTTGCCAAGCCCTGCCGTGTCCGTCACGCCATTCTCGGGGAAATTGACCGTCACGGTGCCATCTGTGTCAGGCGTGATGGTCGCCGTGTAAACGGTTGCGCTGGTTTGCTGCAAATTCGAGGCCGTGCCATTGCTGACCGCAATATTGCCCAAAGACACACCCGTCACCTCCTCGGAGAAGGTCATCGTCAGCGTGAAGGGCGCATTCACCAGACCGCTCGGCATATCGAGCGTCACTGTGGGACGGGTCACATCCGCCATGGTGCTCACCGTGTTGGAGGCAGTGTTGCCATTGCCCGCCGCATCCGTGGTTGCGCCTGCAGGGACCGACACGGTGACTGTGCCGTCGGCATCGGGAATAATTGTGAGTCTGAATTCCCGGTCGGAGAGGCGCGTGCCGTAAGAGACGCGACCATTCGTTACGACGAGATCAGCAAACGCAATTCCGGAAATGTCCTCATCGAAGGTGACGGTCACATTGAAGGGGCCGTTCACCTCAGGGGGGATCGCGGAGAGCACGGCGCTCGGCGCCGTCACATCCCGCGTGCCATCAAGTGTTGCGCCTGTGCCCGGATTACTGGCGCGGTCAACGGCGGCGGCATCCGCGACAGCGACCTGAAACGCACCTGCCGAGCTGAGGGTCAGATCGGCAGTATAGGTATCGCCGCTGCCGCTGAAGTTCGAGAAAGAGCCGGTGCCCGAGCTGAGGGTCAAATCGCTCACGTCGAAACCGGTCACGATTTCGGAAAAGGTGAAGGTGAGCGGGATCACGGAATTGTTGGTCGGGAAAGAGGATGAAGAGGTGATCGACAGAGTCGGGGCCACATTATCAATGTAGTAGCGCTCAGTGGCACCAATCACTGTGAAATCGGTCATGGCGTTGCCCGCCGTGTCGGTGATGGTGGCAGTGCTGCGTGGAGCAAGCCACACACTGCGTGTGCCGTTGGTCTCCGGATAACTAAACCTTACCATATACCGATAAGCGTTGGGTGAAACGCGAGATGCAGTATAGAATGTAATAGCGAGACCGCTAAGACTGGTGAAGACGTTAAAATCAGCAAGGTTTATGTCAGAGATGTCTTCGGTGAAGGTGATCTCCCATGTAAGTTCCGTGTCGTTGGTATATTCGTCCGAAGGATCATAGCGGGTGATCGACTGGATGCGTGGCGGCGTGGTGTCTGTCGCCTGCGCCTTGGCTGGCTCGCTGAGTGCTGTGACGAAACAGAGCGCGATTAACGCCCGTGAAATGTGTTTTAGAAAACTTCGTGCGGTCATTTTCTTACCCCATAAAACTGGGGCATGAAGAACAAACAACATACCCCAATGGTGACGCAATCCTTCGATCGCGTCGCATACATTGGGCCAGTTGCTTGCGACGGAAAGACGCAAAACCGCGTCTTCGGATCATCCCGAAAGCCGACATCTTACCGGTGAGGCCAGTTGCACCGGAGGTTCTCAAGCGCGTTCCTTGTTGCGAATTTCGGGACGCCTTGGAAGGCTACTTCTTGTTTTGAATGATAAATTCTCGCCAGTGCTGTTTTTGGGACACAGAGTCTCCGTCTTCGCAGATGCCGTTCAACGCGCCGGTGACGTTCTGTGGGATGGGGCGATTGTTTCTCGATGGAAAAGAGGCGGCCGTCTGGCCGCCCCAGAGGTCGTTCAGTAGCGCTCGTAGACCACGCGCCAGTTCTCATCCGGGCTGGTCGGCATCAGGACAAGCTGGTCTTCGGTGGCCTCAAAGCTGCGCTCGAAAGCGCCGCCGATCATGCTGCGGATCAGCGAAGATGAGACATTGATCGTGAAGGTGTCATTGCCTTCGCCAAGGTCATAGGTGCCGTAAAAGGCCTCATAGCCGTTGACCGTATAGGCATTGTCCGGCGCGCTTTCATCGGGATTCATGGCTTGGGTCGAGACGGTGCCGGCCTCGGTAAAGATGATCTGACCGGAGTAGGGCACTTCGGTCAGCTCACCGCCCGGCTCGCCAAAGGCCAGCGATACCATGCGCCATGCGCCGACGAGGTTTTCGGCATTGCTGTCTTGGGCAAAGGCAGCTGTCGTGCCGGAGGCGGCGATCAGTGCGCTGAGCGCGGCGGCCGAGAGAAACTGTTTGGTCATGAGGGATCTCCTTGGTGAACATGAGCCCGCCGGAGTGATGCGCGCGTGGCTTTCCGACGGTTGAACCCAGATTTAGCGCTGGAGTGTTTATGAATTAGAGGGCATACTTTGAATGAAGTAAGAAATATTTTTCATGAATTGGGCGCCATATGCGCGGGGAAAACACCAATGATCTGCGCGCCTTTATCCTTGTGGCGCAGGAACGCAGTTTCACACGCGCGGCGGCGCGGATCGGCGTGTCGCAATCCGCGCTCAGCCATACGATCCGCCAGCTTGAAGAACGGCTGGGCCTACGGCTTTTGACTCGCACCACGCGCTCGGTCGGGTTGACGGAAGCCGGGGAGCGTTTGCTGGCGGGCATTCTCGATCCCTTCGACGAAATCGACGCGCAGGTCGATGCCTTGAGCGCATTGCGTGACACGCCGGCGGGAAGGGTTGGTATCGTCGCCTCAGAATATGCGATTAGCCATGTGCTCTGGCCGAAACTGGCACCGTTTCTCAAGGCGAACCCGGATATTCAGCTGGAAATCACCCTCGACAACGGCCTGACAGACATTGTGGCGGAGGGTTTTGATGCCGGGGTGCGGCGGGGTGAACATCTCGAGAAAGACATGATTTCCGCGAGGATTAGCCCAGAGGTGAGATATGTCGTGGTCGGCACACCTGATCTGTTCGCGACGACACCGCCGCCCGCGCATCCGCGGGAGCTGTCCGATTTTCGATGTGTGAATTTCCGACTGCGCTCCTCTGGGACATTCTTTGCCTGGGAGTTCAAGGAGGGCGATCACGCTTTTCGGGTGCGCGTCGAAGGGCAGGTGGCTTTCAACAATATCTATGATTGCTACAAGGCGGCGCTGGCGGGATTTGGCCTCAGCTACGTGCCGGAACAGATCGCGCAGGATGACATTGCTGCCGGGCGTCTGGTATCGGTTTTGGAAGAGTTTTGCCCCTATTGGGACAGTTTCTACCTCTACTACCCGAACCGGCGTCAGACGCGTCCGGCGTTTCAGGCGGTTTTGAACGCCTTGCGCGAACGGCTGTGAAACTTCGCGTCCAGGTTGAGGAGATGAGGGTAAAGCCTTACTTTCGCAAGGCTTTACCGGCCTGAAGACCTTCGGAGAACGCGATGGCAATGCGGGCGAAGAGATCGTCTTCGGGCGGGCAAGCGGCGCGTCTGTAGGCCTCTTGGGCGCGCTGTTCTTCCAGAGTTTTGGCGTGAGAATCCCGAGTGTTCAAGGCGACGATCACGAGGCCAACGCCCACGTAGACCAAACCAATCACCAGCGCGGCAAATTGAGCATCGCGCAGCGTGCTCAGCGTAATCCAGGCCGCGACGGTCAGAAACCCGATCCCCACTGCCATCAGGATACCGCCCGCAGAGACCCAGGCCGCACGTCGTGCGCCCCGAGCCAAATTATGTTGCAATGCCGTCAGCATAGACCTGCGCCCCTTACGAGCGGCGGCTGGCCAGAAGGCCGACCAGAAAGCCCACACCTGCGGCGATGCCGACGGAGGCGGCGGGGTTTGCACGCACGGTTTTCTCAGCACCGGCATAGGCGTCGCGTGCTTGTTTGCGAGCATGTTCTGCGGTCTCGATGCCTTTCTGTTTGGCAGCTTCAAAGCTGTCTTCGGCGGAGGCGCCAAGCTGAGCTTTCTGAGCACGACCGTAGTCGGCCAGCGTGTTGGTCAATTCGGCCACATCCGCTTTCAGCGTTTCGATTTGAGCCGACAGATCGGCAGAAGTCTCTTTGACGGCGCCATTGGTTTGAGCACGAGCCATGATCTTTCTCCTTTCGTATTTCAGTTGCTCACTTAACGCCTGCGTACCGTCAAAAGTTCCCAAAAAATCATGGGAACCTGAGAAGGGGGCGGGCCGTTATCTCCACAGACCGCGCTAGACAAGCGCATGTATGAAATCGCTAATAAGGAGGCTCCCATGCTAGGCTGGGCACTTACTTTTCTTATCGTCGCGATTATCGCCGGGGTTTTCGGTTTCGGTGGTATCGCAAGCGCATCCGCCGGGATCGCACAAATCCTGTTCTTCATTTTCATCGTCCTGTTTTTGCTGGCGATGGTCGCGCGTGCCGTTCGGGGTAAACCGCCGGTTTAACATCGGCGCACCTCTCCAAACCCGCACCAGAGCGTGACGAATGATCGGGCGCTAATGTGATGATCGAGACGTATCATTTTTGAAGATCGAAACAAAAACGCCCCGCCGAGAGATCGGCGGGGCGTTTTCGATGCGGGATAGGTTCGTTTAGGAGACAAGCGTCTCCGTGCTGGCAAAGAACATCGCCTGCGACACGGCAGAGCGCACCTGATCTTCGCTGTAAGGCTTCGTGATGACAAAGGCAGGCTCAGGGCGGTCGCCGGTCAAAAGGCGCTCGGGGAAGGCGGTGATAAAGATCACCGGCACATCGGCAGAGGCACGCAGGATGTCATTCACCGCGTCGATACCGGAGGAGCCATCCGCCAGTTGGATGTCCGACAGGATCAAATCCGGCTGGGTCTCTTTCGCGAGCTTCACCGCTTCGCTGGCGATGCTGGCCACACCTGTAATCTGGTGACCCATGTCGGCAACGATGCCCTGAAGATCGAGCGCGATGATGGCTTCGTCTTCGATCACCATGACGCGGCCATTGATGCTTTCGGTCATTTCATTTTGGGCGACGTTCAAAAGGTGCTCCACCTCATCGACATCCGTGCCCATGATCTCGGCCACCTCATCGAGAGTGAATTCCTCGATGGTGTGCAGCAACAAGGCCTCTCGGGTGTTCGGTGTCAGGCGACGCAAATGCGCCTGAGCGCGTTTGGCAAGCCCGGTCTCATCCTCGCCCGTGGGGGCGCCTGCGCTGGCCCAGATCAGGTGGAAGGCATGGAACAAAGCCACTTTCGGGCTTTCGATCTCATCAAAGACGGAGCGGTCACTCAAAAGAGCCTCAAGAGTGGTGGCCGCATATTTGTCCCCGGTCTGCTGATCCCCGGTCAACGCCCGCGCATAACGACGCAGATAAGGCAGAAGGCTGGCCACAATGAGGGACAGTTTCTTCTCTGTCGGAGCTGTCGACATAAATTTTCGTCCTTTTTTATCGAATTCTCGGAACCAAACGCAGGCAGAATGCGTTTGGTTCCCGAAAACGGTATAAATTTTTCAGTAAGCCCCCGCAGATGGGCCTGAGATGGGAAAGATAATGGCGCAACACAAACCAAAACATAATCTCGATGAGCAGATCGAGATGAACTTGAAGAAAGTTTACCAGAAGACCCTCGACGAAGAGGTGCCTGATCGCTTCCTGGAACTGCTGGAGCAGTTGAAAGAACAGGATGCGCGCAATGACCAATAAAGCAAGTCTGGCGCAAGACGCCCCGCCGCTCGATCCGCGCGAAGAGATCGTGACGCATTTGCCGGCGATGCGGGCCTTTGCCCTCAGTCTGACGCGCAACCCGTCGCAGGCCGACGATCTGGTGCAAGATGCGGTGATCAAAGCGTGGAAGAACCTCTCTTCTTTCCAAGTGGGCACGAATATGCGGGCCTGGTTGTTCACCATTCTCCGCAACACGTTTTATTCCGACCGCCGCAAAAGCAAACGCGAGGTGCAGGACACCGATGGCGCCTTTGCCGCGACCTTGGCCGAGAAACCGCATCACGACGGACGCCTCGCCATGGCGGATTTTGAAGAAGCCTTTGTTCAGCTCAAAGCCGAACAACGCGAGGCTCTGATGCTGGTGGGCGCTATGGGGTTCTCCTATGAGGAGGCCGCCGAGACCTGTGATGTGGCAGTGGGCACGATCAAAAGCCGTGTGAACCGCGCGCGTCAGGCCCTGAGCGAGCTGATGAACCTCGAAGAGGGGGAGCCTCTGGAGCTGACCGATCAACAGACATTGGCGGTGATGAGCACCAATATGCCGGGACGGGGGGACGCTGCGTGATCTGGCGCGTTGTGCGTGCTCGCGTGGACGGGCTTGGCGTGCGCATTGCGGCTCTTCTGTCGATTGCGCTGTTTCCCATCGGTCTGATTGCTGTTTCCTTGACCCATCAATTCGCCAAAGCGGCGGATGAGCGCGCGCAGAGCAATCTGCTCGCGCTTACCGCGCAGGCGGCGGCGGGGGAGGAGGCGTTGATCCGCACGGGCTTTGGCACGACCGAGGCCTTGGCCGCCGTCATGCCCTTCGTGGCGTCCGACTATGACGCCTGCAACCGGGTGTTTTCGGATTTCATTACAAGCAATCCGTCCTTCTCCTTTGCGGGTTACATCGGCGCGGACGGGTTTATGGTCTGTGGCTCGGACCGCTCTGGATACGATTTTAGAAACCGCAGTCTTTATAAACATATGGTGGAGAAACCTGAGCTTCGGAGTGATCTCATTCTGGATGCCCCGATCAGCGATCAACGCGTCATCGTGCTCTCGGCGCCGGTGTTCGATGACGGCGCGTTCGACGGCTATATCAGTGTCTCTCTGCCGCACGAAGACACCCGCATCAACCTTGAAAACGCCCCGGTCGACCGACCTGTCGAACTGATCACCTTCAATAATGAAGGTGAGGTTTTGAGCGCCTCGGGTGGGCTCGAAAATGTCTATGCGCGCCTGCCGAATGGGCGACCCCTGGTCAATCTCACCGGACAATATCGCAGCTCTTTCACCGGCGAGACCAACGATGGCGAAGCGCGTGTCTTTGCCGTGGTGCCGATCCTGCGCAATCAGGTCTATGCGATCGGCAGTTGGCCGCGAGAGCGCCTGTCCGTGGCGCCGGGCTTGGCGATCGCGACGCCGATGATTTTCCCTATCGCGATGTGGCTCACCAGCCTCGGCGTGGCCTATTTCGCGGTCCACCGTCTGGCGATTAAACACATTCGCCGCCTCAGCCGCGATATGCGCAAATTTGCCGCCACCCGGCGCCATGATGAACGCCGCAAAGATCCCGGCCTGCCGCGAGAATTGCGCGAGATCGAACGCGCCTGGCACGATTTGGCGGAAACCGTGATCCGGGACGAGGCGGAACTTGAGGATACGATCCACGACAAATCGGTACTTTTGAAAGAGGTGCACCACCGTGTCAAAAACAACCTGCAACTGATCGCATCCATCGTGAACATGAAGGTGCGTAAGGCGAAAACGCCCGAAGCGCGGTTCGCGCTCAAAGAGGTGCAGGGCCGTGTCATGAGCATCGCCACCGTGCATCGAAGTCTCTATGAGACCACCACTGAGGGCCGGGTGCGCGCCGACCAATTGTTGCGCAGCACGGTCGGCAAGCTGGTCGATGCGGGGGTTGGCAACGAGGTCAAACTGGAGAACACCCAGACCTACGAGCCGATCACACTCTATCCGGATCAGGCCGTGCCGCTGTCGCTTCTGGCCACAGAGGCCACGACCAACGCCCTGAAATATGTGGGCCGACCCGCAGATGCGCTGCCCTGCGTGGATGTCAGCCTCACGCGATTGGAGCCCGAGATCGCGCGCTTGTCGGTGTCCAACAGCAAAGGCACGCCACTTTTGCCGCCGGAACAGGTCAGCGGCACGGGGCTTGGCACCAGTCTGATCCAAGCGTTTGCGCAGCAACTCGGTGGTCAGCTCAAGGTCGAAGACGAAGAGGGGCGCTACAGCGTCGTGGTGGATTTCCCGATTGCGTCCTTTGATGAGGCATCGGAAGACGGATTTGCCGAGGTGGACGAGGCCTGACGCCTCGCTTCCCGCCTTAGGCCTTCACAGGGTCCGGCTGACGTTGTTTGGCCGGGCCCCAACCGTCAAAAACGGCGAGCCCCCAGACCAAAAGCGGAATGGCTATAAAGCCGCCCACAGGTCCCCAAAGCCAGAGCCAGAAACACAAGGACAGGAAGACCAGAAGCGGGCTGACCTGCATGTGACGCCCGACGAGGGTGGGGGTGATGAATTGGCCCTCCATCATGTTGAGCGTAATGAACGTGGCCGCAGGCGCCAGAGACATTGCGCCGTCAAATGCGATGGTGCCTGCCACGACCAAAGACACGGCGACCATGGCCGGGCCGATGTAGAGCAGGAAATTCATTAAAGCCGCGATCAAGCCCCAAACCATCGGGCCGGGCAGGCCAAGCGCCCAGAGGGCCGTGGCCACGATGATGCCAAAGCAGGTGTTGATCAGGGTAATGGTCAGGAAATAACGCGACACACGGGCGTCTGCGCCACGCAGGCAAGCGCCCGATGGGCTGTCGGGATGAACCTTGGTCAGACCTTCATAGACGTCATCCCGCGACAAGAGGATAAAGAACAGCGCCCCTGCAAAAAGCAGGATCTGCGCGATCATCGACGGTGCTGCAAAAAGGGCGTCTCCCAAAGACGGTAGATCGACGGAGTCGCCTTCATCGCCATTTCCGTCAGGGGAAATCGTATCCTGCACCTCTTTTGTCACGTCGCTGATGCCGCGAAACATATCGCGCATCTGGCCGATGGCTTCACGCAACTCATATTTGATTTCAGGGATTTGCACATAGGCGCGTTCGACAACGGGTTCCGCGACGAACACCAGAGCGGCCAAAAGGCTGAGCACCGTGCCGAGGCTCAAAAGCGCCCCGACCGCGGGCGGCAGGCCAAAGCGTTTCCAGAAATTCGACAGGGGCGAAAGCACCACCGCACAGACAAAGGCCAACACGAAAGGTGCGAGCAGGGCTTGGGCCAAATCGAGCGCGGCCACGACGGCGATGAATGCCAAGATGATCAAGGCCCAATCCGTTGTGCTGCGCCCCCGTGCGGTGTGTGTCATGCTGTTCTCCTCGTTCTGGGAGTAACGCCTGTGACCATGTTTGGGTTCCGGATGGGGGAGAGCCGCCGGGCCCGCCGCTGCGCTATGCCTTTGCGGCGCAGAGCCCAAGGGCGCGCGATAAATGCCGCGCGAATGCGTCTTGGCTCACGCCGTTTGGGGAGAGCTCAGAGGTGGCCGTTCTTTATCCGCGTTCAGTGTGATTGGCCGCCTTTTCAGGCGACCTCACCCTTCGGAGTTGTGACGCCCGCAGGCGTGTAGTTGAGGATCGGCGCAAGCCAGCGTTCGGCCTCCTCGATCTCCATACCTTTGCGGGCGGCGTAATCCGCGACCTGATCGCGTTCCACCTTGGCGACGCCGAAATAATAGGAGTCCGGATGGCCAAGATAGAGGCCCGAGACCGAAGACCCCGGCCACATCGCCATGCTTTCGGTCAGCTCGACCCCCGTGGCCGCTTCGGCGTCCAACAGGTTGAACAGCGTGACTTTTTCGGTGTGATCCGGCTGCGCAGGATAGCCCGGCGCCGGGCGGATCCCACGATACGGCTCGCCGATCAACTCTTCGGGGCTGAAGGTCTCTTCCGCCGCGTAGCCCCAATAGTTGCGCCGCACACGTTCGTGCAGCATCTCCGCCATGGCTTCGGCGTAGCGGTCCGCCAGCGCTTTGACGAGGATCGACGAATAGTTGTCGTGCTCGCGGTCGAAACGGTTGGCGATCTCCACCTCTTCGGGGCCTGCCGTGACGACAAAGCCGCCGACATAATCCGCCGGTCCCCCTTCGGGCGCCACGAAGTCCGACAGCGCGACATTCGGTTTGCCCGCGCGCTTCGCATGTTGCTGGCGCAGGGTGTGGAGCATGGCAAGCTCTTCCTTGCGGTCCTCGCCGGTGTAGAGCCGGATGTCGTCGCCCGTAGCATTGGCGGGCCAGAATCCCACGACGGCGCGCGGCCCGAACCATTTTTCCTCGATGATCCGTTTGAGCATGGCTTGCGCATCGGCGAACAACGCTCGCGCCGCTTCGCCCTGTTTCGGATCGTCGAGGATTTTTGGGTAGACGCCTTTCAATTCCCAGGTGCGGAAGAATGGCGTCCAGTCGATGTACTCGGCAATCTCCGCGAGATCCCAATCCTCGATCACCTTTGCGCCAAAGAATTTCGGCGCTTCAACCTTATAGTCGCTCCAGTCGATGGAGAATGCATTGCCGCGGGCGGTGGCCAGAGGCACGCGCTGTTTTTCGCGTTCGGAGCGCTCGTGGCGCTCGGCGACCTTGGCATATTCTTCCCGAATATCCGTGACATAGGAGGATTTGTTTGCAGCCGACAAGAGGTTGCCAACGACCCCCACCGCGCGGCTGGCGTCCAGCACGTAGACCGCCGGACCCGAGTAACGCGGGGCGATTTTCACCGCTGTGTGGACCTTCGACGTCGTCGCGCCACCGATCAGCAGAGGAATGTGGAAATCCTCGCGCTCCATCTCGGCGGCCAGATGCACCATCTCGTCGAGGCTCGGCGTGATGAGGCCCGACAGGCCGATCACATCGACATTCTCTTCGCGCGCCACTTGCAGGATTTTCTGCGGCGGGACCATGACGCCGAGATCGACGATCTCATAGTTGTTGCAGGCCAGAACGACGCCCACGATGTTCTTGCCGATGTCATGCACATCGCCTTTGACCGTCGCCATCAAAACCTTGCCCGCCGACTGGCGGCCATCGCCACCGGTGAGGCGCTTTTCCTCTTCCATATAGGGCAGAAGCACCGCGACCGCCTGTTTCATCACGCGGGCGGATTTCACCACCTGCGGCAGGAACATTTTGCCGGAGCCAAAGAGATCGCCGACGACGTTCATGCCGTCCATCAGCGGGCCTTCGATCACATGGAGCGGGCGTTCGGCGGCCTGACGGGCCTCTTCGGTGTCCGCTTCGATGAATTCGGTGATGCCGTTGACCAGCGCATGTTCGAGACGCTTCTCGACGGGCCAGTCGCGCCAGGCCAGATCGCGCACTTTCTCTTCGCGCTTGTCGCCGCGGAAGCGGTCGGCGATGTCCAGAAGTCGCTCAGTCGCCGTGCCGCCGGCTTTCGGCGTGCGGTTTAGCACCACGTCTTCGCAGGCCTCGCGCAGCTCCGGGTCGATCTGGTCGTAAACGGCCAGCTGACCGGCGTTGACAATGCCCATGTCCATTCCCGCCTTGATGGCGTGATAGAGGAAGACGGCATGCATCGCCTCGCGCACCGGCTCGTTGCCACGGAAGCTGAACGACAGGTTCGAAACGCCGCCAGAGATGTGACAATAGGGCAGGTTTTCCCGGATCCAACGCGTGGCTTCAATGAAATCGACGCCGTAATTGTCATGCTCTTCGATCCCGGTGGCGACGGCAAAGACGTTCGGGTCGAAAATGATGTCCTCGGGCGGGAAACCCATTTCGTCCACGAGAATACGGTAGGCGCGGGCGCAAATCTCGGTCTTGCGCTCAAAGGTGTCCGCCTGACCTTGTTCGTCAAAGGCCATGACCACGACCGCCGCGCCATAGGCGAGACACAGCCCCGCGTGATGGCGGAACAACTCTTCGCCCTCTTTCAGAGAGATCGAGTTGACGACGGATTTGCCCTGAACGCATTGCAGACCGGCCTCGATGACCTCCCATTTCGAACTGTCGATCATGATCGGCACGCGGGCGATGTCGGGCTCGGAGGCGATGAGGTTCAGAAACTCAATCATCGCCTGTTTTGAATCGATCAGACCCTCATCCATGTTGATGTCGATGATCTGGGCGCCGTTCTCGACCTGATCGCGGGCCACATCGAGGGCGGTGGCGAAATCGCGGTTGACGATCAGCTTTTTGAACTTTGCAGAGCCCGTCACATTGGTGCGCTCGCCGACGTTCACAAACGGAATATCGGGTGTCAAAACAAAGGGTTCGAGACCGGAAAGACGCAGGTAATGGCTCATGCGGAAATCTCCCGAGGGGCAAAAGAGGCGACGGCATCGGCGATGGCGGCGATGTGTTCGGGCGTGGTGCCACAGCAGCCGCCGACCACATTGACGAGCCCCTCGCGGGCAAACTCGCCGACCTGTGCGGCGGTTTGCTCGGGCGTTTCGTCATATTGGCCGAAGGCATTCGGAAGCCCCGCGTTCGGATAGGCGCAAATCAGCGAGCTGCTGACACCGGCCAACTCGGCGATGTGGGGCCGCATGGCCGCCGCGCCCAAGGCGCAGTTGAGGCCGACGGAGAAGGGCCGTGCATGCATCACGGAATGCCAGAATGCAGTGGGGGTCTGACCCGACAGCGTCCGGCCCGAAGCATCGGTGATCGTGCCGGAGATCATGACCGGCAGGCGCACGCCCGCCTCGGCGAAGGCCTCGAAACTGGCGAAAATGGCGGCTTTTGCATTGAGCGTGTCAAAGATCGTCTCGATCAGGATCAGGTCAGAGCCGCCGTCAATGAGGCCTTTGATCTGTTCGCCGTAAGCCACGCGCAGGTCGTTGAAACTCACCGCGCGGTAGCCCGGATCGTTCACATCGGGGCTGATCGAGGCCGTGCGGTTGGTCGGCCCCACGGCGCCCGCGACATAGCGTTTGCGCCCGTCCTCGGCCTCGGCACGCTCAGCGGCGCGGCGTGCGACCTGAGCACCCGCGACGTTCAGGTCATAGACCGCATGCTCAAGGCCGTAATCGGCCTGTGCGATGGTGGTCGAGGAAAACGTGTTGGTCTCCATGATGTCCGCGCCGGCTTTGGCGAAACGGTAATGGATTTCCTCGATCACCCCCGGCTGGGTCAGGGACAACAGATCGTTGTTGCCCTGCTGCGGGTGATTGGATTTCAGATCATAGGACCCGTCGCCCTGAAAATCGTCCTCTGTGAGGCCAAAGGTCTGCACCTGCGTGCCCATGGCGCCGTCGAGAATGATGATCCGCTCTGCGGCAAGTTTGCGCAGAGGGGCGAGGCAGGGGGCATCTGGGAGAGAGAAATTGATCATGGCGCTCCTCGGGGACTGGGTGCGTTGGATGTGTGCGTTTCGCCAATATACACCGAAGGCGCAGGGCGTTGAGGCGATATAGTCTCAGTTGAACATGAGCGGTAGCGAATAATTCTTAAGATAATGATGAGCGAGATTCATCTGGACGGCATGAGAGGAAGGCCTGCAGTGCCGATCCGCTCAAACTGCGCCTGAAGGGCGGGGGCGTCGAGATGTGTCCCGATCAGCACCAGCCGGGTGCTGGCTTGACCGCCGGGCCATGCATCGAGGCGCTGTAGCGGATAAAGCCGGTGACCGACGGCATGGACCAGCGCCGGTGTGCTGGGATCGTCGCTCAATGCCACGAGGCCCTTGATCCGCAGGAGGCCGTTTTCGGGTTTGCGGCACAGGGCTCCCAGAAAGGCCAGAAGCGCGGCTTCCGGCAGGGGCGCTTCTGCAGTCAGGGTCAGCGCCGTGACATCGCCGTGCCGGTTGAGATCGTGAAAGGCCCCACAAGCGTGATCATGATCGGAGGCAAGCCATTTCGCGACATCCTCGCCCTTGCCAAAGGCGGAATAGCTTCCGGCCGCTAACAGCGCACCGGGGTCAAACCCGGCATCCGCGGCCCGGTGCAACCGCGCAGTGGCGTTCAGGGCGTGAAGCCGGTCTGTCACTCTTGCCACCTGTTCTGGTCCGACCTCATCGAGATGGGTCAGCACCAGATGATCGGAAAAGGCGATCTGGCGCAGGCTTTCGGGATGCTGCGCAAGTGCGGCCTCAAGCCCGGCGACATCGACCACAGTGGTGACCGACGACAGCCGAAACATGCGGGCGACCATGTGGTCGCGCAGAGCCATGGCGGGTAGCCCGCCGGGGATCAGGCTGTTGAGGATCGGCGCGGGATCGGCCAGCCCTGTGGTCTCGACAATGACGCGCGAAAACGGTGGCAGGCTACCGTTTTGTCGCCCGACCAACAGCCGTTCCAGTGAAGAGCGCAAATCGCTGCCCGCCGTGCAACAGATACAGCCCGAGGTTGTCACCATCACCCGTTCGGAACCTTCGCCTACCAAATCCTGTTCGATCAGATCCTGATCGATCGGCACGAGGCCGAATTCATTGATGATCAGCGCGCTGTCCTGAAACCTCGGGTCCTGCAAAATCCGGTTCAAGAGCGTGGTTTTCCCTGCGCCGAGAAAGCCGGTCAGGAGGTGGACGGGAAGCTGATCAGAGGAGGGGCGTGCCATGGGCGCAGTGTCTCACGTCGGTCAAGTGCGGGCAAGAAGCAGGTGTTCAAAGCATGAGACTCACCAGGACGTCGAGCGGATCAATCGCGCCCAAAACGTTCGCGTTGCGATGGAAAACCGAGCAACAGCCCCTTTGATGCGCGCAAAATACGGCGCTTTGGCGCGTTTTTGAGCACAAACGCCTCAAGAAAAGATTGGGTCGGACCGGAAACCTGCATGTAATGTTATAGAAGCATGCTTTTGTAACCGGGTGGCTGACCCGCGTTTGCGGCGCGTGTAAGAAGAGTGACGATTGTATGATGACGCCAGAGGGGACAATCTATCCCACCGCCCCCCGTCCGCTTGTGCGGGCAGGTCAGGGGCGGGCGCGCTACGATCAAGGTTGGTTCGGGATGAGCGTCAAGCTGCGCGATCACCTTTTGCTGACACTCTGGCTGGTCGTGACCTTCAAACAGTTCCCGATGGACGAGCTGATCCTCTATCCGCTTTCGCTCTATTTCGGCTATGCATTTCTGCGCGACATCGACGAGCTCTTTCCGATTGTCGCGAAATCCTGGGTCCTGTTTCTGTTTCCGATCTGGTGCACGCTGTCGGTGCTTTGGGGCGTCAACCCGAGCACCATTATCAAATCCGCCGCGCAGGGATTTTTGACCGTGATGATCTGTTACTGCGTGGCGCTCAGGCTTGAACGCCGTGATGTGCTTGTCTCACTGGTTTTTGCAGCGGGGATATTTGCCATCGCCTCACTGGTCCTGCCGTCAACAGGCGGTAAAGCCTCGCGCGGGGTGTTTGCCTCGAAAAACTCCATGGGGCTGAACATGGTGATCCTCTGGACGGCGGCGCTTTGTGTGACGTTTGATTATGGCCAGCACCGCCTCATTCGCCTTGCTGCTGGCATTCTGGCGGCCTGTGCTCTGGCACTGGTGTTCATTTCCAACTCAGCCACGGCCGTGCTTTTGGCTTTCGCGCTGTTGCTGGTGATCCTTCTGTCCAAAATCCTTGAAGGCCGGGGGTTTTTGCATCCTTCGATCCTGGTGATCCTGACCTTGGGGCTCAGTTTCTTGCTGATCGGGGCCTCTTTGGTGTTTTCGGTCGCCAATATCGATGTGATCGGTCTTGTTCTTGAAGAGTTTGGCAAGGACGCGACGCTGACCGGGCGCACCGTATTGTGGGGCTATGCGTTTGAGCAGATCAAGGAGCATCCGCTTTTGGGCGTCGGTCACGGAGGGTTCTGGAATCCGCGCGACTGGACCCATGTGTCGCGTAAAATCTTTGTCGACTTCCACAAGGATTTCAACGCCTCCTTCACCTTCCACAACGCCTATCTGCAGACCGCCGTACACCAAGGTCTGATTGGGCTTGGGATCGCGATCACGGCCTTTTTCTTTTCGATCTGGCAGGTCTTTGCCGCGATGATCCGCAAATGCGAGATGCCGCAGGCGTTTTTTGTCGCCATCGCCCTGATGATTTTTGCCCGCAACATGACGGAGCCGGGGCTGATGACGCCCTTCGCGCTGATGACGATGGTGCTCTACATGGGGGCGCTGATCGGCGTTCGGGAGCGGGTCTATGGTGCGTCTTGATCAGGTTCGTGCGTGTTTTTCGAGTGTTTTGATATGGTAAACAAATCCCTGTTACATACTGGTTTGTATGGTGCGCGCATGGAAATGACCGCTCAAAAAATGAGCGTCACAGGAATTGTCAGTGTTCGCGCGGGAAATTCCTTGATTGCGCAACAGCGGTTGCGAAAGCTGAAAATGAGGCCGGAGGGGCATGTCGCGTTCCCGGCCGAGGAGGGGGCTGTGACATTGCGACATGACCGGCAGCTGTGCCGGAAATATGGCGATGGGCTTGAAAGGGTGTGAGTATGAACCAGTATAGCGGCGTTCCTGCGCGGTCGAAGAACGACTTTGGGCCACAAGATCACCTGTCCTCTCCACCAGAGACCGCAGCGCCGAAAATGCGCCTGAGCGATCTGATTGCTTTGATCAAGGACGGTCGCAAGACCATCGGGATTTTTGCGGGCACGGCGGTGGTGCTGACCGGCATTCTGCTGTTGAATGCGACGCCCCGCTATGTGGCCTATTCACAGATGCTTCTGGGCGAACAGGGGTTGAGCGCGCAGAACAGTTTTGATCTGGTCGAGGAACAGAACCTCACCAGCTCGGTGATCGAGGGGGAATTGGCCGTACTACGCTCCAACGTTTTGCTGCACCGTGTGGCGGAGCGGCTTGAACTCGAGACCGTGCCGGAATTCAACCCTGCGGCCTTGAATCCGGACGAGGGGCCATCTTTCATTGGCGGGCTTAAATCTTGGCTCAAATCTCTGGTCCCGGACTTCGACGCGGATCGCGGCGCGGAGATCGAAGAGGTCGAGAGCCAGATCGCAGTTGCGGCCTCTGCGAGCGCCACGCAATTGGGCGAATATCGTGATATCGTGGGCAAGCTGCGCCGCTCTTTCTCGGTGCGCCAGCAGGGCACATCCTATGTGGTGCAGGTGACCGCGGAATCCGAGGATCCCGATTTGGCCGCCGCTCTGTCAAACACGTTGATGGACGAATATGTGAAATTCCTGACCGACAAACGCTTTGATGCGGCGCAGGAATTCACCCATTGGCTGGAAGTTCGGGTGAACGATCTGGCCGTGACACTCGAAGAGTCCGAGCGCGCTGTGGTTGACTATCGCGCCCGGATGGAGGCCGATGCCGACAACCGCTCGCGTCTCGATCAGCAGATGACTGAACTGACCACGCGTCTCGTGCAACAGCGCGCGGAACTGGCCCAGATCAATGCTCTGCGCGACAAGATGAACGAGATGCTGGAAAATGACGGCCCGCTGGCCGCCCAGCTTTTGTCCTCTTCTGAGGAGATGGTGGAATATCGCAGCCAGATGTCGAGCCTGCGTCAGCGCGAAGCCAATGCGGTCGGCCGGTTTGGCGAGGATTCCGCGCAGGTCGCCTCGATCCGCCGCACCATTGAACAGCTCGAAGATGCTATAGAAACCGAGGTGCGCCGCGAATTGGACCGGCTGGAAAACCAGCGCGAGGTTCTGACCGTTGTCGTCGGCTCGATGGACAATTCGCTTTCGGAACTGTCGCGGTTGATGCTCAATCAGTCGGGCGAAGAAATCCAACTGAGCCAGCTGCGCCGCGTGGCGGATGCGAACCGTCAGGTCTATCAACAATTCCTCGGTCGCTTCAAAGAACTGAGCGAATTGCAGAGTCTTCAAAGCCCGGATGCAGAGGTGATTTCCTACGCCAACCCGCCGAGCGCGCCGGTCTATCCGCGCCGGAAACTGTCGCTGATCCTTGCGGCGATTGGCGGCGTGTTTCTGGGCGTGGCTTACCTTTTGGTGCGCAACATGTTGCCGCAGAAACTCGGCACGGAACAGCAGCTGGCCCAAGGCACAGGCGTTGGCGTCTATGGTACGGTGAGGGGCATCGGCGACGATCTGTTGCTCTATGATCTGTGCAGCAAGCTGAACAGCAAACCCGACAGCGATTTGGCGAAACAGGCGATGCGTCTGGCCAATAACGTCGATATGCGCGCAGGGGGCGCGGCGCGCACGATTCTTGTGAACACGGACACCGACCGGATCGATCGGCTGCACACGGTGGTCATGCTGGCCTGGGCGCAGGCGCGCAAGGGCCGCAATTGCGTCTTCCTCGACGCCGACATCCGCGGCGCGCAGCTGTCGTCGAAGCTCGAGTACCTCAAACCGAAATCGAACCTTGCCGATGTGCTCTACGGCAATGGCGATGTCGAGGATGCGCTGACCCGGATGCCGCGGGTGGGGGCCTTCTTCATGCCGACCGAAACTATGACCGGCGCCAACCCCGCCGTCGTGTTCGACACGGAAAAATATCACGAGGTGATGCAGGCCCTTCTGGCCGAGGCCGACACAGTGATCATCGCCCCGCCGCCCGCCACGAGCTTTACCGAAGCCTACACGGCGACGGATGCGGTGGATGCCAACCTCTTTGTCGTCCGCGCAGGCACTCTGACGGCGGCGGATCTGAGCGAACCGCTGGCCATCGCGCAATCCGCCAAGGCGCAGAACTTCGGGTTGATCATGACGTCGGAGTGAGGTGGAGGCTCAGAGAGGCCCGATGGTCTTGAGAACCGCGGCGACCAACACTTCGGGCCGATCTTCCTGCACGAGATGCCCGGCGTTCGGGATCGGGATGACGGGATGATCCGAGATCAGGGCTGCAAGGGCTGCACCTTTTTTATAGGGAATCCACCCGTCTTCCTTTCCCCAGAGAACGGAGACGGGACAGTCCAGGCGGTCGTATAGCGTTTCGACCTCATCGGTGAATCTCTGATCCATCTGCGCGATCTGCCGATAGAATGCGGCTTGGCCGATGGGGCCAAGCCATGGGGCGCTGTAGATGTCAAAGGCCTCTTCGGACAGAGGCCGATGCGCTGCCGTCTGCAAATAGGCGCGAAGTAAGGCTCGGTGCATATAGTCCGGCATGCCCGAAAACGCGGCTTCGTGTTGGCGCACATGTTGCACAAAGGGCGATCCCCAAGGCGCCAGAGCCACCGCATCGAAAATCGTCAAAGAGGCATAGCGAAGCCCGTTGAGATACCACGCACGCAGGGCCGTGGCGCCGCCAAAATCATGGGCCAGAACATCAGGGCGTTCGAGACCCCACCCTTCAAACAGAGCGGCGAGGACCCTGTTTTGCACGGCCAGAGACACGTCTTGGCCGTCACGCATCTCTGACTGACCGTAGCCCACCAGATCAAAATAATAGACCGTCCTGCGGTCCGCGAATTCCGGCACGATCCTGCGCCAGACTTGCGAGGAAAACGGTGTGCCGTGGATTGCGACGAGTGGTGGCCCGTTCCCGATCCGCCCCCAACGGACCGCATTGCCCTCGATGATCGTGATGTTCGGCAGATCAAGCATCTTTGCGACTCATATTGTTAATTAGCTAATTAACGATATGATAAAGCTCATGGACAGATCAATACAAATCAAAGCCGTGGCCAGTGAGCAGCGGCTGCGCATCCTTCAGCTCTTGGCGGAGCCGGGCGAGCACTTCGGTCATCAGTGGTCCGCCGATCCGGTGGAGTTCGGCGTCTGCATGACGTTGATTGCTGAGGCCCTGTCGGTCGCTCAGCCCACAGCCAGCAGGCATCTGGATATTCTGAAACAGGCGGGCTTCATCTCGGTGCAAAAGCATTTGAAGTGGTCGTATTGCAAACGCAATGAGGGCGCGATAAAGGGCTATCTGCTCTGGTTGCAGGGCGAAATTCGAGCTGTGTCGACGGGCAGTTGAAGCTGGGTTTCATCTCGCGTTTTGATCGGCGCTAAGGCAAAAATACCTTGGTCGCCTCAAGAAAAAAGGCCACCACGATCCTTCGCGGAGGCCTTTTCACGCATCTGACGCATCAAGGTCTTAGCGGCTTCACAGCTCACACAACGCCTTCGCAATCGCCAGAGAGACATTCTCATTCTCGATGCCTTCCCAGCCCATGCTGGTGTCCGGCAACATGCCGAAAGGATCGGAGATATAGGCCTGAAGGGTTTGTTCGGTCCACACACCGCCCAGTTTGTCCAAGGCGCCGGAATAGCCTTCGAAGGGGCTGCTGCCCGGCTCGCGGCTACAGATGTTGTGAAGCGACGGGCCCGCGCCATTGTCGACGCCTTCGAGCAGGCTATGGCATTGCAGACAGGCCGCCATGGTCCCATCCGCGGCAGCCAGCACATCGGCGTCCGCGGCATAGCTGGTCAACAGCTCGTCAAACCGCGCCATCGGATCGGGGCCGGTGTCGGCAGTCAGGAACGACAGGCGGCGGTCGTCGGTGTAAAGCACGATGGTCTTGCCACCGTGGATCGCGTCCATGTCGCGGATGCGCATCTCGACGTCGATCGGCTCGACATAGATGCCCCGGCCATCCTCGATATGCACCCGATGCACCGCGCCGCTCAATGCGCCGACAAGCACGTCACCGTCCCAAGCATAGTGGAAATTCTCAACCGCCAGAGCGGAGGAGGGCGCAATCGAGGGGACAAAGGCGATCACCGGCTTGTCGTAGCCATCGTGATTGGCGTGGCGGTCGCCGTTGCCCGCCGGTTTGCGATTGTATTTCGTGCCATAGCTCACCGCCGGAAAGCCGAAATTCGCGCCGTCGAAGACGAGGTTCAACTCATCGCCGCCCTGCATGCCGTGGTCAGAGACCCAAATGCGGCCCTCGCCATCGACGCTGACCCCTTGCGGGTTGCGCAGGCCTTTGGCGATGGCGGTCTTTTCGCCACTCTCGATGTTCACCAACAGCATCTTGCCGTAATCCATGTCATCCGAAAGGCCGATGGCATCGGAGAAATCGCGTTCTGCAAAGCGGTCGGCACGTTCGTAGGCGCCCGAAGACCAGGCGATGCGCCCGTCGGGCATCCGGTCCATGCGCCCGCCAGCCTCAAGGCCGAACATGCCTTTGCCGGTGGTGAACAGTTCAAGGCAGGGCTCGGTGCGGGCAATGACGATCCAGTCGTCGGACGCAGCACTCCAGTTCAAAGGATCGTCCCCTTGAACCGAAAGCCGCGCCATGGCGCTTCCGAAACACTTCTGTTCCGGCAGCCATTCCGTGTAGGACAGCAAGAGATAACCCGCGCCCTCTTGTGCGCGCGGATAGTAGAAAATGTCGTTGAAGCGCATCCAGTTGAAGTTGATTTCGATCTGGCCCAATTCACCCGCGTCCAATTGAGACTGAAGCGCGTCTCGGTTGTCATCGGGCGGCGCGACGTCGAGCTCTTGGACAACATTGTCGGTGACGGAATACATCTTGCCCAGCCGGTCGGTGACCAGAACGGTGTCCTCTCCGATAGTGCCGATACCGCCCGCGAAATCCTTGGCTGAAGCGGGGAGGAAGATCGTCTCTTGGGTCAGGATGGCGCGGTTGGTGACCAGACGCTCGGGTTCGGGCTCGGCGCCGGCGTTGAAGTAGGAATTATACATCCCGTTCAACTTGTAATGGATCTGCGCCGGAAAGCTGAACCGGTTCTGCATTTCCGTGTTGAGCGCGTAGCCCGCCCAAATCCCGCCGCCGAAAATTCCGGCCAGACAGACGATGGCCACCAAGGCCAGCGCCAAGATACGCTTTCGTGACATGTTCATTTCCCCGCCAACATACTCATCAATTTACCACACCACAGGTAGCGTGACTGTACGACGGATTGGTAACGAGGTGAACGCTCGTGAAATGCCGTCGGGGTTCCAACCTGAGTCGTCTGCGTAAGAGCCGCGATCCTGTGACAATTTTGGGCGCTCTTTGAGTAAGTGGTCAAAAAGAGATCGCTTGGAGAAAGGTGCTTGCGCCAACAGGCCCGACTAAGGGGCGCGAGGGCGCGTGAAACTGGACGGATTGGGCCAGCCTGCGTAGGCTTTCTCTTACGACAGGGGCAGACGCAAGATCGTTACGATTGGTGTGCCATGCTGGGCCTGTCGTTTGCCGATGGGTCGGGGTGGGCCGGCATCGGGATGTTTGCGAGTGTCTCAACAGCGAGTGTCAGTGGGGGGATTAATATGAATATGGACAATATGTCGGAGTCTGTCTCCGGGGCCGTGACGGCTACGGATGTGTCGAAAGCCGCGGTGGCCAAGACGGGCATCGCCTTTCTCGGCTGCGGCTATGTCGCGGATTTCTATCAACAGACTTATGCCAATCACACAGACAGCCTGACGTTGCATGGCATCTGGGATCAGGACACGGCACGGGTCGAGAAATTTGCCGATTTCTACAAGCTTGACCGCTACGCCAGCTTCGAAGAGATGCTGGCCGATCCTCAGGTCGAGATCATCGTGAACCTCACCAACCCACATGCGCATTACGCGACAAACAAGCGCATTCTGGAGGCTGGGAAACATGTCTATTCCGAAAAGCCTCTGGCGATGGAAATCGATCAGGCCCGCGAATTGGTGGCGCTGGCCGAGGAAAAAGGACTTCAGATCGTGTCCGCGCCTTCATCCGTTTTGGGGCCTGCGGCGCAGCGGCTCTGGCAAGCAGTGCGCGAGCGTGAATTGGGCGCGCCGCGATTGGTCTATGCCGAGATCGACGACGGGATGATCCACAAGATGGGTTATGCGGGCTGGCTCAGTTCTTCGGGTACGCCTTGGCCCGCGAAAGATGAATTCTATACCGGCTGCACGCTGGAACATGCGGGGTATATGCTGACCTGGCTGGTGGCTATGTTCGGTCCGGTGACGGAGGTTGTCAGCATGGCGAGCCTTTGCATCCCGGACAAGGGCGGTGACACGCCCGAGAATTACACCACGGCGGATTTCTCCTGTGCTCTGCTGCGGTTCGAAAGCGGCATGACCGCGCGTCTGACCAATTCCATCATCGCGCCGCATGATCATCGCTTGCGGATTTTCTGCGACGGGGGTGAGCTTTGCGCCCATGAGGTCTGGAATTTCCACACCAATGTCGATGCCTATCCTTTGCCTCAAAATAAGATTCAGCGCGGGATGGAGAAATACCTCCACATGCGGAACAAACGCAAATTGGCGGTTGCGAAGAACCCAGAGACAAAATTTGCCGAGGGCGGTCACCCGATGGATTTTGTGCGCGGCGTGGCGGATATGGCAGCGGCTGTGCGTGAGGGGCGCCCGGCGCGGCTTGGTTCGGACTTCTCGTTGCATATCACCGAGGTGACGCTGGCGATTCAATATCCGGAGATCTACGGCACCCCCTATGTGCCGCAAAGTCGACCGGCCCCGATTGAGCCGGTGTGACATGATCTCTTGTGAACTGGCGCACGCCTACCGGAACTCGCTCTGAAATTCCGCCCATTTCGGCGCGAAATCCGCCTCCAAACGCGCCCGCGTTTTGGGCGGCAGTTCAGAGGGCACTTTGAGCGGCTTGCGCAGCAGTTTCTTACCCATGGCGATCACGCCCTTGGGCATCAACATGTTCAGCCGGTCGTAATATTTCCACTGTCGGAGCCGCGCCAAAAGCGCGCCGTCCATGCCTTGGTTCTCACGTTTGTGCAGGGCCTGTTGTTCCGAGAGCGCCGCCAAGGCCGTCTCGGAGGCATCGACATCCAGAAATTCTAGCACCTGCGCGTGGACCGCATTTTTGTCGGCCTTGTAGTCGTCCAGAAACAGCACCAAAATCTGATCGTCAGGGAAATGCTGGCGCAGGGTTTCGACTGTGGCGCCGTAATCGCTTGTGCCGACAATCTCCGGCCATTTGTTCAAAGCCTCGTCGATGGGAACCACCTCGCGGGCGTTGGACAGCATCTGGACGTAATGGCTTTCGATCCGCTCAATCGGGTTGCGCACCATCATGATGAGCTTGGCATCGGGGATAGTGTCGGCGATCCGTTCCGCCGTGCGCTCGACGCAATGGGACATCGCGTAATCCGGCGTGCCCTCCATCAAAAGCGCACCTTCTGGCGCGGGGGCAAAGAGGCTTTTGTACCACTCCATGTCCCGCTTGGTGAAGAGGTCGTTGAAGAAATGCGTTTCCTTCTTGGGATACATGTAGATGTCGGGGTGTCTCATCAACGCACCGCAGAGCGTGGTGGTGCCGGATTTTGGGGTGCCGATCACGATGGCATGTGGAAGGTTGCGGGGGAGGTCGCATTTCTTGTCCATAGGTTGCATCTCCTAGGGGGTTAACTCCTGAACGTCGGGGTGAGGGGTGCCACGATGAGCGGCCAGCGCGCGCTGGGCCATCTCATGCATGACGGCGGGCGGTTCCACGAAGGTGTCGCGGGGCAGGGCGGCCAAGGATCGGCGCAGTTCCAGCATGGGTGAGGGATCATTCAACAGGTGCTGGACCAGCGGGATGAAATGCTTTTCCACCGGATCGCCCACGATCAACCCGATGCCGTGATCATGTAACCATTTGGCGGTCTGTGTGCCCTCGGGGGCGAAGGCCGGCACGCCGAAATAACCGCCCTCATAGACCCGGTTGGGCAAAAGCCACAGCGAATTGAACCCTGCCTCATACCAATCCCCGGCCCAGACCAGATCGACCTCGCCGTAAATTTGGTTCAGATCTTCGGGCGCCTTGTAGCGGCCGTGGTAGGTGATGTTGGGGATGTCTTTGATTTCGCCTTCAAGATCGGGAATGACCGACAGCGCCGGATAGCCGCGCAGCACGATCTCGACCGCGTGCGGGAAATGCCGGGCGAGGTCCTTGAGCAATTCCAGTGAGCGCCGACAGCGCAGATTGCCGAACCAGCCAATTCTGAGCCGCCCGGGAATATGCGGCAGGGCATGTTCGGGGCGGGGCCCGAAAGCGTCGCCCTCGATCAGCCGGTTCTCGATCAGCATGTGGTGATACCGCCCCGGATAGTAGCGCCGGAAATGTTCCTCTTCGAAGCGCGGGGAGGACACGACGATCAGATCGCTGGCCTCCACCAGCCGTTTCTCGAATTGCCGAAATGCTTTTGCGGAGATCGCATCGCCTGCCAGACGGTGGTGAATATCAAGGCATTCGTAGACCACCGGCACGGAGGATTTCATCAAGCGGCGCACCCTGAGCGCGGTCGCCAACATGTCAAGATTGCGCGCGTAGAACAAATCCGCCCGCTCCAAGGTGGCGCGCTGGGCGAGCGCGGTCTTTGCGCCGGTAAAGATGGATTTGACCCTATGCACATAGTCATTGTCATGAGTCTCGCCGAGATCGACCCAATCGAAGGGCACGGGCGTCGCCTCACCGCGTCGGGGCATGAAGCCGGTGACGTCAAAGCCCGCGCGCTGCATCGCGATGGCACGGCGGCGCACTGCGGAATCCTTGGCGTTATGGCCGAAAAAGGCGATATGTTTGATCTCGTCGGACATCTCAGCGACCCGCCTTAAGTGCTTGAACAAGGCCGACCAAAAAGCCGATCCCCCAAGACGTATGCATCGCCGCCAGCGCGGGAAGCGCGACAAGACCGCAAAGCGCTTTGTGTTTTTTCGCCATCAAGATCGCGACCCCGCTCAGGAGCAACACATAGAAAACCGGCCAAATCAGACCCAAAAGACTAAAGGGCAGGATCAAAAGCGACAGCACCAGCAAGAGCACATGAACCACCGGGATCATCTGGCGCGGCGCGGGAATGTCGCCGTGTTTCAGACAGTTGCGCGCCCGCCCGACACCGTATTTGTAATATTGACGCCATAGCCCGCGCAGGCTGTCCCGTGGGAAATAGCCGATGCGAATGCTGGCATCGAGCCAGATTTTGCGCCGGGATGCGGTGAGCCGACGATCAAATTCGGCGTCCTCATTGGCGATGAAGCTGGTGTCATAGCCCTCCATCGCGCGAAAGGCGTCGAGGCGAAAGGCGGCGTGGTGGCCGTGATCGACATAGCCCGACTTGACGCCGCCGCGATGAGGCGAGCCGCCCGCGCCCAATTTGCTGTCCGCGACAAAAGCCAGACCGCGGCGGAAACAATTGCCTTCCGCCACCGCATCCATCGGGATGACGATAGAGGCAATATCGGGCTGACGGTCCAATTCAGCGCTCAGGCGCGAGATGAAATCAGACGGGTAGGCGGCATGGGCGTCGCAGCGGATCGCGATGTCATAGGCCTCAAACTCAGGCGCCAAGAGCATGTTCATCGCATGGGCCTGCGTGCGTTTTGGGTTGTGCCGCAATTCGACATTGGGAAATCGGGAGGCGAGGCCTTCGACGATCCCCTGCGTCCCATCGGTCGAACCGCCATCGGCCACGATCACGCGGGCCTGTTGCGCCACTTGGTCCTGCGCCAAAAGCTGCGTCAGCACGCTTTCGATATGCTGGGCCTCGTTCAGGGTCGGGATCAGCACGATAACGCGTTCGGGCGGGGTCTTTACCATGCATAGGCCTCCAGCGGCAGCGCATCGCGCTCGGTCAAGGTCCGCCCGGTGGCGGTCGGGATCGACCAAGGGGGCTGCGCGGCCAGAAATGAAGAGATCGCCAGAACCTCAGCGGGATTTTTGCGCTGAAGCGCCTCGCGCAGACGCCAGACCGCACCGCGCGAGAGGGAGCGGACCAGAGATTTTCCGGAGGTCGCATGTTTCGAGATATCGAGAAGGCGCTTGCGCGTGGTGGTCTCGAACAGCTCTTGCGCGCCATGTTTGCCCGCCACAGCCCGGATCGCGATCCGGCATTCTTCGGGGCTCAAGGCCAGTTCGGGACGGATCAGGATTGCCGCCTCGAAATCTTCGAGAGCAGTGTCCCAATCGCGCCGCCGGGCGAAAACTGCGCCGCGCTGCAACAGCGCCGCTCGGGCGCAAAGTTCAGGGGAGTCGCCGTCGAACATTGCCTCATAAAGCGACAACGGAATGCGGTCGCGCAGGCGCTCGAACACGATCTTGTCGGCGTTGCGCCAGACATCGTCCGAGGATTTCGCCGCATGGCGTTGCCAGGCGGGGCCGCGCTCGCCGTCGTGTTTGCGTTGCAAGAACACTGTGTCCTCGATCACCTCCGCCGGATAGCGCGCCATCAGCCGCACCGTCATGTCGTAATCAATCGAACGCGCCAGATCGACGGAGAACGGCCCGACCTTGTCGTAACAGGCGCGGCGCACCAGTGTGGCGTTCTGAAAAAAGAAAATATCTTCGAGCACATGGCGCAAGGGGCTTCCTGAGGTGAGGTTCGGCCAATACCCCGCGTCGCTCAGTTCTTTTTCGCCTGTTTCGGGCGCGGTGGAAAACCGGTTGTGCGCGCCCGCGGCCAATCCCACCTCGGGCTTTTCATCCAGAATAAAGGCCAGTTTTTGCGTTGCATCGGGCAGTGCGATATCATCATCGTCACAAATCCAGATATAATCGCCCTGAGCCAGTTCCATGGCCTGATTCAATGCGGCGGACTTTCCGGCATTCTCTGCGCGCCGATAGTCGATCTTCGCCCCTTCAGTGCGCAGAAAGGGGGCAATGATGTCGGAGGTGTTGTCTGTTGAGCCGTCATCCCAGACGATGATCTGCGAGACTGCCCGTTTTTGCAGCAAAATCGCCTCGATCGCCTCTGCGAGAAGGGCCCCGCGGTTAAAAGTTGGTACAAGCGCGGTAATTTGCGCAACCATAACAGTGTTCCCCCGTACAACATGGCCAGATGGTGTCTGGCTTTAGGTACTATGCTTAAAAGGTGACAAAGATGCATCTGCTTGCTCAATCGATAGATCGTCAGACGCACAGGGGGGCTGCTCCAACGGTGCCGTTGGGCATTTTCTGTGCATTTTTGATGTGTTTGCCCGCAATAAAGCCGCTTTCGGCTCAGTCGGTGGGCGTCTGGACTGCGGCACAGGAGGACGTGACGGGTGACATGGCCTTCGAGGGCGATCCGAATCCTGCAGGGCTTGCGGCTGTTTCGGCCCCTGGAGAGGCTCAGGAGGGATTCTTGGGCATCGGCGATGAGGTCGCGCTCAGCATCGTCATCTGGGAAGATGCGGAGTTGGAATATCGTTTTTGGGAACCGGTCTCGGGCACTTACACGGTGTCGGCAGAGGGCACTTTGACCTTGCCGCTTGTGGGCTCGATCCCGGCGGTGAACGTCTCTCGTGAGGATTTGAGCTATGAGATCGCGGAGATTTTGCAGAATCGCGCTCAGATGGTTGAGCCGCCTGTCGTCACCTTGAACATTGCCGCCTATGCGCCGTTTTTTGTCTTGGGCGATGTAGCGCGGCCCGGCGAATTCGAGGCCCGGCCTGACCGCACCGTCTATCAGGCCTTCGCTATGGCCGGTGGTGCGCCGCGTCTGGCGGGGGGGCTCGACAGCAATGTGCGCAGCCTGATGATCGACAGCGGAACCCTCTCGCAACTGCGCCGCGAGATACTGCGCGCAGAGGTCTCCGCTGCTCGCTACCGCGCCATGCGCGACGATGCCGAGACGATTGTTTTGCCTGAAGATATCACCCATCCCGACGGCGCCGCCGCCCTTCAACGGGTGATCGAGGGCGAGCAACAACAACTCAATGCGCGACGCGAGGCGAAAGCACTGGAGGTCGAGAACCTTGAGGGGTTGAAAGAGCTGTTGAACACTGAAATCGCCAATCTCGAGGAGAAGCTCGAAGGCCTTTCGACACAGATCGATATGGCGCAGGAGAACCTCGACAATATGCTGTCCCTCAAGGAAAGCGGGCTGGCGCGCTCGGTGCAAATCCGCGATGCGCAGGAATCGCTCTTTGATGTGGAAAGCCAGCAGATCGACATCGAAACCGCGATTTTCCGCGCCCGCCAGCGCCATCAGGAAGCCGAACGCGATATTCTGGCGCTGCGCTCGCGGGACAAGGTGGAGGCCGCCCGAGAGCTGCAGTCCTTGCAGGGCGAGATCGAAGAGTTGCGCCTGCGCCGGGAAACCTACGGCGCACTTGTCGAGGCGGCGGGGGGCGAATCCTCTACGTTGATGGATCAGGTCGCGACCTATTATTTCCTGACCCGCAACGGCGATGCTGCCGGAGAGCGTCGGGTGATGCCGGATACGCGGATCGGTCGCGGCGATGTGCTTCGCGTTGAGCGCGTGGTCCTTGAGGGCGATGATCTGCCGGAGGTGCTGTCCGGGGCAACGCCAGCGATCAAGCCTGAGATGCAGGCAGCGGTTCAGGCAGAGGCTCAGATCGAGACACAGGTCGTGACCTCGGAGAGCGACCTGGCAGAGCCAAAAGGTCCGGGCGCGGGCATCAGGCCACTCTTGCGTCAGGAATAACCCTCACCCACCCGGGAGCCGTTTGCGGACGGCTTCCGAGAGTTTCGTCATCACCAGTTTTCGTGCTCTGGCGTTTGATGCGCAGAGTTTCCCGGCGGCCATGATCTTGCGGTTTTTCAGCTGTGTCATCACCACCTCCGCCGCCATCAGCGTTTCAAGATGGATACGGCGAATCTCGATCAGCTGGGCCAGACGCTCCGTGCGTGTGTCGGCACCGGGCGCCAGAACTTTGGCTGCAAACTCCGCGTCTGCCGCCAAGAGCGCCTCGATATACTTCGGCGGCACGGTGGCGGAGAGAGACCCTTCGGCCTGCTGATAAAGGTAATCCGGTTCGGGCGAGATGATCACCTTTGCGCCCTCGGCAATCGCTGCGGCGATGATGTGGTAGTCCTCGCTGTTGCGCAGGGCCGGATCATAGCGCAGACCCGTCTCCATCAGATATTCGCGTCGGAAGATAGGTTTGAGATAACCCAGACATTTTTCGCCCGCCGTCATTTGGTTGCCGGCGAGGTAATCTTCGAGCGTCAGATGATGCAGCGGGTCGATCTCGGAGGGCGGCAAAAACACCCCGCCATTCACCGGCACGCCATGGATGTCGACGCGGGTGAAATTGCCCAACACAATATCCGCATCGGCCGCGAGGGCATGTCCCAACATGGTCGAGAGACGCCCCGGCACCATGTCGTCATCGGCATCCAGAACGGCGATCCAATCGCCTGTAGCCGCCTCAATCGCGGCGTTGCGCGCGACAGACGGTCCGCCGTTTTGCGACATCTGGATATATCGAACATCCGGGAATTCCCGCATGATTTGAGGGGTTTCGTCCTTGGACGCGTCATCGGCGACAATGATTTCCGGCGTCAAACCGGTCTGCGCGCGCGCCGATGCTATAGACTTGGGCAAAAAACGCGCTGCGTTATATGCCGCGATCATAATTGTGGTCTGCAGGTTCATGAACGCTTCCCTGCCTGTACAGCTGTGTTAACCTCTTACTCGTGTGTTCATTGTTAGGGTTCCCCCGTATGTCAGACAATCTGTACTTTCACTCTGACCGTAAAATCTTGCGCTCCTGCCTTATAATGTCGCTTTTTGTGAGTTCCGCGCTGGTCTCGCAACGGGCTTCGGCGCAGGAGGTGCCCGAATTGCAGGGAGCGCTCTCGCCGATCGACGGATTCTTTCAGCTGTTCGAGACCGAGGCCGACCTCGGGGGATTCTATCAGTCGGATTTCGATTTCGGTGGCGAAACGATGGTCACGGGCTATCGCCGCGACCGTATCGCCTATGACGCGGCGACCAAGGAAGTGGTCCTGAGCCTCTCACCCGCGCCCGAAGGCGAGGAGAAAGCCTTTTGGGGAGCGGAACTTCAGCGTGGCGGCGGGCATGGCTATGGCGATTACGAGGTGGTGATGCAGCCCGCGAAAGCCGATGGGGTGGTCTCGTCTTTCTTTACCTACACGGGCGGGACCTTCGGCGATCCGCATCACGAGATCGACATCGAATTTCTGGGCAAGGATACGACAGGTCTCTATGCCAATCTCTTCGTCGACGGCAAACAAATGCCCGGGCGACACATCCCGCTGGGCTTTGACGCTTCCGAGGGGATGCATATCTACCGCTTCGAATGGCGCCCCGAGGGGGTGCGCTGGTTCGCGGATGGCAAGGAGATTTTCTACGCCGCCGCCGATGAGACAGCGATGCCGGTCTTCCGCGGCAAGCTTTTCGCCAACATCTGGGCCGTGGCAGAGTTGCAGGAGCCTTGGGCCGGTGAGGTCGATCCTGAAACAAACGTCGAAGCGCGATATGGCTGCATGTCTTACGTGCCTTTGGGACGTGGCGGATTGCAATGTCAGGACTTCGGGCCGTGGACCACGTGGGCGGTGGATCAGGTCCCCGAGGGGCGTGAGGAGGGTTGACCCTTGGCCGAGACCACACAAATCGACGTCTCCGTCATTGTGGCCGCATATAAATGTGTCGCGACACTGGATCGCGCGGTGCTCTCCGCCCTCGACCAGCCCGGCGTTGTGGTTGAGGTGATCATCGTTGATGATGCCTCGCCGGACGACACTTTGGACGCTGCACGAAAATTAGCCGATGAGCACGACAATGTGATTGCCCTGACGACTGGCGTGAACAAAGGTCCGTCGGGCGCGCGTAACATGGCGCTGGAGATGGCACAGGGCACTTATGTCACCGTATTGGACAGCGACGATTTCATGGAAGCGGGGCGTCTGGCGCGTCTTTTGGAGAAGGCCCGCGCCTTGCAAGCCACCATTCTGGCCGACGATCTCTACAAGGTGATCGAGGGTGATGAGTATGGCCCGCGCACGCGGTTGCTGGAATTGCCTAAACTTGGCTCGGATAGTTTTGCGATTGATCTGGCGGAATTCGTGCGTGGCAACATGACGACCTATAATGGCGCGCGCGGCGAAATGGGGTTTCTTAAACCTCTGATTGCGCGTGATTTTCTTGAGGCGCATGGTCTGCGCTATCACGAGAACATGCGGCTGGGCGAGGATTTCGCGCTCTATGCCGAAGCGCTTGCCCTCGGGGCCAAGTTTCATATCGTGCCACCCGCCGGCTATTTTGCGGTGGTGCGTCCGGAGTCTTTGAGTGGCTCGCATGGGGCCAAGGATCTGGGCGCTTTGGCGCATCGGATCGCGGTTCTGCGCGACGCGATGACCGGTCCGGCCCGAGAGCCGCTTCAGGCGCTCTGGATCGATACCATGAAGCGCTATAGCTGGGTAAGGTTGATCGATGCGGTCAAGGCCAAGGACATCGCCGAGATCATGGCCTGTTTCAACGCGCCTCCCAGCGTTTCATTTCATTTGATCAGCTGTCTTGGCGAACAATTTGTCTTGCGCACCAGTAGATTACTTGGTCGGAATACCTAAATAGAGATGTGGTGGTGCGAAAGTGATGGAGGTTGTGCGTTGTGAGCGCTGAAATTCGATGGGGTATCGTGGGCGCGGGCATGATCGCGCGGCGTTTCGTGACGGACATTGCCTTGTGCAGCGACAGCCGGTTGGCAGGTATCGCCTCTCGTGCCCTTGATCGCGCCGAGGCGCTCAGGGACTTTGCCGGTGTCGCCCCCGAAAATTGTCTCTGTTTTCAGGGCTATGAAGAGATGTTGGCCTCGCCTGAGATTGATGCGGTCTATATCGCTCTGCCCACCGCTCTGCATGCCGAGGCCACTTTGGCCGCGATTGCCCATGGCAAGCCGGTGCTTTGTGAAAAGCCGCTGGCGATGAACGCACATGAGGTCGACGCCATCGCCAAAGCCGCGAAAGAGGCAGGTGTGCCGGTGATGGAGGCGGTCTGGACCCGCACCCTCCCGAATGTTCTCGAACTGCGCCGGCGTCTTGACGCGGGCGAGATCGGCAAGCCTTTGCACCTTAATGCCACGCTTGGTTTTCCGGTCGATGATAGCCCCAACAAAAGCGTGGCCGAGCCGTCTCTTGGCGGCGGTGTGGTCCGCGATCTGGGGGTCTATCCTATTTCTCTGGCTCAGTTTTTCTTGGGCGATTTGAGCTACAGCGCCTCTGAGGTTCGCTATTCCGCGCGCGGCACGGATCGCGATATGTCGGCGGTGCTGCGTGGTGGGGTGGATGGTTCTTGTCTTGTGACACTCTCGGCTTCGCACAGTGGGCAGTTGCCCAATCGGCTCGAGATCACCGGCACCAAGGGACGTCTGACCCTTGATGCGCCGTTTTTGTGTGGTCTGGGCGGTCGGATGATGCATTTCCCGGAAGTAAAGGAAAGCGCGCAGCCCGCTGGTGAGGTGCAGCCTGCGAACGCCACGCCAAAGCCCGCGCCGCCCCGCAAACGCGGTTTGAAGGATAAGCTAAAGCAATCTTCTTTCGGACGCGTGCTACGCAGGTTCTTTTTGGATCGGGTGCGTCTCGAAGGCGCGCAGATTGGCTCCGTTTATGAGGGTTCTGGCCTGCAATTTCAGATCGACGAATTCTCCCGCATGCTCGGTCGCGGCGAGGCAGAGTGCCAGCTGATGCGCCTGTCGGACAGCCTCGCGGTGGCGCAGTTGTTGGATCGGATTTCTGGTGGGAAGACGCCAGAGACCATTCACGGACTCAATGGTGCAAAGACGCCTGCGCTGTCGGCGGTGCCTTCCGAATAAGATGCTTGTTTGAGGCGTGACAGGCCCCGGATAAGTGCCTGAATTTCCCTCTGCCACACAGATGTGTGGTCGTTTTGCATGGCATTTTTGCGTTTCGCGACGTTTGGCTGGTTGCGGATTGGTCGCGCCTTGCGGATTTGCGCCCAATTTATGTGCTTTAAGAGCTCCGCAGAGACCCCGTTTCGATCTCCGTTAGGGGGAGGCCCAAAACTGTCGTATCTTTGAGATTGTAGCCTGTTAGGCTGACTTTGTTCGACTGCAATACAGGGTCGGATGGTGTTTGAGCGTTGCGATTGGGCGTGCCGAGCCGGTCGCAGCAAATATGTGGTGTTTTCGGCAAGGGGGATAAGCGTTTCGGAAATAACCTGTGGCACGCCAGTGGCACGACGAAATGCGGGTTTTGGGCGATGAATAAAGAGACCTTCAAATATGCACGCGGAAGCCTGGCGGCGGACAGTTGCCTGATCTCGATCGGCATCTGCACTTTTCGGCGACCGGAACTGTTCGAAACCCTGGCCTCAATCGGCAGTCAGATCGTGCCCGATGGCTACACGATCGAAGTGATCGTCGCCGACAATGATGACGTGTCCAAGTTGGGCCCCCAAATTGCAATCGCGGCGCAGGATACAGGTCTCAACATCCGCTATCGCCACGCGCCCGCGCGCAACATCGCGATTGCCCGCAATGCCTGTCTGGAGGCGGCCCAGGGCGAGGCGCTGATTTTCATCGACGATGACGAAACCGCCGATCCCGGCTGGTTGGAAAATATGATCCGCTCTTGGCGCCGTTCAGGCGCCAGTGTGATTTTTGGCCCGTCCTACGCGATCTACCCCGAGGAGACGCCGGAATGGATGGTCGAGAACGACGTGCACTCGAACATTCCGTTGGACCGCGACGGGGTGGTGGAAACGGGCTATAGTTGCAACGTGCTCTTGGATCTGCGCAACGCCCGAGTGCGCGAGGCACGGTTCGACGAGGCCTTTGGGCGCACCGGCGGCGAGGACACGGATTTCTTCTTCCGCCTGCATCGTCAGGGCGTGGATATGAACATCACACTCGATGCGAAAGTGCGCGAACCCGTCGCCGAGAAACGCATGTCGAAAGACTGGGTGATGAAGCGCCGGTTCAGCACAGGGCAGGCCTATGGCCATTGCGTGACATCTGCGGGGCGCAACGCGCCATTGGCTGAGCGCGCGGGGCTTGTGCTGCGGTCCGGGTTCAAGAGTGCCTATTGCGCTCTGCGGGCCGGGCTGACGATGTATCGCGAAAGCACCTATCGGTTCTGGATGATGCGCGGCATGTTCCATGCCGGTGTCGCGCGAGGCGCGTTGGTGCCGCCAAGAGCGCACAATTATGGGGGGGATGAGGCATGAGCACGCCCGGAAAAGCGCCCAAAACCCCGAAAACGATTGCCCTGTTCTATGATGGCTACGAGACGCAGGCCAATGACGCCCCCTTTGGCCGCACCCGCTCGCACATTCGAAGCACGCTGCGTCAGGCCTATCGCCGCGCCAAGAACCTGCAACCCTACACCGGGTTCTACACCGCCTTTCTCAACCTCAAGCGCAGCCTTGAGGCCAGCGGTGTCACCATCAGGCTCAATGACTTTTCCTATGCCCGCGCAAATCCGACCATGCCCGTGGGGCTGACCGGCTTTCGCACGGTCTATGACAAGGTGCGCCTGCCAAATCCGGCGATGTTCGGGCCCGGCGAAGTGCCTGACCCTGACGATGCACTCCGTGTGGTCAAAAATTGCAACCTCAAGATCGTGACCCAACCCTCTGAATGGTATTGTCAAATCTGGCGGCCTGTTCTTGGCAATCGGGTCAAGCCGATGTTCGTCGGGCTCGACACCGAAAACTGGCCCGACCTGTCGGGGCAAGACAAAGACATCGACGTTCTGATCTACGACAAGATCCGCTGGCACTACGATGACCGAAAAGACGATCTCTTGGACCCTCTGATCGCGCATCTAGAAGCCCGTGGCTTGAGCTATCACATTCTACGATACGGGTTTCACCATCTGGGGCAGTTCCGTGGCGCGCTGGCGCGGGCGCGCTCGATGGCATTTCTCTGCGAACATGAAACCCAAGGGCTGGCCTATCAGGAGGCCATGTGTTCCGGCGTGCCGATTTTCGCCTGGGATGAGGGGCATCTCGTCGGCCCGCACGATCTGTCGATTGCGCCGCCGGGCCTCGAGGTCTCTTCGGTGCCCTATTTCGATGAACGTTGCGGGATACGGTTCAAACAGCCGGAGCTGGTCGAGGCCTTTGATCTGTTTTGGGAAAATCACGCGGGCTATGCGCCGCGCGATTATGTCTGTGAAAATCTGTCATTGGCGGCGGGTGCCAAGCGCTATCTGGAGCTGTTCCAGACGCTGGGCTGACCCTCACGGGCTGATCCTCACTGTGCGGCCATGCTGTTGTCTTTGTCATCCGTTGTCGTCGCGGGCGACCAGGACGACCAGACCTCAGACAAATCCCGATCCAAAAGTGCATCAAGGCCCGCATTGCGATCCGAGAGCAGGCGCGACAGATAGCGCGCGGTCTCGGGTTTCATTTCGGGCGGGCGGTCGGCTGTGAGCAAAAGCGGATTCACCTTGTGGAAATAGAATTGATACACTCGGTTGGCGAGTTTCTCACGCAGCCCCGTGTCACGCCGCATGTGCCCCATGTAGCGCAACCGCGACACGCGCCGCCCAACCAAGGCGTTGACCCATTGCATGAGCTTCGGCTTGCCGGGGTAGCTCGTCTTGTTGAACCACAACTCGTAGCCCTCAAGCGAAAAGGGCTCCACGCCGATGAACCGCGCGATGCCATCCATCACCGCCTGTCGGTCGTTTTTGAAGTCCTCCAAAAGCACGATATGCACCCGGTCGCGGCCCAACACGTCGATCCACTGCTGCAAATGCGGCGCATAGGTTGATCCGGCCACGATCTGGGGCAGGGCGGTCAAAGCCCCCTCGAATGACGTGGTGACCCGCATCATCTTCATTGCGTGCCAATACTCGGAATAGGCCCGTTTGATCGGATCGCGGAGCATGAAGATCACCTTCGCGTCGGGCAAGCGCTGTTTCACCCGATGCGCCACCATTGGTGAAAACAGATAGCGCGTGCTGTCCTCTCCCAAGAGAGCCATATCGCCCAGAGCCTCATATTTCGCACGGTACCAGTCGCGCGTCTCAGAGTTGTCGGGCGAGGGGTCGCGGTAATCGAGCCGCCCGCCGCGTTCGAAAAACAGGTCGGGCCAGTTGAACGGGTCGTCGGCGTCGAAATAGTTCACCTCATCCGTGGGAAAGGCGATCTCCGGGTGTTGATCGAGGATGAAGTGCAAAGAGGTGGTGCCGCATTTCGGCGCGCCCCCGATGATGAAATCAGGCTGTGGCGGTCGCTTCATCTGGGGGCTTGTCATCTACTCGTCACTCTCTTGAAATGGCCGAGGGGCTTACGGTCCAACGGCGGGGGTTACGGGGGGCAGCACTTGCGGGGTGTTGCGAAAGACCGCGAGGGCGGATTTGGATTTCTGGCGGTCGATCACGGCGGTCAGGGCGATGCCAAGCACGCCGAAGGCTGCAGCGATCAAAAAATACGCCACGTTCGGCAGGTCGGTGAGGTATTCGATCCAGAGGTAGGCCACGGCGATGGCTGCGGCGACGAGGCTTGAGGGGATAAGTTGGGCCAGACAGCCTTTGAACGTGATCGGCACCAGACGGGCGCCCAGCTGCCAGTGGCGCGGCACCATGACGAGGGACCAGAGTGTAAAGCTCAGGGCCACCGCCTCGAGGCTGTATTGCAGCGCGATGAGCACCATGACGATGCGCAGGATCACGCCTTCGATGGAGGTGCGCAGCAAAAGATCGGTGCGCGAGACGGCGCGAAACAAAGCCTGCATGAAAAAGATTGCGATGGCCTCCAAGACCAGCCCGCCGATGGTGAGTGCGAAGAGCATCGCCACCGGCGTCCATTCCGGCGACAAGAGCACGGAGAACACCGGACGGCCCGCCACCGCGACCATGGTCATTGACGGGATCAAGAGGACCGACAAAAGCCGCATCCCGGCATAATAGATGTCGCGCAGCTTTTCGGGCGACTTTTGCGCCTTCGACATCCGGACATAGATGACCGAGGACATCGGCCCCGCGAGACCGAATTGCGGCAGGCGGTTGAACCGCTGCGCCATGGCGAAATAGCCCAGAGGCACCTGGCCCAAAACGCGGGAGATCATCATCACTGGCAGCTGTTGTCGGATAACGGTGAGAAAGGCGGAGGCCAGCGTGTCGCGCGCGTAGATCAAATGCGGACGTAACCCATGGGTCGAGAAGGCAAAGCTCGGGCGGAAGTGGGAGAGCATGAAAATCCCGATCATGCGCACGGCGGCCAGCAGAACCTGTTGTCCGACCAAGGCCCAGACCCCGATGCCAGCAAGGGCGCCCGCGACCGCAAAGACGATGCCCGCCACGGTGGCAATCACCTGCACCTTCGCGATGCCGCTGTAATTTTCGCGCCGCTCAATCTCGGCATTGGGGGCGGCGGTGAGCGCGTAAAGCAGGGGGATGATCGACATCACAAGCAACAAAGGCACAAGACGGTCGCTGTCGAAATAATGCGCCGCCAGGGGCGAGAGACCGGCGACCAACACCATACAGGCCACACCGGCGCCAATCATCAGCCAGTTAACTGAAGACCATTCCACCTCATCGGCATCTTCGCGCCGGATCAGGGAACGCCCCATGCCGCCATCGCTGAGCGTATTGGCAAAGATCACGAGCGTCATGGCGAGGCCCATCAGGCCGAAATCCTCGACGGTCAACTGACGTGCGAGGATGGGAAGGACGAGAATTTGTGAAATCGCGACAAAGCTGCGCGCCGAGATCAGGGATCCAACGCTGATGATGAAGCTCTTGAGCCCCGGTGTTTCCACTGAACCGTTCACTTGACGTCTCTTCCACATAACACCGCGCGACTTCGAGGGCCGGAGAGCGCGGGACACCTATAGAGTGTTCTATATTTGCACGAGACCAACAATGAAAAATGGCCTCAACAGTCCATATGACTGCGAAGCATGACATTCTTACGGCGTCTGGAAAAACAGCTTATTCGATTTGAGACTGAGGAAGAATTGAGCGCAACGCGGATCAGTCGCGGTTGGCGAGGTGGCTGCCCAACAGGAAGAGCACAATCAACACCGCGCCGATCATGCCATAGATCGGCACGGCCCAAATGAGCGAGATGTCGAAAGACAAGAACATTAGCACTGTGAAGATCAGCGAGAAAGGCAGCGCCAAAAGGGCCGCGCCCTTGGCGGATGTCGTCGTTTTGCCGCCCTGCAATTTCTTCGGAGCTGCGCGTTCGGTCTTTTCTGTCGAAAAATCAACTTTGGCCGTTTTGGACTTCACGAAATGTTCCTTGCTGCCGCACTCAAACTCGGGACACGTCAGACGGGCTGGGGCCTGACTGACATACAGGTGGTTCACACTGCCTCAAACGTTGCTCATGTTAGCGTAACACATCAACCATAGCACTCGGTAACATTCACAATGCCATTTATGTCATAGTTCCATGGCTAGGCCTAGGTCATTCGCGATAAAGTTGTATTGTGTGCCGATTTTTGCCATTCGTCTTTTTATTTTGCGAACATAGGCGTTTCCCAATCCGGTTTTCTTGAGAGTGGCACGGCGAAAGCCCGCCGGTTTCGCCGGAGCGTGTGAGGCATTTCCTGCCGATCCACCCTTCTTGACCCAACGTAAGGGCGGTCCCCTCGAATGTTTGTGTGGGTTTGATTCGCTGCGGTGCAGATAAGGGATGCGAAAAGGTCAGGGTTCACTTACCCCTAGGTTGAGTGGATTTCCGTAGAGCTTTCACAAACGGTCTATTTTTTTGTCAGGAGAGGTGCTTTTTTGCAAGTTTTTGCCGATCGCTCCAGATCGGGCATAGGTTTTTTCTGCGGGTGCGAAGGTGTGGGGCCTTGTTAATATCTTGTTAATTAAAGGTTAAATTTTGGTGAAGTTGGAGGGGTGTTCAATTCAAAGGGAAAATTGTTTTCTAGGCGTTCAAATCCAAAGAACATAGCATCAAAGTCATAAAAGTGGTGCATGTTGCGTCGGGCAGGCGCGTGAAGCGCGGATAGCACGAAGAAGCCCCATGAGGTTTTCGAGACTGCGGTGAAGGGGGGGCCCTTCCTGAAAAATAACGCATTTGTGCGCGAGAGCGCGCGTGCCCTTATGAGCTTATGAAGTGGATTGTTAAAATGTCTCAGATGGAACATCAGGATTCCACCACTCTTTCGCGTAACCAGTACTACCACAATGTCGTTCCCATCTATGCAGGGGCCATGAAACGGGTGTTCGACATCCTTCTGGCCTTGATGCTGCTGCCGATGATTGCGCCGCTTGTGCTCGTGCTTTGCGTTATGGTTTGCCGGGATGGCGGGTCCGGCCTTTTCGGTCACGCTCGCGTCGGCAAAGGTGGTAAAATTTTTAAATGCTGGAAGATCCGCACCATGGTGCCGGATGCCCAGGAGCGCCTCGAAGCGCTGTTGAAATCCGATCCCGCGGCCCGTGCCGAATGGGAAAAGGATCGCAAGTTGCGCAACGACCCGCGTGTCACGCCGTTGGGTGACTTCCTGCGCAAATCAAGCCTCGATGAGCTGCCACAGCTTTGGAACGTGCTCAAGGGCGAGATGAGCCTGATCGGACCGCGCCCGGTGACCGAGCCCGAGTTGGTGATGTATGGCAAAGACGCTGCCATCTACGCCGCGCTGCGTCCCGGTGTGACCGGTCTATGGCAGGTCTCCGGCCGCAACGACGTGTCTTACAAAGAACGCGTCGAGTTGGACGTGCGTTACCATAAAAAAATGTCGTTCTTGCTGGACATGGAAATCCTGTTCCGCACGGCAAAATCTGTTGTCTCCCGAACGGGCTGCTGACCAGCCCGAGGCGGAACTGATTTAAGCTTTAGAACATCCGGTCATGGGGCGCCCCCATGGCCGGATGTGCTTTTTGAAATTCCGCCACATCCGCTGACTTGGCGACATATCGTCCCGCCGACTGGACCCGCGCGCTCGGATGGTGTTGGCTGCGACTTGGAGAGCCGCCAGAGTTCGATGTGGGCGAGAGAGGCGCGAAAATCATATGAGATTTCTATGGGCTTGCAGTGTAGCCATAATGTACGGCCTCTCTCTGGCTTCGCCTCTTTTCGCGCAGGAGCCTCTGCGCATTGGCGTCTTGAGCTACCGCGCTGCCGAGCACTCACTGGACCATTGGAAAGCGACCGAACGCGCGCTGAACACTGCTTTGCCGAACCATGCCTTCCAACTTGAACCGCTGGACCTCACCGCCCTTGATGCAGCTCTAGCGGCGGAGGCGGTGGATTTCGTCATCACGAACCCAGGCCATTACGCGACGCTCGAATATGACCACCATATCAGCCGGATCGCCACGGCAGAGGGCGATTGGCCGGTGGCCTCGACGCTGGTCTCGACCGGCGGTGTGGACACTCTGACACAGCTCGCGAGCCAACGCCTTGCGGTCGTCTCGCCCGATGCTTTCGGCGGCTCTCAACTGGTCCGCGCCTTGATGCAGGACGTCGATGCCCGCCTTCCGGGGCAGGTCGAGCTTTTGGTCACGGGCTATCCGATGCAACAGGTGGCCGAAGCGGTGCTGGACGGGCGCGCCGAGGCGGCGGTGCTGCGCGCCTGTCTGCTCGAAGAGCTCAAGGCCGAAAACCCCGCACGGTTTGCTACGCTCCAGCCCTTTGCCCTCAACGAGGAGGCCACCGAAGCCACCGGCTGCGCCACCTCCAGCGCGGTCTTTCCCGGCTGGCCCTTCGCCAAGGCCGAGCACACCTCGCCCGAACTGGCCAAAGCGGTCGCCATCGCCCTGATGCAGATGAATGAGGGCAATCTATGGACCGTGCCTTTGGACTATCAGCCGGTGCACGACCTGCTGCGCAAGCTCCAGATCGGGCCCTACGCGCGCACGGGGCCTGTATCCCTGCGCGACTTCATCGCCGACTACCGCGAATGGCTGATCGTGCTGGCCGCCGCGCTCGCGTTCTGGGCGCTTTATTCAGTGCGGATCGAAACGCTGGTGCGCCGCCGCACCCGGGCGCTCGACACGGCGAATGTCCAACTCAAACAGGAAATGATCGACCGCCAACGCGCCGAGGCCGCCGACCGGCAACATCGACGCGAGTTGGAACATGTGGCGCGCCTGTCCATTCTGGGCGAAATGGCCTCCTCCATTGCGCATGAGCTGAACCAGCCGCTGAGCGCGATCTCGAACTATGCCCAGGGCTGCTTGCTGCGCATAGAGGCTGGGCGGTTTTCCGAAGAGGATATGGTGACCGCCTCACAGGAAATGGCGGGGCAGGCGGATCGCGCTGCCACCGTGGTGAAACGTATCCGCGCCTTTGTGCGCAAACGCGAAAGCCAGATGGCGCCCACTGACATTCAGGCGCTGATCGAAGAAAGCGCAGCACTCTATGCCGCCCCTGCCAATCGCGCGGGCGTCACCGTCGGGGTGCATGTGGCGTTTGCCCTGCCCACGGTCATGGCCGATCAGGTGCAATTACAACAGGTGCTGTTGAACCTCGTGCAAAACGCCATCGACGCCATGGGCGACACCGACCCGGAGGCCCGCAGCCTGGACATTCGCGCCGCGCGCTATGACGATCTGACGCGTGGTGCGGGCTTGTGCCTCTCGGTCCGCGATCACGGCCATGGGATGACGCCCGAAGCAATGGACCATTTCGCGGAGGCCTTTTATACCACGAAACCTGAGGGGATCGGGTTGGGGCTCGCGCTGTCGCGCTCCATCGTCGAGGCCCATGGCGGCTGGATGCGCGCCGAAGCGCCGGCAAACGGCCCTGGTCTTAAGGTGTTGATCTGGTTGCCGATTGAGGAAGAGACATGAGCGAAACCGGCCTGATCCATATCGTCGATGACGACCGCGCGGTGCGCGAAGGGCTTGGGTTTCTCTTGGGGTCTCTGGGCCTTGAGATCGTCACCCACGCCTCCGCACTGGCCTTGCTCGATGCGCTTGATGCGGCTGCCGCTATGGGTCCTGTGGGCTGCATCCTCGCTGATGTGCGGATGCCGGGGATGTCGGGGCTTGAGCTGTTGGACGAGCTGCAAAAGCGCGACTGCCCTTTGCCTGTCATCATGATCACCGGCCACGGCGATGTCCCGATGGCCGTGAAGGCGATGCGGGCGGGGGCCTTGGATTTCTTTGAAAAGCCGGTGCAGGGTATGGCGCTGATCGACCGCATCAAGGAGGCGCTTGAGCTGAGCCGAACCCGTGCAGAGGCGGCCGGAGACCGCGCCGAGATCACCACCAAGATCGACAGCCTGACCGCACGCGAGGCCGAAGTGGCCCGCGCCGTCGTGCGGGGGCTTCAGAACAAACAGATCGCGGCGGAGCTGGGCATCAGCCCGAAAACCGTGGAAATCCACCGCCATAACGCCATGAGCAAACTTGCCGCCACGAGCACGGCGGACATGGTGCGGCGGCTTGTCGCGGCGGGATGGGGCGAAACCTAGGGGAAAACCCCTAAGCCCCACGGGTTTCCGCCGATACCGCGCAAATTGCCCCGGACGTAGGGTCTGGCTGAGCCAAGAGAAAGGATCAGCCAAATGGACACGACACGTCGCGGGTTTTTAGGAGCGATCGGACAGGTGACCATCGGTGCCGCGGCCTCTGTCGCGGGCGCCGGCCAATCCGCCAGCGCCGAAGGCAACGATGTCCCGCATTGGGGTATGGTGGTCGATCTGCGCAAGTGCATCGGCTGCCAAGCCTGCACCGTCGCCTGCATCATGGAAAACGCGGTGCCCGAGGATGCCTTTCGCACCCATGTTTCGGTCTATGAATTGGTCAAGGATGGCCAAGACCCCGCGATGGTGATGCTCCCCCGGCTCTGCAACCATTGCGACGATCCGCCCTGCCTGCCGGTCTGTCCGGTCGAGGCGACGTTCAAGGCCGAGAACGGCGAGGTTCTGGTGGACGCGTCGAAATGCGTTGGCTGCGCCTACTGCGTGCAGGCCTGTCCCTACGACGCGCGGTTCATCAACCACGAGACGCAGGTGGCGGACAAATGCACCTTTTGTTTTCACCGCACGCAAGCGGGGCTTTTGCCCGCCTGTGTCGAAACCTGTGTCGGCGGGGCGCGCAACTTTGGCGATCTGAATGACCCGAATAGCGAAGTCTCGAAGATGCTGCGCGACAATGAGGTCTCGGTTTTGCGCCCCGAGATGCACACCAATCCGAACGTCTATTACATCGGTCTGGACGACGTGCTCGACGGGCGTGTGGCGGGCGAAGCCGCCTATCATCCGGAAATGGCCGATACCGTTTCCCATACGGAGGGCCTGTGATGGAAACCCAAGTTCATGAACTCGTCGGCGCCGTGCATGACGCCGCATGGCAGCCCTGGGCGGTGCAGTATTTCTTTCTCATCGCCATCTCCGTGACGGCGCTTTTGATGGCGCTTCCGGCCTTTGTCTTTGGCAAGTCCACCGACCTGCGCACCGCGCGTCTGGCGCTCATGGTCGCCGTCACCACCGGCATCACCGCGCCCATCGCGCTTTTGGCGGATTTGCACCAGCCCTTCCGCTTCTGGGAGTTCTTTGTCTACACGCATAAAAGCTCATGGATGGCTTGGGGCGCGTGGATCGTGCCGTCTTACGTGGCGCTGATGCTGCTGTTCGCCTGGGCGATCCACCGGCCCGAATTCCACCGCATGGGGCAGGACGACTGGCGGTTCGCCTGGTTGTTCCGGCTGTTCTCCTTGGGCGGGGCGTCGAATGGTTTTGCCCGTCCGCTCGGGATGCTGGCTGGTCTCGCAGCCCTCGGCATCCTTGTCTACACCGGCTCCGAAGTGATGGTCGTGCGTGCCCGTCCGCTTTGGAATACGCCCTTCCTGCCGCTGCAATTTGCCGCCACAGGTGGCGTAGGCGCGCTAGGGGTGATGTTGATCCTCGAACGGATGCTCTGCCGTGAAAGCGCCTTGGAAGCCACGCTCAACCGCCGTCTTGCCTTGGCGCTGGCGCTTGTGGCCGCGCTCGGGATGGGATGGTTCGCCGTGGCGATCTCCGGTGTCTCGCCCGTACATTCCGAAGCTTTGGCCTCTGTCGCGGGTTTTCCGGTTTGGCAACAGATCGCGCTCTGGGGCGCAGCCTCCGTGGCGATCCCCTTTGTCTTGGCCCTCGTGCTCCCACGCAACACCGGGCTGATCACCGGGCTGATTGCGATCCACGCCGCGTGGATGTTCCGCTGGACCGTGTTCATGGGCGGCCAAGCCGTGCCGAAAGTCGGCTCCGGCCTCTATGACGCGCTCATGCCCACAGGGGTCGCAGGCCTCATGGGCGTCCTCGGCACCTTCGGCCTCTGGGTCTTTCTGATGATTGTCTACACCACCTTCTTGCCCTGGGCGGACGCCTCACCGCCCGCGCGGACATCCGACCAAGCCCCCCGTAAATCTGCCAGCCCTCAGGAGATCTGACATGACCAACCGTCGCAATATTCTCAAAGGTGTCGCAGCCGCAGGTGCGCTTGGCACATTCGGGGCAGGCTATGCCGAGACCGTCCAGAAACTCGCCCGAGGCAAATGGTCCGGCGAAAAGCCCCGCGACGCACATGTCGTGGGCAATTCGATCCCGCCGGAATTCTCCGTCGATCCCGAAACAGGCGATGTGACGCTCAACCCCAATCAGGCGATGAGCTATACCATGTGCATCGGCTGCACGACCATGTGTGGCGTGCGGGTGCGGGTCGACAAGGCCAAAAACAAAGTGCTGCGCGTCGCGGGCAATCCCTATTCGCCGATGAGCACCGATCCCTTTATCCCCTACGAGTCCTCCGTGGCCGAAAGCTTTGCCGCCATGGCGCAGGCCGGGCCGGGGCAGGGGCTGACACGTCGCTCGACGGCCTGCGGGCGCGGCAATGCGGTACTGGAACAGGTCGACAATCCCCGCCGGGTGTTGAAACCTTTGAAACGTGTCGGGCCGCGTGGCTCCGGGCAATGGCAGACGATCAGCTTCGAGCAACTGGTCGAAGAGGTCACCGAAGGCGGCGATCTCTTTGGTGAAGGCCGGGTCGCCGGTCTGCGCGAGATCCGCGATCTTGAGGCACCTGCCTTGGAGGGCGCGCCCGAGTTCGGCTCGCGTGCCAACCACCTCGTCTGGATGAATTGCGTCGATGACGGGCGGGACAATTTCGTGCTGCGCTGGCTGAAACAGAGCTATGGCTCGAACAATTTCACCCGCCACGGAAGCTATTGCGGCGGGGCCTACCGCTCCGGGTCGGGCGCGATGTTCGGCGATTTCAAAGCCATGCCGCACGCCAAACCCGATTTCTCCAACGTCGAATTCGTGATCTTTGCGGGCACCGCACCCGGCAATGCCGGAAACCCGTTCAAACGCATCGGCACTTTGGTGGCCAAGGCCCGTGCCGATGGCAATCTGAGCTATGTCGTGGTCGATCCGATCCTCAACAACGCTCAAAACGGCCCCTCGGGCGAGCGCGCGCGCTGGCTCGCGATCAAACCCGGCACGGACGGCGCGATGGCCATGGCGATGATCCGCTGGATGTTCGAAAACGACCGTTATGACGCCAAATATCTGGCGCAGCCTTCGAAAGCGGCGGCGGAGGCGGCGGGTGAGATGAGCTGGTCCAATGCCACCCATCTTGTGATTGTGGACGCCGATCATCCGCGCTTTGGCCACTGCTTGCGCGGGTCCGATATGGGGCTCGCGATCGAAGGCGAGGCCTATTCCGAGACCGATCCCTTCATGATCTCTTCCGATACCGGCCCAGTTACCGGCCCTGTCCCTGCCGGCACCTCGGCCGCCCCTCTGTTCCACGAGGGGCTGGCCGAGACCCAAAACGGGCCTGTCGCGGTGAAAACCGCGCTGACGCTGCTGCGCGAAGAGGCAATGTCGCAGGACATGGAATCCTACTCCAAAGACTGCGGCATTCCGGTCGATAAACTCACCAATCTGGCCCGCGAATTCACCAGTCACGGGCGCAAAGCCGCCGTGAGTTCCCATGGCGGCATGATGAACGGCTCGGGGTTCTACAACGCCTATGCTTTGATGATGCTCAACACGCTGATCGGCAATCTGAACTGGAAAGGCGGGACTATGATTGCGGGCGGCGGTTTCCCCGAAAACAAGGGCCCCGCTTACGATCTCGCAAGTTTCCCCGGCGCCGTGAAGGCCAAGGGCCTGCCCTTCGGGCGCAACGTGCCTTACGAGAAAACCTCTGAATTCAAAGCGAAAAAAGCCGCAGGGGCCGCCTATCCGGCGGACGCGCCCTGGTATCCCAACGCGCCGGGGCTTGCGACCGAGTGGATGTCGTCCCTCGTCACCGGCTATCCGTACAAGGCCGAAGCGCTCATTTTCCGCAACACCAACCCGATTTACGGCGTCCCCGGCGTGGCGCATCTGGTCGAAGAGATGAAAGACCCCGCCGTGGTCCCTCTGATCATCTCCATCGACCCGTTCATCAATGAGAGCACCGCGATCTCCGACTATATCGTGCCGGATTCGGTGATGTATGAAACCTGGGGCTTTACCAAGCCCTGGGGCGGAGTGGCGACAAAGGCGACCTGTGCCCGTTGGCCGGTCATTGAGCCGAAGATGGACCCCAATGCCGAAGGCGAGCGGGTGGGGATGGAGACCTTCCTCATTGCGGTCGCGAAACGCATGGGCCTGCCGGGCTTTGGTGACAATGCCATTCCCGACGCAGAGGGCACTCTGCACCCGCTGAACCGCGCCGAGGATTGGTATCTGCGCGGGGCTGTGAATGTGGCGATGATTGGCGCGCCGGTGTCGGATGCCACCGACGAGGACATCGAACTCTCCAACGTCGCGCGCATCGCCGATGATCTGAAAGCCACGCTGAAGCCCGAGGAATGGCGCAAGGCCGCGACGATTTTCGCCAAGGGCGGGCGCTATGAGAACATCACCCGCAGCTATCAGGGCGATAAGGCGACCTATGCCTTCAACCCGCCGATGCTGGTCTGGAATGAGGGCTTAGGCAGTTTTCGCCGCGCCACCACCGGCACACGGCTTCCGGGCACGCCCGCCTGGCGCGCGCCGGAGTTCTCTGACGGCTCAAACGTCAGCGATCACTACCCGCGCGAAGACTGGCCCATTCAGGTGATCAGCTTCAAATCTCCGCTGCAGAATTCCTATTCCGTCGGCGCGAAATCCCTGCTGCGCATCGTGGCGTCAAATCCGGTGAACATCGGGCGCGATCTGGCGGCGGCGCATGGTATTCAGACCGGCGACATGATCCGGCTCACCACGCCGGGCGGCACCTTGGAAAGTGTCGCTGTGGTACGGGCGGGCGTCGCGCCCGACACGGTGGCGATTGAACATGGCTTTGGACATCGGGGCTTTGGGGCTGAGGACATCACAATTGACGGCGAGACCATGCCGGGCGATCCGCGACTGGCGGCAGGCGTGCTTTTGAACGATTTGGGCATGTTGGACCCGACACGTGCAAAGGCTGGCGTCTGGGTCGATCCGGTGTCGGGCACGGCGGTGCGCCACGGCTTGCCCGCGCGGATTGAGCGGATCTGAGCCGTCCTATGGCGTAAACAGAAAAAAGTCCCCTTGCGCAGCGGATCGGCTGCACAAGGGGGAACAAGATCTTCAGGCCTGTTTGGACTTAGGTTGTCCGGCGATCACGCCTCGCCTGACAAAAGCGCGGCGTTGCCGCCCGCCGCCGTTGTGTCGACGCAGAGGTGACGTTCATGCAGCACATGAGCAGCATCCGGTGTCGTCGTCACGAGCGGCAGGATCGCACCCAGACGCTGCGACAGGGCTTGGCCGTAGGCTCGGGCTTTGTCCGCATCGCCCCACCAGATTACGCCGCCGAAGCCGTCGATGGTTTTGAGAGCGTGAGAGGGGGCGAGGCCCTCGGCCACGACGGCGAGGCCGCCCAGATCGGTGATCGCCTTGGCCTGCGCTTCTGCTGTGGTGCGCCCCGGTCCCAGACAGAGGAACGGCGGGCGGGAATGGGTCGAAAGCGTGTTGGCTTCGCCCGTCGGTCCCGGCAATTGCTCTTTGGACAGAGGCTCATCGGACAGCGGCGTCGCGGTGATGGCGCGCTGAAGGGCCGCAGCATCGGTGGCTTTGTCCCATGTTTCAGTGGAGGCCCCGGCAGGCGCGGCGCAGAAGCGGTTGAGGTAAAGCGGACCACCGGCCTTCGGCCCCGTGCCCGACAGCCCTTCGCCGCCGAAAGGTTGCGAGCCGACGATGGCGCCGATCTGGTTCCGGTTCACGTAGAGGTTGCCGACATTGAGCGCATCGCAGACCTGTTGCACCCGATCATCGATCCGCGTGTGCAGCCCGAAGGTCAGACCATAGCCGGTGGCGTTGATCGTCTCGATCACCTTGCCCAAGTCGCGCGCCTTATAAGTCGCGATATGAAGCACCGGGCCAAAGACCTCGCGCTCGAGGCTCTCGATGCCTTCGACCTGAACGAGCGCCGGGGCGACGAAGGTGCCCTCGGTAGGGGCCTTCAGTCGGTGCAATACGCGGTTGCCGGCAGCATCGACATAGGCGGTGATCTGATCGCGCGCCTCACGGTCGATGACCGGGCCGACATCGGTCGAAAGCAGCCAAGGGTTGCCAACGGACAGCTCGTCCATCGCGCCTTTGATCATCTCTATGAGGGCGGGCGCAATGTCCTCTTGCACATAGAGGCATCTGAGCGCCGAACAGCGTTGTCCCGCCGATTGAAACGCAGAGGCCACGATGTCGCGCACGGCTTGCTCGGGCAGGGCGGTGCTGTCGACTATCATGGCGTTAAGCCCGCCGGTTTCCGCGATGAGTGGCGCGCCAGGGGCTAGGTTGGCGGCCATGGCGCGGCGAATGATTTGCGCCGTCTCGGTCGAGCCGGTGAAGACGACGCCGTCGATGCGCGCGTCCGAGGTGAGTCCTGCGCCCACGGTCGGGCCATCGCCGGGCAGAAGTTGCAGCGCCGTCACCGGCACGCCCGCTTTATGCAAGAGACCTACGGCCAGTGCGGCAATCAGCGGGGTTTGCTCGGCCGGTTTCGCCAGAACCGCGTTGCCCATGGCGAGCGCGGCGGAGATTTGCCCAGTGAAGATCGCCAGCGGGAAGTTCCACGGGGAAATTGCGGTGACACGTCCGAGAGGTTTAGAGTTCGGGCGGCGCTCGGCCTCGTCGGCATAGTAGCGCAGGAAATCTACCGCTTCGCGCAGCTCACCCACGGCATCGGGCAGGTTCTTACCGGCTTCGCGCGCGAGAACGGCGAAGATTTTGCCAAAGTTGGATTCATACAGATCGGCGGCGCGGCGCAGCACGGCGGCGCGCTCAGCCACGGGGGCGTCCCAAAGGGCTGCGGCGTCCAAAGCGAGAGACACCGTCTCTGCATCGGCCTGCACAACCTCGCCAACGGTCTCGCCGTTGGCCGGGTTAACGACCGGGGTGGACGTGCCAGTGGCTTCGCCCGCGATCATCGGCGCGGCGTTCAAGTCGAAGGCGGCCCCACGCGCAGCCTCAATGCGGGCCAGCGTGTCCTCGTCTTTGAGGTCGAAACCTTCGGAGTTTTCACGCCGGCCGAAAATCTCGGAGGGCTGCACGAGGCCAGCAGGCGCCTGCGCGTCGAGGACGGAGACGAACGGGTCGATGGCGATCTCCTCGGGCGTCACGCTTTCATCGACGATCTGGTTCACAAAAGATGAGTTCGCGCCATTCTCCAACAGACGCCGCACGAGATAAGCCAAAAGGTCCTGATGCTTGCCGACGGGGGCATAGATGCGGCACCGCGTGCCTTCGTCTTTCAGCACGATGTCATGCAGGCGCTCGCCCATGCCGTGGAGACGTTGGAATTCAAATGCGGGGTTTCCGGCTTCGCGGGCGAGTTCGAGGATCGCGGCCACCGTATGCGCGTTGTGCCCGGCGAATTGCGGATAGATCCGGTCGCTGTAGCCCAAGAGTTTCTTGGCGTTGGCGATGTAGCTGACGTCGGTCGCGTCCTTGGTGGTGAAAAGCGGGAAACCGGGATGGCCCTCGACCTGCGCGAGTTTCATTTCTGTGTCCCAATAGGCACCTTTGACGAGGCGGACCATGAGCTTGCGGTCCAGCTCTTCTGCAGTCTGATAGAGCCAGTCGAGGGCAAGACCTGCGCGTTTGCCGTAGGCTTGCACGACGACGCCAAAGCCGTCCCATCCGGCCAGGTTCTCATCTTCCAGCACGGCACGGATGACGCGGAGCGACAGCGTGAGTCGCGCCTGTTCCTCGGCGTCGATGTTGAACCCCATGCCAGCGGCGCGGGCCTGACGGGCGAGGTCGCGCAGCACAGGCACAAGCTCGGCCATGACGCGGGCCTCTTGCGCGACGTCATAGCGCGGGTGCAGCGCGGAGAGCTTCACGGAAATGCCCGGGTTGTCGGCGACGGAGCCTTTGGTGCAGCCCTTGGCAATCGCCGTCATCGCGTCGGAATAGGCCTTGGCATAGGCGTCGGCGTCCGCTTGGGTCATCGCCGCTTCACCTAGCATGTCGTAGCTGTAGGTGAAGCCTTTGGCCTCTTGCCCCTTGGCGCGGGTCATGGCGGCGTCGATGGTCTGGCCCAGCACGAATTGCTGACCCATTTCCTTCATCGCGCGGGAGACGGCGGTGCGGATCACCGGCTCCCCCATGCGTTTGACGAGGCCGCGGAGTGTCCCGGCCACGCTTGATTTCTGGCCCGGCTTTTCGTCATCGAGCACACGGCCCGTCAGCATCAGCGCCCAAGTTGAGGCGTTGACCATAGCAGAGGACGAATGCCCGAGGTGCTCTCCCCAATCGGACGGTGCCACCTTGTCCTCGATGAGATCGTCAATGGTCTCGCGGTCCGGCACGCGCAGCATCGCCTCGGCCAGACACATGAGCGCTACGCCTTCGCGGGTCGAGAGGCCGTATTCGGCGAGGAAATGTTCCATCAGCGTGGGCGAGGATTCTTTGCGGATGCGGCGGACAAGCTCGGTGGCGCGGGCTGTTATTTGGGCGCGCTGCGCCTCGGGCAGGGCGGCCTCACGGATCAGAGCGTCCAGCACATCGGCTTCGGGCGCGAATTTGGTGGTGGACAGAGAGGACATCAAGTCCGTCAGAGAAAGCGGGTGGCCCATCTGCGTAATCCTATAAAGAGAGGGTGCGTTTCACTCAATATACAGGATTTTAACTTGCTATTTTTCCCAATATCGCATCATTAGCATGACAAAGTGACCAAAGAACATGGATTTTGTGGTGCAATGGAAAAAGAGTTGGATCGCTACGATCGGAAGATTCTCGACTGTCTCGCAACCGATGCCCGGATGTCGTTAACCGAGTTGAGCCAAAGGGTTGGTCTGTCGAAGAACCCGGTGGCGCTGCGCGTGAAGGCGCTGGAGCAGGCCGGGATCATCGTCGGCTATCGCGCGATCCTGTCGACGCAGCGGCTGGGGCTGAGCCATGTGTCCTTTGTCGAGGTCAAATTGGATGACACCCGCGATGCGGCGCTCAGCAAATTCAACGCGGCGGTGAAAAACGTTCCGGAGATTGCCGAATGCCACATGATCGCGGGCAATTTCGATTATCTTCTAAAGGTGCGCACCGGCTCGATGGAATCCTATCGCGAGGTCATGGGCCGCAAGATTTCCAGCCTGCCGCATGTGCAATCCACCTCGACCTTCGTTGCGATGGAAGCGGTGGTGGAGCAAACCAACCCGCCACTGCCGGAGGTGTGACAGCACACTAAACGGGGGTCAGATCTGCTTCTGGCTCATCAGCGTCTTAAGATATGTGCCATAGGCGGTTTTCTGAAAGCGCTCGGCATGTTCGGCCATCTGCGCGTCGTCAATCCAGCCTTGGGTGTAGGCAATTTCCTCGGGGCAACCCGATTGCATCCCTTGCCGCAGAGCGAGCGTGCGCACGAAATTCCCTGCGTCAAGAAGCGATCCATGGGTTCCGGTGTCGAGCCAAGCGTAGCCACGCCCCATGCGCTCGACCGACAGCGTGCCGTCCTTGAGATAGCTTTCCAAAAGTGTGACGATTTCCAATTCGCCTCGGGCGGAGGGTTTCACCTCATGCGCTCGGCGCGGGGCATCGCCGTCGAGGAAATAGAGCCCGGTGACGGCGTAATTCGACGGTGGCACCTCGGGTTTCTCAATGATCTCCTCAACCGTGCCATCGCGGTCGAATTTTACCACGCCATAGCGTTCGGGATCGGCGACGTGATAGCCAAAGACCGTGCCGCCTGAGTCACGCACATCGGCGGCGGCCAACATTTCCGGCAGCCCATGACCGAAAAAGATATTGTCGCCCAGAACCATTGCAGACGGCGCACCATCGAGAAAATCCTCGGCCAAAAGATAGGCTTGCGCCAGACCGTCGGGGGAGGGCTGAGGGATATAGGTGAGTGACAGGCCCCATTGGCTGCCGTCGCCCAAGAGGCGTTTGAACTGGCTCTGATCCTCAGGTGTGGTGATCACCGCGATCTCGCGAATGCCTGCGAGCATAAGGACCGAGAGCGGGTAGTAGATCATCGGTTTGTCATAGACCGGCATGAGCTGTTTCGAGACGGCCATGGTCAGCGGATAAAGCCGCGTGCCGGAGCCACCGGCGAGGATTATACCTTTGCGTGTCGTCATTTTTGGACCTCCAACTCGCTCAGCACGAGGCCAAGCTCTTCGCGCCAGTCGGGACGTGGGATGCCGAAAATGGCCTCGGTTGTGCGGCAGTCGAGGCGGCTGTTGGCAGGGCGTGCAGCGGGCGTCGGATAGTCTGCGCTTGGGATGTCCTGCACTACGACGTGCTTGCCGCTTTGGGCGAAAATCTCGCGGGCGAAGTCGGCCCAACTCACGTCCGGGGTGCCGCTGAAATGATAGGTTCCAGCGATGCCCTCGTCTCGTTTTAATCGTTCGGCGATGGTGACACAGGCATGTGCGATGGCGCGCGCAGAGGTCGGGCCGCCGATCTGATCTGAGACCACCGTCAGCGTGTCGCGGGTCTCGGCGAGGCGCAGCATGGTCTTGACGAAATTATTGCCGTGCGCCGAGAACACCCAAGAGGTGCGCAGGATCGCGAATGCGCCGCCTGCCGCGCGCACGCCGTTTTCCCCTGCAAGTTTGGTGCGGCCATAGGCGCCCAAAGGCCCGGTAGCGCGATCCGGCGCAAAGGCGGTCTCGCCAGATCCGTCGAACACGTAATCCGTCGAGATGTGAACGAAAGGAGTGCCCAATTCGGCACAGGCCTCGGCCATGGCGGTGGGGGCGGCGGCGTTGATCAGGTGGGCGAGGTCCTCTTCCTCTTCGGCCTTGTCGACGGCGGTGTAGGCCGCGGCATTGATCACGGCATCGGGTTTGAGATCCCTGATTTTTTGCACACAGGAAGCGGTATCGTTTAGATCGGCCTCGTTGCGGTCGAAGAAGGTGGCATTTGGCAACAGGCGCGCAAGCTCTGTCGCCACCTGCCCGGATTTTCCGAAAACAATCATACCTTTACTCCCAGACGTTCACCTACGCCGTGGCGGTCCTGCAAGGCGCGCCACCAGTCTTCATTGCCGAGATACCACTCGACCGTCTGCCGCAAGCCCTGCTCGACGGTCACGGAAGGGCGCCATCCCAACTCCTCGCGGATGCGGGTAGGATCGATCGCATAGCGCGCATCATGGCCCGGGCGATCCGTCACGAAAGTGATCTGATCGGCGTAGGAGCCGGTGTCCTTCGGGCGCGTCTCATCGAGGATGGCGCAAAGCGTCTGCACCAGCTCCAGATTGCTCCGCTCATTCTCGCCGCCAATGTTGTAGCTGCGTCCGATCTTGCCTTTTTCCACCACGAGCAACAGCGCGTCGGCGTGATCCTCGACATAAAGCCAGTCGCGAATATTGGACCCGTCGCCATAGATCGGTAGAGGCTTGCCGGCCAAAGCATTGAGTATGATCACCGGGATCAGTTTCTCGGGGAAATGATAGGGGCCGTAATTGTTCGAGCAATTGGTCAGCACGACAGGCAAGCCATAGGTCTCATGCCAGGCGCGCACCAGATGGTCCGAGCTGGCTTTAGAGGCCGAATAGGGCGAGCGCGGGTCATAGGGCGTGTCTTCGGTGAATTGCACGGATTTGTCTGCGGGCAGAGAGCCAAAGACCTCGTCGGTGGAGATGTGGTGAAAGCGGAAATCCTTCGGCTTGCCCGCCTCAATCCAATATTTGCGCGCCGCTTCCAGCATGTTGAAGGTGCCGGTGATGTTGGTCTCGATGAAATCTCCCGGCCCATCGATGGAGCGGTCGACATGGCTTTCGGCGGCCAGGTGCATCACCGCATCGGGTTTATGGTGAGAGAACACCTGGTCCAGACCCGCACGGTCGCGAATATCGACCTGTTCAAAGGCGTAAAGCGGGCTGTCCGCGACAGAGGCCACATTGTCGAGACAGGCCGCATAGGTCAACGCATCGACGTTGATCACGTCATGTCCGCGTGAGATTGCCAATCGTACCACCGCAGAGCCAATGAACCCTGCGCCACCCGTCACCAATAGTTTCATGTGTTGTCCTTCGTAAACGGCGTCTCAAAGGCCGCGAACTCTTGCGCTTTCTCGTCTTTCTCCGAGATCACCGGCGTGATCCCGTCCAGCGGCCAGTCGATGTCGCAGCTGTCCCATTTCACCGCGCCGTCGCACTCGGGCGCATAGTGGTCGGTGCATTTGTAGATGATCTCGCTGTCAGGCTCCAAGGTCATGAAACCGTGCAGGAAACCGGCCGGAATCCAAAGCTGCACCCCGTTCTCAAACGTCAGCTCTTCGCCATACCATTGGCCGTAGGTCTCAGAGCCTTTGCGGGCGTCCACCGCCACGTCAAAAATCCGGCCTCTGCCACAGCGCACAAGTTTACCCTGCGCATGCGGCGGGCTTTGGAAATGCAGGCCCCGCACGGTGCCGACCTCGCGCGAGAGCGAATGATTGTCCTGCACGAACTCGGGTAGGGTGAGACCCTCGGCCTCAAGCCGCGCCTTGTTCCAGCTTTCCGAGAAAAAACCCCGATGATCCCCGAACCGCGCCGGAATGAGACGCAACACATCCTGCAAGCCTGTCTCTTCGATTTTCATGGGGCTCTCCTGCTCTTGCGCGGTCCATGCGACCCTAAGTTGATTTTTCTCTATATCACTCCGATGAAAAGCGAAACGTTTCTCGTGGCATAAGGTGCAAGCTGGTTCCATCATGAGCGACCGATTGCGATGGGTTCAAGAGCATGTGCTGTACTCACCTTTGGGTGCCGCGGAGAGGCGAAAACGAGATCCTCTGCATAAAACATTCACAAACTGATCCTAGGAAGGGGCCCAGAGGGACGATGCCGCGCAATGTTTTGGCATGCTCGCCGTGCTGTTGCTGCGGGAACGGGCGAATGTGGCGGCGGATATGGCCCGAAATGTTCGATTAGGATGCAAATGTCGACACGTCGCCAGAAATCCGGAGAGCACGCCTTGCCATGGCATAGGCTTTGGGTCTTAGCTGTAGGGGAAACAGTGTCTTACGAGTTTCCTCCCCTCTCTTTCCAGTAGTCATAAGGTGATCCATGGCGCGAACTGTCCAGCCCCCGAAATTCCGCGACGCTCTTCTTCAGCATCTCACCTACACGATGGGCAAGGACCCGGAGCATGCGCAGTTCTTCGATTGGCGGATGGCTTTGAGCCACGCGATCCGGGACCGGATTGTGGACACTTGGGTGGCCTCGACGCGCAAAACCTATGAGCAAGACGGTAAGCGGGTCTATTACCTCTCGATGGAATTCCTGATCGGGCGCTTGTTGGAAGACGGCATTTTCAACCTTGAAATGGTCGAAGAAGTAAAAGAGGCGCTTGAAAGTTTCGGCATGGACATGCGCACCATTCTGGACGACGAACCTGATGCGGCGCTGGGCAACGGCGGTTTGGGCCGTCTTGCCGCCTGTTTCCTCGACAGCCTCTCGACGCTGGGCTGTCCGGCCTATGGCTACGGCATCCGCTACGAGAACGGGCTGTTCAAACAGAGCTTTGTCGAAGGTCGTCAGGTCGAAAGCCCGGAGACCTGGTTGCAGGAACCACATCCGTGGGAATTCGAGCGCCCGGAAGTGCGCATCAACATCGGGTTCGGTGGCGATGTAGCCTATGAGAACGGCAAGACGATCTGGCGCCCCGCCGAGATGATTCAGGCCGAAGCCTTTGACACCCCCATCGTCGGCTGGCAGGGGCGCTGGGCCAATACGCTCAGGCTCTGGTCGGGCCGCGCGGTCGATCCCTTTGACCTCGATCTGTTCAACTCCGGCGATTTTGCCGCCGCCTCCGAACACGAAGCGCTGGCGCGGACCATTTCGCGCGTGCTTTACCCCGAAGACAGCAACGAAGCGGGCAAGGAACTGCGCCTCAAACAGGAGTATTTCTTCTCCGCCGCCTCGATCCGCGACATTCTGCGCCGCTTTGACAGCCATCATAACGATCTGAAACTGCTGCCGAAAAAGATCGCGATCCAGCTCAACGATACGCACCCGGCGATTGCCGGGCCTGAGCTGTTGCGCATTCTGCATGACGAACGCGGCCTGTCTTTTGAGGACGCGCTTGAGATCGTCCACGGTTGTATCAACTACACCAACCACACGCTTCTCCCGGAGGCTTTGGAGCGTTGGGACGAACGCCTGTTCGGGCGTCTTCTGCCGCGTCACATCGACATCATCAACCGCATCGACGACGCCCATTACCGCGCCAATCCTCATCGCACCCTGTCGTCGCGCTCGGATGGTCAGGTCAAGATGGGCGAGCTGTCCTTTATCATGGCGAACAAGGTGAACGGCGTCTCAGCACTTCACTCCGATCTGATGAAAAAGACCGTGTTCAAAGAGCTCAATGCGCTGCACCCCGAGCGCATCGTCAATCAGACCAACGGTGTGACCCCGCGCCGCTGGCTGCATTCCTGTAACCCGGGTCTTTCTGGGCTGATCACCGAGACCATCGGCAGTGAGTGGATCGCGGACCTTGAGCTACTGAAAAAACTCGAACCTTCCATCGAGGATCAGGGCTGGCTCGACCGTTTCATGGGGGTGAAAGCCGCCAATAAGGCTGCGCTTTGCGATTATGTGGCGGAGGCACATGGGCTTAAACTCAACTCCGACGCCATGTTCGACATCCAGATCAAGCGGATGCACGAATACAAACGCCAGCACCTCAATATCCTTGAGACCATCGCCCATTGGCAGGAGATTAAGGAAAACCCCAACGCCGATTGGGCGCCGCGGGTCAAGATTTTTGCGGGCAAGGCGGCGCAGGGCTATTATTTCGCGAAAGACATCATCCGGCTGATCAACGACGTCGCCAAACTGGTCAACGCCGATGCTGCGACGCGCGATGTGTTGCAGGTCGTGTTCCTGCCGAACTACAATGTCTCCCTTGCCGAACGGTTGGTGCCGGCGGCCGATCTGTCAGAGCAAATCTCGACGGCGGGCAAGGAGGCCTCGGGCACCGGCAATATGAAATTTGCGCTGAATGGCGCGCCCACCATCGGCACGCTCGACGGCGCCAACGTGGAAATCCGCGAACACGTCGGAAAGGAAAATTTCTTTTTGTTTGGCATGCTTGCCGAAGAGGTAATGCAGCGCCGGATGATCCACGACCATGCGCAACAGGCGATCAATGCCGACCCGCGTCTGGGGCGCGCACTACAGGCGCTGCGTGATGGCACCTTCAGCCCCGAAGATCCGGGCCGTTATACGCATATCGCAGACAACCTGACCTGGTCGGATTACTTTCTCGTTTGCTCCGATTTCACCGACTATTGGCGCGCCCAACGGGAGGTGGACAAGGCCTATCTGGACCCCAAGGCTTGGGCCAAAATGGCGGCGCTGAACACGGCGCGCTCAGGTTGGTTCTCCTCTGATCGCACAATTCGCGGCTACATGTGCGATATTTGGGGAGCTGAAAGTCTTCTCGCGTAAAATCAAAGGATTGTGCGGGGGTCAGAATCCTTTAAGCTTGCCATGAACAAAGGAATTTCGCATGGCCCTGGCACCAGACCACGACGTCGCAGAGGCGAAGATTTTGTCCCAAATCTGCGAAGGACGTTTCGACGATCCCTTCGCCATTTTGGGGCCGCATAAGAAAGGCCGCGTGCGTTTTGTGACCGCCTTTGATCCCGGCGCAGAAGAGATGACGGCACTTTCTGGCGGCAAGCGTTACCCGCTCGCGCCCGTGACGGGCTATGCGGGGCTGTTCCATGGAAAGGTTTCCGGAACAAAGCCTTACACGCTCGAAGGTCGTCACGAGGATGTGGTCTGGACTGTCGAGGATGCCTATCGTTTTGGTCCGGTTTTGGGCGAGATCGACGAATACCTTTTGGGCGAGGGGACGCATCACCACATCTGGAAAGCGCTTGGTGCTCATGTGATGGAACATGAAGGTACAGAGGGCACGCATTTCGCGGTTTGGGCGCCCAATGCCCGCCGTGTCTCTCTTGTCGGCGATTTCAACGCCTGGGACGGGCGCCGCCACGTCATGCGGCGGCGCGGGGCCACGGGGGTGTGGGAAATTTTCATGCCCGGCGTGGGCGAGGGCACGTCTTACAAATACGAGGTGATCGGCGCCTATGGCGATGTGCATCTTAAGGCCGACCCCGTGGGGTTCGGCAGCCAGCACCCGCCGGAGACGGCTTCTGTGGTGCGCGACATTTCGGGTTATGGCTGGTCCGATGAGGCATGGCTTGAGACCCGCCAGTCGGTTCAGACCCGCGACAAGCCGATCTCGATCTACGAAGTTCAACTTGGTTCTTGGAAGCACAAAGACGACGGTGCGCGCCCGATCTCTTACAAAGAGGCGGCGGTCGAGTTGGTGGATTATGCGAAAGAGATGGGGTTCACCCATATCGAGCTGATGCCGATCTCGGAGTATCCCTTTGATGGCTCATGGGGCTATCAGCCGGTGGGCCTTTTCGCGCCGACCGTGCGTTTCGGTCCACCGCATGAGTTCCGTGATCTTGTGAACGCGGCGCATGAGGCGGGGCTGGGTATCCTGATCGACTGGGTGCCCGGGCATTTCCCGACGGACAGTCATGGCTTGGGCCAGTTTGATGGCACCGCGCTTTATGAGCATGCCGATCCGCGCGAGGGCTTCCATCAGGACTGGAACACGCTGATCTACAATTACGGCCGCACCGAGGTCGCGAATTTCCTGACGTCGAATGCGCTCTATTGGTTCGAGGAATATCATATCGATGGGCTGCGTGTGGATGCGGTCGCCTCGATGATCTACCGCGATTACTCGCGCCAAGAGGGCCAGTGGATTCCGAACGCGCAGGGCGGACGAGAGAATTTTGAAGCCATCTCGATGCTTCAGACCATGAACACGCTCACCTATGGCGAAGTGCCGGGGATCATGACCGTGGCTGAAGAAAGCACGGCCTATGCGGGCGTCTCGGCGCCGGTGGAGACAGGCGGGCTCGGTTTTGGCTATAAGTGGAACATGGGCTGGATGAACGACACGCTGGACTACATGTCCCGTGAACCGGTGCATCGCAAATACCATCACCATCAGATGACCTTCGGCTTGCATTACGCGTTTTCCGAGAATTTCATCCTGCCGATCAGCCACGACGAAGTGGTGCACGGCAAGAAATCCATGCTCTCGAAAATGCCGGGGGATGAGTGGGAAAAATTCGCCAACCTGCGCGCCTACTACGGCTTTATGTGGGCGCATCCGGGCAAGAAGCTATTGTTCATGGGGCAGGAATTCGCTCAATGGCAGGAGTGGAACCATGAGCGTGAGATCGAATGGGGCTGTCTCGGCTATCATATGCACAGAGGTGTCCAAAACCTCGTGCGCGATCTGAACCATCTTTATCAGGGCACGCCCGCACTTTACGCCAAGGATTGCGAGGGCGACGGGTTCCAGTGGATCGAGGCCAACGATGCCGAAGCCTCGATCTATGCTTGGGTCCGCCGTGGTAAACCCGGCGACCCGGAAGTGGTCGTGGTCTGTAATTTCACGCCGGTTGAGCGGATGGCCTACAAACTCGGCTTCCCCACAGAGGGGCGCTGGCGCGAGGCTGTGAACTCGGATTCAGAGACTTATGGCGGTGGCGGTCGTGGGAATATGGGCGGCATCACCGCAACCCGTCTCGACGATCAGGATTGGCAGGGGCAACCTGCCGCGGCCACAATTTGCGTGCCGCCGCTGTCGACATTGATTTTCATTCAGGAAGGGACGTGACCCGAGAGGGCCACGTGAGAGGAGAAACAGATGCCACATACGCGCAACAGGCTCTCTGGTCGCACCGTCGCCTTCGTGCTCGCGGGCGGACGCGGCTCGCGGCTCAAGGAGCTGACCAACGCACGGGTGAAACCGGCGGTATATTTCGGCGGTAAAACCCGGATCATCGACTTCGCCCTCTCCAACGCGCTCAACTCCGGCATCCGAAAGATGGCGATTGCCACGCAATACAAGGCGCATTCGCTCATTCGCCACATCCAGCGCGGCTGGACGTTTTTCCGCGCCGAGCGCAACGAATTTCTCGACATCCTACCAGCCTCGCAACGCTACGAGGAAAGCACATGGTATCGCGGCACGGCGGATGCGGTGGCGCAAAACATCGACATCATCGACAGTTACGACGTGGATTACATCCTGATCCTCGCGGGCGACCACATCTACAAGATGGATTATGAAATCATGATCCGCCAGCATGTGGACACTGGCGCCGATGTCACGGTCGGCTGTCTGACCGTGGACCGCAAAGAGGCTTCGGCCTTTGGTGTCATGGGGGTCGATGAGAAAGACCGCATCACCACGTTCTTGGAAAAGCCCTCTGACCCGCCCTCTATTCCGGGAGATGAGACCAAGTCGCTCGCCTCAATGGGCATCTATGTCTTCAACTGGAAATTCCTGCGCGAACGCCTTTTGGCCGATATGGAAGACCCGCATTCGAGCCATGATTTTGGCAACGATCTGATCCCGGAGCTGGTGTCGAAAGGCAAGGCGCAAGCGCATCGCTTTACCGACAGCTGCGTGCGTCACGCGGAGGCGCCGGCCTATTGGCGTGATGTCGGCACGATCGACGCCTATTGGAAGGCCAATATCGACCTGACGGATTTCACCCCGGAACTGGACCTGTGGGACCGCGACTGGCCGATCTGGACCTATTCGGAACTGACCCCACCGGCAAAATTCATCCACGACCGACCGGACCGGAGGGGCTCTGCGGTGAGTTCCATGGTCTCGGGCGGCTGCATTATTTCGGGGACGGAAATCCGCGAGAGCCTTCTGTTCACCCATGTGATGACCAATTCCTATTCCTCTCTCGAACGCGCCGTTGTGCTGCCCAAAGCCAATATTGCCCGTCATTGCCGGTTGAAAAACGTGGTGGTTGATCGAGGTGTGCAGGTGCCAGAGGGCCTCGTCGTGGGTGAGGACCCGGAGGTAGATGCCAAGTGGTTCCGCGTTTCGCCCGGTGGCGTGACCCTGATCACTCAGGAGATGATCGACGCGAGGGCCAGAGGGTAATGGCAGCTGAGGCGATGATCCGCGTTCTTTCTGTGACGTCGGAATGTGTGCCGCTGGTGAAAACCGGCGGCTTGGCCGACGTCGCGGGCGCTTTGCCCGGCGCTTTGGCACCTTTGGGCGTCGACATGCGCACGCTTTTGCCGGGCTATCGTGCGGTCTTGGCGGCGCAACCCGAGGCGGAGACGGTGTTCGAGGTCTGGGACCTCTTCGGCGGTTTCGCTCGCGTTCGGCGCGGGTCGCTTGGCGATCAGGTACTCTACATCTTGGACGCGCCGCATCTCTTTGATCGCGACGGCTCGCTATACATCGGCCCCGACGGGCATGATTGGGGCGACAATGCGCAACGCTTTGCGGCGCTGTCATTGGCAGCCGCGATGATCGCCGCGCATGGGATCGAAGACTGGTTCCCGCAGGCGGTGCATATGCATGACTGGCAGGCCGGTCTGACGCCGATCTACCTGCGCGAGCTGGGCGCAGCGGAGCGGGTCAAGACGCTGATGACCATCCATAACGTCGCGTTTCAGGGCTGTTTCGGCGCTGATATGATCGGCACTCTGGGTCTGCCGCAGCAGGGATTCACCGAGAGCGGCTATGAATATTGGGGCCAGATCTCAACGCTCAAGGCCGGGATCATGACATCGACCAAGGTCACAACCGTCTCGCCGACCTATGCGCGCGAACTGATGGACGGGGCTTTCGGTCTGGGCATGGAGGGGGTTCTGGCCTCTCGCGGCGCCGATTTCTCCGGCATTCTCAACGGCATCGATCTCGATCTTTGGAAGCCGTCCTACAAGACGCCCAAGGGCAAGGACAAGCACAAGGCGGCACTGCGCGAGGAGTTGCATCTGCCTGAAAGTGACGGGCCTTTGTGCGTCGTGATCTCGCGTTTGACCGGACAAAAGGGCTTTGATCTCTTACTTGACGCGCTGCCGAGCCTGTTGGAGCAGGGCGGTCAACTGGCGCTCTTGGGCTCGGGCGAGCCGCATTTCGAGGCGGCGTTTCGCGATGCGGCGCTGAAATATCCGGGTGTGGCCGTGCGTATCGGCTATGACGAAGCTTTCGCGCGGCGCCTCATTGAGGGCGGGGACGCGATCCTCGTGCCATCGCGCTTTGAGCCCTGTGGGCTGACCCAGCTTTACGGTCTGCGGTTTGGCACGATCCCGGTGGTGACGCTCACCGGCGGTCTGGCCGACACGGTGATCAACGCCAACCCGGCGGCACTCTCTGCGGGCGTAGCGACCGGTTTGCAAGTCTATCCGCTGACCAAAGAAGCGCTGTCGATGGGGCTGGTGAGGCTCTGCGAACTCTACCGTGACGCGGATGTCTGGCCGCAGATGATGAAAAACGCCATGGCGCAGCCCGTCGGCTGGGACACCTCGGCCAAGGCCTATGCCGCCTTGTTCAAACAGATGCTCGAACCAGAGAGCGAGGGCGCTCGCGCATGAGTTCTTTGACGATCCTCAGCGGTCATGCCGCACCTTTGGGTGCGACGTTCGATGGCGAGGGCGTCAATTTCGCAGTGTTTTCTGAACATGCGCATCGCATCACTGTCTGTCTGTTTTCGCAGGACGGTCGGACGGAGACGCACAGACTAGATCTGCCGGAACGCGACGGCGACGTGTGGCACGGCTATGTGCCGGGTCTACGGCCCGGTCAGATGTATGGGCTGCGCGCCGATGGGCCCTATGCGCCCTATGAGGGGCACCGGTTCAACTACAACAAGCTTCTGCTTGATCCCTACGCCAAACGGCTGACGCGACATCTTGACTGGCATGACGCGGTGATGGGCTACAAGGTTGGAGACAAAGAGGCCGATCTGTCTTTCGATAAACGCGACTCTGCGCGCTACATGCCGCGCTGCGTTGTTGAAGATGTGCTGTTCGCATGGGGCCGGGACAAGGCCCCACGTACGCGCATTTCGCGCTCTGTGATCTATGAGGCTCATGTCAAAGGCCTCACGCAGCTCCACCCGGATGTTCAACACAAGGGCAAATTCCTAGGCCTCGCCTCTGATGCCATTCTCGAGCATCTGGTGAAACTCGGTGTTACGGCGATCGAGCTTTTGCCTGCGCAGGCCTTTCTCAACGACCGGTTTCTGGTCGAAAAGGGGCTGGTGAACTATTGGGGCTATCAAACGCTCGGCTTTTTTGCGCCCGATCCGCGTTACCTCGCTCATGACCAGATTGCCGAGTTCCAACACATGGTCGCAAGGCTGCATTCCGCGGGCATCGAGGTGATCATGGATGTGGTCTACAACCACACCGGCGAGGGCAATGAGTTGGGACCTACCGTGTCGTTCCGGGGCCTTGATAACCGAAGCTATTACCGCCTCAGTGACAATCCGCGCTATTACATCAACGATACCGGCACCGGGAATACGCTCAACATCGACCACCCGATGGTGCTGCGCATGGTGTTGGACAGCTTGCGGTATTGGGTCGAGGAGATGCATGTCGACGGCTTCCGCTTTGATCTCTGCACCACGCTTGGCCGCACGCCGACGGGCTTTGATCGCGGTGCGTCTTTCTTCGATGCGATCCGTCAGGACCCCGTGCTGACCCGTGTCAAACTGATTGCCGAACCTTGGGATATTGGCCCCGGTGGCTACCGCGTTGGGGGTTTTCCGCCGCCGTTTCTGGAGTGGAACGACAAGTTTCGTGACGGCATCCGGCGGTTCTGGCGCGGCGACGCGGGGCATGTCGCGGTGCTGGCCGACCGCATCACCGGCTCGGCCCTGCAATTTGACCATTCCGGGCGGCCTGCCACAACCTCCGTCAATTTTGTCACCGCCCATGACGGGTTCACGCTCACGGATGTTGTGAGCTACACCCAGAAACACAATGAGGCCAATGGCGAGGGCAACCGCGATGGTCATGGCGACAATGCCTCCGACAATATGGGCGTCGAGGGGCCGACGGACGATCCGGCGATCTTAGCTGCCCGCGCGCAACGGCGGCGCAACCTTTTGGCAACCGTCATGTTTTCGCAGGGCACGCCGATGCTCTTGGCGGGCGATGAGCTTGGCAACAGCCAAAAGGGCAACAACAACGCCTATTGTCAGGACAATGAAATCGGCTGGATCGACTGGTCGCAATCCGATCCCGAGTTCCTCGACTTCGTGCGCCGCCTGATCGCTTTTCGCCGCGAACACCCGATCCTGCGTCAGAAACGCTTTCTGCACGCCCGCGAGCGCATCGTAGATGGCATCGAGGACCTGTTCTGGTGGCGGGCAAATGGCGCGCCGATGACAGATGCGGATTGGGCCTGGTCCGATTTGAAAACGCTTTGCGTCGAAATGCGCATTGCTTCTGGCACGCCAGCCTACGCGCAGCGCGAAGAGGCGTTGTTTCTGATCTTCAACCGCGGTCCATCTGTGCCGGTGCAGCTTCCCGCCTGTCCGGATGGGCGGCGCTGGCGGCTTTGGATTGACACGGCGCATCCTGAGATCGACGGCGAAGTGGTCGATGCACCGATGATACAGGCCGCAGCCGAAAGCACATTGGTTCTGGAACTGGAGGCCTATAATGACTGATCTGCGCCTCGAACTGGCCTACGCCCGTGGCATTCACGCGAATTACTACGATCAGATGGGCACCTATCACGAGACCTCCGTGGAGACCGCCGTGGCACTTTTGGCCGCGCTTGGGATCAAGGCCGATACAGAGGCCGAAGCCCGTGCGCAACTTGAGGCAGGCGACGCCTGGCTGCCTTGGGACATCGTGTTTGAGGCGGGGACCAAGCCATGGGTCGACATTGGCGAGGCGACATGGCGGCTGACGTTCGAAGATGGCACAAAGACCGAGGGGCGGGGCGTTGGTAGCCTGCCTGTCGTGCCTTTGGGCATCCATCACCTTGTGGCCGATCTGCCGCACGGGGCGCAGCGGATCACGCTTTTGGCCGCGCCCACGACCATTCCCTTGCCGGAACGCGCATGGGGCATGACCGTGCCGCTGTATGCACTCTCTCCTAAGGGCATCGGCTCTTACGACGATCTTCTGCCGCTGGTGCAGGGGCTTGGCACGCGGGGTGGCAGTTTTCTGGGCATGAACCCGGTGCATGCGGGGTTCCCCGCTGATCCGGGTCTCTTTAGTCCTTATACGCCGTCCCATCGTCGTCGCCTCAATGTGCTGCATCTCAAGACCTCGGGCGGGGCGTCAAACCCTCTTGTGGACTATGAAAACGACGGCCCGGCGCGGCTTCAGGCACTGCGCGACGCGTTTGAAAAGGACAAGGGGTCCAAAGCGTTCACAGACTATCTTGAGGCCGAGGGGCGTTCGCTTGAAACCTTTGCCCTGCATCAGGCCCTCTCGGATCGCTTTGGTCCGTTCTGGTCGGGTTGGCCGGAGGCCTATCAGGACCCGGAAAGTGTGGAATGCACCACCGCACGTGCCGAGTTGAAAGCCGAGATCGGGTTTCACAGCTGGCTGCAATGGCGGGCCGAAGCGGCTCTGACGGAGGCGCAGGCGCAGGCCAAAGCGGCAGGGATGACCCATGGGCTTTACGTCGATCTGGCGGTCGGCACCCATCCGCATGGTGCGGAAACTTGGGAGGATCGCGACAGCTTTGCCTTTGGCGCCTCGCTGGGCGCGCCGCCCGATGCCTTTTCTGCTGACGGTCAGAATTGGGGCTTGGCACCTTTCAATCCGATCACGCTTCGGGACAAGGCCTATGCGCCTCTGGCGGAAACCTTCGCGCGGCAGCTCCGCGTCTCCGGCATGCTGCGTGTCGATCACATCCTTGGCTTCGAGCGCACCTTCTGGGTGCCGCAGAACGCGCCCGGCTCCTATGTGACCATGCCGCGGGACTCGATGCTGGCCGTTGCCCGGATCGAGGCGGCGCGCGGCAATGGCGGGGCGGGCGGCATCATCATTGGCGAAGACCTCGGCAATATTCCTGACGGGCTGCGCGATGCGCTGGCCGGATCGGGTGTCTTGGGCTGTCGTGTGGCGATGTTCGAGCGCTGGCAATGGGACGACCCGGAATTCAAACCGCAGCAAGATTATGACGAGTCCGCGATCGCCTCGTTTTCGACCCACGACTTGCCGACCTGGATGGGTTGGCGTCAAGGAGCCGACATCACGGCACGCGCCCGTATCGGCAGTCTCGACAATGCTCAGACCTCAAAGGACCAAGATCACCGCGCCCGCGAAGTGGACGCCATCGACCGGCTCTTGCCCGAGGTGGAGCTGAGTACGGGGCAGGACGCGCTCCATGGCTTTCTGGCCCGCACGCCTTCACGACTTGTCGCGGTGCAAGCCGAAGTGATTCTTGATATGGTGGACCAACAGAACCTGCCGGGGACCACCAGTGAATACCCGAACTGGCGGCTCAGACTGCCCGGCGGCGCCAAGGCGTTGGCCACGCACAAGAAACTGGATCGTGTGGCCGAGATCATGCGCCAGAACGACCGATAAGACCGACCAAAAGACCGAAGAGAGGAACAACACGCCATGACTCGCCAAGTGGTTGCCACGACCCCCATCGAAGGACAGAAACCCGGCACCTCCGGGCTGCGCAAGAAAACGCCTGTCTTCATGCAGCCGCATTATCTCGAAAACTTCGTTCAGGCGATCTTCAACGGCACGGGCGGCGCGGAAGACAAGACCTATGTTCTGGGCGGGGACGGGCGCTATTTCAACGAACGCGCCGCACAGGTGATCCTGCGTATGGCGGCGGCCAATGGTGCGAAAAAGGTCATCGTCGGTCAGAATGCCCTTTTGTCCACACCGGCGGCCTCGAACCTCATTCGCAAGCGTCAAACGAATGGCGGCATCATCATGTCCGCCTCGCACAACCCCGGCGGACCGACCGAAGATTTCGGCGTCAAGTTCAACACCGCAAACGGCGGTCCCGCGCCGGAGAATATTACGCAGAAGATCTACGAGCAGACCCAGAGCTTGAGCGAATATGCGATCTGCGAGGCGCAGGATGTTGATCTCTCGACGCTTGGCACCTCGACCATGTTCGGCATGGAGGTCGAAGTGATCGATCCGGTCGCTGATTACCATCTTATGATGGAAGAAATCTTTGATTTCGAGGCGATCCGCGATCTTTTCTCCTCTGGGTTCACCCTGCGGTTTGATGCCATGCACGCGGTCACCGGCCCCTATGCGAAAGCCATTCTGGAAGGCTCTCTGGGCGCGCCCGAGGGATCGGTTGTCAACGCCGTTCCGTCGCCGGATTTCGGCGGCGGTCACCCGGACCCGAACCCGATCTGGGCCAAGGAGTTGATGGATCTGATGTTCTCGTCGGATGCGCCCGACTTTGGCGCGGCCTCCGATGGTGATGGCGACCGCAATATGATCGTCGGCCGCAACGCCTATGTGACGCCCTCCGACAGCCTTGCTGTGCTGGCCGCAAATGCCACTCTGGTGCCGGGCTACAAAGACGGGCTCAAGGGCGTGGCGCGCTCCATGCCGACCTCGCGGGCCTTGGACCGTGTGGCTCATGCCGCCGGGATCGAATGCTATGAGACACCTACGGGGTGGAAGTTCTTCGGCAACCTTCTGGACGCGGGCCGTGCGACGCTTTGTGGCGAGGAAAGTGCGGGCACAGGCTCGGATCACGTGCGCGAAAAAGACGGGCTTTGGGCCGTGCTCTTTTGGCTCAACGTGTTGGCTGCGCGGGATCAAAGTGTTGCTGAGATCATGGCGGATCACTGGGCGAAATTCGGGCGGAACTACTATTCGCGCCACGATTACGAGGCGGTGGACAGCGATGCTGCCAGTGGCTTGATGGACGCGCTGCGGACCCGTCTGCCGAACCTGCCGGGGCGGGTGATTGAGGGGATGACCATTGAGGCCGCCGATGAGTTTGCCTATGACGATCCGGTCGATGGCTCGCGCTCCGAGGGGCAGGGCGTTCGCATCCTGTTCAAGGACGGCGGGCGCATCGTGTTCCGCCTGTCGGGCACGGGCACCGAAGGGGCGACGATCCGAGTCTATCTCGAAAAGGTCGAAACCAATGCGGCGTCTTTGCAGGACAATCCGCAGAACGCGCTGTCGGGGATCATTTCGGCGGCGGATAAGCTGGCGGAAATTCGCAGCCGCACGGGCCGGAATGCGCCCGACGTGATCACCTGAACTTTGTCTCAGAGGAAGATGAAAGCCGGGGCATTGCCTCGGCTTTTTTTATTGCGCAAGGAAGGGGATCGGCAGGCCGAAGGTTTCAGCCAACAGTACGAAGTTGAGGCCCAAGACGGCGCAGGCGCCCAGGACGGCCAGCACGCGCAAGACCGGCCCGATCCGAAACGCGCCCATCACGTCGCGCTTAGCTGAGAAATACAACAGCGCCAGCATTGGCACGGGCAGGGCAATCGACAGCACGACCTGCGACATCACCAAGGCCTCGGTGGCGTTTACCCCCATGGCGACCACGGCAAAGGCCGGGACCATGGTGATCAGACGCCGGAGCCAAATCGGGATGCGGATGTGCAGGAAGCCCTGCATGATCATCTGACCGGCCATGGTGCCCACGACTGACGAGGAAATCCCCGAGGCAATCAGCGAGGTCAGGAAAATCGCGGCGGCCGCCGCGCCCAAAAGCGGCGTGAGCGTGTGATAGGCGGTTTCGATCTCGGCCACCTCGGAATGACCTTGGTGAAAGGCGCTGGCGGCCATCATGACCATCGCCATATTGACCATGCCTGCGACGGCGAGGGCCAGAACCACTTCGGTGTTGGAATAGCTCAAAACGCGCCGGCGGTCGGTGTCGTCCCGCATCACGGCGCGCGATTGTGTCAGGCCGGAGTGCAGGTAAATCGCATGGGGCATCACGGTCGCACCGATGATGCCGACGGCGATGGTCAGCGCGGCAGCGTCGGGCAGATTGGGCGTCACAAGGCCGGTCGCCGTGGCACCCCAATCGATGGGGGCGATGAGGATTTCCGCGAGATAACAGAGGCCTATGAGGCCCACCATGGCGCCGATGATCAACTCCATCGGGCGAAACCCGCGGCCCTCGAAAATCAGGATGCCATAGGTCACAATCGCGGTGATCCCCATGCCGACGATCAGCGGCAGGTTGAACAAAAGCGCAAGCCCAATGGCACCGCCCAGGAATTCTGCGAGATCGGTCGCCATGGCGGCTACCTCGCTCACCGCCCACATCACCCAGACCAAAGGCCGGGGCAGGTGATCACGCGACAGTTCGGCGAGGTTCTTGCCGGTGACGATGCCCAACCGGGCAGAGAGCGCCTGAAACAGCATGGCGATCAGGTTGGCCAAGAGCACGACCCACAGGAGCGTATAGCCATAGCCCGCGCCTGCCTGAATGTTCGTCGCGTAATTGCCGGGGTCCATATAAGCCACCGAGGCGATGATCGCGGGGCCGGCAAAGAGAAACCGGCTGCGCCAGCCGTGGCGCTGTCCGGTGAGGACGGCGGTGATGCCGTTTTGGGTGCGGCGCGTCAGGTCCTGTCGGCTGGAGGATTGCCGTGTGGAGTTTTGCATCAGACTCACATCTATTGCCTTATAGATGATGTATAGCCTATGCTATATTTAAATCAATCGAAGTTTTCGCAAGCGCAGCATAAGGGGAGAGGGCGATGACAGACGTGGATCAGGCGGATCGCTTTGCCCGCGCACGCGAGGCGCAATCTGTCGCCCTCATTGAGGATTACGTCGAGATGATCGGCGATCTGATCGCGGAGCTGGGCGAGGCGCGGGTGGCGGACATCGCCGAACGTATGGGCGTTGCACAGCCGACCGCGACCAAGGCCGTCTCCCGCCTCAAACGTGAAGGCTTTGCCACCTCGCGGCCCTACCGCGGCGTGTTTCTGACCGAAGAGGGCGCGGCGCTGGCCGAGCGCGTGCGGGCGCGGCACCGGACGGTGGTGGCGCTTTTGAGGGCGGTAGGGGTGCCCGAAGAGGTTGCGGAACTTGATGCCGAAGGGATCGAGCATCATGTCTCTGAGCAGACGCTCAAAGCCTTTGAGCGGTTCTTGCAGGGCAAGTAAATCGACGGCCAGAAATGAGAAAGGCCGGGCAAAATGCCCGGCCTTTTCCTTTTTCTGTTAAGCCAATCCGGCAGTGTGTTTTAGGCAGTCGCTTTTTTCTTGCCGCCGAAGATCTTGTAGATGATCACAAAGAACAGCGGCACGAAGAGGATACCAAGAGCCGTCCCTGTGATGGTCCCGCCGAGCACGGCGGCGCCCACGGCCATCCGGCCACCTGCACCCGCGCCTGTGGACAGAACCAGCGGCACAACACCCAAGGAGAAGGCCATCGAGGTCATGACGATCGGGCGGAAACGCTGTTTCGCGGCGGTCAGCACAGCCTCAAGGATCGGCTTGCCTGCCTCGACCTGTTCCCGGGCGAATTCGACGATCAGAATGGCGTTCTTACCGGTCAGACCGATCACGGTCAAAAGACCCACTTGGAAGAACACACCGTTCTGGAAGCCGAAATGCCAAGCCGTGAAGAGCGTGCCCAAGATGCCTACCGGCATGGCGAGCATGACGGAGAAGGGGATAGCCCAGCTCTCATAGAGGGCGGCGAGACAGAAGAAGATCGCAGCCAAAGAGAGCATGTAGAGCATCGGCGCTTGTGAGCCGGATTCGCGCTCTTCAAGCGACAGGCCGGTCCAGGCCACGGCAAAGTTGCCGGGGATCTGATCCACAAGGCTTTCGATTTCCGCCATGGCTTCACCGGTGGAGACACCCGGAGCAGGGGAGCCCTGAATCTGCATCGACGGCGTGCCGTTGTAGCGGTTCAGACCCTGCGGACCGTAAATCCAGCGCTCGGAGGTGAAGTTCGAGAACGGCACCAACTCGCCCGAGGTGTTGCGCACGCGCCATTTTTGCAGATCGCTCGGCGTGGCGCGGGCATCGGGTTCGCCCTGCACGTAGACGCGCTTGGTGCGGCCCTGGTCGTTGAAGTCGTTGACGTAGGAGCCAGCCATCGCGATCGACAGCGTGTTGCCAACCTCGGAGGGGTTGACCCCCATGGCACCGGCAGCGCGCCAGTCGATGTCGAGTTTGTACTGGGTCGCATCCTCAAGCCCCGAGGGACGCACGGAGGCGATGAGCGGGCTTTGCGAGGCCATGCCCAAAAGCTGGTTGCGCGCTTCGAGAAGCTGTTCGTGGCTCTGACCGGCCGGGGCTTGAAGATAGAAGTCAAAGCCAGAGACGTTGCCCAGTTCGATCACCGCAGGCGGTACGATGGGGAAGGCCTGTGCCTCTTGAATGCCCATCATCGCGGGGAAAGCGCGACCCGCCATGGCTTGCACGGATTGCTGAGCCTCGGGGCGTTCCTCCCAGTCTTTGAGACGGATGAAGGCGAGACCGTTGTTTTGTCCCACACCTGCGAACGAGAAGCCCACGACGGAAAAGACCGACTCCACATTTTCGCCTTCGGCGTTGAGGAAGTAGTCGCGGATCTGATCCGTGGCGGCTTGGGTGTTCTCTGCGGTCGAGCCTGACGGCCCCTGCACGAGCGCCATCATGATGCCCTGATCCTCATCGGGCAAAAAGCCAGTGGGAGTCTGCAGGAAAAGCCATACGATGCCGCCGCCCATGAGGGCATAGACCGCCATCATGCGCAACGGACGACGGATGATAAAACCGACCGTGCCGCCGTAGCCGCCGGAGAGTTTGTCGAAGGCTTTGTTGAACCAACCGAACGGCCCACGCGGCTCATGGTGTACGTCCTTGCCCCGCAGGATCGTGGCACAGAGCGCGGGTGTCAGGGTCAGAGCGACCAGCACGGAGAGCATCATCGCAGAGACGATGGTGATCGAGAACTGGCGATAGATCACGCCGGTGGAGCCGCCGAAGAAGGCCATGGGAATGAACACAGCAGAGAGCACGAGGGCGATGCCCACAAGTGCGCCGGTGATCTGGCCCATGGATTTCTTGGTGGCTTCACGGGGGCCAAGGCCCTCTTCTTCCATGATCCGCTCGACGTTCTCCACCACCACGATTGCGTCATCAACCAAGAGGCCGATGGCGAGCACCATGGCGAGCATCGTGAGCACGTTGATCGAGAACCCGAATGCGGCAAGGATTGCGAAGGTGCCGAGGATCACGACCGGCACGGCAAGCGTTGGAATGAGCGTCGCGCGGAGGTTTTGAAGGAACAGAAGCATCACGAAGAACACCAGAACGATGGCTTCGATCAGGGTTTTCTGCACCTCATGGATCGAGATTTCGATGAAGGGCGTGGTGTCGTAAGGGATCACATACGTCATGCCCTCTGGGAAATATTCAGCATATTCGTCGATCATCTCCCGCACACGGTGCGAGGTATCGAGCGCGTTGGCGCCAGGCGCCAGCTGGATTGCCATCCCGGAGGCCGGTTTGCCGTTATACTCCGCGATGGCCATATAGTTTTCTGCGCCAACTTCGACACGGGCCACATCTTCGAGCAGGACGAGCCCGCCGTTCTGTTCCGAGCGCAGGATGATGTTGCGGAAATCTTCCGGGGTTTCCAACAACGACTGCGCGGTGATCGTGGCGGTAAAGGCCTGACCGTCAGGCGAAGGCATGGATCCGAAAGAACCAGCGGAAATCTGGGCGTTATAGCCGGAGATTGCACCCGTCACATCCGTCGGTGTCATGTCGAAAGCAGCAAGTTTCGAGGGGTCAAGCCAGATGCGCATGGCGTATTTCGCGCCGAACACCTGCGTGCCGCCTACGCCCTCGATCCGGCTGAACGCATCCACGAGGTTGGAGTTCAGATAGTCCGAGAGGTCGGACTGATCCATGCTGCCGTCCTCGGAAATCACCCCGATTACCATCAGGAAGCCGGCTGAGGACTTCTGCACGGTGACACCCTGACGTTGCACCGCATCGGGCAGCAGGGCCGTGGCCTGTGACAGCTTGTTTTGCACCTGCACCTGAGCGATGTCCGGGTCGGTGCCGGTCTCGAAGGTCAGCGTGATCTGCGAGGAGCCGGAAGATGTGGACGAGGAAGACATGTAGCGCATGCCGTCGAGACCCGTCATCTGTTGTTCGATGATCTGGGTGACGGTGTTGGCCACAGTTTCCGCCGAGGCACCGGGATAGGTGGCACGCACGGAGACGGAGGGCGGCGCGATCTGCGGATACTGCGCCACGGGCAGGGTGAAGATCGACAACAGGCCGATCCCCATGATCAGGATGGAAATCACCCAGGCAAAGACCGGGCGGTCGATGAAAAAGCGGGCCATGAGAGGTCCTTTCGAGGATCAGTTGTTCGAGGCGTCGGCTGCGTCAGCCGCGCTTTCGGAGGAGGCCTGTTCCTGCGGCGCCACGGTGGCGCCCGGTGCGGCTTTTTGCAGACCGGCGACGATCACGCGGTCGCCTGCGGCCACACCTTCGGTGACCACCCAATTCGCGCCCTGATCGCTTTCGACGTTCAGAATGCGTTGTTCGACGACGTTCTCGGCATTGACGACCAAGGCCATCGGGCGACCACGGCGGTCGCGGCTGACCGCCTGTTGCGGCACGAGCACGGCATTGGGCACCACGCCTTGCGGCATTTCGACCTGAACATACATGCCCGGCAACAGGAAATGCTCCGGGTTCGGGAAGGACAGGCGCAGCACGGTCGTGCCGGTGTCTTCGTTCACATAGGGCTCAGCGGCAGAAAGCTCACCGCTATATTCATAGCTTTCGCCATCCGACAGGGTCAGGGTGACGCTCTGGTCATACTCCTCGACCGAGTCGATCTCAGAGCCGCTCCGGCGCCAGCGCAGAATGTCTGCGGCGGCTTGGGTCACGTCAACATAGATCGGGTCCAGGGCGCGGATCGTGGTCAGGGCATTGGCCTGACCGGCAGTGACCAGAGCACCTTGGGTGATCTCGCTAAAGCCGGTGACACCGGAGATCGGCGCGCGAATTTGCGTGCGTTCCAGATCAATCTCGGCGGACAACAGGTTCGCTTCGGCCACTTTCACCGCGGCTGCGGCGGAATCGCGGGCGGCGATGGCGCTGTCGAGGTTCTGTTGAGCCACGACGTTGCGGGTGCGCAGTTCTTCTTGACGGTTGTATTCGATCTCTGCCGATTTCAGTGCGGCTTTGGCTTGGGCCAAGCTGGCTTCGGCAACGGCTTTTTGTGCTTCATAGGTGGCGGCGTCGATTTGATAGAGCGGATCGCCTTCGGTGACCGTGCTGCCCTCTTGGAACAGACGCGATTGGATGATGCCGCTCACCTGCGGGCGCACTTCTGCGGCGGAGGAGGCCGCGACACGGCCGGGCAGCGGCGCAGACAGGGTCACATCCTGAGCTTCCAGCGTCACGACGGTCACGGCGGCCGGTGGCGGACCGTCTTGTGCCAGCGCCGGCACGGCCACTGCGAGGGCCTGAGTGAGGGCGAGAGCGGGCAGCGCCTGGCGCAAGAAGGGAAGGTGAGGGCTGTTCATGAGGGTCTCCGACGAAAACAGCCCGGCCTTTACAGACCGGGGGAAGGGAAGCGGGCGCGCGGCCCGGCGAATTCTATGACATTTGTGTATGTCAAACGTGCGTCATATTTTGATTTACGAGTTATGCTTGAATTTTGATTAAAGAAACCCGATAGTTTTGTAAAGCGACGCGACGGCTTGTGGCTGTGCGTCACCGCTCAATGGCTGTGGGATGAAGCAGATGGCGAAAAAACAGGCACCAAATGGGGCGCCAAACGAAACCGACGCATGTGACAGCGATGCCCCGACCGCGCGGCGACGCGGGCGACCGGTGCAAATGGATATGGCGGCGCGCGAGGAGCGGATCCTTGAAGCGGCCAGTTCACTTTTGACCGAGGGCGGCTTTGACAATGTCACTATGGCCGCCATTGCGCGCCGGGCGGGCATGTCGAAGCGCACGCTCTATGAGCATTTTGACGGCCATGAGGCACTTTTGGGGCGGGTGATTTCGCGCATGGGAGAGCGGATTTTCCGCCCTTTGAAGCCCGAAGATCAGGGGCGCTCTCTGACCGAGCGGCTGCAGATTTTGCTGACCTTGAACAAGCCGCCGGGGGCCGAAAACAGCAAGCTGGAATTCCTGCGCACGCTGATCGCGCGGGCGCACACCTATCCCGTCCTGTCGCGGCAATTGCTTGAGAACGGGCGAGGGCGGTTGATCGGACATGTCTCCGAAGAGCTGGCCCGCGCCAGTAAGGCTGGCGAGATCGAACTTGCGCCCGACTCTGCCGCGCTTGCAGCGGAAATGTTGGTCAATTTGACTTTCGAGGACCCGGTGCCGCGGCTGTTGCTTTGCGTCGAGTGCGATCCCTCACCCGAAGAAATGGTGCGCCGCCGCGATCTGGCGATTTCGCTGTTTCTCCACGGGTGCGGTGCGAAAAACTTGGGCGCGTCTGACTGAAAATGAGGCAGGGGAGGCTGCGATCCGGCGCGTGTGTCGAAATCGCGGGCCTTTGCCGTATCGCGCGGTAAGGTCTCGTGACGGACGACAGAGACGAGACACGACATGAGCGCATATTCCTGCACGCTTGGCGGCGAAAATTTCCGGTTCAAAACCCTCGCGGAGGTCATGGCCAAGGCCACGCCTGCGCGGTCTGGCGATGCGTTGGCCGGGCTGATCGCCGAGAGTGATGTGGAGCGCGTCGCCGCCCAGATGGTGCTGGCGGATCTTCCGTTGAAAGCCTTCCTCGAAGACCTTCTGATCCCCTATGAGGAGGATGAGGTCACGCGCCTGATTGTCGACAGTCACGACGCCGAAGCCTTTGCAATCGTGTCCCATATGACGGTCGGTCAATTCCGTGACTGGCTTTTGTCCGATGCGGCTACGCCTTCCGCGCTCAAGGCGCTCGCGCCGGGGCTGATGCCTGAAATGGCCGCCGCTGTGTCTAAACTCATGCGCAACCGTGATCTCATTGCCGTGGCGCGTAAAATCACCGTCGTGACCGCGTTTCGCAGCACGTTGGGTCTCGAGGGCCGCATCGGCTCGCGTCTGCAACCCAATCATCCGGCGGACGACCTGAAGGGCATCGTCGCCTCCACCCTCGACGGTCTCTCTTATGCGGTTGGTGATGCGGTGATTGGCATCAACCCGGCGACCGACAATATTCCGACCGCGATGACTTTGTTGTCGATGCTCGATGACCTGCGCAGCCGATACGACATCCCGACGCAAAGCTGTGTGTTGACTCATGTCACCAACTCCATCGAGATCATCGAGCGCGGTGCGCCGCTTGATCTGGTGTTCCAGTCCGTCGCGGGCACCGAGGCCGCGAATGAGGGGTTTGGCGTCACGCTGTCGATGCTCAAAGAGGCGCATGATGCCGCGCTGTCGCTGAACCGGGGCACGGTCGGTCAGAACGTGATGTATTTCGAAACCGGGCAGGGCAGTGCTTTGTCCGCTGATGCTCATCACGGCATCGACCAACAGACTTTGGAGGCGCGCGCCTATGCCGTCTGTCGCGCCTATGATCCGCTGATCGTCAACACTGTCGTCGGTTTCATCGGGCCGGAGTATCTCTACGATGGCAAGGAGATCATCCGCGCAGGGTTGGAGGATGTGTTCTGCGGCAAGCTCCTTGGCCTGCCGATGGGCTGTGATGTCTGTTACACCAATCACGCGGAGGCGGATCAGAACGACATGGACGTCTTGATGACGCTCTTGGCCAATGCCCGCGCGCAATTCCTGATCGGGGTGCCGGGTGCCGATGACATCATGCTGAATTACCAAAGCCTGTCGTTCCACGACATCGCCTACCTGCGCAATGCGCTGGGGCTCAGGGCGGCGCCGGAGTTTGAGGCGTGGTTGGAGGCGATGGGGCTGGTGTCGGAGACAGGCCATCTGTTGCAAAGCGATCTTGGCGCGGCGCGGCTCTTGGAGGCAGCGCAATGAGTGACATCGTGAAAGACGCTTGGTCCAAACTCCGAGCCGCCACGCCCGCGCGGATCGGGTTGGGTCGTTCAGGCGCGGGACTGCCAACGGGGGCAAATCTCGAATTCCAATTTGCCCATGCCCGCGCCCGCGATGCGGTGCATTCGGCTTTGGATGTGGCGGCTCTGGAGGCGGAACTTGCGCCCTTCGAGGTGATCCGCGTCACCTCCGCAGCTATGGATCGTGCGAGTTATCTGCGCCGTCCTGACCTTGGTCGCAAACTTGGGGCGGGTGAGGCTGAGAAGCTTAACGCCCGCACGCCTTGCGACGTGGCCTTCGTCATCGCAGATGGCCTGTCCTCGGCGGCGGTGCAGGCTCATGCTGCGGCTGTTGTTCATGCGGCCTCCGAGAAACTCGACGGCCTCATCCTTGGTCCTGTCACGATTGCCACCCAAGCCCGCGTTGCCATCGGGGATGAGATCGGCGCAGCGCTCGGCGCGCGTCTCGTGGTGCTATTGGTCGGCGAGCGGCCCGGCCTCACGGTTGCGGACAGCCTCGGCGCCTATCTGACTTATGCGCCGAAACCCGGCACAAAAGACAGCCAGCGCAACTGCCTGTCGAATATCCATGGCAAGGGCGGCATGAGCTATGATCAAGCGGCCTCGAAGATCGCCTGGCTGACCCGCGCGGCACTTGAGCGCGGGTTGACCGGCACTGGCCTCAAGGAAGAAAGCGGGGCTGTTGAAACAGAAAATGCCCCGTTGATCGACGGGGCATAATCCAGATTTATCAATTAGTTGATCGAACGTCTTACGTCGCCGCTGCAACAGTCGTCAGGCCATTGTCCACCGCGTCCAGAATGCGGTCGATGTCATCGGCTTTCGAGATCAAGGCCGGCGAGAAGCACAGCGTGTTGTTAAAGCCCGGCACGGAGCGGTTGGTCGCGCCGATGATCACGCCTTGCTTGTCGCATTCGGCCACCACCGCCTGCACCAGCTTTTCAGAGAGCGGTTCTTTGGTCTCGCGATCCGCCACCAGTTCCGCGCCACAGAACAGGCCAAGGCCGCGTGTGTTGCCAATGAGCGCATGTTTGTCCATCAGCTCGTCGAGGCCGTCCATCAGGCGCTGGCCCATCACTTTGGTGTTGTCGAGCAACCCCTCTTCCTCAATGATCGCCACGTTTTCAATTGCCGCCGCCGGACCGCCGGTGCAGCCGCCAAAGGTCGAGATGTCGCGGAAATAGTTCAGCGGGTCCTCGGCGTTGTCCTTGAACATGCCGAACACTTCGTCGGTGGTCAGCATCACGGCGATGGCGGCATAGCCCGAGGCGACGCCTTTTGCGGTGGTCACGAAATCCGGTTTGATGCCGTAGTTCTGATAACCGAACCACTCGCCCGTGCGTCCCATGCCGCAGACGACCTCGTCGATGTGCAGGAGAATGTCGTATTTCTTGCAGATCTCCTGCACCTTCTCCCAATAGCCTTTCGGGGGCACGATCACGCCACCGCCCGCGGTCACCGGCTCAAGACAGAGCGCGCCCACGGTGTCGGGGCCTTCGCGCAGGATCACCTCCTCGATGGCCTCGGCGGCACGTTCGCCGTAATTCTCGACGTCCCACTGTTTGCGGTACTCAAGGCAATGCGGCACCTCGACGAAATCCGGCACGAAGGGACCGTAATGCGTGGCGCGCTGTTGCTGGCCGCAGGCCGAGAGGGTCGCCACGGTTGTGCCATGGTAATCGCGGTCGCGGTAGAGGATTTTCGACTTCTTTCCACCGTAGCGTTGCGCAGAAATCTGACGCACCATTTTGAAAGCCTTTTCATTGGCTTCCGATCCGGAGTTGCAGTAATACATGCGGGTGAGGCCCGGCGTTTTCGCGGTCAGAACCTCGGCAAATTTCGCGCCGGGAACAGAGCCCGCAGAGCCCGCGAAATAGTTCATCTTAATCAGCTGATCGCGCACCGCATTGGCGATCCGTTCGCGGCCGTAACCGACGTTCACCGTCCAGACGCCGCCGGACACCGCATCTAGAAACTCGCGCCCGTTCTGGTCCCAAACCGACATACCTTTGCCCTCGACAATGATCCGCGGATCACGGCTTTCCAGAAGCTGGTGCTGGAACATGTGGTGCCAGACGTGGGCGCGGTCGGCCTCGACGATGGCGGAGAGATCATTGTCATGCATTGGGGAAACTCCATTCTTGACCCGACAATCCAATCGGGTGTGCGCGAGCGGTCATAGTCTCAGTCAAAAGCAATTATAAGGGCAGATCAATGGCAGCGGGCTTCTGGACTCATTTTTTCCATTCACTGGTACCTTTGCGGCCGATGATTTTGCGGCAAGGAAGGGGGCATGACACAGACATTTACCCCTCCCGCCGACGCTGTGGCCGCAATCGCCGCCTATCGCAACCTCAATCTCGTGGGGGGCGTGCAGGTGGCCGTGGGCCAGGGTCTTGATGTTTTGAACCCGGCGACGGGCGCGGTTCTGGGGCAAGCGGCGGCCTCGGGCGCGGCGGAGACCGAGGCGGCGGTGGCGGCGGCGAATGTGGCGGGTTCGGGCTGGGCCGCGATGCCCGCACGAGAACGTGGCAAGGCGGTGGCCGCGGGCGGGCGCGCCCTGTTGGAGCATTTCGAAATCGTCGCGCAGGTTCTGGCCCGCGAGACCGGAAAAGCCATCCGCACGGAATGCAGGGGCGAGGTGAAGACCGCCGCAGATATCCTTGAATTCTATGGCGGATTGGGGTCCGAGCTCAAAGGCGAAACCATCCCGTTCAGCCCGCACATGTTGACCATGACCACCCGCGAACCTCTGGGTGTGGTCGCCGCGATCGTGCCGTGGAACGTGCCTTTGGTCCTGATGATGCTCAAGATCGCGCCCGCTTTGGTGGCGGGCAATACGGTGGTGGTGAAGGCGTCTGAGGAGGCGCCTTTTGCCACCTATCTGGCCGCAGACATCCTTATGCAATTCCTGCCCGACGGCGTTTTGAACGTGATCAATGGCACGGGCGCGGACTGTGGCGCGGCGTTGACCGCACATGCGGATGTCGCCAAAATCACCTTCACCGGCTCAGAGGCCGTGGGCGAAACCGTCTACAAAGCCGGCGCCGAGCGCATCGTGCCGGTGTCTTTGGAATTGGGCGGCAAATCCCCGATGATCATCTGCGACGACGCCAATCTGGACAAGGCGGTGGCGGGCGCCATCTCCGGCATGCGCTTCACGCGGCAGGGGCAAAGCTGCACCGCATCGTCGCGGATTTATGTGCATAAAAGTCTCTATGACGCCTTCCTCTCAGCGCTTATCAAAGAGCTGAACACGCTCAAAATCGGCGATCCGCTGGACGAGGCAACGGATATTGGCACGATTATCAACGCCAAACAGGCCGCCGTGGTCGCGGGCTATGTGGCGCAAGCCGAGGGCACAGAGGGCGCGCGTGTGATCCGCTGCGGCACGCTGCCCGAAAGCGCCGATCTGACGCCCGATCTCTTTGCTCTACCGACGCTTTTGCTCGATTTGCCCGAAGATCACCCCTGTGTGCAGAACGAGATTTTCGGCCCCGTCGCGGTCATTCAAAAATGGTCCGACTATGAGGATGTGATTGCGAAAGCCAACGACAGCCGCTACGGGCTGGCCGCCACGGTCTGGACCGAAAACCTGTCCCGCGCGTTGGATGCCACATCGCGGCTCAACGCGGGCTATGTACAGGTGAATCAAAACCTGACGATCCAGCCCAATGTCTCCTACGGGGGCTTCGGGCGTTCGGGGTTGGGTAAGGAGGCATCGCTGGAGGCTATGCTTGCGCATTTCACGCGGTCCAAGACGATTGTGATCGCGATGGACTAAGGGCTTCATGCTCTCGTATTCACGAAGACGCCAGCCCCTCAATCACCGCACTCAACTCTGAAATTCCCGACGCGATCTTGTTGAGGTCAATCGCCCCGAAGCCCAGCCGTAGCCTGTTTCGCGGCGCATCCGAGCGCAGGTAATGCGGCGTGCCGTCTTCGACCAAGACCCCACGTGCCTCGGCCTCTTCTTTGACTATGCCCGCCTCGACACCCTCGGGCAGCGTGATCCAGACGCCCGAGCCGCCAGTGGTCATGGTCACCTCGCAGCCGGGCAGTTGTCGGTCGATCTCACGCAGCATTTCGCGCCATTTCTCTGCCATGCCCCGGCGATGCCGCCGGATGTGGGCATCGTAATGGCCTTCGGACAGAAACAGCGCCATGGCCCGTTGTGCCAGCGCAGAGGGGTGGCGATACATCAGGCGCCGCAGGTGACGCAGCTCCCGGATCACCTCGCGGTCAGCGGCGATGAACCCCAGCCGGATGCCGGGAAACAGCGGTTTCGTCAGCGAGCCAATGTGGATCACCCGACCTGTGGCATCAAGCGCCTTGAGCGTGGGGTGCTGGGCGCCGACGAAGTTCAGCTCGTGTTCGTAATCGTCTTCTAAGATTAGGAAATCCTGCGCGGCGGCTGCCTCAAGAATAGCGAGACGGCGCTCCATCGGCATGGTGATATTGGTCGGACTCTGATGCCCCGGCGTGAGATACACCAGATCGGCCTCGGCCAGCTCCGGCCCCGGTTTTAACCCCTTGCGATCCACCGGGACGGGGACGACGCGGGCACCTTGGGCGGCGAAGATGTTGCGTGCATCGACATAGCCGGGGTCCTCGATGAAAATGCTGCGACCCGGCGCGAGGAACAGGTTGGCCACCATCCAGATCGCGTTCTGCGCCCCCACCGTGATCAGCAACTCATCGGCGTCGGCGCGAAACCCGCGCTGGGGCAGGATACGGCGTGAGACTTGGTCGAGCAAAAGCGGATCGTCGGCATCAACGCGGTCATCCGCCCAGGACCCGACATGGCGCGTCGTGCCCGCTCGGCGCAGGCAATCGCGCCAGCGCGCGACTGAGATTTCATCGCGTCCGACTTGACCATAGAGGAACGGGTAGGGAAAGCGCCGCCAGTCTTTGCGCTTGTCGATGTTCATCTGGTCGGAAAACCTTCGCGGCAGAAAGCGGTTGAAATCGGGGGGCGTTCCGCCACCGCTCTGTCGGCGTGGTGGCGCGACGTTGAGTTTTTCGCGGACGAAATTCTCGTCGATGAAATAGCCGCGCCGGGGCTTCGCGGTGATGAACCCGTCCTGATGCAGCCGGTCATAGACAATCGAGATCGTGTTGCGCGAGACCTTGAGGGTCTTGGCAAATTCGCGCGACGAGGGCAGCGGATCGACGGGCGAGAGCGCGCCGTCGAGAATGGCCTGAATGAGGCGTTCCTGAATTTGATGCTGAAGCGAGGCGCTTTGGTCAAAACCCTGTTCGAAATACCGGTCCAGCATGGTGTCTGATCTTTTGCTGAGGGGCATCGGCGCCCGTTTCGTTGCTGCCAGTGCGGCAGGCACTCTCCTAACGTCAACGCCACTCTATTGTGCAGCGCCGAGCCGTCCAGAGGGGAAAGCGCCTCTGGTCCTATAGTTTGCCCCTTCTGGCTCTAAATTGAGCAGAAGACGGCCCCATAGGCTTTCCGATGAGCGGTTCAAGGACAACAGTCGGGCCGCGGCGTTTTCAAGGGGGCGAAGCCTCGCAACCCTCGAAGGGCAAACAAAAATCAAAACATCACGGGGAGTGACATGACAAAACTCAAATCCACCACATCTGGTGCTACCACGATCGGGGGCGCGACGGGCCTCAAACGCCGCTCGTTCCTGAAAGGCACCGCGACCGTGCTCGGCGGTCTGGCGGCACCCGCCATCGTGAGCCGCTCTGCGCTCGCGTCTTCGGGCGAGATCAATGTGATGATGTGGTCTGATTACCTGCCGGAAAGCTTTGTGACAGCGTTCGAGGGCTCGACCGGCATCAAGCTCAACTTCACCGGCATCGGCTCCAACGAGGAGATCATCAACAAGCTCAAAGCGACTGGCGGCGAAGGCTTCGACATCGTGTCGCCGACCGTGAACCGCAACCTTTTGTGGGCGGAACTGGGCCTGTTGCAGCCCTTCGACATGTCGAAAATCGCCATTGAAAAGGTCAACCCAGCAATGGCTTTGGGGGAGAAACACTGGAACTTCGGTGGCGAAGGCACCTTCTGGGTGCCGCATATCTGGGGGACCGAAGGCGTCGCGTGGCGCACTGACATGTTCACGCCGGCGGGCGAGTTCCCGTCCTATTACGACATCTGGGACGACGCCAATGCGGGCAAAACTATGGGCCGCGGTCACTCCATGCTCTTGGGTCTTGGCCTTGGCATGGAACGCCTCGGCATGATGGAGCCCGGCTCCATGTGGGCCGCCTATGAGACGCCGGAGAAAATGACCGAGGTCTGGACTATGTTGGTCGAGCATGCGATTGAAAAGAAAGGCAATATCAAGCTGATCTGGAACGATGCTGACACCCAGAAGAACGGTCTTTTGAACGAAGGTGTCATCGTCGGCCAGACCTGGGATGGCCCGCCGATCGCGCTGAAGAACGAAGGCGAGCCGGTGATGTACCGTGCGCCGGTCGAGGGGGCGATGGCTTGGGTTGATGGCATGGCGATGCCGACGGGTGCCACCAATATCGAACAGGCCTATGCCTTCATCGAGGCCTGCTACAACCCCGAATGGGCTGGTGAGGCGATCAAGACCCATGGCTACAACTCGCCCGTACTGGGTGCGGATGCCTTTGGCGGTGAGATCTATGCCAAAAACTTCGCCGACGCCTATCCGGGTGAGGCTTTGGGCAACCTCAACGCCTGGCCCGCAGAGGCGCCGTGGTATTCGGAAATGCGCACCGAATTCACCAATAAATTCCTCTCCGCCTAATTCAGATCTGGCCCCGTGCGGACATGCGCGGGGCCTTTTCACGTTCAATTCATAAGAGAGGCAACATGCCCGACCAGACCCCGGACCGCTCCGTCCTCCTCGATCACGTCTCCATCCGTTTTGGCAATTTCACCGCCGTCGATAATGCCAATCTGAAAATCAATTCCGGCGAATTCTTTTCCTTTCTCGGGCCGTCTGGCTGCGGGAAAACCACCATGCTGCGCTGTATTTCCGGCTTTTCCGAGCCGACCGAAGGCAAGGTGCTGATCGGCGGCAAGGATATGGCCGGTGTCGGCCCGAACAAACGTCCGACCGCGTTGATTTTCCAACATCTGGCGCTCTTCCCGCTGATGTCCGTGGCGGAGAATATCGCCTTTCCTCTGGAGGTTCGGGGCGTGTCCAAAAAAGAGCGCCGTAAAAAGGCGGACGAGCTGTTGGACATGATTGCCCTGCCGGGGATCGGCGACAAGAAGGTCTCGGAACTGTCAGGCGGCCAGAAACAGCGCGTGGCGATTGCCCGCGCGCTGGCCGTTGAGCCGGATATTTTGCTCTTGGACGAGCCTTTGTCGGCGCTCGATCTCAAGCTACGCCAGCACATGCGCACAGAGCTGCGCGCCATTCAAAAGCAGGTTGGCGTGACCTTCATCTACATCACCCACGACCAAGGCGAGGCGCTGACCATGTCTGATCGCGTGGCCGTCATGAGCCGGGGCGTGATCGAACAGGTGGGTGAACCGGATCGCATCTACAACCGGCCTCGCTCCGCCTTCGTGGCATCTTTCGTCGGCGAAAACAATGCATTGCAAGGTGTCATTAAGGGGCAGTCGGGCGACTTGGCAGCCCTTGAGACGCCCATGGGCACGTTCGAGGCGCGTGTCGGTGGCGGGCGCAAATACAAGGCAGGTGACGAGGCGCTTTTGTTTGTGCGCCCAGAACAGCTCATCCCCGGAGCGAGTGAAAACGCCTTTCCTGCCACGCTCACGCGGCAGGAATTCGAGGGCGCGACCAATCATGTCTTTGCGAAAGCCGGAGACACCGAGCTGCGCATCTCCATGGTGAACGCGGGGCTGGCGGGCAGCCTTCCGGGGCAGGGCGAAAGCCTCTCTCTGGGGTTTCAGCCGATGAACGCGACGATCCTTCCGGTCGGCCATATGGCGAGTGAATCATGAAACAGCTGAAGCTCGCCTACACCACCTTGCTCGCCAAACACGGCATGGGCGCCGCGCTGTTCATTGCCATCGCGGTGACGCTTTGGGTCGTGGTCTTCATTACCCTCCCGCAGCTCTCGATGCTGAATTATTCTTTCCGCTTTAACCTGCCGGTCGATCAGCTCGGCACTGAGGCGGATCACTATACGCTCGAGCAATATCGCAGCTTTTTCTTCAACGCGGACGGCTCGTTTAACACGCTCGACATCACGATCCTGATCCGCACGTTGATTGCGGCGCTGATCGTGACCGTGATTGATGTGCTCATCTGCTATCCCATCGCCTATATCCTCGCCCATGGCGCCAAGGGCGTCGCCGCGCGGCTCATGGTGATCGGGCTGATCATTCCTTATTGGATCAATGAAATCCTGCGTGCTTTTGCCTTTCGCGTGCTCTTTGGCTCGACGGGGGTGGTCAATACCTGGGGCATGCAAATGGGGCTTTGGGACGCGCCGGTGGATTTCATCCGCGCCGATGTTGCGCTCTATTGTGGCCTTGCCTACGCCTATATCCTCCTGATGGTTTTCCCGATGTACAACGCCATCGAAGCGCTGGATCACACCCAGGTCGAAGCCGCCCGCGACATGGGCTCGCCTTTGTGGCGGGTGCATTGGCGGGTGGTTTTGCCGATGGCCAAACCCGGCATCGTCTCGGGGGCGACCATGGTCTTTATGCTGACCGCAGGTGCGCTGGCCGCGCCGCAGATCTTGGGCGGGCCGTCGTCCCTGTGGTTCACGCAGCTCATCTATCAGTGGTTTAACGAGTCCTCGAACTGGCCCAGAGGCTCGGCCTATGCCGTGGTGCTTTTGGTGACCTGTATCAGCTTTGTTTTGCTGATGATGCGCGTGTTCAAGGTTTCCGTCGGGGAGATTGGCAAATGAACAGGCATACGCTTTTCGGAGGCGCTTATGCGCTTGCCTTCTTCTCTTTCCTGTTCGGTCCGCTCGTGATCATGGCGACCACCGCTTTCAACTCCTCGCGGTTTCCGCGTGTGGCGCCGTGGGAGTGTTTCACCACGGGCTGGTTTGGAGAGTTGTTCGGCAACGCGCGTTTGATGGAAGGGCTGATGAACTCCGTCATCATCGGGGTGGGCGTTGTCGCCTTGGCTGTGCCCATCGGGCTTGCAGGGGCTTTAGCCTTGTCCGAACTGCCTGCAAAGCTGCGCTCGATGCTTTACACAGTGCTGATCCTGCCGATCCTGATCCCCGGCGTTGTGCTCGGGATTTCGACCATTGTGCTTTGGGGCCAGATCACGCGTGGCACGGGCGCGGGGTTTCTTTACAATGGCTATTTCCTGACCATCGTGGGTCAGATCACCTTTGTGTCCGCCTACGCCATGTTGGTGTTCATCGCGCGACTTCAACGCTTTGACGCGACCCAGACCGAAGCCGCACTCGATTTGGGCGCCACTCCCGGTCAGGCGTTTCGCAAGATCCTCTTGCCCTTCATGGCGCCCGCGATTGGCTCTGCGGCGTTTATCACGCTCTTGGCCTCTTTCGAGAACTACAACACGACTGTGTTCACGGTTCTCTCAGAGAGCACCTTCACCACGGCGCTGGCGTCCAAAGTGCGCCACGGCACGGACCCATCCTTGTCGGCCTTGGCAGTGATCATCATCACGCTCACGTTGGTTGGCGCGCTGACCAACGAGGCTTATCAGCGCCGCAAAGAGGCCGAGAGCGGTGGTCGCGCGTCACGTTCGCCGCTTTACGCCAATCCGGTGACGCGGGCACTGACCCATCCCGGCATCGTCTTTGCGATCCTCGTGACGGTGATCGGCGGCATTTCTTACGCGGGCTCGCAATATGACAGCTCGGTCTGTGAGGCGGCTGTGTTGCAGGAGAAGCTGGATCGTCAGGAAGAGCTGCGGGCCGAACAGCGGGCGCGGATCGAAGCGCAGGAGGCGGAGCAGCAATCTACCTTGCCGAAATCGAACTCAGCCTTCGGCGGCGCGTTCGGCGGGCTTGGAGGTGGGACACCTGCGCCTGAGGCGCCAGCCGCTCCGAAGCCCGAAAGCCCCTCGGCCTTTGGTGGGGCGTTCGGTGGGATCACTGCGCCGAAACCTGAGGAATAGGAAAGGGGGCCAAATGGCCCCCTTTTTCTTCGCCCGAAGAGCGCCGCTGGCGCTCGCCCTTTGTGAAACCACTCAATCTGGAATGGTCCGCGCGTAGCCCTCGGTCGACAAATCGCGCAATTCCTTGAGCATCTCAACAAACCCAGCCACCTGATGCGCACAGGTGGCAGCGCCTTTTTCAGCCGTCGCCAAATGCGCCTCGCCCACCGTGCCTTTCGGGTTCAAATCCTTCGATACCCACGCGAGGTTCACCGGACCAATCGGAGAAATCGGCGCGGTCTCAGCCGTTGAGCGGAAATCCTCGGCCTTCTCCATATCCACCAGATGCGGTTTGAAATGTAGCATCAAGGAGGTCTCAAGATCGCCGCCATGGATGCCGTAGGTGCTCTCTTGCGCGCTATACATGCCCTCGGGTTTGCCGAAATTGCCCCATTGGCATTTCACGACCATCATGCCCGCTTGCACCCTGAGCTCACGCCCCAGAATGGAAATCAGGTCGAGATTGCCGCCATGGGAGTTGACGATCACCATCTTCTTGAGGCCGGCGCGAGCGACCGAAAGCCCGATCTCAGTCCAGGCGTCGAGCGCGGTCTTGGCCGTGTAGGTCAGCGTGCCTTTGGCGTGGATGTGCTCGTTCGATTTGCCAACCGCCTGCACCGGCAGGATCAGGATGTCGAGATCGTCGGGGCAGGTGGCGCGCAACTCGGCCAGCATGCCCTCGTTGATGTAGGTGTCCACGCCCACCGGCAGGTGTGGCCCATGCTGTTCCACGGCTGCCGTGGGCAGAATGACGATGGTTTTTTCGGGGTCGAAGTCGGCGAATTCCGTGGTGCGGAACTCGGCCCAATCAAAGCGTCTCATTTTACGTCCTTCGGAGTGTAGGTCGCGTCCAGCCGCGACCGCAGATAATCGGCGCCGGTGACGGCGGGGTATTTGGCCTCGCCCGTGCCCGGCAGGGCGGCAATCACGCTGTCGGGGTTCGGGTCGAGGAAAAAGGCGATGGAGCGGCGGGCAGTTTTCGGCGGCAGCACCCGGTGCGGGGTCGAGACGTAAATGTCATTCGACCAACGCATCAGACAGTCGCCGATGTTGACCACATAGGCCCCCGGCACATGCGGCACGTCGATCCAGTCGCCGCCGCGCGGTTTGACTTGCAGGCCGCCGACACCGTCGGTCATGAGCATGGTGACGGAGCCGTAATCCGTATGCGCCCCCGCGCCGATGCCTTCTCCGTCGGGCGCCGCCGGATAGGAGAGAACACGGAGCGTCGCCATCGGTTCGGTGAAGTGCGGCGGGAAGTAGCCTTCGGGCAGGTTCAGATCCATCTCGAACGCACGGTGCAGCGCGACCGAGAGGTGCAGCACGGCGTCATAATAGTCGAGCATGGTATCGCGAAAGCCCGGCACGTCAGGCCAGACATTCACGCCACGAAACGGCTCACCCGCCAGCACACGCGGATCGTCTGCGGGCAGGTCAAAGCCCACATTGAAGGCCTCTTTACGGTCCATCTGGCCGGATTTTTCGTCCAAAGCTTCAGAGCCCTGACAGGCCCAGCCCCGGTTGTGCGGGTTGTTGCGAATGTCGATTTTCGCTTTTCTCGCCACGGGCAGCGCGAAGAATGCGTCCCCCTTGGCGAAAACATCCGCGATCAGGTCGTCGGGGATGCCGTGGTTTGAGACGAGGAAAAACCCGGTGTCGCGGCAGGCACGCCCGAGGTCCCGCACAAAGCCGACAACATCGGATCCTGTGGCAAAGCGTTGCCAGTCGAGAACGGGAATGTCCATTTACCCCTCCTTCGGCGCAGGCGCCGCGATCAATTTATCCAGTCGCTTCTGCACCCGCGTGAGGTGCTTGGCGCGGCTTTCCGGTGTCGAGCTGTCCATCAGAAAATGCGCAGCAAAGGCGGTTTTGCAACGCTTGGCCAAGATCACCCGAAGCCCACGCATCAGCGTGCGTTTGCCTGGCGCGCCGACAAAGAACGTCAGCCAGCGCGAGGCACCGCAGGTGGTAAAGACCCCTAGCTTGGTGATGTGGGTCAGACCAGGCTTGATGTCCTCACCCTCTTTTTGCGGCATTATGAAGGCCACGCCCGAGACCATGGTGCGGTCAAGCCAGCCCTTGAGCATCGCGGGCAACCCATACCACCAAGTCGGATAGACGAAGATCAGGCTGTCGCACCACTCAAGGTCGGTGCAGTCGCGGTCCACCAGGACGCGATTTTCCGGCACGTTTTCGTATATTTCGTGTTCGTGCGCGGAGAGCACCGGATCGAAGCCCTCGGCATAGAGATCGCGCAGGCGGTAGTCGACGCCTGCGGTCTCAAGGCGCGCGACCACGAGGTCACGGATGCCGCGGTTAAACGAGGTCTCGCGCGGGTGACAATAGACGACGAGGGCGCGTTGCATCACATCATCTCCATCTCGCGCCGCACCCGTTCAAGATGCTCTTTGAGTTTCGGCTCTTCGTTGCGGTTCATGTCGTAGCAGGCGATATATTTCTTCTTCGGCATGCCACAGGCGTACCACACCGGCCGTGTGACGCATTTGCGCGGCGGATCGCCGTTCATCATCGCGCGCCAGCGTGTGCCGCCATAGGTCGTGCAGGCGTAGAGCTTTTTGATATTGGTGAGCCCCGGACGCACCTTGCCGTCTTTCAGTTTGAACGACACACCGGGAAGGAAAATCCTGTCGAGAAAGCCCTTGAGGATCGCTGGATAGCCGAAATTCCACACCGGGAAGACCATCACCAGCGCGTCGGCGGCCTGAAGCCGCTCGACGTATTCGCGCACTGGTTCGATATTGGCGGGCTCGTCGTGATAGCCGCGACGGTCCTCCATCGTGAGCACCGGTTGAAAGCCCTCGACGTTGAGATCGCAGTCATCAACCTCCCAGCCGGATTTGGTGAGCGTCTCCACGACCACCTCATGCACCGCCGCGTTAAAGCTTTCCGGGCATGGGTGGGCGTAGAGGACGAGGACGCGGCCCTTCGAGGCGGTCGAACTCATTCTGCCACCTCGGGCTTCGGGGTGATCTTGGCGTAGGAATACATCTCCGCATAGTCGAAGTCCGGCTCATCCCAAGCAATCATCTTGCCGGGGTTGAGCAAGCCCTTCGGGTCCGCCTCGCGTTTGAAATCGAGCTGGCGTTTGTCCGTGGACTGACGCCCGCCTTCTTCCAAGGTGTAGCGATGCGGGTTGAAGATCATGCACTCCATTGCCTCGTGTTTGGCGACCAGATCGTCGAGCTGGGCTTTGTCTTTCGGGAAGACAATCGGCAGTCCGGCAAAGGAAATCCCGGCGCCCTCGCGCATGACTTCGAGGTGCATGTAGAGATCGTCTTTGAACGCGTCATAGGCGCGCATGACTTTTTCGATGTCCCCGCCATAGCGGACCTGAAGATAGGTCAGGTCTTTCTCGAATTTGAGCGCCCGCAGCGTGGTGTGGTTCCAGCCATATTCATAGACCGGGCCGGGGTGGCGATCCCATTGCACATCATCAGAGCGGTAGATCACTTCGGCGCCCTCGTAGCGGTCCAGAAGCGTCTGGAAGCCCGCCATGGATTGCGGCGCGACCATGAGGCCGCAGAGGTGGTCGTTCTCGGTGACATGGGCCTTCACGCGCTGGAAATATTTATGCGCGATGGGGGCGGCGTAGACGGAGGCGAGCTTGATCAGGATACCCGGCTCGGAGGTCAGAGCACCGGCGAACTCGGTCGCCATGCGGAAGGTGTCAAAGCGCACGAACATTTCAACCCACTCGTAAGCGGGGGCGAGCGGCATTTCGATCTCGGTGATGATGCCGTTGGTGCCGTAAGCATGCGAGACGCGGTGCAGCTCCTCGCCGGTGAACTCCAGCGCGCGGGGCTCGGCCTCCATGGTGATCACCCGCAGGCGGTCGATGTTGCCGAGATCTCGCAAAGCGCCCCAATTGGCCGACCCGACCCCGCCGGAGCCGCCCGCGATGAAACCGCCAAGCGAGGCCTGCGAATAGGTCGAGGGGAACATGCGCAGTTCCTGACCGGACTTTTCTTTTAGCTCGGCGTCCATCTCCTTGATGATGATGCCGGGTTCAGCGACGACATAGCCCGCGCCGATCTCTTTGATCTTGTTCATCTTTGTCAGATGCATGACACAGCCGCCCGCGAGCGGCATGGCTTGTCCGTAGTTGCCGGTGCCGCCGCCGCGACAGGTGACGGGGACGTCATGTTCGTAACAGGTCTTGAGCACCTCAATCACCTCGGCCTCGGAGGTCGGGTTGACCACGAAATCAGCCTGAAGGTGGTCCATCTCGGCCTTCAAGACCGGCGAATACCAAAAGAAGTCGCGCGATTTGTTGCGGACGGTGGCGGGGTTTTCTTCGATGTCCAGATGGGACAGGGCGGCCATGGCCGCAGCGATATTGGGGGCGATATTGTCTGTCATGATCTTAGCTCACGATGTCATCAAGTTCGGAATAAGAGGGCAGGGCACGGTCGATGGGATCTCCGTCCCTCAGCACCACCCTGTCGGATTGCGGCCGGGCGAAGAGCTCGGTCCAGCCGCGTGCGTTGCAAATGACCAGATCGGCAGGCGCGCCCACCGTCAGGCTCGGGGTGTCAAACCCACAGGCCGTCGCCGGATTGGTCAGAAAGGCGTTCACCCAAGGCACATCCGTGTGGTCGAGGTGGCAAATCCGCGTCGCCTCGCGCATCACCTCGATCATGTCCAGATCGCCATAGGCGTAGAACGGATCGCGGGTGTTGTCCGAGGCAAAGGACACATTGACCCCCGCTGCGTTCAGCTCATGCGCCATGGTCACACCGCGCCAGCGCGGCGTGCGGCCTTTGTATCGGTCTTGCAGATACATGTTGCACATCGGCAGGGAGACGACGTTGAGACCGGCCTTGGCGACGAGCGTGATGATCTCGTCGGCGGTTTCTTCCGTCATCACCGAAATGGAACAGCAATGGCCTACGGTGACGCGGTTCTTGAACCCCAGCTCGATCACGGTCTCCGCAATTGTGCGCAGCGTGTCGGAGGTCGGATCGTCGGTCTCGTCCACATGGAAATCGACGTCGAGATCATACATCACCGCGAAGTAAAAGAAGTCCAACAGCCGCTCTTTCAAATCCGGCACCGGGTAGGTGACAGAGCCGAGGATCTGCCCGGCGTCGGCGACGATTTTCGCAATCGCAGGGAAGTCGCCCTGATCCTTGAAAATCTTGTCGACGGCGACGAGGCAAGACGCCTGAAGCTCGATCTTTCCGGCCCATTTGTCTTGCATCCGTTTGACCACACCAAAAGACGAAGACGCTAGCGCATCAAGGCTGTCGATATGGGTGCGGATCGCTTTGGTGCCATGGGCATAGGCGCAGCGCAGCGCGAAATCCATCCGCGCTTCGACGTCCGACGCCGTCCAATTGGCGTGGTCCGCATGGACGGTCTCCAAAGCCCCCATGAAGGAGCCATCAGGGTTCGAGGCGCGTGGCCAGATGTGACCCTTGTCGAGATGTGTGTGCATGTCGACGAAGGCCGGAAAGACCATCGCGCCTTTCATATCGATCACGGTTTCGACCGGTTGCCCAGCGTCCGTTTGCGTGATCTTTCCATTTGTGATCGTGAGATCGGTGGTGATGAGGTCCCCGGATTGGCCGATGAGGCTGGCCGGGACCGTGACATTTCGAAGTGTCTTCGCGCCGCTGGGCAGAACGCAAAAGCTCATATAAGTCCTTATGACTCCCGTTTGATCGCACTTTCGTGCCATTTGTGCAGCAACGCGTGGGATAGCAAAGAGGCTGCGGTGAAGATCACGACACCTGTCGCCGCGATCAGAAGAAGGGCCGCGAACATGCGCGGAATGTTGAGGCGGTAACCTGCCTCAAGGATGCGGAACGCGAGCCCCGATCCGATGCCACCTGTGCCGGCGACATATTCGGCCACCACAGCCCCGATCAGGGACAGACCACCGGCAATACGAAGCCCGCCCAAGAAATAGGGTAGAGCGGTCGGCAGTTGCAAATAGCGCAGCCGTTGCCACCGCGTGGCGCCGTAGATTTTGTAGAGATCGCGCAGGTTGTGGTCGGTCGAGTTGAGGCCAAGCGTGGTGTTCGACAGGATCGGGAAAAACGCCACGATCCAGGCACAGAGCAAAAGCCCCGCGATCCGGCTGTCGACATAGATGAAGATCAGGGGCGCAATCGAGACCACCGGCGTCACCTGCAAGATGACGGCGAAGGGGTAGAACGACATCTCGAAGTAGCGCGACTGGGTGAAGAGGATCGCAAGGCCAACGCCGCCGACCACCGCGACCGCCAAAGCCGCGAGCGTGATTTTGAGCGTCACAATCAGCGCGTCCGACAACATGCCCCAGTCCTGAATCAATGTCTCAAGCACCAATCCCGGCCCCGGAAGGATGTAATGCGGAATGTCGTTCCACACCACCATGCGGTCCCAGAGGAAAACCGCCAGTGCGATCACCACCACGGGCAAGAGCCATTTGGCGATCTTTTCGCGCTTTTCTGCGCGGGCGTAGCGGAGTTCTTCTTCGTCTACGATTGCAGCGGTGTTCATATCGGTCGTGCTCATGCCGAGGCCCTCGCGCCATGTTCGTTCATTGCGCCGTGCAGCGCGTCGGAGGCTTTGCGGCAGAGCTCCGCGTAGTCTGCGGAGGTGCGGAATTCCTCGGTGCGCGGGTAGGGCGCATCGACGGTGACTTCGGACGACACCCGCCCGGGACGCGCTGCCATGACGACGATGCGGTCGGACAGGAAGACGCTCTCAAACACCGAGTGGGTGACGAAAATCACCGTGCATTTCAATTTGTCACGAAGCTCCAAAAGGTCGTTGTTCAGCTTGTGCCGGGTGATCTCGTCCAAGGCCGCGAAAGGTTCGTCCATCAGGATCAGCCGCGGTTCGGTCACCAGAGAGCGTGCGATAGAGACGCGCATCTTCATGCCGCCGGACAGTTCGCGCGGGTAGCTTTTTTGGAACTTCTCCAAGCCCACCATTTTGAGCGCCCACATGATTTCGTCCTGCACATCGGCCAAAGATTTGCCGCGCAGGCGGAAGGGCAGCCAGACGTTCTGTTCGACCGTGGCCCAAGGCATCAGCGTCGGTTCCTGAAACACCACGCCCAGATCACCGGTCTTCTGCCCGCCTTCCCAGTTGATATGCCCGGAGGTCGGGCGCATGAGACCAGAAATCAGCCGAAGCGCGGTGGATTTGCCACAACCCGACGGCCCCAAAAGCGAAATGAAATCGCCTTGGTTCACGGTCAGGTTCATATCCTTGAGCGCCACGACATTGCCGCCGAAGACCTTGTCCACATTGGACATCTCCAACAGTTTGTCGCGCTGGCCCATTGGCGGAATGGAGGAAGGGAGGGTCATGTGCGTCTTTCGAAATCAAAGGAGGCGAGGGCGGTGAAAAGCGTGATCCGCCCTCGCTATGTCTTTGGGAACGGGCCTTATTTCAGGTCCATGCCGACTTTCTGGTTGGTGAAGTCAAGCGTGTAGGCGGCGGAGTAATCCAGACCTGCTTCGATCACACCGGCGTCGACCATTTTGTTGTAGAAATCCGCGATCTTCTCGTCGGTCATCGCCCCGATGCCCAGCTCAAGCGCGTCGCCGCTGTCGACGATGCCTTCGGATTTCATCTTCTCGATGGCGAAGTCAATCTTGTCCTGCGTCATGTCCGGGTTGTCGGCCATGATCATCTCGTTGGCGGCGGAGTTGTCGTTATAGAGGTAGTTGTACCAACCCTTAGCCGAGCCATCGACGAAACATTTTACCGCTTCCGGGCTCTCGTCGATGGTCTTTTGCATGGTCTCGATCGTGGTCGCATAGGTGGAATAGCCGGCGTCCGCGATCAGGAAGACGTCTGGTGTAAACCCGCCCTCTTTCTCGATCACATAGGGCTCCGACGACAGGTAGCCCTGCATGGATTTCAGCTCATCGGCGAGGAAGGGCGCCGGGTTGAATGTGTAGGGTTCGCGTTGCTCGACGGTGAAGCCATAGGCGGCGATCATCCACTGATAGTAGGAGGCAAAGCCGTTGTCGCCGATCAAAAGCGTGGTTTTCTTCAGGTCTTCAAAGCTCTCTGCCACGCCGGGATGCGCGATGATCACCTGCGGGTGTTTCTGGAAGGTGGCGGCCACGGCCACGACCGGAATGCCCTCTTTGGCGGCGTTGAAGGCCTGCAACAGATCGCCGCCCATGTGGAACTGAATGCGATCCGCCATCATCAGCGCGCGGTTGTTCACCTGCGGGCCGCCGGGCTGAATGGTGACGTCGAGGCCGCATTCCGCATAGGTGCCGTCGGCCACAGCTTGGTAGTAGCCGCCGTGTTCGGCCTGAGCCAACCAGTTGGTGCCGAAGGAAACGGGCGTGAGGTCCGAAGCAAGCGCAGCGGTGGACGTGGTCGCGGCAAGGGTCAAGCCCGCGAGGACGCGTGTCATGGTCATGTAAATTCTCCGTGGGTGAAATTCCGACACCCACGTTAGTGAGCCTCTTGTGCGGAGAGCAGCAGGCGCGGGGCGGGTTCTTGTGCACAATCTGCAAATGCCAAAATAGAGGGCAGATTTCTGGCCGATTGGTCAAATTTCAGGCGATGGGCGGCAATATCGGATGCGGTGTTGTACACAATAGCGGCGTATCGCTGTGAAGAATGGCATCACAAAACGGCCTTTCTGGCGAATCTGACAGAGACTCATCCCCGGAGCATTCCATGCACAAATCCCTGACCCCATCCTCCATCGCCGCGCCGTTTGGCGCCTATTCGCATGGCATCGCCTCAGTGCCCGCGGGCCGGGTTGTCGTGACGTCGGGTCAACTGGGTCTGGCACCTGATGGCACCTGTCCAGAGGGCATCAAAGCCCAAGCAGAACAGTGTTTCGCCAATATCGACGCGATTTTGCAGGAGGCGGGCGTGGGGCGTGACACAGTGGTGCGTGTGAGTGGCTTCGTCACACGGCGAGAGGACTTCCCAACCTACATGGCGGTGCGCGATGCCTGGTTGAAAGATCTGTCGGTCAAACCTGCCTCGACGCTTCTGATCGTCACGGGGTTCACCCGCGAGGAGTTCAAGGTTGAGGTCGAGGTGACGGCAGTCGCGCCTGCTTAATTTGCAACCATAGCGCGTGCCTGTTTTTTCGGCTTTCGCGCAGTTCAGCCTTTGAAATCCGGGTTCGGGAACGGATTTGACCAAGCCCGCTTGCCCGCCCGATCCATCACGGTGACACGCAACCACGGGCTTTTGTGGAACCGCATCAAAGGCACCTCGGCGCGGGTGAGGCTTTCGCCATGGACCGCCACCGCTGCAGAGCCGTGGCCTTGCACGATGACTGAAGAGACCGCGCTGCACTCGACAGTCACGGCCTTCTCCGTCACTTCGATCTGACGCAACTCCGGCCCTTGAGAACTATAAAAGTCGCCGCGTTTGAGCGCTTCCAACAGGGCCTCGGGGGTGAGTGTTTCCGCTTTGACCATGACCCAGCCGCCGAAGTGATCGGGTTCGTTGAAATGCGCGTCATCCGTGGCGATCACCGTCAGATCCCGGCCCTCGGAGAGCAACAGATCGGCATAAAACGCCCCATCCGCCCGGTCACAGCCCATGGCACAGCCGTGGTTGTAAATCTCGACCGCATGGGCGGCCTCAATCGAGCGCGCGTCGGCAAGGCTCATCCCCGACCATTGCGGGTGCGCAACGGCGACGAAAGCGCCCGCGTCGCGCGCCCGCTGCGCCAGTTCCGCACCAGTTTCCTGCCCTTCGACGGGGACAAAGGCCGGGGAGTGCGAGGCTGCAAAATCTAAAGGCAGCCCGACCGCGAGAATATGCCACAACTCGCCATTCTCCATCGCGCCGGAATGCAGTTCGGCGCCGAAAATGGTGGTAAAATCCTCGTCCCGAAAATCCGTCGTGTCCACCAGAGGATAGTCATAGAGGCCGACGAAATGGTCCGTCAGGGCGATGAAATCATAGCCTTCCGCCTTATAGCGACGACAAACCTCGGCAGGGTCCAGCGCGCCGTCCGAGCGGTCTGAATGTGTGTGTAGATTGCCGCGATAGAAACGGCCGGGGGCGGTGAAGGCGGATGGGATCATGGCTGGCTCCATAGGTCATGCGCGAGGGTCTACGCACCGCGCGTGACATCACCGTGACAGAGTAGCTAAACGCCGAGATCCGTCATGGAGCCAGAGGCCAAAAATACTGGGGTCAGAGTTTGACGCTCATACGTTTCAGCACGGGTTTCCATTGCTCTTTCATCGGCGCGTATTTCGCCTGAGACTGATCGAAAATCGACAGGCCCTCGCGTGCGAGATCGACATAGGCGGCGCGTTCGGAAATCATCGTGACGATCTCCTGCCCGTTGGCTTCGAGAAACTCCTTGAGCAACCGCCCATCCTTGCGCCGCGGGTCGATACGCGAGCCGATGGGCAGGATGTCGACCTTTTCCTTACGGATGCGTTTCAGATCGCGGAGCGTTTTCAGAAAGCCCTTCACCGCTAGCTCGTCGAACATCGACGGCATCACGGGGGTGACCATGAAATCGGCCTCTTTCAGAAAGGGTTTGGCGTCATCCGCCTCAAGCCCCGCGCCGCTGTCGATCACCAGCCATTCGGTCTTTCTCGGCACCGAAGGCCGCGCACCGCTTGATCCTTGGCCGGACCAGTTGAGCACCGGGATATGCGCGGCATAGGCCGAGCGCCGTTTGCCCCACATCCGAGCGGATTGCTGCGGATCGGCATCGGCCAGCGCGACCTTGCACCCGGCGGCTTTCAGGGCCGCCGCGAGTGTGATCGCTGTCATCGTCTTGCCGGAGCCACCTTTGCTGTTGGCGACGAGTAGCGTCTTCACGGCTTACGATCCTTTCTTGGAATTCTTCTTGAGGAATTTACGGATGTGGTCGCGCAATTCACGCGAGGCGGAGGTGTCCATATCCTCGCAAAGCGCCACGAAATCATCTCGATCCGCCTTGGGCAGTCGAATGATCAGGGTGCTGTCTTTCTTGTTCTTTGGCGACATGTTCACGTCCTGTTTTGCCTATACGCCGTATATACGCTTCAAAGCAGGGGTCAAGAGCGGCACAGAGCTTTTCTGCGCAAATTTTCCGGTCTTTTTCGCAGCTTACAGAGGTGTGAATCGGCTGCGCGACTGAGCCAAAAAAATCAATAAGACATTGGTCTTGGTTCATACCCCATCCGAGCGTAGCACCTCGTCATAGATTTTCTCAAGGTCTTCGTGTTGCGGGGCGTCCTCATCGGCCAGAAAGCGGCACGCCTCTGTCAACGGTGCCTCGGGTGCGTCGGTTCTTTTTGCGGAAAAACATACCCTTGGGGCGGAAAGCCTGTTTCCGCAGGGCCGGGAAACGGGTTAGGACGAAAGCACCCAGTTTTTCCGAACTCAGAAAGGCCGACCATGACTCAAGCCGCCATCCTCGTCTCCGCTCCTTATTTTTCTGACGACGAACGTGCCCGGATCGAGAGCGTGGGGCCTGTGGTCTATGCTGGCACGCCCGCGGAGCGTGCCGCTTTGCCCGAAGATGTGCGTGCCGCCGTGCGCGCGATCGCCAACAAGGGGCACAAAGCCATCGACGGTGCCCAGATGGATCTTTTCCCGAACCTCGAGATCATCGCGCAGTTTGGCGTCGGCTATGACGCGATTGATGTCGCCGCGGCGACCGAGCGGGGCATTCGTGTCACCAACACCCCTGACGTGCTGAACGAAGATGTGGCCGATCTGGCGCTGGCGATGATGCTCGCTTGGTCACGCGAGATCGTCAAAGGCGATGGTTGGGTGCGGAATGGCACTTGGGGCAAGGGCAAGGAATTGCCGCTCAATCGCAAAATGTCGGGCGCGCCTGTCGGGATTGCGGGCATGGGGCGGATCGGGCGCGCCATCGCGGACCGTTGCGCCGCTTTCGGCATGCCTGTGCATTACACCTCGCGCACGGAAAAGGAGACGCCAGCGGGTTGGACCTATCACGGCGAGGATGTGGTGGCCTTGGCCGAGGCGGTCGACTGGATGGTCGTGGCCGTGGTGGGCGGCGATCACACCAAGGGCTATCTGTCGCGTGAGGCGATCCAGGCGCTTGGCCCGCGTGGTGTCGTGATCAACATCGCGCGTGGCACTTGCGTGGATGAAGAGGCACTTATCGAGGCGCTCGAAGCGGGTGACATCGCGGGGGCGGGGCTTGATGTGTTCTATGGTGAGCCGCATGTGAACCCGCGTCTCATCGCGCTGCCGAATGTGCTTTTGCAGCCGCATCAGGCGTCGTCCACCGCGGAAACCCGTCGGGATATGTCCATCGCACAATGCGCCAATCTGGCCGCTTATTTCGACGGTGCACCGCTGCCGACGCCGGTCAATTAAGGGGCTCACGCTGAGCGATTTATGCAGGGGCGGGCCATGGCAAAAGACCCACACCCCGACTTTGTTGTGCGAAATTTGAACAAAAACCTGTTTCACAGCGTTTCACAAAGGGCTTTAAGTGGCCGGTAAGTGTGAGAAGAACGCGAAAGGACGCAGGTCGATGAAATATGTGCTCTTGGTGGGGGGGCTTTTGGCCTTGGCGGGGTGTGAGACCCCTGTGACAACCGAAGGCTATCTTCAGGAACTTCCCGAAGGCCTGACGGAGGTCGTCGCACCAAACCAGAACCTGGCGACCGTGCAGATCAATCCGGAAGATGGCTGCTACTGGTATCGCCATGACGGGCCGGTCGAGACGACCATGTTGCCGCTGCGGGCGAACAACGGTCGCCCGATTTGCACCAGGGCGCCGGCAACGCTCGAAACTGCGATGTAATTAAGAAAGGCAGGCTCTAGGGCCTGCCTTTTTTCTATCTAGTGTGGCGCGGTGTCCGATTAGCTGGTTGCGGTCACGTATTGCTCCGCTGGATAGAGATGTGCGGTCACCCCGGTGTTCGCGCGTTCGTAGAGATCAATGACATGCGCCATTACCATACGCACGCAGCCTGAGCTGGCGCGGGTGCCGATGGACCGCGGGTAGGGCGTGCCGTGGATGCGCAGGTAGGTGTCGCGGTTGCCCACGTAGAGATAAAGCGCGCGGGAGCCCAAAGCGTTGCGCGGGCCCGGATCCATGCCGTCGGCATATTGCGCATAGGTTTCCGGTTCGCGCTCGATCATCGCGGGCGTCGGCGTCCAGGTCGGCCATTTCGCTTTTCGACGGACCGAGTAGGTGCCGGGGGTGTAAAGACCGTCCCGCCCGATCGCCACGCCATAGCGCATTGCGGTGCCGCCTTCTTCGACGAGATAGAGATAGCGCGCGACGGCATCGACATGGATGTCGCCCGCTCTGAGGCCATCTTTCGCCTCGACCCGACGCGGCAGGAAGCGGCTGTGAAGGCCCCAAGGGTTGGTGGTCTCAAGGTTGAAATTCGCAGGCGTCACCTGAGCGTCCCAGCGGTCCCAATCGCTTTTCGTGGCGGCCATGGCAGGTGTGCCAGCCACCGTCCCGAGCGCAGTCGCGGAAAACAGCGCGGTGGAGGTCTGGATGAAATGGCGACGGGTTAACATGGCGGAATCCTTTACGACTGAGCAGAGCGAAGTGTTGGGTGAGGTGGCAGCCTCATTTATGATCTTCCTAGGCTAAACCCATAAAAACGCAAGCTGTTCCCACGGGGGAGTCACTTTTACGTGTAGATTTTCTGTGCTTATGCCTGATCGATGACCGATTTTACGCGATATGCGGAGTCTGAAATCTGAAGGAGAGTTGGCGCAAAAAGGTGCCATGAGACGCGGCTTTGGAGCAGTGGCTGTCTCTAGAAAAGCCCCCTATATGGTTTAAATATTAAAGAAAATTTTAATATATGACCAAGGTCAGGAGTGTTCCCTGACCTTGGTCAGAGGCCTCAAAGCGACCCCGTGCCCATCACGCGGCTTGGGTCCGGGCCTTTTTCCATCTCGGCGAATTCCTCATAGGTGCGGTATTTGTCAAGAATGCCCGATTGCGCCATCTCCAAAAGCTCCGCTGCCTCTTCAGGGCGTGTTTGGCTCAGCTGACGATAGCGCAGCTCGCCGTAGGCGTAGTCTTTGAACGGCAACGTGGGTCGCGGGCTGTCGAGCCGGAATGGCGGCGTGCCCGTGCCATGCAGCTCCGGATCAAAGCGCAACAGGGGCCAGTAGCCGGATTTCACCGCTTTTTGCTGTTGGTCCAGCCCCTTGCGCATGTCGATGCCATGGGCGATGCAATGCGAATAGGCGAGGATGATCGACGGGCCGTCCCAAGCTTCGGCCTCACGGAAGGCTTGCAGGGTTTGCTGAGGATTGGCCCCCAAGGCCACTTGCGCGACATAGACATTGCCATAGGCGATGGCCTGAAGCGCCATGTCTTTCCGGTTGGTTCGCTTGCCAGCAGCGGCGAATTTGGCGATGGCGCCCAACGGCGTGGCTTTGGAGGCCTGACCGCCGGTGTTCGAATAGACTTCGGTGTCCATCACCAGAATATTGACGTTGCGACCCGAAGCGAGAACGTGATCGAGCCCGCCATAGCCGATGTCATAGGCCCAGCCATCCCCGCCGACGAGCCAGATCGCGCGTTTGACGAGATGGTCGGAGAGGGACAACAAATGTTCAATGTCTTCGGACCGGGGCAGGGCGAGAAGCTTGGTCTTGAGCAATCCCACACGCTCGCGCTGGCTCCGGATTTCGGATTCCCGGACCTGCGGGGCGGTGAGGATGTCATGCACGAGATCGTCACCGACATCCGGCGCTAACCTGCGCAAAAGATCCTGCGCCAAAGCATTCTGTTTGTCGGCCGCGAGACGGAAGCCGAGACCGAATTCCGCGTTGTCCTCAAACAGCGAATTGGCCCAGGCCGGGCCACGCCCCTCGGCGTTCTTGGTCCAGGGCGTCACCGGCAGGTTGCCGCCATATATCGACGAACAGCCGGTGGCATTGGCGACCATGAGCCGGTCGCCGAACAACTGGCTGAGCAGTTTGACGTAAGGCGTCTCGCCGCAGCCCGCACAGGCGCCGGGGAATTCGAACAGGGGCTCAAGAAATTGCACACCGCGCACATTGGCGAAATCGACCCGCGAGCGGTCGTTCACCGGCAGGCTCTCGAAGAAAGCGATGTTCTCGCGTTCGCGCTCTGGCAGGTCTTCTTTGAGGTGTAGGTTGATTGCTTTTTGTGTCGGATCGTCTTCGGAAATCGCTGGGCAGGCCTCGACACAGAGGCCGCATCCGGTGCAGTCCTCCAAGTAGAATTCCAAGGCATATTCGGCGTCCGGATAGCCGCGCGCGTTGACAGGCGCATGTTGGAAGCTCTCCGGCGCGCCCGCCAACAGGTCCTCGTCGAAATACTTCGCACGGATGACGGAATGCGGGCAGACGAAGGAACATTGACCGCATTGGATGCAGTCCTCCGCAATCCAGACCGGCACTTCATCGGCGACATTGCGTTTCTCCCAAGCGGCGGTGCCCGAGGGGAAAGTGCCATCGACGGGGAGCGCCGAAACGGGGATGTCGTCGCCCAAGCCCTCCATCATTTTCGCGGTCACATCGCGCACGAAAGAGGGCGCATCTTCGGGCACCAAGGAGGGACGTTGGAGGATGCTGGTTGGCGCGTCTGGCACGGCAATTTCATGCAGGCCTTTCAAGGCGCCATCGACAGCGGCGAAGTTTTTCTCCACCACTTCGCGGCCTTTTTTTGCGTAGGTCTTCTCGATCGCATGTTTGATCTTTTCAATCGCCTCGTCGCGCGGCAAGACGCCCGAGAGCGCAAAGAAACAGGTCTGCAAAATCGTGTTGGTGCGCCCGCCAAGGCCTAATTCGCGGGCGGCAGAAGTGGCGTCGATCACGTAGAATTTCAGCCCCTTGTCGATGATCGCCTGCTGCACGGAGCGTGGCAGGCGGTCCCATGTGGCTTCAGCCCCGTAGGGTGAATTCAACAGGAAAATCGCGCCGGGTTTTGCCAGTTTCAGCACATCCATTTTCATCAGGAAATGGAACTGATGACAGGCGACGAAATTGGCGGATGCAATCAGGTAAGGCGCGGCAATAGGCTCCGGGCCAAAGCGCAGATGGCTCTCGGTGACAGCGCCGGATTTGTGGCTGTCATAGACGAAATAGCCTTGGGCAAAATGGTCCTCTTCGGCGGCGATGATTTTCACAGAGTTCTTGTTGGCGCCGACCGTGCCGTCCGCGCCGAGGCCGTAGAAGACCGCGCGGACCACGTTGTCTTTCTCGATATCATAGCTTGGATCGACCTTGAGTGACGTGAAAGACACGTCATCGGTGATGCCGACAGTGAAATTGGTTTTTGGATGACCTTTCAAAAGGTTGTCGAATGCGGCCTTGGCCTGCGCGGGCGTAAAGTCCTTGGACGACAGCCCATAGCGCCCACCGATCACGCGCGGCATGGTGGCCCGTGTGCCGGTGGCGACGGCCTCCGCGAGGGCAGACACCACGTCAAGATAGAGCGGCTCACCGGTAGTGCCGGGTTCTTTCGAGCGGTCGAGAACGGCGATTTTCTCGACCGTTTCGGGGAGTGCTGCGAAGAGGTGTTTCGGCGAAAAAGGCCGGTACAGCCGAACGGTGATGAGGCCGATCTTTTCGCCCTTGGAGACGAGGTCCGCGACGGTCGCGGAGATCACATCGACGCCAGAGCCCATGGCGATCACTACGCGCGTCGCGTCCGGCGCGCCGGTGTAGTCAAAGGGCTGATAGAAACGGCCCGTCATGGCGCCCAGCGTGTTCATTTCCTCGGCGACGATCTCCGGCACGGCGGCGTAAAACGGGTTGGCGGCTTCGCGGCCCTGAAAGAACACGTCGGGGTTCTGGGCGGTGCCGCGGATGAAGGGATTTTCCGGCGACAGAGCACGTTTGCGATGTGCGCGCACCAGATCGTCGTCGATCATCGCCCGGATTTGATCGTCGGGAATGAGATCGAGCGTGTTGACCTCGTGGGAGGTGCGGAAGCCGTCAAAGAAATGGATGAAAGGGATGCGGGCTTTCAGCGTTGCGGCGTGAGCCACGAGCGCCATGTCGTGGGATTCTTGCACAGATGCCGAGGCCAGCATGGCAAAGCCGGTGGACCGCGCGGCCATCACGTCGGCATGATCGCCAAAGATCGACAGGGCGTGCGTCGCCAGAGAGCGTGCCGCGACGTGAAACACGGTCGGCGTCAATTCGCCCGCGATTTTGAACATATTGGGCAGCATGAGCATGAGGCCCTGCGAGGCGGTGAAAGTCGTGGTCAGGGCACCCGCTTGCAACGCGCCGTGGACGGTGCCCGCGGCGCCGCCTTCGGATTGCATTTCCTGAATGACCGGCACGTCGCCCCAGATGTTATGAACGCCTTGCGCGGTCCAATCATCCGCGAGTTCGGCCATGGGGGACGATGGCGTGATCGGGTAGATCGAACAGACCTCGTTCACACGGTAAGCTATGTGGGCGACGGCGGCGTTGCCATCCATGGTGGAATGGCTGTGGGTCGCTTCGCGGGTCTCGTTGGACGGCGGTGTGATGTGGTCGTGGTCAAGCATGGGAGGCCTCCGCAGTCTCTGAAATCATTTCTAGCGCGTGGCAGGGGCATTGGTCGAAACAGGTTTGACAGCCGGTGCATTTGCTGGCGTCGATCTCGTAGCCTTCGCCTTTGCCCAGCTTGACGATGGCGTCCTCGGGGCAGGCGGCATAGCAGTTGTCGCACTCATAGCAGGACCCGCAGGAGTAGCAGCGCGACGCCTCATAGCGGGCTTCTTTTTCCGACAATCCGCTCAGCACCTCGTCGAAGCTGTCGCGTTTGCTGGTCGCCAAGGCCGCCTGTTCTTTCGGGTCCACATCCGAGTAGACCGGCAGGTGCAACATATCTGCCGTCACCAAAGCGGGCGGATCGGCAGGGACATAGACGCGTCCCGCGAGCCAGGCGTCGATGTGGAGCGCGGCCAATTTGCCATGGCCGGTGGCGATGGTGACCGATTGCTGATCCGGCACCATATCGCCGCCGGCAAAAACGCCCTCACAGCCGGTCATCCGGCTCTCATCCACCTCAATCGTGCCGTTCCACGAAAACGTCAGTCCCGGCACGGATTTCAAAAACGAACTGTCGGTCTCCTGACCCAGCGCCAGCACCACGGCGTCGGCTGTCAGCGTCTCGAATTCGCCGGTCGGATGCGCCTTGCCATCCGCGCCGATCTCCATGCGCTCGACTTTCAACGCGTCGCCGTCGATTTCCTTGATCGTGGTCAGCCATTTGATTTTGACACCCTCGGCCATGGCCTCGTCGGCCTCGAAGGCATGCGCAGGCATGTGCTCGCGGTCGCGGCGATAGACGATCAGCGTCTCCGTGGCGCCCAGACGTTTTGCCGTTCGCGCCGCATCCATCGCCGTGTTGCCGCCGCCGTAGACCACGACGCGGCGGCCTAACAGGGGGGCTTCTCCTTTGGATGCGTCGGACAAGAGGCTCACCGCATTGAGGATTTTCGGCGCTTCCTTGGCTGGAATATCGACGTGTTTGCCCGCACCCGCACCGATGGCGAGGTAGACGGCATCAAAGCCGCCCGCAGCCTTCTCTGACATCAGATCGGAGACCTTATGGTTCAGAGTGATCTTGACGCCAAGCGCCTCGATCCGCGCCACATCCTGCGCCAGTTCGTCGCGCGGCATGCGGTAGGCGGGGATGCCGAAATGCATCATGCCGCCCGCGATGGGACCGGCCTCGAAGATTTCGACTTCATGACCCAGCCGCGCCAGATGATAGGCGGCGGAGAGTCCAGAAGGCCCCGCGCCGACCACCAGAACCTTCTTGCAGGAGGGCGGGTTCAGCGCCGTGAACTGCCAGCCCTGTTCATTCGCCATATCGCCCAGAAACCGCTCGACCGCATGGATCGACACGGAGGCATCCACCTCGCCCCGGTTACAGCCGCCCTCGCATGGGTGATAGCACACCCGGCCATGCACGGCGGGCATCGGGTTCTCGGCGGTCAAAATTTCCCATGCTTCGCGGTAATTTCCCTCCATCGCCGCCGCCAGCCATTCGCGGATGTTTTCGCCCGCCGGACAGGCCGCTGCACAGGGCGGGGTGAGGGTAACATAGGCGGGGATTTGACTGCGCACGGGACCGGTGCCGGCGGTTTTGCTTTGTCCCACAAGGGGGGTGAAATCGGCGCGTTTCGTGCCGGGTTTGGGATCGGCAGACTGGGTCATGGAGAGGCCTCACGTGGATGTGGCTGGGCTGTGGCTGGACGCAGCATCGCGGTGTTTTCCCGCTCGGGCGTTGACATATATCAAGGGTTGCATGCGAGAGGTCGGTCTCGCAACGCTATGATTTTTTTATCTCTTTTATTGAAACGAAATGTCGCATCGAATGTGCATCTTTTGAGCGTTGCGCAGGATAGTTGCGCGAGGTGGGGGCGTTGGGTTCGGACTTTACTTTCGTGTTGAATATAAATAAATGACTGGTCAGTTATTTAATGTCGCGACGACTCGGGAGGCCCGTATGTCCGAAGACACAACGCCAGAGGCGGCCCCAAAATTCCGCCGCCGCAAAGAGGCGCGCCCGGATGAAATATTAGACGCCGCCTTGGACCTCTTTGTTGAGAAGGGGTTCGACCGCACAAGGGTCGAGGACATCGCCACGCGGGCGGGCGTCTCGAAAGGCGCGGTCTATCTCTATTTTTCCTCGAAAGACGCGGTGATCGAGGCGCTGGTGGACCGGGCTGTCGGCGTGGTCGTGGGCGAGGTGGTCGATCAGATCGGCGGCTTTAAAGGCGACCCGCGCGACATCCTGTGCCAGATTGCGCCTCTGTTCATGGCGCGCATGTCCGATCCGCGCGTTCTGGCCGTGCCAAAGCTGGTGATCCGGGAGGCACCAACGCACCCGAAGCTTGCCACGATGTATCGCGAGCGTGTCATCGGCCGCGCCTTGCCCGCGCTGGTTGCGCTGTTTCGGCAGGGCATGGAGGGCGGCTATATCCGCGAGGTTGATCCCGACATGGTCGTGCGCTGTGTGCTTGGACCATTTCTCATGCATGTGCTTTTGGCGGATGTGTTCGACATCTGGCCCGACAGTGAGGCGCCCAACGACCAACCCAAAGACCTGCGCATTGCCGATCTCATCGACACCCATCTGACCCTGCTCTTTGCGGGCCTCGAGCCTCTCCCAACCGATCCTCATACCGAAAAGGAGCCGCAAAATGGCTGATCTTCCAAGCTGGCTGGCCTCTGTCATCGCGGCGATTTACCCCGGATTTCTCGACACGCCGCCCTATGTTTACGACGGCTATATCGAGGGAGATTTCACCTATGCCGCGCCGGCTTCGGGCGGGCGGATCGAGACCATCGCGGTCACCGAAGGCGATCACATTGCCAAAGGCGCGCTGATCTTTGCTTTGGAAGACGATCAACCCCGCGCAGCACTCCGTTCTGCCGAGGCGCAACTGGCGCAGGCCGAGGCGCAGTTTGAGAACCTCTCGACCGGCTCGCGACAGGCGGAGACGGATGTGATCCGCGCCTCGCTCAATCAAGCGCGCGTGGCGCTGGATATCGCGCAAACGCGGCTGACGCGCTCGGAAACGCTTTTGGCACGAGGTGCCACGACACAGGCCACGGTGGACGATCAACAGGCCGCCGTGGATGAGGCTCAGGCGGCCGTGACGCGGCTTGAGGCCGAATTGAAAGTGGCCGAACTGCCCGCCCGCGATGCAGAGCGGCTGGCGGCCGAGGCCGCGGTGGAGGCGGCGCGGGCGCAGGTCGATCTGGCGCGCTCCGATCTCGACGACCGCAAGGTTTACGCCCCCGTCACGGGGCAGGTGGAAAAGGTGTTCTTCGAAGCGGGCGAAGTGGCCGCAAGCGGCGCCCCTGTGGTGTCGCTTTTGCCGCCGGGTCAGATGACCGCGCTGTTCTTTGTGCCGGAATACGAGCGCGCCGATCTGAGCCCCGGCGATGTTGTGGCGCTGTCCTGCGAGGGCTGCGCGCCGGGGCTGAGCGCTAGGATCACGCGGCTCGCCTCTGACCCGCAATACACCCCGCCGATCCTCTACACCAAAGCCGAACGCGGACGTCTCGTCTATCGCATCGAGGCCGAGGTGATCGACCCGCAGGGCGTGCTGCCGGGGCAGCCGATCACGGTGGATGCCTCCGCCGCTGTGGAGGAGTGAGCCATGCCAGAGAAGGACGATGTGGCCATTTCCGTCACCGGCCTGACCAAGATTTTTGGCGACCGCAAAGTTGTCGATGACTTCGATATGGAGGTCAAAAGAGGCGCGATTTACGGCTTTCTCGGGCCGAACGGCTCGGGCAAAACCACGACAATCCGCATGATGTGTGGGCTTTTGACGCCGGATGGCGGCGCGGGGCAGTGCCTTGGCCTCGACATCGTCAAAGACAGCTGCGAGATCAAGAAACGCGTCGGCTACATGACGCAGAAGTTTTCGCTCTACGAAGACCTGACCATCGCCGAGAACCTCGATTTCGTCGCGCGGATGTTCGGGATGCCAGAGCGCAAGCGTCTGGTCGAAGAGGCGGTGCGCGATCTGGGGCTTGAGGGCCGCGCGGGGCAATTGGCGGGCACGCTGTCGGGGGGCTGGAAGCAACGTTTGGCGCTGGCCGCCTGCATGATCCACAATCCCGATCTCTTGCTCTTGGACGAGCCGACTGCCGGGGTGGACCCCAAGGCACGGCGCGATTTTTGGGATGAAATCAGACGTTTGGCGGCCAAAGGTGTGACGGTTCTGGTGTCCACTCACTATATGGACGAGGCGGTGCAATGCGATCACATCGCCTATATCGCCTATGGCAAAAAGCTGATCGACGGCGCCGCAGAAGACATTCCGACGACCATCGGGCTGTCGACCTATGTGGTCAAAGGTCCTGACCTGAGTGCCTTGGAAGAACGGTTGAAACATGAGGACGGCGCCGGGCAGGTGATCCGTTTCGGCGCGGAGCTGCATGTGTCGGGGACGGATAAGGCGGCACTTGACGCTTTGGCGGCGCGCGAAGCGGGTGGGGTGTATGACTGGCAGGCGAAAAAGGCGGGTCTTGAAGAGGCGTTTATCTATCTCATGGCGGGCGCGAAGGACAATTTCGGCGCGCCGCTGGAGGAGGTCCAATGAGCCGTCTGTTTTCATGGACCCGATTTCTGGGCGTGCTGATCAAGGAATTCATCCAGATGAAGCGCGACCGCGTGACCTTTGCGATGATGATCGGCATGCCGGTGATGCAGCTTTTGCTCTTTGGCTATGCCATCGACACCGATCCGCACAATCTGCCGACATTGGTCGAGGTGGCGGACGAGAGCCCGGTCATCCGTAGCCTGACGGCGGCGATGGACACCTCGGACTACTTTGATTTCATTGGTATCGTGACCTCTGAGATAGAGAGCGCCGAGGCGTTGAGAGACGGCACCGCGACGGTGATCCTGACTGTGCCGCCCGGGTTCGAGCGCGACATGATCCGGGGCGTGAGGCCAGAGATTTTGCTCACCGTCGATGCCTCCGATCCGGTGGCGGCGGGCGGGGCGATTGGCGCGATGAATGGCGTGGTCGACACCGCGATGAAGCAAAGCCTGTCGGGGCCGCTGTCCTTTGCGGCGGGGTCCGAGCCGCCGTTCGAGCTTGTGGTGCATCGGGCGTTCAATCCGTCGGAGGAAACCTCGATCAACATCGTGCCGGGGCTTTTGGCGGTGATCCTGTCGATGACGATGATTTTAATCACGGCTGTGGCCATCGTGCGCGAGACGGAAAAAGGCACGATGGAAAGCCTGATCGCCACGCCGGTGACCGCCGCCGAGGTGATGCTGGGCAAGATTTTGCCATATGTTTTCGTGGGATACGTCCAGACCTTTGTGTTTCTGATTGCAGCGCGGGTGCTGTTCAATGTGCCGTTTTCTGGCTCGTTTCTGGCGTTCTTCCTGGGCTTTAACCTCTATATCATCGTCAATCTCGCCATCGGATTTCTGGTCTCGACCGTGGCACGGACCCAGATGCAGGCCATGCAATTGTCGTTCTTCACTATCCTTCCGACGGTCCTGCTCTCCGGCTTCATGTTCCCGTTTTCCGCCATGCCTGGCTGGGCGCAGAGCCTCGGCACGGCGATTCCCGCGACGCATTTCCTGCGCCTCGTGCGCAAGGTGATGCTCAAGGGCGGGGGGCTGCCGGAGGTGGCGGGGAATATGGGAGCGATTGCGGTCATCCTCGTGGTGGTCGTGGCGATTGCGTTGCGGCGTTACCGCCAAACACTTGACTGAAAAGCGAAAATTTTGATGTGGAGTGGGGCGCAGGGGTCTTTACCCGCCTGTGTTTATTCTTATTAAAATAATCAGGATTGACATATCCGACCAAAGAAGTCAGTTAATCTCCCTATAAAGAGCCAAGCGTGTCACAACACGCAGATTGGAAGGCCCCGCCGACAGGACCAAGGCGGGGGAGACAAAGGGACAAGACCACATGAAACGTATGATGACGGCCATGATCGCAGCCACGCTTCCGGCCGCCGCTTTTGCGGGCGAAGCCGAGGTGGTGAGCAACTACGCCGATATGGCCCATGCCGTCTATGGCGACAGCCTGATCAAGGCGCAGGAATTGGACGCCGCCATCGCGGATTTCGTCGCGGCCCCCTCCGACGTGACGCTGGCCGCTGCCAAAGCCGCATGGCTTGAGGCTCGCGTGCCTTATCAGCAATCCGAAGTCTTCCGCTTCGGCAACCCGATTGTCGATGACTGGGAAGGCAAGGTGAACGCTTGGCCGCTTGATGAGGGTCTGATCGACTATGTGGATGGGTCTTATGGCGGCGCGACCGACGAGAACCCGCTGGCGGCTCTGAACGTCATCGCCACGCCGTCTTTCGAACTTTCCGGCGAAACCGTGGACGCCTCCGCGATCACGCCCGAGTTTCTCGCCGAGACGCTGCATGAGGCTGATGAGGTCGAGGCCAATGTGGCGACCGGCTATCACGCCATCGAATTCCTGCTCTGGGGGCAGGACCTGAACGGCACCGATCACGGCGCGGGCGCACGTCCTTACACCGATTACCTGACCGGCGACGACTGCACCGGCGGCAATTGTGACCGCCGCGCCGAATATCTCGTCTCCGCGACCAAGCTTTTGGTTTCCGATCTGGAATATATGGAAGCACAATGGGCCGAAGGCGGCGACGCGCGTGCAGCTGTCGTGGACGATCCGGCGGCGGGCATCACCGCGATGCTCACCGGTATGGGCTCGCTGTCTTACGGCGAACAGGCGGGCGAGCGGATGAAGCTTGGCGTTATGCTGAACGACCCCGAAGAAGAGCACGATTGCTTCTCCGACAACACCCACAACTCGCATTTCTATGACGGCATGGGCATCCACAATGTCTATTTCGGGAAATACATGCGCGTCGATGGCACCTTGGTGACGGGTGAAAGCCTCGCAAGCCTCTTGTCCGAGAAAGACGCCGGCCTCGCGAATGATCTGGGCCACGCTCTGGATCACACGATGGTCGAACTCGCCGAGATCAAAGCGGCCGCAGAGTCCGGCTTCTCCTATGATCAGATGCTGGCACGCGGCAATGAGGCGGGCGAAGAGTTGATTATGTCGGCGGTCGATGCGCTTGTTGCCCAGACTCGCGAGATCGAGCGCGCCGTGAGTGTGCTCTCGGCCTCCGAGATCGAGGTTGAAGGCTCCGACAGCCTCGACAACCCCGACGCTGTTTTTCAGTAATCACACCTTTCGGGGCGGCTCTTGAAAGGCCGCCTTTTCCACTCCAACGAGAGCCGAGATCATGATCGTCTGTTCCTGTAACGCCATCACAGACCGCGACATCCACGCGGCCATCGACTGGATGCGGGCATCTGACCCTGAGACGATCATCACGCCCGGCAAAGTCTACCGTGCCTTGGGGAAAACCCCCGATTGCGGCGGGTGTATGTCGCTTTTCCTTTCCTCGATGCGTCAGAATGCTAACTTTGAAGTGCCTGCCGAATTGCGCGGGCTGAAAGAACATCGCAAGAGAGGATAATCCCATGAAAGGCGACGCCAAGGTCATCGAATACCTGAACGCAGCACTCCGCTCGGAACTGACAGCCGTTTCCCAATATTGGCTGCATTTCCGGCTTCAGGCGGATTGGGGTCTGGCGAAAATGGCGAAGAAGTCGCGCGAGGAAAGCATCGAAGAGATGAACCACGCCGACAAGCTGATCGACCGGATCATCTTTCTCGAAGGCCACCCGAATTTGCAAAAGCTCGACCCCTTGCGGATCGGCGAAACCCCGAAAGAAACGCTCGAGGCGGACCTCGCCGGAGAGCATGACGCGCTGAAACTCTACAATGAAGCGCGCAGCTACTGTGAATCTGTTGGCGACCATGTGTCGAAAGCGCTTTTCGAAGAGCTGATCGCCGACGAGGAAGGCCATGTTGATTTTCTCGAAACCCAGCTCGACCTCTACGCCCGTCTTGGCGAGCAAGGCTATGCGCTGCTCAATGCGGCATCCATGGACGAAGCCGAGTAAGGCCTCTTTGCTTTTGGCCCTGTCCCTCATGGGGCAGGGTGCGCCTGCTGAGCAACTCCCGACATCCGATCCGCATCTTTCCACCGTGCCCCGCACGCAAGCCGAGCGCGCGCGGATTGCCGATGTGATCGCGCCTGCGACGGATTTCACCAATCCCGAAGCTTTCGAGGCCAACCAAGGCGGCGCGGGCACCGTCGCCGACCCGGGTGATGACACGGCGTTTTCCTTGCCGCCTGCGACACTGCCCTTTGAGAAGAAACTGGATTTCGAACTGGGCAATGCGCTTTTTGCCAAGCTCTGGGTCTCCTCGCCGTCCTCCACCAAAGCCTCCGATGGGTTAGGGCCGCTCTACAATGCGCGCTCCTGCCAGCGTTGCCACGTCAACGACGGGCGCGGCCATCCTCCGGAGCACGCGGATGACGCCCGCACCTCGATGTTCCTACGGCTCTCTGTGCCCGCAGGCGACGCGCCTCTGAGCGAACTTGAGGCTTATCTGGCGCAACTCGACGGACACCAATTGGACGGGTTGGGCGCCACCCCGCGCACGCGTCCCGCGCCGAGCTATGGCGGGCAGTTGCAGGATCTGGCGCTTGTGGGCTTTGCGCCTGAGGGACGTCTGGAGATCACCTATCGAGAGATCCCCGTCACGCTGTCGGGCGGCGAGGTGGTGAGCCTGCGCCAACCGACCTATAGCATCAGCAACCCGGGCTACGGGCCTCTGCCCGACGACCTGCAGCTTTCCCCCCGCATCGCCAACCCGATGATCGGTCTGGGGCTTTTGGAGGCGATTCCCTCCGAAGACATTCTCGCGCGTGCCGATCCGGAGGATCGTGACGGTGACGGCATCTCAGGACGGCCCAACGTGGTCTGGTCACGGCATTTTGATGCGCCCATGTTGGGACGCTTCGGCTGGAAAGCGGGCGAGCCGACGGTCGAGGAACAATCCGCTGCGGCCTTTCACGGCGACATCGGCATTTCCTCTCCGCTTTTCCCTTCGCCCTCGGGCGATTGCACGGCAGAACAGGTGGACTGCCTCGCAGCCCCCCATGGCGCAGGCGATGTGCGCGGCGATGAGATCGACCAGACCGGCATGGATTTGGTGACGTTTTACGCCCGAAACTTGGCGGTTCCCGCACGTCGCGACGTGGATGATCCAGAGGTCCTGCGCGGCAAAGAGATGTTTTTCGAGGCCGGATGCGCGGCCTGCCATACCCCGAAACATGTCACCGCCCGGCTCAGCGATACCGACGATGCGCCGCGTTCGTTCCAGCTTATTTGGCCCTATACCGACCTATTGTTGCACGACATGGGCGAGGGGTTGGCGGATCATCGTCCCGAACATCGCGCCACCGGCACCGAGTGGCGCACTGCACCTTTGTGGGGGATCGGTTTGACGGCGCGCGTCTCAGGGCATACGACCTACCTCCATGACGGACGTGCGCGCACGCTTTTGGAGGCGGTGCTCTGGCATGGTGGCGAGGCCCAAAGGGCCCGCAACGCCGTGGTGGAGATGCCAGCAGAAGATCGCGCCGCACTCATTCGTTTTCTCGAAAGCCTCTAGGGGGATACATATGCGTCATATCACGGTTCCTTTCCTGTCTTTGGGCCTCTCTCTGGCGCTGTCTGTGCCCATGGCGCCCGCGATAGCGCAAACCTTGGACATCCCCGAACCGGCCCCGCTGGACATGGCGCTTAGCCGCGCGGTGAACCAGCACACCATCCCTGCGGTGGACCGCTTTGATGTCGCGACGGCGTTTCTGGCGGATGTCACAGAGGCCAATTGCCTGCCGGGCAATGTGAAACCCGCTTATGACGTGGCTTTTGATGCCTGGATGGGGCTGCAACATCTGCATATGGGGCCGATTGAGAAGAACGGCCGCATCCTCGCCATCGCCTTTTGGCCCGACAAAAAGGGCATGATCCCGCGCACGCTTTCGGGCTATATCGCGGATCAGGATCCGGTGGTCGAGACGCCCGAGGCCTTCGCCGACGCCTCCATCGCCGTGCGCGGTCTCTTTGCGCTGGAATATATGCTCTTTGACGATCAGTTCGACGGCTATGCCGAGGACAGCTATTCCTGCCACCTCGTCCAAGCCATCACCCACGACCTGCACCGTATGGCTGCCGCGATCAAAGACGAATGGATCGCGCCTGACGGGTTCGCCCAGACGCTCTTGATGGCCGGGGAGGCGCCTCAGCCGCTCTACCTGACGAAAGAGGAAAGCGTTCAGGCGCTTTATACCATGCTCACCTCGTCGCTGGAAAACACCAAGGATCAGCGTATCGGGCGCCCCATCGGCACCTTTGACAAACCGCGACCCGAACGGGCCGAAGCGCGCCGTTCCGGACGGTCTGCCCGCAATGTGCTCCTGCAACTCGAAGCGGCCCGCGATCTGGCGCGCAATCTGGCGCCGGGCGAGATGCCGCAGACCGAGGATGCTTTCGCGAAAACCATCGCGCTCACGGAGGGTTTGAACGATCCGTCTTTCGAAGGTGCGGGCGATCCGATGGGGCGGTTGAAGATTGAGATCATCGGTCAGAATATCTCCGCCTTGATGGGGGCTATCGCCAATGAGATCGGGTCTCCTCTGGGTATTTCCGCGGGGTTTAACGCCTCAGATGGCGATTGAGGCCCGCCCACGCTAAAAACTTTTCCGCAATAAAATCAAGAAACTGGAAACATGAGCACACGTCGTAACTTTCTCAAGGCGGTTTTGGCCGCGACTCTCGTTCCCCGCCTGAGCTGGGCAGATGCCGGATCGCCGGCTTTCCTTGGTGCGGCCAAGGACACCAATGGCGATTACGCCCTCTATGGTTTGGACGAGGCGGCCCAAATCCTGTTCCGCGCGCCTTTGCCCGCTCGCGGCCACGCCGCCGCCGCCCACCCGACGAAACCCGAAGCGGTGGCTTTCGCCCGCCGCCCGGGCACCTTTGCCGTCGTGGTGAATTGCGCCACTGGCAATATCACGCATCGCTTGGATGCCCCCGAGGGGCGGCATTTTATGGGGCATGGGTTGTTCGTGAACGAGGGCGCGCTTTTGGTGACGCCGGAGAACAATTACGCCGAGAAGAAGGGTGTGTTGGGCATTTGGGATCGGGCCAAGAACTATGCGCGTGTTGGAGAGGTCTCGACGCATGGGGTTGGCCCGCATGACATTCGCGCACTGTCTGATGGCACTTTGGTGGTCGCCAATGGTGGCATTTTCACCCATCCTGAGATTGGCGAAGGGCGGCAAAAGCTCAACATTGATGAGATGGAGCCATCGCTCGCCTATCTTTCGGCGAGTTTTGCCCTCGAAGAGAAACATGTGCTGGCGCCCGAGCTGCATCAGAACTCGATCCGTCACCTTGCGATCGGCCTGGACGATCAGGTTGCCTTTGCCATGCAGTGGGAGGGCGATGAGACAGAGGTGGTGCCGCTGATCGGTCTTCATCGGCGTGGTGAAGAGATCCAGCTGCCGGAGGCCGATATGGCCGAGCAATATGCGATGAAGGGTTACGCGGGCTCTATTTCTTTCGCCGGTGATGGCTCCGAGGTGGCGATCACCTCTCCGCGCGGCGGGCGGATGCACCGCTTTGCGCCCGATGGCACCTTCCTTGGTGCCGTGTTGCGCGGTGATATTTGCGGGCTTGCGCCCATGGGGGAGGGCTATCTCGGCTCCGATGGCTTTGGAGCGCTTTTGGCGCTCAAAGAGGGTATGTCGCCGCTGAACGCTGTGCCGGGGCTGGCTTGGGACAATCACTTGGTGGCTTTGCCGTCTTTGGTGGGATGATCGCAGGTCGATAAAAATTTACAAAAATTTTGTCTAAATTTGAGGCAAAGCGGCAACACCTCTGCTGTTGCCGCTTTTCCCAACTCGGTTTTTTGAGTCCAGGTTTTTATTAAGTACATGTTTTTTATATATTTTATTTAATTTTTCTGGTTTGCGTTCACAGGTTTTCGACAAGAAGGTGAGCGCTGAAATTCGCGACACGACCCGGGTGCTCTTGCAGCCCCTCCGGTCCGCTACTAAGACTTGGGTAACACTTCCGAGCTAACACATCAGTTGACACAACAGGCAGGGCCCGATGAAAGATCCGATTGATACCTACATGAACACGCTCGTTCCCATGGTGGTCGAGCAGACGAGCCGTGGCGAACGCGCCTACGACATCTTCTCGCGCCTGCTGAAAGAGCGCATCATCTTCCTCAACGGCCCGGTGCATGACGGCATGTCGTCCCTGATCTGCGCCCAGCTTCTGTTTCTCGAGGCGGAAAACCCGAAAAAAGAAATCGCCATGTATATCAACAGCCCGGGCGGTGTCGTCACCTCCGGTTTGTCGATCTACGACACGATGCAATACATCCGTCCGAAGGTGTCGACCCTGGTGATGGGGCAGGCGGCCTCCATGGGCTCGCTTCTCTTGACCGCTGGTGAAAAAGGCATGCGCTTCTCGCTGCCGAACTCCCGCGTCATGGTGCACCAGCCGTCCGGTGGTTACCAAGGCCAGGCGACGGACATCATGATCCACGCGCAAGAGACGCAAAAGCTTAAAGATCGTCTGAACCAGATCTACGTGAAACACACGGGTCAGGAATTCCAGACCATCGTTGACGCGCTTGAGCGCGACAATTTCATGTCGCCGGAAGATGCGAAAGAGTTTGGTCTGATCGACGAGATCGTCGAAAACCGCGCGCCGCTCGCGGAGTAAGCTGATGGGCGTTTCGGCCAAGTGAGGCCGATGCGCCCTCTCGTCTTGAGTGGGAGAGCCATAGGTTCGGGGCGTGAGGCAGAAAGATTTTGCCATTGTGCCTGAAAAACGGCTGTCCTACACTCTGTCAAATATCGCTCTTTGACCGGTTGGCCCCCGATGGGCCTATGGGTCAAAGCACAACGCAAGAGAGCCTGAGGCTCAGGGGAATGTGATGAGCAATTCGTCCGGTGGTGACAGCAAAAACACGCTCTACTGCTCGTTCTGCGGCAAGAGCCAGCACGAGGTGCGCAAACTGATTGCGGGGCCGACCGTGTTCATATGTGACGAATGCGTCGAGCTGTGCATGGATATTATCCGCGAGGAGACTAAGACGTCGGGTCTGAAATCCTCCGAAGGCGTGCCCTCGCCGAAAGAGATTTGTCAGGTTCTTGACGATTACGTCATCGGCCAGGCGACCGCGAAACGCGTGCTCTCTGTCGCGGTGCACAACCATTATAAACGTCTCAACCATGCGGCCAAAGGATCGGGTGACATTGAGCTTGCCAAGTCGAATATCCTCCTGATCGGTCCGACTGGTTGCGGTAAGACTCTTTTGGCCCAGACGCTGGCGCGTATTCTTGATGTGCCCTTCACCATGGCTGATGCGACCACACTGACCGAAGCGGGCTATGTGGGCGAGGATGTGGAAAACATCATTCTCAAGCTGTTGCAGGCGTCCGAGTATAACGTCGAGCGTGCGCAGCGCGGCATCGTCTATATCGACGAGGTCGACAAGATCACGCGCAAATCCGACAACCCCTCGATCACCCGCGACGTGTCGGGCGAGGGCGTGCAGCAGGCTTTGCTCAAGATCATGGAAGGCACAGTCGCCTCCGTGCCGCCGCAGGGTGGGCGCAAGCATCCGCAGCAGGAATTCCTGCAAGTGGACACCACGAACATCCTGTTCATTTGTGGTGGCGCCTTTGCTGGCCTCGACCGTATCATCGCGCAGCGCAACAAAGGCACTGCGATGGGCTTTGGCGCCGATGTGAAAAATGACGAGGACCGAGGTGTCGGCGAGCTGTTCAAAGAGCTCGAGCCCGAAGACCTGCTGAAATTCGGTTTGATCCCCGAATTTGTTGGTCGTCTGCCGGTTCTGGCGACTCTTGAGGATCTCGATGAGGACGCGCTTGTCACCATCCTGACCCAGCCGAAAAACGCTCTGGTGAAACAGTATCAGCGTCTGTTCGAACTGGAAGACACCGATCTGACCTTCACCGAAGAGGCGCTCACCGCCATCGCTAAACGCGCTATCGAGCGCAAAACCGGCGCACGCGGTCTGCGGTCGATCCTCGAAGACATCCTTTTGGACACGATGTTCGAGCTTCCGGGCATGGACAATGTGACCGAAGTGGTCGTTAATGAAGAGGCTGTGACCTCCGAAGCGAAGCCGCTGATGATCTATTCCGAGGACGACGCCAAGGAAAAGACCGCCTCCTGAGGAATGCGCTCTAACGAATTGAAAGCCCCGTCGCGGTCTCCGTCGGCGGGGCTTTGCTTTTCCACGAGAATTTGAGCAGGAAAAGGCGGGGCGGGGAGCGGCTGCCCTCTGGACCTCTGCGCCCGGATGGTTCATAGAAAGAACCAAGCGAAATTCGAAAGGTGACACCGTCATGGGGATTTTGAACACGGCACTGCGGGCGTTGATCTGGTGGAAAGGTCAAACCATTGGCACGCAGCTTTTCACATGGCGTCACGGCATCAAAGTCGGCGAAGATGCGCAGGGCAATGCCTTTTATCGCAATGAAGACGACAGCCGCCGTTGGGTGATTTATAACGGTGATGTCGAAGCCTCCCGTATCAGCCCGGATTGGCATGGCTGGCTGCACCACACCTTTGCAAACCACCCAGGTCACGAAGCGCTTGAGCACAAGACTTGGGAAAAAGAGCACGTCGAAAACCTGACCGGCACCGTGGCCGCCTATGCGCCTGCAGGCTCGATCCGTCAGGCCAAGCCGATTGAGCGCCGCGATTACGAGGCGTGGCGGCCCGAATAATGGCCGAAAATCCGACAGAAGTTGCGGTGGGCGCAGGCGTTGTGGCGCTGGCCTTGGGGTTTCTGGTCTATGCGGGCCAGATCACCGGGTTTGGAGGCGGCGCGTCCGAACATTATCAACTGACCGCCTCTTTCCGATCCGCCGAAGGCATCTCGACGGGCACTGATGTGCGCCTGGCGGGCGTCAAGATCGGCACTGTCACCGCGCTCGATCTCAACCGCGACACGTTTCGCGCCGAAGCGAGACTGACACTCGACGGCGATGTCGCGTTGCCGGATGACACGGCGGCGATGATTTCCTCCGAAGGCCTTCTGGGCGGCAATTTCGTCGAACTTGTCCCCGGCGGTTCGATGTTCAATTTCGAGGACGGCCAAGTGATCGCGGACACCCAAGGCTCCGTGAGCCTGATCAACCTCTTGCTGAAATTCGTGACCGGAAGCGGTGACGAGGGGGCCTCGGAATGATCCGTCGCACGGCCCTCATGGCCGCCCTGATGCTCAGCGCGCCCGCGTGGGCGCAAGACGGCGGTTTCAACGACGATCTTGAGACGGGTCTCGATGAGATCATCATCACTCCGCTGGATGAGAGCGATCAGGTTGGTGGCTTTGGCGCAGGTGGTCTGTCGCTCGAAGATCTGCAAAACCTGCCCAATGAGGGTTTTCAGCAAGAGCTGAAAGACATCACGACAGAGTTGCAGGAGAATGTCGTCTCGGCCTCAGGTGCCACCGTGCGCGCGCTCGACAAGCTGACTGGCGAAGTGGCCGATCTCACGCTGGAGACGGGTGGTGGCGAGGTTTTCGGTCGGATCGAAGTGTTTCTCGGCGATTGTCGCTACCCCGAAGACAACCCCTCGGGCGATGCCTATGCCTACCTCGTGGTGCGCGCACAGGGCAGCGATGCGCCGGTGTTTTCCGGTTGGATGGTTGCTTCCAGCCCGGCCTTGAACGCTATGGATCACCAGCGCTACGACATCTGGCCTCTGAGCTGTAGCACCTCCTGAGGCGTCAACGGGTCTGCGTGAGCCGTGAAATCTGCGCGTGTTGTCAAAGCCTTGCTTAAAAGAGTTCGGTACTCCGCGCGCGGAATTTCTTGCCCGCCAAGGCTGGCGAGATGCTCTGTCAGAAATTGCGTGTCGAACAACGTGAACGCGCAGCGCTTGAGATGTGCGACCAGATAGGCCAACACGATCTTTGAGGCACTGGGCACCCGCGAAAACATGCTTTCGCCGAAAAATGCCGTGCCTAAGGCCAAGCCATAGGTGCCGCCGACCAGCCGATCTCCGTCCCAAAGTTCCACGGAATGGCCGAAACCCATCTCGTGAAGTTCGGTGTAAAGATCGAAAATTATGTCGTTGATCCAGGTCTCGTCGCGATCCGCGCAGCCCTGCATCACGCCTATGAAGTCCTGATCGAAGGTGATGCAATAGCTGTCCTGCCGGATCAGGCGCGCCAGTGAGCGCGAGATGTGAAACCCGTCCAAAGGAATGATGCCTCGCTCACGCGGGTCGACCCAGAACAGGCTCTCATCCTCGCGCGACTCCGCCATGGGAAAGACGCCATTGGCATAGGCTTGCAGGATCAATTCCGGGGTCAGTTCGACGTGGTTCATGGCGGTGAATGTGACGTGGGAGAGCGCAAAAGAAAAGGCCGCGCATCACACGCGGCCCTTCAAACTTTAGAGACGGGTCAGGTCAGCCGAGATTGGCCTCAAGCCATTTTTCCAACCAGTGGATGTTGTAGTTGCCCGTAAGCACATCCTCTTCCTGCAACAGTGCGTGGAACAACGGGATCGTGGTGTCGACGCCGTCAACGATCAGCTCTCCCAGTGCGCGGTTGAGACGCGCTAGGGCTTCGGGCCGGTCGCGACCATGCACGATCAGCTTGCCGATCAAGCTGTCGTAGTAGGGCGGGATCGAATAGCCGTCATAAAGTCCGGAATCCATCCGAACACCCAGACCACCCGGCGCGTGATATTGCGTGATCTTGCCGGGGCAGGGTGTGAAATTCGGCAGACGCTCGGCGTTGATCCGAACCTCGATGGCGTGACCGTTCAGCTTCAGGTCGTCTTGGCCGAAAGACAGTTTTTCGCCCGATGCGACAAGGATCTGTTCGCGCACGAGGTCTTGGCCAAACACAGCTTCGGTGACCGGGTGCTCCACTTGAAGACGGGTGTTCATCTCGATGAAATAGAACTCGCCGTCCTCGTAGAGAAACTCGATCGTGCCTGCGCCTTTGTAGCCCATCTCAGCGATGGCATTGGCACAGATGCCGCCGATATGAGCGCGCTCTTCCGGGGAGATTGAGGGGCCGGGGGCCTCTTCAAAGACCTTCTGGTGACGCCGCTGCAGGGAACAGTCACGCTCGCCAAGGTGGACACCGCCGCCCTGACCGTCGCCGAACACCTGCACTTCGATGTGACGCGGCTTCTGGAGGTATTTCTCCATATACACCTCGTCATTGCCAAAGGCGGCTTTCGCCTCGGACCGTGCGGTGCGGAACGCGACTTCAAGTTCGGCTTCGTCTTTCGCCACTTTCATGCCGCGCCCGCCGCCGCCGGCGGTGGCTTTGATGATGACCGGATAGCCCATGTCGGAGGCCGCTTTTTTCGCGGCATCGACATCAGGCACGCCGCCTTTGGAGCCCGGCACAACGGGGATACCTAGCTTTTCGGCAGTTTCCTTCGCGGTGATCTTGTCGCCCATCTGGCGGATGTGCTCCGCAGACGGCCCGATAAAGGTCAGGCCATGATCTTCGACGATCTGCACGAAGGCGGCGTTTTCCGAAAGGAACCCGTAGCCCGGGTGGATCGCCTGCGCGCCGGTGATTTCACAGGCGGCGATGATCGCCGGGAAATTCAGGTAGGATTGGGCCGAGCTGTTCGGACCAATACAGACCGCTTCGTCCGCCATACGCACATGCATTGCATTGGCGTCGGCTTGCGAGTGGACGGCCACCGATTGAATGCCCATCTCACGACAGGCGCGGATCACCCGAAGAGCGATCTCGCCACGGTTGGCGATGAGGATTTTATCGAACATCGACAAACCCCTTATTCGATGATCATCAAAGGTGCGCCGAATTCGACCGGGGTGCCGTCGTCCACGAGGACGCGTTTCACGGTCCCGGATTTCGGAGCGGGGATGTGGTTCATGGTCTTCATGGCTTCGACGATCAGAACCGTCTGACCTTCGGAGACTTTGTCGCCCACTTTCACGAAGGGCGCAGCACCCGGTTCAGCGGCGAGATAGGCGGTGCCGACCATCGGCGAGGGCACTGCGTTCGGATCGTTCGCCGGATCGCCTGCATCGGCGGCGGCAGCGACAGGAGCGCTCGCGGGGGCGGCAGCCGGGGCAGCGGCTGCGACAGGTGCGGGGGCTGCGGCCACGGTCTGAACGACCTGAGGGGCTGCGCGGCTCACGCGGACGTTGAGGCTGTCATTGTCGCCATATTCGCGCATGACTTCGAGTTCGGTGAGCTCGTTGGCGCTCAGGAGTTCAGCCAATGCCTGAATGAAAGCCACGTCGGCGTCGTTTTGCTTTGTCATATGTTCAACTCGGTTATGGGCCGCCTGGGTCTCTGGTGCATAGCTTATATGCTGTTCGAGCCTGGGCTGATTGATCTTCTGAGTTCCGTATATAGGCCTTGTGACGTTGCGTGAAAACCCGATAACCGAAGCTGACGCAGGGAGAATGGCGCAAACTTTGCCTATGTTTTGGGCGCTCGCGCATGATTATTCGGCGTGAAGAGCGGGATAAGACCGAAAATAACTGGCTCTTAAATTTTACCGCTTGATAAAAAAATGAACCCTGTCACGCTCGAGTCATCAATAAAAGCAAGCCAACAGGGAGCAAGCCCGATGTCCAACACACCGCTGACGCCCGGCATTACCGCCGGACGCCTGCCCGAGGAAAGCTATGCCGCGCAGTTTTCCGATCTGCACCCGGTGCTCGACGATCACGAGGCGCTCGTCGCCGCAGACCGGTGCTATTTCTGCCATGACGCACCTTGTATGACGGCGTGCCCGACATCGATCGACGTGCCCCTGTTCATTCGCCAGATCATGACTGGGACGCCTGAGGCGGCGGCCAAGACCATTTTCGACCAGAACATTCTGGGCGGCATGTGCGCGCGGGTCTGTCCGACGGAGACTCTTTGTGAGGAGGTCTGTGTGCGGGAGATCGCAGAGGGCAAGCCGGTCGAGATCGGCCGTCTGCAACGCTACGCCACCGACGCGCTGATGGCGAAAGGTGTCCATCCCTACACGCGCGCTGAGGCAACCGGCAAAAAGGTCGCCGTGGTGGGGGCAGGTCCTGCAGGTCTCGCGGCGGCGCACCGTCTCGCGCTGAAGGGCCACGACGTGGTGATGTTCGACGCACGACCGAAATCGGGCGGGCTCAACGAATACGGCATCGCGTCCTATAAGGCGCCTGATGGCTACGCTCAGAAAGAGGTCGATTGGCTGATGCAGATCGGCGGGATCACCGTCGAGACCGGCAAAAAGCTGGGCGACGGGCTCACGCTCGAGGGGTTGAAAGCCGACTACGACGCCGTGTTCCTCGCCATCGGTCTGGCGGGTGTCAATGCGCTACGAGCCGAGGGGGAAGACGCTGAGGGCGTGCTTGATGCGGTCGATTTTATCTCTGAACTGCGTCAGGCGGCTGACCTGTCGAAATTGCCGGTGGGCCGCAATGTTGTGGTGATCGGCGGCGGCATGACTGCCGTGGACGCCGCGGTGCAGGCGAAACTTCTGGGCGCCCAGAATGTCTCGATGGTCTATCGCCGGGGCCGCGCCAGCATGTCGGCGTCCGAGTATGAACAGGAACTCGCCGCCTCGAAAGGCGTGCAGATTTTCTACAATGCGGCCCCAGTTGCGGTCTACGGCGACGGCGCGGTCGAGGAGATCGAGTTCGAATACACCTCCGAGGAGGGCGGCAGCCTGAAAGGCACCGGCGAGACCTTCCGCTTGCCTGCCGATCAAGTGTTTAAGGCCATCGGTCAAACGCTCGATGGTGCGCCGGAGGGGATCGAAATCACGGGCGGCAAGATCGCGGTGGACGCCGTGGGGCGGACCTCGATTGCGGGCGTCTGGGCCGGGGGCGATTGTGCCTCGGGTGGCGAAGACCTGACCGTGACTGCGGTGTCCGAAGGACGCGACGCCGCCGAAGACATCCACGCCAAGCTGATGGAGGGCTGAGCCATGGCCGATTTGACAAGCACCTTTTGTGGCATCACAAGCCCGAACCCCTTTTGGCTGGCCTCCGCGCCGCCGACCGACAAGGAATACAACGTCCGCCGCGCCTTTGAGGCCGGGTGGGGCGGTGTGGTCTGGAAGACTCTGGGCGAAGAGGGGCCGCCGGTCGTCAACGTCAACGGGCCGCGTTATGGGGCCATTCACGGCGCCGACCGCCGCCTTTTGGGCCTCAACAACATCGAGCTGATCACTGACCGTCCGCTGGAGGTGAACCTCGAAGAGATGACTCGTGTGAAAAAGGACTACCCGGACCGGGCGCTGATCGCCTCGGTCATGGTGCCTTGTGATGCCGACAGCTGGAAAAACATCATTCCGCGCATTGCCGAGACCGGCTGCGACGGGTTCGAGCTAAACTTTGGCTGTCCGCATGGCATGGCCGAGCGCGGTATGGGCTCCGCCGTGGGGCAGGTGCCCGAGTACATCGAGATGGTGACGCGCTGGTGCAAGGAATCGACGGACCTTCCGGTGATCGTGAAACTGACGCCCAACATCACCAATATTCTCTACCCTGCGGAGGCGGCCCTGCGTGGTGGTGCCGATGCGGTCAGCCTGATCAATACGATCAACTCGATCACCTCGGTCAACCTCGATGCGTTTTCGCCCGAGCCGATGATCGACGGCAAAGGCACCCACGGCGGCTATTGTGGCCCGGCGGTGAAGCCGATTGCGATGAACATGGTGGCCGAAATTGCCCGCAACCCGGCGACGGCGAAGTTGCCGATCTCGGGCATTGGCGGCGTGACCACCTGGCGCGATGCGGCGGAGTTCATGGCGCTTGGCGCGGGCAACGTACAGGTTTGTACGGCGGCGATGACTTATGGCTTCAAGATCGTCGAAGAGATGATTTCGGGGCTGAGCCAGTACCTCGACGAAAAGGAAATGGCGCTCTCCGATCTGGTCGGCAAAGCCACGCCCAACGTGACGGATTGGCAATATCTTAACCTCAACCACGTCACCAAAGCGGTGATCAATCAGGACGATTGCATCAACTGCGGGCGCTGTTATGCGGCCTGTGAGGACACCTCGCATCAGGCGATCGAAATGAGCCCGGATCGCACCTTCACCGTCAAGGACGATGAATGTGTGGCCTGTAACCTCTGCGTCAATGTCTGCCCGATCGAGGGCTGTATCACCATGAAAACATTGGGTAAAGGCGAGGTGGACGAGCGTACTGGCAAGCCGGTGGGCGATTATGCCAACTGGACAACGCATCCGAACAACGTCGCGGCTGTTTCCGCGGAGTGATGTGGGATTTGTCGGCTGATTTCGGTCAGCCGACTGCCGTCGAACACATCAACACAGACCCCGAGGCACTCTCGGGGTTTGTTTTTTACTGACACCCCTGACTGCAATGTTCCACAGAGGCACCGGCCAAATGGCGCGGTGTGCTGGACCGATCTCCATATTGAAAATTGCGCCATCCTTGCGCGTCTTTGGGATCACCTTAGACGTTAGCCGTCAAAAGGAGTTCTCTGAACTGCCGCCGGGCCGGACAGCCGGGTTTCGGGATCAATGGCCTCCGCAGGCGCATCGCTCAGCGCCAATACCTCTTCCGTGGCCATGTCTATTGCTTCCACCTCAGGGGCGGATGTCGCCGCATCTTCTGGCGGTCTCGCCTCCGCACCCTCTGCCTTCGCCGCGCTTCTCGGCGCAATCGCCGCCTCATCTTCGGCTTGCGTGCGCTTTGCGGCGATCTCGGCAATCGTGTTGCGCAGATCAAGCTCCACCTCGAGGACAGAGGCCTGAAACGCCGGCGTCGGGCCGGTCAAGATGTCGTCGGGAAGTTCCGATGTGTCGATGCCATATACCGCCTTCATCGCGCGTTCAGCCTCCGTGGCGGAGGAGGCGTCAGACACCTCGTCAAGTTTGTAAGACAGGATTTCGCCATTCTGGCCGGGAAGTTCGTTCCCCTTTGTATAAGTTGCAGTTCCGTTCAGCGCGGTTTCCGCGATCTGAGGAACGTCTGGCTTCGGCGGATCTGGCGGTTGTCTGAAAGCAAATCCACCACCTCCTAAAGCCGGCACGCCCGCGATATTGGTCATGCTAAGCTCCTTTTCTCAGGAGCCCCCACCATCTTTCTTTATAAAAGGTTGTGGTTCATGAAGCGTTAATACACGCGGGTATTTTTACTCTTGGTTAACACGATGAACGCCGCTCCGGATGGGGACGGCGAGTTTCGCTTTCCAGCGGGTTAATATGGACAGCTTCAGGGCGTCAGCATCCGACGGAACAGCGTGTCGAGATAGGCCGCCGCATCTTCGAAATGCGCATCCCCCTCGGGCTGTAGGATCGCGCGCACCTGCGCATCGAAATCCGCGTAATGCTGAGTCGTGGACCAGATCGAGAAAATCAGGTGGTAGGGATTGACCGGCGCCAGTGCACCGGACGCGATCCATCCCTCGATCACGCGCGCCTTTTCATCGACAAGGCTTTTCAATTCGCCCTCGATTTTGTCCATGATGTTGGGGGCGCCCTGCACGATTTCGTTTGCGAACAACCGGCTTTCGCGGGGGAATTCGCGGGCCATTTCGAGTTTGCGCAAGACATAGGCGAGCAACTCTTCGACCGGCTCACCGTCGGCCTCGATTTTTCGAAGAGGATCGAGCCAATTCTGCATCAACTCGTCGATCAAGGCCCGGTGGATCGCCACTTTCGAGGGAAAATAATAGAGCAAATTGGGTTTTGACAGACCTGCTGCTTTGGCGATCTGATCGAGCGTCGAGCCGCGAAAGCCGTGCTGTGAAAACACCTCCAGCGCTGCTTCCAGAATTGTTTCTGTGTTTTTTTTCTGAATTCTGGTCCGCGGCTGTTTTCCCGGCATCATGCCTGCGATTCCCCTTCGCGTTTTTGCATCCCAATGAAGTAACGCATTCGCTTTGCTAAAAAAAGGTCAATCACGAAAAGCAGGCTCGGACAGGGGGCGAAGATCCTGTGTTGTGGTTGGCGCACAACAAAAAAGGCGGCCCGGAATTATAGCGGGCCGCCTCGATGAGATTTGTGTTTGGTGTGAGCCTCAGAACTCTTTTTTCAGTTTGCGGTCCAGAGAGAAATAGCCCCCTCCGAACGCTGCGATCAGGGCTGCTCCGGCCGCCCAGAACAGGGAGGCGTAGATTGCTTTTTCCTGAATGCGCATGCCGAACATGGCACCGTTATCTGCCAAGAGTTGCGATTGTGCGGCGGAGGTCAAAAGTTCGGGGTTGGCCTGCAGGTAAGCCAGTCCTTCAACCGTGAAAAAGGCCTCGGGGTAGGGGTGCGCCATGTGGAACCACAGGGTGATGAGGAGCATGACGGCATTGGCGAGTGCGATGGGGCGTGTGAGGAGCCCGAAAGCAATCAGAAAGCCGCCGAAGAACTGCATTGCGGCGAGCATGGGCGAAAAGAGCCAGCCGGGGGAGATGCCGAGGGACTCGACAAAGCCGGATTGAGCCAGCGGGGCTTGGATTTTCGGCCAGCCGGCGACCACGAGCGAAAGACCGATCGTGACGCGGAATGCGGCCCAGCCGAAGGGCTCGGCAATGGCGCTGTAGAACTTTTCGAGGGCTGGCAGGATGAGCCGTTGGCGTTGCGGAACAAAGATATCAGACATGTGTGCCTCCTGTTGCGGACTGTAGGCGTTGTTGATGTCTTGGATGGTCCTCCGAACCCCGTATTTTTGCAATTCGCAACGATTTGAGCGTGGGTGTGCGGCGAGGCGCAGAAGTCGTGCGAAAATATTGATCTGGATCATTTGACGCTGCGTCAAGGAAGGCATGCTCAAGGTCTGCGATGTGTCACTGACGGGTTGCCGGGCAGGGCTGCTTATTTTTTGCGCAATGTCTCACTCTTTGGGCGAAAGATTGTGGTGCGAAAGGAAAATCTTTGCAATCCTGCGGCGGAGCACGTCAATGTATTGACCAAATGGTCAATATATCTGGAGGGTCAGATGAGCGCGGAAAACAATCTCAAGATCAACTCGGAGCGTCTCTGGGACAGCCTGATGGAGATGGCGAAGATCGGGCCGGGGATTGCAGGCGGGTGTAACCGCCAGACGCTGACCGATGAAGACGCCGAAGGGCGCAAGCTGTTTCAAAAGTGGTGCGAAGAGGCGGGGATGACGATGGGCGTCGATGCGATGGGCACGATGTTCATGACCCGCGAAGGCACCGACCCGGAGGCTTTGCCGGTGTACATGGGCTCGCACCTCGACACGCAACCTACGGGCGGAAAATACGACGGGGTTCTGGGCGTGTTGGGCGCCTTGGAGGCCGTGCGGACGATGAACGATCTCGGCATCAAGACCAAACACCCGATCGTGGTGACCAACTGGGCCAACGAAGAGGGTGCGCGCTTCGCGCCTGCCATGCTGGCTTCCGGTGTCTTTGCGGGCAAAATCGCGTTGGATTATGCCTACGGGCGCACCGACCTTGAGGGAAAGACCTATGGCGAGGAACTGGCCCGCATCGGCTGGAAAGGCGACGAAGAGGTCGGCGCGCGCAAGATGCATGCTTACTATGAGCTACACATCGAGCAGGGTCCGATTTTGGAGGCCGAGGGCAAGGACATCGGGGTGGTAACCCACTGCCAAGGGCTCTGGTGGCTCGAATTCACGCTCACCGGCAAAGAGGCGCACACCGGTTCGACCCCGATGGCGATGCGCACCAACGCAGGGCTCGCCATGGCGCGGATTTTGGAGATGGTGCAAGAGGTGGCGATGGATCACCAACCCAATGCCGTGGGCGGTGTCGGTCAGATGCAATTCACGCCCAATTCGCGCAACGTGCTGCCGGGCGCCGTGGTGTTCACTGTCGACATCCGGACGCCGGACATTGCAAAACTGACCTCCATGCGGAGCCAGATCGAAGAGCGCGCGGAGAAGATCTGTGAAGAGATCGGGGTGGGGTGTGCCGTCGAACCCGTCGGCCATTTCGATCCGGTGACCTTTACGCCGGAACTGGTGTCGAATGTGCGAAAAGCTGCGGAAACGCTGGGCTATTCGCATATGGACATCGTTTCGGGCGCGGGTCACGATGCCTGCTGGGCCGCCGCTGTGGCGCCCACGACGATGATCATGTGTCCTTGTGTCGACGGTCTGTCGCATAATGAGGCCGAAGAGATCAGCCCGGAATGGGCGGCTGCGGGGACCGATGTGCTGTTGCATGCGGTCTTGGAAACCGCTGAGATCGTGGAATGAGTATTTGAGCCAAGAAGAAGCAGGAGCGCGCCGGGGATAAGGCGCGCCGCTTTTGCCAACAAGGAGAGAGTTATGAGCAAGGTGATCAAAGGCGGCACGGTCGTCACCGCCGATTTGACCTACAAGGCCGATGTGAAAATCGAGGATGGCAAGATTGTCGAGATAGGGCCGGACCTGACGGGCGACGAGATTCTCGATGCGGAGGGCTGTTTTGTGATGCCGGGCGGGATCGACCCGCATACGCATTTGGAAATGCCCTTCATGGGAACGCATTCCTCGGATGATTTCTACGCCGGCACGCGCGCGGCTCTGGCGGGCGGCACCACGATGGTCGTCGATTTCGCGCTGCCCGATCCGGGGCAGTCGCTTTTGGATGCGATCAAGGTCTGGGACAACAAATCGGCACGGGCCTGCTGCGACTATTCCTTCCACATGGCGATCACCTGGTGGGGCGAGCAGGTCTTTGATGAGATGAAGATCATCACCGAAGAAAAAGGCATCAACACCTTCAAACATTTCATGGCTTATAAGGGCTCTTTGATGGTGAACGATGACGAGATGTTCGCCTCTTTCAAACGCTGCGCCGAGCTGGGCGCGACGCCTTTGGTCCATGCCGAGAATGGCGATCTTGTGGCCGAGATGACGACGAAACTTCTGGCCGAGGGCAACACTGGCCCGGAAGCGCATGCCTATTCGCGGCCTTCTCAGGTCGAGGGCGAGGCGACCAACCGCGCGATTATGATCGCCGACATGGCGGGTGCGCCGCTCTATGTCGTGCATACGTCTTGCGAAGAGGCCCACGAAGCCATTCGCCGCGCCAAAATGAACGGCAAACGTGTTTGGGGCGAGCCGCTGATCCAGCACCTTGTGTTGGACGAGAGCGAGTATTTCAACGAGGACTGGGACCACGCCGCGCGTCGTGTGATGTCGCCGCCTTTCCGCAACAAAAAGCATCAGGACAGCCTCTGGGCCGGTCTGGCGTCGGGCACGCTCTCCTGTGTCGCGACGGACCACTGTGCTTTCACGACCGAGCAGAAACGCTACGGCGTCGGCGATTTCTCGAAAATCCCGAACGGCACGGGCGGTTTGGAAGATCGCTTGCCGGTGCTTTGGACCATGGGTGTCGAGACAGGCCGCATCACGATGAATGAATTTGTGGCCGTAACTTCCACGAATATCGCGAAAATCCTCAACTGCTATCCGCAGAAGGGTGCGGTTCTCGTAGGGGCGGATGCCGACCTGATCGTGATGGATCCGACGATGTCCAAAACCATCAAGGCTGAGACACAGGCCTCGTCGATTGACTACAACGTCTTTGAAGGAATCGAGGTCACGGCGCTGCCGCGTTACGTCCTGACCCGCGGCTTTGTGGCGGTCGACAAAGGCGAGCTGAAGGCGAAGGAAGGCCATGGCGAGTTCATCGCCCGCGACCCGAATGCGACGGTGAACAAGGCGCTGTCGAAGTGGAAAGAACTGACCGCACCGCGCCCGGTGGAACGCGCTGGCATTCCGGTGACCGGCGTCTGAGCCAAACGGCGAAAAAGGGTGTGGCCGTCTCAGGCCCGCCCGCACAACAGGGGACAGACCGCGAAAACGCGGCGAGTATAAAGACATTAGCCAATGAAAAAGCCAGTCATCGACGCGCAGAACGTCGATCTTACCTTTCAGACCAACGACGGGCCCGTGCACGCGCTCAAGGACGTCAATCTCCAGATCAACAAGGGGGATTTCGTGTCCTTCATCGGGCCGTCGGGATGTGGCAAGACCACGTTCTTGCGCTGCATCGCGGGGCTTGAGACACCGACGGGTGGCTCGCTAACGGTCAACGGTTTGACGCCCGAAGAGGCCCGGAAATCGCGCTCCTACGGATATGTGTTTCAGGCGGCTGGGCTTTATCCGTGGCGGACGATTGCGGGGAACATCAAGCTGCCGCTGGAGATCATGGATTTCCCGAAAGCGGAGATGGACAAGCGCGTTGAGAAGGTGCTGGATCTTGTAGACCTCAAGGGGTTTGGCAAAAAATACCCGTGGCAGCTTTCGGGCGGGATGCAGCAACGCGCCTCGATTGCCCGCGCGCTGGCCTTTGATGCCGAGATTTTGTTGATGGACGAACCCTTTGGCGCCTTGGACGAGATCGTGCGCGACAAGTTGAACGAAGAACTCCTCAAACTCTGGGCGGCGACCAACAAGACCATCGGTTTCGTGACCCACTCGATCCCCGAGGCGGTGTATCTCTCGACGAAAATCGTCGTCATGAGCCCACGGCCCGGACGGATCACCGATGTGATTGAGAGCCCGCTGCCGAAAGAGCGCCCGCTCGACATCCGCGACACACCGGAATTCATCGAGATCGCGCATCGGGTTCGGGACGGCCTCCGTGCGGGGCATGAGGCATGAGTAAAATCATTCCCGTCCTTACTGTCCTCGTAGCGCTCATCGTCATCTGGTACGCGGCGGCCGTGAAGATGAACAGCACATGGACCTATGATCAAGCCGAACGCGCAGGCAGTGAGGTCACGATTTCCGAACTTATCACCGACACCATGTCGCAAAAGCGCCCGCTCTTGCCCGCGCCGCATCAGATCATGGCGGAGCTTTGGGACACCACGGTCGAGAAGAAAATCACCTCGAAACGCTCGATGGTCTATCAGGGGTCTATTACACTGAAGACCACGCTTCTGGGCTTTGGTTTCGGCATCGTGATCGGTATCGCTTTGGCGACCGTCATCGTGCTGAGCCGGATCGGGCGACTGACCCTCATGCCCTGGGCGATCATTTCCCAGACCATTCCGATTGTGGCCTTGGCGCCGATCATCGTCGTGCTATCCAACGCAGTCGGCACCGGCACGCTCATGGTGCCCAAGGCGATCATCGCCGCTTATCTGAGCTTTTATCCAGTGTTGGTTTCCATGGTCAAAGGCCTGCAAAGCCCCGATCAGATGCAGCTCGATCTGTTGAAAACCTACGGCGCGAGCCAGAGCGAAGTGTTCTGGAAACTGCGTCTGCCGTCGTCCATGCCCTATTTCTTTGCCTCGCTCAAAGTCTCCGTTGCCGCCGCTTTTGTCGGAGCAGTGGTGGCGGAACTTTCCACCTCGGCCATCGCGGGGCTTGGCGCGCGGATGTTGATCGGGTCGCAGTTCGGCGAGCCGATGATCATGTGGGCGGCGCTCTTCGCGGCGGCGATCCTGGCCGCGATCCTGATTTTCCTCGTCGGCGGGTTTGAAAAACTCGCGCGCAATCTTATGGGAGGGCGTGCGGTATGAGACCCGACACGACGTTCGAGAAAATCGCATGGCCTCTGGGTTTCGGCCTTTTGGTGCTGGTGCTTTGGGAGGTCGTGGTGCGCGTCTTTGGCGTCTCTCCCGCGATCCTGCCGCCTCCGACTGCGATTGGTGCCGCCATGGCCGGGTCGCTGCCGATCCTTTGGGAAGACTGGGTGCAAACCGTGGTCAAAGGGGCCTTGAATGGACTCTGGATGGGCACGCTTGCAGCACTCATTCTGGCGCTGATCATCGACCGCTTCGACTTCCTGAAACGTGGCCTCATGCCGGTCGCGAATTTCTTTGCCGCGCTGCCCATTGTGGGCCTCGCGCCGATCATGGTGATGTGGTTCGGCTTTGACTGGCATTCCAAGGCCGCCGTGGTTGCCATCATGGTGTTTTTCCCCATGTTGGTGAACATCTTAGGCGGTTTGGCGGCGGTCGATCCGATGCACCGCGACCTGATGCGCACCTATGGCGCAACGCATATTCAAACGCTCCATAAATTGCGCGGACCGGCGGCGCTTCCTTTCCTGTTCAACGGGTTGAAAATCGCCACCTCTCTGGCGCTTATCGGGGCGATTGTTGCTGAATATTTTGGCTCTCCGATCCGGGGCATGGGCTTTCGCATCACGACAGAGATGGGACGCTTGGCAACGGACATGGTTTGGGCTGAGATTGTGGTGTCTGCCGTCACCGGGACCGCACTTTACGGTCTGGTTGCGGGCATCGAAAAACGGGTGACCTTCTGGCACCCCTCACAACGCGGGTAAACCCGCGACTTTGACTGGCACGGGAAAAAAATCTCGGCCGAAAGACACAACTTGGAGGTTGTAACACGATGAAAAAGCTACTGACGAGCGCCGCTGCTCTGGCCGCTATGGGGTCTGGCGCCTTCGCCGCAGATGACGTGACGCTTCAGCTCAAATGGGTCACGCAGGCCCAATTCGCGGGCTACTATGTGGCGCTAGAGAAAGGGTTCTATGAAGAGGCCGATCTCAATGTGACGATCAAACCGGGCGGTCCGGATGTGGCGCCGGTGCAGGTTCTCTTGGGCGGTGGCGCCGATGTTATGGTCGACTGGATGCCGTCGGCTTTGGCCGCGCGTGAAAACGGCGCGCCGGTGGTGAACATCGCGCAGCCCTACAAATCGTCCGGCATGATGCTGACCTGTCTGAAAGAAACCGGCATCACTGGCCCTGAGGATTTCCCGGGCAAGACGCTGGGCGTTTGGTTCTACGGCAACGAATATCCGTTCCTCTCGTGGATGGGCAAACTCGACATTCCGACCGACGGGTCCGAGGGCGGTGTGACGGTCCTCAAACAGGGCTTTAACGTCGATCCGTTGTTGCAAAAACAGGCCGCCTGTATCTCCACCATGACCTATAACGAATATTGGCAGGTCATCGACGCCGGCATTTCCGCCGACGATCTCATCACCTTCAAATACGAAGACCAAGACGTCGCGACGCTCGAAGACGGTCTCTATGTGCTCGAAGAGAGCCTTGCCGATGAGGCCTTCAAAGAGAAAATGGTCCGCTTTGTCGCCGCCTCCATGGAGGGCTGGAAATACGCCGAAGCGAACCCGGAAGAGGCCGCCGAGATTGTGCTTGAGTATGACGAAACCGGCGCGCAGACCATGGAACATCAGGTCCGTATGATGTCCGAAGTGGCCAAGCTGACCGCGGGCTCCAACGGCGCGCTGGACGTGTCCGATTACGAGCGCACCGTGGCGTCCTTGCTCTCCGGCGGCTCCGATCCGGTGATCACCAAGGAGCCGGAAGGCGCCTATACGCTCGAAATCACCGACGCCGCGCTGAAGTAAGTCACTTTATTTCGGTCAAAAAAGACCCGCCCCGGAGCTGATCCGGGGCGGGCTTCACATATCCCGAGGCAGGAGGGATATGCGTGTCTGAAATTACGAATTCATCGCGTCTTCGATGGTCAGGTCACCTTCGACCTCTTCGTAATCCGCAAGGTTCACATCGGGCATTGCCTTCAACTCTTCCTCGGTCGCGCCTTGGATCATCACGCTGTTCTCGTCAATCATGGAGAACTGATCCATTTCGATCAGGACGTCATGTTCGGCAATACCGAGGAACCCGCCGACACCCACGATCGCCTTGGTTTCACCTTCGGCCATCACGATGGCGTCAATTTCGCCAATGTCCTCGCCGGACTCGGTCAGAACCTGCGTGCCGACGATCTCGGACACGGTTTCCTGACCAAAGGTCTCAAGGGCAGCGGCAACATTCTGAGCCCCGTCTTGGGTTGCCTCCCAGGCGTCATTCGCCGTGTCCGCTGTCGCATCGGCGACATCCGACGCGGTGTCCTGCACGCCATCAGCTTTGTCGTCGATGGTGCCTTCAGCGCTTTTCAAAGTCTCCTCGGCAGAGGGCATTTCCACTGTGGTGTCGCTCTGCATGGTCATGCCATCTTCGGTGGCGGTCACATCCGTGTCGCTGGACATTTCGGCAAAGACCGGCGTTGCGGCAAAGCCAATCACGGCGGCGGTGGTCATCAGTTTCTGCGTCAGGGTTTTCATCGTTTTCTCCTCTCAATCATGCGGTTCGCATGTGGTATGGAGAGACAATGAATGCGGGCGGTTGTAAGTTCCTGAGAAATTTTAGTTTCTGATATTAATTAATAACAACAAATATTTACGCGTTTATATAAGTGATGCTGGCCCGAGTGCGCGCAATTTGGCGCCGCTGCGCAGTTTGAAATGCGCCAGATCGGGCGCCTTACCCTTGTCCAGAGTCCCTAGATCGAGCCGCACCACACCCTCTGCTTTCAGTTGCTGCATTGCGTTCCACAAGATCAGGTTGTGGGCATTTAACGCGCGCCCCTCAGGTCCGCTGTGGCCGATCTGGTATGTCGCGCTGTTGCCGTGAACGATGAATAGCATCTGCGCATCCGATGCTGTGAATAGGCGCAAGGATCGCGGCGCAACCGCTTGCAAGGCGAGCGTAAACTCCGGGGGCAGCGCGCGATACTTGCCCATGGCTTGACGGGTCTTTTCAGCGTGCAAAATGGGCATGAGCGCTCTGGGCGTGGCCTCCATGCGCGCCACTTGGAGCCGCGTGCTTTCAGCCTTTTTCAACCCGTTACGCCATTTTCCATTCATCTGTGCGCGGAGCTCTGGCAGAGTTGGCGTGAGATCCAGTTCAGCGATCTCTGGCGCGCAGGACAATGGCAAACGCCCCAGAGCGTCCTCCGGGGAGGCCAGTTTGATCCCGTTTGGCAGCGCGCGACGCAACTGCTTGAGAGCGGCTCTCTGTGTGGCTGTATCGATTTCGTCCAAAAACAACGGACCGCGGGTGATAAGGCTTGTGCGTATGCCGAACATAGATCGCATTATGATCTGCGCCACTGCTACAGGTCGCATGCCCTCATAAATGCAAAGCCTGAGTGCCTCACGACCGACGCGCTTTGCAGTCTCGCCATAGATCCAGCGTTGGGGTAGGGGCGCCATCACGCGGTCCGCCAGCGGCTCCCATGCTTTTTCTGTCTCAATCTCACGCACATACATAGACCGATGCTTGGCAGAACAGGGTTAACAAAGCCTTCTGATGTGTCGGTTCTTGGGGCCACAAAGGATGTTTCTTAGTCCCCATTGCGTTTGGCCGCAGGGGCGATCGATGGTTTTTTCTCAGGTGCTTGCGTTAGAATTGAAAAGCCCACCCCGAAAAATCTGGGGTGGGCTTTGTGATTTTGTGGGTTAAGTTCGCATTGCGAACTTTATGCGTTATTTGTTCACATTATACAGCGAATTCGCAATCAGCTCGTCGACGACGGCTGGTTCTGCGAGTGTTGATGTGTCGCCCAGTGAGCCGGTGTCGTTTTCGGCGATTTTGCGCAGGATGCGGCGCATGATTTTGCCGGAACGCGTCTTCGGAAGGCCCGGGGCCCATTGGATGAAGTCCGGTTTGGCGATCGGGCCGATCTCTGTGCGGACCCATTTTTCCAGCTCGACGCGCAGCTCGTCGGTCGGTTCCACATCGTTCATCAAGGTCACATAGGCGTAGATGCCCTGGCCCTTGAGTTCATGCGGCATGCCGACGACCGCGGCTTCGGCGACCTTGGCGTGGGCGACGAGGGCGGATTCGACCTCGGCCGTGCCCATGCGGTGGCCAGAGACGTTGATCACATCGTCGACGCGGCCGGTGATCCAGTAGTAGCCATCCGCATCGCGGCGGCAGCCGTCGCCGGAGAAGTAATAGCCTTTGTACTGCTGGAAATAGGTTTCCTGGAAGCGCTCGTGATCGCCCCAGACGGTGCGCATTTGGCCCGGCCAGGAGTCCTTGATGCAGAGCACGCCTTCGGTCTCGGTGTCGGTCATTTCCTCGCCGGTTGTGGCGTCCAAAATGACCGGCTGCACGCCGAAGAAGGGTTTCGTCGCGGAGCCCGGTTTGGTCGGAATCGCGCCCGGCAGCGGGGTCAACAGGTGGCCACCGGTTTCGGTCTGCCACCAGGTGTCGACGATGGGGCAGTTTCCTTTGCCGACGACCTCATTGTACCAGTTCCAGGCCTCCGGGTTGATCGGTTCGCCGACGGTGCCCAGGAGTTTGAGCGAGGACAGGTCGTATTTCTCGACCCATTCGTTGCCCTGTCCCATAAGCGAGCGCAGTGCGGTCGGTGCGGTGTAGAACTGGTTGACCTTGTGCTTTTCGCAGACGGCCCAGAAGCGGCCCGCGTCGGGGTAGGTCGGCACGCCCTCGAACATCACGGTGGTGGCGCCGTTGGCGAGCGGACCGTAGACGATGTAGCTGTGGCCGGTGACCCAACCGACGTCGGCGGTGCACCAGAAGACGTCGCCGTCGTGGTAGTCGAAGACGTATTTGTGAGTGAGGGCTGCATAGGCGAGATAGCCGCCGGAGCTGTGCACGACGCCCTTCGGTTTGCCCGTAGAGCCGGAGGTGTAGAGGATGAAGAGCGGATCTTCGGCGTTCATCGGACGCGGCGGGCAATCAGGAGACGCGTGCTCCATCAGGTATTTGACGTCGACATCGCGACCCTGCGCCCAGGAGATCTGGTCGCCGGTGTGTTTGACGACGAGGCAACGGACCTTGTCCGAGCAGTGCAGCAGGGCGGCGTCGGTGTTGGCCTTCAACGGCGTGCGACGGCCGCCGCGCGGCGCTGT
>NZ_JAHXRW010000020.1 GCF_019429625.1 Celeribacter sp. PS-C1
CACCTCGCTCACGCTTTCTGGCGGAGGTCGACATGAGCAAAGGCGCGAAGACCCTGCCAGACCCGACAAATTTTGAACGTTCCATGGCGGGCTGAACCGCCCCCAAGCCGCATCATCGCGCGGCTTTGTCAGCATATCACTCCGCGGAAATCCGTCCGCGCGTATGCCTGTTCAACTTTGTTTCCCTCCTATGCAACAGTGCAGCTTCGGACAGGAGACAACCTAACTCGGCGAGCTATGACGCCCATACGCGCAAGACCTTCGTCGCATCCTTCGCGACCTAATCTCTCTCTGCTTTCGCCGTCTCAGACCGCTCCGTCAAACAGGACCTCGTCGTCAGCTTCGTCACAAATTTAAAAGTTGCCTCAACGTCAATTTCTGGAACATTTATGATACGACGCACAGCGAAGACGCCTAAAAGCATTTTTATTACGCGCCCCCGCGCGCAAATATGAATATGTTAAAGAGACGAGACCGATAAAAACTAGGAGAATGTAATGCGTAGCTCCCTGTTTAAAACTGTCGCAACGTTCGCCGGTTTGATGACCACACAGATTTCCGCGGCACAGGCGCAGGATTTCGAGCAATACAACCTGGTCGGCGTCACTCAATACGACGCCATGGAACTGCTCTCTTTTGCGTCCCAAGCCGCGCTTCACCAAACCGGACAGATCACCGCAGAAAGCCTTGCCCGAACGGTTCAAGCGATCTACCTCGAAGACGGCTATTTTCTGGCCGAAGTCTTCATCGGCCAAGATGGAACCTCCGTCATTGTCGACGAAGGTGAAATCAGCTCCCTCTCGATCGAGGGCACAGACGCGCAAACATCTAAGCTGATCGAAGCTTACATGTCTCCTGTGATCGGGCGGCGCGGGGTGACTCAGAAAGATTTCGAACGTTCGATCATGCTTGTCGAAGACATCGAGTCCATCTCCGCCGCCGCAGAAATCGATTATGCACCGAACGATCCGCACGCGCGCGTCAAACTGCGCGCTCAAGAGCTCGACCAAAGCTTTGGCAGCGTGACTTTGGACCACCCGTCGCGCGGTCTTGAGGACGCGGCGACATTGACCTTTGGCCAAACGTTTTTGAGCACGTTGACCCCCGGCGACATGTTGCGGCTCGAGGCCTCGACTACCTTTGAATATGACACGGCCGATGATTCCACTTGGGGGGCGGTCACCTACCGCGCCCCCTTGGGTGGTGCCGGCGCCTTTGTCGAAGGTTATTTGGGCTCCGTGACTGCCTTCAGGGACGCAGACGGGCTGCTCGAAGAGACGGACATCGACGGGCGCACCGCGATCCTCGCGCTCGGCTTCCCCTTCGTGCGTGATGTGGACACCTATGGGTATGGCCTAGCTGAGTATCATCACTCAGCCTCTGACGTCGATGTAGCAGCCACTTCAATCGAGTCAGAGGTCGACGTCTTTACCCTGTCTTGGATTTTCGGAAAGACCTTTGGCAATGGCGGCGCTTTTGAATACGCCCTGTCCTACGCCACAGGTCAGCGCGACGGAGACAGTGCCGGGATCGACGACGGCGACGACACTTTCAGCTATTTCCGCTTTGGTGGTGGAATGGAGCACCCCATCGCATGGCTTCCGTCCGATACCTTCCTGCGATTTGAGCTCTGGGGACAGCATTCGAATGACCGCTTGCCCAGCGTCGAGGAATTCCATCTCGGCGGGCGCGCCGACGAGCGAGGTTATCTGTTCGCAGAGGCACAAGGCGATACCGGCATCTCCGCCAGTATCGAGATTGACCGAGATCTTTTCCCTGATTTTGCAAATCTACGCCACCTGAGGCCTTACGGCTTTCTGGATGTGGGCTACGTTGAAAACAACGCCCCCGGAACAGAGGAAATCGCGGACATGACGCTCGCGTCAGTCGGCCTTGGCATTGACGCCGATTTCGGGCGTGGTGTGTCGTTCAAAGGGTATGTTGCAACGCCCTTGAAGGACGGCACATCGACCGAAGCGGGTGACACAGCGCTCTATATGAGCGTTTCGAAACAATGGTGATCGCATGAAACATCTCCTGATCGGCTTCACGGCATTTACATTTACAATCGGCCTTTCAACCGCGAGCCAAGCACAGCAACATCAAGGCTGGTGCAACGGGGTCGGCAACAAGCACGCCTCAAGCGAATGTGGGGGCGGCACAGTCACAAATGGACAAACCTTAGGCGGCACCATCCCAACAGCGACACAGTTGCCATACACACAAGAACAACACCTAACTTCCGCGGCGTTTCCAGTTGTGACAATCTACCCCACACAACCGGATCCCATCACGGGCATTGGGCCGGTTCTCATTCCAGAGCCGGGGACTTCTTTCACCGGCACATCCCTGATTTTGCGGCCCCTACCGCAACAGACCTTCACCGGCACCTCCCCGGTTCCGACAGTCCAGACTTTGCCCACACCCTCTTTCACGGGAGGGCAGCCATTGACCATTACGCTGCAGCCCCTTCCGCCAACGACATTCACCGGGGTGACCTCCACGGGGCATGCTCAGGTTCAGCCAACGCCCTCGTTTACCGGCGGGCAGCCTCAGACCATTACAATAAAACCTCTGCCGTCAACAGTCTTCATGGGCACGTCGCCGGTCATCCCTCCGCAAGAGATCCCGACACCGTCCTTTACGGGCGGACCGGCGCCTGTGGTCCTTCAACCGCTGCCACAGCAAACCCTGACGGGCACGTCGCCCGTCATCCCACCGCAAGCAATCCCGACACCGTCTTTCACTGGTGGGCCGGCACCGATAGTCATTCAACCACTGCCGCAGCAAACCTTCACGGGCACGTCGCCCGTTGGCACAGTGCAACCAGTCCCGACGCCCTCCTTTACGGGACAAGGTCTTCCGACACTCATCGTGGCCCCGAACCCACCGCAAACCTTTGAAGGATACGGCCCTGTCCCGGTGAGCGTTATCGTCGTCCCAACACCGACACCACAGGCTGTTCCCGGTCGCGTGCCTCAAGCGATCCCAACACCGACCCCTCAAGCAACACCGCAAGCGACGCCAAACCTGCGTCCGCAACCGACCTCTGTAGCAACGCCGACGGTGATGAAGCGGCCCAAACCCAGACCGAACCTGCATGGGCAAATCTCCAATTCCGGCGGCGCAACGGTCCAGCATGTTCCGACCCCGGCCGGCCAAATGGTTTCGCAAGATTTCATCACGCAAAAACCGGGCAGCCAACCCACGCATGACGCCCCGAGATTTGCCTCGGACAACGGCGATGTGTGGCGCTGTGTGGCCAGTGGCCACGGCAAGCGGCGGAGCTATGCGGATGAAGAAGCGAGCGCCAATGGCGCTCTGGTGCATGTCGGCGCCATCGACGTGCTCGGACGCGATCTCCCGGCACTTCACCCTTCGCACAGCAATTGCATCATTTCAGTGAAGCGTCGTTCAGAGTGAACACAAAGCCCGCCTGATGACGCACCCTGCCCTTACGTAAATCACATTATTCGTGGCATAGTGCGTGCAGCGTCATGTTAAAAATCTTTCCAAGGGGGGCCTATGGGAGACGTTGAGAATGCTTTCGTGTCAAACGCGCGAAAGCATTTGTGCCTGACACAGTTTGAGTTCGCAGAGAAGCTCAAGGTGGACCAGACATCCGTGAGCCGGTGGGAGCGTGGGCTCAGCACCCCGCGCCCGATCGTGATCTCCGCAATTCGAAAGTTGGTCGAGTTGCACGACAAGGGCCGCGATTATGACCGACGCCTTGCGATGGTGCGCCACAATGCAGGCATCGCTGCCATCTTCGATACAAATCTCGTCATTACTGAAATCTCCGAGCTCGGGGCGCAGTTTTTCCAAAGCAGACACGGCCCCGACGGAGATCTCCTCAACCGAATGTCGCTGGAGCAATACTTGCGAAAGGCGTCACTCTCGCACCTCAACGTCCCGGAATATATCCGAGTCTCCGGACTGCTTCAGGGAGGCGCGCTCTATTTGCGGTGCCTCGTCAACGTGCGGGGCAAAGGCAATTCCACCGTTTATGAACCAATCTATCGAGACGGTTCAGTCGAGGGCCTCTACGTCTATGTGACCTACAGCGGACACTTCCCGGACAACGATGACATTACATGTGAGCTCGTCGAATATGTACCCGCGAACGCGCCCGAGACCTTGCGCGAATTGCATCGCGGGGACCGCTCTCACGCCCTGATCCCTCAAATATTTTAGCCCTCGGCCGAAAACGACACATCTGAAATATTCCTTTTATTTCATGCATTAAGATCGATCTTTCTGTCGAAATGCATATTTTTGCCGTTTCCTCCTTCACGTTTCCGCGCTTCACTCAAAAGAGAAGTGGGAGGGGGATTGAGACACCCATGGAATCAGTAGTGGACCAGACGAGATTTCTCGGCCGTGGCGTGATGACGAAGCACGCGCCCGACATCTGTCCGCGCATTGCCGTCCGGCGTCTCAAGCCACCGCCCCTTACAGTTTCGAGTGCCTTCTCTGACAGATCACCGCATCGGAGAGACTGACTTGAACCGCGCTGACACCACACGAAAACACCGTCAGATATTTCAACCCCCCCACCTCAGGAGATTTACCATGAAAAAATTCTCACTCGCTCTCGCGGCCACCACTGGCGCCCTCGCTCTCGCTGGCTGTGTCGAAATGGAAGACACCGGCTCCGCTCAGGGCACCCCGATGGTCGGCAGCGCCTATGACCTCACCGCGTTCGAAGGCGCCCGTGCAGGTCAGGCCGAGGGCGGCATCTACGCACTTGGCTACGAAGCCATCCGCAGCCAAGGCCTCACCACCTGGTATTTCAACCGCTCCACCGGTGCCTGCGCACAGATCACCACCGCAGATGGTCGCTATTCCGACGTGACCATGCTTCCGGCAGAAGACTGCTAAGGCCCGTCGAAGACGCTGGGCCTCCGGCCCCACAAAAACGAAGTTCGGCGGCCTTGCCGTCGGGCTTTATCAATAATCCCATCTAGGAGAGACTCATGGATTGGACTCGTACGATCGTTCTCGTTGTTCTCCTTGCTGCCGCGTATTGGCTGACGGATCACTTTCTGGATTTGAAATCCAAAACGAAAACCAAAAGGTTCCTGATCCTGCTTCCGGTTATTTTCATCGTCATTGTTGTGTTCGGGCAAATCTGGCCGGCTGCGGCCTAAGCGGAGAACGTCGCAAACATGGCGCGCGCTTTCAAAACTCTGGCGTTGCTCTTTGCCGCCACCTATCTCTTCGCGCTCGCAATTCTCGTGATTGGGACGCTTGGCCTCTTTGGACAAGAGAAAGACCCGCTCTCAGGCATCTTTGTCGTGATGCTCGGCGCTCCGTGGAACAGATTGGCAGACCTGTTTCCACCGAACGTGATGCCCCTTGTCGCCGCCCTGACCCCCTTGGTGAACCTCGGCATTCTCGTGTCCTTGGCGCGATGGGCAAAGCGACGCGGACGCTAAAACCTAAAACGACATTTTAGCCTTAAATGATCCGGCGCCTATCAGACGCCGGATCTCTTTATTGCAGGGTCGCAGAGGTTATTGAGCGGCCTCAACGGATGCATTGCTTCCGTCGTTGGAAACAAGACATTTCCAGCCATTGCCATTGCCGTCCTGAAGCATCACGAGCGAATTGGCCTCGGAGAATTCCGTACTCATCACCGTGCCGCCGATCGATCCCTCCATCGACATCAGACTATCAATGCAGGCGTCGATTGCATCTTGGCTAACATTGGAGCCGCCCTCGGTTTCAATCACAGCTGCGCCGTCCATCGCGCCCGCGCCGTCGTCGGCATCCATAGGCTCTTCGACCGGCATCCCGCCGACCGCTTCGAGATAGGGATCGACGCCGTCATTGCCGACCAGACATTTCCATTCTCCGCCGTTCGCATCCTCAAGCATGACGAGCGAATTGGCCTCCGAGAATTCCGTGCTCAGGATCGTGCCGCCGCCATTTACCTCAGCACGCAGGGTGTCGATGCAGGCGTCAATCGCATCCTGGCTGACATTAGAGCCACCCTCGGTTTCAATCACGGCCGCACCGTCCATCGCGCCCGCGCCGTCGTCGGCATCCATAGGCTCTTCGACCGGCATCCCGCCAACCGCTTCGAGATAGGGATCGACGCCGTCGTTGCCGACCAGACATTTCCATTCTCCGCCGTTCGCATCCTCAAGCATGACGAGCGAATTGGCTTCGGAAAACTCCGTGCTCAGAATGGTGCCGCCGCCGTTCACCTCAGTGCGCAGAGTGTCGATGCAGGCGTCAATTGCGTCCTGGCTGACTTCGGACATGCTCGCCGCAGCGGGCGTGCTTTCCTGTGCAGCGCCATCCATTGCGCCAGCACCATCGTCGGCTGTGGCCGCGGTTTCTGTCTGGGTGACGGCTTCGGAGGATGTCGTTTCCTCCGCCGTTGTTTCTTCTTTGCAAGCCGCAAGGGCAAGCACCATCAGGCCGCCTAGCACGAGACGTTTCATCTTAATTTCTCCATATCGCATACATCGTGGGTTGAACTCGCCGCCCCGATTGCCCGGGTCGACGCAAATTTATTTGCCATGTCCGGCGTCATTTGTCTTATGCGGCTATGCCTGCCGGCAAGCGTTTTTCATAGCGCAAATCCCCCGTCCCTTTCGCACTCAATACCTCAAGTCCCGCTTCGCCAACCGCGATCACAGCCAACACCGCATCGAGAGTATAGAGCGGAGTGGCGTCCATGCTGGCATCCTTCTGTGTCAGCCGCATAACATTGGTCGACGCACCCGACGGCTGGGTCCGAAACGCACTGCACATTCCTTCTCCACACGTCCAGATATTTTCATCAGAAAACATCTCTGGATCATCGAAAAGAGCAATCCGGTCCGCCTCGGCCTCCGTCGCAACGGCGAATTTCAGCATGGTCTCTGAGACGTCAGCCGTTTCATCGGCCCACGTCACATTGGCTTCGCAGATCATATAAGGCCCGCCCAGCGCCTCTTCGATCAGGTCGGAGGCAAGCGCGCTTGAGGCGGTTGACGCCAGCGCAACACTCCAAAACAAGGCTCGGGTCGTCCTCATGATGCGGCGGCTTTCAGATTGGAGAGCACCTCCTCACAGCCGTCGGAACTCCCGACCAGTGGCCCGGTTTCGCTCACATCGACGTCCGCCAGTTTTTGAGTTGCGGCAAGCAGCACTTGGTCCGCCTGTTCTGCCGACACCAGCCCCGCATCCTGCGCGGCACTCAACGTGGAACACATACCTGCCGAAAGCCCGGTCGCGACACCGGCCCCCATCATGGCTCCACCGCCAAGGACCAAGGCGCCACCGCCGCCGATGACCAAACCGATAATCAAACCCAGGATGAGTTTTCCCATACCACGATCTCCATACTCAAAAATTCAAAGTGAAAGCCCCGCATTAAATACGGGGCCACCAAAGTCAGTTCGCATACTCGCTAAAGACGGTAACGGTGCCATCATCTTCGAGGCGGCAAGTATACTTACTCCCACCAGCCATAAGCGTCAGGATCGGACCGCCGCCAGTTTGGATCTCATCAAGGATCGTCACGGACCCAGCGCTGGTGCCCGTCAGTCTCGCAGCTTGCGCCACACAGGGGCTTTTCATCATGCTGAATTGATCCGGCGTGCCACTCAAAGCCGGGTCATCCATCTCGACACAGCCAGCCACAAGCAGGGCTGCGACGCCTGCGCTCGCGAGTTTCAGTTGGATTTTCATTTGGGCTTTCCTCCCATCTTTAAAACACACTGCACCCCGACCTCATCCGCGGCGCACGAGTTTGACGATCAAGAGCAAGATGACCGCACCGATGAGGGCCGCGAAAAAGGACCCGACCCAACTGCCAAGGTTGAGCCCAATCGCGGGCAGAAGGACGCTCGCGATCAGCGAGCCGCCGATCCCGATCAGAACGTCGCTCCAGAACCCGGAGCCGCTTCCTTTGACGATGAGGCTCGCGAGCCAACCGACGACCGCGCCAATGACGATCGCAATCAATAGGCCGATCACAAGTCCGACCCCGGTGCCAATCGCATTGGCCGCATCCTGTTGCGCCAAAGCGGGGGTGGCCACGACAAAGCCGAGCACAGCGAGTTTAAACGTCTGTTTCATCAGTTAATTCCTACGATTGTGGTGAACGTCTTCAGGCCCGGCGTGCCGTTGCGCACTTCGATCTTGTGGTCGCCGCTCTGCCAGAGCTGCCCACGGTAAGGTGTCGAGGTCGGCAATGTGTCGAGCAGCAGGCTGCCGTCCGGATTGAAAATCCGGTAGGTCAGCCCCTGCCCCATCACTTCGACGGAGAGGAACTGGCCATTGCGTGCACCTAGAAGATAGGTGACGTCCATATTGGGGCCGAGTTCATCGACAAATTCCTTGCCGCTGGCACCTGCAGAGAATTGGATGCGCTCCACCCGAGAGGCACTTGGCAGCTGCACCGCCGCTTGGCCGCCGCCGGACAGATAGCGCGCGTTGACCCAGCCGCGTTCGCGCATGTCGGTCTGCATCTCGATCTCGCACCAGCGCGCATTGCCGACCATCTCGCACGACAGCTGACGAACGCGGTCGCCATTCGCAAGCGCGCCCACGATATTGTAATTCGTACCCGGACCGCCTCTGACGTTCAGGACATCATTGGAGGCAACCCCCGCCACGTTGACGAGACCGCCAGCATTGCCAGAGGCCGGAGGGGTCGTCGGCGCACCCGGTCCCGGCAACGTCAGGAACCGGGCAGCCACCCAACCTTCGACGCCATTAGGGCTCGCCTGCACTTTACACCATTGCTGACCGTAGGAGATCGTGCAGCCGCCAGAATTGCGCACCGGCGTCCCATGCGACAGTTTCCCGAGCAAAGCGCCACTGGCGCGCGGTGCGTTGCGCACGTTCAGCATGCCGCCAGAGTTCGACAGGGAGACGATGAAGAAATCCTCTTCCGGCAAAAGCCCGCTGCTCGAGCCGGAGCTTGAGCTGCCGCTGCTTTGTCCGCCCGGCGCGATGTAGACGTCGATGGAGTAGCCAACCGTCTTGTCCGCATCCCGATCATTGCCCATCAGGTAGACGCGGATCGCCCAATTGCCGTCATACGGCAGGGTCACTTCCGCGCGGCGGTCGGAGAAATTGCTGCCAACATAGAGCGCGCCTGTGTCCTGTCCGGCCGGAAGAATGTTGAAATAGGCGGTTCCATTCCCGTTCGTCCCGGTAACCGCGAGCGACACGACCATGGTCTGCCCACCGCGCGCTCCCAGCACGTAATCGATATACTCATAGCCACGCACAGCACCGTTGATGGTGGTGCTGCTCGAACCGGAATTGAACTGAATATTGACGCTCTCCTGTGCAGAGAGTGGCGCCGCAGGAAGGGACAAAGCCAACGCCCCCACCGCCAGCGCGGACAGGCCGACCAGCTTTCTCAGCCCTCGAACAAAATCTTTCATCTGCAAAACCTCCCAGGTTCACTCAAGAATGATAATCCATTTCGCGCCACGCTATCCCTCCGGCAGCGACGCATCTGGCGCGACATAGTCAGGCCGCGCGGCATCCACACAGGCGCGATTCACATCGACATCCGGGGACAGAATGAAAGCGGACACGAGGGCGTTGCCACAGGGGGACAACAGCCCCGGCGTATGATTGGCCATCGGGATCGTGACGACCGTCGCATTTGAAAGCGTTTCCGCCGCAAGCGTGCCCCACTCCGCAGGCGTCATCGTGTCGAGACCGCCATTAAGGACGAGCGTGCGAACGTCACTTTCAACGCCCGGCGGCGGGGGCGTATAGGCATCCGCGGCAAGCCCCAGCTGCTCGCAACTCACTTGGTAATTTGCGGTCCAATAGGCCGCCGTCCCGATGAGTTGTGGCGCCTCAAATTCGGCATAAGCATCGAACGCGACATCGTTGAACATCTTATGACTTCCATCGTTGCAGGACACGACACGATGGGTGATTGAATCGACTGCCCCGAGGCCGCGCTCGAACGCCGCGCTCGTCAGTCCGGAAAAAATCTCTTGGATTTCATCTTCGGAAAATCGCTCCACCAGACCAAGCAACTCTGATTTCAGCGTTGGGAAAGACACAGTCGACTGAACGAAGGACTTGAGCCCCTCTCGATTGCGTTGCTCCGGATGAATATCGAAAGGCTCGAGCTTCGCCATTACGATATTTCCAACGCTTCCGCCGCCAACATCGACGTAATGGTCATAAATCGCGCGAAAGAGTCCCGCTTGGGTGTCCGCTTCGAGGATCGATTGCCGGATGAGGCCATTCGACAGCATATCCAGCGTGAGGCCCTCCTTGATCTCGTCGAATTTTGCGGAAATCTCCTCCATCTGCTGCGAAATCGCCGCAAAGCTCTGAGCGTCCAAGTCGACAGGCTCATCCACAGGATCGGCCAAGGCGATCTCGTAGCGCGATACGGCGCGCGAGAAATCGAACGTCGCCGTTTCCCCCTGTTCCAGTTCCGCGACCAGTCGCGGCAGATAGGGGACCAGTTTCGGCTGATTGGTGACGGAGGAGCGCAAAATCTCCGCCAGATCATCAAGCGTGATGTCTGTTCCATCCTCTCGCGTCAACGGTGCCATACGCAGGGCCTCAAGCAAGTCGATCGTCCTCTGACGAATGCCGGGGTAATGCGCGGCACAGGCCTCATCTGCTTCGCAGTCGTCAAAGACACGCAGGACAACATAGGGCTGGATGAACGCTTGCTCGTAATGCTCGCGATTTAGGGGCGCGACGCTGTCAAGAACCACGGATCGAACTAGCGGCCAATCCTCGGACGGCTGCGCGCCGTATTGCTTGAGGATTTCAAGCACGACAGTTGTGCCATATGACCCGCCAAACAGGTTATATGACGGATACCCCAAGGTCTCCATCAAGGCGATCACATCGCGGGCCGTGTTCGGGGTATTGTATTGTGTGAGGTCGATGCCCTGTTCTTCGAGATACGGAACACATCTGCCGCGATCGATTGAAAGCCAGTAGTTGGCGATGGCCTCATAGACCGCGTCGGGATCACTATAGGCGCTGACTTTCAGATCATTAATGCGATTGTCTGCGGCCGTGAGGTTCTCTTCATGATGGTCCGGATCGGTCACTTGAAGGGACATTGGGCAATAGAGATCATTGCTATGGGCCGTTCCGCGCGCCTCGAACACGATCACATCGCGGTTCGCACGCAACAAATCGGTGCCACCGCCAATCAGACCGAGCGCGTTCAAGGCCGAGCCTCCCGGCCCGCCCTGAAAATAGATCACTGGATCCGCAAATGAAGCGAGGCTTTTGCCCTTGAGAACGACATAGGACATGCCGATTGTCCGGCCTTCTGGCTCACCCCAATTCTCGGAAACTTGAAGGACGTCGCATAAAATCGTCTCCCCCAGAATTTCCTCGGGAGGAAGAAGAACCGGGCAGGCCTCGGACGCCGCAGCACGGGCACCCAAAGGTGCCAACACCACACACACTGCGGCCAGATACATACGCATATAGCAAGCCCCCCCTAAGCGGCTTCCTCTACGCTCAACCCCAAATTGTTTTTCTGCTTTACTTAACGGTAAGTAAAATTCTTAACGAGTCAAATGATTTATATCAAAAATAGGGGATCAATCGGCCCGCGACAGGGTCGTTCTCGGCGGTCATTCAGCCTCCTTCGCGACATCAGATTTCACCCTCCGCGCGATGTTTCGGGCATAGCGCGCACGCGGTTGGACAGAGGGGTCAAAGGAGACACAGCACGCGCGCAAAGCGCCCCGCACGGCGCTTCGCCATTGACACCCTGACTTGCCGCTTGCAGTCTCTGGCCAAGTGGTGTGGCCGATCGGAAAGTTGTTTTGAAACAGGACTCTCAAACCCTCGTCGTCGATCTCGACGGCACGCTCCTGCGCTCCGATATGCTTTATGAGAGTTTCTGGTCCGGTTTTGCGGGCGATTGGACGCTGCCGTTTCATGCGGCGGTGGCGTTGCCCAGGGGCAAGGCCGCGCTCAAACGGCTTTTGGCGCAAAACTCCAGTGTCGATGTCACCACCCTGCCCTACGACGACCGTGTTCTTAGCCGGTTGCAGGACTGGCGCGCGAACGGCGGACGCACCGCGCTCGTGACCGCGACGGATCAGGCGCTGGCCGATCAGATCGCTGCGCATCTCGGCCTGTTCGATGATGTGATCGGTTCAGATGGAACCGCCAACCTCAAAGGTCCGGCCAAGGCCGAAACGCTGGTGGCGCGCTACGGCGCCGGTGGGTTCACCTATATGGGCGATCATGAGGCGGATTTGGCGATCTGGGCCAAGGCCGGAGGTGCAATCACCGTCAATGCCAAGCCCGAACTGAAAGCCAAAGTGACCTGCGACGGCCCCGTTGAGCATCTCGACCGCCCGGCGCGGGACCTGAGCCCCTATTTCAAGGCCATCCGCCCGCATCAGTGGCTGAAGAACATCCTGATTTTCTTTCCGATGCTGGCCGCGCATGACCTGAGCCTGATGGTCTTTTTCAGAGCGCTCGTCGCCTTTGTCGCCTTTAGCCTGATTGCCTCGTCGGTCTATGTCCTCAACGATCTGCTGGATCTCAAGGGCGACCGCGCGCACCCGCGCAAGCGCCTGCGCCCCTTTGCGGCGGGCACCATTCCGATTGCGCGCGGCACGGTCATGGCAATCTCGCTTTTGCTTGCGGGGTTGATCCCGGCGATCTGGCTCGGCCTGCCGTTTCTCAAGGTCATGGTGGTCTATTATGCTCTGACCATGGCCTATTCACTGCGCCTCAAACGTCAGCTTGTGGTCGACATCTTTGCTCTGGCCGGGCTTTACACGCTACGTATCCTCGCGGGCGGAACCAGTTCCGCGATCCCGATGTCGGTCTGGCTTCTGGCCTTTTCGATCTTCTTCTTTTTCTCGCTCGCGGCCGTCAAACGTCAGGCGGAACTTGTGGACGGCCTCAAATCCGGCAAGCTCAAGGCCCATGGTCGCGGCTATCACGTCGAAGACGTGCCCATCGTGACCATGATGGCGCTGGCCTCCGGCTATGTCTCCGTGCTTGTCATGGCGCTCTACATCAGCTCGCCGCAGATCGCGCAGCTCTATAGCCAGCCCGGCTACCTCTGGGGTGCCTGTTTGGTGCTCTTGTATTGGTTGAGCCGCATGGTGATGACCACGCATCGCGGCAATATGAATGACGATCCGGTGCTCTACGCCGCCAAGGATCGTGTCAGCCTGATCTGTTTTACGCTCATTCTCGGCGCCGGCTTTGCGGGCGCCTCGCTGTGACGACGCCTCTGCCCCTATCGACCTCTGCGCTGATCCTGCGGTACTCCGGCTTTGCCATTCTGGCGACTCTCGCCAATCTCGGCGCCCAGCGCATGGTTTTGGGCGCCTGGCCAACGGGCCTCTTTGTCGCGATGATCATCGGCACCGGGATCGGACTTGTGGTGAAGTACCTGCTCGACAAGCGCTGGATCTTTTTTGACATCGAAACCGGCGCGCGAGCCCATGGCCGAAAATTCGGCCTCTACACTGCGATGGGGCTCATCACCACGGCGATCTTCTGGGGTATGGAAGCGGGTGCATGGGCCATCTGGCAGACCACATTGGCGCGCGAAATCGGCGCGATCCTGGGTCTTGGCATCGGCTATGTCGTGAAATTCCACCTCGACCGCCGCTTCGTGTTTCAGGCCAGCCCGGCCTGAGACCATTGAAACTCAGGGCATCTGCCCCTTGCTAAAGGTATCCCGCCATTTGGCGTTAAAGCGGTCACGCCTAAGCGCATCCATTGCAACCAGCAATGTGGGATCAATGGGGATATAGCGCTCGGTGCTATCGGAACCTGCGTTTTCGTCGCTGTTGCTTTCCTGAATAAGATCGACCTGCGTCAGAAGTGTCCGACCCTCCGGCGACAACAAGAAATCCAGAAAGGCCGCCGCCAATTCCTTTTCACGCGCCGCTTTCGGGATCATCAAGGCACGCGACAGAAACATCGTGTAATCCTCCGGGTAGATCACACCGAGATTGTCGTGCGGAGCGGTGTTCACGTATGAGCCAAGCACGTTATAGGCAATTTTATAGCGCCCCTCGTCCACGCTCGAGATGATCTCAGCAGAGCAACAGGTCGCGACCGCATCGACACGCGCAAAGCCTTCGAGCAACCCGCCAAATGTCGTGGCCTGCTGGCTGTCCATGAACGCAAAAAGAAACCCGAGGCCGGAGGCCTCAATGTCATAGGTCGCGATTTGCCCCCGATAATCGTCCGGGGACCGGCGCATCAGGTCCAGAAGCGTAAAGCGCGTGCGCGGCACTTCTTCATTCGCGACCAAATTCTTGTTGTAGATGATAACGGCGGCTTCGCGCGTGATGCCCCACAGCTCGTCCCGCCACATCCGCTGCCGCGGCAGCTGCGCAGTCAACTCCGATGTATAGGCGCTTGCACAGGCGCGATTGACCAAATCCACCATTTGGTGAACGCCCGAGGAAATAACGACATCTGCTGACGCTCTCTGCCCGTCACAGGCCTCGCGACTGTCGGCATAGAGGTCATTCGACCCCCATTGCTCATAGCGCAATTCAACGGTGGGGCGCACGCGCACGAAGGCCTCGAGAAGGTCGGAGAAAATCGAAATGTCAGTCGTGGACCGGATCACAAAAACCGTATCGGGTGTGCTGTCTGGCGCGACAAAAATTTCGGTCGCTTCTTGGGCCCGCCCCGATGCGGTAAATGCGATGATGGCGGCGAGCGACATAAGCGAGTTGGCGAGCGTGGCGCGGATCATGAGCTTTGCTCCTCGTCTTGCAACGGCAAAGAGAGCGTCACGCGAAACCCTTGGCCTGTTTTCTCCATACTGACCTTACCTCCGAAGGCTTTGGCCACGGCATCCACAATCGACAACCCAAGCCCAGCGCTCTCGCCTTTCGATGCGGCAGAACGCTCAAACCTCTGACCAATGGTCTTCATCACCTCCTCCGGCGGACCATCGCCGCGATCCAGAACCCAGATGTGACCGAACGCCCTCTCAACAGACACACCGATTGTCACGGGCGGCTCCCCGTGGCGCATAGCATTGGCGAGCATATTTTTCACTGCCTCTCCCAGAGAGATTTCATCCGCCATGACGATGACAGCGCGGTCCCCGATCGAAAGGTCCACTTCCGCATCCGGCGCCAAAACCTCGTGGTCGCTTTCCTCGAACACATGCAGCGCAATATCACGCAGATCAATCGCGGCCGGAGGCGCGTTGTCGGTGCGATGCATGACCATCGCCCGCGAGAGCATCTGATCCAACAAGGTGCCCAGAGACCGGGTGCGTTTCACCAAACGCTCCAACCTTTGGCTCCGCCGCGTCTCGTCATCCTCAATCGCCAACTCCGCCTGAGCCCGAATAGCGGCGACCGGTGTGCGCAATTGGTGCGCCGTATCTGAGATGAGATGCTTCATCGCGCCGACCTGACGATCCAGACGGCTCATGAAGCGATTGAGGGCGCGGACCATCACGGCCACTTCCGCCGGACCCTGTGCCGACATCGGCGTCAGATCATAGGGGTCACGATCCGACAGCTCACGGGTCAACCGCTCCAGAGGCTTCATCGCCGAGCGGATCACGAAAAAGGCCCCCAGCAAAAGCGCGATCCCTCCGAGCCCCGTCACAACGACGGCCCCCCGGGTCAGGTCCAAAGCCATGGCGTTGCGCGCGCGCAGCGTCTGCCCGACAGTCACATAGACGGCCCCCGAAAAATCGCGTTCAGAGAACCGGCGCGCCACCGTGACAAATCGGGCCGCCTCGCCCTGCATTCTGCTGTCATAGAACATCGGCGTGACCTGGGCCGCTCTCAGAGCGGAGGTCTGGCCCTCGCCCTCATAGCCGGTCAGCACCGTTCCATCGGGACCCTGTATCGAATAGAAAATCCTGTCGTCCTCGGCCAATGCGAGCAATCCGAAAGCCGAAACAGAAATCTCCGCGACTGGTCGCCCCTCAAGAATGTAGATCGTTTCCGAAATATCATTCGCCGCCCCCAAAAGTATGCGATCAAAGGACTGGCGCGCGGCGTTGCGGCCATAGGCGAAGGCGGCGATTGTGATCAGGATACCGCCAATCGCCAAGAGCGAGAGCACGCCCGCCATCACCCGCGACAACAAGGAGCGCTCGCTGATTGCGCCCTCCGCCCCTGTCGAGAGAGTCCCTCGCTCAACCATTGTCTACGATCCGATAGCCGACGCCGCGATGGGTCTCGATGGCGACTGTGGAAGACGCGAGTTTCTTGCGCAGACGCGCGATATAAAGCTCGATGGCGTTCAGCCCCACATCAGCATCATCAAAGGCGAAAAGACCGTCATAGAGGCGCTTTTTGCTCAGCGGCGTTTTCTGATTGCGCAACAACAATCCCAAAAGCGTTGCCTCACGCCGGGTCAAGTGCAGAGGGCTGCCCTCAAGAGTAGCCGCAAGGGCCGCAGGAGAAAACGTGAGCGGACCCAGAGTGATCACATCGGATTTCTGTTCCGACTCACGGCGCATCAAAGCCCGCAACCGCGCTTCAAGTTCTCTCTGGTCGAATGGTTTGATGAGATAATCGTCCGCACCGAGGTCCAGAGCCGACACGCGATCATCGACGGAAAACTGCGCCGTCAGCATCAAAACCGGCGTGCGATCCCCGCCCGCGCGCAGGTCTTGAAGCAAATCCGTGCCGTTGCGATCCGGTAGGTTGATGTCGAGCACGATCGCGTCATAGCGTTGCACCGCAAGGAAATCTTCGGCGGTTTCGCAGCTGTCCGCAAGGTCGCAGGCCATGCCGGATTTGCCCAGACGAATGGCGATGGCTTCGGCGACGTCCGCTGCGTCTTCGACAATCAATACCCGCATAATCCCCCCAAAAGGTCCGCATGTCGCCCATGACAGGTTGGTGACAGCTTTGCCCAGTACACCTCCTTCATAGCCTTTCGCGAGGAGACCGCAAACCTGTGGTGCGAAAGCTTCGGACATCGGGCGGCCCTACGGCCCGACAGAAAATCTATGTGGAGGAGAATACACATGATCATCAAGGCAACCCGCCTCACCCTTGCTGCGGCCCTTCTCGGCGCAACCACCCTTGGTGCATTTGCCCAAGGCTTCACGCCTGAAAACCCCGAATGCATCGCGCCCGCCAACCCGGGCGGCGGCTGGGACTTTACCTGCCGTCAGGTCGGCAAGTCGCTTCAGGACCTCGGCCTCCTCGAAAAAACCATGCAGGTCGTGAACCTCGCAGGCGGTGGCGGCGGCGTGGCCTTTGCCGAGGTCGTCAACAAACGCGGCGATGACAACGATCTGATCGTGGCCGCCTCTTCCGCAACAGCAACCCGTCTGGCCCAAGGCGCCTATCCGGGCAACACCATGGATCAGGTCCGCTGGCTTTCCTCTGTCGGCGCAGATTACGGTGTGATCGCAGTGGCCGCAGACAGCGAGATCACGGACCTTCCCTCGCTCCTCGCCATGATGAAATCCGATCCGACCTCCGTCTCCGTCGCGGGCGGCTCCGCCGTAGGCGGCTGGGACCACCTGAAGGTTCTCATCGCTGCGAACGCTTATGGCGTCGAAGATGTGCGCACCGTGAAATACATCGCCTTTGACGGCGGCGGCGAGGCTGTGACCCAGCTTCTCGCAGGCTCCGTTCAGGCCTTCACCGGAGACATTTCCGAAGCCAAGGGCTTTGTCGACAGCGGCGACATCCGTGTGATCGCCGTTCTCGCCCCCGAACGTCTCGGTGGTGAATTCGCAGAATTCCCGACGGCGCGTGAGCAAGGCGTTGATGCCATCGGCGCAAACTGGCGCGGTTTCTACGCCCCTGGCGACATGAGCGACGAAGCCTATGACGCATGGGTGTCGAAAATCAGCGAGCTCTACGCCTCCGACGAATGGAAAGAGATCATGGCCAACAACGGTATGGCGCCGCTCGACCTGCAAGGTGCTGAGTTCGAGGCCTTCGTGGCCGACAGCGTGGCCCAGATCCAGCAGATTTCCAAAGAAATCGGCATCATCAAATAAGCTCCGCTTTCCCCGCCAAACCTCGGACGTCGCATCTCGTGTGCGGCGTCCCACCTGTCGCGGCATCCCTGTCGTGCCCCACCTCTTGAAAGGAGACCACCATGAGTGATCGCATTTTTGGTGTTGTCGGCCTTCTCATCGCCATCGGCTTTGCTTTCGCGGCCCTGGCGATTGAAGAAAGCTTTCTGTCCGACGCCGTAGGCCCCAAAGCCTTCCCGCTCATCATTGCCGCCGTTCTCGGCCTCAGCTCGATCAGCATCGCCCTCAAACCCGACGCCTCTCCGACTTGGCCCGATCTTGGGCGGTTCGTCGAGATCGTCGCCGCCGTGGTCGTCATGGTCCTCTATGCAGAGCTTCTGCCCGTCATCGGATTTGTCTTCGCGACCGCTTTGGCCGCGACCTATCTCACTTGGCGGTTGGGGTCCGGCCCTATTGCGTCGGTCCTCACAGGCCTGGGCACCTCGGTCGGGATCTACGCCGTTTTCCATCTGGTGCTTGGCCTGTCGCTCGCGCGCGGCCCGCTCGGTTTCTAAAGGAGAGGTCTTATGGATACTCTGATGTCTCTGGCCGATGGCTTTGCCATCGCTCTGACCTGGCATAACCTCATGCTCGCCCTTCTGGGCTGTTTTCTCGGCACCATCATGGGCGCCCTTCCGGGGCTTGGCCCGTCAAATGGCGTCGCCATTCTCATTCCGCTGGCCTTCACCTTGGGCCTCGGCGCGACGCCCTCTCTGATCTTGCTGACATCCGTATACTACGGCGCGATGTATGGCGGTCGGATTTCTTCGATCCTGCTCAATATTCCGGGCGATGAGCCCGCGATGATGACCTGTCTCGACGGGTATCCCATGGCGAAAAAAGGCATGGCCGGGCAAGCGCTTTCGCTCTCCGGCGTTGCGTCTTTCGTCGGTGCGTTCTTTGCAACATGGGGGCTGATCTTCCTTGCCCCGCAGCTTGTCAAAATCGCTCTGTTGTTCGGACCGGCGGAATATTTCGCGCTCTTCGCACTGGCCTTCATGACGCTCGGTGGCGTGTCCTCCACGAACCAAGCGAAATCCGCCTTTGCCGCCGCCCTGGGTCTGGGCCTCGCCATGATCGGGGTCGACACTCAAACCGGTGTGCCGCGCTTCACCTTTGGCGAAGTTCACCTCTATGACGGCCTTGATTTCCTTGTAGCTATCGTGGGTCTGTTCGCCCTGTCCGAAGTCTTCATCTTCCTCGAACACCGCCACGGCAACGCCGACGGCAACGCGGAGAAAATTCGTGTGGGCCGTCTGACCCCGCCGCTGTCGATGCTCAAGGAAACGACGCCGACCATGGCCCGCTCCACGGTCTTGGGCTTTCTGGCCGGTGTGCTTCCTGGCGCAGGTGCCTCGCTCGGGTCGTTCATCTCCTATTCTTTTGAGAAACGTCTGGTCGACAAGGATGGCAAAACCTTTGGCAAAGGGGATCCGCGTGGCGTGGCCGCGCCAGAGGCCGGCAACAACGCCGCCGCGGGCGGTGCCCTCGTGCCGATGCTGGCGCTGGGTGTTCCGGGATCGGGGACGACGGCCGTTCTGCTCGCCGTTCTGTTGTCGCTCAACATCACGCCCGGCCCGCTTCTGTTCTCGCAGAACCCGGATGTGGTCTGGGGTCTGATCGCCGCATTGTTCATTGCCAACATCATGCTTTTGGCCATGAACATCCCGATGATCGGTCTCTTCACCCGCGTGCTGATGGTGCCGCCGCGTATCCTCATGCCCATCGTTGCCATGGTGTCCTTTGTGGGGATCTACGGCATCTCGGGGTCGTCCTTCGACCTTCTCGTGATGATCGGCTTTGGCGTCATGGGCTGGGTGCTGCGCAAACTCGACGTACCGCTTGTGCCGATTATCCTCGGCACGCTTCTGGGCAACTCGATGGAGAACAACCTGCGCCGCGCGATCAGCATCGACAACGGCGATTGGTTCACCCTGATCGACAGCCCGCTTTCGATCACGCTTTGGCTCATCGCGATCATCGGCTTCATCCTGCCCCTGATCATCGGGCGCAAGGTCAAAGCCAAAATGCACGGACCACGTGACGAAGAAGGCTCTATCGCGGACTAAACAAAACCAGTTGGGCGCGTGTGGCACGGTCACATGCGCCCACACCATAAAACACAGGATATGTCGGGCGCGCCGACCTTCGCCCTCCCATGACCGAAGTCCCGTCTCCCATCAAATGGCGGCAAGCCCGGCATTGGTGTTGAGGAGAAACTGCGAGAATATCGGGCTACTGGCGGCGCCAATACTGCGGGCATTGTAGCCGACATTCCCGGCCTCAATCTGAGGTTCAATCAGCCCGCGTTTATCTTGGTTCATCAGATAGCGTCTGGTTCTTTCGACCAACTCATCTCGGACTTCCGTTGGAAACGCGCCATCGATCAGGATGGCCTCGAAATCAATCACCGAGCAAATAGACAGAGAGGCCTTTGCCAGCTCCTGCGCAGTCTGGCCAACCCAGGTCTCGACGTGGCGAGAGACGCTGCTCCAATCCTGAGGCAACTTCCAAAGCACTTCCGGATCGATGCCAACTTCGGTCAAGCGCGCCTCCAGAAGGTGAATGGACGCGACATCAATCAGCTGCTGCGCTTCGCCAAGCGGGCCGGTGCTGCGCATGGATCCCAGAGCACCCGCATTTCCGCGATTGCCCTCGAAGACCGTGCCATTCAAAACCACACCGCCGCCAATGAAAGAGCCGATAAAGAAGTAGGCGTAGTCTCTGAACTCCTTGCCTCGACCGTAAAGAAGCTCGGCCTGACAGGCCGCCGTCGCATCGTTGACAACATAGACCGGCAGATCGCTAAAGGCCGCGACCTCTGCGGTGAAGTTGACGTCTTTCCATGCGCGAAATCTCTCGGCAGCAACTCCGACAAGATCATGCCACTTCCACAGTTCAAAGGGCGCGCCAATCCCGATGCCACACACGCGGTTTCGGAGCGTATCGGGGAGCGTGGAAAGCAGCGTCTGAAGCCCGTCCCTCAGAAAGCCGAAAACTGCATCCGGCATGGGGTAGTCGTAGATCGAATGGAGTTGTGCGCGGACATTCCCCGCGAAGTCGAGCAACAACAAATCGGCACTTCTGCGTCCGATTTTCAGACCCACGGACAGCACACCATCCGGGTCCAACTCGATCGGGATGGAAGGTTTCCCGACCCTCCCCCGCACGGGGTCTCCCCGCCGCACCAACCCATCCACTTCGAGATTGCGCAGGATGGTCGACACGGTCGGTTTGGACAGGCCTGAACTCCGGGCGAGATCGGCGGCGGGCACGGCGCGATAGCGTTGCAGCGTCGAAAGGATCAGGCGTTCGTTATGGTCGCGAACCCCTCTCTGGTTCACGCCCGCGCGTCTTTCTTTGATTCCAGTTCCGTCCATGGATCGAACCATAGATGCCTCCCCATTAAACTGGAAGATAAAGTAGAACCATTAGTAAGTAAAGTTTCCAAACTAATTGACACATCCTTGAGAATCTGGCTTTCTAAGGATGTCCCGCCGATTTGCGTTGGCGGGGTCCGGGGAGAGGAGGAGCTCATCCTGGACACGGAATATGTTTCTTATGGGAGGAAAACATGAGAAAGCTGATGACTGCTTCGGCGCTGGCCGTAATCGCAATGGCGGGCTCCGCCTATGCTGAGACCAACGCCTGTCTGATCACCAAGACCGACACAAATCCGTTCTTCGTCAAAATGAAAGAAGGCGCGAGTGCCGCCGCTGAAGCGAACGGAATTACCCTGTCGACCTTTGCGGGCAAATATGACGGCGACGTCGAAACCCAGGTCGCCGCGGTTGAAACCTGCATCGCATCAGGCGCCAAAGGCATCCTGATCACTCCGACGGACAGCCGCGCGCTTGTTCCCGTCATCACCCAGGCACGTGAGGCTGGCGCACTCGTCATCGCACTCGACACGCAGTTCGAACCCGCCGATGCCGCCGACGCGACCTTTGCCACCGACAACTTCAAAGCCGGCGTGATGATCGGCCAGTGGGCGAAAGCGAAAATGGGCGAGGATGCAGCCAACGCAAAAATCGCCCTCCTCGACCTGAACGCCTCCGAGGTTTCGGTCGACTATCAGCGCAACAACGGCTTCCTGCAGGGCTTTGGCATCGACATCAAAGACCCGACCGACATCGGTGACGAAGACGATCCGCGCATCGTCGGCAATGACGTGACCGACGGGTCTCCCGATGGTGGCCGCACCGCGATGGAAAATCTTCTGCAGGTCGATCCGGACATCAACCTCGTCTACACGATCAACGAACCTGCCGCGGCGGGCGCCTATGAGGCGCTGAAGTCTTTCGGCAAGGAAGACGGCGTTGTGATCGTGTCCGTCGACGGCGGCTGCCCCGGTGTGCAAGACATCGCAGGTGGCGTGATCGGCGCGACCGCGATGCAGTTCCCGCTTTTGATGGCGTCGAAAGGCATCGAGGCAATCAAGACCTATGCTGACACTGGCGAAAAGCCGCAGAACAGCGAAGGTCTGGATTTCTATAACACCGGCGTAGAGCTCATCACCGACGAGCCGGTCGAGGGTGTGCCCTCGATCACGTCGGCCGAGGGCCTGGAGAAGTGCTGGGGCTAATTCACCGCGAACCTCCCTGGCGGGGCGCCATCGTGCCCCGCCTCATCGCTATCCCACGTCGATTTTTGACGGGACCTCATGCTGCAGCTACGCTTGCTGGTAAGGGAGAGAGACATGTCTAACACCACGACAACGCCCTCGAAGGGGCAGGATTTCGAACAGACGCTGGATCAGAGCGATACCAGAGTTGCCTCGTTCGACGTCCGGCATCATTCACTGCTGGAACGCATCCGGCACGTGCTTCACAACAATCCTACACTGGTTCCCGTGATCGTTCTGGTGCTCAGTCTAGTCGCTTTCGGGCTGATCGCTGGCGGGAAGTTCTTTTCGGCCTTCAACCTCAGCCTCATTTTGCAACAGGTCTCGATCATCGGCATTCTGGCCGCCGCACAATCGCTGATTATCATCACTGCGGGGATCGACCTTTCGGTTGCGGCCATCATGGTTCTGATGTCGGTCGTCATGGGCAATCTGGCCGTCTTCGCGGGGGTGCCCTCCGGCATTTCCATCATCATCGGCCTTGCCGGCGGCGTTGGCGCGGGCGTGATGAACGGCTGGCTCATCACCAAGATCAAATTGCCGCCGTTTATCACCACGCTTGGCACATGGTCGATTTTCTACGCACTTTTGCTGTGGCTCTCCGGCGCGCAATCGATCCGGGGTCAGGACATTGACGCAAATGCGCCCCTCCTGAAATTCTTTGGCGCGAGCTTTAGCATCGGGGGCGCTCGGATCACCTTGAGCGCGCTCTTGATGATCGCCGTCTTCATCGTGCTCTGGTACATGCTCAACAAGACCGCTTGGGGCCGCCATGTCTACGCCATCGGTGACGACAAGGAGGCCGCCGATCTGTCCGGCATCCGCACCGACCGCACGCTGCTCTCTGTCTACGGTCTGTCGGGCTTCGTCTGTGCCCTTGCTGGCTGGGCGTCCATCGGACGCGTCGGGTCCATCTCTCCGCAGTCGTTCTATGAGGGCAACCTCGACTCCATCACGGCTGTGGTGATTGGCGGCATCTCCCTCTTCGGCGGACGCGGGTCCATCATGGGTGCCCTGTTCGGCGCGCTGATCGTGGGCGTCTTCCGCTCCGGCCTCCGCCTTTCCGGTGTCGACGTGCTCTGGCAAGTGTTCGCCATCGGTTGGCTCATCATCATCGCGGTCGCTATCGACCAATGGATCAGAAGGGTATCGGCATAATGACTACTCCTGTTGTTCAAGCCCGCGGAATCGTGAAGCGCTATGGCCACGTGACCGCGATCGACCACTCCGACTTCGAATTGCGTCCCGGTGAAGTCCTTGCCGTCATCGGCGACAACGGAGCTGGCAAATCGTCCATCGTCAAAGCGATCTGTGGCGCAACCATTCCCGACGCGGGCGAAATCCTGATCGAGGGCAAGCCGGTGAAATTCAACTCGCCCATCGAAGCGCGGGAGATGGGGATTGAGATCGTCTATCAAAACCTTGCCCTCTCCCCTGCCCTGTCGATTGCCGACAACATGTTCACGGGCCGAGAAATTCGCAAGCCAGGCTGGCAGGGCAAATACCTGCGCATGCTCGACAAACCCGCGATGGAGAAATTCGCGCGTGACAAGCTCACCGAACTCGGACTGATGACGGTGCAGTCGATCAAACAGCCCGTCGAAACGCTCTCCGGTGGTCAACGTCAGGGTGTGGCAGTGGCCCGCGCGGCGGCTTTCGCGACCAAGTTCATCATCATGGACGAACCGACGGCGGCTTTGGGTGTCAAAGAGAGCCGCAAGGTGTTGGAACTCATTCAGGACGTCCGCGCCCGCGGCATTCCGATCATCCTGATCAGCCACAACATGCCGCATGTGTTCGAGGTCGCAGACCGCATCCACATCCACCGCTTGGGCAAACGGCTCTGCACCATCAACCCCAAGGACTACACCATGTCCGACGCGGTTGCCTTCATGACAGGGGCCAAAGAGCCGCCCGCGGAAGATGCTGCATGAGTGGGCCCAATGAAATTGCCGAGGCGCTGCTGGATCAGGTTCTGGCGGCGCCTCGCGCGGATCGCCGCAGAGTGATCGCCATTGCCGGGCCGCCCGCCTCCGGCAAATCCACCCTGTCTCAAGTGCTGGCAGATCAGATGACGGCGGCAGGCGTCCAGACCATGGTCGTCCCGATGGATGGCTTTCACCTCGACAATCGGATTTTGGTCGCAAAAGGCCTTTTGGCGTCAAAGGGATCGCCCGAGACATTTGACGCGGAGGGGTTTCTCCGGCTTGTGAAGGCGCTTCCTGCCTTCGAAACGGTCTACTATCCCATCTTTGACCGTGAACGCGACATCGCAATTGCGGGGGCGGGACTGGTATCTGGAGCCTGCGATACGGTGATTGTCGAAGGCAACTACCTGTTGTTCAACGCCCCGATCTGGCGAGACCTTATCAACAGCTGGGACCTTTCCATCCAAATTGATTGCCCACTCCCTATTCTGAGGCAACGTCTCATTGATCGATGGCTCACACATGGGCTGACACAGGAGAACGCCATCGCGCGCGCTGAGTCCAATGACCTGAAGAATGCCAAATTGGTCGCGTCTCAGTCGTTGGATGCCGATGTGACGGTTTCCGCATGACTTCAAAGCATCGTTCTGCGCAGTTGCGAGAAGGCTAAGAGGGTCCGGCCCTAATCCGGGAGTTTCCGCGCATAGTGTGAACAGAAGTCCCTGTTCACAGCCCGATTGGTCTCGCGCGACTTTGCCCGTATCATCGCATCAAACTCAGTCGGAAAATCCTGTGCAGGCAATATCTTTATCAGATTTCTCACCACGGGTCTCATCCCGCCCAGACCAAGCCGATTGAGCCTCTGAAGCGCACGAATTTCTCCGTAGCTTGGGGACACATTCCGCTGACGTATTTCACGCGCGGCGCGCAGTGCGGCGGGCGTTGCCTCATCAATCTGGTGAAGAAAATCGACGATAATATTTCCTTCCGGAAAATTGTCTCTCGAAAAAGGGATCGCACGGATATTGTCCGCACCGAAAGCGTCCGCCCAAATCGTCATGGGTCGATAATAGTCGAGCCAAAAGCCGTCAGCGACCTGATCCTCCACAAAGTCCTCGAAGGTTGCAGAACTCGCCCGTTTCCCTTTAACCCACTGGGCGTAATAGCTTTTGAGAAACGAAACTTGATCACGCAGGTAGACGATCACCCGAACCTCACCGAAGATCTCCGCCAAATCACGGTGAAGCTTACGGATCGCCGCCTCATCCGTTCCGAAATCGGCATAGAAATGTTCACAGGACGCCACATATCGGAGGTTCTTATCAGCGCCGACCTCAAGAGCTGCCTGCCCTAACACAGTGTCTCGCACCGCTTCGAACCGCATGTCCGCGGGTTTATCTTTCCTGCGCTGATACCGTTCTCTGGCGGCCGGGCTGTCCGCCGTCACGGCGAGCTTCCACGCCGTCTTGTCGCCGAATGCGGCAACCGTCCGCACAGACAGAGGGGTCGTATTGAGAAACCTCTGGATCGTCGTGCTCGCCGTCTTCGGCGTTCCGATATGAAGATAAAGCATTTCTTCCCCTGACAGCTCTCAGCGTCTCAACTCATCTGCCATGCGGCGCGTCATTGAAACCGCGTTATGTCAGCCGGTAATCAAACCGATCAATCAAGTCTCCAAAAATGGAATGGACGACCTGTCTGACTTCAGGCTCCTCAGAAAGAATGGCCGAGGGCGCCGACTTTTTAGGGCGGATGTTGCCCTTTGCATTGATCGAGTTAAACGTGCTCCAAAGGCCTTGCAAAGCCGGCACTCGGTTTTCGAGTTCCAAAATGTCCTCTTCAAAATTCTCAAACCGAACATAAAAATCGATAATGTCTGTGCCATTGAGATAATACTGATCCATGTATCTCCGCAGCACCGATTTGTTGCGTTTGACCCACTCCTGAATGCTCGGACGGACCTCGTCTTTTCGCGTCTTCCAAAAATACAGAGACACAATCATGTCGAACGGGTTGCGCACGATCGAGACCTTATAGGCGGCATCGAAAAGATTTGGCCCTAAACGCCGACGCGTTTTAGCTGCGGTTATATGATTGTAAAACTTTTTCGCGCGCGCGCCCCGCCTCAGATAGGTAATCGCATCGTTGAGATTATACTCCTGCGGGCGCTTCAGGTAGTTTTGGCAGGTCTGAAATCCCAAATTCCGACGAATATCTTCGTCAACATTGGAAATCGGCGTGATGATATCGTCCTCTTCAGCAAAACGAGAAAGCGCAATCTCAAACGATGTCCCCGCGGTCTTTTTCGGCTTCAAGAAAAGAACATTTGAAGATCTCAGAAAAATCACGGGCGCGCCTCCTCAAGTCTGCCCAGAGGGCACGATAAGCCTTTCTCTTTAAGAACCATCACAATGTTTTTGCAATATAAAACGCGGCTTTCGGTTGAGTTGGATCGTTCAGTGCGCTGCGCTCGACGCAGGAACATCTACTCGTCTTTCGCTTCCCAAAACAGCGACGCACCCTTTTCTTCCATGGTGCTTCCAGTTGGGAATTAGAAACGCGAACGGCCGCCCGAAGGCGGCACTTAAATATCTGTAATTTATGGCAATTTTTGGTTGCGGGAGTAGGATTTGAACCTACGACCTTCAGGTTATGAGCCTGACGAGCTACCGGGCTGCTCCATCCCGCGACACTATGTTGTGCTACCGCCGATCGGGGACTTTAGCACGTGTTTGA
>NZ_JAHXRW010000021.1 GCF_019429625.1 Celeribacter sp. PS-C1
TTTCACGTCAGTTTGTGCAAGACGCCGTGTGTTCGTTTTTGCGTCTTTCGATGAAAATGAATGTAGGCTTCCGTCATGGATGTGTAAATAGGAACGAATATTGGGTTTATAAACATTATAATGTGCGTAAATGCAGATCACATTTTTGGGAGTTTTTTGCATTTTGATGTGATTTTGCGTGATCCCAATAAAAACCCGGCTCTTTTCGTCTTCTTATTGTGCGATGTGCGTTTATGAACATAATTATCAGAAATTCAGTCCACTTATGTGTGCATATGTATACAGATGCGCCTTTATTGGGGAAAACAGCATCTCTCCCTGTGCACATACGCGGGCCGCATTCTTAAGCCTTGCTATGATTCACGGTGAGATGGTCTCAGCCACAGAGCCTCACGCGGACGTCAGGTCGTCACGCGAAAGCCAATAGATTTCGGTGCGATTTATACGGAGCAGCATCCATTTTCCGCTGGCGCTGCGCGCGCATTGAGGCAGGATGCGCATATGTCACACGATCACCACCACGCGCATCACGGCCACGGCCACCATCACCACATCGACCCAGACGCCGGAGACGCCCGAGTCGCCGGCGCGATTGCGGTCAATCTTTTCCTGACGCTGGCGCAGATCGTCGGCGGCGTGGTTTCGGGGTCTATGGCGCTGATCGCCGATGCGATTCACAACCTGTCCGATGCAATCGCTCTTGTGATTGCGTTCGGCGCACGCAAAATCGCCCGCAAGCCGCGCGATGACACCATGACCTTCGGCTACGGCCGCGCCGAAGTGGTCGCCGCGATGGTCAATTACACCACACTGATCATTATTTCGGTCTATCTCTTTGCGGAAGGCGTCTCGCGCCTGTTCAATCCGCCGGAGATTGCGGGATGGACCGTGGTGATCGTGGCCTTCATTGCTCTCGCCGTCGATCTAGTGACCGCGGCACTGACCTATTCGATGTCGAAAGACAGCCTCAACATCCGGGCCGCTTTCCTGCACAACCTTGCTGATGCGGCGAACTCTGTCGCGGTCATCATCGCGGGCGTGGTTATTCTCATCTGGGATTGGCGCCTGATCGACCCACTTCTGACCATCGCCATCGCACTCTATATACTGTGGCATTCGTTCGCAGAAATTCGACCGGTGATCCGCATCCTGATGCTCGGCGCACCGACGAATACCAAAGCCGACGATGTGGCAGCGGCCATGGCGGAAATCGACGGCGTCGAGGATGTGCACCATATTCACCTGTGGCAGATCGACGAACGCCGCACCTCGGTCGAGGCTCATGTGGTGATTTCGGGTGAGGCGACGCCGGTGCTGACCGCCTTGAAAACTGTGCTGCGCGAGCGGTTCTCAATCGCGCATTCAACGCTAGAGGTCGAAACGCCCGGCGCTGGCTGTGCCGGGGAGCCGGACGGAACGCAGCCGTTAGCTTGAGGCCTGTCGGAACCACTCCAGACCATCTTCGGTCCGTTTCTTTGGTGTGTATTCTGCCGAAATCCAGCCGGTGTAGCCGCTCTCATCGACGCGCCGGAAAAACTCCGGGAAATCGATCAGACCTTTGATCGGCTCGTGGCGGTCAGGCGGCCCGGCGATCTGGATGTGCCGCACATAGGGCGCGTATTTGTCCCAGGCCGCCATGGCATCTCCGGTGATGATCTGCGCATGATAAGCGTCGAATTGCAGTCCGAGGTTCAGCTCCGCCACATCATTCAGAATCTCGACAGCCCGATCGAAGTCACTGAGGAAATAGCCCGGCATGTCGCCCTCATTGATCGGCTCGATCGTCAGGCTCATCTTGGGCGCTTCCTGAGCGGCCCATTTCAAATTGCGCTTGTAGGTTTCAAGCGCCACAACGCCTTTCGCCTTGCCAGCCATAATGTGCATGTGTTCCGCGCCAAGGAACTGCGCATATCGGAGCGCACGTTTGAAGTCGCGCTTGAACCGCTCCTCCAAACCCGGCACAGCGGCAAAGCCCCGCTCGCCGCCCGTGTAATTCGGCGGCGGAACGTTGATCAGCACCATCTTGAGGTTCAAATCCGCCATCCGTTTCGCGACCTCGGAGGCCGGCTCGTCATAGGGAAACAGAACCTCCACCGCTTTAAACCCACAAGCCTTCGCTTCGGCGAAGCGTTCAAGAAAGGGGTATTCCTTGAAAAGAAACGACAGGTTGGCGGCGAATTTGGGCATTGGGGCAGTCTGAGGCGGGCGAGATCTCAGGCAAGATCAGTCGCTTTGGCGATTTCGAAAAACGTGTCCGCAGACCAGACGCCAAAAACATCTTCGCCGTCAATCTCCTCCGTGACCCCGAGGTCAAAAAGTCGGAAAAAGCTTTTGCGGTCAATCAGCGCCTCAAGCCCTGCGCGCACCTCGACATAGGGCGCGGGCTCGCCGTCGCGAATTTCGACCCGGATCGGATGGTCCGCATCCGCCGTGACAGTATCGCCGACGGAGGTCTGAAACGTCAGTTTTTGCGTCCGGCCTTTGCCCTCCACCTCGAAATCCACCGCCAGAAACGGCGCGTCATCGACGGTGATTCCCACTTTTTCGACTGGGGTAACTAGGAAAAATTTGTCGCCTTCGCGTTTCAACACGGTCGAAAACAGCCGTACCAAAGGCGCGCGGCCGATGGGTGTGCCGAGGTAGAACCACGTCCCATCCCGCGCGATCCGCATGTCGAGATCCCCACAAAACGGCGGGTTCCACTTGTCCACCGGCGGCAATCCGCGCCCCTTGGCGGCTTTCACGGCACTGGCGATGCTTTCTGCGGAAACTGTCATAGAAAATCTCCTCTTAAACCTTTTGTCATTTGTGCTTTGCACGCGACACGTTTCTAATAGTGGCATGGTTCGACCCGCTAAGTAAGTGCCGGGCAAGTGAGGAGTACGTCATGACCGAAGCCGACCTCGTCGCCGAGATCGAAGCCCTGGGCGCGAAATTGAATGAGGCGAAGGCCTCCATCACCCGCCGCTTTATCGGTCAGGAAACCGTCGTGGATTTGGTATTGTCCTCCATGCTTTGCGGCGGCCATGCTTTGCTTTTGGGCCTTCCGGGGCTTGGCAAAACCCGCCTCGTCGACACGCTCTCGACCGTGATGGGTCTTAAAGGCGCTCGCGTGCAGTTCACTCCCGACCTGATGCCCGCCGACATTCTGGGCTCTGAAGTGCTTGAAACCGCACCCGATGGCTCGCGCGCGTTCCGCTTCATTGAGGGGCCAATTTTCTGTCAACTCCTGCTCGCCGACGAGATCAACCGCGCCAGCCCACGGACCCAATCCGCACTGTTGCAGGCGATGCAGGAAAAATCCGTCACCATCGCCGGTCAGCCACATGATCTCGAGGCGCCGTTTCACGTTCTCGCCACGCAAAACCCGCTGGAACAAGAGGGCACCTATCCGCTGCCGGAGGCGCAGCTTGACCGCTTTCTCGTGCAGGTCGACGTCGAATACCCCGACCGCGACACCGAACGCGACATCCTGATCGCCACCACCGGTGCCGATGAGGACGAGGCCCATGCGGTGTTCACCGCCGAAGAACTGATCCGCGCGCAGGCGCTGTTGCGCATGATGCCGGTAGGCGAACAAGTGGTGGAGATGATCCTCGATCTCGTCCGCGCCTGTCGTCCCAATGAACCCGAAGCACCCGAGGCCGTGAACGCCTCCGTTGCCTGGGGGCCGGGACCGCGCGCAGCACAAGCCCTGATGCTCACCACCCGCGCCCGCGCATTGTTGGATGGTCGTCTCGCGCCCAGCCCCGAAGATGTGCTGGCGATGGCGCGTCCCGTGCTAATTCACCGCATGGCGCTGACCTTTGCGGCGCGTGCGCGGGGTGATGATTTGGGGGCCATCATTGCAGATGTCGCCGAGACTGCCCTGAAAGTCCGGTCTGCCGCGTGACCCAATCCACCGCCTCCCCCGGCCATAAAGGCCTCCGCGCGCGCGCTGAGACTCTCAGTGCCCCGCTACCGCCCTTGCAGGCCCGCGCTGAGCAACTCGCGCGCACGCTTCTGATGGGCGGGCACGGACGCCGGCAATCCGGGATGGGCGATGAATTCTGGCAATACCGCCCCGCACAGGCGGGCGATCCGGGGCGCGCGATTGACTGGCGCCGTTCGGGTCGGTCTGATGGGCATTATGTGCGCGAAAAGGAATGGCAGGCGGCGCAATCGGTGCATCTCTGGGTCGACCTTTCCGCCTCCATGGGGTTTTCATCCGACAAAAACGTGCCGCAGAAATCCGACCGCGCAGCTTTGCTCGCCATGGCCTTGTCGATCCTCTTGATGAAAGGCGGCGAACGGGTCGCTCTCGCATCTCTCGGTACGCCGCCCCGGATCGGATCGCTGCAAATCCGGCGCATTGCTGAGGGGCTGGCGCAGAGCACAGAAGCCGACTATGGCGCCCCCGACGCGACGTTGTTTTTGCCCAACGCCCGCGCCGTCTTCCTGTCGGATTTCCTGGGCCCCATCGAGGCCGTCGAAGAGGCCGTCGCAGCCGCCTCGGATCGCGGCATTTCCGGCATGCTCTACCAAATTCTCGACCCCGCCGAGGAGGCCTTTCCCTATCGCGGGCGCACGGTTTTTACCTCAATGTCTGGCGGCATCATGCACGAAACGCTCCGCGCCTCCGATTTGAAAACCCGCTATCTCGAACGGCTGGCCGAACGCAAAGACCGCCTCAGCCAGATCGCCCATCACGCCGGTTGGCGTTTTGCCACGCATCACACGGATCACTCCGATCTCACCGCGCTTTTGTGGCTTTACGAGGCTTTGGAGGGCCCGCGCTGATGTGGATTTTAGGCCCCATCGGGTTTACCGCGCCTTGGGTTTTGCTTGGGCTTTTGGCCCTGCCGATCCTCTGGCTTTTGCTGCGCGCCGTGCCGCCCGCGCCGATCAGACACCGCTTCCCGGGCGTGGCGCTTTTGCTGGGGCTCAAGGACGAAGAGGTTGAAGCGGATCGCACGCCTTGGTGGCTGCTCCTGCTGCGCATGGTGGCGGTGGCCGCGCTGATCCTCGCCTTCGCGGGGCCGGTTCTGAACCCACGTATTGAGCGTGGCGGTTCAAATAACCCGCTTTTGGTGTTGCTCGATGCAAGCTGGGCTTCCGCGCCGGATTGGTCGCTGCGTATGGGACGGGTGGAACAGGCGCTCGATGAGGCCGAAGCCGACGGGCGCACGGTCTGTATCCTGCCTGCCACCGATCTGCCGACCGAAGGATGCACCTTTCTGGCGCCGTCTGATTGGCGGCCGCGACTGGCGGGCATCGCTCCCGCGCCTTTCGAACCCGATATGGAGGCCCTGAGCGGTGTGATTTCCGTGCTCCCGACGGCTGTCGAGACGCTCTGGCTCTCTGACGGTTTGGCGCGCGCCGGTCGCGAAAAGGTCTTGGCCGAGCTTGAAGGCTTTGGCTCGGTGTCGGTTTTCGAAACGGCTCGCGATGTGATGGCCCTTGGGCCGCTAGAACTCACGGAGACAGGAATTTCCGTCCCTGTGCTGCGCGCCGATGCGGGCGGTGATCGCGCCGTGTCGATTCTGGCCCATGGTCCCGATCCCGCTGGCGTGCCGCGCGTGCTTGACCGGCGCGAGGTCACCTTGCCCGGCGGGGAAACGGCCATAACTGCCGAATTCGACCTGCCACCCGAACTGCGTGCGCGGGTCACACGGTTTGAAATTGAGGGCCAAAGCTCCGCGGGCGCCAAACGTCTCACCGACGACAGTCTCAAACGCCGTGAGGTCGGTTTGGTCGTGGTGCGCGAAGGCGGCGAAGGGCTTCAACTTTTGTCGCAACTTCATTATCTGCGCGCGGCTCTGGCGGGCAAAGCCGATGTGATCGAGGGCGCTTTGCCCGATTTGATCATGGCCAATCCCGATGTGATTGTGCTCGCGGATGTCGCGCAACTTTCCGGCGGTGAAGTTGCCGATCTTTTGGAGTGGCTGAACGAGGGCGGTATGTTGTTGCGCTTTGCCGGGCCCAATTTAGCGGGCTCCGATGTGGCGCGAGACGAGGACGATCCGCTGATGCCGGTGCGGCTGCGCGCCGGTGGGCGGACGCTGGGCGGTGCGATGAGTTGGGGCGAGCCGAAACGCCTGCGCCCCTTTGCCGAGACCTCGCCTTTTTACGGCCTGCCGGTGCCCGAAGAGGTGGAGATCAACGCGCAAGTCATGGCCCAACCCGATCCAGAACTGGCCAATCGCGTGATCGCCACGTTGGAGGACGGCACGCCTTTGGTGACCCGCAAACCTGTGGGCCAGGGGCAGGTCGTGTTGTTCCACGTCACCGCCAATGCCGAATGGTCGACACTGCCGCTATCGGGGCTGTTCGTCGAGATGCTCGACCGGCTCGCTGTGACCTCGCGGGCTGCTGTTTTGGAGGTGGAGGATTTGGCGGGGCAAAGCCTTCAGCCAGTGCGTGTGATGGATGGGTTCGGACGTCTCGACGAGGCCGCCGCCATGCCACCCGTTGCGGGCGAAGAGTTCGTGAACGCACTTGCATCACTGGACACGCCGCCGGGGCTTTATCAGGGCCGCGACAGCCTTCGGGCGCTCAATGTGATGGCCGCAGGCGAGACGCTCGCGCAGATGCGCTGGCCGTCTGATGTGACGCTTTTGGGCGTCGAGGCCGGACGTGAACGCCCCCTCGCACCGTTCCTTTTGACGCTGGCTCTGGCGCTTTTGGGGGCAGACCTTTTGGCCTCGCTTTGGCTTTCCGGGCGTCTGTTCGGCGCGCGGGCGCTTCCCATATTACTCTGCGCGATGCTGATCGCCCCCGATGCCAAAGCGCAAGAACTCGACGATGATTTCGCCCTGCGCGCCTCTTCTGAACTGGCGTTGGCCTATGTCGAAACCGGCGATGCCGCCTTGGACCGCGTTTCCGAAGCGGGTCTTGCCGGTCTCTCCGACGTCTTGACCATGCGCACCTCCGTTGAACCCGCGCCCCCCATCGGGATCAATCTGGAAACCGATCCTTTGGGCTTTTTCCCCATGCTTTATTGGCCGGTGAGTGCCAGCCAACCGACGCCCTCGGCGGCCGCCTACACGAAACTCAACGCCTATCTGCGCACCGGCGGCGTGATCCTTTTTGACACGCGCGATGCCGATGTCGCGGGCTTTGGCGCGGCAACACCAAACGGCACAAAGCTACAAGCCCTTGCCGCCTCTCTCGACATTCCCGCCCTCGAACAAATCCCCGAAGATCACGTGCTCAACCGCGCGTTTTACCTTTTGCGCGAATTTCCCGGACGTCATGCTGATGGCACGCTCTGGGTCGAGGCCGCCCCAGACAGCGAACGCGCCGAGGGCATGCCCTTTCGCAACCTCAACGACAATGTGACGCCGGTGATCATCGGCGGTGGTGATTGGGCCTCGGCCTGGGCTTTGGATGACACCGGATTTCCGCTTTTGCCCGTGGGACGCGGCTTGTCGGGTGAGCGTCAGCGCGAATTATCCTACCGGTTCGGCGTCAATCTGGTGATCTATGTGCTGACCGGCAATTACAAATCCGATCAGGTCCATGTGCCTGCGTTGCTCGACAGGTTGGGCCAATGATCCGCGATCTCACCTTTTCCCCGCTCCTCCCCCTGCCTGTGCTGGCCGTTTTTGCGGGCATCGCCTTTGTTCTCATCGTCTTCGCCGCTTGGCGCGGGTTGTCAGGCTGGGCCCTGCGGGCGCTGGCCGCTTTGGGCGTTTTGGCCGCTCTGTCGGGGCCGTCGCTCAAACAGGAATTGCGTGATCCTCTAACCGACATCGTGTTCCTCGTGGTCGACGAAAGCGCATCGCAAGACCTTTCGACGCGGCCAGACCAAATTGAGGCGGCGCGCACCACATTGGAGGCGCGCATCTCCGCGATGCCCAACACGGAGCTGCGCGAAATTACGCTGCGCGATGCGCCGGACAATCGCGGCACGTTGTTGATGACCGCGCTCTCGGAGGCCATGGCCGACGAGCCGCGCGGGCGGTTGGCGGGGGCAGTTCTGCTCTCTGACGGTCAGTTGCATGACGTCGAACTCGCCCCTGATTTCCCCGCGCCGGTGCACCTCATGCTGACGGGTGAGCCGCAGGATTGGGATCGTCGTCTGGTCATTGAGAGCGCCCCGAGTTTTGCGATCATGGACGAAGAGGTCGTGCTGAAACTCCGCGTCGAGGATCAAGGCGCGGTGCCAAATGAAGACGCGACAAGCCCGCTTTTGGTCTCCATCGACGGCGAAGCGCCACAGAGTTTCACCATCCCCGTTGGCCGTTCCATCGAAGTGCCTTTGATGCTGCCCCATGGCGGCATGAATGTGATCCAATTCACCCTGCCGGAAGCCGACGGTGAGCTGACCACGCGCAACAATTCCGCCATGGTGCAGATCAACGGTGTGCGCGATCGGCTACGTGTTTTGCTGGTCTCCGGCGAGCCGCACAATGGCGAGCGCACTTGGCGTAACCTGTTGAAATCCGACCCTTCCGTCGATCTCGTCCACTTCACCATTCTGCGCCCGCCCTCGAAACAGGACGGCGTGCCCGTAACCGAACTGTCGCTCATCGCTTTCCCGACGCGGGAGCTGTTTATGGAGAAGGTCGACGATTTCGACCTGATCATTTTCGACCGCTACAAATTGCGTGGCATCCTGCCCGCCTCCTACCTCGATAACATCGCGCGCTATGTGGAAAACGGCGGCGCAGTGTTGTTCGCCGCAGGCCCGGATTTTGCCTCCGCCGACAGTATCTATCGCTCGCCTTTGGCGCGGGTCATCCCGGTCTCCCCCACCGGCCGCGTGATCGAAGATCCTTACCTGCCGCGCCTCACCGATCTGGGTGCGCGTCACCCGGTGACCCAGGGCTTAGGCGGGCTGCGCTTTGCTGAGGATGAGCCGGCTTGGGGCCGGTGGTTTCGACAGGTCGAACTCGAGCCCGATGAACAGGGCGAAACGGTGATGTCCGGTCTCGATGGGCGGCCTTTGTTGGTGCTCGACCGGGTGGGCGAAGGCCGCGTGGCGGTGCTTGGCTCCGATCATGCGTGGCTTTGGACACGGGGCGTCGAGGGCGGAGGACCGCAACTTGAACTGCTGCGGCGTCTGGCCCATTGGATGATGAAGGAACCGGAACTTGAGGAAGAGGCGCTGACCGCCACCGCCGAGGGCAACATGCTGACAATCACCCGCCGCAGCCTCACAGAGGGCGACCGCTCCGTGACCGTCGAGGCGCCGGATGGCACTGTGTCCGTCGTGCCGATGGAAGAGATCGCGCCGGGCCGCTATGTGGCCGAGGTCACTGGTGGCGAGATGGGGCTTTATCGCCTGTCCGAAGGCGATCAAACCGCCGTCATGGTGCTTGGCCCCTCCGCGCCGCGCGAGTTCGAGGAAACCATTGCGACCGGCGACAAACTTGCCTCCGTGATCCGCGTCTCGGGCGGCGGCACTTTTGCGCTCTCGGATGGGGTGCCGCGTCTGCGTTTGGTCGAAGAGGGCCGCGTTGCCGCAGGCCGCGGCTGGTTCGGCATCACCCCGCGCGAAGCCTACGTGACGCAATCGACCCGGCTCTCGCCATTATTGCCAGGCTGGGTTTGGCTGGTGCTTCTGGCGGGGCTGTCAGTGGCGGCTTGGTTGCGCGAAGGTCGCAGGTAACGATCACACACAGAAACGGCCCCGATCATCATCGAGGCCGTTTTCAGTTTTACCGTTCAATTTAAGCGAAGCGCTCAGTGCGTCAGAGCCAGAGCGCCGCCACCCAGCAGGACTTGGACGAACAGAGCCACCGCCCAGAATGCCGGATATTCCCAGCCGCCGTTCTCATTGGTGAACCAGAAGCCGTTTTTGCCGTGGGCAAGGATGGCTGCGCCGAGCAAAGTCGGGATCAGGAGCAGAGCGACGAGGCTCGTTTGGAAGCCGACGATCAGGGCGATGCCGCCCAGCGTTTCAGCGGCGATGGTGATGTAGGCGAACCAGCCCGGGACACCCAGAGAGGCGAAGAAACCAGCAGCACCTTTGGGGGTGAAGATGAAGTATTTCAGGTAAGCGTGGGCCAGGAACAGCCCGCCAAGAGAGACGCGGAGCAGCAGAGCAGCGAGTGCGATTGCGGTGACAGAGCCAGCGCCAGCGAAGCTCAGGAGATTGGAAGAAAGGTCGATCATTGTCTTGTCCTCATTCAGAGCCGCGATGCGCGGCGTTTCGTTGAGGAGAGGTATATCGATGGCCTATTGAGTTTGATATGGCGAAGGTGTTGAATGACTTTCTCTATATTGTTCTTAAAATAGCAGAGGGGCGGCTTTGATACCGCCCCCGCCAAAAAGATCACACCAGCGCGGGCGTGGCTTTTTCCCAGGCAAAGGCCTGCATCGCCGGATCGACCGGGGTCTGGGCGATGGCATTGGTGTAATTCGACATCACCTTTTGCGCGGTTCCGACCAGCACTTCGAGGATTTGCCGTTTGGTATAGCCCGCATCGAGGAACGTCTGCATCTGGTCCTGCGTCACGTTCCCGCGCTGGCGCACGATCTGAAGCGTGAATGTCCTGAGCGCCTCAAGATGCGCCGTCGGCAGAGGCGTTTCATCGCGCAAAGCATTGGTGATGGCGTCATCCACCTTCATCTTTTTCGCGATGCCGGTATGGCCGGGAACGCAGTAATGACATTCATGTTCGACGTTGATGGTCTGCCAGATCACGGTCAGCTCATCCTTGTCAAAGGTGGTTTCGGTCATAAATGTGTGGTGGAGCTGCCAATAGGATTTCGCGAGCGCCGGTGCTTCTGCCATGACGGCGATCAGGCCGGAGACGCGACCGAAGGCGGATTTCACCTCCTCCATCGTGGCCCGGCTTTCTTCGGGGGCGGTGTCAATCGTGTGGGCGGTAAAATCGATCATGGTCGGTCCTTTTGATTCTTGAGCGATTGCTCAATTAAGATATGGCTCGATATTAGTTTACTTGAGTAATCACTCAATATATATTTTGAGCGATCACTCAAATTTGAGGCGAAAGATGGCGAGACAGGCGACATATGACCGCGATAAGGTGCTGAAATCCGCGATGGACCTGTTCTGGGCCAAGGGGTTTCATGCCACCTCGCTGAAAGATCTAGAGAACGCGCTCGACATGCGGCCCGGCTCGATCTACGCCGCTTTCGGATCGAAAGAGGGGCTCTATGCCGAGGCGCTGCGGCTCTATTCGGGGCGCACACAGGCGGGGCTGGCGGAGGTCATGGCGGAAGGCGGCTCAAAACTCAAAGGGATCGCGGATTACATCCGCTTGTTGGGTGGCCAAAGGCGCGCTGAGGTGCCGTCGCGCGCGTGTATGTTGGTCAAAACAATTCTGGAAATGCCCGATGACGACCCGAACCTGCGGGGCCTCGCCGAAGATTTGATTGATCAAATGGAAGCGGCGCTGACTGAGGTTCTGCGCCAAGCGCAGGCGGAAGGCGAACTGCCCGCAAGCGCCGATCCAGTGCGGCTCGCCGGTCAAATCCAGACACAGCTGATCGGTCTACGCGCCTACGCGCAGAGGATTCATGCGGAGGGGCGCATCGCGCAGGTCGCCGAAGACATCGCGCAGAACATCGAGGCCCTCTCCGTCGAAGCGGCTTAAACTTCTTCGCGCATCAAAATGCGTCGGGAGGTCGAAGCAAATTCCCGGCGCAGCATGATGAAGATCACGAGGCTGCCGCCGGCCAAAAGTCCAACCGGACCCAACAGCCACGACAGCGCGCCGAGCGCGAAATAGATGCCGCGAATGCCTGCGTTGAACGCGCGCGCGGCCGTTATGTTCAGTTCGCCCGCCTTGTGCGCTCGCGGCAGGGCCTGCGGGTCGGCCTCGTCATTGCTGACCGAAGCCATGACCACGCCGCAATAGCCGAACAGCCGGTTCGACCAGATGAATTTCAAGAACGCGTTGGTGATAAAGAACAGCGCCAGTAGGATTTTCACCTCCCAGATGATCTTGGGGGCGTCCAGCGCCAGATCGCTAGCCACATCACTCAAACGCTCAGCATTTGAGATCGCCGCCAAACCGCCACCGATGGCGATGAGACAGGCAGAGGCGAGAAAACTCGTGCCTTCGCGCAGGGTCGCCAAAACGGTCGCATCGAAAATCCGCGGCTTACGAGTGATCATATGCACCATCCACTCGCGCCGGTAATCAGCAACCAGCACGGAGGTCGAGACGCGTTTTTTCGGTGGGTTCTCGATCACATAGCCCAAAATGCCCCATGCCGAGATCAGATAGATCACAGCAAGGCCATCTACCACGGAGAAATATTGAAGCTGATCAAAGAGTTCCATCTTCGCAGCATTACGCAAACGCGCCGCGCTTGTCACATCTAAAAATTGGTTATAAAAATTGACCAATAAGGGGAGGAAGCGCCATGGACATGCCCGCGCCAAAGCCGGAGATTCTCAGCCGCAAATCGGAACTCGCGACGCGTCTGCGGGCGGTTTTGGCCAAGGATGCACTGATTGAGGCGCCCGAAGAGCTCAAGGCCTATGAGTGCGATGCGCTGACGGCCTATCGCTGTCCGCCACTTTTGGCGGTGCTGCCGGAGACCACGGAGGAGGTCTCGAAAGTCATGGCGATCTGTCACGAGATGGGCGTGCCGGTGGTGCCACGCGGTGCGGGGACGTCGCTGGCCGGGGGCGCTTTGCCGTCGGAAGATGCGGTGATCTTAGGCGTGGCGCGCCTGCGCGATGTGGTGGAGATCAACACTTCCGACCGCTACATCCGCGTGCAGACCGGCATGACAAATCTTGCTGTCACGGCAGCCGTGGAGGACGAAGGGTTTTTCTACGCCCCCGACCCGTCGAGCCAATTGGCCTGCGCCATCGCGGGCAATATCGCGATGAATTCCGGCGGCGCGCATTGCCTCAAATACGGCGTCACGACAAACAATCTTTTGGGCGTCACCATGGTGATGGCCGACGGCGAAGTGGTCGAGATCGGTGGCGCGGAAATGGACGCGGGCGGGCTCGATATTTTAGGACTGATCTGCGGCTCCGAGGGGCAGCTGGGCGTGGTCACCGAAGCCACCCTGCGCATTCTGCCGAAACCCGAGGGAGCGCGGCCTGTGCTCTTTGGGTTCGACAGCAACGAGGTGGCGGGCGCCTGTGTCGCAGACATCATCCGCTCGGGACTGATCCCAGTGGCGATCGAATTCATGGACCGACCGATCATTCGCGCCACCGAAGAGTTCGCGGGTGCGGGTTATCCGGATTGCGAAGCGCTTTTGATCGTCGAGGTCGAAGGCTCGGCACAGGAGATTAACGATCAACTGGCGCGGATCATCGAGATCGCCACGCGGCACAATCCTGTCGCGATCCGGGAAAGTCAAAGTGCCGAGGAAAGCACGCGGATTTGGCTGGGCCGGAAATCAGCCTTTGGCGCAATGGGGCAACGTGGCGATTACATTTGCCTCGATGGAACCATTCCTGTCGGCGAACTGCCCGCCGTGCTCAAACGCATTTCTGAACTCGGCGCCGAACACGGCCATATGGTGGGCAATGTTTTCCACGCGGGCGACGGCAATATGCATCCCCTCATTCTTTATAATGCCAACGAGCCGGGACAATTGGAGAGCGCCGAGCGGTTGGGCGCGGAGATTTTGAAACTCTGCGTCGATGCCGGGGGCTGTCTGACTGGGGAACATGGCGTGGGTGTCGAGAAACGCGAGTTGATGACGCATCAATTCAGGCCTGCCGACCTTGAGGCACAAATGGCAGTGAAGGATGTGTTTGATCCGAAATGGATTTTGAACCCGGCAAAAGTGTTTCCGCTGGATGTCAGCGCCTCGCGGAGGGCGGAGGCATGAGTATTTTGGCCAAGAAGAAGACGGCAGAGAGCGAATCCGATCTGGCTGAGATTCTTCGTGCAGGCGGCTCCTTCGTGATCGAAGGCGGGGGAACTCGGCGGATCGGAGTGACCGAGGGCGAAAGTCTGTCCACCCAAGGGGTGAGCGGCGTGACGCTCTATGAGCCAGGGACGCTCACGCTCGTGGCGCAGGCTGGAACGTCGGTTGCAGAGATTGACACTCTGTTAGCCTCCGAGCGGCAGAGACTGGCCTTTGAAGCGCCGGATTTACGCGGGCTTTTGGGGCGGGAGGGCGTGAGTACCCTCGGCGGTGTTGTGGCCACGAATGCCTCCGGGCCGCGACGCGTGGCAATGGGCGCCTGTCGCGACTTCTGCCTCGGTGTACGCTTTATCGACGGGCGCGGCGAGGTGGTGAAAAATGGCGGGCGGGTGATGAAGAATGTCACGGGGCTTGATCTCGTCAAGCTGATGGCAGGCAGCCATGGCACGCTGGGCGTGATGACGGAGGTAAGCCTTAAGGTGCAGCCTTTGCCCGAAACGGTGGTCACTCTTGTGGTGCCGGGATGTGAGGCGGCGGACGCAATTGCGATCCTGTCTCAGATGCTGGGTCAGCCCTATGACCTGACCGGCGCGTCATGGCAAAACAGTGAGGTTTTGTTGCGGCTTGAAGGGTTTGAGACCTCGCTGCGCTACCGTGTCGAGCGATTGAAAGCACTCTTGCGGCACGATGTTGTTGAGCATTGGGGCAACGAGACCTGTGATCCGATTTGGCACGGCATTCGGGATGTGACGGCGTTTCACGACAGGCCCGGCGATGTTTGGTCCGTGTCCGTGAAGCCCTCTGCGGCGGTAGAGTTGGTCGACAAAGTGATGCCCGACGATGTGATGTTCGACTGGGGCGGCAATCGGATCTGGCTTTTGACCGAGACGGGCACCGATGTGCGCGCAAAGATGACCACTGGGCATGCAACCTTGATCCGGGCCTCTGAAGAGACAAAGCAGAACTTGGGCGTGTTTCACCCGCAACCCGCCGCATTGGCACGGATCAGCGCGGGGCTGCGACAGACATTCGACCCCGAAGGCAAATTCAACAGAGGCATGCGCTGATGCAGACGAATTTCACACCAGAGCAGCTCACGGATCCCGGCCTCAAACGCGCCAACGAGATTCTGCGCGCCTGTGTACATTGTGGGTTTTGCACCGCAACCTGCCCGACCTATGCGGTTTTGGGGGACGAGTTGGATAGCCCTCGTGGGCGGATTTATCTGATCAAGGATATGTTGGAAAACGACCGTCCGGCGGATGCCAAGATCGTCAAGCATCTGGATCGCTGCCTCTCCTGTCTGGCCTGCATGACCACGTGCCCCTCGGGCGTGCATTATATGCATCTGATCGACCATGCCCGTGCGCATGTGGAGAAGACGTATAAACGCCCCCTCATGGATCGCTTTTTACGTTGGACGCTGGCGAAAATTTTGCCTTATCCGGGGCGGTTTCGGGTGGCTTTGCTGGGCGCGAAAATTGCGAAACCTCTGCGCCACCTGATGCCCGATCCAAGGCTGAAAGCTATGCTGGAGATGGCACCCGCCCGCATTCCGGCCCCGTCACGCAACGACGATGCACAGGTGTTTCCGGCGAAAGGCGCGCGCAAGATGCGAGTCGCGCTGATGACGGGCTGTGCGCAAAAGGCACTGGATACAGACATCAACGACGCAACCATCCGGCTCTTGACGCGGCTGGGTTGTGACGTGGTGGTCGCAAAGGGCGCGGGCTGTTGCGGGGCGCTGACCCATCACATGGGTAAGGAAACGGAATCGCACGGCACGGCTGCCAAAAACATCCGCGCCTGGATGCGGGAGATCGAAGGAGACGGGCTGGACGCCATCGTGATCAACACCTCGGGCTGCGGCACGACGGTGAAAGATTACGGCCATATGTTCCGCACCTCGGAACTGGCCAATGAGGCCACACAGGTTGCCGCGCTGGCCAAGGATGTCTCAGAAGTGTTGATGCAACTTGATCTGCCGGAAGGCCAACAAGACCTCAAAGTCGCCTATCACGCCGCCTGTTCTCTGCAACACGGTCAGCAGATCAAGACACACCCCAAAACGCTCCTGAAACGGGCGGGTTTCGAGGTGGTCGAACCGCAAGACAGCCATCTCTGTTGCGGCTCGGCTGGCACCTACAACCTGTTGCAGCCCGAACTGTCTCAAAATCTGAAAGAGAGAAAAATCAAAACCCTTTCGGCAAAGCGCCCAGACGTGGTGGCGGCGGGCAATATCGGCTGCATCATGCAGATCGGATCAGGCATGGATGTGCCGGTGGTGCATACGGTCGAATTGCTCGATTGGGCAACAGGTGGCCCAAAACCGTCGAAATTGTTCGCGAATCGGTCATAATCAGGCCTTGAACCCTCTATACCTCAAGAGGGAACAGGACTTGAGGACCGCCATGAGACAATTGCTGACCATCTTCTTTATCCTCCTCATGGCCGGACAGGTGCAGGCGGACAGCGAACTCAAGGCGTTTCAAACTGGCGACGACAGCCGCGGCTGGGAGGCCGTCGGGCGCCTCGATTTCGCCGGAAGTAGCTTTTGCACTGGTGCCTTGATCTCGGAAACGCTGGTGCTGACTGCGGCGCATTGCATGTTCGATATCGACGATCACACGCCGCACGAACCGCAGGACATCACCTTCAAGGCCGGTTGGCGCAACGGGCAGGCGCAAGCCTACCGCGCTGCCAAGGCGATCTATGTCCACCCTGAATTCGCGCTCAACACCGGTGATCTGCATGACCGCCTTGTCCATGACGTGGCGTTGATCGAGTTGGATCGCCCGGTGCGCACCACCGCCGTGCGCCCCTTTCCCATTTCTGCGCGCCCGGAAAAAGGACAGGCTGTTGGGGTCGTCTCCTACGCCCATGACCGCGCCGAAACGCCCGCCCTGCAAGAAGTCTGCCATGTGGTGGCACGTCAGGGCGGTGTGCTTGTGACCTCTTGCGAGGTAGATTTCGGCTCGTCCGGCGCGCCGATTTTCGATATGTCCGGAGCTTCGCCGCGCATCGTCTCGGTCGTGTCCGCCAAGGCGCAATTCCGAGGCGGGCGTGTCTCCGTCGGCACCTCGCTCGACGGCGCACTGTCCGATCTTTTGCAAATGGCCTCGACCGGCAAGAGCCATTTCCAAAAGGCGAGTGCTGAGCCTCTGTCTCACTTGTCCCAGACGGAATTCGTCGCGGGGCGCTAAGCGCGCGGAACACCCGCCCTCTTGAAACCGCAAAATCCGATCCCCAGATTCCTGATGTCGGACGCCTCTTTTGGGTCCGGCATGTCGCCTGTCCGATCATCCGGAAGGCATCACATTTTGGAATCGCTCACTGGAGGATACCCATGCGTAACTTTGATCTTGCACCACTCTACCGTGCCACTGTCGGCTTCGACCAAATCGCCGATCTGATGGACCGAGTTCTGACCCAAGAGGTCAGCCAACCCAGCTACCCGCCCTATAACATCGAGAAAACCTCCGACGACGCCTGGCGCATTTCTCTCGCCGTGGCCGGGTTCTCGACCGAAGACATCGCCATTGAACAGCGTGAGAACGCGCTGGTGATCACCGCGCGAAAAGCCGACAGCGATGAGGAAAAGGGCAAGACCTATCTCCATCGTGGCATCGCCACCCGCGCATTCGAGCGCCGCTTTACTCTGGCCGAGCATGTCCGGGTGACGGGCGCGTCCCATGAAAACGGCATGCTCCATATCGACCTGAAGCGCGAAGTGCCCGAAGCGCTCAAACCGCGCCGGATTGAGATTGCCGGGCCGAATACGGTCGAAACCAAGGTGATCGAGAGCGATCCGACCACCGAGGTCTGATCTTTTTCTTGGCAAATATGCTTAAATTAAAAACGCCCGCCGAATTGGCGGGCGTCTCCGTTTTCGAACTGCGTCAGCTTATTCGACCGAGCCAATGGACCAGAAGAAGGTCTCGCCCGAGCTGTCATCCACACCGTCGTTGTCGGTGGAGACGAACATCTCGCCCTCTGCGGTGATCGCAAGGCCTTCGACCTTATCGACCACATAGCCGCCGAAGGATTTCAGATCCGGGATCAGGTCGCGGACCTCTTCTTTGGAGACGACTGGGAGTTCCCCACCCAGAGGCGCGGGCACCATCTCGGCGGCGGGGATGCGATAGATTTTCTTGGTCACGGCAGCCGCACCAATCTGGTTGTCGCGCTCGATGACGTAGAAATAATCCCCATGAGCGACGATCTCCGACAGGCCGACCCAGCCGGTGTCTGGCTCTGCTTTGGGATAGGAGACGGCGCCCCATTCCTCGGTCTCAAGGTTATAGGCGACGAGTTTGACGGTGTTCTTCGCGTCATCGCCCCATTCGCGCTGCACAGCCATCCAAAGCGTGTCACCGACCTTGGTGATACCTTCGAAGCCAAAGCGTTTCTCGACGGCCATGAGTTCGGCGGGAAGGCCGATCTCATCCGTGATCTCACCATCCGCATCGACGTGATAGAGCGCATGCGGGATCACTCGGTCGGTGCGGCCCTCGGAGGCGACCCAAAAGCCACCTTCGCCATCAAGAGTGATGCCTTCCATGTCGAGTTTCTGCGCGGCATCGCCATTTGCGCGCGTCACGCGGAGCACCTCGGTGATGCGGGCCGGTTTGGTGGAGGGATCAATCGTGAAGATCGTCGGCTGATAACCATAGAAGCTGTCGTTCACGGCGTAGATCAGGCCGTTGTCGCCCGCGACCATGCCGGAGATTGCGCCCCAACCGATCAGCTCATCCGCGCCCTCAGAGGTCAGCGTCGGATACATCGCCTCGCCTTCGGAACGCTCGAAGATCATGACATGGGCGCGCACGCCGCCGTCCTCGATCAGGTCGGTCTCATTGGCGGAGATCAACAGGTTGCGTTCCGGGATTGCAACATAGCCTTCCGGCCCGATGCCCGAGGGCAGAAGCTGTTCCAGCACCGGTGCGGTGAGGTCAGACACGTTGTAGACGCCCACGGCAGAGCCGCGCTCGGAGCCGACGAAGACGTAAGGCGTGCCGTCGAACACGGCGGTTTCGATGCTCTCGGGTTCAACGCCTTTAGCATCGGAGCGTTTGTCCGGGTAGTGGCCGATTTGCACGAGCGCATGCTCAAAAGACGCGCCGCTTTCATAGACGACAGAGCCGTCCTTGTTGAAAATCGTCCAGCCGCGCGAGCCGCCGTCCATGTCGCCTTCGTTGGCGATGGCAAAATGGTCGTCGTCGATCCATTTCACCGCATCGGGTTCACGTTTGCGGCCCAGTTGCTCATCGGAAAAGATCAGCGCGCCGCGTTCGTCCACGGTGTCGATCCCGGTCAGGTCCACAGTGCCTGCGGAGAAGTGGTTCAGGATCTCACCATCTTTGGAGATCACCACCAGGTGGTTGTTCTCCTGAAGCGTCATGACGGTTTCGCCAAGCGTGTTGATGTCCACGAACTCCGGCTCCGGGTCTTCCGGCGAAATCTCGGTCAGGCCGGTCAGCTCGACGGTTTTCACATCGGAACAGCCGCTCTCGGTGACGGACACCATATCGAGGAAACCTGCTGGCGGCTGGCCGGTGCGACCGTCGCCCAGATCTTCGTCGCGCTCGTTCTCGATCGCCACGGACACGAACGAGCCGTCTTTTGACACCGCGATCGAGTCCGGCTGACCGCCAAGATCGCAAGAGCCAATGATTTCCATCTTGGCCATATCGACGACAACAAGCTGGCCGGAGGTGTTGACGTAATCCTCAGAGGTGTTCACGCCGACATAGGCCGTCATGCCGCGCACGGTGACGGAGGTCGGCTCGCCGGGCATTGCGATGTTGCCAAGCGCCTTGGGGGCTTTCGGATCGATGATGTCGATGAGGCCCACAACGCCCAGCGGGCTGTCGGTGTAGATCAGCGTCATGCCGTCTTCCGAGGCGGCGATGATCTCGGCGGAGGTTTCACGCGCACGGTCCTCGCCCTCGGCCATATTGTCCGGCGTGGCGAAAGAGGCGATGCGGTTGAAGGTCATATCGGCAGAGGCCCCGGTCGCACAAAGCGCCAGAGCAGAGGCCGCAAGCAGCAGGTTCTTTTTCATGAGACGTCCCTCGTCAGTATCTGTGCGCGCGGTGTGACGAAAGGGAATGTCGTTCAGGTGACGGTTTTGTATCCGTTTTGTAAGCCCACCTCTTTGGGGGCGGAGTCTGGTAAGCGCACGACCGAGTTAGCCGTCTGTCAGGCGGCTCGAAATCAATGAATTTCGGTTAGCAACCGTGTGAACCTCATACTTATGTTCAAAAAGAAACAATGTGGAAAATTATCAGGACAGAGATGAATCATGTCACCATTGGTGCGAAAAGTTCGGAAAAGTTCCAGAGTTCACGGAATATTTGATGTTCAAATATGAACAATATAGTGGACAATCAATATACATATGTTCCTATTTACACATCCATGACGGAAGCCTACATTCATTTTCATCGAAAGACGCAAAAACGAACACACGGCGTCTTGCACAAACTGACGTGAAA
>NZ_JAHXRW010000022.1 GCF_019429625.1 Celeribacter sp. PS-C1
CCCGTTCCTACCGCCACGCCAGAGCCGATGCCTTCGAAATTTGGGCTGAGTATGCACGCGAGTTGATCGCTTGAAAATTACGCGCAGCCCCGTTCTTGAGTGCCATCAATAATAACCTGACAATGCCGCTCAAGCAGTTAGTGGGCCGTCGTTCAGAAGGTGGATCTCAAGCAACGTCACGGCGCCGATCTCGCCATCTTCGTGCAGAAGCGCGATCTTCTGTCCGCGCGTGGCTCCGATCAGGGTGGCTCCGAGCAGCGATCCAACCGGAATGGTGCCATTTAGCGGCATGGTACTCATCGACAGAACGCCCGAGCGTGTGCTTTCGCCTTCGACGACATAGGTCACGAGCCGACCCGACGCCGCAATGTCCTTAGGCAGGGGGGAGGATAGCTCACAGGACATGCGGATTTTCTTGCGGATCAGCCCGTTCAGAAGCGGCGACAGCCGCGCTCCGTCCGGTCCACGGCGAAGCAACAGATGTTCCATGCCCCGTAGGTCGGCCCCGGACAGGGCAAAGCAGGTATCCGTGTAGCGTTCGTGCTGGATCGCGCCGAAGAGATTCGCACCCATCAGCCGCGAGGGTTTCTCGTAAATCATGATGTGTCTCCCGGGGTCGGAACAGACCCGCATTCTCAAATCGAAAATGTCGAGATTACCCCGGGTGGACGCTGGCGTAATTAACCTCTCGCCGCCCGGGGGGGGAGGCGGTTCAGAAGCAGAAACCGGAAGAGGCTTTCGTTCGTAACCATGCACACAATTTAGGCGCCCGTTCGATTCTGTCAACCGTTGCGAACGACCCGTGGCAAGAAAGACACAGCTGCCTCGGTCGTCGTGGTGGTCCTGCGGATCGCCCATCGTGCGCTCCTTTCATTGGATCTTCGCGGCTCATCTACCTCCGACGAAGGCGCCGCACCATCAATCGTCCCGAAGACCCGCCCGTGCGAGCGCGGCGACAAGGTCGGTGCGCGTCACGATCCCCGCGATTTTTCCGTATTCCAGCACCGGAACTGCATCCACATCCCCATCCGCCAGCATGGGCATGAAGGCCGCAAGCGGGGTGGTCAGCGTGGCGCGTGGGCCGGCGACCGTCATGATTTCCTGCGCTTCCACGGGGCGGTCACGGTCGGTATCGGTGAGCCGCCGCAGCGCGGGCAAGAAACGCCGCTTCAGCCGCGTTGCGTCATCTTCCGCCCGCAAGATCAGATGGATCTGGAAGATGACGCCAAGGTATCGTCCATCCTCCGCGGCCACCGGCAGCGAGGTAAAGCGGTGCTCGCGGAACTCCCGCGCCACATCGGCCAGCGGCGTTTCGGGACGCACCGTGACCAGATCGCGCGACATCATGTCTTCGGCGGTGATCGGTCCGGTCCGATGGGTTGCCGCTTGCGCCTCGGCCGCGCCGATCAGCCGCGCGAGATCTTCGACCCCGAGGTTGAACGACTGCCGGTAGCGTTCGAGGATCGCGGTCAGCTCACCTTCGCTCAGACCCAGACGTTCGCTCGGGTCCGCGTCGTCGGTGCCGTGGATGTTCGGTTCGTCGAACTGCCGAAATGGATAGTGGCGGCCCGTCAATCGGGCATAGACCGCCGCCAGCCCGACAAGCGTCACCGTGCCGAGGGCGACGGGCGCGAGCGCGAACCAGAACCCCATCGCTTCGACCGTGTCAGGGCTCATCGCCGCTGTCATCGCCACCGCACCTGCAGGTGGATGCACCGCCCGCGCCATGATCGTGACGACAATGGCGAGCGCAACCGCCAGCGCGATCCGAAGCACGGGGTCAGGCACTGTCATACACACCGCAACGCCGACCAGTGCGGCCACCGTATTGCCCACGACCGCAGACCAGGGCTGGGCCAGCGGGCTGTTGGGCACCGCAAAGAGCAGCACGGAACTCGCCCCGAACGGCGCGACCAGATACAAGCCGGTTGTCAGATCGATCTGTGGTGACAGGACGCATAGCCCCGTGACACCCAGCCCGACCAGAGCGCCAAGTCCGGCGCGAAACGCCTCACGGGTCGGGGTCCGGGGGACCGCCGGACCAAGGGAACGCAGAATGGACACCGTCACACCTCTCTTTCAGCTATGCCCTGATTTTCAGCAAAGCGCCCGTTTCGCAAGCACATTATCCCCGCGCGAAAAAGATCGCAGCCATGACCAGCCCCACGAGAATGATAAAACCGCGCAGGAGTTTGACAGGCATTGTCAGGTTGTTGCCATCGACTTGTCGTTGTAGCGCTCACATCCATACTTTCTCGTACTCGTCGGAATTGAGAACCTGAAGCGCGGCGAACATCTCAGCCTGAACAGCCTGTATGATTCTCACCCGAGGACGATCACCTCATCAACGTCCCCATCCACTTGTTTGACGGCGCTGAGACAGATGTCGTTGAGATGCGTCGCCACGTAATGCGCATGAAAGCGGCTCGGGGCGTTGAGGTAGAGCCTGCGTCCGACCCTCTCTCCACGTTCAAGGGCCGCGATCCAGCTTGAGAACCGCGCAGGGTCTTCCGCATAGATCAGGCTCCTCGCCAATCCCCATTCCGTTGAGCTGTCCACTTCGGGCGCGGCGACCGCCCTGCCCTGCCGTTGGAGCGGGACGACTTTGGCATCCGTATCCGCGGGTTTGGCCCCCTGCCATTCCAGGCGTTGTTCGAAATCCGGCCCGACTGCCGCCCAGATCGACCGCGTGTCTTTCAGCAGCTTGTCCACCGAGAGGGCGTATTCTGTCACCCGCCCCCGCGCGCCCTGCCGTTTGACGATGAGCCACTCCATTGCGCGGAGCTTGGCCATCTCGCGTTTGACGGTCCGTTCCTCCACACCCCACATCCGCGCGATCTCCCGCTGGCCAACAGCCAACTCGTTGCGCTGCCAATTGTAGCGGGCTGTGATGAGGGTCATGAGGCGAAGACAAAGCACCTGTTTGCCCTTGGACTGAGAGAGCGCATAGGTCCCGAGTGCTGTGAGCACATCATATTTGACTGCGGCGGCCTGCGGACCAACCGGTTTCTTCGACAGCATCTGTCTCGCCCTTCGCAGAATTCTCTGCTTTATCGGTCCCGCCATCCGTGTCGGGATCCATCTTTCCCTCAATCCTTCCGAAGAAGGTGCCCCGAGATGTACGCGTCAAAGGTAAAGACCTCGAAACCAGCGCGCTCTCAGCGTTTTTTGTGATCTTGAAACAATTTGCGTTGAGTTCTTCGATTCTGTCAAGCGACTCCTGCGCTCAGCTTCCCTACCAAATTCCTCAAAAAAAGAAAAAGAAAGGTATTAATGGTATTGGGGGTCACGCAGGCTGTCCCCCAATCAGGGGTAAAATGTCCCCCTATAGGTAGTGGAGGGGCTGAATATGTCCCCCTATTTAGAGGGTCGCTACCGAGAAATACTGTCCCGGACTGTCGTACGCATCGCCTCGGGTCCGAATCAGGGCGCCTCGGGGAAAGGCGCAGGAAACATGGGGCTTTATACCTTTCAGCGCTTTTCACGGTTTTACTCTAATTTACGTTTTTAAGTTTTGCAATTTTTCCGTTTTCCGCGTAAATCCGAATTAGATAATAGAAAGCGTCCCCGCGGGGACAGGAGGCACAATGTTCACCCATGAAGACTTGTCGCGACTACAGGCCCAGTCGCTCAAGATGCAGGGATTTATCCGACAGCAGACCTATTCCCCTGAGCGTGAGAAGACGCTCCGCAGATTTTCGAGCTGGGAGGTGGCCGAACTCATCTTCAAGGTCAACCAATCTACCATGCGCGGCCGTCTCGCCGCCGACCCGTCTCTGCCGCAGGGTTATGTCGAAGAAGACGGGCGTCAGCGCTGGTATACGCTCGAAGAGATCAACGAGTTGCGCCGCCGTCTTAAGGTGAGCCGCAAGTCCCTCATGCCGAAACGTCCGGCGGGCAAGCGGGCGATCCGCGCGGCGATTGCGAACTTCAAAGGTGGCGCGGGCAAGTCCACCGTTGCGCTCCACTTCGCCCACGCCGCCGCGCTCGATGGTTATCGCGTGCTCTGCGTCGACTTCGACCCGCAGGCAACGTTGTCCCACTCCATGGGGCTCTCCGATGTTCAGGAGGAGTTCACGGTCTGGGGCGTCATGGCGCGCGATCTGATCAATGAGACAGAGCGCATGAACGCCGCGACCCGTGGGGCCGAGAGCGGCTCCGCCCTGCCCCAACGCCGCCTGCCCTCTTCTATTACGGACATGGGTCTTTCTGATCTGCGCGTCGCGGACTTTATCAAGGCGACCAACTGGCCGACCATCGACATCATCCCGTCCTGCGCCAACGCGGCCTTCGTCGAGTTCGCCTCCGCGCAATATCGCAACCTCAATCCGGAGTGGTCGTTCTTCGCCGCTGTGAGCCGCTATCTCGACACCCTGCCCGCGGACGCCTACGACATGATCATCTTCGACTGTCCGCCTGCGATCGGCTATCAGTCCATGAACGCGGTCTTTGCTGCCGACGTGCTCTATATCCCCTCCGGCCCCGGCTACTGGGAATATGACTCGACCACCTCCTTCATCGGTCAGCTCGCCGAAGCGCTTGAAGATCTTTCGGCCTTCAACGGCGTTGTCCCCGCGGGGACAAGCAACCTGCCGAAAGCGTTCCACGACATCCGTTTCCTTCTGACGCGGTTCGAGGCGGGCAATGAATTGCACCGCGCGATGCGGTCGGCTTTTGAAAAGGTTTTTGGGGATAGGCTCACCCAGAACCCGATTGAGATGACCCGGGCGGTGGAACAGTCCGGTCGCTTCCTGTCGTCGATCTATGAGACCGACTACCGCGACATGACGCGCGAGACGTGGCGCCGCGCACGGTCCTCTTTCGATAATGCGTATGAAGAATTCCGCGGGCACCTTCTTGAGGCCTGGGTCAATCTGGAGGATGAGGCATGAGCAAGAAACGCCGCGTCTTTGACATAGACTTCCCGACCGATCCGGTCGAGGTAGACACGCCTGTCCCCGCGGGGACGGAGGAGCCAGACGTGCGTGAGACCCGCCGTGGTCCGATGGCGAGCGCCATTCAGGAAAACGCCTCCGCCCTCCGCGAACGCCAAGCCGCCGAGGCCGCGATTCGCGACGAAAACGACCGCCTCGCGCATGATTTTGTGCGGATGAAGAAACAGGGGTTGATCGTGGACCTCGTGGCGATTGATGCCGTGTCCACGACCAAACTCACCCGCGACCGGAGCATCACGCGCGATCCGGAACTGGACGAGTTGAAAATCTCCATCCGTGAGCTTGGCCTCTCGAACCCGATCCGCGTGGAGCAGGTTGGCGAGGGCTATGAGCTTGTGCAGGGCTTCCGCCGTCTTACCGCCTACCGCGAACTTTTCGCGGAAACGGGGGATGACCGGTTCGCGAAAATTCCGGCGGGTCTGATGTCGAGCGGTGAAGCTCTCGACGGTCTTTACCGCCGGATGGTCGATGAGAACCTCGTGCGCCGTGATATTTCTTTTGCGGAAATGGCGGCGCTTGCGCGGGCCTATGCCGCCGATCCGGAGACCGAATGCGCGAACGTCGAGGAGGCCGTCGCCATTCTCTATGCCTCGGCGAACCGGCAGAAACGCAGCTACATTCGTCACTTCGCGACACTCTTGGATCATATCGGTGGCGCGCTCAAATTTCCGGAAGCGATCCCACGTGCCCTTGGTCTCGATCTTGAGAAAAAGTTCGCGGACGATGCGGCGGCGGTAACGCGCGCGAAATCGCGGCTCGCGGCGGCGATGTCGACGACCGCGGAGGCCGAGATTGAGGTGCTGCGGAGCTTGCTCACCGGAGTGCGCAAAGCCGAAAAGAAAGCGCCAGCGGGAAAAGCCAATAAGCTCAAAACCACGTTCCGCATGACTGTCCCCGCGGGGACAGTGCGCTGTGCGGTGCAAGATGGGCGGCTTGAACTGCGCTCCGACATGGACTTCGGCCAGATGGAAAAGCAGAAACTCGAGGCCGCGCTCGCCGCGTTCTTTGCGGAGTTGGACAGCTAATCCACCCGATCAGACGACAGATAAAAGGCGGTCCAAGTGGCCGCCTTTTTTCGTTTCCGTCACATGTCAGAGGCCCGCGGCTTTCGTGAGGTTGATCCGAAACCGATCCCGCCGCCGCTGATACCGGCGCGTCATTTCCACAGAGGCATGGCCGAGGTGTTTCTGGATATAGCGTTCATCTACATCCGCCGAACTCGCCAACCCTGCGCGGAGGCTGTGGCCGGAAAACAGCGCGAGGCGGTCTTTCTCCGGCAGCTCAGAGCGCAGGCCCACTTTCAGAACCGTGTGTTTGATAAGCCGCGCGACGTGTTTGTCGCTGAGTCGATCCTCCAAGGCGCGTTTGCCGTCGCGCGACGTGCGGACAAACACGGGACCAAATTCGATCTTCGCGAAGCGCAGCCATTGCTCCAAGGCATGAACGGGGCAGGTCGCCTCAGTTGAGCCGCGCCCGATTTCGACCTCACGCCAACCGGTCTTGGAATTGAGCGTCAAGAGCGCACCTTCCTCATAGATCGTGACCCAGCCGCCGCTGTGCTCTGTGTCGTCTTTGTGCACGTCGAGGCTGACAATCTCGGTCCGGCGCAAGCCACCCGCATAGCCCAAAAGCAGGATCGCCCGATCCCGCAGCCCGCGCAGATCATAGGGCAGGGTGGCGACCATGGCCTTAATGTCCTCTGGAAAGATCGCTTCCTTTTGGACCGGCGGGCGGGCGTGTTTGCGTTTGATGCCCGCGAGGATGCGGGCGATGTGGCGTTCCTTGCGGTTCAGGGTCAGGCCGCGCTGTGCGTAATTCCATGAGAGACCGGAGAGGCGACGCTCGATACTTGCCACCGTCAGAGGGGCGGTCTTGTCCGAGGGATGTGCGAGGTCGGTGAGATAGAGGCCGATGATTTCCGGTGAGGGGGGCAGGGTGTCCGCTCCTTTCATCCGACACCAGCGCGAGAAATGCGCCCAGTCGGCGGCGTAGGCTTTCGCTGTGTTCTCCGCAACGGTCGCCTCCACATAGGTGCGCGCGGTTTCCACCAGGCGCTCAAGCGACCCTGATCCCGCGATATGGTCGGGCAGGGTGATTTCGACGTCTTTGTGCGGTGTGTTTTCGGGTGTTTTGGCCATATTCCAGAGCCTATATCTATTATGTCCGATAATGCAAATTTATTGGACATAATAGCATCCATCAAGGTGCGGCGGTTTGTTGAAAATTTTCTGGATGAAAGCGCCGTGGTGATTTAGGCTCCGGTCATGAAAATGACTCCGCCGGACATCGCATCAGACCCGAGTACATTAGCGCCTTTGCCGCGCTGGGTCACCGCGCGGCGTGCGGAAGCCTTTGAAGATGTGGCTTTTTTGTCGGGGTATGCCCTGAGCCATCTGCATCTTGTGGCCGCACGTCCGGAGCTGCCCCACGCCTTGTTGCGCGATCGGCTGGCTTTGCGCGCAGCGGAGGCCTGTGCGGCGCTTTCGGGGCGGATTGAGCGGGCCGCAGAGTTGCGGGACACCTGCCATCTGCTGCGTCCCGGCGACCTGCCCGGACCTGCGGGGGAGATGTATCTCTCTTGGCGGCGGGCCGTGGAGCGGCCTGTGTCCCCGCAGGGGCTGCACCGCGCCTTGCCGGCTGTTGAGGCCACGGAGGTCGCGGTCTGGCTCGACTCGGGGCAGGGGGCGCCGCTTCGTCGGGCGGCGGCAGTTTTTGAGACAGTTCTCAGAGAGCGTCCCCGCGCGCGGGTTCCCTCGCTGATCATGGCGGAGGCGGCCTTGGCACAGGGAATGGGCGCAACGCATCTCCTGCCGTTGCTCGCGCTCGGGCTGAAGCGCGCGGATTTCAATGTGAGGGGTGACGCGTTGGTTGATGCCTGCCACCGCGCGGTGATCGCCGCTGTGCCGGAGGTCCTGACCCTCGCCTCTGATCTCACCCGCAAAGCCGCGCATCTCGTGTCGGTCGCGCCAAAGCTCCGCGCGAAAGGGGCAGGGGAGGCGGTCGAGATGTTTTTGACGCAGGATGCCGTGGCTCCCGCGGCGCTACCGCTGCCGGATCGGGCCGCGCGGCGGCTTTGCGATCGCTTGGTCGAGTTGGGCGCGGTGCGCGAGCTCACCGGACGCGACACCTTCCGGCTTTATGGGGTGTGAACATGGCAGGGGCGCGCCGCACAGCTGAACTTGATCGCGAGTTGGAGGCTCTGCCGCCCGAACTGCGGTGGCGTGAGTGGATGCATCGGATCGAAGCCGTGCTTTTTGCCTCTGCCACGCCCGTGCCGCGCGAAGATCTTGCGCGGGTCGTGGGGCGAGGGGCCTCGGTCGATCTTCTGATTGCGGATCTGGCCGCTGATCTTGAGGGGCGGGCCTTTGAGATCGCCAAGGTTGGAGGAGGCTGGGTGTTCCGGACGCGCCCCGTTTATGCGCCTGCGATCCGTGCGGCGGCGGATGTTGGCGATCAGCTTCAGGACCTGAGCGAGTTTGACATCGCGGTGCTCGCTGCGGTGGCGTATCACCAGCCGATCACCCGCCACGGGTTGAAGGATATCTTTGGCAAGGAGATCAGTCGCGACCTGATCGGCCGTCTGCATGATCGCCATCTCATCGGCACCGGGCCGCGCAGTCCGCGACGTGGGGCGCCCTATACATTCGTCACGACGGAACAGTTTCTGGTCGCATTCGGATTTGAGAGCCTGCAAGACCTGCCGGATCGTGAACAGTTGCAGGATTCCGGGCTGGAGAAGTCTTGAAATGGGCTTGGTGCGTCAGCGCATATCGGGTCTGCCATATTGGCAGGGGGCGCTGTCTTGAAAAGTTTTCAAGCTGCACATAAATAGAGCAAAGGAAGAGGTGATATGAGGCAACTCACGTCGCTTTCTACCTCCCTGTTGGACTTAAGGCCGAGCTTTGCTCGGTCTTTTTTTGGAAAAGTGCTCTGCCAAAATCGGCAACATGTCTGGGTTCGGTGCTGTAACGCCGAGACGAAACATTATAGAGACTATGGGCAAGCGATCCGGGGGAGACAGTCGCATGCCTGTCTCCAAAGACCCGATATGCGTTCATCGTGCCTGCTTTACCGCACGGTCCATTGTAGGCCAAGCGCATAGGTCCCTGCAGCACTCACCAGCGCCCCCACTAGGACCGTCAGCGCAAGGATCGTCCAGCTGATTCAATCTACGCCCAGAATGAAGAAATTGTCATTCCAGATGCCCCAGACCGGAATGGAGGGACGCCACAGGTGAACTTCGGAAAAGGCCGCGCCAACCAGCAGGCCGTTGATCATCATCGCGACGCCTGCGCCTTTGCCGCGCCACAAAAGCGCCAACGCGATCAGGCTCGGCACATAGACGGACACATTCACCAGCCAAAGCTGCGCGCTGATCGTATAGCACCAGTTCGCGGCCTGACGGACGTGATCGCTGTCATGGATCACGATCATCGCAATCATGGTGATATTGGCCCAGAGGATGGTTCTCCGGGCGCGGGCGTACAGGACTTCTGAGCGGGTTCCATCCTGTGTCGCATTATCAGTCATGGGCGGGCCTTTCAGGTCAGATCGGGCTGAGGCAGATCAAGTAGGTCGGCCCACACGGGCGCGCTCTCTTTGGACAGGACTTCGATATGTTTGAGCGCAGGCAGGCCGTAGTCCGCAGGGGCAAATATACGAAACTCGGCCCCTGATGGCGCAAAGGCCTCCGCATAGCGTCGGACCGCAACCGGCGGGACGACGACATCGTCGGCGGCAACGCAAATGCGGATGTCCTTGCCCTCGATGCTGTAATTCGGCTTCGGCAGGGTGACGCCGATGTCCGAGGCGTAGAAATCGCGCCGGGTGCACCATCTGCGCCACTGCCAATAGACACCGGCGGGCAGATCGGCCCCCAGCAACAATCTTTTGCCCGGCATATAGCCCGCAAGGGCGGTCGCCACGGGGCCAAGCGCGAACCAGAAGGCCAGAACCTTGGGGCGGTAGCTCCAGGGATGGTGGGTATAATGTCCGATCCCGGCGCCGATGGTGGTGATCCGTGTGACGCGGTCGGGCAGGTTCTGGAACGGAAGACCAAGCCCGCCCAAACTGTGCCCGAGCACCCACAAGGGGCCTGTCGGCGCCAGTTTGGCCAGTGTATCGAGTGCTGCGGTCTGATCGCGCACGGCCCAGTCCGCGAAATTCGTCTGGCTTTCACGCATCGGCCGGGTCTGGGACGCGCCGAAATCCCGATAGTCATAGGTCAGAACATTGATCCCGCGCGCGGCAGCCCAGGCGGCGAAATGGCGGTAAAAGCGCTGCGGCACGCCGGTGGCGCCATGCAGCACCAGGCTGGCAAGGGGCACATCGGATGCCGGATACCAGGTCCCGATAAGTGTGGCCCCCTCTGCCGGGATGGAGATTGTCTGTGTGGCCTGTTCCAAAACTCTCGCTTTCCTTGCATTGGACCGACTGGTCTACGGAAGCAATAGACCAGTCGGTCCAGTGGCGCTATCTGTTTTGTCATGAGTGACCCAACGTCTCGCGACAAGCTGATCCGCATCGCCTCGAACCTCTTTCGCCAGAAGGGGTATTCGGGTGTTGGCCTGTCGGAGATTCTCAAAGAGGCGGGGCTGCCCAAAGGGTCGCTGTATTATCATTTCCCGAACGGCAAACAGGAACTGGCCGAAGCCGCGACACGTTGGGCCGGGGCGTGGCTGGAACGGTTGCTCGATACGACCTTCGCTCAGGCCGAAAGCTTTGACGAAGGTGCGCTCATGGTATGCGACGCCATTGCCTCCGAGGTGACGTCGCAGACTCATGTCCCGGCCTGTCCCGTGCTCAGCATCCTGCAAGCCGCCCCGCTGGAACCGCGCCTCCAGATCACCGCGCAGGAGGTCTATGGCAGCTGGACGAAATGTATCGAGAAACACGCCGAACGGTTGGGTCATCCCCGGCCCGACGACGCCGCCTTTTCCTTGCACTGTCAATTGCAGGGCGCGTGGGTCATTGCCTTTGCCCACCAATCAAACGCGGCTTTTACCCAACTGGCGCGGGAACTCAGGACAAAACTCTGAATTTTGTCGAGCCAGACATCTGTGTTGGGTGCAGTAACCTTCTGCTTCGACGTTGCGCTGCGCTTCTGCTCAAACCCGGAAACAGGTTTAAGCAGAAACGCTTTAGCTCAGGATTTTACGGAACCGGGCCAGCACCATAGACAGGGCGACGATCGACATCGCCACCATCGCGGCAAGCTGTCCAATCACGAGATCCAACCCTGCGCCCCTGTAGAGGACGGATTGTGCAAAGGAGACGAAATGCGGCGAGGGGCTGATCGTGCGCATGACAAGTTGTAGCCAGTCGGGCATGGATTCGAGCGGGGTTATGCCCCCTGACAGAAGAATCATGATGACGATGACCGGAATGGTCAAAAGGCCGAATTGCCCCATGTTATGGGTGAAACTCGCGAGCATCAGACCAAGCGAGGCCACCGACACGACATAGATCGCGGCACCCAGAACATAGAGCGCCAGAGAACCGGCAATCGGCACCCCCATTGCCCACTGCACCACCACCACGAGGCTGAACACGGAGGCAAAAAGGATCACGCCGCCGGTGGCAAAGATTTTCGACAGAACGATCTCATGCGGGCGCACGGGCATCACAAGCACATGTTCGATGGTGCCGCGTTCGCGTTCGCGGATCAGCGACGCCCCGGAGAGGATCAGCATCAGCATCGTAACGTTGTTCATCAGTTGCATCACGGACGTGAACCAGCGCGCCGTCATGTTCGGATTAAACCGACTGCGAAACACCACGTTCACCAGATCATCACTGTCGACACCCGGCGCGAGATAGTCGGAAACGGTTTCGGCCAGCAGTTGGGTCATGAAGGATGAACCATTGCCGGCAAAGGCCACGGCGGTGGCATCGGCGAGAATTTGTATCTCCGCTTCATCGCCCCGGCGCAGATCGCGCTCAAGATCGGGGGGCAGAGAGACGACCAGAACATAGTCGCCATTGGTCTGCGCCTCTGCCGCTTCATCCGGGCTCAAAAGCGCGGGCGTTGTAAAGAGCGGCGCGCGGATTTCGTCGATGATCCGGGCCGCAAGCGGGCTGTGGTCTTCATCGACTACGGCGACGGACAAATCCTTCACTTCGGTCGAGCCTGCGTCGGAGACAAGCCAGACGGCTGCGCTGAATACGTAGAGGATCAGCGCAACCATCACGAGATCGCCGCGGATCGCACGCAGCTCTTTGACCGTCAGGCGGAGGATATTGGAGAGGCTTTTTAACATGTCAGGCCTCCTGCTTGCGAAGGGCAAGCACGGACAGGGTGAGATAGATCAGGCAGAACCCCGTGATGACAAGGATGTTGATTGCCACATCGCCGAAACCGAAGCCCTTGAGGAAGGTGCCGATGGAGATCGGCTGGAACCACGCGCCGGGGAAGGACAGGCCTACGATGCGTCCCATGGGCGCAAGCGTGGAAACGGGGGTGATCAGGCCGGAGAAATTCACCGTCGGAATGATGGACAGCACCGCCGTTGCGAAGACAGCAGAGACCTGCGTGCGGGTAAAGCTCGACATAAATTGTCCGAAGCCCGTGGTGGCAATGACATAGAACAGCGCGGCCAGCCCGAGCGCAGGCAGGCTGCCATGCAGCGGCACGCCGAACACCCAAAGGCCAAGCCCTGCCATAACCCAGAAATTGAACCAGGCGATGATGATATATGGGATTTGTTTGCCGATGAGGAACTCCACCTTGCGCACCGGCGTGGCGCGGAAATTGGCAATCGTTCCGGTTTCCTTTTCGCGCACGACCGAGATCGCCGACATAATCGCCGGGATCAGCATCAAAATGAGCATGAGCATCGACGGCACCATGGCATGCGCGCTTTTGAAGGCCTGATTGTAGAGATAGCGAGTCGTAATCGACAGGCTGTCGGAGCTTTCCGTGCCCGTTTCGGTGGCAAGATCGTCGGCAAATTGCGTGAGAAGGCCAAGCGCATAGCCCTCGGCGGTTTCTCCGCGGAACGGCATGGAGCCATCGATCCAGAGCGAGATTTCCGGCGCGCTCCCCTGATGCAGCGCTTTGCCGAAGCCATCGGGAATTTCCAGCGCCACCGTCAGGTTCCCCCGCTCCATCTGCCGATCCAGCGCGTCAAGCGAGGTGAAATCGTCCTTTTGATCGAATTGGGGAATGGAGCTAAACGCCTCGATAAGGCGGCGGCTTTCCGGCGTGTGGTCCATGTCGTTGACCGCAAAGCTCAGCTTGTCGACGTCAAAGGAAATCCCGAATCCCATGGTGATCAAAAGGATGATCGGCCCCGCAAGCGCAAAGAACATCCGGATCGGATCGCGGATCAGTTCCAGCGTTTCGCGCGACGTATAAGCCCAAAGACGGCTCACAGCGCGTTGCAGTGCATTGGGGGCGACAGCCGCGACCTCATTGCGCAGGGCATCGGTGTCCGCCGCGCCCTCATCGGCCTGCGTCTCACCTTCCAGCGCCGCGATAAACGCCTCTTCCAATGTCTGAGCCCCGCGCCGTTCGGTCAGCTCCTCGGGAGTACCGACATCGAGCACGCGCCCTGCATGCATAAGCGAAATCCGGTCGCAGCGCTCCGCTTCGTTCATGAAATGGGTGGAGATGAAGATCGTCACGCCCTCGTCGCGCGACAGCGAAATCAGCTTGCGCCAAAACGCATCGCGCGCCAGCGGATCGACCCCGGAGGTCGGCTCATCAAGGATGAGAATGCGCGGTTCGTGGATGGTCGCGACCGCCAATTGCAAACGTTGCCGAATCCCCAAAGGCAGCCCGTCGGGCATCGATGCGGCCACCTCGGTCAGTTCAAATTCGTCCAGGACCTCGCGCACCCGCTCCGCGCGGCGCTCGGGGGGAATGTGATAGAGTTCTGCGTGCAGTTCGAGATTCTGCCGCACGGTCAGCTCGGTATAGAGCGAGAAGGCCTGTGACATGTAACCAATGTTCTGGCGTGCGGCCATGTCGCCGTTCTCAAGCTCTTCGCCAAAGAGTTTCGAGCGTCCTTCCGTGGGCTGCAACAGCCCGGTGAGCATTTTCATCGTTGTCGATTTGCCACAGCCGTTGGAACCGAGAAAGCCGAAAATCTCGCCCTCGGGAATGGTGAAACTGACGTGATCCACGGCGGTGAAATCGCCGAAGCGCTTGACCAGATCGAACGCCTCGATTGCGGGCACCGTGCCGTCTTTTGCGGGCCGGGTGCGCAGGGTCACTCCGACCTCCTCGCCCTCTTCTTTCGGGAGCATCTCGATGAAGGCATCCTCAAGCGTCGCCTTGCCCGCTTGCGCCCGAATGTCTTCCGGGCTGCCTATCGCGATCACCTTGCCGTCGTTCATGGCCGCCAACCATTCAAAGCGTTCCGCCTCTTCCATGTAGGCCGTGGCGACGAGCACACTCATGCCGGTGAGCTTGGCGCGGATGCGATCAATAAGCTCCCAGAACTGACGCCGGGACAAAGGATCCACCCCGGTCGTCGGCTCGTCAAGGATCAGCAGATCCGGGTCATGGATCAGTGCCGCGCAAAGCCCGAGCTTTTGCTTCATCCCGCCGGACAGCTTGCCCGCCGGACGATCAAGAAAAGGCGCAAGTCCGGTGGCTTCGGTCAGCATCGCGATGCGTTTGCGCCGTTCGGCCTGTTGCTGTCCAAAGAGGCGCCCGAAAAAATCGAGGTTTTCGCGCACACTCAGCGTCGGGTAGAGGTTTTTGCCCAGCCCCTGCGGCATATAGGCAATCCGCGCGCCCAGTGTGCTGCGGGCACTGGCGTCGCGCATGTCTTGGCCGAGGACCGTCACCTCCCCCGCCTGCGCTTTGCGCACACCGGCGATCAAACCCAGAAGCGTGGATTTCCCGACCCCGTCCGGACCGATCAGGCCAACCACTTTTCCGGCGGGAATGTCGAGTGTCACATCGTCGAGCGCAAAGACCGCCTTGTAACGATGCGACACGGCGTTCAGGCGTGCCACATACCCCATATCGGATCACTCCGGCACGTTGACGGTCAGATGCTCCGGCCAGTCCACGTCAGGTTCGGTGCGCACAAAACCGATGCCCCGCACCCCGCTTTTGATCAGGCTTTCGTATTTCGCCAAGAGCGCACGCGGCACCGACAGTTTCACCCGGAACACGAGCTCTTCGCGCTGCTCCTGCGTTTCGACACTCTTCGGCGTGAATTGTGATTGCGGCGAGATGAACGTGATCGTTGCAGGAACGACATAGTCGGAAATCGGGTCGAGAATGAGCCGCGCCTCATCGCCCACCGCCAGCGTGCCGATCACCGTCGCGGGCAGGTAGATGTTCATGTAAACATTGCTCAGATCGAGCATGGTGACCACAGGATAGCCCGCATCAATCACCTCGCCCGGTTCATGCAGGCGATACAGCACCCGGCCTCTCAGCGGCGCGGTGATGGTCAGATCGTCGAGCGCCAATTGCACCTGGTCCTGATCCGCCTCAGCGGCAGCGATGGACGCCTTGGCATCTTCGATTTGCGCCTTGGCCATCTCGACCGTGGCCTTGGCGCTGTTGAGCGCATTGGTCGCATCGTCGAGTGTGCTTTGCGATGTGGTTCCACTGTCATGCAGCTTCACCACACGGTCATAGGTGGTTTGTGCCACGGAAAGCGCGCTTTCGGCCTGCATCAGTGTCGCCTGCGCCACCGTCAGCCCGGCATTGGCACGCAGCACGGCCGCCTTTGCTGCATTGAGCTGGGCCGTAGCGTCCGCCGTGCCCATTTGCGCGATCACATCGCCCGCAGACAACAGATCACCCTCCGCCGCCGTAACACTGTCGATGCGCCCGGCATATTTCGTGGCGACATCGACGGTTTGCGCCTCAATGCGGCCGTTGGAACTATAGATGCCCTCCTCACCACTCGATTTGCCGAATTTTTCGAGCAGTGTGTCGAAGTCGGGCCCAGCGGTTGCTGGTGCGGCAGTGACAGAAAGAAACGCTGACAGAAAACTTGCAACGACAATGCGAAGGATTGGGGGATGTAATGTGGACAATACGGACATGTTTGCGGCCTCTTCTCTCACAGGCAGGAGTCTTTGTTTATGGCGTTCGCTAAAGCGTTTCTCAAAAAACTTGAGGCACTCAATTTTGAGAAACGCAGCACTATCCATTCAGTGTGGCAACGTTTTCCGCTCAATCTGATTCAGATTAAACGAAAAACGCTTTAATTCTCTATACCTTCCGAAGGGACCTCGTAACACATTATAAATGACAAATGTGTCATTTTGTCTTTGGCCGTATGGGTTTTCTTCATTGAACCTGCTGGAACACAGAAAGGCGAGACATCTTTGCTCAATGGCCCAGACGGGGAACTTCGATAAAACCATGTGCTAACGCGTTTCGCATTAAATCTGAATCACAGATTTTGTGTGAAGCGCTCACAACGTTTATATGTTGCACTGCGTTTTTCTTTTTCCCTGGCTCAGATAAAAAGAAAAACGCTTTAGACACAGCCTTGGCGGTTATCACGTTCCCAAAAGATAGGTGACCTGAGTGCGGTCGAACCAGGCCCCTTTGCAAAGGCTGATTGCAACGCCGCACGCAGGCTCAGACGTTCGGCCAAAGCGGCCTGTGGATCGGATGCAATCAGCGCGTCGATGTCGCGCGGAATTGCCGCCGGGGACAGATCGGCGCGGGGCGGGCAGGGTCAGGATCGGAAAGGTTTTGTCGCTCAGGGTTTGGTTTGAAACTTTGAAAGGGGTGACGAGTGGCAGGTTGACAATGCGCAACTCGGCCGCCTCGATTTTCAGCGGGGTGAAGGAAGGGGGCATTTAGGGTCTCGGGGCAATCAGCGGGTTTTGGAGATGACACGGGCGAAGGTTTCGCTGTCGGCATGGGAGAACAGCTTTTCGGGCGGTCCCTGTTCGGCGACGCGGCCTTCCATGACGTTTTCCAACACGGTGCGATGGGGCGGCGGCGGTCAAATCCGAAGCAGTCGTGGGAGATGCATGGCTGAATTTCCAAACCGGCTGAGGGTCTGGGCTTGGACGAAATCTAAAATCGCCCGTAATTTGGGCACATAAAGCATGGCTTTGAGGAAACTCAAATCGCTTTATACTTCCTTGTTGAACATGAAGGCCGGGCTGAGCCCGGTCTTTTTGTGCCGAGATTCCGATACGCTGTACACGTCATGCCTTTCTTTTTATGAATCAGGTTAAACGCGTGACGGTTTGGGTATGGCCAATCAGAACTCACCGTCAGACTCACTGTGATCACACGACCCGCGTCTGTTCTGTCATTTATAAAAAGAGATACCCGCCGGGGGCCGGCGGGCAGGGATTGGTGATCAGAGTTCGGTCATCAAGAAACTGCCCCGCACCCTCGTTTATTCGCCGCCTGTGACGATGGACTTGCCGCCTTTATAGGCGAGTTTACCGGCGCCAACCGCGCCTCTGGCAACGAGTTCGGTGCCGGAGGCGGCAACGTCGACGGTGTTGCCGATCACCTGATCGGAAGAACAGGCGGACAGGCCAATCCCGGCCGACAAAAGCAGGGCGAAGGTCATCTTACGCGTCACATGCAGCGTCATAATCAGTCTCCTTGTCTTGACAAGAATGTATATGTTGAGCCGGAAACCGTCCCGCCGGACAGAGCCGCCCGACACTCTCTTTTCGGGTCTCATGCACGGTGGTCCGTTTCCACACTGCGGAAATAGGCAATTTGATTGAATTAGAAAAACGAATAAGAAATATAGTTAAAGTGAAAATAAATCATAGGTAACGTCATGGATATCGCGCTCATTCGAACCTTTCTGGAAGTGGCTGCGACCGGGTCTTTCGTGACGCAATCCGCGATCAGCCTGCGTATCCAGCGGTTGGAGGACTCCTTGGGTAAACAGCTTTTTACCCGTTCGAAAGCGGGCGCGGAGCTGACCCCCGCGGGGCGGGAATTCGAGCGCTATGCCCTGTCCCTGATCAAGATCTGGGAAGAGGCGCGGCAACAGATCGGTGTGCCGGAGGGCTATACGAAGTCGCTCACGATCGGCGCGCGGCTCTGTTGCAAACTTTTTCAGCGACAAGCATTTTGTGGGTCATTGCTGAGATAAGGGGTGTAGCATGAGCGACTTCAAAGGCCGTCATTTCCGGGGTGAAATCGTGCTTTGGGCTGTGCGTTGGTACTGCCGCTAGGCTCTGTTGCAAACTTTGGCACAAGTCGCACTTACGCCTCGGACAGACACATTTATGCTGCGAGCTGTTTCTCCAGCCAGGCCATTGTTTCAGCCATGACACACGGCCCAACGCCGAAGGCCCGCTCAATCATGCGCTTCTCACCA
>NZ_JAHXRW010000023.1 GCF_019429625.1 Celeribacter sp. PS-C1
TCAGACACCTACATACCGCCTTCGGGCGGATCTCTGCGCGGCTAAACGCCTCATGGAAGCGTTGACGAGCCTGCTGCCGTGGCGACGACCCTCTTTCCCGAGGCGGAAATGCAAAGCGCGCGAAGAATGTCGATGCGATGAGGGACGGCATGGGTTTCAAGGACGGCGCAATGCGCAATCAGTGTCGCAGAATCTGTCTGTGCTCCCTCTTTCAAGACAACTTGCGCAACAGGGACAAGCCCGAGGAGACGATGGTCTTCCGCGTGACAAACCGCGTCGCGGACATCTGGATGGCGCATCAATAGGGCTTCTATTTCCAGCGGATTGATCAACTTTCCACCGGTCTTGAACAATCTATCCTGGCGCCCGAAAAAGCAGAGGCTTGCGTCGTCAACCGTACAAACAATGTCGGTTGAGGTGAAATATCCGTCTGTATCAACGCCGGCGTATTTGTTCTCCGGTTGAATGTAGCCCAAACAGACACTCGGACCTCTGAGTGCGAGACGACCAGCGCCAGAAGGCAAGCCTTCCTGTTCCACAGGAACGACGCGCCATTCGAAATGGTCAAAGGGAACCCCAACACACAATCCACCCTTATACTCGGTCACGGATTGACAGTGAGAAATACGGGGACCGGCCTCAGTCATGCCATAGAGCAGACGGAATTGGCTTTGCGGAAAGGCTTTGGCGAGATCTGTGACCATTTCGGAAGTCATGTATTCGCCGCCTGTGGTGACCAGGCGCACTGAGTCAAATGGCTCTCCTCCCCAATAGGCGAGGAAGAGGCGCATAAGAGAAGGCGGGCCCTGCATGACGGTAATCTTTTCGCGTCGAATGGCGGACTGAACCACCGTCAACGGTGCGCCTGGTACGAAGAGGCGCAACGCTGCGCCGGAAAGCAGGCCTGTGACGGATGCGCCCATCAGCCCATACATGTAGGTCAGAGGTGTTGGCACCGCGATGATGTCGCCTTCGGAAAAACCAAGATCATCCGCGATCGCACTCGCGGTCGCCAAAACGCCTTCCGCGGGCAGTGCAACGAGCTTCGGCGTGCCGGTCGTGCCGGACGTGCACATGACCAGCGCCTCATCGCGAGCGGTGAAAGGAGGGGCATCCTCTTGAGAAACATGCTGGGGGTGTTGTGGCGTTGTGTCGGACAGGATCAAGACCGGCTCCGCAATCCCGCTGATGCGTTTGAGGCTCTCCTCCGTTTGCCCTTCGCGCAGAACGACAGGAACCAAACCGCGGCTCCAGCAGGCAAAGACGCGCAGCAGCAAAGTCGCGGGTTCTGTCGGGACAAGCAGTACTCTCGCAGGTCTTCCCATGTCCGCACGACGCGGAAGTTTACCGGCTTCGACATTAACGCGCGCGACAAAGTCGGCGTAGGTGAGGGTTTCATCCTCGCCGATAACGGCGGTCGCATGTGCGTGAGCCTGCGCCACCTGCAAAAAACGATGCCAGATCATGCGTTGAATTCCTTGCGAAACGGAGGCGCGAGAAAGCGCAGGTTTTCAGGCGAGGTCTCAATCACAGATGAAATTACGCCCCAATACGCCATGATCCATGCCCTCTGATATTCTTCTGCAGAAAGAGAACGATCCGGCGCTTGAATCGGAACGCAGCGCAGCCCAATCCGCTCGCCCTCCCACAGGGCCAGCAAGACGAAGCTCTTTACATTCAGCATACGGGCGAGAGCGGGCACGCCGGGTGAGAATTGCCAGCTGCGACCAAAGCGTTCGATTGTCAGCTTGTCTTCCGCTCTTTTGCCGTCGACCGCGGCATAGAACACGCCGCCTTTGCGCAGTTGCATGGCGCCTTGAAGCAAGACTTGCGATCTCGTCTCCGGGTCGCGCGGGTCGAGGAAGAGGCCGCCACGCTTTGACATCCAGTCGGGCATGTCGCCGGTATTGGTCACGATGGCCGGCTCAAGAAAGCGGTCAAGGATGACATTCATGGCATATTTCGGCGGGCCGATGTGGGCGGCGGCCAAAATCACACCCTGCTGTTGGAGAGCTTGATCCACCTCCGACCAATCCGGAGGGAGGAGCAGTTGCATCGCCTCTTTGCGGGTATCGGGATCATAGAGATAAAGGCGGACAAGTTCGCCCGAGGCGATACCCCACCAACTCCGAGTGCACCAGTCACGCCGCTGAGCGCGGCCACCCGAACAAAACTGTTTGGAGCGTGCCCAAAGCCTCGGGTGTGGAGGCTGGCTCGCGGCCCGCTCACGTAGCGCGCTGAGCTTCTCCTCAAGCGTTCCCGGTTCGGCGGCGTGCTGAGCGGGGGAATAGCGTTTGGGGCGTCGTATCAGAGTGATTGGATAAATTGGACCAGCCCCCCGACTGTTGCCAGATCGTCGCCCGTGAGAGACTCCGTGCGGAGGCGGACGTCCGTTTCCGCCTCGATCGTGAGCAACAATTCGAGCGTCGCGATGGAATCCAGCCCAAGCCCCGAAGCACCGAGTTTGGTGCTGTCGTTGAGCTGGTCTGCGTCAACCTTGGCGGCTTTGGCCACGGCATTCAGGATGATATCTTTTAATTGGTTGTCGTCCATTTTGATCCGTTACTTTTTACTGGGCCAGTAGGGCGGTTTGGTAGCATGCCCATCGAAGGTGGGGCCGAGGCAAATTTCTATCTTCCGCACTTTTCAGGGTCTAGCGCCACTGCGCAAGGGTTTGTTCCAAATCCCCGAGCAGCCGCCTGTTGTCGTAATATTCGCAGGCACGTTTTCGGCCTTCTGTGCCCATCCGGGCTGCTTTGTCCGGATCGTTCGCAAGTTCAGAAATCGCAGCGTGAAATCCGTCTTCATCGTGTTCCGCAACCAAAAGGCCGTTTTCGCCCTCGATCACAGCTTCGGGAATGCCCGCGTGCCGTGTAGAGATCACGGCCATGCCCGAGGCCATCGCTTCCTGAATGGACGTCGGCAGGCCCTCGGTGTTGCCATTCTTTGCAGTGACGGAATGCTGGAGCAAAATCGGGGTCCGGGCCATCAGCTCGCAGACCTTCTCATGCGGCAGCGCGCCGGTGAAGGTCACGCGGTTGTCCATGCCCGCGGCCGAGGTCAGCGTGCGGCATGTGTCATCGAGTGGCCCCTCTCCAACCACAGTCAGATGGGCTCGGTCAGATGATTTCGCGACCTCGAGGAAGGCGCGCAGCATCAGATCGGGGGCTTTTTTCTCGATAAGACGCCCGACGAAGAGAAAACTCGAGGGGATTTTCTCCGCGGGTTGAAATACATCGGTATTGACGCCGCTGGGGATGACCATCGATCTCGGGTGCGCGATGTCATGCGCTGCGAGGTTGTCCAACAGGAATTGCGACACCGCGAAGACGCCGCTCCAATACGGAATACACTTGCGGTAGGCGCGCAGTTTGCTCGGGCTTTGAAGCGACTTCGACGCGTCATAGCCTCTGAAATAGCTGAAAAGTGGAATGCCAAGTTCACAGGCGAGAGGTGTCAAAGCGACCGCTTCGGGGCCAAATTCCGCGAGGATGAGATCGGGCTTTTGCTCTGTCAGAAAGGTCTCGACACGGGTGTGCGCTCGTCCACGCGGCAGCGAGGTGGACCCATATCTGGACATGTATTCGAACGTCTGAACAAGCTTTTTGAAGGTGACTTCAACTTCGTTGCGGCGCGACATGATCTGTTTGTCCAGCGGATTTCCCGCCTTGGCGGTGTTGAACAGAACGCATGTGTTGCCGCCAAAAAGGTCCGAGATATGACGGTTCACAAACGTCTCGCCCGGGGCATGGTAGGTGCCGGTCGCAATACATGCTTTCATGATACCTCCCTGTCGACTTTGTGCCATTGGCAAAAAAAATCGTTCTGCTTTTGCCGCTAGGTAAAGCTTTAGGCAGTAAGAAGGCCCACGCATGGTTTTGCAAGTTTGTTTTGAACGCGCGTATCAGGCATCGGCTTGAGATGTGGGGGCGGAGGCTTCGCCGACGAACACGCGGTTCAGGTGTACCAGCTCTTGTAATCGGGGGCATAGAAGGCACGGAGTCGTGCTTTTGCTTTGTCTGTCAGGACGAGGTCGTGCTTTTTGCTAGAATTCAGTCGGGGGACTTCGCCCGTGGCGCTCAGTCCGAGCTTTTGCGTCACCGCGTCGTAGACGTTCTGGAGCCCGTCTTCGAAACGGAACACATGCAACCCCGGCCAGTCGGTGAACGCGGATTGCGGGCGCACATGATTGCTGTCCCAGTACGGGTGCTTTTGATACTTCTTGAAACAACGGGCCTGCCAGGCTTCGAAGTAGCGGCTCAGTTGGATGGGGCTCATCTGGTCGAAAGGCTGCGACCGTAGATAGCGGCCAAACCTGCGGGTTTTCTTAGTTTTGTGACGATGGAAAAATTCGCTGACCATCCGGTCTTCCGGATGGCGGACAATCGCAAACGCGTAGTCTGGCGCGACATGTGGAACCAGTTGTGACAAGGGAGCAGCGTGCAAATGCTGCGGTACGCAGGGGAGCCAGTCGATCTCTTGCCCAATAGAGCCAAGGATCGGTGCGCCCAAACTCCGAAGCCAGAAGTCGACGGATGTGCCTCCCGTTTTCGGGATATGCATGAACAGGATCAGCTTCCCGTTGATGTGATAAAGGGGCATGACACACCCTGCGTTCATTGTTTCCGTCAAAAATCTAAAGGCGCTGTCCGAGCTTGTCACGGCGTTTCTCTTTGGCGTGCGAGGCCATGGTGTCAGGCTTTGGTGATGATGCTTTACTCAAGGTGAAAAGATATATGTCCGGACGCTCCCAAAGCATTGCGAAATCCTGCTTTCCTCGCCAAGGTGAGCGCGCGGCGCCCTTGAAATCGAGGGCTTGGACGCCCCGAATTGCCTAAAAGGAATTGATCTCGCATGCAGACTGACAACCAGACCAACCTCGCAGATACGTTTCACGCATTGGGCGCCAGCTTTCGGGACCGTGCGGCGCTTGTGTCTGGGGCACGGTCGGTCTCCTTCGCGGAACTGACAGAGATCGCGGCGCAATGGGCGCGGCAGATTCAGGCGGAGGGTCTGAAGTCCGGAGATCAGGTCGGGCTCGCTCTGCGCGACAGCATTGATACCGTGATCGCCATGGTCGGTCTCTGGATGATGGATGCGGTTGCCGTGCCGATCGATTTTAGAAATCGCGGCGATGAGCGGACACGGCTTGCCGAGGAATTCGATCTGGCTGCCATCCTTGAGGATCGCGACCAATCCAACGGCGCATATCGTTCCATTGTTTGCCATGCAGGCTGGAAAGATCTGGCGTCGCAACAGCCCAAGGCCCCCATCGAACGGATCGGGGCAGAGGCCTATCCCGCGCTGATTTCCCTGACGTCCGGGACAACCGGGCGTCCTTTGGGCATCGTCGCGGGGCATCGAACCATTCTTCTGAGATCTATGGGGTATGGCTTTGAGGCCGCTTATCCGTTCGGCGGGACGTTTCTCAACGCCTACCCCCTCTCGTTCTCCGCATCGCGCAACCATACGATTGGTCAGTTGATGCGCGGGGCGACAGTTCACTTTCACCCTCCGATTTTTTCGCCCGAAGAATTGATCAATAAGGTGAATTCTCTTGGCGTCACCTTCCTGTTTGCGGTGCCTGCAACGGTCAAAGCGATGTTGGCGCTCTCGGAGGGCAAAGACGAGCCGCTCATGCCGAATTTGAAAATGCTCTACTGTGGCGGCTCCGGGATGGAGGCCTCGGACAAGCGGCGGGCCGCACAGGAACTGACCCCGGGCTTTCTTCACTGTTTTTCCTCGAGTGTCTCAGGCACCTGCTCGGTCCTGTCGGGACCGGATATCGAAACCCGAAGCGACACGGATGGCCGCGTCCTGCCGACCGTTCGCATTGAGATTGTCGATGAAAACCACGAGCCGCTGCCAGCGGGGGAAGTGGGCGCGATGCGGGTGCGAAGCCATGGCATGGCGGAAGGGCTTTATAAGAACCGCGCCCGCGAGACAGGGGACAAAATCCGCGACGGCTGGGCCTACACCGGGGACTTGGCAAAACTTTCTCAGGACGGCTTTCTTTCGATTGTCGGACGTAGTTCCGATCTGATCATCCGCGGTGGTGCGAATGTCTACCCTGCAGAGATCGAAACTGTTCTCAGCGGCGTGCCCGGAGTCGAAGATGTCGCGGTCACGGGGTTTGACAGTGCGGAATTCGGTGAAGAAATCGCGGCTTTTGTGGTGACGCGTGGCGATGTGAGTGAGGGCGATCTGGCGGCCGAATGCCGCGTTCAACTGTCGTCGGACAAGCGTCCCAGAAAATTCGTGTTCCTCGACAGCCTGCCGCGCAACACCAACGGTAAAACCCTGCGCCGCGAATTGCGGGCCATGCTCGAAGACTGAGGTTACGCTTAAAGCGTTTTCTCAAAAAACATGAGGCACTCAGTTTTTGAGAAACGCAGCAACATCAATTCAGTGTGGCAACGTTTTTCGCTCAATCTGATTCAGATTAAACGAAAAACGCTTTAGGCCACGTCAGCTTTGGGCGCTGCCTGAGACAGAGGTTCAAGCAGAATGTGTTCCATGCGTTCCGCCACGATTCCAGCATTCGCCTTGCCGATGTCGCCATGCGTTTCGGACATAATCTCGATGCTTCGGTTTGGGAGGAAACGCTCCCAGACCGAGCGGTCGGAGGACAGCGTTTTCGCGCGTTGCTTTGAGGCGAGGATCGTTACCTTTCCGGCATAAGGTGCAGGCCATGCGAAACGGTAGGCGACGATCAGTCGGGCCCGCGGCAGGTTGCGCAGTCCGACGTCACGGTGTTTCCAGAATGGGCCGCGCTTTTTCAGGCGCGCGATCCAGGCTTCATTGATGAGACAGGACAGCACGCGGAATGAATTTTCCACCGTGTCTCTGGCGTGGTCCAAAGCGGAGGCGCCGGTTACGGGAGAATAAATCAGTCGAAATTTGGTGCGTTCCAAAAGGCTGGCAGTACCTTGCTCGACCTTTGATTGTAGCGCATGGCGTTTTTGCACGCGTTTTGGGGCGCTGGGATCAAGCAAAACGAGACCGGGAACGTCGCGCCCGGCTGCTTCGAGCTGTGACATCATCTCAATGGCGATAAGTCCCCCCGCGCAGAAGGCGGAGAGAAGAACCGGACCTTCCGGGTAGTCGTGCATGATTTGATCGACATAAGCCGCGGCAACCCCCGGAATGTCGTCTGGATAGGCCGTGCGGGACCGGATGCCGGGAAATTCGAACATGACAAGTTTGGTGCCCTGCTTGAGCCCGGCATAAAATTCTGGTCGAGGGGCCGTGTAACCGCCCTTGCCATGCACCACGAAAATGGGATGCGAGTTCGCGACCAGCTCTTTCTTACCTGCCGACAAATATTCCGCGATGAGACGGGGGGATGGATATTCGAAGATCGCGGAGACTGCGAAATCCTGTCCCGTCTTTTCCTGAAGCATGAGGCTGATCTGTTCGCCCATAAGGGAGTCGCCGCCCAAGTCGTAAAAGTCGTCGTCAAGCCCCACGGGGACGACCTTCATGATGTCGGAGAAGATGTCGCAGACGAGGCGCTCGGCATCGGTTGAAGGCTGTACGAAGTCATAGGGAAGCCGGAGGGCATCGCGTGCGGTGACGTCAGCGTTCGGTTGATTGGGTGCCATAGTCTCTTTCATGCATCTTTATCAGAATTCAGAGGAACGCCAAAGCCAGGTCGCGCAGATCAGCAGACAAGCAGAGGCTCCACCTGGAGATGAGGTTTTGGGCTTTGTGTCGGTGAATTGAACGCTAGAGCAAGCTCAAGAAGCACGCAAGCGCAGAGCTTTGGACATAGTGATTGATTTGATGGGACCTCTTGTTACAAGCGTTGGGGACAAGAGTTCAAAAATACCCGGGGGGATCCGCCTTATGTTCAAGACCCTAATTGCAGCTTTGATGACGGTGGGGGCGATTGCGCCCGCGATCGCAAATGCCGAACCTCAGACTATCGCGTCGGCAGGCCAGGGCTCCAGCACCTATAACTATGCGCTGGCGATCAGCAAGGCGGCCAATGCGGACAGTGACATGGATCTGCGCCCGCAGCCCTATGACAGCACCAGCCAAGCAAGCCCCTTCGTCAATTCCGGCGAGGTGGATTTCGGTCTGGAAAATGCGATTGCCGTTCGTCAGGCCATGCTGGGGGAAGGTCGCTTTGAGGGCCACCAGATGGAGAACCTGCGGCTTGTGGGGCGCCTTTTGCCGATGCGTATGACGCTGGGGGTTCGCGAAGACAGCGGGATCACTTCGGTGCAGGAGCTCAAAGGAAAACGCGTGCCGTCCGGCTTTCTTCAGGCGGTGACTGGCGAAGCCTTGATCTCCACCATGCTGGCCGCCGATGGGCTGTCCTATGATGATGTCGAGCGGGTTCAGGTCGCGAACTTCACTGCAATGGCGGAGGCTTTCGTGGCGGGAGATACGGATGTGCTCATTCACGTCATCGGAACGCCGCGCGACGAACAGGTATCGCGCAACGTGAACGGTCTGCGCGCGTTGCAGCTGGGCGGTGCCGATGATGCCGCCGATCAGGTCAAGTCGCTTATGCCTGTGGCGAGCCTCCAGATGCTTGAACCGCATCCGAAACTCACGACGATCAAAGAGCCGACGCAAATCCTTCAGTATGACTACTTCATCTACACCAGTGCCGATGAAGATGACGCGACGGTCACGGCGCTGCTTCAAGGGCTTTATGAGGGTAAAGACGCGATGGTCGAGTCCGTGGCCAGCCTCGAATGGTTTCAGCCGGATGCCATGTATGTCGATGTCGGTCTCGAGTACCACCCGGCGGCAATGGCCTTTTACAAGGATCATGGCCAAGTCCAGTAAGCGCGATGCAGCTTGATCGAACGAGACTGCCGGGCAGGGTGCTTCACGGATTGATCACCCTTTCCGGGATTGGCGTGGTGGTTTCGCCGTGCCTGTGGGCGATTGATCCCTTCGATTGGCTGCGCGCGACCATGATCTTTGATCAGTTTCTGGCGATTGAGCTGGCGCTCGCGCTTGGATTCATCCTTTGGGTCCGGGCACGAAACGTCTCCGCCTCTCTTGCAGCTGGGCTTCATGTTCTAGCGGGCTTTGTTGCGCTGGGCGCGGGGCTCTTTCTGTTTCACCATTTCTCTGGTGAGGCGGCGCTGTTCATCATGCCCACCCCGACGCTTTTGTCCGTCTCCGTGGTGCTGATTGCGGTCACTCTTTTGGCGACACTTCTTACCAGCGGCCCGATGATGGGGCTTTTGCTCCTCGGGGTGCTGATTTTCGGTTATTTGGCACAGTTCTTCCCCGCGCCGTTCAATGCCGCCTCGGTCGATATGAAGCGCTACACTGTGTATCTGGTGTTCGGGGGGAACGGGTTTCTGGGGCGCACGCTCGGCGTGATCGCGGGCACGGTCACGATCTATATCATCTTTGGCGCCGTCTACGAGATTTCCGGGGGCACGGCCGCGATCGATGCGCTCGCCCGCAAAATGTCCCAACGTGGCAAAGGCATGGCGATCAAAGCCACGATCGTGTCCTCGGGGTTGTTCGGCATGGTGTCCGGCAGCGCAAGCTCAAACGTTCTGACCTCGGGCGCTTTTACGATTCAGGCCATGCGTCGTTTCGGGCTTTCGGGCGCCAAGGCGGGCGGCATCGAGGCCGTGTCTTCGACGATGGGGCAAATCACGCCGCCTGTGATGGGAGCCGCCGCCTTTCTCATGGCGGATTTGACCGGTCTGTCCTACGGCAACATTGCGTTGGCGGCGGCCATCCCAGCCGTCCTTTGCTATGCCGTCATGTTCGTGCAGGCCAGTTGGCTTGCCGGTCGCATTGAGGTTGGCGAGGGTGCCCCGCGGCCGACCGCCGAGGCGGGCGCTGGCGAGCAAGATCTGCCCGAGTTGGCATGGCGTGACCTATGGCACTTGCTGCCGGTGATCGTGATCGTGACGGTCATGTTCAAAGGTGACCGCATGACGGAAATGGCCGGGATCGGCGGCATTGCTGCGGCGTTGCTCTCCGGCTGGATTTTGCATGGGCCTTCCGAACTTTGGACCCGGTTTAAGGACGCGGCGCATCGGACCTCTACAACAACAGCTTCTTTGGTGATCGCGGGATCGGCGCTGGGCGTTGTTCTCGGGGTTTTGGGCATGACCGGTCTGGATGTCAGTCTGACGCTGGGAATCCGAGAGATCGGTGAGACGAGCCTGTTGCTGTCGCTGTTGTTGACTGCGCTTTCTGCCATGGTCTTGGGGGCCGGGATGGCGACAACGGGTGTCTATATCGTTGTGGGCACTTTGCTCGCGCCGGGGCTTGTCGCGCTGGGCGTGCCTTTGATCGCCGCACATTTGTTTGTCCTGTATTTCGGCGTGGTCTCCATGATCACGCCGCCAGTTGCCTTCGCGGCCCTCGCCGCAAGCGGCATCTCAGGCGCCTCCTTCACCAAAACGGCTTGGGAGGCCATGCGTTTTGGGTGGATCATCTATGTCTTGCCCTTCGTCTTCGTCTATGCGCCCGAGCTTTTGATGGTGGGAGACCCTATCCGGATCGTCGCGGGTCTTGTCGGCGCCATGACAGCGATCCTTGCTGTGGATCGTCTTGTGGCCGGAGAGGCGCGGGCCATGTCAGGCGTCGCCGCGATTTGCGTTCTGTTGTCGGCCTATGCGCTCTTCGCGCCGGCAGAGGATGCGATCCTGTCGCTCGGGGCGGCTATTTTCTCCGCCTTTGCGATCGTAGTCTTGAAAAGCATGGACGCGCGCGGCGCGAAAACTGCAGCGGCGGCAGGGGAAGACTGATTGGCAATGAAACCCGTGCACGCGGGATGGCTCGTTCTTGCTTCATGTTGCTCCGCTCGTGAACCCTGCCCTATAGTTCAGAAAAGACGTTTCAGGTGCCCGCATGACTTCCCTTAAGCCAAAGCTGGTTCTCCATGTTGGAATGCCGAAGACCGGCTCCAGCGCACTTCAGAAATGGTTCGCGACATCGCGCGCCCATCTCCTGACGCAAGGGGTGCTCTATCCTCAGAGCAACAAGAACAAGTCGCATCCCTTTTTGTCCTTGCCCCTCGATTTCGAGGCCGATGGGCAACGTCTTTTGGTGGATGAAATCGGGCGTTCCCAGATCAAAGCGGATCAGGTCTTTGAGAAGACTTGGACCGCTCTGGAGGCAGAAATTCGTGTCACCTCACCCGAGACCGTCGTGCTGTCGACCGAATATCTGTTCAAGCGCATCGGGAATAAAGGGCGCGAAAGGCTCTTGCGCGCGATTGACAGAACCTTCTCTGAAACCAAGATCGCAATCTATGTGCGACAACCTTCGAAGTTCTACGCCTCCCATGTCCAGCAGAGGATCAAGCACTCGGCAACGCTTCCCGCCATTCAGCCCGTAAGCTGGCGAAGGAAGATTGAGGCTTGGGAGGAGGCGTTTCCGGGAAGCGTGTCGATCCGGACATATGAGAAAAGCGCACTGATCGCCGGCGATATCATCGCAGACTTTCTGACCTCATACCTTGGTCTGACGCGTCATGACACGCCAGGAGAGGCGACCGTCAACGAAAGCATGTCCGCCGAAGCGGCTCAGGTGCTTCAGGCCTTACAACTCGACCGCTTTCCGGGGCAGGACGATGTCGTGATCCCGGAACGCAACAGGCTGCGCAAAAAGGTGCTGGAGGTAGACAGGAAGCTGTCCGGCTTCACGCGACCGAAGCTCTTGGCCAAAATTGCCGACCACATAGACTATGCGTCGACGGATCTCCTGTGGTTGCGTGATGAATATGGCATCCTGTTTGATCATCTGGACTATGCGCGCGTGACGGATCGCCCGGAAGGGCATCTCCCTGCAGATCAGATCAGCGATGTTTTCGAAATCAATGCAGAGCGTTTGTCCGCGCTTGAAAAAGTCATGGCGGAGGCGCGGGGTGTGACGTGGCTCAAAGCCTGCGCGAAGGCCTTGGGGCTTTCATAAGGGATTTGGTCTCTTTGTAATGGACGCCACTGGCACTGCTGTTTTTGTGCAGCAGATTCAGCATGGTCAACGGAAGACAGTGCGAGCGTTGCGCTCAAATCCCTCCGAGTCGGCCGCACGATTCACTTCTGTTCCGATTCCTCGCGGCGCTATTTGAAAGCATTCCACGGAGTGATTGGAGGAAGCTCCCATACTTAATTGTTTATATACAATGAGATAGATTGTTTCTGTATGGAGTGTGGTGAACTCGAGGTCTCGGCTTGGCGAGTCTCTGATGCCTCGTGACACAGACGTCTTTATGGTCCCCTATTTCCTCTTTTTCTGTATTTTCCTATGATTTTTATGTAGTTATATCAGTGGCTTGTTTGATTTTGGGGTTGAGTTGTCACTTTTCTTATAAAAAGCGCTTGCGGGTTCTGGGTGTTCGCCTTAGAACCCCCTTCACCGGCGGCGCAGACAGCGCAGCACGGGACGCCAGACGGACTGGCCGGGGTGCTCGAGAGGGTGACTTG
>NZ_JAHXRW010000024.1 GCF_019429625.1 Celeribacter sp. PS-C1
CCCGTTCCTACCGCCACGCCAGAGCCGATGCCTTCGAAATTTGGGCTGAGTATGCACGCGAGTTGATCGCTTGAAAATTACGCGCAGCCCCGTTCTTGAGTGCCATCAATAATAACCTGACAATGCCCCCGCGCGCTCGATTCCACCCTGTCGCAAGTCCCGTTCACGACCGCGTCGAGTTCTACGTTCATCGTTCTTCCGATGTTCGTCTTCATGGGACTGATGCTCTGGTATTCCGGGATCACGACAAAGCTGTACGCGGCTGCGCGCATCCTGTTCTTCTGGCTGCCGGGGAACCTCGCCGCGACCACGAACATCGCGGGCGCGGGCCTTGGTGCGATCAGCGGCTCCACGGTCGGAAGTACCTATGCGCTTGGGCGCATCGCCATCGCAGAGATGCTGCATTACGGATATGACAAACGTCTTGCCGTAGGCTCGGTTCTCAGTGCAGGCACCATTGGACAGCTGATCCCGCCCAGCATCATGATGGTGATTTTTGCGGGCTTCGCCGAGGTGCCGGTAGGGCCGCAGCTTCTGGCCGGGACGGTACCTGGCATTCTCCTGACACTTGCTTATGTGATGACGGTTGTCTTTATCGCTGTTGCGAAACCGACCTGGGTTGGCAAGGGCCACAACCAGCTGCGTCACGAAACTGCCGAAGAGGCCGTTGAGCTCTCGCGCCGACAGAAAGTCCGGACTGTCCTCGACGCTTGGCCGGTTCCGGTTTTGATCCTCGTGATTTTCGGCGGTTTGGGCGGCGGTTTTCTCACGGTCACCGAATGCGCCTCCGTAGGGGCTGTCGGTTCGGCGCTCTACTGTCTTGCCGTGCAGGATGGTCGCCGTTTTTTCCACTCCCTTCTGGGCGCGGCACGTGGCACGCTTTCGGCGGTGGGGTCTGTTTTGATCCTCATTATTGGCGCCGCCATTCTGAGCCGACTTCTGGCGGTGACGGGGGCCGCACAATGGCTTTCGGCCAATATGAAACAGATGTCGGACAATATCATTCTGTTCTTCGGGCTTCTGATCCTGCTCTATCTCATGCTGGGGATGTTCATGGATGCAATTGCAATGATGCTTTTGACCGTGCCGCTGATCATGCCAATCGTAGTGGCCGCAGGCTATGATCCGATGTGGTTTGGCGTGTTCCTCGTCCTTATGGCTGAGATCAGCATCTTGACCCCTCCCGTCGGACTTTTGGTGTTCATCGGTCACCGAATGGCACAGGATCCCGAAATCAATATTGGTCATAGTGTGTCCTTGAAAGACGTCTTTGCCGGCGTTCTCCTCTTTGTCCCACTGGCTCTGGCCGTGGTCATTCTCATCACGATTTTTCCCGATCTCGTCACATGGTTGCCGCAACAAGCGGCGCGCTGATCGAGCTTCACGTCAGTTTGATCTCCAACTCACAACATCCAAATCACGGGGGCCCAATCAATGTCCAAAAGAGGCGATGCAAAATCACTGGCACTCGATGTCTACCAGAGGATTCGGCAAGGCATTTTTGATGGTTACATAAAACCGGGCACCCGCCTTCAACCCAGTGTCTTGGGCAAGGAATACAGTGCCAGCACCACCGTTGTTCGCGAAGCACTGATCTTGCTTAGCGGCGATCGGCTTGTGAACTCGCAGATCGGGGTTGGGTTTTCTGTCCCTGAACTGGACCGCAACGAGTTGCACGATTTGACCCTGGTCCGCTGCCACAATGAAACATTGGCACTCACGCTTGCCATCGAACGTGGTGGCGTGGAGTGGGAGACCGAGGTGCTTGCGGCTCATCACCGGCTATCACGCACTCCTCGTCGGACACCGGGAGGCGAGGTCCACGGCAACCCCGACTGGTTCAATGCGCATCGTGCTTTCCACGCCAAGCTGATCGAGGCCTGCGGCATCCCCGCACTGACCGACATCTGCGACAAGCTCGCAGCTGCGACCGAGATTTACCGCGTTTCCTCGGGGCCGATCACCACAAGCAGCGCGCGCAATGTGGAGAAAGAACATGCCGACATTCTCGCGGCCGTCCTGAACCGTAATGCGACACAAGCGGCCGCACTTCTGAAACAGCATTACCAAGCGACAGCGGAAAATCTTCTGGCGCATTGGCCCAACGACACCGAGGGGGAGGCACCTGTGACGCCCTCATCCGAGGCCCCCGAACTTTGACATAGCCCCCCCCCAAAAGGGGCAACACCTCACATATCAAGACCCTAAAGGAGAGACGAATGCGTCTTGTGTCTTTTATTTCCTCCTCCGGCCAGACGAGCTACGGCACGGTCGAAGGTTCCGATATTCTCGATGCCGGAGCGGTTCTGCGCGACCGCTATCGCGATCTTCAGGCCGTTCTGGCCGCCGATGCTCTGGCCGAGCTGGAAGGCGTGGGTGAAAAAACGCCGCTGAGCGATGTCACCCTTTTGCCGCCGATCCCAGCGCCGGAGAAGATTCTCTGCGTGGGATTGAACTACATGTCCCATATTGAGGAAACCGGGCGTGAGAAGCCGAAGCATCCGTCCATCTTCACCCGCTATCCTTCCTCTTTTGTCGGACATGACACACCGCTTGTACGCCCGAAAGCCAGCAATGATTTCGATTACGAGGGTGAACTCGCCGTCATCATAGGTAAACCCGGACGTCATATCACGGCGGCCGATGCGTTTGACCATATCGCAGGCTACACCTGCATGAACGAGGGGTCGATCCGGGATTATCAGATTCACACGACGCAGTTTTGGCCGGGTAAGAGCTTTGAAGAGTCGGGCTCCATCGGTCCGTGGATTTCGACCCCGGACGAGCTTGGCGACATCACCCAGCAGGTTCTGACCACGCGCATTGATGGCGAGATCGTTCAACAAGCTCGCTTCGATGATCTGGCGATCTCCATCCCGGAGATGATCGCCTATATTTCGACGGTCATTACCCTGCAGCCCGGCGATGTCATTGCCACCGGGACACCGGGCGGGGTCGGGAAATTCCGCAAACCCCAGCTCTATCTCAAGCCCGGTATGATCGCAGAGGTCGAAATTACCGGCATCGGCACCCTGAGCAATGGCGTCGTGGACGAGTGATCGGGAAGGCGCCTTAAATAAGGAAACATGATGATGAACAACAGATTCAAGAACAAGACCGCTTTCATCACCGGCGGCACGGGCGCGCTCGGGGCTGCCATTGGCAAACGCATTGCAGAAGAGGGCGGCACCGTCTTTCTGGCCGATCTCGCCCCCGAAAAAAGTGAATGCGTGCAGGCGGCCTTCGAGGGGCTGACACCGCCCGTGATCCTGCCTCTTGATGTCACCTCCGATGAGGATTGGCGCAGGGCACTTGACGAGGTGGTGGCGACCTCTGGCAAGCTTGATGTCGTGGTCAATGCCGCCGGTGTCGTTGGCAATGGCGCTTTCCTGATTGACGAACTGCCGACCGCCGAATGGCAGCGTATCATGTCGGTCAATGTCGATGGCACTTTCCTCGGGACCCGTGAAGGAATCCGGGTCATGAAGGAGAGCGGTGGCGGCGCCGTGGTCAATATCGGCTCGACCACCGCCTTTGTGGGCAGTTTGGACGCCATTCCATATAACGTCAGCAAGGCGAGCGTGCGGGCGCTGACCCGCAATGCCGCCTTCAGTGCGGGCAAAAGCGGCTACAAGGTGCGCGTCAACGCCGTCCATCCGACCTGGGTCTGGACGCCTCTGGTCGAAGCCATGTTGATCAAGAAATTCGGCTCCAAGGAAAAGGCGTTGGAGGTCATTTTGGCACAGCATTGCGTCGATCGCCTGCCTGAACCCGCCGACATTGCCAACGCGGTCGCTTTCCTTGCCTCGGATGAGGCTGCAATTGTCACCGGGGCGGATCTGGTGGTCGATGGGGGCCGCACACTCGGCTAGGCCTGTGGCCTGTGCTATGACTGAGAGCCACAAGTTGAGTGGCTCTCAGCAATTTCGAGGCTTTCGCAGGGTAAAGCTCTGTAAGGGAGATTGCCAACTTTCTGGCGCTCCTGAAGGTTCTGTCGCAAACTTTGTATTTCCGTTTCTGCGTGATGGCCGATATGCCGTTGCGCAAAAAAAGCAGGCGGGCAGAATGGCGACAAGTTTCAAAGGGGTGCATTACCCCAAGAGCGTGATCCTTTACGCGGTGTACTTCTATGTCAGATACGCGGTTTCTTACCGGGATCTGGAGGGGTTCTGTCGCAAATTGCCAGCTATTCTCGACCGGCTGTCAGGCTTGTGCGGGAAGCGGTGATGCGGGCCGAAGAAGTAAGCCTCGCCGAGGGGCTTCACTATGAACGGCGCATGTTCCACCAACTGTTTGGAACCCGCAATCAGCAAGAAGGTATGTCTGCGTTCTTGGAAAAACGAAAGCCCGAGTTTCAATAATCTTGGTGGACGGAGATCGAAGACGGGTATTTTACCCCAGCCGGTCCGCATCGCCTGCTCGACGGTGAGGCCGTGTTCGGCCAGAGCGCTTTACAACGAAACCCCGGCCTGTTCAGACCGGGGTTTCTTTTTGTCAGGCGTTGCGCTCGCGCTGCCAGGTCAGGGCGAGGTCTTCGATCATGTCTTCCTGACCGCCGACCATGCCACGCTTGCCCAGCTCCATCAGAAGCTCGCGCGCCGAGATGCCATAGCGTTCCTCCGCCCGTTTCGCGAACAGAAGGAACGAGCTGTAGACCCCGGCATAACCCAGCGTCAGAGAATTGCGATCGACCCGCACGAGGTGGTCCATCATCGGCACGATCAGATCTTCCGCCACGTCCATGATGCCGAAGAGATCAACACCGGTCTCGACGCCCATCCGGTTGAACACCGCGACCAGAAGCTCCATCGGCGCGTTGCCCGCACCGGCACCCAGACCGGCAGCCGCGCCGTCGATCCGGTTCGCACCGCATTCGACAGCGGCGACCGAGTTGGCGATCCCCATGCCGAGGTTGTGGTGTCCGTGGAAGCCGAGTTCGGTCTCCGGCGACAACGCCGCACGCAGGGCGGTGATCCGCGCCTTCACGTCATCGGGAAGCATATAGCCGGCCGAGTCCGTGCAATAGATGCAGTTGGCGCCGTAGCTTTCCATCTTCAGCGCTTCTTCCACCAGCCCTTCGGGGCTGTTGCGGTGCGACATCATCAGGAAGCCGACAGTGTCCAGATCGGTCTGCGAGGCAAACTTGATATGCTGTTCGGCGACATCGGCTTCGGTGCAGTGCGTGGCGATCCGAACGCCCGAAATCCCGAGGTCCATCGCCCGTTTCAGATCGTCGAGGATGCCGATGCCCGGCAACAGCAGAGCCGAGACCTTCGCGTTTTTCATATGCGGGATCACGGCGGCGAGGTATTCGTCGTCCGTTGCCGGTGCGAAACCATAGTTGACGGAGTTCCCGCCCAGACCATCCCCATGGGTGACTTCGATCCACGGCATGCCTGCCGCGTCGAGCGCCTTGGCGATGGTGATCATCTCGTCGATGGAGATTTGCTGACGCTTGGCATGCATGCCATCGCGCAGGCTCATTTCGTGCAATGTGACGTTGCGGCCTTCGATGCTCATACTGGCCTCCTTCAAGCGCGTTTGGGCAGGGCGATGTCACCGCCTGCGATTTCTTGGGCGAACATTTCGGCCGTGCGCAGCGCAGCCGAGGTCATGATGTCGAGGTTGCCGGCATATTTCGGAAGGAAATCCCCAAGCCCCTCGACCTCGACAAAGATCGAGACGCGGTTGCCGTCGAACACCGGGCCGTTCACAAGCTTGTAGCCCGGCACATATTTCTGAACTTCTTGGACCATCGCCGTGACGGATTCGGTGATCGCCGCTTCGTCGGGCGTGTCCTCGGTCAGAACGTGGATCGTGTCGCGCATCAAAAGCGGCGGCTCGGCCGGGTTCACGACGATGATCGCCTTGCCCTTCTTGGCGCCACCGACATTTTCGATCGCACGGGCGGTTGTCTGGGTGAACTCGTCGATGTTCTTGCGCGTGCCCGGCCCGATGGACCGCGAGGCCACAGAGGCCACGATCTCGCCATAAGCGACCGGCTGGACGCGCGAGACGGCGGCAACCATGGGGATCGTCGCCTGACCGCCACAGGTCACCATGTTGACGTTCATTTCAAGCTTGGCGGCATGTTCGGCAAGGTTGACCGGCGGTACGCAATAGGGACCGATGGCCGCAGGCGTCAGGTCGACCATAAGAACGCCCTTCTCATTGAGCTTGCGGCTGTTCTCGGCATGGACATAGGCGGAGGTGGCGTCAAAAGCGATGCGGATATCGTCGGCCTCGACGGCGTCCAGCATCCCGTCCACGCCTTCGGCCGTGGTCTTGATCCCCATCTCGGCGGCCCGTTTCAGGCCCTCGGATTCAGGGTCGATCCCGACCATCCAAACCGGCTCAACCCACTCGGAGCGCTGCATTTTCATCAACAGGTCCGTTCCGATATTGCCGGGACCGATAATCACGGCACGCAGTTTCTTTGTCATCGTGCAATTCCTTTAAATTTACATTCCGAAGAGGGCCGGCAGGCCGAGAGACAGGGCGGGCACATAGGTGATCAACGCTAGGATCAGGAGCATCACCCCAAGGAAGGGCGCCGCCGAGCGCATGAGTTTTTCCAGAGGAATGTTGCCCACGCGCGAGGCGACAAAGAGGTTTACACCCACAGGCGGCGTCACCATGCCGATCGCGAGGTTGGCGATCATGACAATGCCGAAATGAACCGGATCCACCCCCGTCGCCACAGCGACCGGCAACAGGATCGGAGTGAGGATGATGATCGCGGCGAGCGTTTCCATGAATGTGCCCACCACCAGCAACAAGAGGTTGATCAGGACAAGGATCATCAACGGGTTGCTCACCAGCTGCGTGATGAAATCGGCCATCATCACAGGGATGCGTTCAATCGCCAGAACCCGCCCGAAGATCGTGGCGGCCCCGACAATCAGCATGATCGTGGCCGAGGTGAGCGCGGAGGACGCAAAAATGTGATGCAGGTCCGTGAATTTCAATTCCCGATAGACGAAGAGCCCAACGAAGAGGCCATAGATCACACCGATCGCAGAGGCTTCCGTGGGGGTGAAGACGCCGCCATAAATACCACCAAGGATCAGGACCGGGACCATGAGCGCCCATTTCGCATCCCAGATGGTGACGACGATGTCCTTGAAACTGTAACTTTCAGTGCTTCGGGCAATGCCTTCGCGGCGTGCCTGGAACCAAGCGTATACGATAAGGGCAAGCCCGATCAGAGCCCCCGGCACGACACCGGCCATGAACATTTTGGTCACTGAGACATTGGCAGACGTGGCATAGATCACCATCGGGATTGACGGCGGGATGATGACGCCGAGGCTCCCGGCCGAGGCGATAAGCCCCCCGGTGAAGGGCGGGCGATAGCCCCCCTTGGCCATCGCGGGCATCAGGATCGCGCCAACTGCCGCGACGGTTGCCGGACCGGATCCAGAGATCGCCGCGAAGAACATACAGGTGACAACCGCAATGATCGCCAACCCACCGGAATAACGTCCGAAGAGCACCAAACCGACCTTCAACAGGCGCTTCGAAAGCCCACCATGGCCCATAAGGTCACCCGCCAGGACGAAGAAGGGCACCGCCATCAGTGGGAAACTGTCAATCGAGGTGACAAGCCCCTGCGCGATATAGCTCGAACTCACTTTGCCGCTGACCAAGAGAGCCAGCGTCGAGGCCAGACCCAAGGCAATGCCGATCGGCACTGAAACCAGGAGCATGACGAGGAACGGAATAAAAAGAAGAGCGGAAATCATTCTTCGGTCTCCGGGGCGCGACCACGCAACCGGGCGATATCGAGCACGATGTGTTGAACAAGACGGATCACTACAAGACCAAAGCCAACCACCGGTGCGGCATAGACATAGGCCATAGGGACCCCGAGCGAGGACGAGGTTTGGCCGAAGCCATAGATTTTCGCGGTGAGTTTCGCCCCTTCCCAAATCACCAGGGTGGCAAAAAGGCCGAACATGAGATGGATGAGAATTCGCACAACGATCTGGCCGCGGTCCGGCAGCAGTTCACTGAACGCTGTGACCCGGATGTGCGCCTGCAGGCGAACACCGTAGCTCACCCCGATGTAGGTTGCCCAGATGAACAGATAGCGCGCCAATTCTTCTGACCAGGTCAGCGAGGCTTCCATCACATAGCGCATGAAAACCTGAAGTCCGATGAGAAGAGACATTGAGGCAAGAAGAGCGACAAGAAGCGACTCTTCGAGTTTCTCATTTAGGAATTTCAAGGGGATACTCCAGTCAATAGGAGGTCGGTCTGACGGAGCGCGCACCACAGGGGTCGCGCTCCGTCCGGTTGACTTATTCGCCGTTGGCAACGGCCATGATGCGGTCCACAGCCTCCGCACCGACTTTCTTTTTCACCATGTCGATGACCGGACCCATACGGTTGGCGAACTCAGCCTGCTGTTCCGCAGTAAGCTCGATAAAGGTGATCTCAGGCATCGCCGCTTCGGCCTTGTCATCAGCTTCCTGCGCGAGTTTGCGCTGATAGGTTTTCGACTCCGCGAAGACCTCTTCGAAAATCGCACGGTCCTCATCGGACATCCGTGCCGTCACTTCCGGGTTCATCAGCACCACAAACGGGGAATAGATGTGGTTCGTCTTGGTGATGTACTTCTGCACTTCGAAGAACTTCATGTCATAGAAGAGGTTGATCGGCCCTTCTTGTGCATCGAACGTGCCCTGTTGCAGCGCGGTGAACAGTTCCGAGAACGCCAGCGGCGCCGGGTTTGCACCCTCTTCACGCCACGCCGCGATATGCACCTCGTTTTCCATGGTGCGCATTTTCATGCCGTCGAGATCAGCGGGCGTGTAGATCGGCTTTACGTTGTTGGTCAACTGACGGAAGCCGTTTTCCCAGTAGCCAACGCCGTGCAGGCCGACGCGGTCGAGGCTGTCGAGCAGGCCTTGGCCGATCTCACCGTCCAGCACGCGGTAGACGCTTTCGCGATCCTTGAACAGGAACGGAATATCGAGGGCGAAATACTCTTTGTTGAAGCTGCCGAGCGGCGCCGAGGACACAAAGGCCATATCGAGATTGCCGAGCTGAAGGCTCTCGATCAATTCGCGTTCACCACCAAGCTGGCCGTTCGGAAAAATCTCAAGACCAATACGGCCATCGGTTCTTTCACGCATCTGCTCGTCGATGAATTCAAGCGCGAGGTGGCCGGTGTTGGTGACCGATGCGGCGTGCGCCGCTTTGATCGTCAGCTCAGGTTCAGCCACCGCCTGCGTAGCACCAAAAGACGCAGTGACCAGACAAAGTGCGGCAGCGGTTTTGCGCAGGCTCGCGCCCGCGTTGAAGTGAATCATGGAATCCTCCCAAGTTCAGGTCAAGTGAGCCCACTCATGCGGCTCAGTTTCCTCCGGTAAAAACAGAATTACTCTGCCATTTCCCTTGATCGTTCTAACGATTCAAATCATCTTATGTCAAATAATGAAATTAGCTCTCAACATGTGAGAGATTTTACGCTGCTTAATGGAGGAATATGTGCAGACACCAGTTCTGGAAACACCGGATGTTCGAGAGTTCTGGGAGGCTTTGGCCGCGTCCCTCTCGCCAAATGACCTCATCCGCGGCGAGGATGTCGCGGAATCGGATATCAAGGACTGGAGCGCGGAAGTTCCCGGCCGACCCATCGGCCTCGCCCTGCCGCGCAGCACACAAGAGGTCTCCGCGATCTTGTCGCTGTGCAATCGCCACAACATCCCAGTTGTCCCTCAGGGCGGGCGCACGGGCCTTGCCGGCGGTGCGGTGGCAAGCGATGGGGCACTGCTTCTGTCTCTGGCGCGGATGAGTGGCATTGAAGAGATCGACACGGCCTCCGCCACGGCGACGGTCCTTGCCGGCACGACCCTGCAAACCATTCAGGAGGCCGTGGAGGCCCAGGGAATGATGTTCGGCCTCGACCTCGGCCCGCGTGGCTCCTGTCAGATTGGCGGCAACATCTCGACGAATGCGGGCGGCAATCGTGTGATCCGCTACGGCATGACGCGCGACCTGGTGTTGGGCCTTGAGGTGGTTCTCGCGGACGGACGCATCCTGTCGATGCTCAACCGCATGCCAAAGAACAACGCCGCTCTGGACATGAAACCCCTGTTCATTGGCAGCGAAGGCACGCTTGGGGTCATCACACGGGCCGTGCTGAAACTGCATCCGGGGATTGCCGGCGCGAATACCGCTCTGGTCGCCCTTCCCGATTTCGAATCGGCTCTCGCGCTTTTGGGACACGCCCGTCGCATGCTCTCCGACCGCGTCAGCGCCTTCGAAGTGATGTGGTCAGATTATTTCGAGGCCGTGCTTGAGATCACAGGCCTGCGTGCCCCGCTCGAATCCAAGGCGCCGCTTTACGTCCTCATCGACATGCAAGGCCCCGATCCGGATAAGGAAAACGATCTGTTCCACGAGATGCTCGGAGAGGCGATGGAGCAAGGCTGGGTTATCGACGCCGCTCTGGCACAATCGCAAAAAGACGCACTTGATCTCTGGGCCTTGCGGGACGGCGTGACAGAACTGTTGATGACCTGTCGCCCCACGATCAATTTCGACGTCTCCGTTCCAATTGCCAAAATCGGTGAGTGTGTCGCGCAAATGCGGGCCGCGCTTGAGGCCGATTTCCCGGATATGAACCGCTTCTTCTTCGGACATATCGGAGACAGCAACATTCACCTCGTCACGGGGCCCTTGCCTGACGACCCGAGTGTCGAACACCGGATCGAGTCCCGTGTCTATGAAATCGTACGGAATTTTTCCGGCAGTGTCTCCGCCGAACATGGCATCGGGCTGCACAAGAAGCCTTGGCTCAAATACAGCCGCAGCGAGGAGGAGCTGACCCTGTTGCGCGAATTGAAGCAAACCCTTGACCCGAACGGAATCCTCAATCCCGGCAAGGTGCTTTAAACCTCTCAGTCGCCGAGAAAGCCAAGGTCACGGCTGATTTCGGCGGCTGTGGCCTTGACCACCGGGATCAAGGCCTGCATGCGATCTTGCTCCATGTATTCAAGCGTCGACGACACACTGATCGCCGCCACGATACGACCCGTCGCGTCCCGCAGGGGCGCGGCAACACACCGGATCTGGTGCTCGTCCTCCCCGAGATCATAAGCATATCCGCCCTCTTGATAAGTCCGCATCCCCGCGAACCAGTCCGTCTCCGGTGTTTTGACCTTCATAAGATGACGGTCTCTTTTGAACAGACGCCGCAAATCCTCTTCAGGCGTGTCCAGCAACAAAGCCTTGCCCACCCCCGTCGAGATGGCCGGCTTTCGGCCCCCGATCCGCGACGTGATCTCAATGGGGCGGCGGCTTTGCAGCTTGTCCAGATAGATCACCTCACCATCTTCCAGCCGAGCCAGATGCACGGTGTCGGAGGTCGCCAGCGCCAGTTTTGCAAGAGTAGGTTTCGCGATCTTGGTGACATCAGCCTGTTGATAGCCCGCAAACCCCAACTCCACGATTTTCGGCCCCAACCCATAAGTGCGGTTGTCCACCTGACGCAAATATCGAACTTCGGTGAGCGCTGACACAACACGATGTGCCGTCTGATAGGTGACACCGGTCGCTTCGGCGATCTCAGGAATGCTGCGCGGCATGTCTGCCACACATTCAATGATAGAAAGACCGCGCAGCAAGGTCTGACTGTTTGCTGGTTTAGTAGGTTTGCTCATTCACATCTCACAGAAACCAAAGGCTATTTCGCGGTTAACCGCGATACTATCCGAGGATATTCTATTCTTCTATCTCTTGTTTCTTATGCTGATAGGCACAGAGGTCTTATTTAGGCGGAATGAATCGCCCCGGTCTTACCGGAGACCTGTGGTTTTCATTTCACGCGACCATATCTCGCGCCGGCTCTGTTGCAAACTTTGCCACAAGTCGCACTTACGCCTCGGACAGACACATTTATGCTGCGAGCTGTTTCTCCAGCCAGGCCATTGTTTCAGCCATGACACACGGCCCAACGCCGAAGGCCCGCTCAATCATGCGCTTCTCACCA
>NZ_JAHXRW010000025.1 GCF_019429625.1 Celeribacter sp. PS-C1
GCGGCTTTTTCTTCGCCTTCATGATGTTCGGCAGCGAGGCGTAGCGCGGCTCGTTGAGGCGCAAATCGGTCGTCACGATGGCCGGCAGAGCGGTGGAAATGGTCTGAAGACCGCCGTCCACTTCGCGGGTCACCACGGCTTTGCCGTCCGCAATCTCCATCTCGGAGGCAAAGGTCGCCTGACCCCACCCCAAGAGCGCAGCAAGCATCTGACCCGTCGCGTTCATGTCGTTGTCGATGGCCTGCTTGCCGAGGATCACCAGCTCGGGGGCTTCCTCTTCGACCACTTTGGCGAGGATTTTCGCAACCGCGAGCGGCTCGATATCGACGCCCTGATCCTCTTCGACCAGAATGCCGCGATCAGCGCCCATGGCCAAAGCGTTGCGGATCGTGTCGACAGATTTCTTCTCGCCGATGGAGACAATCACCACCTCGGAGGCCACACCGGCCTCTTTGAGACGAATGGCCGCTTCGACAGAAATTTCGTCGAACGGGTTCATCGACATTTTCACATTGGCAAGATCAACACCCGTGCCGTCGGCCTTAACCTTGACCTTCACGTTGTAGTCAATCACCCGTTTGACAGGTACCAAAACCTTCATAGGCGTAAACTCCCTTATGACTATGCCGCCCAGGAAACCGGGGGGCGCTCAAGCTCTCCGCTGATGTGATTACCCGTTTGCGGACGCAGAAAACACCCCCAAAACGTCGCGTATCGGTTCAAAGACGCAGCGTTTGGCAGAACATCTGCCACAGCGTTTCGATGTTTTTGCCCTGCGCGCAGTCTTAGCGATTGGCGCCCGGCACCCAAAGCACATCGGCTTTGCCGTCGTCATTGGCCATGCGTGCGGCACAGAAAAGCCAGTCCGAGAGCCGGTTGAGATATTTGATCGCCGTCGGGTTCACGTCTCCCGATTCTTCGGCATTCAAGGCCACGGCCAGCCGTTCGGCGCGGCGCGCAACGGTGCGGCCCATGTGCAAATGCGCGGACAAAGGCGTGCCAGCGGGCAAAATAAAGCTTCGGAGCGGTTCGAGCACGGATGTCATCGCGTCGATCTCCGCCTCGAGGCGCTCGATCTGCGACGGTACGGTGCGCAGAACCGGATAGCCCGCCTCATCATCCTTGTCCAAATTCGGCCGCGACAGGTCGGCGCCCAAGTCGAAGAGGTCGTTCTGGATGCGTGAAAGTGCTGCATCCACTTCGCCCTCGGCATGAAGACGCGCGAGACCCAAAGTGGCGTTGACCTCATCGACCGTGCCGTAGGCCTCGACCCGTGTGGCGTATTTCGGAGTGCGCGACATGTCGGACAACGAGGTTTCGCCGGTGTCGCCGGTGCGGGTGTAGATCTTGTTCAAAACGACCATATCAGTTCCCCGATTTGCGCAGCGCCACAAAGATGATCACGAGGATCACCGCGCCAAGTTGGGCGAGAATGCGGGCCTGCATAAGCTTGTTCGATCGTTTTGCTCCTTCGGCACCACCGCGTCCGAATTGGCCGATGCCAAGCGCGAGGATGACCAGCACAAGCAGACAGGCTGCGCCAATGACATAGAGAAACGGATCGGACATGTGCTTTTCCTCGTTGAGATTTAGGGCTGTCATACCGTGTTTGCCCCCGCGACCCAAGTCGCGAATCTGGACGTCAGCCTTTCGACATCATCCATTCGCTAGCGCGTCCGGGTAGGAACCGCAGGGCGAGGGCGGAGAATGTCGTTACTTTCGTGACGTGATAGCGGGCCTTCGGGTGCGGGCTATTGAGCGCGCGGCGGAGTTTGGCGGTCACGGCATCGCATTGTAGCTCAAAGGGATCGGGGGATTTGTCGGTCGCATACAGACGATCCACCACGGGGCGATAGCGCGGCGCTTGATCACTTTTCTCCCAGTCGATCCAACGGTCGAAATTCTTGCGCGAATTCAGGCGGAAATCGGTGGCGATGGGGCCGGGTTGAATGATCGAGATATGAATATCCGTGTCGCGCAGCTCCAGCCGCGCGGCAGTTGATAGGGCTTCGAGGGCATGTTTCGTCGCCGCATAGGAGCCGCGAAATTTCGTGGTGATGAACCCCATGACGGAGGAACATTGCACGATGTGCCCTTGGCCATTTGTCCCCTGTTTGCGCATCACCTTGATGGCGCGTTGCGTCAGATCGTGCCAGCCAAAGAGATTGGCCTCGAAATTCTGACGCAGCGCGGCGACAGGCAGGTCCTCAACCAGTGCGGGTATCGCATAGGCGCCGTTGTTGAACAGCGCGTCCAAAGTACCGCCGGTGCGTGACAGGGCTTCGTCAAAACCTGAGGCAATGGAGGCTGGGTCTTCATAATCGAGGCGAAAGCTTTCCAGGCCTTCCGCCCTTAACCGCTCTGCATCCGCCTCTTGCCGACAGGTCGCAAAGACGCGCCAGCCCTCATTTTTCAGAGCATGAGCGGCATGATAGCCGATGCCGGAAGAGCAACCGGTGATGAGGATGGAGCGCATGAAAAAGCCTTTCCCGAGAGGATCGGGAAAGGCTTAAAGCGTTTCTCAAAAAACGTGAAGTATTCACTTTTCAGAGGCGCTTGCCATGAAGTCGGCGACGAGGGATCCACCGGCCTCACGGGATTTCAAAATTCATGTTCAGTGCGAGACGTCGGTCAAAAAGCGGGCGGCCATGTAGCCTTCGACTCCGTCGCCTTCGACAGAGATTTTCACCCAGCCGTTTTCAATGGGTGAGATCACCCGAACAATCTCGGTTCGCACCACCTGACCCAGCACGGGATTGGCGGTCGAGGGGCCGGAGCGCACATTGACGCGGGAGGCCGTGACTTCGCGCAGGATCATCTCAGGCGCGGCTTCTGTCGGCGCCATGACGGGATCGACCAGCAGGGCGGCCATTTTTTCGGGATGTGCTACAGTCGTGGTTGCGCTGGTGGGCGTGATGTCCGGGATGCCGATCTGAGCGCTTGCGAGTTGCACAAGTCCAGAGTCGTTTGAGGCGGACGGCGTCGGGGTCAAGGCGCGTTTGGCGTTCAATTCAGCCAAGGTTGGCACATATTCGCCCTGACGTTTGACGTCGGTGCCAAACGCAGTGGAGAGCGTTTCGGACAGTTCCGCGAAGACAGACACTTTCTCGGAACGGCGCAGGTCAAGCGCGGCCTGCTCCTCTGCGGTCAAATCCCGCCCGAACACCATGAATGAGGCCCATAGGCCAACAGAAGTCATCGCCAAAAGACGTAGCATCACACACACCTAAATCTCGTTACACGTTCTATTATAGCCGATTCTCCAACGCTTGACGGGGAAACTTGTTCCAAAACTCCACCTAGAATTTGATCAACTTCGGATGATTGGGAGACAAAATGTTGTGAGAGGGACGCTTGCCGGGGCGGGGGCGGGCGGTTATTCATGATCCTCATGAGCAGTGATTTGACCCAAGATCCCGAAAACGAAGGCGCGCCTTTGGGCGAAAGCTTTGAACCCTTGCGCCGTGCGATCGGCGAGCGCTACTTGCAATATGCGCTCTCGACGATCATGCACCGGGCGTTGCCTGATGCGCGCGACGGTTTGAAACCGGTGCACCGGCGAATCCTCTATGCGATGCGCGAGCTGCGGCTGTCAGCGACCGGGGGATTCCGCAAATCCGCAAAGATTTCCGGCGATGTGATGGGCAACTATCACCCGCATGGCGACGCCGCGATTTACGACGCGATGGCGCGTTTGGCGCAGGATTTTAACGTCCGCTATCCGCTGGTCGACGGTCAGGGGAACTTTGGCAATATCGACGGCGACAACCCGGCGGCCTCGCGCTACACGGAAGCGCGGATGACCATTGCTGCCGAGGCGTTGCTTGAGGGTCTCAATGAGGATGCGGTCGACTATCGCGACAACTACGACGGCACGCTGCGCGAGCCTGAGGTGTTGCCCGCTGCTTTCCCGAACCTCTTGGCCAATGGCTCGTCCGGCATTGCGGTCGGCATGGCCACGAACATCCCGCCGCATAACATCGGCGAGCTGATCGATGCCTCGCTGCATATGATCAAGACGCCGGATGTGCGCGACGAAACTCTGCTCAATTACGTCAAAGGCCCGGATTTCCCCACAGGTGGCATCATTGTCGAGCCGCGTGAAAGCATGGCAAAGACCTACGCCACGGGGCGTGGCTCCTTCCGACTGCGCGCGAAATGGGAGGTCGAGGATCTGGGTCGCGGTGTCTGGCAGATCGTCGTGACCGAAATTCCTTATCAGGTTCAGAAATCGAAGCTGATCGAGAAACTCGCCGAGCTGATCCAGACCAAGAAAGTGCCGATTCTGGCCGACGTGCGCGACGAGAGCGCCGAGGACATTCGGGTGATCCTTGAGCCCAAGTCGAAAAACGTCGACCCGGACGTGTTGATGAACACGCTGTTCCGCAACTCCGATCTGGAGACGCGGTTCTCGCTCAACATGAACGTGTTGATCGACGGGCGGACGCCGAAAGTCTGTTCGCTCAAAGAGGTGCTACGTGCCTGGCTCGATCACCGCCGTGTCGTGTTGCAGCGCCGTTCGCAGCACCGTCTGGAAAAGATCGATCACCGTCTTGAGGTGCTCGAAGGTTTCATCATCGCCTTTCTGAATCTCGACCGCGTGATCGACATCATCCGCTACGACGACGACCCGAAAGCTGCCTTGATGGCGGAGATTTGGGGCCGCGACGTGCCGCGTGCGATGACGGAAAAAGACTACGTTAGCTCGCTGCCCGCGCCCGAAGGCCAAGGCGAGTTGACCGAGGTGCAGGCCGAGGCGATCCTCAACATGCGCCTGCGCTCTTTGCGCCGTCTCGAAGAGATCGAGTTGATCCGCGAACGCGATGCGTTGCTCGAAGAAAAAGCCGGTCTTGTGGAGCTTTTGGGCTCCGAAGAGCTGCAATGGGTTCGGATTTCCGAAGAACTCAAAGAGACCAAGAAGAAATTCGGCAAGGATTATGGCCCACGAGGCGCGCGGCTGACGCAATTCGCCGAGGCCGCCGAGGTCGAGGACGTGCCGCTGGAAGCGATGATCGAACGCGAGCCGATCACCGTTGTGCTGTCGCAAATGGGCTGGATTCGCGCCATGTCGGGACACATCGACCTGACCCGCGAATTGAAGTTCAAGGACGGCGATGGACCGCGCTTCATCTTCCACGCCGAGACCACAGATAAACTCATCCTGATGGGGTCGTCGGGACGGTTCTATACGCTCTCTGCGGCCAACCTGCCCGGCGGGCGGGGCATGGGCGAACCTGTGCGTCTGATGGTCGATCTGCCCAACGAGGTGGAGATCGTCGACATCTTCAAACACGATCCCGAAGGGCGTCTTCTGGTGGCGTCGAATGCGGGCAACGGCTTCCAGATCGCGGAAAAAGACATCGTCGCCCAGACCCGAAGCGGCAAACAGGTGCTGAACGTCAAGGACGACGAAAAAGCCGTGATCGTGCATCGGATTGCGGGCGATCATGTTGCGGTCGTATCGCAGAACCGCCGCTTCCTCGTCTTCCCGCTTGCTGATGTGCCCGAACTGGGTCGCGGCAAAGGCGTCCGGTTGCAGAAATACAATCAGGCGCGCGGGGCCCAAGGCATGCTCGAACTTGACGGTGGCCTGTCCGATTTGACCACCTTTACTTGGGAAGAGGGGCTGAGCTGGACCATGGGTGGCGGCAATACGCGGACTGAAAAGGACCTCACGCAGTGGCTTGGCAAGCGCGCAGGCGTTGGCAAACAGCCGCCGCATGGCTTCCCGAGAGACAATAAATTCAGCTGATATTTATCGGCATCTATTTTGATCGGCTGACGGGCAACCTGTCTTGAGGGACAAGTGGGGGGAGACGTGTGGCGCAACTTTTGAAGACCGAATTTGAAGGCCGGGTTGGGCCGATTTTTCGCCTGTCGCTCTGGACCGCCATGCTGTCGGTTGTGACACTTGGCTTTTATCGGTTCTGGATGAAAACCCGGCTGCGGCGGCATTTCTGGTCCGCGGTGCGCCCGGATGGCACGCCGCTTGAATATGTCGGCAAGGGGATCGAGAAATTCACCGGTTTCCTCATTGCGCTTGTGGTACTCGCACTTCTGATCGGGGTGCTGGCGCTCGTGCTGGTCTATGCCTCCTACGCGGTGTTCCAAGATGAGATCGAAGCCTATCTTTTGGCGGCGCTCATCGCCCTGCCACTCATCTATTTCGCCTCCTATCGAGCCAAGCGCTATGTCTACGCCCGCACCCGCTGGCGCGGCATTCGGTTTGGGCTTGAACCGGCGGCGGGGAAATATGCGCTTTATGCCATGGGGCAGCTTTTCCTGACGCTGATCACGCTTGGGTTCCTCTGGCCGCGTATGACGTTTAAGTTGGAAAAATTCCGCACCGACCGGACGTTTTTCGGGGATCAGCGGCTGCACCAAGGTGGAAAATGGACCAGTCTCGCGAAGTCGTTCCTGCCGACACTGATGTGCCTTTGGCTTGGGCTGGGCATGGTGGCTTATGCCGTAGTTCAAAGCTTGGCGGTCAGCGGGGAGGGCGGCGAGAAAGACAACGCGTTTGATGCGGGGGCTGAATATCTCGGCCTTTTGGCTTTTGTGCCGCTGCTGACCCTGATCGCGCTGTTCTTCTACCTGCGCTACCGAGTCGTCGCGCTACGCTATCTGGCCAATCACAAGACGGCGGGCGGCGTGGGGCTGATTTCGCGCCTGTCGTTTCCGCGGGTTTTGGGGATCAACATCGGTGGCTATCTCTTGACCAATATCTGCACGGCGCTGGCGATGCTGGTCGTGGGCGCAGGGGCTTCTGGGCTTTTGATCCTGTTCTATCCGGGGCTTTCGGAGTTCGGTATGTTTGCCTCTGGTGCTGTAAGTGAAGGGAGCGCCGGGGATGGCGAGGGGTTGCCCTCGGTGGAGTTGACTGTGGCCTTTGCGCTGTTTCTCTACATGGCGACTTTGTTGTTCTTTTCCGTGTTCCGTCAGACCTTTGTGCTCTTCCCGACGTGGCGGCACTACGCGCGCACCCTGTCTTTGACGGGGGGCGAACATCTGGCGCAGATCCAGCAACGTGATCGCGATCACGCGGGGCAGGCAGAGGGCATGGCCGAGGCGTTCGATTTGGGGGCGGCGATATGACGACGGGTCCGCAGATCAATCCACACATGAGTCCCTGGGCCGCGACGCCCGAAGGTGTGCGTTGCGAATTCGTGGATGGCAGAACAGCCAAGCGCCATGATGCCTATGTGACCATTGCAGCGGGGGAGGGTGTCCTTGAGCTGCGCTATGCTGCTGATCCGCGACAGGATGCGTGGGGCGAGGACGTGTCCGGTGAAACCCTGCTTTTGACATGGCCGCTGTCGCAGCTGCGCTATGTCGAGGGGCAGCACAAATTGCGCTGGGGCAAAGTGCCGATGGGCGTTTTCACCGATGTGACGTCCCCCACCGCGCGGCTCTACGTGCGCGATGGTCTGTTGTTGTCTGAGATTAGAGGCGCTGCGCGGAACCTGAAGCGACGCGCGCCGGTGACGGGTAAGGGCCGCATCGCGGGGTTGATCTCGGGGGCGGTGGCCTCCGTCCTGTTGATCGTCTTCGTGCTGATCCCGGCGATCGCCGATCAGTTGGCCATGCGGTTGCCGGTCGAGGGTGAACGCGCGCTGGGTGACAAGACCTATGAGCGCATCCGCGAGAGCTTCTCTCAGAACGAATATATCCCGATCCGGGAGTGCACGAAGGGGGCTGGGCTCTCGGCCCTCGCCTCGATGCAGGATACGTTGGTTGGGGCTTCTGATCTCGATCCCGAGGCGGTGCGGCTCACCGTGCTCGATTTCGATATGGTCAACGCGTTTGCCCTTCCCGGTGGGCGGATCGTCGTGATGCGCGGGTTGATCGACGAGGCTGGCGGACCGAATGAGGTCGCTGCCGTCATCGCGCATGAGATCGGCCATGTCGCCCATCGCGACCCCACGCGTCATGCCCTTCGCGGGGTCGGGACGTTCGGGGTGTTGTCTTTGGTTTTCGGCGATTTTGCCGGGGGGACCGTCGTGCTGTTGGGCGTAAATCAGCTGGTGAATGCACAATACAGCCAAGAAGCCGAAAGCGCCGCCGACACCTATGCCCATGCGCTTTTGCCAAAGATCGGCGTGTCGCCCGGCGCGCTTGCGCCACTGTTCGAGCGGCTCAAGGAAAAATACGGCGACACTGAAGGTCTGGCCTCACATCTCGCGTCTCATCCCAAGCTGGGTGACCGGGTGGAGCGCGCTCATGCGGCGGCGGCCGGGTTCGCCGCCGAGACGCAGCCGATCCTGTCGGATGCAGCTTGGGAAGATTTGCGCGATATTTGCGAGTGAACCGACGGCGTTGCACCGCCCGCCGTTTGCCGCTACCCCTAGGGGACCGAAAATTCAGGAGGTCTCCCCCCGTGTTGTCATTCACTCGTCGCGCTGTCTTTGGTTTGTCCCTTTTGGCTCTGACGGCCTGTAGTGATGCGAAGGAAATCACGGAAGACACCCCGCTGGTTGACCTCGGTGATTTTGCCTTTGGTCACAATGTCGTCGTGGCCACGGATGCGACTCAGGCGCCGTTTTCGCGCACCGCCACCGAGGACGAGATCGAAACCGCCATCAAGGGCGCGATGCAGGCACGGTTCGGGCGCTATGATGGCGACAAGCTCTATCACATCGGAATCAAGGTCGACGCCTATGGCCTCGCGGCGCCCGGCATCCCGGTTCTGTTCACACCGAAATCTGTGCTCGTGTTGTCCGTCAACATCTGGGACGATTCGAAAGGTGTGAAACTGACGGAGAAACCAAAGCTTTTGACGGTGTTTGAAGGCACCTCCGGCGCGACGCTGGTCGGGTCGGGTATTGCGCGCAAAAAAGAGGAACAACTTGAGATTCTTAGCCGCAATGCCGCCCTCAAAGTCGAGCGTTGGTTGCAGGAAAACGGCCAGTGGTTCGGGATTGACCCGATTGCCTCTGAGAGTTCCGAGGCGGATGAGGCGAAGGCTGCGCTCGAAGTTCTGGCCCCTGAGGCCGCAGAACAGGCGACAAATAGCAACTGACGCTTGATTTTCTTGCCCGAAGCCACTACCTAGCCCGCGATGTTAATTTCGGGCCGCATGCAGGCCCCTTCAATCCAAGAGGCGCCTCGATATGGCTAAGGAAAAGTTTGAGCGTTCGAAACCGCACGTGAACATCGGCACGATCGGCCACGTTGACCACGGTAAAACCACCCTGACGGCAGCGATCACCAAATACTTTGGTGACTTCAAAGCCTAC
>NZ_JAHXRW010000026.1 GCF_019429625.1 Celeribacter sp. PS-C1
AGCTATTCGATCGAGGGTGCCGCCATTGCCAACGCATGCGCCTTTCGATCTCGGGGGAATAATGTTGAACCCAGCGATAGATCGTAGAGTGGTCAACCCGATGACCCCGTTCGGCCATCATCTCTTCCAGGTCACGATAGCTAACCCCATAGCGGCAGTACCAACGCACAGCCCAAAGCACGATTTCACCCCGGAAATGACGGCCTTTGAAGTCGCTCATGCTACACCCTTTATCTCAGCAAGGACCCACAAAATGCTTGTCGCTGAAAAAGTTTACAACAGAGCCCTCGGACGCGCAATTATCACGATCGTAGAATGACTCATGGCGCCATCAAAACGGAGGATCTATAACCCATGCTTAAATCAACCATCACTGCATTGAGCCTTCTGGCGCTATCCATACCTGTCATGGCGGCAGAGCCGGGGGGAAAGGCATGGGGCTCAATCGGAGGTGAAGAGATAGAGATACCGGTCTGGGTGGAGCAATCCGACTTCGGGACTTCACATCTTTCGATCTTATTTAGAGGGCCAGCACTGAGGGAGCGTGGCTTTGCCAACTTGTCCTTGGGTGCAGAGTGGTCCGGTAATCTTGATGGTGACTTTTTCTCCGCAGAGATCGATATTCCAATTCTCAGTTCAGATCCGCGTAGAAAACCCCAAGCCACTCGGGACGAATACCGTGCCGATCTGGACGATGGGCTTTCCTTGACGATCACAAATTCTGCTTATGAAAATGGTACGCTGGTGATCGCGGGCCGGGTGGAGGCTACTCTGATTCGTCTGGTTCGTATTGGTCTGAGGTCCCCGGACGAAACGGACCCCAGCGATACTCTTGACGTCAACCTGACGTTTGAGGCAATCGTGAGCGAGTTGCAGTGAGGGCCATAACCCTCGCCCTTGCTGCGATCTGCCTTTGCGCGCCTGTCCTGGCTGAGGGATCGGACGGGGGTATGACCGGATTCCTGGGCGGCGCACCCGCGTCCTGGCGGATCGACGCGGAGCGGTCGGAGTATCATTTCGAGACCAACGATGTCGGCTCCCTGCGCATCGTCGCCGATCCGCAGGAGACGCCGCGGGGCATCGGCCGGATCCGCCTGATGGTGATGATGGTCGAGGGAACGGCAAGCCTCGTCGAGCTGAGGATCGAGGACGGAGCCGGAAACCCCGTTCTGGGGCTGGCTGGCGATACCGGGGCGCGCATGGGTCTGGATATCGACCGCGACGGGGATGGCTCGCTGCGTTTCAACGGAGAGATCGGGGCACACCTGGCGGCCCATCCGATGTCAGGCCAGGCACCGGGACCACTCCAGCCCCTCGTTCTCGATGTCGTCGGGGGCCGGATCACGGCCTCCGGGCACTAGCCTGTCGCGGCAAGTAGGAAAGAAGCCAATGAGACGAACCCTCGCGCTGACGGCCGTTCTGGTCTTTGCCGCCGCACCCGGGCTGGCGCAGGATCCGGGCGACGACCCGGTCCTTTGCGGCATGTCCTCACCGGCGGCGTGGCAGGGGGTGCGCGCGCAGTTCGTGGGAGATTGGCGCGTCGCCCACCTGTCCGGCTACGTCCTTGCCGGCAGGATAGTCATCCCCATGTAACCCTCGCCCGACACCGAGATCATGTCGGCCTGGCTGCTGGGCGAGGATTTGCTGCTCGACCATCCAGAGATGACCGAGCCGATGACCATCACCCTTGCGGACGAGGGGGTCTGTTCCGGCTGGGGGCAGAATGACATCCTAAGAATTTTTGCGATGACGTTTCATAACGTCGAGCACAGTGTTTTTGCTGATGCCGAGTTCACTACAACACTGTCAGGCCGCACAGCGCTCTGGGTTACCGCCCACCCGCGCCGAAAAGCGTCGTCCCGATGGACCAGAGACCTACAATGCACTAAAAATCAAACCGGACCACCCGATGGGGGCACGCCAAGGGGAGTATCTGGGCCATGATCCCGACAGCCTGCCGCACGTAACCATCGCCTTCGACGGCGATCAGCTGCGCCTGCGGTTCAGCACCGATTCTCCGCTGCGGACCACAACCGGCGACCTTGAGGCGATGGCGCTCTATGCCGGCCAGGGCCGGGCGCCATCACCGATTTCCCGCCCGCCGCCGCACGGCTGGCCGATATGGTCGCGCAGGCCCGGCGCATCCGGGAAAGCACGGCCCGACGCGATATCGGGGCGCGGTCATGAGCGACGATATCCTGAACGGCCGCGGCGGCTTTGCCTGGCCGCCCTGCTACGCCGCCGAGGTCGCGCCGGAATATGTCGATCCACTGGCGGTCGATCCGCAACAGGCGCGCGATGTCGCCCGCTGGCGCAAGGCCGAACGCAGCCGCCTGCGCGCCGCGCGGCTGGCGCTGTCGGTCGCCGAGCGCAGAGAGATCGGCGAGGCGCTGGCGGGGCATCTGCAACAGGTGCTGAAAGAACGCCTCGGTGGCGCGCGGGGCATGGTCCTTTCCGCCTACTGGCCGATCAAGGGCGAGCCCGACCTGCGGCCTCTGATGGCCGCGCTCCACGAGGCCGGCGTAACCGTCGCGCTGCCGCTGGTCGAAACCAGGGCCGCCCCGCTCACCTTCCGCCGCTGGACACCCGAAACCCGCATGGTACGCGGCGACTGGAACATTCCCGTCCCTCCGCCGGACGCGCCCGTCCTCACCCCCGCCATCGCGCTGCCCCCCCCTCGTCGGCTGGACGGCGGATGGCTATCGCCTGGGTTATGGCGGGGGCTATTTCGACCGGACGCTGGCGGCGCTGACCCCAAAACCCGTTGTCATCGGCGTCGGGATCAAAGCCGCGCAACTCGCAACCATTTATCCGCAACCCCATGACATTCCGCTCGATCTCATCCTGACCGAGAGCGGCTTGTGCAACGGCTGAAAATCAAATATCTGCTTCATTATTGGGCCCGACGTGACATCGCTGCCCACATATTCACCACCCAGCCACCACTTTGCGCGAAATGTGACGAGTGCATGAACAATATCGACGAAAAACTCCAACCGATCCTTGCCGACGTGATGCGGCGCAATGCCGGCGAGCCGGAATTCCATCAGGCCGTGCACGAGGTGATGGAAAGCCTCGGGCGCGTCGTGGCCAAGAACCCCGATTACCTCGAACAGGCTCTGATCGAACGGATCTGCGAACCCGAGCGCCAGATCATCTTTCGCATTCCCTGGGTGGACGATCAGGGCAACGTTCAGATCAATCGCGGCTTTCGCGTCCAGTTCAACTCGGCCCTCGGCCCTTACAAGGGCGGGATGCGCTTCCATCCCTCGGTCAACCTGGGGATCATCAAGTTCCTCGGCTTCGAACAGGTCTTCAAGAATGCCCTGACCGGCCTGCCGATCGGTGGCGGCAAGGGTGGTACGGATTTCGATCCCAAGGGTAAATCCGATGGCGAGATCATGCGTTTCTGCCAATCGCTCATGACCGAACTGCACCGCCATCTGGGCGAGCAGACCGATGTGCCAGCCGGCGATATCGGTGTAGGCGGGCGCGAAATCGGATACATGTTCGGCCAGTACAAGCGCCTGACAAACCGATACGAGTCGGGCGTATTCACCGGCAAAGCCATTGCCCACGGCGGATCCCGCGCTCGGACCGAGGCAACGGGTTTCGGCAATACCTATTTCACCAAGGCCATGCTTGAAACCCGCCAGACCGATTTCGACGGCAAGCGCGTGGTTGTATCAGGTGCGGGCAATGTGGCCATCCACACCATCGAGAAAGTGAAGTCATTTGGCGGCACGGTCATCGCCTGTTCGGATTCCAGCGGTTATGTCGTAGACGAAGCCGGGATTGACCTTTCTTTGCTTCAGGAAGTCAAGTCCGTGCGCCGCAAGCGCATTTCGGAATATGCCCGGCTTCGCGGGGATAGCGCGCATTTTGTGTCGACCGACAAAGGATCAATTTGGGATTTGCCCTGTGATGTGGCGATGCCCTCGGCCACCCAGAACGAATTGACGGGCAAGGATGCAAAGTCACTGGTTAAGAACGGTGTGCTGGCTGTCGGCGAAGGCGCGAACATGCCCTGCACACCTGAGGCAATCCGCATCCTGCGCGAGGCCGGCATCCTGTTCGGACCGGGAAAGGCCGCGAATGCGGGGGGCGTTGCGACCTCGGCATTGGAAATGCAGCAGAACGCCAGCCGGGACCGCTGGAGTTTTGAGCAGACGGAACAGCGGTTGGCGCAGATCATGAAGAGCATCCATGATCGTTGTGCTGAAACCGCCGATGAGTATGGCGCCCCCGGCGACTATGTCCTGGGCGCCAACATCGCCGGTTTCGTGCGGGTTGCCGAGGCGATGCGTATGCTTGGGGTGATCTGAGCCAATCCGGCAAACTAATGAAAGACCGGGGCGATCTCTTCTTTGCTTAACAGCTTCCATTGACCGGGGTCGAGGCCGTCAGGCAGGCAAAGATTGCCCAGACGTTCACGTCGAAGGGTCTCGACGAAATTGCCCGCAGCGGCGAACATACGGCGAACCTGATGGTATCGGCCTTCGGTCACCGTAATCAGGGCTTCGGTTTCCGAGATGATCTCCAGCACCGCCGGCGCCAGCGGTTTGTCTTCGCCCTTGAGCGTGAGTGTACCCGACGCAAACAGAGCGATTTCTGTACCGTCGAGTGGACGTGCCAGTATGGCGCGATAGGTCTTGCTGATCTGACTTCGGGGGCTGCTGATCCGGTGCTGAAGGTTGCCATCATCGGTCAGCAGCAAGAGCCCTGATGTTTGTTTGTCCAAGCGGCCAATGGTTGAAATCGCGGGATCGCGGCGCCGCCAACGTGCGGGCAAGATGTCATAGACAAGTGCGCCCGCCTCCTTGTGCGAACAGGTCACCCCCACAGGTTTGTTCATCAACACGACCATACCTGTGAGCGGATCAAGCGCCTTTCCCGCAACTGTCATACGGCTTGGCAGATCCGCACTGATAGGGATGCGAACGGCGGCGTCCAAGATCTCTTTCTGATCGAAGACAATACCACCATAGCGTGCCAACTGCGCGATGTCCTTGCGTGTGCCATAGCCCATCGAAGACAAGAGCTTGTCGACACGTGTAGTTGAAACCTTTGACATATCCGGTTTCCTTGTGGATCATATTCAGTGCAGAGGGAAACACATGCTCTCTCTCACTGCGGTAGACGACAGAGCGACAGGCAGGATTCGTTACTTCCGAGAGGTTACGAAACTGATATCACGGTCAACGTTCTGCGCTGTTCCGCACGGGTGTCCCAATGAAACGATGTGCCTTCGGGCAATCCAAGAAGCGCTACCCCGATCGGCGTCATGACGGAAATCTTGCCTTGCGCGATATCGGCATCCTCGGGATAGACAAGCATCACTGTTCTTTCCTGCCCAGAGAATTCATCGCGATACGTGACCCTGTTTCCGATCGCGACCACATTCGCCGGCAACTTTGCCGCAGGCAGGATTTTTGCGCGGCCAAGCTCTTCCAGCAAACGCTCGGCCAGATCGGAATTGCGGGCTATCGCGCCTTCTGCCAGCGCTTCCAGATGGTCTAGATCATCGGCATTGATGATGATCTTCGGATTTCGTGTCCGACGACTACGCGACTTAGTAAGTTCTTGCGGTGCCATGGTGGCCGCTCCTTATGTGAAGAAATGCAGGTGTGCGGGAAGCAGACGGCCCCTTTGGTCTGGGTCAGGTCTGTCAGGAGATTTCAGATTGCCTGGATCACGCGCGAAACCGTGACGGATCGAATGGATCCATTTTCGCACAGCAAGGGCGCACGTTGACCGACCAACATCCCGATGAGGGTTACGCCCAGGATCGAATATGCAGGGATGACCCCCGTGCCCTGCCCCCATCGAGCCCGATGGACGAGCAGGCCATCCTGAACGGGACCTTGGTCAATAACGTATTGGAATTGACGACCGCTCGTTACGATATGCGCTGCGTAAAGGTTTTTGACTGGTTTCAGTGTCATCAACTTGTGCCGAATAATATATGATAGCATAATCTCAGCACGGTCTTGCGACTCATCGCATTGCTCCTGATACGCTTTCAGCCTGTGATAGTCAGCTTCCGGAACTGGCGAACACTCGCGCGGCCCGTTTTGACCGTTAAGCCGTTTCTCAAAAGTAGAAAACCGATGTTCGTGGATGTTGGACATGACTTCCCCCATGGCCACCGTGGCCGCGTGCTCATCATTGAAACTTGAGGAGACCCCGGGGGTGCAGCAGGCGTAAACGCGCCTAGACCGCCCGGGGAAGCGGGCGGTTCAGCAGAAGAAAACGATAATGATCTGCATGTTCCAACATACCTCTAGAGTTAGGCAGTCAAATTGGTTGTGTCAATCAGATCGATTTCGACGTCGCACTATCGGCGGGCCTGTGACACCTCGTTCATTGGCGTTCTTCGCGATTGCTGGCATGATCAGAACACAGGAGCACCGGGCACCAGAGGGCTGGTGCTACCAAGTGCCCGTGGAGCGAAAATATCCGAAAGAAAGGCGCACTCTGCATGCATGTTCTGCTCACGCGACCATCCTTCCAAGCCGAACTCATGCGGCCTTGTCTGGAACAAAGAGGATGCAAGGTTTCAGTTGAACCGATCTTGAACGTGTCTTCGGCAGGCCCGAACACAGACGCGTTCCGCGGAGCCGACATTTTCGTTGTTACGTCCACCTTTGCATCTTTGTATATCGTCAACGCTGGCTTTCTGAAGACGACCACACCGATCTATGCCGTTGGGGCGGGAACGGCGGCGCCGCTACGCCAGGCGGGATTCTCGCGGATCTTTCAAGCGGACGGTGACGCAAAAAGCCTTCTCGATCTCATCCTGAAAGAAGTCAGGCCAACGGATGGGACGATCACCTACCTGAGTGGACAGAACATTACCGCAGACATCGCACAAGATCTGGTCTGTCGGGGCTACAAGGCTCGACGTGTCGTCGTCTACAAAGCCGAGCCCGCGCAGACCCTGTCTGAGGCAACTCGGGACTTGATAAGCAGGCGGAGTATCAATTGCGTTATTTTCATGTCCTACCGGACCGCAGATTTCTTCACGGAACTATGCCATTCGTCCGGGCTTTCAGATTGCTTGGGTTCCGCGACCGCGGCAGTGCTTTCCGACAAGGTGGCAAGCGGCCTGAAATGGAACCAGTGGAAAGGGCATTGTCAGGTTGTTGCCATCGACTTGTCGTTGTAGCGCGATGCCATGTTGAATCTGTCTGATCTTTCGCGCCTTAAAGGTTTCCGTTTCCCACGCTCGGTCATTGGCTACGCGGTTTGGGCGTA
>NZ_JAHXRW010000027.1 GCF_019429625.1 Celeribacter sp. PS-C1
GGGGCAACTCAACGACGTCAGACGCGTCAACAACTACGCGCTCTCTCTTAGGAGCAACCAAATTCTGTCGTGAATGCAGCAACTGCAGATCGCTTCGGAAAGGCCGGTCGCTGGTCGGATATTCTCAAGGTTTCCCGAACTTAACCAGAGCTCAAACAGGCCTGTTCTGGGTCATACGAAACACCCCTTATAGATCCATCTCTGATCCTCTCAACGGCCTCGTCAATGGCAAACAAGGGCACTAAGAACCATTCCCGTGGCGTAACTAGATGGCCGAATCGGTCTTTAATTTGGATATCCAGCCTAGCCCGCTCAAAGACACGATGCAGCAGGTTCTCGAGCCTGATCCTGCTGATGTTGTATAGCTCGTATGTTGTGACGATCTCAACATCGGCCATGAGGAAGGTTGGGTCCAGCTTGGCACTGGCGATGCGCTTTTCAACGCTGCCACCTGTCACGCCGATTTTGTGCAGCAGTTCACGGTTTTCTGCGACGATAGGTAGGTCAGACTTGGAACGCAGCACATAGATAATTCCACTTGCCTGATCGCCATCAGCGGCTGCGTCTGAAAACAACGGTCCCGCGGTCGGGTCTGTAATCCTACGACCAGCATCATCATCTGTCAGCGCTCGCTGCAATGAACGCATCAGCAGATTGCTTTCAGTGCCATTGTCAAAAATGACCCGCAGCCGAGCATCTTTGGTGCCTTGGTCATTGAGGAATTCTTCCTCCTTGTCGGCCACATAGGCCTTTTGGCCCTTGAGAATGAAAAAACGACCAGGCTCGATTTCCGACTTTCTCTCGAACGGTCTTGCCATTCGTAAGCCAACATCGAGATCGCCCTGAACTTTTTCGAACAGTGGCCTAAAACGGTCGAAGTCATCACAGGTTTTACGATTTGCGATTTCTTCTGCGGCCTTCTTCTCGGCAGCGGGGCGCACGTGCCTTAAGGTCGTGATGTCACCTCCATCGCCTTCGATGTCAGCGAGATCAGCGGCTAGATCATCTAGGTCAATCTCGGCCTCATCATTGGGAGGCTCGGCGGACATCGAGAGGAGCCCATTGGTGTCGAGCGGTTCAAGCAGAAATCTGTATTCGGGATTAGACGCAAGCCTTTCAAGCCGCACAGCATAAAGACGTTCAAAGATGTCCTTGTCCTCGCCACGCAGAGGAGCATGACCTTCGCGCTCAAAGAAGCGCTGGATCTCTTCGAAGCCTGCGATCACGCGTTCCTCAATAGCTGACCGTTTAACAGGCTTTTCAAGTGCATCAAACTCGGCAAGGTCGGCGGCCAAGTCATCAAGGTCATCACTCATAGCGGCCCTCCTTATGGAAACGCATGAAGGCAGTTGCCCCTTCGGCCATAAGTTTTTCGTATGGGTCGGCAGCGGTCATCGACGGTGCCCGCCCGTTCTCTTTCTTGAACCGTCTCGCCCGCTTCGCCCACATGATGGCATCCTCCGGTGTAATGGGGCTCCGTTTGGCTGAGATCACTGCTTGTACCTGGCGAAGGCTCTCTTGGTTCATCGATTTAGAGAGGATGTTGTATGCCTCTCCAAAGGGGTTAATCGAGTCAATCAAGTCGATGTCGAGGTCGCGGACGTTTACGAACTTGCGGACCCCATCGATCAACGCGGTGTTGGAAGAGGGCTCTTTCTCCTCATCGTCGAGGAGCGTCTTCTTAGCTTGTTGTGTGAGGTTCATTGCTGCTACGGCCCGTTGGCGCACGGCCTCGATATCATTCTCTTCGAGTTCCGGATAGCGATCCTTGATGATCTTGCCCATCCGAACAATGGTAAGCTCTTCTGGCACAAGCTCACCGCCTGCTTCCTGACCGTCAAACAACCCGCGTTCCAAGGTGGGTTTGTCTTGCACAAAAGCCGTTATGACTTCGTTCAGGTCTTCCTGACAAATCCGTTCCGCTTCCTTGGACTTCGGCTCCACAAGCCCTTTGATCTCGATCTGGAACTGACCGCTTGACTCGCTGAAACCGACATTCGTCCGCTCCGGGTCATAGCCCCCCTCGCCATAGTCGAACCCCGGCTGGCTGGTCGATGTCGGTGTCTTAGGCGTAAAGTTGAAGCGGGGGGCAAGAACCTGCTCCATCAGCAGGCTTGCGGCGATGGCCTTGAGCGTATCGTTGATCGCCTCGGTCACAGCCCCTTCGGAAGCATCCGGCTCTGCGATCAGATTGGTGAAACGCGCACGGGTCTTGCCCTTCGCATCGCGGGTGGCTCGCCCGATGATCTGGACGATCTCAGTGAGGCTCGCACGGTAGCCAACCGTCAGAGCATGTTCACACCAAATCCAGTCGAACCCTTCCTTGGCCATGCCAAGGGCAATGATCAGATCCACATGATCACGGTTGTTCTTTTCAGCCGGGTCCTTTAGCGCCCGTGAGACACGATCCCGCTTGGTCGGGTCGTCTTCAACCAGATCGGCGATCTTGATGATCTGTCCACTGGGGGTCTTCACCAAATGGAACCCGGTTTCGGCATCCGTCTCCTGCCACTCCCCGAGGGCGTCGATGATGTGATCGACCTCTTTGTGTTTGTCGCCTGTGCTTTCGCGGGCGTTGACGTTCGGGATGTGGAGGATTGTTTTCTCTGTCGGGTTCAGCACGGCCAAAATATCGTCGGCATAGGATCCCGTGTAGAAGAAATAACCGATGTCGAGCGTTTTGAGGTACTCGTAGCCGTTGAGCTGCTCATAATAGGTGTAAGTGACGGTATCAAACTTGGCCTCATCCTCCGGGGCAAGAACCGCCTCCGCGTCGCCCCGAAAATAGCTGCCGGTCATGGCAACGACGTGTACTTTGCCTCGCTCAATCAACTGGCCAAGGTGTGCGCCCAGCTTGTTGTCCGGATTCGCGCTGACGTGGTGAAATTCATCCACGGCGATCAGACGGTCATCAAAGACCTCGACCCCGAACCTGTCTACGGCAAAACGGAAGGTGGCATGAGTGCAGACGAGGACCTTATCGTTGCTTTCAAGGAACTTGCCGACAGCGCCGACCTTACCATCATCGCCACCGGGAGCATTGCACAGGTTCCACTGGGGCGCGACCGTCCAATCCGCCCAGAACCCGTATTTCGATAGAGGCTCATCATTAAAGCTCGACCCGATGGACTTTTCGGGCACGACAACGATGGCCTGCTTGCAGTTTTGGTTCTTCAGCTTATCCAAGGCGATGAACATCAAGGCACGGGATTTGCCCGACGCAGGAGGTGACTTGATCAGCAGATACTGCTCCCCCCGCCGTTCATATGCCCGCTCCTGCATGGCCCGCATCCCAAGCTCGTTGGACGTGGTAGAAGCCCCAGTCCGGGCGTAGTTCATCGATACGGCGGGAATGTGATAGTGCCCCTGCGCTTCACTAAAGCCCTTTCCACGCGGTTTCGGAGCGAGCCGCTTCTTCTTCGCCTTGGCAAAGAACCCTTCGTCCTGTTCCGGAATGTCCGTCAGGTCGATATCCTCGTCGCGGATGGCGGCGATCTCAGTGATACGTTTTTTCGAAATAGTCATCGAAGTCCCTCCGCTCGTGCGAGGTTGCTTTGCGGGCGCTGATCAAACGGTAGGCTCCATCCCGATCCGTGTGCACGACACATAGGATCAAAGGAGCATCACTGTCAGAACCAAGTCGTCCGAAACTGATTTCACGACGTTCGCCATACGAACTATGATCTTCGCCGGTCAGAACATCGTTCTGGAAAATCTCTGCGGCTTCTTCAAAGGATATACCGTGTTTCTTACGGTTTTCTAAGTCCTTGTTGGCATCCCATTCGAAGGGCAAAACGCCGCTGCCATCGTCGAGGACAAGATCATAGGTGACTTTCATTCGACTGGCACCTTCGTTGTCATCTTCGTGTACATCTCGAACAGTTTTTCCAGCCGTTCGGTGTCGTTGCGGAAGCATCTGCCGATGTAGATGCGCTCAAGGACCTCGTCGTTGCGGTCATGGGCTTGCCTCAGGTTTTCTGGCATCAGACTATTGCCCTCTTTGTCGCTGGCATAGAGGTCAGCGATGGTGGCGGGGAAATGCGCCTCGCGGGCCAGAAGGATATCCTCGGCGCAGGTGGTCAGATCTGCCTTATTCTTTTCGGTTAGCTTTGGGACGGGGAAGGTGTTCCAGCCGAGGGTGTTGGAGTAGGAATAGTCCTGTCGCAGACGCCCACAGATCGTATCGATCCAAGCTAGGTGAAGCTTCGAAGTTATAATGGCCGCGCACCAAAGCGGTGCATTGGGCATGTAGAATGCCTTATTGGTTGCAATCGTTGTTTCATCCGCGAGACCAACAGGGAAATACTCTCGGTTTTCAGAAGATACGATGGGCACAAAAATCTTTTGCGCCTCATCCCCCTTACGTTCTCTAAACTGATAGGGTTTATGGGCTAGTTTATTTACGGCCTTGTCAGTTGTCGCCAGTCGATCTCGCTTCACTTCTGATAGTCGCTCGGCGATGCTAGGATACTGGTTTGCTGTTTCGAGTTCGTCTTCATCGATCCAAAGGCAGTAACGCTCTTTGCCATTGATGAACTCCGTAGAACCTATGAAACGCCTTATGAGATTGTCGGGAAAGCCACTTTTTAGGAGATCATCTTTTTTACTCGAGTCGAGAATCAGTCCAGCAGACTTCGAGTAATAAACACCATACTCCATGCCAATCTTCGTAAACATGGGACGCCGTTTGTCTGGGACAAAATCAATTCTGTGGTGCGTGAGATATGGGTTAATATGTTCAACTTGTCTACGCTCAGAGCCATCATAAAGCCACTTGGCACCGCCAACTTTTCGATCGACCCCGGCAATAACTACAGTGACTCCAGCCTTGTTTTGGGCAAGATTCGACCATGTGAACGACCGGTGCGCAAACCGGATTTGAAAACCACGTTTGAGTAGCAGTGCCCAAGTGATCGGAACTTGCTGTCCTTGGCATAGACTGTTTGTCGACACAAACGCGAATGGCGCATCACAGAAGTCATTGTATTGCGCTGCTTTCATTAACCATGCACCGACAAAGTCGACGTTTTTCCACTTATTGGTTTCACTCTCAAAAACGTGCTTTAAGTCCTCTTTTTCCTTCGCTTCTTGCTTGCGCGAACCCTTGAACGGCGGATTGCCACAGATATAGGTCTCGCCGCCTTCATTCTCGAAGTCGATCTCGGTCTGATCCAACGGCGTGTCAAAGAGGTCCTCGGCGGTCAGCTTCACGGTCTTACCGGTGGGCGGGCAGACGTCCAGCCAGTCAAGCCGAAGGGCATTGCCGCAGGTGATCCAGTTCCGCGCATCCAGCGGAAGGAAGGTGTCCCTTGCCATTTGAGAGCCGCGATAGGTCACGTCGCACTGATACTCCGCGATGATCAGGGCCAGACGCGCGATCTCAGCCGAGAAATCCCTTAGTTCGATCCCGCGAAAGTTTTGGATGCTGATGTCCGATGCGCGGTCAGCCTCGCCTCGCTTCACATTGATCAGATGCTCAATCTCGCGCATCTTCTTGTAGGCGATGACCAGAAAGTTCCCAGACCCGCAGGCAGGGTCAAAGACGCGGATATTGGACATGCGTTTGCGCAGATTCAAAAGCTTCACGGGGCTGTCACCGGCCCGCTCAAGGTGGTCGCGCAGGTCATCGAGGAAGAGCGGGTTCAGTACCTTGAGGATGTTTGGCACGGAGGTGTAGTGCATCCCTAGTTTGGAGCGCTCCTCCTCGTCCGCGACCGCCTGAATCATCGAGCCAAAGATGTCGGGGTTGATTTGGTCCCACGGCAAACCGCCAATCTGGATGAGGTAGCGGTGCGCGATGAGCGAGAAATTTGGCACCTCGGTGGAGCCGGAGAACAGCCCGCCGTTTACGTAAGGGAATTGGTTGGCCCAGTTGGGGAGGCCCGCGCCGGCCCGGTCCTTGATCGGCACGTTCATGGCCCGGAAAATTTCGCCAATCACCTCGTGTGTGTTAGATCCATCGCGGGCGGCAAAGGTGTTGACCGTTTCGGTGAACAAGTTCTTGCCCACCAGAATATCAGTGTCCTCAGCGAAGAAGCAGAAGATCAGGCGAGCCATGAAGTGGTTCATGTCATGGCTGCGGGTGCCCCAGTCGGGGTTGTCGGAACGCAAAGTAACGTAGAGCTTGTTGAGGCGTAGGGTGGCGCGGACGTCGAACTCGGACTCGCTGAGCTGTTTGGTCTTGGACAACCCGGCGATCGGCCAGAAGAAGACGAAATGGTTGGGCAGGTCGGTGTAATCGCAGGCGATGACGTCGCCGGTGTGTAGATCCTCGGCTTCGATCTGCTGCCCGTCGGTGGCGAGGACAAAGCGAACTTTGTTGCGTTTGGTCTGGGTGGCTTTGCTGTCTTTCAGCGCTGTGAGCGTCTCTGCCAACATGCCCGGCTCGCAGGTCTTGATGTGGATCGCGTTGGTGGCGACTTTCAGCACCCCGTCGATGTCAGATTTGTTCGACGAGCCGCCCCGGAGCTTTTTGGAGCTTGAGGCGGAGTTGTCGAAGCACTCGAGGAAGGCAAAGGGGAACTCCGCCGACTCATAGGGCTGGTCGACCAGATCACTAATGGCTTGTTCGATCTCAACAGCGTTCACGGTTGGAAATCCCAGTTATTATCGCCACAATCGAATTGAGTAGCTAAATTTCTTGTCGGCATTGTGATAACTTGGAAATCAAAGGTGAGCAAATACCAAGCGATCTGCAGTTGCTGCATTCACGACAGAATTTGGTTGCTCCTAAGAGAGAGCGCGTAGTTGTTGACGCGTCTGACGTCGTTGAGTTGCCCC
>NZ_JAHXRW010000028.1:0-3908 GCF_019429625.1 Celeribacter sp. PS-C1
ATGAAAGACCTTGACGTAATCACCATTGGACGCGCGGGCGTTGATCTTTATGGCGCACAGATTGGGGGGCGTTTGGAGGACATGGGGTCCTTCGAGAAGTATATCGGTGGCAGCCCGACCAATATTGCCTGCGGGACGTCGCGTCTGGGTCTCAAGACCGCGCTGATCACCCGCGTGGGGGATGAACACATGGGGCGCTTCATTCGTGAGCAACTCGTGCGCGAGGGTGTGAATGTTGAGGGTGTGGCGACCGATCCGGAACGTCTGACGGCACTGGTGCTCTTGGGCATCCGCGACGAGGACCAATTCCCGCTGATCTTCTACCGCGAGAACTGCGCGGATATGGCGCTCTGCGAGGACGACATTGATCCCGAGTTCATCAAGCGCTCCCGCGCGGTTGTTGCAACCGGCACGCATCTCTCGAACCCGAAGACCGAAGCCGCGACCATGAAGGCGCTCGAATACGCCCGCCAGTATGGGGCGCGCACGGCTCTGGATATCGACTACCGCCCGAACCTCTGGGGCGTGGCGGGGCATGGAGACGGCGAGAGCCGCTTTGTCGAAAGCGAGGCCGTGACGGCCAAACTTCTGTCCACGCTGCACTATTTCGACCTGATCGTCGGTACGGAAGAAGAGTTCCACATCGCGGGCGGCTCCACCGACACGGTCGCAGCCCTGCGCAACGTGCGCGAGAACTCCAAAGCGACGCTCGTGTGCAAACGCGGGGCGCTTGGCGCTGTGGCGTTCGAAGGCGACATTCCCGATAGCCTCGATGACGGCCAGACGGGAGAAGGCTTCCCGATCGAAGTGTTCAATGTCTTGGGTGCCGGTGACGGGTTCTTCTCCGGCCTTCTCAAAGGCTGGATGGATTGCCCCGACGTCGACAAGATCGACTGGCCGACCGCGCTCAAATACGCGAACGCCTGTGGCGCCTTTGCGGTGTCGCGCCATGGCTGCACGCCGGCCTATCCGTCGCTTGCCGAGCTTGAGTTCTTCCTGAACCGCGGCGTGGTGCAAAAGGATCTGCGCAACGATCCGGCGCTGGAGCAAATCCACTGGTCCACGACGCGCCACACCCGCAATGCGGGCGACTGGTCGAGCCTGCGCACCTTTGCCTTCGACCACCGGATGCAACTCGAGGAGATGGCGGGCTACACGCTCGAAAAAGGCGGCGCCTTCAAGGAGCTGTGCCTCGAAGCGGCGCTGAAGGTCAAAGGTGAGGAAGACGGCTACGGCATCCTGACCGACAACCGCATCGGCCGCGCGGCGCTTCATGCAGCAAGCGGCTCCGGGCTCTGGATCGGGCGTCCGACCGAACTGCCGGGCTCGCGTCCGATTGAATTCGAGCCTGAGCTGGGTGTCGACTTCGGCCAGTTCAAGGAATGGGCGCGTGAGAACGTCGTCAAACTGCTGGTCTTCTGCCACCCGGACGATGACGCAGAAACCCGCGCCCTGCAGGAAGCACGTGTGAAGACTCTCTTCACCGCCGCGCGCAACAACAATCTCGAGTTCCTGCTCGAAGTTATTCCTTCCAAGGTCGGTCCCGTGGACACGCACACGACGGCAACCTTGATCCGGCAATTCTACGAGGCAGGGGTCTACCCCGACTGGTGGAAGCTGGAACCGATGGCAACCACGGAAGCTTGGGCCAGCGCCGTGGCTGCCATCGAAGAATATGACCCGCACACGCGCGGCATTGTCGTGCTGGGGCTGGATGCGCCGGAGGCAGAGCTTGCGGCATCGTTCGAGGTCGCAGCAAGCTTCCCGCTCGTCAAAGGGTTCGCCGTGGGGCGGACGATCTTTGGCGATGCAGCGCGGGCCTGGATGACGGGCGACATGAATGATGCGGATGCGGTGGACCAGATGTCTGAACGCTTTACCCGCCTGTGCAAGATTTGGGACGACGCCCGCGAGAGCGCGCGTTTGAACGGAGAATAAGACGATGGTTGAGACAATTCGACTGACCGCCGCGCAGGCGATGATCAAATGGCTCTCGGTGCAACTCACGCCTGAAGGGGACAGGTATATCGACGGGATGTGGGCGATCTTTGGCCACGGCAACGTGGCAGGGATCGGTGAGGCACTTCATGCCTACAAAGACGTGTTCCCGACATGGCGCGGACAGAACGAACAAACCATGGCGCATGCCGCGATTGCCTATGCGAAGGGCAAAAAGCGCACTCGCGCGATGGCTGTCACCTCGTCCATCGGGCCGGGCTCTACGAACGTCGTGACTGCAGCCGCGCTCGCCCATGTGAACCGTCTGCCACTTCTGATTGTGGCCGGTGATGTATTTGCCAATCGCCGCCCCGATCCGGTGTTGCAACAGGTTGAGGATTTTGACGACGGCACCGTGTCGGCCAATGACTGCTTCAAACCCGTCTCGCGCTACTTTGACCGGATCACGCGACCGGAGCACATCCTCTCCGCCTTGCCGCGCGCCCTGCGCACCATGACGGACCCCGCGAACTGTGGTCCGGCGACGCTCGCCTTCTGTCAGGACGTTCAAGCCGAGGCCTATGACTATCCCGTCGAGTTCTTCGAGCCGAAAGTCTGGCACATCCGCCGCCCGCAGCCCGATGTGGATGAGCTTGCCCGTGTGGCCGAGTTGATCAAAGCGGCGAAGCGTCCGGTGATCATTTCCGGTGGTGGAACGATCTATAGCCAAGCCGAAGAGACGCTTGGCGCGTTTGCGACCCGTCACAACATTCCCGTGGCGGAAACGCAGGCGGGTAAATCCGGCCTGTCGCAGAGCCATCCGATGAACTTCGGCGCCTCCGGTGTGGACGGATCCGCCGCCGCCAACACGGCCTCTGCAAACGCGGATCTGGTGATCGGTGTGGGCACACGGTTCCAGGACTTCACCACCGGATCGCGCACGATGTTCCGGCATGACGCACAGCTCGTCTCGATCAACATCCATGGCTATGACGCCGCCAAACACGGGGCCGAGAGCCTCGTGGGGGATGCAAAAGTGACGCTTGAGGCGCTCACCGAGGCGCTGGGTGACTATTCGGCTGAGGCCCCCGATGCAGCGGCGCGCGAAGACTGGCTCCGTGCCGTCGATGTCTATTGCGCCCGTCCGGAGGATCAGGCCGCACTTCCGACCGACGGTCAGGTGATCGGTGCGGTGCAACGCGCCACGACCGAGACCGCCATCGCGATGTGCGCCGCGGGCACCATGCCCGGTGCGCTCAAGCTCCTGTGGAAACCGTCTCAGGGAGGCTATCACATGGAATACGGTTATTCTTGCATGGGCTACGAGGTCGCGGGTGCGATGGGTCTCAAACTCGCCGCTCCTGATCGCGAGGTGATCTGTTTTGTCGGCGACGGCTCCTACATGATGGCCAACGCGGAGATCGCCTCCGCCGTCATGCGCCGCATTCCGTTCACGGTCGTCCTCACCGACAACCGTGGCTACGGCTGCATCAACCGTCTGCAAACGCTCGGCTGTGGCGGGGAACCGTTCAACAACATGTATGTGGACTGCAACATCGAAGACCAGCCGCAGATCGACTACGTCGCCCACGCAGCCTCCATGGGGGCCTTTGCGGTGAAGGCAAAAGACACCGATCAGCTCGAAGCAGAGATCGCCGCCGCCCGCGACCGCACCGTCCCGACGGTCATCGTGATCGACACAATCGCCAAGGACTTCCCGGGCACCGGTCTCGAGACCACAGCAGGCGAGCACGGCTTCTTCTGGGACGTCGCCGTCCCAGAAGTCTCCGAGCGCCAAAGACAACGCGACTATTACGCGAACTACATCAAGCAAGTGGCGAAAGCCCGGCTCGCAAACTGAGGAAAGGAACCACCATGCCCGACCTTTTGAAACAGCCCTTTGGCACGCACGGCAAAGTGCATCAGATCACGCCCGAAAGCGCGGGTTGGCGCTATGTCGGGTTCGACCT
>NZ_JAHXRW010000028.1:3918-5948 GCF_019429625.1 Celeribacter sp. PS-C1
GGTTAGCCCGGTCGAAACCCTGCAAAACGTCTATGCCGCTTATCTCAACAACAAACAACGCCAGCGCCTCGTCAATTGACGCGCTTTTCGGAGACCACACCCATGATCCAATTCGGCACAAACCCGATCGCCTGGGCCAATGATGACGACCAGAGCCTCGGAAAAGACATTCCGACCGAGCGCATTCTCAGAGAAGCGGGTCGCGAGATCGGATTTGACGGGATCGAGAACGGCCACCGCTGGCCGCAAGACGACCCTGAGGCTCTGCGCGCGCTTTTGGCGGGCTATGGTCTGAAATTCATCTCCGGCTGGCACTCTCTGAACCTTTTGGCGCACTCCGTCGAAGACGAGAAAAAGGCGATCCAACCTCATCTCGACAAGCTCAAGCACAATGGCTGCAAAGTGGCGATCACCTGTGAGACCTCGAACTCTGTTCAGGGTCTCGATACGCCGTTGTCAGGGCGCGTGATCCTGTCGGATGAGGAGATGGTCGATTTCGCCAATAAGGTCGAAGAGATCGCCCGCTACTGCGCCGATCAGGGCATTGATCTGGTCTATCACCACCACATGGGCACGGTCGTGCAATCCGCCGAGGACATCGACCGCTTCATGGCCGCAACTGAGGCGGCCGGTGGTGCGACCAAGCTGTTGTTCGATGCGGGGCATTGCTATTTCGGCGGCGCCGATCCCGAAAATATCCTGCGCAAATACGTCTCCCGCGTGCGTCATTTCCATGCCAAGAACGTCCGCCCCGCGATCCGCGAAAAGGTCGAGACCGAAGGCTGGTCATTCATGGACGGTGTGCGCGGCGGGGTCTTTACCGTGCCGGGCGATCAGGAGGGCGCGGTGGATTTCAAACCCCTTCTGAAAATCCTCGCAGACAACGGCTACGACGGGTGGATCGTGATCGAGGCAGAGCAAGACCCCGACGATCGCAATCCTCTAATGTATCAAACCCTTGGCCTCGCGACGCTCAAACGTCTGGCGGCTGAGACCGGCCTCCTCTGAGCTCCATGTTTGATGTCGACCACCCCTTTTTCCGCCCCCTCGCGACCCGGATCACGATCGTGGCGATATGTTTCGGCTGGGGCGTGTTGGAAACCTTCAAGGGCAGCGACGCCTTCGCTCTGCTGTTCTTTGGTTTGAGCGCTTACACGGCCTACCGCTTCTGGATCGCTCCTCGGCGACACACGGACGCCGAGCCTACAGAGAACGACACATCCAGTCACACATCCAATCAAGGAGACTGACATGCCCGACCTTTTGAAACAGCCCTTTGGCACGCACGGCAAAGTGCATCAGATCACGCCCGAAAGCGCGGGTTGGCGCTATGTCGGGTTCGACCTGATCAAGCTTCGCGCGGGGGAAACGTGGTCTGAGGCAACCGGCGACAACGAGGTCATTCTCGTGATGGTCGAGGGCAAGGCCAAGATCATTGCCGCGGGTAAGGATTGGGGAGAACTGGGCGAGCGGATGAACGTGTTCGAGAAAACGCCGCCCCATTGCCTCTATGTGCCGAATGACAGTGACTGGTCGCTCGAGACCACGACGGACGCCACCATTGCAGTCTGCAAAGCGCCGGGCAAATCCGGCCATGAGGCGCGTAAAATCGGGCCGGACGGGATTGAACTCACCCAGCGCGGGGAGGGCGTGAATACGCGCTATATCAACAATATCGCCATGGAGAACGAAGATTACTGTGACAGTTTGCTTGTCACAGAAGTTTTCACCCCCGCTGGACACTGGTCGTCCTTTCCGAGCCATCGACATGATGAAGACGACTTCCCGCGCGTGACCTATCTCGAAGAGACCTATTATCACCGCCTCAACCCATCCAACGGCTTTGGCATCCAGCGGGTCTATACCGATAATCTGCAACTGAACGAGACGATGGCGGTCCACGACGGCGACGTCGTCTGCGTCCCGCGCGGTCACCACCCCTGCGGCGCGCCTTACGGGTTCGAGATGTACTACCTCAACGTCATGGCCGGTCCGCTGCGCAAATGGCGGTTCGTTCCGGCCCCAGAAGT
>NZ_JAHXRW010000029.1 GCF_019429625.1 Celeribacter sp. PS-C1
TTTTGGTTGCGGGAGTAGGATTTGAACCTACGACCTTCAGGTTATGAGCCTGACGAGCTACCGGGCTGCTCCATCCCGCGACACTATGTTGTGCTACCGCCGATCGGGGACTTTAGCACGTGTTTGACCTATGGCGCGGAACGCGATTTGAGGCCAATTGCCCCACGGGCGAAGTATTTTCGTGTGGGGGATATTGTTATCGTTTAGAGAGATAATTGGCTCTTTATTAGGTTTGGCGGTGACCTACTCTCCCACGTCTTAAGACGCAGTACCATTGGCGCAACCGTGCTTAACGGCCGAGTTCGGGATGGGATCGGGTGTTTCACTGGTGCTGTGACCACCAAACCGAATAAAGAGCCAAGTCAAGTAAGTGTTTGTGTATGCTTTTGATTTGGTAAAAGTTTTGCTTTTACTGGATCAAATCAAGCCTATCGGGCAATTAGTACTGGTCAACTGAATGCATTACTGCACTTACATCTCCAGCCTATCGACGAGGTGGTCTACCTCGGCCCTCAGGGATACCTTGTTTTGAGGGGGGCTTCCCGCTTAGATGCCTTCAGCGGTTATCCTTTCCGATCATAGCTACCCAGCACTGCTATTGGCATAACAACTGGTCCACCAGTGGATCGTTCACCCCGGTCCTCTCGTACTAGGGGCAACTCCTCTCAAGTATCCTACACCCACGGCAGATAGGGACCGAACTGTCTCACGACGTTCTAAACCCAGCTCACGTACCTCTTTAAACGGCGAACAGCCGTACCCTTGGGACCTGCTCCAGCCCCAGGATGAGATGAGCCGACATCGAGGTGCCAAACACTGCCGTCGATATGGACTCTTGGGCAGTATCAGCCTGTTATCCCCGGCGTACCTTTTATCCGTTGAGCGATGGCCCTTCCACTCGGGACCACCGGATCACTATGGCCGTCTTTCGACTCTGCTCGACTTGTCAGTCTTGCAGTCAGGCTGGCTTCTGCCATTGCACTCAACGAGCGATTTCCGACCGCTCTGAGCCAACCTTCGCGCGCCTCCGTTACTCTTTGGGAGGCGACCGCCCCAGTCAAACTACCCGCCACACAGGGTCCCGGAACCGGATAACGGTCCGCGGTTAGACATCAAGCAGAACAAGGGTGGTATCTCAAGGAAGGCTCCACAGGGACTAGCGTCCCTGCTTCAAAGCCTACCACCTATCCTGCACATGTTGTGCCTGATGCCAGTGTGAAGCTGTAGTAAAGGTGCACGGGGTCTTTCCGTCTAACCGCGGGAAGCCTGCATCTTGACAGGCAATTCAATTTCGCTGAGTCTATGTTGGAGACAGCGGGGAAGTCGTTACGCCATTCGTGCAGGTCGGAACTTACCCGACAAGGAATTTCGCTACCTTAGGACCGTTATAGTTACGGCCGCCGTTTACCTGGGCTTCAATTCAAGGCTTGCACCTCTCCTTTTAACCTTCAGGCACCGGGCAGGCGTCAGACCCTATACGTCGTCTTACGACTTCGCAGAGCCCTGTGTTTTTAGTAAACAGTCGCCACCCCCTGGTTTGTGCCCCCAGCCAATACTTGCGTAGAAACTGGGCCTCCTTCTCGCGAACTTACGGAGGTATTTTGCCGAGTTCCTTCAACATAGTTCTCTCAAGCGCCTTGGTATTCTCTACCAGTCCACCTGTGTCGGTTTAGGGTACGATCTAATGAGAGGCTATTTCCAGGGACCGCTGAGCCGCCCATTCAATCCGATAAGGATGAACGACCTTTGCGATCCGTCACTTCTCTCTGGCCCAGGAATATTAACCTGGTTCCCATCGACTACGCCTTTCGGCCTCGCCTTAGGGGTCGGCTTACCCTGCTCAGATTAGCTTTAAGCAGGAACCCTTGGACTTTCGGCGACAGGGTCTCTCACCCTGTTTGTCGCTACTCATGTCATCATTCTCACTGGTGATCTCTCCACGGGATCGTTCACACGCCCGCTTCACAGAAAGCTCCTTGTGTCCAATATTCCCGAAGGAATTAAGGACACATGGAGCTATATCACACCACGCTCTGCTACCATGCCTTACGGCATCCTCGGCTTCGGCTCATGGCTTGAGCCCCGTTACATCTTCGCCGCAGGACAACTTATCTAGACCAGTGAGCTGTTACGCTATCTTTAAAGGATGGCTGCTTCTAAGCCAACCTCCTGGTTGTTTTGGTCGTCCCACCTGCTTTCCCACTTAGCCATGAATTAGGGGCCTTAGCCGGAGGTCAGGGTTGTTTCCCTCTCCACTACGGGCGTTAGCACCCGCAGTGTGTCTGCCATCTAGTACTCCCGGGTATTCGGAGTTTGGTTAGGATCAGTAAGCCTGTGGGGCCCCATTACCCATCCAGTGCTCTACCCCCCGGGGTATTCGGATGACGCTCTACCTAAATAGATTTCGCAGAGAACCAGCTATCTCCGAGTTTGATTGGCCTTTCACCCCTAGGCACAACTCATCCCGACCTTTTTCAACAGGTGTGGGTTCGGACCTCCAGTAAGTGTTACCTTACCTTCATCCTGGTCATGCCTAGATCACTCGGTTTCGGGTCTGATCCCACGAACTCATGCGCCCTATTAAGACTCGCTTTCGCTACGCCTACACCTAACGGCTTAAGCTTGCTCGTAAGACCAAGTCGATGACCCATTATACAAAAGGTACGCCGTCAGATCTCGAGGATCCTCCGACTGCTTGTAGGCGTCCGGTTTCAGAAACTGTTTCACTCCCCTCGTCGGGGTGCTTTTCACCTTTCCCTCACGGTACTGGTTCGCTATCGGTCAGTAAGGAGTACTTAGCCTTCGGGGGTGGTCCCCCGATCTTCAGACAGAATTTCACGTGTTCCGCCCTACTTAATACGTCAATCAAAGCTTCCTATACGGGGCTGTCACCCGCTATGGCCAGACTTTCCAATCTGTTCTAGTCACTTCTCATGCTCGGCTGGTTCCCGTTCGCTCGCCGCTACTAGGGAAGTCTCTATTGATGTCCTTTCCTCCGGGTACTTAGATGTTTCAGTTCCCCGGGTTTGCTCTTAAAACCCTATGTATTCAGGTTAAAAGTACCTGTTTCAGCAAGATATTGATTACCGAGGTAACAATATCAAACTGTCAGGTGGGTTCCCCCATTCGGAAATTCATGGATCAAAGCCTATTCTCAGCTCCCCATGACTTATCGCAGAGTATCACGTCCTTCATCGCCTCTTACTGCCAAGGCATCCACCAAACGCCCTTCTCGCGCTTGATTTGATCCAGAAAGAGCAAAACTTGCGTCTTGCGAGCCTACAAGCTGGTAAGATGTAGGCTGTGCTTCCTGAACCAAAAGCATACTTTCCCGCTTCCGATCTTGTATGGGATCGGAAACGCGCTGCAATTCCGTAGAACCGCAACTTGGTTAGTTTACTTGACTTGGGCAACATCATCTTTTCACGCCGCGATACAGTCAAAACCCCGAGGAAAGGGGGTTGAGATTGCCTTCCTTGCGGAAGCGACGGAGGTTTAACCCACACTTGGGCAACCAACGATGTTGCAATTTTATCTCTCTATACGATGTCAATGCGTCTAAGATTAGACGAGCAAACACTGGATCAGTGCTTGCTGATGTAATCTTAAAGGATGGTGGGTCGAGGAGGACTTGAACCTCCGACCTCACGCTTATCAGGCGTGCGCTCTAACCACCTGAGCTACCGACCCATCCGGATCGGCAACGCTACCGGTGGCCGATCATAACCTGGTGGAGCCTATCGGGATCGAACCGATGACCCTCTGCTTGCAAAGCAGATGCTCTCCCAGCTGAGCTAAGGCCCCAGAAGCAACCGCGAAGGCTGCTTGGAATTCCGAAGAGATATGAGGACGGCCTGGCCGAGTTTGACCAACTATTGTTGATCTTATGCTACTAAGTAGCTGCTAAGTGTTTCATGAGATTGGCAAGCCAATCTAGCTAGAAACATCCTTAGAAAGGAGGTGATCCAGCCGCAGGTTCCCCTACGGCTACCTTGTTACGACTTCACCCCAGTCGCTGAGCCTACCGTGGTCCGCTGCCTCCAAAAGGTTGGCGCACGGCCGTCGGGTAGACCCAACTCCCATGGTGTGACGGGCGGTGTGTACAAGGCCCGGGAACGTATTCACCGCGTCATGCTGTTACGCGATTACTAGCGATTCCGACTTCATGGGGCCGAGTTGCAGACCCCAATCCGAACTGAGACATCTTTTGGAGATTAACTCACTGTAGATGCCATTGTAGCACGTGTGTAGCCCAACCCGTAAGGGCCATGAGGACTTGACGTCATCCACACCTTCCTCCCGCTTATCACGGGCAGTTTCCCTAGAGTCCCCGGCCAAACCGCTGGTAACTAAGGATGTGGGTTGCGCTCGTTGCCGGACTTAACCGAACATCTCACGACACGAGCTGACGACAGCCATGCAGCACCTGTCACTGATCCAGCCGAACTGAAGGAAAAGATCTCTCTAATCCGCGATCAGGATGTCAAGGGTTGGTAAGGTTCTGCGCGTTGCTTCGAATTAAACCACATGCTCCACCGCTTGTGCGGGCCCCCGTCAATTCCTTTGAGTTTTAATCTTGCGACCGTACTCCCCAGGCGGAATGCTTAATCCGTTAGGTGTGTCACCGACAAGTATACTTGCCGACGACTGGCATTCATCGTTTACGGTGTGGACTACCAGGGTATCTAATCCTGTTTGCTCCCCACACTTTCGCACCTCAGCGTCAGTATCGAGCCAGTAAGCCGCCTTCGCCACTGGTGTTCCTCCGAATATCTACGAATTTCACCTCTACACTCGGAATTCCACTTACCTCTCTCGAACTCAAGACTAGCAGTATCAAAGGCAGTTCCAGGGTTGAGCCCTGGGATTTCACCTCTGACTGACTAATCCGCCTACGTGCGCTTTACGCCCAGTAATTCCGAACAACGCTAACCCCCTCCGTATTACCGCGGCTGCTGGCACGGAGTTAGCCGGGGTTTCTTTACCTGCTACTGTCATTATCATCACAGGCGAAAGAGCTTTACGACCCTAAGGCCTTCATCACTCACGCGGCATCGCTAGATCAGGGTTGCCCCCATTGTCTAAGATTCCCCACTGCTGCCTCCCGTAGGAGTCTGGGCCGTGTCTCAGTCCCAGTGTTGCTGATCATCCTCTCAAACCAGCTATAGATCGTAGTCTTGGTAGGCCATTACCCCACCAACTAACTAATCTAACGCGGGCCGATCCCTCACCGAAATTCTTTCCCCCGAAGGGCGTATACGGTATTAAACCCAGTTTCCCGGGACTATTCCGTAGTGAAGGGTACGTTCCCACGCGTTACTAACCCGTCCGCCACTAGATCCGAAGATCTCGTTCGACTTGCATGTGTTAGGCGTGCCGCCAGCGTTCGTTCTGAGCCAGGATCAAACTCTCAAGTTGAAAGCATGTTACCATGCTAACCTTGACGTCGAACCTCTGCACATCACTCCATCCAACCGGCTAGGGCTGAATGGAAAACTGTTTGTTGTGCTTCATTTCCAAAGAAACAAAAGCCGTCCAAACAGTGAAGCTGACACTCTATCATCAGGACCGAAATCCCTAAGAGCGCGATATACAGACGTTCTTGTCGTTAAGACCAAACCGCCCACATATCTCTTCGTTCATCTATCAATTTCAAAGAGCAAGAGACAAAAACCAGACCAGTGCGCCCTAAACTTAACGGCGCGCCCGCCCAGATCTGCCTCAAATTTTCTGCCTCGCTTCCCGTCCAAGTCACCCTCTCGAGCACCCCGGCCAGTCCGTCTGGCGTCCCGTGCTGCGCTGTCTGCGCCGCCGGTGAAGGGGGTTCTAAGGCGAACACCCAGAACCCGCAAGCGCTTTTTATAAGAAAAGTGA
>NZ_JAHXRW010000003.1 GCF_019429625.1 Celeribacter sp. PS-C1
GAATTTCGCGGCATTGATATCTTCACTGGGCAGATCGACGCATCGAAAGCCAAAAACAAACTGCGCGCTGCGCTGCACAGTGACGTACCAAACGAGACCGTTCTTGAGATCCGCGAGGAGATCGTCCGAGTGATCTCGCGAACATGAATCTGGTGGTTGACGCCGAACCAGTTTGATCGCGCCTGGCGCCAAGCCGCACAGAAAATCGCAGGTGCAAACATCAACGTCGCGTCGACCGCGTCCCAGATGCTGACCAGAGATTTTCGCCAAGAATAGAAATGGAGTGCGTAGTCCAACAGTTTCGGCCCGAGCATTGTCGGCCCAACGCCAACTTTTGATCAGCAAGTATTTCTTGTTTCCAGCATTCGCCCACCGGACAAATCGGTGCCATCCACTGCTGGCGCGCGCTTGTCCGGTGGGCCGCTGACGATCCGGTTCGGGCCGTCGGGTACTGAAATGGGTGGCGGGAGGGGCTCTTTTCCTCCCCTGCGTTCCCCAGGGAGGCTCAATACACCCCTGTTGCGGACACGGACCTGTCCGGCCCTACGCGATGGTCAATTCCGCCAGGGCACCCGCCTTTTTCAGTTCATAGAACTTGGTCCTGCCAATACCGAGTGCCAACCAGGGCTTAGTCCGGGAGGCATTGTTCTCGGCCAGATATTCGTCGCGTGTGACTGCCCCCTGTGCCACCCGCCGCGCGCGCTCAGCAACCGCCTTGCGGTGTTTACGCTCTTCAACCGGAACGATCTGCTGCAAACCTAAGTCCCGTGCTAACTGGGGCGAGATTTCCAGCCTTTCGGCGATCGTTGACCCCTTGTAGCTGTAGCGCCCATCCTTCCAGACACAATGGGAGGTCGGACGGCTTGCCTTGTCCAAGGCCTGCCTGATGGTTGCCCGAACGTCATTCGGCTTCAGCCCCGGGGTGGCGATGGCAGCCATGTTGGCGATCTGCGCTTCGATGTCACCGGCGTCCGGGGCATACGTCAGACAGGTCGCATAGAAATGCAGCCAGGTGTTGCGACGGCCAACCGGAACCATCCCGCCGCAGTAGTTCCGGAAGGTTTCCAGATCATCCATGATCTGTCGGAACCGCTGAGCCTGGGTCAGACCTCTCGGCATGTCAGCACCGTTCTTCGGCGACCTTTTCTTCCGTGCCTCTTTCCTGGTCAGGAGTTCCGCTCGCGTGGGCCGTCCACAGGCCAGGTAGATTTGATCTTCCAGCGTTTCATATGAGTAGCGTTGCAGGGTGCCGCCGGCGATCCTGACGCGCTTCCCGGATTTCTCGTTGATGCTGCCGGGAATTCTGAAGACCCGGGATTCATCATTGCATGCCGGGTCTGCCCCGAAAGGTAGAGAAAGCTCGATCAGGGCCTTCAATGCGGCGCGCCAGCGCTTCTTGATCGTCCACGACAATTCCTGGACCAGCCAAATAGCGGCGACCCCTCTGCCGGTTTGCAGAACGATGGATGGCTGAGGCAGGCCGTGAGCGGCAAGGTGCGCCGAATAGGCCGCCTGGACCTCGTCAGGTGTCTTACCGCGCCAGTCGATGGCAGTGCGATAGTCGAGATCGACAAACAGCGCATTCACGGCCGCCAGGTTGTTGTTTTCGCGTTTGCCCCAGAAGCGGTTCAACGAGACAAAGGAAGGCGAGTCCAGGAAGGTTGGCAGCTGATCCAGAAGTGTGTCCTTGTAATAGGTCCAGGACTTGGCCCCACCATCCGGCAGCTTGGTTAAAATGGCCGGGCCTCCCAAGCTGTCCTTGGGATGAAGCAAAGAGATGTAGTCCTCGGGGGAGAGGCTCTGTGGGATCGGATTGAACGGGGCGAATTCGCGCGGATCTGTATGTTGCATCCGCAGGAATTAGGCTCGGCCAACCTATCCCGGAAAAATCAGGTTGAAATCAATTTCGGTGGTATAACCTGCCCCAGGAGTGAAGAGTAAGTTAGTCAGGTCCTGACTTGACTTACCCGTTGCGAGATAAACCGTTTTGTAGACGGTCATTTGGACCCATCTCCCGTTAGTCAAACGCGTTATGCTAACGGGAGAAAAGCCTATGACCGCACAAATCATCCACATCGATCCAGAAATCGAAACCGCAATTCGAGACGGAAAACTGTCAGAGATCGAGATTACCGAGGCGCACATGAGGCTCTCAAATGGTGCTTTGTTGCTGAGGGCACGAGATCTTTTGCCACAGAAGGTGAATACAGATGAAGAAAAGGCGCAGGCCAAGACTGCTAAGCAACGTCAGCGCGATTTCGTCAAACGCAAGAATGAAGCCGGGTTCAAGAAAGATTGGCTGCATCAGAGCATTCAAGAATTGGCCGAAGCCGTTGGCGGCCAAGAAAATATTGCGAGCTGTATCCATCGACTGCGCAAACGTGCTGAAATAGCTGAACATCGCGCCGAGATGGCGGAGGCTGAGATCCACCGGCTGAAATCCAAGCGGTGGTGGCTTTTCTGGCGTTGACATTCTCGTAGTAGCGAGACTCTCACGGTAATCGGGGCTCATTGTAGGCGGTCTTTGACCCGGCCGCGCAAATCCACTCTGGTTCGTTTCTTGAGCCAAGAATCGACAGCCAGTTTATTGCACCCTGTAAATATCAGTCCTGCTGATAAAGGCTTGCTGGGGCGAAAGTGCCGGGTAACGGAGTTTCGTTTTCGTCCTTCACTTCATCCAGCGCTTCACTGGTGCCGATTATTACCTTACCGACCAGATGCATCAGAAGCTTGCGTTCTGCGTCGTCGAGATGAGCTAACATTCGCGCGTTGCGATCCCGCGAGGCGACCAGAGCCCTTTGTACGAGGGCCTGAGCTTCGTCGCTTAGCCGCAACAGAACACTGCGTTTGTCTTTGGGGTGCTTTTCCCGCACGACCAGCCCGCGGTCTTCCAGATCGATCACCAGGCGGCTCATTTGGCTTTTCTGTACGCCGGCGCGTTGTGCCAGCAGGTGAAGTGGCGCGGCATTGAGGAAGTCCAGCACTGCCAGTGCTCGCCATTCTTGCACGGTAAGGTTGAAATCCTTTTCGAGAGACAAGGAGGCGATCCGGGACGACATGCCAGCAAGCCTCTGAAGGTTATAGGTGAAAAGGTGCCGAATGTCCCCAGCATCCGACCCAATGCCATCCAGTTCCGTGATCACTGTATTGTCTTCCGTCATCTCGTTCTCCTTCGTCTTAATTAATATACTCGAACATCTATATCGTATCAAGAGACAACTAAATCGTTGACTCGATCAACTAAATAGGTGCAGGGTGGGACAAATGGTTGAAGCGGGAGAATCCGAAATGACAGAATGTGCGCAGATGTTCATCGCAGGCGAATGGTGTGATGGTGGTGCTGGAACGGCAGAAGTGCTGAATCCGTCCAACGGCCAGCCGATTGGCGCCGTAGCAATTTCCGACTGTGCGGATCTGGATCGGGCGTTGGCATCCGCGGACGGCGCATTTTCGGGCTGGTCGCGAACGTCGGCTTACGAACGTTCGGCGATCCTGCGCAAGGCAGGCGATCTACTTCGCGCACGGGCTGAGGAGATTGGCCGTCTGATGACTATTGAGCAAGGCAAGCCTTACGAGGAGGCGAAGGGAGAAGTCATGGGGTCGGCCGATCACATTGACTGGGCCGCCGAGGAAGGTCGCCGCATCTATGGTCGCGTGATTCCTGCGCGCGCGCCCAACGTTAGTCAGATTGCGTACAAGGTGCCGCTTGGCGTGGTTGCGGGGTTCTCTCCTTGGAACTTCCCGGTCAGCCAAGCCGTCCGCAAGATTGCTGGGGCGCTTGGCGCTGGGTGCTCAATTGTTATCAAGTGTCCGGAGGAGACACCTTACTCCTGTGCTGAACTGGTGCGTTGTTTCGCCGACGCTGGGGTGCCGGCGGGTGTGTTGAACCTTGTCTATGGTGTGCCTTCCGAGATTTCAGAGCACCTTATCCCTGCCGCGCCTGTGCGTATGGTCAGCTTCACCGGTTCAATCCCGGTGGGTAAGCATCTGGGAGAATTGGCTGCGCGTCATGTCAAGCGATGCACACTTGAATTGGGGGGGCACTCGCCCTTCATCGTGGCTGAGGACGCGGATGTTGATGCGGCCCTGGCGCTGGCCGTGGGGTTGAAGTTTCGCAACGCGGGGCAGGTCTGTGCTTCACCCTCGCGCTTTATGGTGCATGAACGTCACTATGATCGTTTCGTCGACGGTTTTGTCAAAGGTGCCGAAGCGTTGAAGGTTGGTGATGGTTTCACAAAAGGCGTGCAGATGGGTCCCTTGGCCAACATTCGCCGACTGGAGGCGATGGAGGCATTTGTCCAGGACGCGACTGACCGTGGTGCGACCCTGCGCTTTGGGGGGCGTCGCATCGGCAATGAAGGGTATTTTTTCGAGCCGACCGTCCTGACCGATGTTCCCGAAGACGCCCGCTTGATGGTCGAAGAGCCTTTTGGTCCTCTGGCTCCAATCGCGCCGTTCTCCTCGCTCGACCAAGCTATCGAAAAGGCAAATCAACTGCCGTTCGCGCTGGCTGCATTCGCGTTCGGCTCCAGTCAGCACACGGTTTCTCAGCTGTCTGAAGGGCTGGAGGCGGGGATGGTTTCGATTAACCATTTTGGGATCGCTTCTCCAGAAACGCCCTTCGGAGGGATGAAAGAAAGCGGCTACGGCAGCGAAGGTGGAGTTGAGGGCATGGAGGCCTTTATTACCACGAAATTCGTTAGTGCCGCGTCTTTGGCGGCCTGAGGAGAGAATGATATGACACTAAAAACACGAGCTGCGCTTCTGACGAAACAGGGCGTCGAAGGACCCTACGCAAAATCGAAACCTTTGGAAATCGCGGAGATCCGGCTGGATCCACCGGGTCCGGAGGAAGTGCTGGTGAAGGTGACCGCAGCCGCACTTTGCCACACTGATCTCAGTTTTATGACTGGGGATCGGCCTAAGGATATGCCGATGGTGCTGGGCCACGAAGCCTGCGGGGAGGTGCTGGAAACCGGCGCTCGCGTGAGTGATCTGAAACCCGGTGACCAAGTGGTGTTTTCCTTCGTGCCGCGTTGCGGTCATTGTCCCGAATGCACAGAGGGACGGCCCGTGCTTTGTGAGGAGGGGACAAAGGCCAACGGTGCAGGCACTCTGTTGTCGGGCGAACGTCGGATGCACCACAAAGGCCATGCCGTGAACCACCAAGCGGGGCTTTCGGCATTTTCCGAGATGGTCGTAGTCTCTCGCCATTCGCTGATCTCCGTCGCCGAAAAAGTTGAACCGAAATATGCCGCGCTCTTCGGTTGTGCGATCCTGACCGGGGGCGGAGCGGTGAACCGCGCGGCGGGAGTCACCGTAGGGTCGACCGTAGCGGTCCTGGGCCTTGGCGGGGTTGGCTTGTCGGCGGTGATGATGGCGAGGGCTGCGGGCGCACGCGAAATCATTGCCATTGACGTCAACGAAGACAAGCTGGCGCAGGCAAAGGACCTGGGCGCGACGGCCACCTTCAACGCCAGGTCTGAGACCTGTGTACAAGACGTGTTGGACCATACGTCTGGCGGGGTCAACTACGCGCTCGAAATGGCGGGCGCGCCGGGGGTGATGGAAATGGCCTATGCAATCACCCGGCGCGGCGGGACGACGGTCACTGCGAGCCTCGCGCGCAATGACACGATTTGGAAACTGCCGCCGGTCTCGTTGGTCGCGGGGGAACGTACGGTAAAGGGCAGCTATTTTGGTTCATCCATCCCGTCATTGGATGTGCCGCGCTACCTTGATCTTTTCCGGCAGGGGCGTCTCCCGGTGGAGAAGCTGCTCTCGGGCACGCTGAAGTTGGATCAAATCAACGAAGGCTTCGACCGGCTCGCTGAGGGATCGGTGATCCGGCAGGTAATCGAGTTCGACTGACGTAGAAGACAGTCACCCAAAAAACGGCGGTGCGGGTGGCTGAGGAAACCACCCCGCCATTGCCATAGACACAACCGTAGCGTGGGAGGAAGACATGGACGGGCAGGTTGCTATTCGTGAAGTGCAGAAGAATTACGGGTCATTCAAGGCGCTGGATGGTGTCAGTCTCGATATCGAACCGGGAGAATTTGTCACATTGCTGGGGCCTTCGGGGTCGGGGAAGACGACGCTCTTGAACGTGCTTGCCGGCTTTACCAGGCCTGATAGCGGCAGTGTAAAGATGGACGGAGTTGAATTCCTGACTTTGCCGCCACACAAGCGCGACCTCGGTATGGTGTTTCAGAGCTACGCGCTTTTCCCGCATATGTCTGTGCTCAAAAATGTCGGCTATCCGCTCAAATTGAGGAAAGTGGCGAAGGGAGAAATTGACCGCCGCGCTCGTGCGGCACTCGATGTGGTCAAGATGGGGCATTTGGCCGATCGCGATATCGGCGCATTGTCCGGAGGGCAGAGGCAGCGGGTAGCCTTGGCTCGAGCTATGGTGTTCGAGCCCAAGATCCTTTTAATGGACGAACCGCTTTCCGCTTTGGATAAGAATCTGCGCGAGCACATGCAGATCGAATTGAAGCGCCTTCACGATCAGCTCGGGACTACAACCGTCTACGTCACCCACGACCAGCGCGAAGCGCTGACCATGTCGGATCGCATTGCCGTCATCAATAATGGCACTCTTGTACAATACGACACGCCGAGCCGACTTTATGATCATCCAGTGAACCGTTTCGTGGCGGAATTCATCGGTGAATCTGGCTTCTTGCCGGTCGAGGTGCGCGAGGGTCGGCTGACGCTATTCGGCGAACCCGTTGTCTCGCGTGATCCCTGGCGAGGCGACACACGGGCATGGATGCTTGTTCGGCCCGAGAAACTTGCGTGGCGTGAACCCGAAGGTCCGGCGAACCGAGTTGATGCGACGGTATGCGAGGCGATCTATCAGGGCGACAGTTTCCTGTTGGACCTCGTGCTTCCGGACGGTGGTACGATCGACGTGCGTTGCAACCCGCACACCGCCAACATCGCTATCCCTTCCTCGGGCGACAAGATCAGTTTCTGGATCAGCCGCGACAACACCGTTCTTGTGGAGGGAGAGGCATGATCGCCGAAACATCCCTTTCTGTGACTCCGCGCCGTTCTCCGCGTCGCCCACTGAATGCGCAGACGCTGCGCGTTCAAGCGCGGCGCGAGCGTTTGGGCCGCATTGGTCTGACGCTTCCTGGGAGCATTCTCATCTGCGTCGTGTTGTTGATCCCAGTGGGTTGGCTATTCTACCTCTCGGCATTTGATGCGGCAGGGAACCTGACATGGGCGAACTACGAACGCCTCGGGCGCAGCCTCTATTTGCGGTCTTTCTTTACCACCTTCCGAGTGGCAGGCATCGTCACGCTTCTCACTGTGCTCATGGGGTACCCCGTGGCCTATATGATGAGCCATGCGCGGCCGCGCATGGCCACGGTGATCCTCGTCGCCGTAATGCTGCCGTTCTGGACTTCGGTGCTGGTGCGTACATACGCTTGGCTGGTGCTGCTGCAACGCACCGGGTTGGTTAACGGCTGGCTCCAATCTCTTGGGTTGACTAACGAACCGCTGGCACTCGTTCATAACGAACTGGGCACGATTATCGGCATGACGCACGTGATGTTGCCTTTTCTCATCTTGCCACTCTACGCCTCGATGAAGGCGGTGGACCCGGCGCTCATGAAGGCTGCCGCAAACTGTGGAGCGACGCCGGCGCAAGCATTCCGGCAGGTGTACTTCCCGCAGACCATCGCAGGTCTCGGGGCTGGGGCAGGGCTCGTCTTCGTGCTTTGTCTGGGGTTCTTCGTGACGCCCGTACTCTTGGGCGGAGGCCGCGTCTACATGTGGGCAATGCAAATCGGCGACAACATCTCGCTTTACGGCAACTGGGGCTCTGCCTCCGCGCTCGGGGTGGTGCTGGTGTTGGCTACAGGACTCGTGCTCTTCGCAATCCGTATTCTTCTCAAACTGGCCGGAGGTCCGCGCTGATGCTGAACACTCCCGTAACCGAAACTCAGATCACTCATGCAAACCGACTCTGGCTATATGCCGTTGTGACGCTTGTGACGATCTTCCTTGTGGTGCCCTGCATCCTTGTGGTGCCAATGTCATTTTCGGCCAGCGAATACCTTGAGTTCCCGCCCAGCGAACTATCGCTGCGTTGGTATCGAGCTTTCCTCGGCTCGCCCGAATGGCTGGGCGCACTCTGGACCTCGATCAAGGTTGCGGTACCCGTGACCTTCATCGCGACAGCGCTCGGCACTGCCGCCGCATGGGGTCTACATCGCCGTTTCGGACTGCTCTTCACGCTCAGTCGCAGCCTCTACATGCTTCCGATGCTGGTTCCGCTCATCCTTATCGCGGTTGGTGTGTTCTTTGTGTACGCTCGGCTCGGCATCAATGGAACCATTGGCGGACTGATTGCCGCGCACACAATGCTGGCGCTGCCATTTGTCCTGATCGCTGTCGGCAATGGGCTCACAAGCTTTGACATGAATCAACATCAGGTTTCTCGGTCACTGGGAGCGAGCGAGTTCGTGGCCTTTTTTACTGTAACCTTGCCGCAGATTCGCATTTCAGTGCTCTCCGGCGCGGTATTCGCCTTTGTGACCTCCTTCGATGAGGTGGTTGTGGCGCTTTACATCTCCTCCGGCAAAAACGAGACGCTGACTCGACGAATGTTTTCCAACATCCGCGACCAGGTTGACCCAACCGTCGCCGCGATCTCTTCGCTTCTGGTGAGCGTTGTGATCATCGGAATGGTGCTGTTTCTCTTGCTGCGGAAGGAGGAAGCGTGATGTCCGTTACCTTGTGCGAATGTTTTGCCCGCGACGGGCTGCAACATGAAACAGTCGAAGTGCCTACAGGAACCAAGGTAAAGTTGATCGACGCGATGACCGCAGCTGGGTTTCCCCGGATCGAGGTCACGAGTTACAGCCACCCCGGCCGCGTGCCGGTATTTGGAGACGCCAGTGCGGTACTGGCTAAGATCAAGCGACGCGGCGGGATCGGCTACAAAGCGACCTGTCCCAACGAACGCGCGGTGAGCCGTGCGCTCGAAGATTTCGCCTTGGGACACGGTGCAACGGAGATCAGCTTTCTCGCCTCCGCTACTGAAAGCCATACGGAACGCAACTTGCGTACAACACGTGACGGCCAGTGGGTGCGGATCGAAGAGATGTCTCGCCTTGCAGGAGATCGTTTCACTATCGTCGGTGTGCTCTCTGTCGCACTTGGATGTCCGTTTGAGGGCTCGGTTGATCCAGGGCGTGTGGTAGAAGACGCTGCGCGATTTGCCGAAGTGGGTGCCACGCTACTGACCGTCGGCGACACCGTCGGGACCGGTACGCCCAGCACGGTGCGGCACCTCTTCCGCCGCCTGATCGACGAAGTTCCGGGGATCACTCCGGTGGCCCACTTCCATGACACACGGGGAACTGGGCTGGCCAACTGCATGGCTGCTTTCGATGCGGGCTGCACTCATTTTGACAGTGCCTTCGGCGGTGTCGGCGGGCACCCGACGCAAATCAGCTATGGCCAGGGTCGCACCGGCAACGTGGCAACAGAGGACCTTGTCAGTCTGCTTGAAGCGGAAGGCGTCGCTACTGGGATCGATCTCGATGCGATGATGCGCCTGTCCGAGTGCTGCGAAAATGCACTGGGTCGGCAATTGGATAGCAAGGTGGCGCGTGCGGGGCTGTTGCCCGCTGCGGCTTAGAAAATTGAGGGGAGGACACAACATGACCGAAGAACGTCTGGTGCAGATTGAGGACCGCAATGCGGTGCGCATTATTACATTGAACAGAGCCGATAAGCTGAACGCGCTAAACACCGCGTTGACGCAGCAGCTTCTGGACGCGATCGAGGATGTAGGTCGCGATGCCAATATCCGCGCTGCCGTGATCCGAGGCGCGGGGCGGGGTTTTTGCTCTGGTGCTGACCTTGGCGAGTTTAAGGACCTGACGCCAGCGCAACAGGATCGCGTTGTTGCGCGTGCGGACCTGACCTGCCGTTTGCAAGCGGCGGCCACGGCGCAGTGCAAACCCTTCGTCGCTGCGATACATGGAGCGACTGTCGGTGGTGGCGCGGGTTTGGCGCTTGGCTGCGATATGGTGGTCGCGGCGCGAGGGCTCAAGTTTGGCTATCCGGAAACGAAGCATTCGATCGTGCCCGCACTGGTGATGACGGGCCTACAGCGCGGGATGGGCCGTAAGGCTGCTTTCGAGATGATCTCGCTCGGGCGTCTTATCGATGCGGACGAGGCGGGAGCTCTGGGTCTCGTCAACCGCGTGGTAGACGGTGATCCATTGCCTGCCGCGCTGGAAATTGCCGAAAATTGGGCCGCAATCGACCCGCGCGCCATGGCGGCGACCAAGAGCCTGTTCTACCGGGTAGGCGAACTGCCCTTCGAAGCTGCGATGATGGTCGGGCGCGACGTCAACACAATGATGCGTAGCTTTCGGGAGAACAAGTGATGCGGCCTCTTGACGGTATAAAGGTCGTAGACTTCAGCCGCGTGCTGGCTGGCCCTATGGCGACGCAGATTCTCGCGGATTCTGGCGCCGAGGTAATCAAGGTCGAACGCCCCGGCAAGGGCGATGAAAGCCGCACTTTCGCGCCTTTCTTCGATGAAGGACAGAGCGCTTACTATTCCGCTTTCAATCGTGGAAAGACCTCTATCGCCATCGATCTGCGAAACTCTGAAGGCCAAGCTATCGCATTGGAGCTTGCGGCACAGGCTGATGTACTGGTCGAAAATTTTCTGCCCGGAACGATGGATCGTATGGGGCTGGGTTACGAGACTTTGCGCGCGATCAATCCCGGCTTGGTCTATGTGTCCAACACCGGGTTCGGGCAGACGGGGCCATACAAGGATCGCAAGGGCTATGACACGGTATTTCAGGCGCTCTCGGGTGTCATTGACCTGACTGGCTTCCCCGACGGTCCGCCAGCTAAAGTTGGAGTGCCGTTTGCGGACATGACTTCGGGCCTGTGGATAGCGATCTCGGCGTTGACGGGCCTTATGGGGCGACAGGTCTCGGGCCAGGGGTGCCATGTGGATCTGTCAATGATGGACGTACAGGTGAGTCTACTAAGTCTTCCGTCTGCATGGTATTTCGCTGACGGGATCACACCCACCCGCACGGGAACGGAGCATCTGGGACGTGTTCCTTCGGCGGCATTTGAATGCACCGGCGGCGAATGGATTTTCATCTCCGCTTCCGATCAGCATTGGGCCGCGTTGGTCGATGTGCTTGATCTGACGGTGCCGCAGAGCTGGTCGGAAATGGCCGTGCGTGTCGCCGAACGTGAGGAGGTTATGCGGGTTCTGCGAGCGGCGATCCGAGAACGAGATCGCTCAGTGCTGGCCGAGGCACTGCGGCGCGGCGATGTGCCGGTGGGCGAGGTGAACACCGTTCCCGAAATCCTTGCCGATCCACACACGCAATCGCGCGGAATCGTTGGCAGCTTCGACGATACGAACGGCAGACCCACGCCCGCGCTTGGCACGCCGGGACGCTATTCGGGCTTTGATGGGCCGCGTTTTCAGGCGCCACCCGAACTGGGCCAGCAAACTACCCAGATACTGCGCAAGCTCGGGCGGGATGCCGACGATATCGAAGAACTGAAGCGGAAGGGAGTTGTGGCATGACATCGGATCTTGTGAAAACTCGGTGTGAGGGTGCGATCGCCCGTGTCACACTGAATCGGCCCGAAGCACGAAACGCAGTAAATCTGGACCTGTGCCACGCGCTACAGGCGTCCTTTGACGCCTTTCAGGGCGATACGGAGACCGCAGTGGTAATCCTTGATGCTGAAGGCCCTGTATTCTGTGCCGGGGCCGACATGCGTGAGCGCAAAGGCAAGGACGAAGCTTGGGTTGTCGCGCGTCGGCAAGCGTCCTTTCGCGCCTATGCCGCTATTGAGGCTTGTCCCATTCCCGTCGTCTGCGCGGTACAGGGGCCCGTGGTTGGATCGGGCGGCGAAATCTCCATGGCCTGTGATTTTATCGTTGCCTCCGACGCGACTACGTTCCTATTCCCGGAGCCACAATGGGGTACTGTGGGCGCGACACAACGCCTGCAGCGGCGTATTGGCGTGGCCCGAGCGAAGGAACTCCTTTTTACAGGTCGCAAGATGGGGGCGGAAGAAGCCTATGCGCTTGGTCTCGTCGCTCGCTTGGTGAGGGCTGCGGATCTGAGTTCGGAAGTTGAAGCCATCGCGGAGAAGATAGCGAGCGCTCCTAAGACCGCCATGCGTTTGACGAAGCAGGCGGTAGATCAAGGAAGTCGCACCGACCTGACCTCCGGGATCGAAGTGGAGATGGCCGCCATCCGGCAGCTTCTTGTGCAATCCGACTGGAAGGCGGGTGTGGAGAAGTTTTCGAAGGAGGTGGGAAATGCGGGCTGAAGATATCAGGGCCGGGGCGCTTTGCCCCGTGACATTGGAAGCTGCGCTGGCACGGACGGCGGCTTTGGTGCCGGAGGTCGAGGCCATTGTTGCTCCCGACGGTAGACGTACCTTCGCGGAACTGTCTGAAGAGGTCGCTCGTCTTCGTGGCGCGCTTCATGCGGCGGGCGTGCGACGGGGGATGCATGTGGGGGTCTGCCTTGGAAACGGGGCACTGTTTCAGGCACTATTCATTGCAATCGGCTCCATCGGAGCGGTGATGGTTCCATTGAATACGCGACTGCGCAGCGAGGACATCGCCTATTGTCTGCGTCAGAGCCGGGTTCGGCTACTGATCACGGCCGACCGGGTTCTGTCGAGTGATTTTATTTCGCTTCTTGGACCGCTCATCGGCAGGGAACTACCCGATCTCGAACGGGTGGTGCTAACATCAGGTGATGCGCCCTGGGCCGAGAGCTGGAACGCGTTCCTCGAGCAGGACGTCACGGGTGAGCCTGATCGATCCAAAGCCGATGACGTCGTCCTGATGCAATACACTTCCGGCAGCACGGGCTTTCCCAAAGGTGTGATGCTGCGCCAGCATGCGCTTTTGACTAACGGTTTCATTTCTGCCCAGCGGATGGGGTTGCGGGTGGCCGACAGATTTCACTCCGCACGCCCATTCTTTCACGTGGCGGGCACATCGCTGTCGCTTTGCGCTGCGTTGCAAATGGGTGTGACGCTTGTGACGATGGAACGATTTGAGCCTGCAGAAGCCCTTCGACTGATGGAGGAAGAGCGCTGCACGCATTTCTCCGGCAACGACACCATGGCTTTGATGTTGTTGAACCATGCTGATCGCCCTTCGCGCCGGCTATGCCTTCGAGGCGGTTGGGTCGCAGGGTCTGCGACTGTGTTACGTCGTGTCGTGCATGAACTGGGCGCCACGGAATGCGTTTCGGGCTACGGCCTGTCGGAGGCCTCGCCCAACATAGCTCAGTCGGCGTGGTGGGAGGACGAGGCGGTTCGCACCGGTGGGCTGATGCGCCCGCAGACTGGCCTTGAGGTTGGAATCTTTGACCCCGAGACTGGCGTGCACCTGTCCCCAGGCGAAAAGGGTGAAATTCGCGTGCGAGGCTGGTCGGTGATGTCTGGCTATTTCGATATGCCGGAAAAAACCAATGAGACATTGAGCCCAGAGGGCTGGCTGTTGACAGGCGACCTCGGACGCGTGGACGCAAAAGGGCGCTTGGAATTTCTTGGGCGGCTCAAGAACATCGTTCGTGTCGGTGGCGAAAATGTTTCTCCCGAGGAAGTCGAGGATATTCTGCACCGTCACCCTGCGATCAAGCAGGCGCAGGTCGTAGGTGTTCCGGACCCGCGGTTGCAGGAGGTCTGTGCGGCTTTCGTAATTCTGAACGATGGGGTTTCGCTGGACCTTTCAGACCTCGCCGCGTGGGCAAAGGACGCTATGGCTGGTTTCAAGATTCCACGGCACGTTTGGATCGTCGACAACTTCGAGGAAATCGGCATGACCGCCTCGGCCAAGGTGCAGAAATCGAAATTGGCAGAACACGCACGTAAGCTTCTGGAGGAGGTCTGACGCGCGGAGCGGCTCGGTGACGGGCCATCAAGCCCTTGCAAGGGTGAAGGTAAGATCCGGGAAGACCGGATTCAAAAGGAGGAATGGAAATGAAATACAGTGTAAGCATGCTCGCTCTGGGGTTGGTTTTCGCAACCAGTGCGGTATCGGCGCAGGAGCTGACGATTGCGGGCTTTGGCGGCAAGGTCCAGGAAGATCTGTCGCGGACCCTCTGGCAACCCGCAGCGGAGGCGGCAGGGCTCACCTTGAGACAGGAAAGCCATGATGGCATGGCCGGCGTCCGGGTGCAGGTGCAGTCCGGTAACCCGGGCTGGGATATCGTTCACATGGGTGCGGATCAATGTGCTGTGGGCGAGAAGGCAGGCATATTCGAGCCGCTCGACTACAATGTGATCGACGCCTCGGGCGTGCCTGACGAGGCGAAAGGCGACAATTGGATCGGCATTAACTCCTACTCGGTCGTGCTGGCTTACAACACGGAAAAGTACGGGGACAATCCGCCGCAAAGTTGGTCGGACTTTTGGGACACAGAGACGTTTCCCGGTCGACGGTCCTTGGGTGTCTATCCGCAAGAGATGATGGAAATCGCTCTGATGGCTGATGGTGTGGCTAAGGAAGATCTCTATCCGTTGGACACTGATCGCGCGTTGGACGCGCTGTCTCGCATACAGCCCTCCATCGATGTGTGGTGGACATCGGGCGCGCAGTCGGCGCAGCTGGTGGCTGATGGCGAAGTGGACATGCTCGCGATCTGGGGTAGCCGGGTGACGGGCGTTATCGAAAACGGGGCGCCGGTCGCCTTCACATACAATCAAGGCATCCTCGGAAATGGTTGCCTTGCTGTGCTGAAGGGCTCCGACAATGTTGAGGCCGCGCAGCGGTTCATCGCGGGGGTGGTTGCGCCTGAAACACAGGCCGACATTCCTAAGATGATGCCGTACTACGGGCCGACTAACCAAAAAGCCTTTGAAGTAGGTAACTTCTCGGAGGAGGTGCTCGCCGCGTCTAACACCGCGCCGGAGAACGCGGCCAAACAGGTGATCATCGACGTGAACTGGTGGGCAGACAACGCACCACTGGTTCAGGAAGATTACAAGATGATGATGGTTGAGTAATCTGCCTGGGCGCGGTTTTACACCGCGCCCGTCTTTAGAAACGGAGAGTATCATGAAGATCGAAACACGGCTTACACGACTTCTTGGGATCGATCTGCCGATTTGTCAGGCAGGCATGTCGTGGGCCTCTTCCAACTCTGCCTTACCTCTTGCCGTGGCGCGTGCCGGCGGACTGGGAGTGCTGGCGGCCGGACCAATGTATCTCGACGCACTGGAGCAAGCGATCGACGAAATCCGCGCTGGAACTGACCGTCCCTTCGCTGTCAATCTTCCTCTCTACAACAAACGCGCTGAGGAGATGATGGACCTTCTCGAGATGAAGCGAGTGCCGATCCTTGTTTGTTCGCAGGGTGGTCCAAAGAAGTATATCGACAGGTTCAAGGCCATCGGAACACGCTGCCTGCACGTCGTCGCGGGCGAAACGCATGCCGTCAAGGCAATGGAAGCCGGGGTCGACGGACTTGTCGTCGTAGGTGGCGAAGCGGGGGGGCATCCGCCGCCAACTCAAGTCTCTACTCTGGTGTTGGTTCGTGCAGTTTCGCACGCTACGGAGGGACGCATCCCACTGATTGCTTCGGGCGGTTTCGCGGACGGGCGGGGATTGCTGGCTGCGCTGTCTCTGGGTGCAGACGGAGCGAATTTCGGCACGCGTTTCATCGCAACGCCTGAAGCCGGGGTTTCTGTTGGCTACAAGGAGGCAGTGTTGGGCGCTAGGGTGGCCGACACGGTGTGCGTTGGCCAAGGATTGGGAATGATCCGTGCGATCCGCAACCCATTCACCGATCGCATGGTCGACCTCGAAAATTCTGGCGCATCATTGGACGACCGCCGCGATGTGTTTGCTGGCGCTACACTGAAGATGGCCGCGCTTGACGGAGACGTGGAAGGAGGAAAGCTGGAGGCTGGTCAAAGTACGGGACTGGTCGGGGCAATTAAGCCTGCGCATTTGGTTGTGGAGGAGATTGCAGAGGACTATCTTCGCGCTTTGGCCGCGCTTCCGGGGCGAACTTTTCTGAATGGAAGATACTCGTACGACGAAGGGGAGAAGGTGAACGGGTGAGTCTGTGAATTTGCTCAAGCCTCACTTTCGACCCAATCGCCACTGCTACAGGGGGGGGGCGAGCCGCAGCCACTCTACTGCGGTCGCCCCCAGGGAAAAATCTAATGAGAGAGTGGAGTTTGGTGCCTTGAAATCACAGAGGGGCCTTTGCCACTTCCCACCACTTCCAGCCCTCGTATTCATCTCCGCATTGCTTGAGATGTGAATAACGCTTCAGGGATTGCCAAGATTGATGGCCCGATATTTGAGCAACTTGAGGGATGGTTAGTCCCATCTCAAACAAACGGGAAATTCCCTCGTGGCGTAGGTCGTGGAAGTGCAGATCATCGATTTCGAGAAGTTTGCAGGCATCGGTGAACCGGCGACTGACAACATCACTGTTGTAGGGGAATATCCTGTCATCAGTGCGGGGCATGGAAGCTATGATAGATCTGGCTTCTTCCTGAATGGAGAGCGTCATGTCGTTTCCCTTGGTCTGCTTCGGATGCTTCATGTTGCGGATCGTGATCTCTTCATTCTCCAAGTCATAATCTGCCCAAGTTTGTGCCAAAATGGCACCTTGGCGGTGCGTTTCGAAGATCGCTGCCGCTACAATTTTGTGCATGGGAACCGAACGCGGATTTTCCTGATAGGTTTTGACGAAATGTTCCATCAACACGTCGAGTTCATCGAGTGAAGGACGTCGGGTTCTCTTGGCTGATTTCGTAACAATTCTCTGATGTTGAAGAGTGCGCATGGCCTCTTCGAATTCGGCGAGCGGCATGGTGACGCGACAGATCGGACCACCAAACCGGATGAGCGTACCCAATGTCACCATGTATCCGTTTACCGTTTGCGGCTTGCGAGGGGTGTAGGTGTAGTGTTCGGGAGTATCCTTTTTCGGATCTGATGGGCGAGCTTGAAGTCCTGAAAGAAGATCCAGGGCAAGCTTAACGAAATCCTCCGCCATGAGTTCCTCGATCGGAGACGCACCGAAATCCAGTCTCTGAAAATAGCTCAGCATCTGAGACTTGGATTTTCCAAAACCGTCAGGGGGGGCTGCGATATAGTCGCTGATGCAATCAGAAACGCTTTTGCGAGCTTTCGCTTTCATGGCACGCTCTAACCCTCCTGGTTTTTTCAACGCATCTTCATGTCGCTTCATCCAGCTTTTTGCCGCTTGTTCCGAGGCGAAAGTATCAACCAAATTGAGAATGATTTTCCCCTTTTTCTTCTTTCGGATCTGCGCTGTATAGCTCGGTTTTCCATTAGCCTTTAGGCGTTTTGTGATAGTTCCCATGGGGGCTCCTTCCAGTCACGTGTATTCCATGGCCGGGACATCGGATCGTTTGATTTTTTCGGAAGCGAGTTTGATTGGGTTTGAATCTCAAACCGGGGGCGATCGGGCAGAACAGAGGAGAACCGATGGGGTTGAGCCGCAGTCAGGCGACACTCGAACCGGGGCGCTGGAACTTTGGGCAAGAAAAGTGCTACACGGCGCCGCCGGTGCTACATTCTGTAGCACTCGGGTCAAAAACGGCGCTAAATGGGACCTAAACGAGGAAAACGCAGAAAATGGCGAATCCAAAAAACCAAGAAAAATCAGGTTTTTCTGACCTTCGGAACGCCGCCCGCCTATCTGTCGCCCCGATGATGGATTGGACGGACCGTCATTGCCGCTATCTGCACCGGCTGATGAGCCATCATGCGCTTTTATACACTGAGATGGTCACCGCGCCTGCTTTGGTGCGCGGCGGCGCGCTGCATTTGCTCGATTACAATGTTGAGGAACACCCCGTTGCGCTTCAGCTTGGCGGCTCTGACCCGGCGGAGTTGAAGGCGGCAACGGCGCTCTGTGTCGAGCGGGGCTATGACGAGGTGAACCTCAACGTCGGTTGCCCGTCGGATCGGGTGCAATCCGGGGCCTTTGGTGCGGTGCTGATGAAAACGCCGGACCTCGTGGCGGATTGTGTGAGTGCCATGCAAGAGGGGGCGGGCGATGTGCCGGTGACGGTGAAATGTCGGATCGGGGTGGACGATCAGGACCCCACTGAGGTGCTTCCCGACTTTTTGGAGAAAATGCGCGGCGCCGGCGTGACGCGGATCACGGTGCATGCCCGTAAGGCTTGGCTCGAAGGTCTTAGCCCGAAGGAAAACCGCGACATTCCGCCGTTGGATTACGCCCTCGTGCATGAGATGAAACGCGTCTTCCCAGAACTGCATTTGTCAATCAATGGCGGGGTGCAAAGCCCTGAAACGATTGAGGAAGAGTTGACGTTCATGGATGGCGTCATGGTCGGTCGTGCGGCCTATCATCAGCCCTACGACATTTTGGGCCACGCCGATAAAAGGGTGTTCGGTGATGCCCGCGAAGCTCTGAGCCGCGCCGAAGTGGTCCTCGCGATGGAAGACTACATCGGGCGCCACATCGCATCGGGTGGCAAGCTTGCGCAGGTCACAAAACACATGCTCGGGCTGTTTGCCGGTCAACCCGGCGCGCGGCGCTGGAAACGTGTGCTCTCGGAAGGCGCGCATAAAGAGGGTGCCGGGTTTGAGTTGGTGCGCGAGGCTTTGCCGCGCTGAAAATACGGTCTCTTAAGGCCCTGATGAGACCGACTTTCACTCCGCCGCATCTTTTCCAATTCTCCCTGTCTCCGGGTGCTCAGGTTCGACCTCGATCACGCTTTCCGGCGTTGCCGTGGGCTGTTCGACTGGGCGATGCTTGGGCGCGGTTTGTGACACGCGAGTCTCATCAAACGTGTCGGGCGCGGCCCAATCTTGCGTGCCAGTGCTCCAGACAAATTCCGGGTTCTTGGCGCGTTTGGCTTCGCGGCGCAGGCGGTAGTCCTCGGCGGAGCGGCTTTGACGGCCGAGACGCGTCAGGAGCCGCATCTGCACATGATGCAAAATGTCCCAGAACCAGACCCGAAGCGCCAACATTGCGGGCGTGAAGATCAGCGTTAGAACGGTCGCGATGCCGAGGCCGAACACCACCGCCGTAGCGAGGTTGGTCCAGAACTGCGCGGTCGGCGAATTGATCGTGTAGCCACCGTTAATGAAGTCCAGAGAGAGGCCGAACATCATCGGTGTCAGACCCGCCATCGTGGTGATCGTGGTGAGTAACACGGGCCGGATGCGGTCTTCGGCGGTGCGCACGATGGCCTCGATCCGCGGCATGAAGCGGGAATACTCTTGATAGGTATCAATGAGAACAATGTTGTTGTTCACCACGATCCCCGCAAGCGCCACCACGCCTGTGCCGGTCATGATCATGCCGAATGTCATATCCATCACCAAGAGCCCGATCAGCACACCCGCCGTGGACATCACCACCGCGAGGAGCACCAGCACAGAGTTGTAGAAGCTGTTGAACTGAGCGAGCAGGATGATGAACATAAGCGCGAGTGCTGCGCCGAAGGCTTTGCCAAGGAACTCTCCGGTTTCCTTTTGCTCTTCGTCATCGCCGGTCCATTCCCAAGCGACACCTTGGGGGAGGGGAGTTTCATCCTCCAGCCATTGGGTCAGTGTTTCGATCCGTTCGGTCGGCGTGATCGTCACGCCATCTTCGCGGGTCAGGCCACTGTCGACCGCCGCTTTGACATCGTAATACCTCTGTTGATCGACGCGGCTGATCGAGGCGAGTTTTGCCACAGGTTCGCGGGTGATGAAATTCGACAGCGGCACCAGCCCGTCCATGGTGCGGACTTTCAAAGTGTCCAAGGTCGAGAGCACACGGAACTCTTCGGGCAGGCGGACGCGGATGTCGATTTCCTCATCCGAGCTGTCCACCCGCATGGTGTCGAGCGTGATGCCGCGGGTGACGAGCTGAATCATCCCGCCGACGGTCGCCACATCCGCGCCGAACCGCCCGGCCTTCTCGACGTCCACGTCGATCTGCCAGTCGATGCCGGGCAGCGGCCGTGTGTCTTCGGTGTCGGCCAAGGCTTCGGTCGCGTCGAATTTGGCGCGTACGATCTCGGTCGCTTCCTCCAAAAGGGCGAAGTCGTCGGATTTGAGCCGCAGATGCACAGGTTTCGCCGAGGCCGGACCCATCGCGAGATTCAGCGTTTCGGTTTGAATGCCGGGCAGTTCGGCAAGTTTCGCTTCGATCTGGCCAAGCACGTAATTGCCGTCATATTCGGGACGCACATGGGTGTCCTCGAAGAACAGAAAGCCGTCTTTGGTCTCTGTCGGGCGATCTTCCCAAGGGATGAGTTCGACTTGGATTTGCCCGATGGTGTCACGCGGGGCGGAACTGCCGCCGGTGTTGGAATTGAGGCCACCATCGCCTGCAAAGACAAAGGCGTTGTCGACGCCGGGTTGCGCGAGCACGATGTCTTCGGCCTGCCGCACCAGCGCGTCTTTCTCTGTCAAAGACAGGTTGCCGCGCGCCTTGACGTAGATGATCGCCTGTTCCGGCTCGGTGGCGGCAAAGAATTCCACGCCTTTGTTGTTTTTGCCGTAATAGCCAAAAACGGTCATCACGGCAAAGATCACGGCGAGGATGGTGACGACGGGCATCACCGGATTGCCTGCGATGAAATGGGTGAAATGGCCGAAGGGTGAGCGTTTGTAACCGGCGTCGACCTTTTTGCCCCTGCGTTCGATGCGTGCTGAAGAGAGCGTGATGCCGGTGAAGGCGGAGCCTGCGAGGAACAAGACTGCACCAAGGATCACGCCGCCACCCGCACCCTCAGGCATGAGATAGCTCGGGTTCATCAGCTGCATCAGCCCGAGGAAGACCATATAGGCCGAAGGCACAACCAGCACGGCGCGCAGCCAATAGGGCGCCGTGGCGCGCAGGCCTGCGGAGGCGCGCTCGAACAGACGCGCAATGCGGCCCGAGACCCCGCCCATGACCGGCAAGTAGATGAGCGCCACGATGAGCGAGGCGGAGAGCACGAAGATGATCGTGACCGGCAGCATCCCCATGAATTCGCCTGCGATCCCTGGCCAGAACAACATCGGCAGAAAGGCGCAAAGCGTGGTGGCAGTCGAGGACACGATGGGCCAGAACATGCGCTTGGCGGCCTCGACAAAGGCGGCCATTGGGCCGGAGCCGTCCTCCATTTTACGGTCGGCATATTCCACGACAACGATGGCGCCATCGACCAACATGCCGACGGCAAGGATCAACCCGAACATGACGATGTTCGAGATCGTGATGCCCATCAGCCCCAAAAGGATAAAGCACAAGAGAAACGAGGTCGGGATGGCAAAGCCCACCAAAAGCGACGAGCGGATGCCCAAGGACGCCAGGACCACGATCATCACAAGCGCGATGGCGGTCAGGACCGAACCTTCGAGTTGGCTCACCATTGAGGACACCTGACGTGATTGGTCATTCGAGGTGCCGACCACAATGGCTTGCCTAAGCGGCGCGGGCCATGTGTCGAGTTCGGCCTCCACCTCTTGTTTGACGATTTCAACTGTGTCGATGATCGGGAAGCCTTTGCGCTTCACGACCTGAAGCGCGACGGTGTTTTCGCCGTTGAACCGCGCCGTGCCGACACGATCCTCAAAGGTCAGGCGAATGTCCGCCAGATCGGCAAGTGTCACCACTCGGTCGCCGTTCACTTTGACCGGAAGCTCCATCACATCGCGCTGGCTGTCGAAAGAGGCGGGGATTTTCACGGAAAATGTGCCTTGGTCCGTTTCGACCTCGCCGGCGGCGACAAGTTGGTTGTTGTTGGTCACCACATTGATCAACTCGGCGGCGGTGACATTGTAGCTTTCCAAGCGCAGAGGGTCGATTTCGACTTCAAGCATCTCGTCGCGATGGCCGGTGAGCTGGGCCTCCAAGACGGGTTCCAACCCTTCGAGACGGTCCTGCATCTGTTTGGCATATTGCACCAAAGTGCGCTCCGGCACGGGGCCGGTGAGGTTCACGATCAGGATCGGGAATTCCGAAAAATTCACCTCGGATATTGTGTAACTGTCTGCACCCTCGGGGAATTTGGCCTCAACGCGGCCCATGCGGTCACGCACATCGGCGATGATTTTGGTCTTGTCCCAACCGAATTCGAACTCAAGCCAGATGCCCGCGTAATTTTCGGACGCAGTAGCCGACATGGTGTCTAGCCCGTCGAGATCGGACAACTCCGTCTCCATCGGTTTGACCAAGAGCTTCTCAGAGTCTTCGGCGGAAATGCCGGGGAATTGCACGGACACATAGAGGCCGGGAATTTCAATGTCCGGCTCGCCCTCTTTCGGAAGGCTGACATAGGCGTAGGCGCCTGCAATCAGGGTCAGCGCCACGAAGGCGAGGATCATTCGGGCGCGTTCGCCCGCCCAGTCGACGAGACCGGTCATTGGCCGATCTCCACACCCATCGTCTCGGAAGAGGCAGCACCGTCTGCGGCGGTATTGTCGCCAAAATGCGGATCGACCAGCACACCCGCGCGAACAAATTCCTGCCCAACGGTGATGATGTCGGCGCGCTCCGGAAGACCTGCGACCCAGATGCCTTCGCGGGTGTCGCGCAGCACAGTCACCGGCGCGAATTCCACACGGTTCTCAGGTCCGACAAGACGCAAGCCGATGCGCCCCTCGTCATCCAGCGTGAGCGAGGATTGCGCCACGAGATGCGCCTCGACGCCGGCGGAGGCGATGGCGATCTCGACGGTCTGGCCATCTCGGATGGTGTAGTCGGGGTTCGGCACGTCGATCTCGACGCGGAAGGTGCGTGTGGCGGGATCGGCAGAGCGCGACAGGAAGGTCACCTGACCCGACACCGTGTCGCCGGTGATCAGCCTCGCGCCCGCCATGGCGCCCAGTTCGATCTTCGACACATCGCTCTCGGAGGCGTAGCCCACCAGCTTGATCGGATCGAGTTGGATCACCGTGGCGCAAGGGCTACCTGCAGACAGAAATGTCCCAAGCTCCGCCGTGTCGCTTTCCAGAAGTCCTGCGAAGGGGGCTTTGATCGTCAGGTTTTCGATGTCGCGCTCGACCTGGGCGACGGCGGCACGGGCGCTTTCGACACCCGCCTCTGCGGAGAGAATTTGCGTCTCGGAGGCATAGCCGCCGCTCGCGAGTTTGCGGGCATTGGCAAGCGAGACCTCGGCTTCGGAGAGTGCGGCTCGCGCCTGCGCAAGGCTCGAATCGCGGGTGCCCCGGTCGATCTGGCAAAGCGCCTGACCCGCCGCGACGGACGCGCCTTTGCGCAGCGGCTCGTTGATCACACGCCCGGTGGTTTCCGCCGTGACCTCTACACTGCGCGCAGCTTCGGTCTCGCCGCGCAAGACAACACCGGTCTCGAGCATCTGCGCTGTGGAGTGACGCGCCACGACCGAAACTGCGACATCCTCTTGTGTCGCTTTCTCAGAAGGCGGCGCGAAATCTTCGCTGATCTCGGCCGTGTCTGTTCCGTCTTCTCCTGTCAGCCGGTCGCGTTCGAAAATAAACAGATAGAGACCCACGGTCACAAGCAGGGCGATGAGGATGGAAACGATACGCATGGTGGGCGGTCCCTGTCTGAGGTCTTGCGAAATTATGTGGTCTCTTGATGTGTAATGGTTACGATTGGTCCAAAGTGTTGGATCAACCCTATCACGCCTTCAAGAGTTAATAGCTTTAACATTGCGACCAAAATGGGGGAGGTGCGTGATTTTCACAAGATCGTGTCGCGCATTTTTCCACTATTTTTCTGTTTTACGCCGCGACACAAAGGCGCTGGGGCGAATTTTTAGAGTGCAGCGGTGGCAGCTTCTGTGTTTGTGCACAGTGCAGCGGCTTTGTGTTGTATGTCAGGCCGATGCAAGGCCGGGTCTTGGCATTCTGTCGAAGATCGGGGTAAGAGGGTGCACAAGTTTTGAAACGATATGACACCGAGGGTGTCACTCCGGCGCGCAAAGCGCAGGAGGTCAGGGCAGGGGGCAGACGTGAGCCACAGCGATACCTTTATCGAGGAAGTGACCGAAGAGGTCCGCCGCGACAAATTCTATGGCTTTCTGAAGAAATACGGCTGGATTGGAATCGTCGCTGTGCTGGCCCTCGTGGGCGGCGCGGCATTCAACGAATATTCCAAAGCCCAGGCTCGCGCTCAGGCCGAGGCCACGGGTGATGCGTTGACCGCAGCACTCGGACAGGAAACCGCCGAGGCGCGTGCAGAAGCTCTGGCTCAGGTGACGGCCGAGGGTGATGCCCGCGTCATTGCCGCCATGTTGCGCGCGGGCGAATTGCATGCCGCAGGCGATGCCAAAGGCGCGCTGTCGGTTTTGGCGCCTCTGATGGCCGACGACATGCTGGCCCCGGTCTATCGTGATCTGGCGGTTCTGAAATCCGCCATGATCGGTGCCGGAGAGATTGCGCCTGAGGACCGTGTGACGCAACTGGCCGCGATCGCCAGCCCTGGCGCGCCATACCGCCTTTTGGCCGAGGAACAAATTGCCGCCGCTCAGGTTGAAATGGGCGAGGTTCAGGCCGCGATTGAAGGCTATCGGGCAATCTCGCAGGACGTTGAGGCAAGTAATTCCTTGCGTCGGCGCGCGGCACAGATGATTGTGGCCCTTGGGGCCGATCCCGTGGCCGAGTAAAATTGGCGAATTGTGTCAACAACGTAAGAATGTGACGAGTGCAAGAGATGCGTCGGGATCGTGTTAAGAAAGGGAGTGCAGGTATGATCGGTCGATCGGGCAAAGCGGGGCTTTTCATAGCGATGCTGGCGTTGACCGCCTGTGGGGCGGGGCGTGAAGAGATACTGACGGGCCCGCGTGTCGATCTGCGTGATGGCTCGCCGCTGGCGAATGCGGACACGGGACCGGTGCAGAACCGCAGCGTGGCGATTTCTCTGGGCCAACAGGTGTCGCGTGACGCCTGGACCATGACGGGCGCCGGGCGGATGCATGCCTCCGGTCACAACGCATTCACCTCCGGCACGCCGACACTCGCTTGGACCTCTGATATCGGTCAGGGCAAGACCCGCAAGACCCGCCTCACCGTTGATCCGGTCGCCGCACAAGGGATCGTTGTGGCAATGGACGCCGAGGCGCGTTTGACCGCCGTCTCCGCCAGCTCAGGTGGCAAGGTCTGGTCCGTCGATCTGACGCCTGCGGGCGAGAAGTCCGGCAAAGTCTTTGGTGGCGCTCTGGCGATCTCGGGCAACGTGGTCTATGCGACCACCGGCTACGGCGATCTCGTGGCGCTCGATCTGCGAAGCGGTGGCGAGATTTGGCGCCAGCGCCTCGATTCCGTCGGCGCAGCTGGCCTGACGGTGCATGACGGTCTGGCCTATGTCACTGCAGGTAATGGCAAGGCTTGGGCGATTGAGACCGCGAACGGCCGCGTCAAATGGCAGGTCACCGGTCCCGAAAGCGTGACCTCGCGCGTCGGCGCCGTGTCGCCCGCAGTGTCCGACAAATTCGCGATCCTGCCCTTTGCTTCGGGCGATCTCTACGGTGTCTTCCGTCAGGGCGGCATCCGCTATTGGACCGCGTCGCTTGCCGGTCAGCGCAGAGGCGTGGTTTACGCCAACGTCTCAGACATCACCTCCGATCCGGTGGTTGTGGGCAACACCTTCTATGTCGGCAATCAGGCCGGACGGTATGCCGCGTTCAACATTGAGACCGGCACGCGGATCTGGACGGCGGATGAAGGCGCTTATAGCCCGGCGTCCATCGTGGGCGGTTCTGTCTTCATCGTCACGGATCGCAACGAGTTGGTGCGCCTGTCGGCCTCGTCTGGCGAGCGCATCTGGGGCGTGCAGCTGCCGTATTTCACCACCGACAAGGTGCGCAAACGCAAAACCGTCTTTGCGCATTACGGCCCGGTCGCTGCGGGTGGCAAGCTTTGGGTTGCCTCTGACGATGGTGTGCTGCGCGGCTTCGACCCTGCGTCCGGCGCGCTGGCCTCTCGGGTCACGCTGCCGAAAGGCGCTGCGTCGGATCCGATCGTTGTGGGCGGTGTGATGTATCTTCTGCTCGAAGACGGCTCTCTGGCCGCTTTGCGCTAAAGCGTTTTTCGAGACGCGTATGAAATCTCTTTGACGAGCGGCCCCGAACACGTGTATCGGGGCCGCTTGACACTTGTTTTGGAGCCTGTCCATGTCCTTTTCGCTTGCCCTTGTCGGTCGTCCCAATGTGGGCAAATCGACCCTGTTCAACCGCCTTGTCGGGCGGCGGCTGGCTTTGGTCGATGACCAGCCGGGCGTGACGCGCGACCTGCGCGAAGGCGAGGCCAAGCTTGGCGATCTGCGGTTCACCGTGATCGACACGGCGGGGCTTGAAGAAGCGACCGATGAGAGCCTTCAGGGCCGGATGCGCAAGCTCACCGAACGCGCGGTCGATATGGCGGACGTGTGCCTCTTTATGGTGGACGGGCGTGCAGGGGTTCTGCCCGCCGATGAGGTCTTTGCCGAGATTCTGCGCAAACGTGCCAAACATGTGATCCTCGCCGTGAACAAGGCCGAGGGGCAGGCGGGCGAAAGCGGATTTCTGGAGGCCTACGGGCTGGGCATCGGCGAACCTCTGCGGCTCTCTGCCGAACATGGTGAAGGCATGCCGGATTTGTATGAGGCGCTCAAACCACTTGCTGAAGTGTTCGACCTTCGCTCTGCCGAAGAGCAACCCGAGGTCGATGTCGAACTGACCGAGGAAGAACAGGAACTGGGCGAGGGCGAAGACATCGGCGGCGCGTCGCGCGATTTCACGCTGGATAAGCCGCTGCAAATCGCTGTTGTGGGCCGTCCGAACGCCGGGAAATCGACGCTGATCAACAAGCTCTTGGGCGAAGATCGTTTGCTCACCGGTCCTGAGGCCGGGATCACCCGCGACAGTATTTCCGTGACCATGACGTGGAACGGCACCCCGGTGCGGGTGTTCGACACGGCGGGGATGCGCAAAAAGGCCAAGGTGCAGGAAAAGCTCGAAAAGCTGTCCGTCGCCGATGGATTGCGCGCGGTGAAATTCGCCGAGGTCGTGGTGGTCCTGCTCGATGTGTCCATTCCGTTTGAACAACAGGACCTGCGCATCGCTGATCTGGCGGAGCGCGAGGGCCGAGCCGTGGTGATCGCGGTGAACAAATGGGACGAGGAAAAGGACAAATCCAACAAGGCGAAAGAACTGCGCGAAGAGTTCGCGCGTCTTTTGCCGCAGCTCCGTGGCGCACAGCTGGTGACCGTGTCGGCGATGACCGGCAAGAACTTGGATAAGCTGCAAGAAGCCATCCTCAATGCCCATGCGATCTGGAATCGTCGTGTGTCGACCTCGCGTCTGAACTCCTGGCTCGGTGCCATGACGCAGGCCCACCCGCCGCCTGCGCCCGGTGGCCGTCGGATCAAGCTTCGCTATATGACGCAGGTGAAAGCTCGCCCGCCGCAATTCGTGGTGATGTGCTCGCATCCGGACGAGTTGAACGACAGCTATAAACGCTATCTGATCAACGGGTTGCGCGAAGACTTCGACATGCCGGGGACGCCGATCCGGCTGTTCTTCCGCTCTCAGGCGGACAAGAACCCCTATAAGAACAAGACGAAATCCACGCCGTCGCGCTTGCGCAAGCATTTGGGCAAAGACCGTGCGGATGCGCCGAAGGTCAAGAAACAGCGGCCCCCGAAGCGGTGAGGCGTTGGACGCTAGAAACAAAGAAGGGAGGCGTTATGCCTCCCTTTTTACGTTAAAGGTCGAGATCAACCCAGATCGGCACGTGATCGGAGGGCTTGTCTTTGGCGCGCGTGTAGGCGTCGATTTGACAGTCGGTCAGGAGATCGGCGGCCTGTGGCGACAAGAGGAAATGGTCGATGCGGATGCCGTCGTTTTTCTCGAACGCGCCCGCTTGGTAATCCCAAAACGTATAGGTCTCCGGCGCACCGTTGCGAACGCGGAGCGCATCCGTCAAGCCGAGGTTCATGAGTTTGCGGAACTTGGCGCGGCTCTCAGGGCGGAACAGTGCGTCCTCTTTCCAGGCTTCCGGGCGTTTGGCGTCCTCGGGCTGCGGGATCAGGTTGTAATCACCCGCCATGAGGAAGGGCTGTTCCTCGGCCAAAAGCTCTTGCGCGCGGGCCGTCAGCCGGTCGAACCATTTGAGTTTGAAGTCATATTTCGAACCGGGCACAGGCGCGCCGTCGCTGTTCAGATCGACCGGGTTGCCATTCGGGAGGTACAGCCCGCAAATGCGGATCGCGCCCTTGTCGCCGACCACGGTGGCCTCGATGTAACGCGCCTCTTCGTCATCGGCGCCGTCGCGGCCCGTGCCTTCAGCGCCGGGAAGGCCGCGGGTGACGTCTTCCAGTGGCAGTTTCGACAGGAGAGCGACGCCGTTGAACGACTTTTGCCCGTGGGTTTCAACGTTATAGCCCATGTCTTCGAACAGCTCGCGGGGGAAGTTTTCATCGACGGATTTGATTTCTTGCAAGATCGCCACATCCGGCTCGGCCTCTTTCAGCCAGTCTTGCAGGGCGTTCGCCCGCGCTTTGATGCCGTTGATGTTGAAGCTGGCGATTTTCATTACGGCTCTCCTTGGTTTGCCTCTTTTTAGGGGGCGCGTGCGGCGAGGGAAAGGGGATGTTCCCAGAAGGCCGATAATGCTTTGAATTGGTCGTCAGGCTTTGGCCGCAATCGCGCGACCCGCCGCCGCAGCCGAGGCCCATGCCCATTGGAAATTATAGCCGCCGAGCCAGCCGGTGACGTCGACCACTTCGCCGATGAAATAGAGGCCGGGGAGGGATTTGGCTTCCATGGTTTTCGACGACAAGGCGTCGGTGTCCACGCCGCCCAAGGTGACTTCTGCGGTGCGGTAACCTTCGGAGCCGGTGGGTTTCAATGTCAAACCATGAAGCTGATCGGCGAGCGCACGGAGCGCCTTGTCAGAGTGATCGGCGAGGTTGCCCTTTAGCTGGAATTTCTCCGCCAAAGCCGTCGCGAGTTTGGCGGGGAAGAGGGTGGCCAGCGCCGTTTGCATCTGGCGCCGGCCATTTTGTGCGCGCTCGGATTTCAAGGCTTCGAAGGCGTCCCCGCTGGGCAACAGATCGACGGTGATCGCATCGCCTTCGCGCCAATAGTTCGACACTTGCAGGATCGAAGGGCCTGACAGGCCGCGATGGGTGAACAAAAGCGCCTCGTCGAAAGAGGTGCCGTTGGCCGTAACCCGTCCGTCCAGTGCTGTGCCGGAAAGTGGTGCGATCCAGTCGAGTTCATGCGGTGCGAAGGTCAGGGGCACGAGACCGGGGCGGGTGTCGAGGACCGTGAGGTCGAACTGCTCGGCGATCTGGTAGCCCAGTCCGGTGGCGCCCATTTTGGGGATCGACTTGCCACCCGTGGCGATGACGAGGTTGCGACACTGAATAGAGGTGCCGTTCAGCGTGACGATGAACTGATGCCCGTCGTGGCGGATTTCGCCCACCTCCGTGGACAGCCGGATCTCTGCGCCTCGCGCCTCGGCCAAAAGCATCTCGATGATCGCGGCGGATTTGCCGTCACAGAACAACTGACCCAGACCTTTTTCCGGGTTTTTCTCATGCCATGTGATGCCATGTCTGGCCAAAAGATCGATGAAATCCCATTGCGTGTAACGCGCCAGAGCGGATTTCATGAAATGCGGATTGGCGGAGAGGTAGTTTTGCGCCTCGGCATAGAGATTGGTGAAATTGCACCGCCCGCCGCCGGAAATGCGGACCTTGTCAGCCGGGCGCTTGGCGTGATCAACCACCAGCACGGACGCGCCCTTTTCAGTGGCGAATTTCGCGCAGAAAAGCCCGGCAGCGCCCGCGCCCAAGATGATCGTGTCAAACTGTTCCATAGCCCGGTTTGAGCAGGGCGCGGGTCACATTGCAAGCCCGGAAACTCCTCCGGCGATAGAACCAAAAAAGGCCCCCGAAACGAGAGCCTTTTTCACGACTGTGGGAGGTGCAGTCTTAGTGGTCGTTCACCTCGGCGGTGGCAGCCGGGGTCGTCGTGTCGTCGGTGTAGAGCACGGTCAGCACGTCTTTCAGAGGCTGGGTGCGGAACTCGATGCGGACATTGGTGTTGGCGCCAGCTTTGACCGGTGCGGAGCCGAGAACTTTGCCTTCGACACCGTCACGCGCATCATAGGCGTAAACGACGCCAGCACTGTCCGCGCGCACGAGTTCGAGGGTAACACCGGAGTTGGTGTTTTGTGCTTCGCCGGGTTTGATATAGCCAGCGCCTGCGAATGCGGCGGAGCCTGCAAGGGTGACAGCAGCGGCGGCGAGAACGGTTTTAACGGTATGTTTGGTCATTTTAATGGTCCTTTTGTTCTTGAGAGCGACAGGGAAGCTCCCTTCTTGCCTCTCCATATGGCGCTTTGAGGTGGGATGGTAAGTCCCTGTAAGCTCACAATGGTGTGTGCGAAAAATGACATCACGAAGTGTTTACCTGTGCAAGTGTGCGTGTGGGGAGACTTACACGCTCGACGGAAAATCCTGCGGCTTGTCTTGGCGCGGGAACTTCGGCAACCAACTGAGGCAACAAAAAAGGAGGCCCGCGGGCCTCCATCTGCTTGGTCTGGTTTGACGCGGACGTCTTACATCGAAAAGGACACGCCGCAGCCGCAGGCCGAGGTCGCATTCGGATTGTCGATCACAAAGCGCGCGCCGATCAGCTCTTCGGTGAAATCGATCGTCGCGTTTTCTAGAAAGGGCAGGGACACAGGGTCGATCACCACCGTGCCGCCATCGCCCGCCAGCACCACATCATCCTCGGCAGGTGCGTCCAGCGTAATGTCATATTGAAACCCCGAACATCCGCCGCCTTCAACCGCCACGCGCAGCGCCTTGTCCTCGCCAGTCGCGGCGTTAATCTCGGCCAAACGCGCATAGGCGCGAGAGGTCACTTTCGGGGGCAAGGTGAGGGCCATGGTGTCGATCCCGGGGGTTCAGACTGAAAAAACAGTCCTTTATTGCGAAAAAGCGACGTCATCTGTTTGTCGCGGGTCTCTGAGCACAATATAGTTGTGGAAAACTCAGGCGACAAGGTGGGGGCGTGTAAGCCCCACTGTGGAAAAGAGAACAGATGTTGAAACCCTATGCAAGCCAGCCCAATGAGACGCGGGGCCGTCTCTATCCCGAGGAACTGTCGACATTCCGATCCCCCTTTCAGCGCGACCGCGACCGGATCATCCACTCCTCGGCCTTTCGCAGGCTGAAACACAAGACGCAGGTCTTCGTCGAACATGAGGGCGATTATTACCGTACGCGTCTGACCCATTCCATCGAGGTGGCGCAGGTGGCGCGCACCATGGCGGGAGCTTTGGGGCTGAACGAAGGTCTGGCGGAGGCCGTCGCGCTGGCGCATGACCTGGGACATTCGCCGTTCGGGCACACCGGAGAGGACGCGCTTGAGCTGTTGATGGAGCCTTATGGAGGGTTCGATCACAACGCTCAGGCGCTTCGGATCGTCACCAAACTCGAAAAGCACTACGCGACCTTTGACGGGTTGAACTTGACCTGGGAGAGCCTTGAGGGCATTGCCAAGCACAACGGGCCTATCATCGGCCCCAATGCCGACAAAAAGAAACACCCCGACGATGCGCCTTTGCCCTATGCGCTCAAGGAGGTGAACGATCTCTTCGATCTGGAACTGCACACATTCGCCAGCGCCGAGGCGCAGGTGGCGGCGATTGCCGACGATGTGGCCTACAACCACCACGATCTGCACGACGGGCTGCGCGCGGGTCTGTTCACCGCCGAGGATCTGATGGAATTGCCGCTGACGGGACCGGCCTACGAAGAAGTCGACCGGCTTTATCCTGGCTTGGAGCGCAACCGGCGCGATCACGAGGCTCTGCGGCGGATTTTCGGCTATATGGTCGAGGACGTCCTGACCATCGCGACCAACCGCCTTGAGGCTGCGAAACCGGAAACGGCGCAGGACATTCGCGATATGGACCGGACGATCATTCGGTTCTCCAAGCCGTTCTTCCAGAACCTAAAGGCGATCAAATCCTTCCTGTTCAAGCGGATGTATCGCGCACCTTCGGTGGTCAAGGAACGCCAACGTGTCACCCATATGGTCAACACGCTCTTCCCGCTGTTCATGCAAAAGCCTGAACTTTTGCCCGCAGAATGGCGTCATGAGGTCGAGGCGGCGCAATCGGAAACCGAACTGGCGCGGATCGTGCTTGATTATGTTGCGGGCATGACGGACCGTTTTGCCATTCAGGAATTTGAACGACTTTGCTCCTGACGCGTTAAGGTGAGTATTTCGGCTGCAATGAAGTGAGGGCAGACACATGGCCACAGAACAGGTGATGGGGCTGGGGCCGGTGGAGGCTTTTGCTCTGGTGGGTGTGCTGGGCGTTGGCTCGCAATGGCTGGCATGGCGGCTTAAACTTCCCGCGATTGTGCTGATGCTGGCGGCAGGTCTGCTGGTCGGGCCGGCTTTGGGCATACTTGAACCTCAGCGCGACATTGGTGACTTGGTGCAGCCGCTCATTTCGCTTGCGGTTGCGGTGATCCTGTTCGAGGGCGGGCTGACGCTTGATCTGCACAAACTGGGCGATGCACGCAAAGGCGTGACGCGGCTGGTGCTGATCGGCGCGCCTTTGGGGTGGTTCCTATCGTCCGCAGCGCTGCATTGGGGCGCGGGGCTTGGCTGGGAGGCCTCTGCGGTCTTCGGTGGCATCATGGTCGTCACAGGGCCAACGGTGATAGCGCCGCTTTTGCGTCAGGCCAAATTGCAAAAACGGCCCGCGAACCTGTTGCAATGGGAGGCCATCGTCAACGATCCAGTGGGGGCGCTGGCCGCTGTTCTGGCGTTCGAATTTGTGCTCGTTGGGCGCGAGGCGGAGAGCTTTCCGGATGCCGTGATGCAATTGGCGTTCGGGATCGCCATCGCCATGGCCGTCGGCATCGCCTCAGGCGCCGCGATCTCCTACCTCTTCCGGCGCGCCTATGTGCCTGAATATATGAAAGTGCCGGTGCTCTTCGCGACGCTTCTGGCGACATTTGCGTTTCCAAACATGATGTTGCACGAAAGCGGGCTTTTGGCTGTGACCGTGATGGGGTTGATCATCGCCAACGCAGACCTGCCGTCTTTCGAAGAACTCAGGCGGTTCAAGGAACACGCCACGATCCTTCTGGTCTCTGGTGTCTTCATCCTCTTGGCCTCCTCAATGGATTTCGCCTCTCTGGGGCAACTCACTTGGCGCGCTGGTCTGTTCGTGGCTTTGGTGATCCTTGTGGCGCGGCCTTTGACGGTGCTGATTTCGCTGATCGGCACGGGATTGCCGCGCAATGAGAAACTGTTGATTGCACTGACCGGCCCGCGTGGCGTGGTGCTGGTCGCGGTCGCCGGTCTCTTTGGTGAGCGCCTGGCTGCCAATGGGGTGACCGATGGGGCTGTTGTCGGTCCTTTGGCGTTTGTTCTGGTACTGACCACCGTCGTTCTGCACGGGTTCACCCTGTCGCCTTTGGCGCGGGCTCTGGGGCTGGCGACGAGTGGCAAGCCCGGTGTGCTGATCCTCGGCGGCTCGCGGTTTACCACGGCGCTGGCCGAGGCTCTGAAGCGCGAAGAGGTGCCGGTCTTGATCGCCGATCCGAACCACGCGCGTCTGGTGCGGCCACGCGCGGCGGGGCTTCCGGTGTTTTACGGCGATATTCTGGGCGAGGCGGCAGAAGACAGTCTTGAGGTGCTGTCCTATGAGACCTTAATCGCGGCGACCGAAAACGATGCCTATAACACCTTGGTGGCGACCGATTTCGGCTCTGAATTCGGGCGGGATCAGGTCTGGCAACTGGCCCGAGTCAAAGGCGAGCGAGCGCGTCATGCGCTTCCGACACAGCTTGGCGGGCGACCCTTTGGCGGTGGCAAGACCTATGGCGAGTTGGACGATCTGATGCGTCAGGGCTGGCGACTTTCTGTGACACAGCTTTCCGAGGATTACGGTTTCGACCAATGGAAAGAGGACCGGTCCAATGCGATGCTTTTGGGGCGTATGAGCCCGGATGGCGTTTTCAAACGGTTCCTGCCCGAAGATGCCGAGCTTCTGTTCCCGGGCCGTGCCGAGGCGGCGATCAAGGATCTGCCCGAAGATCAGCGCGAAAGTGCGCGTGAGGCTTTGAAACGGCGGCGCACGGAGCTGCGGGTCAACACGGCACGCGGCCGTATGAGCGCAGGCGTGAAACTCGTTGCTCTCGTGCCGCCCGAGCCGCAGGGCGCGGGAGTGTAAACCCGCCCACCAGAGACCCCAAGCCCCGTTGACGTGGCGCGCCCGCGTGGTAAACCCGCGCTGGACTTATAAAGAGAGAGACCATGAACCTTTTCGCCGATATCCGTGCCCTTGTGATCGACAGCCTTGAGGCCCTGACAGCCGAGGGCGTTCTGCCCGAGGGGCTTGAGTTTGCCAATGTGGCCGTCGAGCCGCCGCGCGATCCGCTGCATGGCGATATGGCGACGAATGCCGCGATGGTGCTGGCCAAACCGGCGCGTATGAAGCCGCGCGACATTGCCGACAAACTGTCGGAAAAACTCGCCGCAGACGCCCGGATTTCCTCTGTGGATGTGGCTGGGCCGGGGTTCATCAACCTGCGTCTTGACGAGAGCGTCTGGTCCGGTCTCGTGGAAACCGTGCTCACCACCGAGGGCTATGGTCGCTCGACGATGGGTGGTCAGGCGAAGATCAACGTCGAATATGTCTCCGCCAACCCGACCGGCCCGATGCATGTCGGCCACACGCGCGGCGCTGTGTTTGGCGATGCTTTGGCCTCTCTCTTGGATTTCGCGGGCTATGACGTGACGCGCGAATATTACATCAACGATGGTGGCGCGCAGGTTGACGTGCTGGCGCGCTCGGTGTTCGAACGCTACCGCGAGGCCAATGGTCTTAGCCCTGAGATTGCCGAAGGGCTCTATCCGGGCGATTACCTTGTGCCGGTGGGTGAGGCTCTGAAAGAGAAATACGGCGACAGCCTGTTGGACCAGCCTGAAGAGGTGTGGCTTGCGGATGTGCGCGAATTTGCGACCGACGCGATGATGGCGATGATCCGCGAAGATCTGGCGCTTTTGGGCGTCGAGATGGACAAATTCTTCTCGGAAAAGTCGCTCTACAACACCGGTCTGATTGAGGCGGCGATTCAGGAGTTGAAAGACAAGGGCTTGATCTATCGCGGCACGCTGGAGCCGCCGAAGGGCAAGTTGCCGGAAGATTGGGAGCCGCGCGAGCAGACGCTATTCAAATCCACCGAACACGGCGATGACGTTGACCGTCCGATCCAGAAATCCGACGGCGCGTGGACCTATTTCGCCCCCGACATCGCCTATCACTACGACAAGGTGAAGCGCGGCTATGACGGCATCATTGACGTCTTTGGTGCTGACCACGGTGGCTATGTCAAACGGATGAAAGCGGCTGTTTCTGCGCTGTCTGATGGCAAGGTCGATTGCGACATCAAACTCATCCAGCTGGTGAAACTGTTCAAGAACGGTGAGCCGTTCAAGATGTCCAAACGCGCGGGCACCTTCGTGACCCTGCGCGATGTGGTCGAGCAGGCGGGCAAGGATGTGACCCGCTTCATCATGCTGACCCGCAAAAACGACGCGCCTTTGGATTTTGATTTCGACAAGGTTCTGGAGCAGTCGAAAGACAACCCGGTGTTCTATGTGCAATATGCCCATGCGCGGGTGTGCTCGGTGCTGCGCAAAGCTGCCGAGCAGGGTGTGAGCCTGACGGATACGCCGAAATTCGACGACCCGGCTGAGATCGCTGTGGCGCGCAAAATCGCCGATTTCCCGCGTCAGGTGGAGATCGCCGCCAAAGGTCACGAGCCGCACCGGATTGCCTTCTATCTCTACGAGCTGGCATCGGATTTCCACGCGCTTTGGAACAAGGGCAATGACAATGAGGCGCTGCGGTTCCTGCAAGATGACGCTGATCTTTCGTCCGCAAAAATTGCATTGCCGCGTGCCGTGGCCGTTGTGATTTCTGCGGGACTTGCTATCCTTGGCGTGACCCCGGCGGAAGAAATGCGTTGATCTTCAAGAGCTTCGCGCCAAACTGACCGGTATCCCGGGAGGGGCCGCATCTAAAACGAGGGCAAAAGATCCTCACGCGGCCTCTCAAGAGCAGACAATAACCCGCAGAAAACAAGCGGGAAAATGACGAGGCGAAGAGTATGCAGGACGTTGAAAACGGCCCAGATTCCCCCTATGCGCAGGCGCAGGATCGCGGCGACACTTCTCGCGAAAATCCCCGCGAAAAACACTCTCACCACGAAAATCATTGGCAGAGACCCGAGCCGCAAATGACACGACAACCCCATTACGGTGGTCAAAACCACCCCGGATTGTCCGCGGCACCGGATGCAGACCGGTTGTTTTCCAACGAGAATGTGCACTTTCCGCCACAGTCTGAACGCGCGCCGTCGCAAGATTACAGCCATGACGCCCGTCACATCGCACAAGGGTTTCATGACCCACGCGCGAGCTATGAGGCCGGTCCCGCCTATGTCTATGACACTTCTGATATGCCGGAGATCGAGGCCAAAGAGCCGCCGCGCCTCGGTGTTGCACAAATCATCGGCGCGATTATCTCTCTGGCCCTGATCCTCGGTCTGGCGATCTGGGGCTATAAGTTGATGGTGCGGGATGTGGCTGGCGTGCCGGTGATCCGCGCGCTCGAAGGGTCGGCGCGGCTCTTGCCTGATGATCCAGGCGGCCAACTGGCGATGCACCAGGGCCTAGCGGTCAATTCCGTCACCGCCGATGGATCTGCCGCTGCGCCCGCAGATCGCTATGTTCTTGCGCCTGCCACGGCCAGCCTCACCGACGAAGATCAACCGATGTCCGAGGTCCAGCCGGTGTTGTCCGCTTATGAGCCGTCGAGTGACGCGTTTGCGCTGCAACCGGCACCTGAGGTACAAGCGCCTGCCGCGGAAGAGGGGCTGGAGCAAATCGCCGTGGCAGAAGACCCGCTTGAGCTTCAAAGCGTTGAGGAACTGGCCGCGTCAGTTCAAGATATGGCCGAAGACCTGGCGACCAGCGATGTGATGATTTCTCCGATCCCGAAACCGCGCCCGGTGCGTCTTGCATCCTTGGCGCAATCCGCATCCGCTTCTACGACGCGCACGGATGCCGCGAGCCTCGATGGAGTGGCGGGCGATATTCTTGCGGCCATTGGTGGCGTGACGGAAATGACGCCCTCCGAGGTGCCGTCGGGATCGCGTCTGGTGCAATTCGGTGCGTTCCAATCCGAAGACATCGCGCGCAGCGAATGGACGCGTCTGTCGGGTCGCTTCGAGGAGCTGATGGAAGGCAAAACGCGGGTGATCGAACGGGCGGAGAGCGGCGGCAAATCCTTTTATCGCCTGCGGGCCTACGGCTTTGCCGATGCTTCTGATGCCAACCGGTTCTGTGCCGCTTTGACGGCGATGAACGCGGCCTGTGTGCCGACCGTTCAGCGCTGATTATGGGGCAGGGCGCCTACATCTTTGGCTGTGGAACTCTGACGCTGTCTCCCAAGGAGGCGGCGTTTTTCCGCGAGGCGCAGCCCTGGGGCTTTATTCTTTTTGCGCGCAATGTCGACACACCCGTTCAACTGCGGGCGCTGACCGCTGATCTGCGTGCGGCCGTTGGTTGGCACGCGCCGGTGCTGATCGACCAAGAGGGTGGTCGCGTGCAACGCATGCGTGCGCCGCATTGGCGTGAATTTATGCCGCCTTTGGATCAGGTCCTGACCGCGAAGGATCCCGACCGTGCGCTGTGGCTTAGAGGGCGGTTGTTGGCCGAGGACCTGTTCCGCGTGGGCATCGACGTGAATTGCGTCCCCGGGCTCGATGTGGCCCGCGACGAGACGCATCCATTCTTGAAGAACCGCTGTTTCTCCGGAGATCACGGCGTGGTTGCGCGTATGGGCCGCGCCTTGGTCGAGGGGATGGCCGCAGGCGGCGTGTCTCCGGTGATGAAACATCTGCCCGGTCACGGACGCGGCACGGTGGACAGCCATAAGGGCCTGCCCCGTGTGACCGCTTCGCGCGCGGAGTTGGCCGAGGATTTCGCCCCTTTTGAGGCCTTGAGCGATTTGTCGATGGGGATGAGCGCACATATCATTCTGGACGCGATCGACCCTGAGCGCCCGGCCACGAAGAGCCCTAAGGCGATCCGGGTTATTAGGGACGAGATCGGTTTTGAGGGTCTCTTGATGACCGATGACATTTCTATGGGCGCGCTGGACGGGACCGTGTTGGAGCGCGGTGAAACGGCGCTCGCGGCCGGATGCGACATGGTTCTTCATTGCAATGGCGATCTCGCGGAGATGCAGGAGATCGCGCGTCTCGGTCTGATGTCAGAGGCGGCACAGGCCCGCGCAGATCGCGCCATTGCCAGTCGCTCGGCCTACCAGCCCATTGACATCGACGCGCTGGCGGAAGAGTTTTCCAGAACGTAATTTTAGCAGCACCGTAAAAGGCGCACGGTTAAAGGCAGAGCATGGCCGATTCCGATCAGTTCGATCTCAGCGATATTCTCAGCGTCGAGGAACGTCTCGCCGCCGAGGCATTGATCGTGGATGTCGACGGCTTTGAAGGTCCTTTGGATTTGCTTTTGCAGTTGTCGCGCACGCAGAAGGTCGATTTGATGAAAATCTCGATCTTGCATCTGGCGCAGCAATATCTCGTGTTTGTCGAGAAGGCAAAGGAACTCAGGATCGAATTGGCCGCCGATTATCTGGTGATGGCGGCGTGGCTGGCGTTTTTGAAATCGCGGCTTTTGCTGCCGCCTGATCCGACAGACGAAGGCCCTTCGGGCGAAGAACTGGCCGCGCATCTGGCCTTTCAGTTGCAACGTCTGGAGGCGATGCGCGAGTCCGCTGCCAAACTCATGGCGCGTGACCAGAAGGGGCGCGATTTTTTCGTGCGAGGCATCCCCGAAGAGGTTCAACGTCTGCGCAATGTGACCTATACGGCGACGCTTTTGGACTTGATGCAGGCTTACGCCCGCGTGCGGACCAAAGACGAATTCCGGCCTTTCGTGTTGGACCGAGAGGCGATCTTGTCGATGGAACAGGCGCTGGAGCGGATGCGCGGGCTCATTCCATTCGCGGTCGAATGGGCGGATTTGTCGTCCTATCTGCCCGAAGGGTGGGAGTTGGACCCGAAGAAACGGCGCTCGGCCACAGCGGCGACATTCGCGGCGTCTTTGGAACTGGCGAAACAGGGCCAAATCGAATTGCGTCAGGGCGGCACATTCGCGCCCATTCAGATCAAAGCGAGACGGAGATAATATGTCGGACGAGCAGGCAGAGGTTGCACAAGAGGAAAGCTTGTTCGAGGCGCCGCCTTTGGCGGAGCAGGAACGCATGGTCGAAGCGGTGCTTTTCGCCTCCGCCGATCCGGTGAGCCTCACCGACCTTGCCGCACGCATGCCGCACGGCTGTGAGCCGAAAGCGGCCTTGGAGCAATTGCAGAAGCGCTATGAGGGACGAGGCGTGCGCGTGGTGCGTGTGGGCGACAACTGGGCGATCCGCACTGCATCCGATCTTGGCTTTCTGATGCAAAAGGAAACGGTTGAGACCCGCAAACTCAGCCGCGCCGCGATCGAGACGTTGGCGATTATCTCCTATCACCAACCCTGCACCCGCGCCGAAATCGAGGAAATCCGCGGTGTCTCCGTGTCGCGCGGCACTTTGGACCAGCTGATGGAACTGGAATGGATCAGATTTGGCCGCCGCCGCATGAGCCCGGGACGGCCGGTGACCTATGTGGTGACCTCGCAATTCCTCGATCACTTTGGGCTTGAGAGCGCGCGTGATCTGCCGGGCGTCAAGGAACTGCGGGCTGCCGGGCTGTTGGAAAGCCGTCCGATGCCGGGGCTAGATGACCGCGACGAAGACGACGATCAGGACGATTTGTTCGAGGATGAATCCTGACGCTTTCGGGACAGGACCTCACAGAGACGTATGCAACAGGTTTTCATTTTTGCGACGTGGAAACAGCGCATTTTGCCTCTATCTATTGTAAAGACACATAAAATTGCGTTCCGCGCACCACTCGATCCAGAAGGCAATGCGATATGAATTTGGACAGACTGATCAATATGGTGATCAACCGCGTGATCCGCACCCTCGTGAACAAAGGCGTAAACGCCGGGATTGATGCGGGGTCTTCGGCTCTGGCCAAACGGCGCCAGCCCTCTGATGGGACGGTGCTGTCTGAGGAAGAGCAGCGCCAGCAAAGTCGGGATCAGGCCCGGATGGCCGCTCAGGGCAAGAGAACCGCCAAGAATGCCCGCAAAGTCGCACGCCTCGGGCGCCGGATCGGCAAGTTTTAAGCGGTTTCATAGCACCCGAGACTGTCGGGCGCGCCCTACGTTTAACTGCGGAAGTGTTTCGACAACTTCAGACCTTGGCCCTGATAATTCGAGGCCAGATCCGCGCCGTAAAGTCGCTCCGGTCGGCTTTGCATCCGCTCATAGACCAGTCGCCCGACGATCTGCCCATGTTCCAAGACAAAGGGCGCCTCGTGACAGCGGACTTCCAAGACGCCGCGTGCGCCAGCCCCGCCTGCGTCCACATTGCCAAAACCCGGATCGAAAAAGCCCGCGTAATGCACCCGGAATTCACCCACCATGGCAAGGTAAGGCGCCATTTCGGCGGCGTAATCCGGTGGGATATGCACGGCCTCACGGCTCACGAGAATGTAGAAAGCGCCGGGATCGAGGATGATCTGGCCATTCTTTGAATAGATCGGCTCCCAATATTCGGACGGATCGTAATACCCGATGTTGTCGAGATCGATCACGCCCGTGTGCGGCTTGGCCCGGTAGCCGACAAGATCGCCCTCGGAGGGGGTTAGATCGACGGAGAACCCAAGCCCCTGATCGATCACGGCGGGACCGTCCACGAGCGGGCTTTCGTCATGCAGTGCGATAAGTTCAGGGTCGCTCAATTGCGCCTGACCGGCGCGGAACCGTACCTGATTGAGGCGCATTCCGGGACGTACCAGCACGGAGAAGGAGCGGGGGCAAATTTCCGCATAAAGCGGGCCGGTGTAGCCCGGCGCGATACGATCGAATTCGACGCCTTCGTCAGTGATCAAACGGGTCAACAAATCCAGCCGTCCTGTCGAACTTTTGGCATTGGCGACCGCTTGAATGCTCTCGGGCAGGGACAGGCTTTCCATCAAAGGTACGACATAGACGCAGCCTTTTTCCAGAACGGCCCCTTCGGACAGGTCGATTTGATGCATTTCGAATTCTTCGAGGCGCTCTTTGACGCTCCGGCCCGCGCCCGCCAGAAAAGAGGCCCGCACGCGCCAGGCCCGCGTGCCAAGGCGAAGGTCCAAGGAGGCCGGTTGGACTTGTGCGTCGATCACCTCGGGAGCGGCGTTAATCTCGCCGCGCGCCAGCATCTCGCGAATGGCATGATCGGCCAATACGCCGACGTGAACACCCAACTCTCCACCCATTGTCGTCCCTCCACCCATCTCGTGGGCTAGTCTTTTCTTTGCATCCGGCATAACGCAAAACCGCCCGCAAGCCCAGAGGGTTGCGAGCGGTTTTGAGAGTATAATGGTCGGGCTAGCAGGACTCGAACCTGCGACCTTCCGTCCCCCAGACGGACGCGCTACCAGGCTGCGCTATAGCCCGACGTGGAGACCTAAATAGTGATTTCCGTGCCGGGGGCAAGGGCTATTTTGGCAAATTCTGCGTTGAATTTGGAATTCGCCGATGTGGTCTCATCAAAGCGAGGGATGGCGTTCTCACCCCGCCAAACGGTCCCGAAGTGTTTCGATCCGTGCGATCAGGGACTGCAGCTCATGGGCGGGCACGGTGGTCAAGCCGCGTCGATTGAGCTGACCCAAGATGCCAACGGTTACAGTGATCCCCGGCGCATCGTCCTCAAGATCATCTGACAGATCAAGGCCTAGGCCAAGCGGGCTCGGTTGAGCCTCGCTGAGATCGGAAGGGGTCTCAGGCAGCGCCTCCGGTGCTGCGAGGCTGTCGAGGGGCTCGAGCGTATCCGGAGCAGCCTCAAGCATCGGTTCCTCCGGCACGTCGACAAACGGTGCCTCAAGAGCGACGTCGGGCACGGGCACATCACTGGATTGGGTCTCATCGGAAGTGAAATCTGCGACATCGCTGTCGTCTTCCGCAGCGATCGGCGGCAGAACTTCATCAGATTCTTCGACAGCAGGTTCCGCAGCAGCGGGCGCCATGTCGAAATCGAAGGCGGCTTGACCGGGCAAGGCGTCTGTGGGCGGGGCTTCTGCAGTCTTGGCCGCTGGCGGGACGACTGCATCCGATTCAGGCTGCTCCGCTACTGGGAAAACCTCTTCCGGGAGCTCCGCAGGCGCGGCGTCCGGCAGATCAAGACTGTCTTCCTGAACATGTGCGGGCGGCTCAAAGCCGTGTGGCGCAAAGCTCTCAGCGGTAAAATCAGCGCCTTCGGCGGCCTCTGATGCTGGGGGCGCCGGTTCGGGCTTGGGCTCGGGACGGGCAAACGGAACTACTGTTTCCGGCGGCGGTGTGGTCTCATCTGCGCCAAAATTCTGCGTATCATCGTCTTGCGGCACCATTTCGGCCATCGGGGCTGGTGGAACCGGGGCAGAGGGAATCGGTGCGATTGTCGGCGCTGGCGCGGTGATCGGCTCTACGCCCTCAATGATCGGCGATAGCGATGCGACATATTTGACGCCATGTTCGCGCAGAAGTTTCTGAACACCGCGAATGGTCATGCCGTCATCGTGCAACAGCTTTTTGATGCCGCCCAAAAGCGCCATGTCGGCGGGGCGATAGTATCGCCGACCGCCGGCACGTTTGACCGGTTTGACTTGGGTAAAGCGGCTCTCCCAAAAGCGCAGCACATGCGCTGGCGTGTCGAGCCAATCGGCAACCTCGCTGATGGTGCGGAAGGCGTCCGGTGATTTATCCATGTGTCATCAAGGCCTTAGATATTGTTCTTACGCTTTGTTGCCGTCGGCAACCCGATCTTTCATCAGGTGAGACGGGCGGAAGGTCAGCACGCGGCGCGCCGGGATCGGGGCTTCGTCGCCGGTTTTCGGGTTGCGGCCCACGCGTTCGGATTTCGAACGCACGGAGAAGGTGCCGAAGGAAGAGATTTTGACGGTTTCACCCTCGACGAGCGCGTCGGAAATATGGGCAAGCACGCTTTCGACCAGCGTGGCGGATTCATTGCGGCTCAGGCCGACCTCGCGAAACACGGCTTCGCTCAGGTCCATACGTGTCAAAGTCTTGCTCATCGGTCTCCCCCTTTTGAACGGTTGAAGCGAGAGTGGCAGGTTGCAAAGGCCCCGTCAATATCAATGACTTGGGCCAAGCTGTTGAGGCAGGAATTCTCTCGTCGGGCCGAGCAGGGCGCTCACCAGCGGATGACCACCGCACCCCAGGCCAGACCGCCGCCGATTGCCTCGGCAACGCAGACATCGCCTTTCTTGATCTGACCGCGCGCGACGCCCACGGACATTGCAAGCGGGATGGAGGCGGCGGAGGTGTTGCCGTGATCTTGCACGGTGACGACGACCTGATCCATCGAATGGCCGAGCTTCTTCGCAGTGCCTTCGATGATGCGGATATTGGCCTGATGCGGAACGATCCAGTCAACGTCGTCAGAGCTGAGCCCGGCCTTCTCAATCGCGGTTTCGGCGGTGGAGGCGAGTTTTTGAACTGCCTGACGGAAGAGCGCATTGCCCTGCATCCGCAGTTTGCCCGAGGTGCCGGTGGTGGACACGCCGCCATCGACATAAAGCATCTCTTTATACTGGCCGTCGGAGTTTAGATCGACCGAGAGAATGCCGCGATCTTCAGGTGTGCCTGCGCCTTCTTGGGCCTCAAGGACCAAAGCGCCTGCGCCATCGCCAAAGAGCACGCAGGTGGCACGGTCTTCCCAATCCATGATGCGCGAGAAAGTCTCTGCGCCGATCACAAGCACCTTTTTGGCCTGACCGGAGACGATTTGCGCGTTGGCGTTGGAGAGCGCGTAGATGAACCCGGCGCAGACGGCCTGCACGTCAAAGGCAAAGCCGCAGTTCATGCCCAACTCGCTTTGGATCATCGTGGCGACAGAAGGGAAGGTCAGGTCGGGTGTCGAGGTGGCGACGATCACGGCGTCGATCTCAGAGGCGTCAAGCCCGGCGCTTTCCAGAGCGGCCCGAGCGGCGGCAGCGCCGAGCATCGAGGTCGTCTCGCCCTCAGCCGCGAAATGGCGGCGTTCGATGCCGGACCGGGTGCGAATCCATTCGTCCGTTGTGTCGAGAGTTTTTTCGAATTCTGCGTTTTCGACCACGCGTGCGGGGAGATAGTGACCCACGCCGGTGACGACTGCCCGGATTGTCATGGCTTTGAGCCTTTTGTTATTTATGACGTCGGGTCATTTTGCGCCGAGGCGTCGGCGGATGCAACCCGTGCGGCCAAACGTTCGGTGAACCCGGTAGAAGCCAGTTCATAGGCCAGTTTGATGGCGGCGGAAACGCCGGTCGCGTCCGCCGAGCCGTGCGATTTGACCACAGTGCCCTTGAGACCAAGGAACACGCCGCCGTTCACCCGGCGCGGGTCGATTCGCTTTTGCAGGCGTTTCAGGGAGGTGAGCGCCAAAAGGGCGGCGATGCGCGACAGCGGCGTGGCTTTGAAGGCCTCTTTCAAGAAATCACCCACGAGTTTCGCGGTGCCTTCGCCGGTTTTCAACGCGATATTGCCGGTGAACCCATCGGTCACGATCACATCGACCCGGTCGCCGGGGATGTCGCCGCCTTCCACGAAGCCTTTGAAATCATAGCCGCCGATGTCGGCCGCATTGGCGATCAGATCATTGGCGTCTTTGAGTTCCGCGCGCCCTTTGTGCTCCTCGGTCCCGACGTTCAAAAGTCCGACACGCGGCACATCGAGGCCAAGCCCGTTGCGCGCATATGAGGCCCCCATCATCGCGTACTGCAACAGATCGCGGGCATCGGCGCGGATGTCCGCGCCTACGTCCAACATGACGTTGAACCCTTGATCGTTGCGTGAGGGCCAGAGGCAGGCGATGGCGGGCCGGTTGATGCCGTCGAGCTTGCGCAGGCGGATCATCGAGGTCGCCATCAAAGCACCGGTGTTGCCACAGGACACACAGGCCTGAGCCGCGCCGTCTTTCACCGCATCGATGGCGGAGCGCATCGAGGTGTCGGTGCGGCGCATCGCCTGGCTTGGCTTCTCGTCCATCGTGACGACGCCCGGCACATCGCGAATCTCGACACGATCGCGCAGAACGCGGCGCTTACGCACAAGCTTTTCAAGCTCGCTGGCAGGGCCGTGGACGATGAAGTTGACGTCAGGATTCTTGGACGCAGAACGCGCAATACCGGCGACAATGGTCGCCGGTCCACGATCTCCGCCCATAGCGTCGACCGAAAGCGTCACTTTCACGCCTGAGCGTGCCCCAAGTCGGCCTTTGCGTTGGGCCTCGGTCTCCGCAGGAGCGGCAGACAGCGGATCAACGGAAGGCTGAGAAGAGGTCATGCGTCAGACGTCAAACAGTGTTGCGCTTATGCTGCGTCTTCGTCGAGATCGATCTCGTCGGCCTGAGCAACGACTTCACGGTCGTCGTAGTGGCCGCAGGCGCCGCACACGTGGTGGGGGCGCTTCAGTTCGCCGCAGTTCGGGCATTCAGCCGGGTTGCCAGCGACCAGAGAGTCGTGGGCGCGGCGCATGTTCCGCTTGGAGCGGGTAACTTTATTCTGAGGGACAGCCATGTCTCAACCTCGGTATCTAAAGGGCAGAAGACCGAGACGGACTTGTGCCACAGGTGGGCGGGGCAGGTGCCCCCATTCATCTCCGGACCTCTTGCCCGGCAAAACTTTGGCGCTTCATAGGCCTTCGTGGGCAGCGTGTAAACCATGGTTTGTGCCACGGTCCCGAAACTGCCGATCCTGTCTGCATCAGGCGCGAAAACATGCATGGAAGCGAGGCCGGGAACATACTCGGATTTCGCTATCTTGCAAGTCTTTTGTTTGCGCCTGTGTTTTCAGAGGCTTACCCTCTGATTTTCCGTCTTTTCAGGCCCGTTTCTACAGGTGTCACAGGCTTATTCGCCATCTTTCCCGAGTTTGTCGCGCAGCGCCTTCAGGCTGGCAAAGGGTTTGGCGTCGTCGTCCGTCATCGCGTCTTTGCCAGATTCGGTGAATTGGGTGACGGCCAGCTCGGCGCCTTCGACGCGCGGATAGTCCGGCGCGGAGAGCGCAAGCGCCTCTTCGGCGACGGCGGATAGATTGAGAGAGACGGGCAGGGGCTCTGTCGTCTCGTCCTCAGGCATCTCGACCTCTTCCTCGGGCGTGTGCTCTTCCTTGAGTTCGGCCAGATAGGTGCGGGTCACTTCGGTGTCGATCCGGGTCGTCACCGGCGCCAATGTGGCCACGCAGGGCTGCACCACCGTAGCACCCAATGTGCCCTCCAGCCGCCAGTCGCGCTTGCCGACGGGCACCATTTTGCCCTCGAAGCTCACTTTCTTGATGGAAGAGAGGCCGAGCGTGGCCGCCATTTCCTCCAGATCTTCGGAAGTGGGTTTGAGCCGGAACGGATGGGCATGGGCGTCGGAGAGATCGCGCAAGCGCAATTCCACCCCCCAGCTGGTCAAACCGTCATGTCCCATAGTCGATGTCTCCTTGAACGTCGGGCGCTGTTTCTATAAGCGGATAAGAGGCGTACGCGCACAAGGCAAGAGGGGGCACATGGCCGACCGCATTTTCCCGCAAAAAACCGTATCTTCGGGACTTGGAGTCCTGATGAAAGCTCTGCTTGGGCTGGTGCTCGTTGTGTCTTTGACGGCCTGCGTCGCGCAGTTCCGCAATCACGGCTACGTGCCGTCCGACGATCAGCTGGCGCAGATCAACGTGGGCGTAGATACCAAAGAGACGCTGGCCGAAGAGATCGGCACGCCGGGCACCGAGGGCATTCTAGATGGCTCCGCCTGGTATTACGTGCGCTCGCAGTTCCGTCACCTGGGCGCGCTCGAGCCGAAGGAAGTGGACCGTCAGGTTGTGGCGATTTCCTTCGATGCGCGCGGCCGGGTCAGCAATGTCGAGCGCTTTGGCTTGGAACAGGGCCGTGTTGTCGTGCTGTCGCGTCGTGTGACGGATGGCGGCGTGCAGGGCATCACCTTCCTTCAGCAGCTCTTTGGCAACTTGGGCAATGTCTCCGCCGAGCAATTGCTGCAATAAGATTGATCTTTGATCGAGATGACAAAAGCCGCCCTTGGTTTGTTTTGGGGCGGCTTTTTTTTCGTATGTGGATGAAGACGCGTCCGCTTATCCGTCGACCGCGCCGTCGTCCGGCTGAAAGCGGATCGAGACGCCGTTGATGCAATAGCGCATGCCTGTAGTCTCGCGCGGTCCATCCGGGAAAACATGCCCCAGATGCGCACCGCAGTCATCGCAATGCACCTCGGTGCGGACCATGCCGTGCGAAGTGTCGCGGGTTTCGGCCACCGGTGCACCGTCTTTGGTGGCATCGAACGAGGGCCAGCCGCAATGCGATTCGAATTTATTGTCCTGTTTGAACAATTCGGCGCCACAACAGGCGCAGGTGAAGACGCCCGGTGTTTTCGGAAAACCCGGATGGGAAAACGGACGTTCGGTGCCCGCCTGACGGGTGACGCGGTAGGTTTCCGGGTCCAGCTCGGCGCGCCATTCGGCGTCGGTTTTCTCGATTTTGGCCATGGCAGAGTTCCTTTTTGTTCTGTGCCAAACATAGGCGGGGAATGGCTTAGGGCAAGACGTCAAAAAATCGTCATCTCTTGTAGCCATGGTGGGGCGACCCCATAGTCTATTTAGGACAAGCGGAAGGATCCGGGCGATGTTCAAGCTTCTGAAAGGCCGTTACACGGTGCGTTTTGCCGAAAGCCGAAGCGATATCGAGGCGGCGCAGCGGTTGCGGTATCTGGCGTTCGTCGCCGGCACGGGGGCGATGGCCCGCGAAGACGGGCTTGAGGCCGATGATTTCGATGCGCTTTGCCGTCATGTCTTGATCGAAGAGCGCAAGAGCGGGCGACTGGTCTGCACCTATCGGTTCCTCGATCTCGAAGGCGGCGCGCAGATCGCGCAAAGCTATGCGGCGCAGTTCTACGGGCTTGACGGATTGGCGGATTACGAAGGCCGTATGCTGGAGATGGGGCGGTTTTGCATTCATCCCGAGGCGCGCGACCCGGACATCTTACGCGTCGCCTGGGGGGCCATGACACGCTATGTGGACGAGCAGGGGGTTGATCTGTTGTTCGGCTGTTCGTCGTTTCACGGCACGGAGTGGAAAGAGCACGCGGACGCCTTGGCGATGCTCAAACACCGTCACCTCGGGCCGAAACGCTTTCTGCCCAAGGTGAAGGCGCCGAATGTCTTCAAATTCGCCGCGCGTTTGCGCCGCAAACCCGATGCGCGCCGTGCGATGCTCAAAATGCCGCCGTTGCTCAAGACCTATCTGATGATGGGCGGTTGGGTGTCGGATCACGCGGTGGTGGACCCTGATTTGAACACGATGCATGTGTTCACTGGTGTCGAGATCAAATCCATTCCGCCCGCGCGCAAGAAATTGCTGCGCGCGGTGGCTGGGTAAGGCTCAGCGCTTATCCAGCGCGAGGCGTAGCCCCAGCGCAATAAAGATTGCACCCACGGAGCGTTCCATCCAAAGCGCCAGCCGTTTGCTGCGTCTGAGGGTCTGACCCAGACGATCCGCCATTAAAATGAGCGGCGGCTCAATGAAGGCGGCGATGCAGATGATCAGGATGCCATGTAAAAACAGCTGCGCCGAGATCGGCCCCGCGCCCTCGACCACGAATTGCGGCAGAAAGGCCAAGAAAAACAGCGCCACTTTCGGGTTCAGGATGTTGGTCAGCATGCCTTGGCGAAAGATCGTCGTGACCGGGTAGCTGGGGCCGGATTCGGGCCGGTCGGGTAGGAAACTCGCGCTTTTCGCGCGCAGAGCAGACACCCCGAGCCACAAAAGATACGCCGCACCAACCCATTTGACGATGGAAAAGGCTGTGGCCGAGGTCATCAGAATGGCCGACAGCCCAAGGGCCGCCATCAACACATGCACCATGGCGCCGGTCCAAATGCCGAACATGGCGATAAAGCCCGCGCGGCGTCCGCCGCGAAAGGTCTGGCCTAGGATAAAGGCAAAATCCGGCCCCGGTGCGAGGTTCAACACGAGGGCTGCGGAGAAGAAGGTGGTCCAGTGGAGGAGGGTATAATCGAACATGCGGGAACGTTAGCCACGGGACAGGAAAAGCCCAAATCAGCTTTTGTGTCAGCCTGTGTCACAGCAGTTGATATTGACCTTTCCCGCGCTTCACAGTAGCGCAGGCGGCATGGCACGCGCACCCGTTTTACAGCTCTCCGACATTTCCCTCACCTTTGGGGGCGATCCCGTATTTGATGGTCTGAACCTCGTGGTCCAAGAGGGCGACCGCGTCGCTCTTGTCGGCCGCAATGGCTCCGGAAAATCCACGCTGATGAAGGTCATGGCCGGTCTCGTCGAGGCCGACCGGGGCGCTCGCGTGTTGGGGCCGGGGATCACGGTCGGCTATATGGAGCAGGACCCGGATCTGTCGGGCTTTGCGACCTTGGGCGAGTTTGCCGCCTCCGCGCTGGACCCGTCGGAATCCTATAAGGTCGATATGGTCGCCGAGGGGCTTAAATTTAACCCCGAAACACCGATCGAGACCGCTTCGGGCGGCGAGCGGCGCCGGGCGGCTTTGGCGAAACTTCTGGCCGAGGGGCCGGGGTTGATGCTTTTGGACGAGCCGACCAACCACTTGGACATCGAGGCCATCGCCTGGCTCGAAGAAGAGCTGCGCACGACGAAAACCGCCTATGTGCTGATCTCCCACGACCGGGCGTTCCTCAATCACCTTACCCGCGCGACGCTTTGGATCGACCGCGGGCAGGTGCGGCGTCAGGAGGAAGGATTCGAAGCCTTCGAGACCTGGCGTGACAAGGTCTGGGAAGACGAGGACATGCAGCGCCACAAGTTGGATCGCAAGATCAAGGCCGAGGCGCGGTGGGCGGTCGAGGGCATCTCTGCCCGGCGCAAACGCAATCAGGGACGGGTGCGCGCGCTTCAGGACCTGCGCGCCGAACGTGCAGGCCAAATCCGGCGGCAGGGCACGGCGGCGATGGAGTTGGAAGTCGCCGAGAAATCCGGCAAGCGCGTGGTCGAGGCCGAACACATTTCGAAGAGGTTCGAGGACAAGATCATCGTCCGTGATCTCTCGATCAAAGTGGCGCGCGGCGACCGGATCGCTTTTGTCGGCCCGAACGGGGCGGGCAAGACCACGCTTTTGAAAATGCTCACCGGCGAGATGGAGCCCGACAGCGGCACCGTCAAACTGGGCACTAAGCTGGAAATGGCGGTCTTCGATCAGACCCGCTCGAATCTGCGCGATGACCTGACGCTTTGGGAGGCGATGACCTCTGACAAGGACATGCGGGTCTCCGGAAAAGCCGATCAAGTCATGGTGCGCGGCACGCCGAAACATGTGGTCGGCTATCTCAAGGAATTTCTCTTCACCGATGCGCAGGCCCGCGCGCCCGTGGCGTCCCTGTCGGGCGGTGAAAAGGCGCGGCTGTTGCTGGCGAAGATCATGGCGAAACCGTCGAATCTTTTGGTGCTCGACGAACCGACCAACGATCTCGACATCGAGACCTTGGACCTTTTGCAGGAATTGCTGACGGATTTCGAAGGCACCGTGCTTTTGGTCTCTCACGACCGTGATTTCATCGACCGTGTGGCGACACAAACGGTGGCGATGGAAGGCGATGGCGAGGCGGTCGTCTATGCGGGCGGCTGGTCGGATTACAGGGCGCAGCGCGGCGAGAAACCTGCCGTATCGGCTGCGAAAACAGCCCCGAAACCGGTCGAGAAAGCGGCGGCACCTGCGGCACCTCAGGCCAAGCCTGCGGCGAAATCCAAGCTGTCTTTTACGGAAAAGCACCGCCTTGAAGCGTTGCCTGCAGAGATGGAGCGGCTGGAGGCGGAGATCGCCAAATTGGGCGAGCTTTTGTCCGATCCGGAGCTGTTCACCCGCGAGCCTGTGAAGTTCCAAAAGGCCACGGATATGTTGACAGAACGTCAGTCTGCACTTGAGGCCGCAGAAGAAGAATGGCTTACGCTCGAAGAGAAAAATTCCGACGCGTGAGCCGATAGATCTTTTTGGAATAAGCTGCTTTTTGCCGGTTTGCCCATGGCAATAAGCGGCATTTTTCCGATTATTGGTACCTCACGGTTTCCTCACGCTGGCGTGACCGCAGCCCCTCTGTTTTCTCGGAACAACTTCGCTATTTCTTCGGTTGAGATGCTGATCAAGGCATCACCTCACGAACGAGGCAGAAAAGGAGAAAAACATGAAACGTATCGCAACCCCCGTCCTGGTCCTGAGCGCCATGGCCCTCACCGCACCGGCTTTCGCGGGCGGCTATTCCGAGCCGGTCATCGAACAGCCGACCATCGCTCCCGCACCCGTCATGCCGGTGTCCGGCTCCGATTGGACCGGTGGGTACGCCGGTGCTACGCTTGGCTACGGCTGGGGCGATGACGCGCTTGATGACGCGGATGACATGACCTACGGCGTCTTCGGCGGCTACAACTACGACTTCGGTCAGTTCGTGCTCGGCGGTGAATTGGAATATCTCGGTTCCGAGATTGAAAACGACACCGCGAACCTCGATGACATGACCCGCCTGAAACTGCGCGCCGGTTACGACGCCGGTCCGGCCCTGATCTACGGTGTGGTCGGTGCGGCCTATGCCAATGCTGACATTGCGGGGTCTTCCTACAGCGACACGGGCTACACCTACGGTGTCGGTGTGGACTATGCTGTGACCGATAGCATCAACGTCGGCGCCGAGGTGCTGCAGAACGAATTCGACGAATTCGACAACAGCGGCACGGACCTCTCGGCCACAACTGTGGGTGCCCGCGTGTCCTTCAAATTCTGATCTAGCTTAATTTGAGCTTGCAGAGTTCAGGCGGTTCGTTCCCCCCACATTAGAACCGCCACGGCCCCTCGCAGAAATGCGGGGGGCTTTTTTGTTTCGTGGGTTCGGGATGTCATTGCCAAGCGGGATGCGATGGCTACACTGGCGCGCAACTGACAAAGGGTATCACCATGGCGCTGGAAGACGCAAAAACTCAGATCGATCTGGCCTTTACCGGCAACGGGCGGGGCCTCGCCTTTGAGAACGCCTTTGGCGGGGCGCTCTCGGCCTTTCGCCGTCGCTATACAAAGGATCTAAGCGGCGTCGATCTGGCGATCACCGGCGTGCCGTTTGACCAAGCTGTGACCAATCGCCCCGGCACCCGTCTTGGACCGCGCGCCATTCGTGAAGCGTCCGCTTTGCAGGCGTTTGATGCGCCGTATGGCTGGGGCTATGTGCCGTTTGATGAGTTCAATGTGGTGGATTACGGCGATCTCGCCTTTGACTATGCCATGGTTTCCGAATTTCCCGATCGGCTCACCGATCACATCCGCACAATTCTGGCCGCTGGCGCCGGAAGCCTCGTGATGGGTGGCGATCACTATATCAGCTACCCGATCCTGAAAGCGCATGCGGAGAAATTCGGGCCCCTGAGCCTTATTCATTTCGACGCGCATTCCGACACTTGGCAAGACGACGATCTGACCCGGATCGACCACGGCACCATGTTTTACAAGGCGGTGAAAACCGGCCTAATCGATCCGAAAGCCTCGGTCCAGATCGGCATTCGCACCGACAATCCGGACACGATGGGCGTCAACATCATTGATGCGCGCACCGTGCATGAACGGGGTGCTGCTTGGGTGGCCTCTGAGGTGAAAAAGATCGTGGGCGAGCGCAACTGCTATCTGACCTTCGACATCGACTGTCTCGACCCGGCCTTCGCCCCAGGCACTGGCACGCCGGTCTGGGGCGGGCTGGCCTCTTGGCAGGCTGCGGCGATCTTGCGCGATCTGGCGGGGGTGAACCTCACCGGCGGTGATATCGTCGAGGTTTCTCCGCCCTATGACACCACCGGGGCCACGGCCATCGCAGGTGCGCATGTGCTGATGGAGATCATCAGCCTCTATGGTTGGACACGCCGGAAAGACGTATGAGAATGGTATTCTGGGGGATCATCATCGCATTTGTTGCGTTGCAGGCGCTGATCCGGCTTTTGCCGACCGATCCTGCACGCTGGCATGTCGATCCCTTCGCCGCCGCCGATCCTGCGCCGGGCGGCGTCAAACGTGTGCTCACCGTGCCGATGGAGCCGGACGAGGCGCTCACCCGTTTGGCCGCGATTGCCGAAACCGAACCGCGCACGCGTCATGTTGCCGGATCGGTCGAAGAGGGGCGTCTGACCTATCGCACCCGCACCGCCTTTTGGGGCTTTCCTGATTTCACCACCATCGCCGCACACCCGCATGACAGCGGCGCCGAGGTGGTGATCCTCGCCCGACTGCGCTTTGGCACATCCGATATGGGCGTCAACGGACGGCGTGCGGAGGCGTGGATCGAGGCCGCAGGGTTTTAGCGATGTCTCTTGACGCTGACACAGATCGCGGGCAACAGATCACGCCATGATACCAGAAGATCGCCTATACCAAATCCTCCAGCGTTTTGAATTCCTTGAGGCCTCCATGTCTCAGGGCTCCGGCGATATTGTCGCCTTGGGCCGTGAATATGCCGAGTTGCGCCCCGTGGTAGATCAAATTCGCGGCTACCAGAGCCTGCGTGCCCAGATTTCTGAGGCCGAGGAGATGCTTGCGGACCCTGAGATGAAGGCCTTGGCCGAAGAGGAACTGCCCGGTCTCAAAACTGCGCTGCCAGAAGCCGAAGAGGCGCTTCAGATTGCGCTTTTGCCGAAAGATGCCGCCGACACCGGCTCCGCCATCATCGAGATTCGCCCCGGCACGGGCGGCGACGAGGCGGGTTTGTTCGCGGGTGATCTTTTGCGCATGTATCAACGCTATAGTGAGGCTAAGGGCTGGCAATTCGAGATCATCGAACTGTCCGAGGGCGAGTTGGGCGGTGTCAAAGAGGTCGTTGCCAATATCAAGGGCGAGGGCGTCTTTGCCCGGATGAAGTTTGAGTCCGGCGTGCACCGGGTGCAGCGTGTGCCGGAGACGGAAAGCGGCGGACGCATTCACACCTCTGCCGCCACCGTTGCCGTGCTGCCCGAGGCGCAGGACGTGGACATAGAGATCAACGCCAACGACATCCGCATCGACACGATGCGCAGCTCTGGCGCGGGCGGCCAGCACGTCAACACCACGGATTCGGCGGTGCGGATCACCCACATCCCGACGGGAATCGTTGTGACCTCGTCGGAGAAGTCCCAGCACCGCAACCGCGAGATTGCGATGAATGTGCTCAAAGCCCGGCTTTACGACGCGGAACGGCAAAAATTGCATGACGCGCGTTCGGCGGACCGCAAATCGCAGGTCGGATCGGGTGATCGCTCGGAACGCATTCGCACCTATAATTTCCCGCAAGGCCGCATGACAGATCACCGCATCAACCTGACGCTCTACAAGCTCGATCAGGTGATGCAGGGCGATCTCGATGAGGTGATCGACGCTCTGATTTCCGACCATCAATCGGCGCTTTTGGCGGAGATGGAAGGGTGACGGTTCAAGCTACCTTGATTGCTGGCACCAAGCGCCTCACGGAGGCGGGGGTCGACGGCGCGCCCCGCGACGCGCGGCTGTTGATGGCACATGTGTTGGGCATGGAGCCGGGGCGGCTGACGCTCGTGATGCCGGATGAGATTTCAGTGGATCACAAAGTGGCGTTTGAAGCGGCGATTGAACGCCGTCTGACCCGTGAACCGGTCTCGCACATTTTGGGCTATCGCGACTTTTACGGGCGGCGGTTTCAGGTCTCTTCCGATGTGCTCGATCCGCGGCCCGAGACGGAAATCCTGATCTCTGAAGCGCTCTCCAAACCCTTCACGTCAGTTCTCGATCTTGGCACAGGATCGGGCGCTATCCTTTTGACATTGCTGGCGGAACAGGTTTTGGCCAAGGGGCTTGCGACGGATCTCTCTGAGGCTGCTTTGACGGTGGCGCAGACCAATGCGGAGGCACTTGGCCTCGGCAAGCGCGCAAGGTTTCAACAGGCGGATTGGTGGGCTGGCGTCGAAGGCCAGTTCGATTTGATCGTCTCCAATCCGCCCTATATCGCCGCCGACGAAATGGCGGGGCTGTCGCCTGAGTTGGCGCATGAGCCACGCATGGCGCTGACCGATGAGGCGGATGGGCTCATGTGTTACCGTGAGATTGCCGCAGGTGTGCGGGCGCATCTGGCGCCGCGTGGGCGGATCATGGTGGAGATCGGCCCGACACAGGGTGCGGCCGTATCCGATCTGTTTTTGGCTCAGGGCCTCAAGGCCGTGCGGGTTATCGCTGATCTCGATGGGCGCGACCGTGTGGTCGTGGCACAGGCGCCGAACCCGCATCCGCGCAACGTGGGAAAATAACGCATCCGGCTCAGCCGCAATAAGGGATTTGCTTATCCTTTTGTGCAAGACGTCCTGTTAGCGATACCCTTGATGATGCATCGCTGGGATCGGCAGAATTCCGGGAAAAACCGTTCAATTTGGCGCAAGCCATGTGCAAAAACCTCTTGTAATGCGCCGATGTACATGGTTACTGGGGACAGCGTATGGCGGAGGACACTCCCCAACGCGGTTACCCTGCACAGCTTTGACGTTGAGGGCTCTCATTTCGGGGAGCGCCGTGCACAACAAGAGCATGGACACAAGAACAGAAAAGCCAGCTTTAGGACAAGCCGGTCCAAGAATCCGGCAACAGGCTCGACTTTACCGAGATATAGGCTCGAAAGAACAACATATGAGATCTTCTAAAAACCGTTCGCGGTCCAAGAACAACCGCAACCGTTCCGTTGGCAATATCGTCAACCGTGTCTTCGACAGCTCCGGCCCCGAAGGCAAGGTGCGCGGTACGCCACAGCAGATCATCGAGAAATACAACCAGCTGGCCCGCGATGCGCAGCTTGGCAACGACCGGGTGGCCGCTGAGAACTTCCAACAGCACGCGGAGCACTACCTTCGCCTTCTGGGTCAGGCCCAGAAAGAGCAGGAAGCGCAGCGCGAGCAGCAGGAGCGTGAACAAAACGAGCGTCGTGAACGCCAAGAGGCAGAACGTGCCGAGCGTCAGCGCAAACGTGAGGAACATCAGGCCGCTGGCGAAGGCGAGCAACCCGATCTGGTGTTCGTAGACAGCAAGCCGGACGATGGCGGCACGGGTCTGGTTGAGACACCGGAGGAAGCCCCGAAAGAGGCGGCTGAAGCACCGAAACCCAAGAAACCGCGTGCTCCGCGCAAACCGCGCAAGACCAAGGCCGAAAAGGATGCGGAAGCTGCAGCGAAGGCTGCGGAAGAGGCCTCCACCGAGGCGCCGCAACCGGCCCCGGAGACCGCGCCGGACGCAGCCGAGTAAGGCACAGACCGAATTCCTGAAACCCTCGCCGTCGGCGGGGGTTTTTCTTTTGCGCAAGGGGCTTAGGTGTCGTTGTCTATATCCGCGTCGATCAATGTGTCGATGACGGCAGACATCAGTTCCGCGCGATTTTTGGTGCCGGATTTGCGGTAGATCGCGTTGAGATGCGCTTTGATTGTGCCTTCTTTATTGCCGCGCAGCTCGGCGATCTCGGTGATCGACAGGCCTTTGACGAGAAAACCCGCCACATCGCGTTCCGCAGGCGACAGCGCCCAGCTGTCGAAATGCGCCTCAATCACCTCGAACACGGCGCGGGAGGCTTCTTTGAGACTGACTTCGAGGCGGGCTTTGCGGGTGATGAGATTGCGCAAAATCCGAATTTCGAGAAAGATCGCCCCCACCAAAGTGGCGGCGGCGATGGCTTCGATCGACAGGTGCAGGGGCGGTTTGCCGCCCACTTCCGTCAGATCAGTGATGACATCGCTGACGAAAAACAGCGCGCAAAAGGCTTGGGCTACGATCAGAATGAGCATCGCCGCGGGTGGCGTTTGTCGCGCGGGTGTGGCCATCTTGTTCCCCTAGGGCAGTATCCTGAAACTCTCGGTCAGCTCAGCGCGGTGCACGATATGGACCTTATTGCCCGAGGGATCGCGCAGATAGGCGCCGTAGTAATCCGGCGCATATTGCGGTCTGAGACCCGGCGCGCCCTCATCACGTCCGCCCTGCGCTAAACCTGCGGCATGGGCGGTGTCGACGGCGGCGCGGGTGGGGGCCACGAACGCTAGCATTGCGCCATTGCCGGCATGGGCTTTGGCTCCATCGAATGGGTTATAGACATAAAATCGCGGAAAGGGTGCTTCGGGCCTGACCCAGCACCGCGCCTCCGGACCACCATCGGGGTCCACCTCGCGCTGTTTCAGACCCAATGGGAGCAATACGGCGTCGTAAAAGGCGGCGGCAAGGTCGAGATCATCGGCGCCGACGGTGACATGGGAAAACATGGCTTATCCTTTCGCGACTTCGCGCGCCACTTCTCTGGCGAGCGCGCACCACCCTTCGATCGGCACCTGTTCCGCACGGTCCGTGGGTTTGATCCCTGCCGCGACCAGTCGATCTTCGATCTCTGGAGAGACGCCCTTGAGCGAGGCGCGGAGCATCTTGCGGCGTTGATTGAAACCGGCGGCGACGATGCGCTCCAGCACTTTGGGATCGGCCTCAAAGCGCGGCGCGGGCAGGGCCTCGAAATGCACCACTGCGGAGTGGATTTTCGGCGGCGGGCTAAAAGCTTCGGGCGGCAGTTCCATGACAATCCGGGGCCGCGTGCGCCATTGGCTGAGGATTGCGAGACGGCCGTATTTTTTTGACCCGGGCTCTGCGACGATGCGCTCGGCCACCTCTTTCTGGAACATCAGCGTCAGAGAAGCCCAATAGGGCGGCCACGTGGGCGGCGTGAGCCAGCGCACCAAAAGCTCCGTGCCGACATTGTAGGGCAGGTTGGCGACCACGCGCACTGGGGGCGTCAGGCGCTCCAGCGGGTCGATTTCCAGCGCGTCGGCGTTGATCACCTCAAGCCGTCCGGGATAGGCGGCGGAGATTTCCGACAATGGCCCCATCGCACGGCTGTCTTTTTCGACGGCCAGAACCTTGCGCGCGCCCTCGGCAAGAAGGCCACGGGTCAGGCCGCCGGGGCCGGGGCCAACCTCCAGGACGTCGGATTGGGTCAGGTCACCGGCCTGGCGGGCAATTTTCGACGTCAGGTTCAGGTCGAGAAGAAAATTCTGTCCGAGAGATTTCTTTGCGACGAGACCATGGGTTTCGATCACCTCTCTGAGCGGCGGAAGTCCGTCAACGGTGGCCATCAGCGCACTCCTTTCTGGGCCATCTCAGCGGCCATTTTAAGCGCCGCGATCAGGCTTGTCGGGTCTGCAAGGCCCTTGCCCGCGATGTCAAACGCCGTGCCGTGATCGGGCGAGGTGCGGATGAAGGGCAGGCCCAAGGTGACATTAACACCGCCGGAAAAATTGATCGTCTTGATCGGGATGAGCGCCTGGTCGTGATAGGCACAGAGCGCGACGTCATAGCCTGCGCGCGCGCGGGCGTGGAACATCGTGTCGGGCGGCATTGGGCCTTTGAGATCAAAGCCTTCTGCGCTCAAACGCTCGATCAGCGGGATCATCCAGTCAAGCTCTTCCTGCCCCATCGCGCCGCCTTCGCCCGCATGGGGATTGAGCCCGGCAAGCGCGATGCGTGGGCGTTCCAGCCCCCAGAAACGGCTCAGATCGGCGGCGGTGATGCGAATGGTCTCTTCGAGCAACGCGGGCGTGAAAGCGGCGGGCACGTCCTTCAGCGCGATGTGGATCGTCACGGGCACGACGCGCAACTCCGGACAGGCGAGCATCATCACCACACGCTCCACGCCGCCCAGATCGGCGAGATATTCGGTGTGGCCGGGAAAGGCAAAACCGGCGCCGTCTTTCAGGACTTTTTTGTTGATCGGTGCGGTGCAGAGCGCGGAGGCGGCCCCCGATTGCACCAGAGACACGCCGCGCGCGATCACATCAATCACGCCCTGCGCGTTGCTCAGATCCGGGTGTCCGGGCGTGGCGGAGGCGGCGAACTCATGGCGCAGCACGGGCAGGGTGCCTGAGGCGACATGATGCGCCTCGTGGGCCGCGGAGATTTCCGTGTAGTGAGTGCCATCTGGCAAGTGGCGCGGATCGCCGATCCAGAAAAACGGCACGGAGCCGTCGAGAACTTTCGCGGCGGCGACGGCCAGTTCGGGCCCGACGCCCGCCGGTTCGCCGCAACTGAGTGCGATGGGGGCAAAAGCAGCCGGGCTCATATCTCTTCTTTCATAGTTTGCCCGTCATGGGCGTCAGATCAGGGGTAGACGATGGTCGCATCGGCCCGCATTTCGGCGACAAAGCTGTCTGCGAGGGCGCCAAGACGTTGGGTTTGCAACTGGTTGCGGATCTGTTCGCGGTCGTCTTCGCCCGTTGTGCCATAGCTGCGGCTGCACATCATCAGGAAGACGAGCGTTTGACCATCGGCGCGGGTCAAAGCGGTGGACACCTCGCCGGGATCAAGTTTGGCAAGCTCAATCGCCACGTCATTCGGAATGTCGCCTGCAGGCAGCGTGTCGATCTGAAGCACCTCTGCGGGCTCATTTTTCGCGACGGTGTAGAGGTCTTCGCAGCTGTCGACGCTGGCTTTGACGGTTGCAGCACGTTTCAGGGCTGCCTCGGAGCGACCGCCTGCGATGTAGTAGGCGGCATATTTGATCGCGTCGGCCTTGGGCGTGGGCGCCGTGGTTTCGGCCACGGAGCGCAGCTGGAACATACCGATGGCGTTCTCGGTCGACAGAGGCGAGGTGACCTCGCCGGGTTTGAGACCCGCGACCGTGCCTCGCAGCGCGGGCGGCAGATCGCCGATGTTCACCCAATCCATACGCCCGGCTTTCTCGCGCGACGGCGCCACGGAATATTCGCTGGCGGCGGCGGCGAAGGCGCCAATGGTCGGACGCGAAGCGATTTGTTTGGCGAGCGCTTCGGATTGCGCGCGTTCCTCGGGCGTGCGCGCCGGAAGGAAAATCTCGGACAACAGAACTCGCAAGCCGCCCGACGGGCCGTTGTTTTGCAGGGCGCGATCGACCTCAACCTCGGAGACCAGCGCCTTGGAGGCAAAGCGCGCGCGGGCATATTCGCGCCACAATAGGCCGATGCCGACGAAATCGCGTACCGTCTGGGCGCTGACGCCCTCGCGAGCCATGAGGTTCAGGAATTGTTCCGGTCTGAGGTTGCCGCGGCTGGCAAACTCCTGAATGCCTTGAGCGATTTGCTCGTCTGTCAGCTCAAGCCCGACGCGTTCCATTTCATTCTGTTTCAAACGGTCTTCGATCAGCGCATCAAGAGCCGCCTGACGGGTCGGGACGCTGCCGAGGACCGACATGAATTGAATGCGCTGGTTCAGCTCATAATTGGTCACGACCTTGTCGTTGACATAAGCGACGGGCGCGAAAAGGTTTTGCGCGGTGGCGGGCGCGAGACCTGCGGACAAGCTCAAGGCCGCGGCACAAACCGTCCCAAGGGTGGCTTTCTTAAGCCCGGCGATCAGATCAGCCCCGAATTTGCGTGTCATGCCAACTCCCATATTCCACCTTCACAACCATCCCTGTTTGCGCAACGCGCCCAGGGTGTTTCGCTTCTTTCTTAAGAGGTTTCTTGGCGCGGGCCAAGCGGATTGCCAAGCGCCAAGGCCACCCAGCGGTCAAATCTAGGCAAAAGATTGCGATTGCCGCCGCGTCGACCGTGCGGATGGTCCATCAAAACGCGCATGATCCGGCCTGTTCCTGATCGGCCCCGAAGGCGCCAAAGCCCAGCGTAAAGGACACGCTTGTCGTCGGATCGAGGTCGTCCGTGTCCCAATTGCGCCGAGACAGCCCCAGATTGAAGCGCGTGCATTCGTTCTGAAACTGAAGTCCAACGCCGACGCGCGTCTCCGAATCTTCCGTGAAATCATAGAGGTATTGCGCAGTTGCTGACCAATTCCGGGCGATTTTCACGGCCCCCTCAAAGCCGAATTCATTGAGGTTCGTGTCGCGCTCTTCCAAGGCGTCCGCCGTCACATAGGCGTAGCTTGTACCGATGCTGTAGCGCGGGCGCATGTAATCGAGGCGGGTTTCCCATTTCGTCACATCGACATCCTCATCGAAAAGCGCCCGAGAGGTAAAGGACAGGCCTGTGTCGAATTGCATGTTCGCGGCCAAAAGCCAGTCGGATTGACGCGTGGAGAGGCCGGAGCTTTCTGAATAGGCCGTGGTATCTTCTAGATAGAGCACGCGGCCCAGCGTCAGACCATATTGCGAATGTTGGCCGAAATGCGCGAAATGCACCCCGGCAGCGGCGGTCAGGCCGGTCTCGCGTCGATCCGCGCCCGGAAAGCGCGCAAGTGTCAGAAGATTGCCTTCGTCGAATTCCACAAAACGCGAATCCGTATTTGGCACATCGCCGCCTGAGGTGTCTGACCAACCCAGTTGCAGCATGGGCTCCAAAAGCTGCGATGCGCCCGACGCGGTGCGGCGCAACAAAGGCCAACTCAGCCGGGTTTCCGCTTCGCCCGTAAGGCGGATCACTTTGTTCTCATATGCGGAATATTGTTGTTGGACATAGGCGTCCGCCATCAGCGCCGCTGTGCTGTCAAGTTTCAGGCCGGGGCCAAAAACTGCGCCGCCACGCCACCGGGTTTCGGCGCCGAGACGGATCACATCATAGCCGTCAATGTCATCCTCGGAATCGCGGTAGGAGGTCGAGGCGGAGAGCCCGAAGCTCAGCCGTCCCGGCAATTGCGGCACTGTGACGAGGCGCTCATAGCTGAATTCGCCCAAAAGGAACGGCAGCTGATCTTCGATCACCACATCCGAAGCGCGCAGGCTGCGCGAATAGGCCAATTGGGCGTCCAGCGCCTCATTGGCGCGGTAGCGTGTCAGCGTGACTTTCGAGGTCAGGTAATCGCCATCGTCGATGCCGTAATCGGCCAGATAGGCGATATCCGAGGCGGCGCGCAGATCGACGCCGAAATTGAGGCCGCGCCCGATATTCCATTGCCCCTGCGCAAAGAGATAGGCGCGCAAGCCGTCGCGGGTGTCATCCGAACTGATCGCGCCGTTTAGCTCAAGATCGCCGTTGGTGAAGGCCTGACGATAGCGCAGGTTCAGAGTTGTCGTCTTGGTCGCGATATAGGGCGACACGGTCAGATCCCGGTGATCGCCCAGCGTGATGAAATAGGGCACGACGATGCCAGTGCCCAAGGTAGAGTCGGTGCGAATCTCCGGGACGAGAAAGCCGTTGGCGCGCTTGAGCGTCGGGTCCGGAACGCGCAGCCGCGGCAGCCAGAGCACCGGCACATCCATGATCCGAAAATGCGCGTTGGTGAAATAGAGTTGGCGTGCCTCGCTGTCGTGCACGATCTCTTGCGCACGAATTTCCCACAGCGGCACCGGACGGTTGATGCAGACTTCGCAGGTCGAGGCCACGGATTTCTGCAATCTGAGGTAGCGTCCGTCGATCACATCGAGCCGGGCGGCGGCCAGTTGCATCTGGCGGTCGATCACCATGCGTGCAGAGGTCAGGATGCCGTTTCTAAGCTCGGTATCAAGCTCGGCGGCGGAGGCGAGGATGACCGCGTCCGTGTCGCTTTGTGTCAGGCGGATCGGACCGTCGATGCTAAGCGCGCCGGTGGTCTGGTTATAGGTGATGCGGCTGGCGGTGAGGCGTCGGGTGCCTTGCAGCACCTCGACGTCGCCGGTGGCAATCAAAAGTTCACCGTCGAAAGTGACGCCATTGGCCAGAAGTGCCGTCGGCGAATTGGTTGCCGTCGTGCTGTCTTGGGCCCCCGCTGACTGAGGCAGGGTCGCTTGCGACAGCGCAGCGGCGAGAAGCACATGACAGGCCCCCCGTGACACGCCAGAAAGCAGGCGAGAGACAGGTCGGCGCAAAGGGCGGCGCATCAAGGACAGAAAAGACGAGGCGGCGGCGGTCATATCTCTATCCATCTTCCAGATGCAGCAGAAGTGCAAGAGTGGCGAAGATCACCGCCATAGGTGGCGCCCAGGCCGCGAGAGAAATCGGTAGCAATCCATTCTGTCCCATGACGATGGCGAAGGAGCGCAGAAAATAAAAGCTAAAGGCCAAAAGCATGGCTGTGACGACCCGTGAGGAGGTGTTGCCGAGCCGCGTGTGCCGCATGGTGAACCCGGCGGCGATCAAGGCCATGGCAATGAAAGAAAACGGCAGCGCCAATTCACTTTGCAGCCACATGCGATAGGAGCGGGCGGAGAATCCTGCGACCTCAAGCTTGTCGATGTAGCTTCCAAGCTCCCAGAACGGCACAGCTTCGGGCGCGCCGAAGCGATCACGGATTTCATTCGGGGTCAAAGAGGTGGGGAGCGTCAGATCGTCATGAACAGTCGCGGCCACTTCAGGGTTGGCGGCGCCCAATAGTGGCCAGCGCTTGGCCTGTTTCAAATGCCATTGCCCGTCTTCGATCTCGGCGCTTTGGGCTTCGATCCGGTAGAGCGGGGTGCTGTCTGGCGCAAAGCCAACAAAGCTCACATCCTGAAGCTGTGAGCCGTCGAGGTTGGAGCGGCTCGCGCGGAACACCATCTGGCCGTTGGCTGTGCCCTCGCGCAGCCATAGCCCTTCGTCGGAGACCGAAAAGACCTGCGCTTCTCCTTGGCTCAAAAGGGTGATCCGGCGCTCATAGCTGCGTTCAGAGGTGGCGGCGATCGGGTTGAACACGGTGACGCTGAGGACGCCGAACAAAAAGGCCACGGTCATCGGCGGCACCAGGGAGCGCAGCGCCGAGCGGCCCGCGGCACGGGCCACGACCAGTTCCGAGGATCGGGCAAGCCCCAAGAACAGCACCAGTGTGGCGATCATCACGATGATCGGCAGAATGTCATACAGGGTCCGTGGCACCCGAAGCAGCGCCATTTGCAGAACCGCCGCACCTCCGATGCCGAGATCGGACAGATCGCGCAACTGATCGAGGCTTTCGACCATCAAGATCAGCCCCCCGAAAAGCGCCAAAACAATGAGCAGCGCGCGCAGGAACCGACGACCGAAATAGAGATCAAGCTTCATCGTGGCTCCCCCCGTGTTTCGCCGGGCGCATCCGACTTCGATGGCCGCAGGCGCGGATGGGCGGCTTTCCACATCAGGGCGAGGGCCATGAACACGGCTATTATCGACGCCAGATAGCGCAGCGGCCAAAGCCGGGGGTCGTCGTCAATCGCACCGCCAAATCCGTTGTCAAGGCTTTTCACGATGACCAAAAGCAAGATCGCCAAAAGGATTTGCTTCCAAAGGCCAAAACGCGAAAACCCTCCAATGAGAAGTGCACCGAAGCCCACGAGACAGATGACGAGGCCTTGCACCGCCTTGTTGGTGCGCTGCGCGACCTCTGCCACCACCTCAAGACGCGTGGCGTCCAATTCGGTCAAAAGGGCCGCGTCCGCACTTAGCAAATTCACGCTGTCGGTCGAGCGCATCGTGTGTTTTCGGCTCGTGTTGGTGTTCAAAAGCCCGGCGAGACTGTAGGCGAAACTGTCGAAGCGGGTGACGGAAAGGCGGTTGTCCTCAAGATCGAAGACCTGCGACATGCCGTCGAACAGCAACAGCATCGGTCCCGCATCATCTTTGACGATCAATGCTTTGCGGGCCATGAAGCCTTGGCGTTCGCCCTCGGTGCGGGTGTTCGAGATATAGACATCCTCAAGCTCGCCCGCAGCTGTGATGTTGCGTACATAAAAGGTCACGCCTTTGACGGGGTGCACAAAGGAGCCCTCGGTCAAAAGCCGTGCAGTCACGTCGCTGGTGATTTCGGCGCGGCGCAGGTCCAGCTCGCGTTGCGACATAGGCACGAGGATATGCGCCAGAATCGCGATCATCACGCCGACGATGGCGCCAAAGATCAAAACGGACCGCGCCAACCGATAGGGCGAATAGCCCGCCGCCTGAACCACGACCAGTTCAGATTCAGAGGACAGGCGGTTGGTGACGTAAACCGTGGCGGCAAAGGCCGCGATCGGTAGAAGATTGACGAGGATGGTCGGCAGAGACAGGAGCGTGAGCTGCACAAAGGTCGAGGCCGATTGCCCGTCGCCCATCAGCCAGTCCAAAAGGCCCACCGCCTTGTTGACCCAGAACACCAAAGCCAGCACGAGCGAGAAGAACCCGAACAGCATCAGCAATTGCTGAAGCATGTATTTATCGAATCTTCCCAAACCCGTGTTCCCGTGACCGCACTTTAACTTGGGCCGGACTTTATCGTCACAGCGCGCGGGGAGAAAGGTCCAATCTCGCCCGCGAAACCATCTGGCGCAAACCTCCGCTGGAAAACCCGTGGGGGAAAACTCGCACTGGTCAGTCGGGGCTTCGCCCGCTACCTATAACGGAACTGAAAACAAACAGGATCTCCCATGACCGCGCTTGCCCAATTTTCCGTTGCCGCCCTCGATCTCGATGCCATCGCCACCGCCGCAGGGCGCGTGGTCGTGATTGTCACGCCCGATGGCAAACTGGGCCAGCCCGCGCGGCGGATCAACCGGGTGACCAAGGGCGCTCTGGCGCGTTTCTTGGAAAGCGATGGTTTCGAGGCGCTGAAAGAGGGCGAGGCTAAGGATCTGGCCTATCCGACCGGAATGGAAGCCGACGCCGTTCAGGTTGTGAAGCTCTCCAATCAGGCCTCCACCGCCCTGTGCCGCAAGGCGGGTGCGGCGATTGGCGCGGCTTTGGGCAAGGCAGATGCTCTGGTGCTGCCCGGAAGCCTCAAACGCGTCGAAGAACTGTCTTTGGGGATTGCACTGAAACATTACAGTTTCACTGATCATAAGACTCTGGACGAAGAGGTCACCGTGCCTGCCGTGACGCTCGCTGTGACGAAACCCGAGAGCGTTGATCTCTCGACCGTCACGGCTCTGGCCGAAGGCGTGTTCTTCACCCGCGATCTGGTAGCTGAGCCTGCGAACGTCTTGACCACCACGGAATTCGCCAAACGTCTCGTCGAGCTTGAAAGCCTCGGCCTCAAGGTCGAGGTGTTCGAAGAGGATCGTCTCGCCGAGCTGGGCATGAACCTCTTGCTCTCCGTCGGCCAAGGCTCTGTGACGCCGACGAAAATGGTGGTGATGAGCTGGTCTGAGGGCGGCGATGAGGCGCCGATTGCGCTTGTCGGCAAGGGCGTCGTCTTTGACACCGGCGGTATTTCTTTGAAACCCGGCGCGGGCATGGAAGACATGACCATGGACATGGGCGGCGCGGGCACCGTCTCGGGCGTGATGAAATCGCTCGCACTGCGCAATGCGCCGGTGAATGTTGTAGGGCTTGTGGGTCTCGTCGAGAACATGCCCGACGGTCAGGCCACGCGCCCCGGCGATGTGGTGAAATCCATGAAGGGCGATACCGTCGAGATCATCAACACCGATGCCGAAGGCCGCCTCGTTCTGGCCGATGTGCTTTGGTATGCGCAGGAAACATTTGCGCCCCGCGCGATGGTGAACCTTGCGACGCTCACCGGCGCTTGCGTGGTGGCTTTGGGCCATGAAAACGCCGGTGTCTTCTCCAACGACGACGCCTTCTGCAATGGCTTCCTGAAAGCCGCAGAGACTGAGGGCGAGGGCGCTTGGCGTCTCCCGTTGGGCGCCGGTTACGATGCGCTGATCAAATCCGATGTGGCCGATATGAAAAACGTCGGGCCGCGTTGGGGCGGAGCGATCACGGCGGCGCAATTCCTCAAGCGCTTCGTCAAAGACGATGTGCCGTGGATGCACCTCGACATTGCGGGCGTGGCCTCGGTCTCGTCGCCCACCACCTTGGCGCCCAAAGGTGCGACCGGTTGGGGTGTTCTGGCGCTCAACCGGATGATTGACGAAATGAATGCCGAGATGAAGAAGGAGGGCTAAGCCCCTATGGGTGCGGTCTATTTCTACCACCTGACCCGCGCGCCTCTGGCGGAGACGCTGGCCACGCTTGCAGAAAAATCTTTGCAAGCGGGCTGGCGCGTGGAGGTGCGCGGGCGCTCGGATCAGATGCTCCGCGCGCTGGATCAGGCGCTCTGGCTGCGCGAGGGGTTTTTGCCGCACGGGCTCTCAGGCGGGCCGCATGACGCGGATCAGCCGATTCTGTTTACCTCAGGCGCAGGAGGCAACGCGGCCTCCTGTGTCATGAGCGTCGGCGGCGCGGAGCTGAGCGCCGAAGAAATCGCATCTCTCGACCGCGCTTGCATCCTGTTCGACGGGGATGACCCGGACGCGGTGCAACATGCCCGCGTGCAATGGAAAACCCTCACCGCCGCCGGGGCTGAGGCGCAATATTGGTCCGAGGAAAGTGGTCGCTGGGAAAAGAAGGCAGAGAGCAAGAAGGGGTAACCGCTTCTTTTGTCTTTAAATATCCCGGGGTGAATTGGCGGAGCCAAGAGGGGCAGCGCCCCTAACCCTTACCGCGTCAAAATCAGCTTGCCCTGCTGAATTTCGATCCGCTCATAGCGCCGCAGGTAATCCATTCCCAAAAGCGATCCAAACAGTTCCCCATCCGTGACATAGGCGCGTACACCTTCGTCCGTGATGCCCTCAAGGCCAAGCGTGTCGATCCGCACGGGGGCGGTGCGCACTGTGCCATTGGCGGTTTGGGCGCGGCCCGTGAAGGCCAGATTGTCTACGTCGATCCCGGCGCGTTCGGCGTCTTCCAGCGAGAGCACGACATTGGACGCGCCTGTGTCGACCAGAAATTCTACCGGTGCGCCGTTGACCTCGGCGATAACGGAAAAATGCCCGCTATGATCGCGGTCCACGGTGATCACGCCGGCGCCATTGCTGAACTGCGCTGGGGCAAGTCGCGGACGCACGTCTTGCCAGAGGCCGACCGCGGCCAAAGCGCCGATAAAGATCAGCGCCCAGAGCGCTGCATGACGCGCCATCTGGCCAAGATTGCGCCGATTGGCGACAACGTAATAAAAGCCGACGGCGCCTAAGAGCAGCGAGAGATAGAGAATGCGGGCGGTGTCCATTTGATCCATGCGCTATAGATAGGGACGCCTCTTTGATTTGTCAGTGGGACAAATCGCGCTCAGCATAACGTTCAAGTGACGAAAAACAGCACCTTAATACCGTCGGCCACGAATTGCACAGAGAGGGCGGCCAAAAGCATCCCCATCAGACGGGTGACGACATTGATCCCCGTCGCGCCCAACCCGCGCTCCATCACATTGGACAGCATGAAGAAAATCAACACCACGGCGAGAACCGCAATCAAGACGCCCAGCATCAACATGACGCCTGTCACGCCGTCGGCTTGGTCAATCAAAAGGATCATTGAGGTGATCGCGCCCGGACCGGCCAGCAGAGGCGTGGCGAGGGGGAAGACTGAGGGGTCTTCGACCGGTTGATGTTCCGGGTGTTCGGCATGTTCGCTGCGGCGTTTCGAGCGTTTCTCAAAGAGCATTTCAAGTGCTGTGAGGAACAGCAAAAGCCCACCCGCGATGCGGAAGGCGGGCATGGAAATTCCTACGAATTCAAGCACATGATCGCCGAACAATCCAAAGAGCGTGAGGATTACGAAAGCGATCAACACCGCGCGCAGGCCGACCGCACGGCGGTGTTTCGCGGAGGCACCTTGGGTCAGCGCCACGAACAAAGGCGCAAGCCCGATCGGGTCGATGATGACGAAAAGCGTCATGAATGCCGTGATCAGAACCTGCAACTCCATCGCTTAGCCTCCCGCTTGCTCCAGCTTTTCGAGCGCATCCATCCAGAGCGCCTCTGCGCGGTCCATAGCCTCCGACACCTCGCCGTATTTCTTTTGCCAGATGACGGCGGCCTCTTTGTCCTCGTAAAGCTCGGGATTGGCCAGTTTGACTTGTAGCTTCTTGCTCATGTCCGTCAGCTTGCCGACGCGTTCCTCACATTTGCGCACCTCGGCACGCAGGGCAAGGATCTCGTCGCGGCTGGCCTTTTTCGGCTTGGGCGCGGGCTTTTCTTTTTTCTCCGCCTTCGGCTTTTCGTCGCCTTGCAGCAAGAGCTTGCGATAGGCGTCGAGGTCCTCCTCGTAGGGGGCCACACGGCCATCTTTCACAAGCCACAGACGGTCGGCCACGAGGCTGAGAAGGTGCATGTCGTGCGACACCAAAACCACGGCGCCGGTGTAGGCGGTGAGCGCCTCGACCAAGGCCTCGCGGCTTTCGATGTCGAGGTGGTTGGTCGGTTCGTCGAGGATCAGAAGATGCGGCGCGTCGAGCGTGGCCAGCAAGAGTGAGAGCCGCGCTTTCTGACCACCGGACAGACGCCCGACCTCGGTGTCGGCCTGATCCGCGCCAAGGCCAAAGCCCGCCAGTTTCGCCCGCAGTTTCGGCGGGTGGAAATCGGGCAGGGCGCTTTGCAGGTGCTGAAGCGGTGTCTCATTAAGATGCAACTCGTCGACCTGGTGTTGGGCGAAAAAGCCGATCCGCAGCTTGTTGTGACGCGTGATCTGGCCGCCCATCGGGTCGAGACGGTTCGACAGCAATTTCGACAGCGTCGATTTGCCCTCGCCGTTGCGACCCAGCAAAGCGATGCGGTCGTCCTGGTCGATCCGAAGGTTCAGCCGCTGCAAAATCGCTTTGCCATCATAGCCGACGGACGTGCCTTCCATATTGATGATCGGCGGGGACAGTTCCTCGGGCTCGGGGAAGGAAAACACCACACGTGCCGCATCCTCAGGGGCGGTGATGGTCTCCATCTTTTCCAACATCTTGACGCGGGACTGCGCCTGTTTGGCTTTCGAGGCTTTCGCTTTGAAGCGATCCACAAAGCTCTGCAAATGCGCGCGTTGCAGCTCTTGTTTCTTGGCGGCGGCGGCCTGAACGGCGCGCTTTGCGGCGCGTGTGCGGGCGAAATCGTCATAGCCGCCCGAATAGAGCGTCAGTTTTTTGCTCTCCAGATGCAGGATCGCCCCGACAGCGCGATTGAGCAGCGCGCGGTCATGCGAAATCAACAGCACGGTGTGCGGGTATTTGGCGAGATAGGTCTCAAGCCAAAGCGCGCCTTCGAGGTCGAGATAGTTGGTCGGTTCGTCGAGCAAAAGGAAATCGGGCTGCGAGAACAGAACACCCGCAAGAGCCACACGCATCCGCCAGCCACCAGAGAAGGCGGAGCAGGGCATTTTTATTTCCTCTTCGGTGAACCCCAGACCTTTGAGGATCGACGAGGCGCGCCCCTCGGCGGACCAAGCGTCAATATCGGCCAAACGGGTCTGAATATCGGCAATCCGGTGCGGATCTGTGGCGGTCTCTGATTCCGCCATCAGGCTCGCGCGTTCCTTGTCCTCGGCCAGAACCGTGTCCAGCAAAGACACCTCGTTGCCCGGGACCTCTTGGGCCACGCCGCCGATGCGGGCGCGTTTCGGGATCTCGATAGAGCCGCCCTCTAGGACCAATTCGCCTTTGATGATGCGAAACAGCGTGGTTTTGCCCGCGCCGTTGCGCCCCACGATGCCGACCTTATGGCCGGTGGGAATGGTGACAGAGGCCTCTTCGATCAGAGTGCGGCCTTCGACGGAATAGGTGATGTTCTGGATCTTAAGCATGGAGGTGACTTGCCTGAGCTTTCGGTCAAGGTCAATCGCCGCTTTTCAAAGCGCGCGTCCCATGTTATCCGGCGCGCAATCTTTGGGCGGGGTGTTTGCCCTGTCCGTTCCATCTGACCCATCCAAGAGGTTCTCTCCCATGGCGATCCAGCGTACCTTCTCCATCATCAAACCCGACGCAACCAAGCGCAACCTGACCGGCAAAATCGTTGCCAAATTCGAAGAAGCCGGCCTGCGCGTCGTCGCTTCCAAGCGCATCCAGCTGACGCTGGCTCAGGCTCAGGAATTCTACGGCGTCCACAAAGACCGTCCGTTCTTTGGCGAACTGTGCGAATTCATGATCTCCGAGCCGATCGTTGTGCAGGTTCTCGAAGGTGAAGACGCCATCGCGAAAAACCGCGAAGTCATGGGCGCCACCAACCCGGCCGACGCTGCAGAAGGCACCATCCGCAAAGAGTTCGCGCTCTCCATCGGTGAAAACTCCGTGCACGGCTCCGACGCTCCGGAAACCGCAGCTGTCGAAATCGCTTACTTCTTCTCCGGTCTCGAACTGGTCGGCTAAGCTTTAGCCTTTGAAGAGAATAGGAAAGGCCGCCCTCGGGGCGGCCTTTTTGCATGAGCTATGCTGACTAGGGCTTAGATGCGGCTGTGCTCCGGTGTGCGGGCGATGATCCAGACAGCGTGCACGATGCCGGGGATATAGCCCAAAAGCGTCAACAGGATGTTGAGCCAGAAGTGTTTGCCAAAGCCCACCTGCAAGAACACGCCCAAAGGCGGCAGCAAAATCGCGACAAGAATGCGGATAAGGTCCATGGTGTTCTCCTTTTCGTGTTGAAAAGAGAACGCCTTTAGAGAGGATTGGGTTCCGCTTGGCTTTGGATGGCGTTTAGCGGCGCAGTCCCGTACCGATCTCATTGAGCACAGATTCGATGCCCGTCGGCGCCGCTGTGGTGTCGGCCGCGACAGAGGTCACGATCGCATCGAAGCGGGCGCGTAGAGCCTCTTTCTCCTTGCCTTTGCAATCGTTCCAGGGGCGGCCCTGAAGCCCCATGACCATGGCGTAATAGGCGATGAAATGCGGCCGCGATCCGGTCGCCAGAAGCCGTGTGTAGGCCGCATCCGGTCCCAACGCCCGCAGCGCCTCGGCGCTCTCGATCCCCGCACGCGCAAAAGACGCGTCAGAGGCGGGGCCGAGGTTGCGAATGGAGGAGACCGGTGACGCCATGCCGGGTCAGGGTTTTACAACCGTATCCAGCGCGTGCAGCGTCGCCAGAAGCGGGCCGAGGTCTTCGATCTTGAGCATGTTCGGCCCGTCCGAGGGCGCGTTGTCCGGGTCTTCGTGCGTTTCAATGAACAATCCCGCCACGCCAACGGCCACCGCCGCGCGCGCCAGCACCGGCACCATGGTCCGGTCACCGCCCGTCGAGGTGCCTTGGCCGCCCGGTTGCTGCACCGAATGGGTTGCATCCATGATCACCGGATAGCCGGTCTGGGCCATACGCGGCAGGCCGCGGAAATCGCTGACAAGCGTGTTGTAGCCAAAGGATGTGCCGCGTTCGCAGAGCATGATCTGGTCGTTGCCCGTGGAGGCCAGTTTCGCCGCCACATTGTCCATGTCCCACGGGGCCAAAAACTGGCCTTTCTTGACGTTCACCGCCTTGCCAGTCTCGCCCGCAGCCAGCAACAGGTCCGTTTGACGGCAGAGAAACGCCGGGATCTGCAACACATCGACCGCTTCGGCGGCCATGGCGCAGTGGCTCGGCTCATGCACGTCGGTGATGACCGGAACGCCGAATTCCTCGCGGATTTTCGACAGGATGGTCAGTCCTTTTTCGGCGCCAAGACCCCGCTTGCCCGACAGCGAACTGCGGTTGGCTTTGTCATAGGAGCCTTTGAACACAAACCCCGTGCCGGTCGGCGCACAGGCCTCCGCAATTTTCTCCGCCAGCATCCGGGCGTGATCGAGGCTTTCCAACTGGCAGGGGCCGACGATCAGGCCAAAGGGCCGGGCGTTGGAGAAGGTCACATTGCCGATGGTGACGTCTTTGGCGGCTGTGGGGGTGGACATGGCGGGATCCTCGCAAAGGGTTTGAGACCCTATCCCATGAAGCAGGGTTTGGGCGCAAGCCCGTTGGCCGGAGACGGCGATCTCGGTGTCGAGATCGGGTATGCCCGTCGCATGATCGCGTTGTAGCTTTCAGCGGCGAGACAATCGGCAAGGCAATCGGTGCCAGCTTGCTGACCTTTGCTGTGCCCTACGTGCGTTTGATCGCTCGTAGCGCACATTTAGATAGGGTTTGCGAAGAACGGGCTTCGCCTATTCGACAGGGTGTTGGACGAATGCGCACTCAAATCCTGTCGTGAGTTGAAAAGAGAGAGATGAAATCCCTAAAAAAGAAGAATATCCCGGTTTGACCATTCGATCTAAAACGACCTGTGTCTTTGGGGGCGTTTGGCGTCAGACAGATGTTTCAATTCGGGGCAAGGGTAGGGACGTTTCGACAGACTGAGGCAGGGGAACGCCGGGTTTCTTGAGGGGCGCGGCTTGAACCTTGGGGCGCATTCAGGTCTACAGCGCGGATAAATCCGGGCCTTTGGAATCAAAAACCATGACCTCACATGACGGCCAGGCGGCCTCCATCATATTCGACACGGTCGGAAAATCCTTTGCCAAACCGGGCGGGGGAACCGTTTCCGCGATCAGCGATGTCTCCCTGACTGTCGAGGCCGGGACGATCACCGGCATCATCGGCCGTTCGGGCGCGGGCAAGTCCACGATGTTGCGCATGGTCAACGGGCTGGAGCGTCCGACCTCTGGTAAGGTGCTGGTCGGCGATCAGGACGTGGGCACCGCGCGCGGCGCCAAGCTGCGGGCCATTCGGCGCGACGTCGGCATGATTTTCCAGCATTTCAATCTCTTGTCCTCGGGCACCGTCTCCGAGAACATCGCTTTGCCGCTTGAAATTGCGGGCATTGGAAGCGCGGAGATCAAGACCCGTGTGGCCGATCTTGTCGACCGTGTCGGGCTGACGGCGCAGGCGGATCGCTACCCGTCCGAATTGTCCGGCGGCCAGAAACAGCGCGTGGGCATCGCCCGTGCTCTGGCGACCGAGCCGAAAATCCTGCTCTCCGACGAGGCCACCTCGGCGCTCGACCCGGAGACAACGCAAACCGTGTTGTCGCTGTTGAAAGACATCAATCGCGATCTCGGGCTGACCATCCTTTTGATTACCCATGAAATGGCCGTGGTGCGTGACATCGCCAGCCATGTCGCCGTGATCGAAGGCGGCCAGATCGTCGAGGCCGGAACGACCTATGACGTCTTCACCGCGCCGCAACATCCGACGACGCGCTCTTTCCTGTCGGGCGTGACGGGTGTCACCTTGCCCGCCTTTATCAGAGATAAAATCATCGCTGAGCGTCCGGCGTCGGGCGGCGAGGAAGTGGTGCGCGTGACCTTTTCCGGCAAACATGCGACCGATCCGATGTTGGCGCTATTGACGCGCGATCTGGGGATCGAGGTCAATATTCTCGCCGGTGCGGTCGAAGAGATCGGCACGCAGCCCTTCGGCAATCTTCTGGTCTCGCTCGACGCCGCCAAAGGCGATGAGGCGCGGACCTATCTGGAACGTCATGGTCTTTTGACGGAGGTGCTTGGCTATGTCGGCTAATCTCATCAACCTTTTGATCGAAGCGACCGGTCAGACGCTTTACATGGTGGCGATCTCGACCCTTCTGGGAACCCTGTTCGGCCTGCCTCTCGGCGTGTTTCTGGCGATCTCCCAGCGTGGGGAGCTTTTGTCCTCACCTTGGGTGAACAAGGTGTTGGGCCTTGTGGTCAACGCCACGCGGTCCGTGCCGTTCATCATTCTCGTTGTGGCGATCATTCCCTTCACACGCGCCATTGCGGGCACCTCAATCGGCACCACCGCCGCGATCGTGCCGCTGACCATTGCCGCCGTGCCCTTCATCGCGCGACTGGTGGAAAATGCCATTCGCGAGGTCGATGGCGGGCTCATCGAGGCGGCACGCGCCATGGGGGCGACCCCGTTCCAGATCATCCGCAAGGTGCTGATCCCCGAAGCCTTGCCTGCGATCACGCTGGGTCTCACACTCGCCGTGGTGAGCCTCATCGGCTATTCCGCCATGGTCGGCGCCGTCGGTGGCGAAGGACTTGGCGATCTCGGTATTCGCTACGGTTATCAGCGCTTCATGCCCGATGTTATGGCCGTGGTGGTCGTCATTCTCATTGTTCTCGTCCAGCTTGTGCAGTCCATTGGTGAATGGATTGCCGCCCGCGTGGACAAACGTGCCCCCAAGGGGCGCGGTCAATAACCCTATCCGAACCGCATCATAAGGAGTTTACACATGCTGCGCGTTGCAACCCTTTCCTCCGTTCTCGCCCTCATGGCCTCTGTCGCCATGGCCGAAGAGATCAAAGTCGGCGTGTCCCCCGGCGAACATGCTGAAATCATGGAAGTCGTGGCAGAGGTTGCCGCCCCGATGGGCCTCGACATCGATGTGGTGGAATTCTCCGACTACGTGATCCCGAACACCGCGCTGGCCGATGGCGACATCGAAGCCAACTCCTTCCAGCACGTGCCCTATCTGGACAACCAGATGAAGGACCGCGGCTTTGAACTGGTTGTCGTGGGCAACACGATCACCACGCCGATGGGCATCTATTCCGACAAGATCGAAGACCTCGCCACCCTCGAAGACGGTGCGAAAGTCGCGATCCCGAACGACCCGACCAACGGCGGCCGTGCGCTGTTGTTGTTGCAAGACCTCGGTCTCGTAACGCTCGCGGAAGGCACCGGTCTCGTGCCGAGCCCGCTCGACGTGCAGGACAACCCCAAGGGCCTCAAGTTCCTCGAACTGGACGCCGCCCAACTGCCGCGCACTCTGTCGGATGCCGACATCGCGATCATCAACACCAACTACGCCATCGCCTCGGGTCTGAGCCCGAAAGACGATTCCATCGCGATGGAAAAGGCCGAAAGCCCCTATGTGAACGTGATTGTTGTGCGCAAGGGTGACGAGGACCTGCCCTGGGTGAAAACCCTTGTGGACGCCTATCACTCCGATGAGGTCAAAGCCTTTATCGAAGACAGCTATGATGGCGCTGTGATCACCTCCTGGTAAGATTAGTCGGTGTTCAGTGCAGGACGCGCCATGCGCGAACCGCAACTCGAACGCGACCCATGACAGACGAACGCCGTCCCGCTTGGGGCGGCGTTTTTTGTTCGAACAGGAGAGGAACAGGAGTTGCAGGCCGCAGTTTGCAGGGAACGCCAAAACGTCGGACGTCACCCTGATAAGGGCGGGTTCCAAAACGACAAAAGCGACCCAGAGGATCGCTTTTTCGTGTCTTCCAACCATTTTAGAGTGTGGTTGGCTCCGGCGGTAGGGATCGAACCTACGACCAATTGATTAACAGTCAACTGCTCTACCGCTGAGCTACGCCGGAACATGTGGCGGTGTATAGCTATGTGATTTGGGGCGTGCAAGTGGGTTTTGTGACAAAAAATAAAATTTTGACAATTTTTTCCTCAAGTCACGGAAAATACAGCATTTTCAGAGAGTTCGGGCGCCGCGCGAACATGGTTTCTTTCGGTGAGGTCGATCAGATGCGCCAAAGTGTTGCGCGCAGCGGCGGGCAGGTGGTTTTCGGGCAGCTCCGTGTAGACGGCTCTGGTCAATGGCAAGAGCGTCTGAGAGCCTTCGCGTAGAATGTCGAGGATCTGTGCCTCACGCTGGGCGCGGTGGCCCAGCAGAAAGTCGATCCGTTCAATAGGGCTGTCCACCGGCGCGCCGTGGCCGGGCATGAGGCGCACCGGTGCTACATTATGCAGGAGGGCGCAGCTGTCTCGAAAGGCGGCTGCATCGCCATCCGGCGGGGAAATCAGAGAGGAGGACCAGCCCATGATGAGATCGCCGGAAAAGACCATGTCTTGCCAGTGAAAGCAGAGATGATTGCCCATATGCCCGGGTGTATGAAGCGCCTTGATAGGGCCTGCGGCGGTCTCGAGCGTTTCTTCATGCGCCAATGTCACATCGGGGGCAAAACTGTCGTCGACGCCTTCGCCGCCGCCGATTTGATCGCCAAGTGCGGACATCACCGGACTGCGTCCGGCAACCGCGTCACCAAAGGCATGAACGGGCGCACCAGTCATCTCGGACAGGGCCTGCGCGCCTTCTGAGTGATCTCGATGCGCGTGGGTGACAAGGATATGCGAGAGGTGCGCGCCGTCGGGCAGGGAGGCGAGGATCGTCTCGCGGTGGTCCGCCAAATCGGGGCCGGGGTCAATCAACACACGCGCTTCTCCGTCCCCCAAGAGATAGGTGTTGGTGCCCCAATAGGTCATCGGTGAAGGGTTCGGTGCCAGAATGCGGATCAGCCCGGGGGCGATGTGGGTCACGGTGTCGGGACGGGGATGCACGTGATTGTCCTTTTCTTCTGGCTCTGTCAGGGTCTACCAAGGGCGCGTTTCGTCGCAAAGGTGAATCTCGGCGGAGGGCGAGGGCGCCTTGAGGCGCGCTCGTGAAATCATAGGGGACCGTGCGCGCGCCCCGAAAGGCTTTGATGTATGCTGTTCGATTGGCTTAAAAAATATCTGCCGCGCGGGATTTATGGCCGGGGCGCCCTCATCCTTTTGGTGCCTGTCGTGGTGATCCAGATCGTGGTGATCGTTGCCTTCTCCCAACGCTATTTCGAAGACATCACGCGTCAATTGAGCCGTGGCGTGGTGGCCGAGATTGGCCTCTACGTGGTTTCCGCTGAAACATTGCCGCCGGATCAGGTCTCGCTTGCCTTGCAGGAGTTAGATGAGCGCCTGGGATTTACATCGACCTTCGGCGCGGAGGCACCGGTCCAAGATCAGCGACGTTGGTATGACTATTCTTCCCGGGTGATCGAAGACGAATTGCAGAGCGCGATCGACGGTGTCGAGGGCGTCGATGTGGCCAGCAACACGCAGCGCGTGCGGCTTTCGATTCTGACCGAAGCCGGGCGTTTGACGCTTGAGTTGCCGCGGCGGCGGGCTTCGGCGGCGAATCCGCACCAATTGGTGGTCTGGACGGCGTTCACGGGCCTTGTGATGACCCTCATCGCGTTTATGTTTCTGCGCAATCAGCTTCGGCCCATTCGTCAACTGGCGCGTGCCGCCGAAAGTTTCGGGCGCGGGGAAAGCCGACCCTATCGACCGGCGGGCGCCATCGAAGTGCGCTCTGCGGGCGCGGCTTTTCTCAACATGCGCTCGCGGATCGAACGTCAGATCGAGCAACGGACCTTGATGCTCTCCGGTGTCTCACACGACCTGCGCACGCCCCTGACGCGGATCAGGCTGGGCCTGTCGATGCTGGATGTGCCTCAGACGGACGCCGAGGAAGTTGCGGCCATGCAAGCCGATCTCGACGAGATGGAGCGGTTGATTGAGGCTTTCCTGGATTTCGCGCGCTCTGACGCGACAGAGGATCCGGAAGAGGTCGATCTGGTTCAGTTTGTGCAGTCCGCGAAGGAACGTGCGGAACGCGCCGGCGGTGTGGTTGAACTGGGGGCGATGCCGGATCAGGCGGTGATGTTGAAATTACGTCCGGTGGCGCTGGCGCGTGCCCTCGACAATCTCATGTCCAACGCCCGGCGCTATGGCACGACGGCGCGCATTGGTCTGGCGCTGTTTGAGCGCGCAGCGGTGATCTCCGTTGAAGATGACGGGCCGGGGATTGCGCTTGAGGGGCGCGAGCGGGCTTTGCAGCCTTTTGTGCGCTTGGATGAATCGCGCAATCAGAATCGCGGGTCAGGTGTGGGGCTTGGCCTTGCCATCGCGCATGACGTGGCGCGGCGGCACGGCGGGACGCTGCGACTTGGCGAAAGCGAGGCGCTGGGTGGACTGAAAGCCGATCTGGTCTTGGCGCGTTAAGCGGCAAGAAGCCCGATGAGGGGCACCCAAGCCTTTGATATGAAGAGAATTTTATGGATTTTGGTAGGCCCGGCAGGACTTGAACCCGCAACCAAAGCGTTATGAGCGCTCTGCTCTAACCAATTGAGCTACAGGCCCCTACCAGCGCTTTGCTTATTGTGCGGGCATGGCAGGGTCAAGCAGAAGTCGAAGAAAGGCGCCAACGCGGGCCTTTTCAACCGGGCACAAACCGCGTAAACGGTCGGCAACTTTGGTTTGCGCGGGGAGCCTTTGCCATGACGCAGGGAAAAAACGGTCTGACTTATGCGGACGCCGGTGTGGATATCGATGCGGGCAATGAGCTTGTTGAACGGATCAAACCGGCGGCGAAAAAGACCACGCGTCCGGGCGTGATGGCCGGTCTCGGCGGTTTTGGCGCGCTGTTCGATCTCAAAGCGGCGGGCTATGAGGACCCGATCCTCGTCGCCGCGACGGATGGCGTGGGCACCAAGCTGCGCATCGCGATCGACACGGACAACGTCAAAACCGTGGGCATTGACCTCGTTGCCATGTGCGTGAATGACCTTGTGTGTCAGGGGGCTGAGCCTTTGTTCTTCCTCGACTATTTTGCGACCGGAAAGCTCAAGCTCGACAACGCCGCTGCCGTCATCGAGGGCATCGCAGAGGGCTGTGCGCAGTCTGGCTGTGCGCTGATCGGCGGTGAAACGGCAGAAATGCCGGGCATGTATGAAGATGGCGATTTCGACCTCGCGGGTTTTGCCGTGGGCGCGATGGAGCGTGGCTCCGATCTGCCGTCCGGCGTGCGTGAGGGCGATGTGCTTTTGGGGTTGGCGTCCAACGGCGTGCATTCCAACGGCTATTCGCTGGTGCGTAAAACCGTCGAGATTTCCAGCTATAAATGGTCCGACATCGCGCCGTTCTCTGATGCGACTTTGGGCGAAGAGCTTTTGAAACCGACCCGCCTTTACGTCAAACCGGTGCTCAAGGCGATCCGCGCGGGCGGCGTTCATGCGCTGGCGCATATCACCGGTGGCGGTCTGACCGAAAACCTGCCGCGCGTGCTGCCGACCGGCATGGGCGCGGACATCGACCTGACGGCTTGGACTTTGCCGCCTGTGTTCAAATGGCTGGTCGACACCGCGGGCCTGTCGCAGCATGAATTGCTCAAGACCTACAATGCCGGGATCGGCATGATCGTGGTCTGTGCGGCCTCCGAAGCTGATGCTTTGGCGGAGCTTTTGAGCGGCGAGGGCGAAACCGTTTATCGCCTCGGTTATGTGACCACGGGCAATGGCGTGACCTATGAGGGCGCCCTGTCGTGAGCCCCAAAAAGGTCGCGATTCTGATCTCCGGCGGCGGCTCCAACATGGTGTCGCTCGCCAAATCCATGTTGGACGGGGCAGAGGGCGAACATCCCGGACGCCCCTGTCTTGTGCTCTCCAACGTGCCCTCGGCGGGCGGGTTGATGAAGGCCGGCGACATGGGGATTGCGACCGAAGTGGTGGATCACCGTGACTTTAAAGGCGACCGGGAAGCCTTTGAGAAAAAGCTTATTTCCGTCATTGACCAATATGAACCGGACGTCATCGCGATGGCCGGGTTCATGCGCATTCTGACGCCCACGTTCATCTCGCATTACGCGGGCAAGATGCTGAATATTCACCCGTCTTTGCTGCCGAAATACAAAGGCCTTCACACCCATCAGCGCGCGATTGAGGCGGGCGATGAGGAGGCCGGGTGTTCGGTGCATGAGGTGACGGCAGAGCTTGATGGCGGGCCGATCCTTGGGCAGGCGCGGGTTACAATTTTGCCAAATGACACGGCGGATGATCTGGCGGCGCGGGTTCTGGTGAAAGAGCATCTTCTCTATCCCTTAGTGCTCAAACGGTTCCTCTCGGGCGAAAAAGACCTGATCACGCTTTAAGCCACTCTTCGTGGCGCTAGGGCGACATGTCGCGGGTCTGTGATCCTTTCGGCCCTTTCAAAGATATATTCGAGATGTAGAATATAACGCGAGTCCGCACAGGACCCGTAGCTATGTCGCGAAAGGATATCGCATGAAAACCGCTGATTTCGTTGCCACAATTTTTGACGGCCATTCCAACCCGGGCAAAGTGACCGTGGCCTTTACCATGGCGCTCAACGCGCAGAAAATGGGCCACAGTTCAATCGTCTTGTTGATGGTCGAAGGCGTCGAACTGGGCCAGCCGGGCTCCTGCGACGATATCGACATTGGCAAACCCTTTGAGCCGGTGGCGGACCTGATAAAGACCTACCGCGAGGCCGGTGGACGCATCGGGATTTGTGGCGCCTGCATGATCCACAACGGGTTCAGCGCCGAACAGATGGACCCGGCCTATGAGATCATCACAGCGCCGGATGTTGTCGAGTTGCTGATGGCGGCGAAGGGCAGTTTGCCGATCACCTGAGCCACGTTTTCGCGCTCAAAAGAGGGGCAGCTTGCACCAGACAAGGGGAAGGGGGGCGTTCTGCGCCCCCTTTGTTCTTTTCATTCCAGCTCAAACCCCGTATCAGAATTGAACCGCCGGGATGACCCCGCACCGCAGGCAAAAGAAAACAACATGATCACGATCACCACGACCGAAGGCCTTCAGGCTTTCTGCGACCGCGCCAAAGCTCACCCTTATGTCACGGTCGACACCGAGTTCCTTCGCGAACGGACCTATTATTCCAAACTTTGCCTCGTGCAGCTTGCCGTTCCGGGCGACGCTGAAGAGGACGCGGTTCTGGTCGATCCGCTGGCCAAGGGACTTGATCTGGCGCCGCTTTACGCTCTGTTCCGCGATGAAAACGTGGTTAAGGTCTTCCACGCCGCGCGCCAGGATCTCGAGATTTTCTATATTCAGGGTCAGGTGATCCCGACGCCTCTGTTTGACACGCAGGTGGCCGCGATGGTCTGCGGCTTTGGTGAGCAGGTCGGCTACGAGACCCTCGTGCGCAAGATCGCCAAGGAAAGCCTCGACAAAACCTCGCGCTTCACCGATTGGTCGCGCCGCCCGTTGACGCAGGCGCAGGAAAGCTACGCGCTGGCCGATGTAACGCATTTGCGGGTGATCTATGAATTCCTGCGTGATGAAATCAAACGCGAAGGCCGCGAGAAATGGGTGGCCGAGGAGCTTGAGGTGCTGATGTCGCCGGAGACCTATGTGGTCAAGCCCGACGACGCCTGGATGCGGGTCAAGACGCGCACCAGCTCCGGCAAATTCCTTGCAGCTGTCAAAGAGCTGGCCGCTTTCCGAGAGTTCTACGCCCAGAGCCGCGATATTCCGCGCAATCGCGTCTATAAAGATGACGCGATGCTGGAATTGGCGTCGACGAAACCCAAAACGCCACAAGACCTGTCGCGCTCGCGGCTTTTGTTGCGTGAGGCTCGTAAAGGCGAGATCGCCGACGGTATCCTGCAAGCGATTGAAAAGGCGTCTAACTACACCGCCGCCGAAATGCCAAAGCTCGATATGTCAAAAGACAAGCTTCAGGTGAACCCGGCGCTGGCGGATATGCTACGCGTGTTGCTCAAGGCGAAATCTGACCGATTCAACGTGGCCGCTAAGATGATCGCCTCCGCCTCCGATCTCGATCAGATCGCGGCCGGAAAGCGCGATCTGCCGGTGTTCAAGGGCTGGCGCGCCGAGGTGTTCGGTGACGATGCGCTGCGGCTCTGCAAGGGTGAGATCGGTCTGGCCGTCAAAGGTCAACGGGTCGATGTGATCGCGCTTTAAAGCGCGATCTCACCTTCTTTCAGAACCATTTCGAACCGTTTGCCGGTGAGGGTTTGCGGCTCAAACCCGCACGCACGATACGTCGCCTGCGCCGCCATATTGTGGTCCTGCGTGCCGACGGTCAGGCTGTGACAGCCCAAGGCGATCGCGGTGGCTCTGGCTTCTGTAATCAAAGCCCGCCCAACGCCTTGACCGCGCGCCTCTTTGGCGATGAAGAGATGGTGCAGGTCCAGCGTCTTTTGCCCATGTTGCAAACGCAACCCACCAACCAGTCCCGCATAGCCAATCAGCGCACCTGCGCGCTCCGCCACCAAAAGGCGCAACCACGGCAGATCCGCGCGCATCAGATCAATCAGGCCAGGCAAGTCTAGCTCAGGCGTGTCGCCATTGTGATGCGCGAGCGCATGTATCATCTCCAAAAGCGCATCCTTGTCGCCCCAGCGGGCACGCCGGACCGAAATGGGTTGCGTGGCCATGCTTTGCGTCGCGTTGATCGGTGTCATGAGGGTCATTTTTCTCTCCTGTCTGCGCCACAGGAGGGGAATATTGACATAAAAAAAGCCGCCTCGTGTGGCGGCTGTTCAATGTTCCAAGTCGAATGGGCCGCGCTTATGTAAGCTCGGTCCAATAAAATACGGTCATGGAAGCAATCTGTGTCATGCGAGCCAATCTGCGCGGAGAGGTTGGGTCTGTCAAGCGCAAAGCGCGCCTGCCTCTGATGCGAGGTTAGACGAGCGCCATCTCATAGCGGGGCGCGCGCGGGGTGCGGCGCTGAAAGCCGACGGCGCGATAGGCCGCTTTGGCAGTCTCGGAGGTGCTCATGATCCCGACGCTCAAGGTGCCACAGCCCAGATGATGCGCGACACTGCGCGCGGATTGGGTCAAAGCGCGCGCGACGCCTTTTTCGCGATGCTCCGGGCGGACATAGAGGTGGTGCATCTGCATGGCGCGGTCGATGGGGCTCAGTTGCAGCCCGCCGACCAGCGCGGTGTAACCAATCAAAGCGCCATTCTGTTCCGCCACCAAAATGCGTGCCCAAGGATTTGGGGCATAGAGCAGGTCGATTAAGGCGTCTTTATCGAGCAGCAATTGATCCTTCGTCACCATTTGAAGGGCGTGGATCATCTCAAGCAGGCAAGGCAAATCTTCCTGTTCCATCGCACGGATGGTCAGGGGCGGGATGGCCAGCGGGGAGGTGAGGCCCGTGATATCGAAGCTGCGCTCAGTCATTTTGGTCATGTTCTGATCTCCTGCCGCGACAAGACATCAAAAAGGTTAAGGCCACCCTTGGGTGACGGTGAATTTTTTGTAACAGCGGCCGATTTTTTCGGTGAGGTGCGTTTGACGCCCATATGTGTGAGCGCGCGTGCGCTGTCAATCTGTAGATTTGGCCAAATTGAGCGCTTGGTCAAATTTATAGGGCAGATTGAGAGAGGGGGGCGACTTGCGGAGGCGCAGCTGGCCACCGCAAGTCTCGGTAAGTGACAGCTCAGCCGTCGTAATCCACCTCTTCGGTCAGGCGCACGGCATCCGCGCGCTCTTCGGCCAGACGGGCCAAGGAGATATTGTCGGGGTGCAGATCACCCCAGCTTTTGACCAGTTCGGAGGCGTCGGTGCCCGGCACCACCGGGTATTCGGAATTTGCCTCGGCATAGATTTCCTGCGCGTGTTTGGAGGTCAGGAATTCGATGAACTGGATGGCTTCCTCGGTGTTCTTAGACGCTTTCGTTAGCGCAACGCCCGAGATGTTTACATGCGTGCCGCCACCTTCGACGTCGAACCGCGGAAAGTCGAGGCGCACGGAGTTCGCCCATTCGCGCTGTTCCTCATCGGCCAACATTTCGCCCATGTAATAGGTGTTGCCGAGAGAAATGTCGCATTCGCCGGCCCAGATCGCCTTGACTTGCGCGCGGTCGTTGCCCTGCGGTTTGCGGGCGAGGTTGGCTTTGAGCCCTTCGAGCCAGGCTTTGGTTTCCTCGGGGCCGTGATGCGCGAGATAGGCGGAGGTCAGACCGATCATATAGGTGTGCAGGCCGGAGCGGGTGCAGATACGGCCTCTCCATTTCGGATCTGCGAGATCCTCATAGGTGGTCACTTCGCCCTCGGCCACGCGCTCTTTCGAGGCGTAAACAATCCGCGCACGCGAGGTCACACCCCACCAGTTGCCTTCCGGGTCGTGGAATTCGGCGGGGATGTTTTGCTGCAAGGTCTCGGTCATCAGCGGCTGGGTCACGCCGGCGTCGACGGCCTCGGCCAGACGCGCGATGTCGACGGTCAGGATCACGTCGGCTGGCGAACGGTCGCCCTCGGCCTTGAGGCGCTCGGTCAGACCTTTTTCGATATAGGCCACGTTCACCTGAATGCCGGATTCTTCGATGAAGGCGTCGACGAGCGGCTGGATCAATTCCGGCTGGCGATAGGAATAGACGTTCACATCGGCGAAGGCGGGTGCGGCTGCGGCAATGAGGGGCAGGGCGAGGCTAAGACGCTTGTGCATGAGGATCTCCGTGGGGGCTCCGTTGGTTTGCGTCCTTAAATCTGAGTAAAACGCTCAGGTCAATCTTAGTTTGACTGAGATCATCGCTTTTTGATCGGCAAAACTCAGGCCTTGCGGGCCTTCTCCTCGGCCTTGATCGCATCCCAAAGCGCGTCCATCTCCGCCAGATCGCTGTCTGCGGGCGCTTTGCCCTCCACCGAGAGGCGGTCTTCTATTGCGTTGAAACGGCGTGTGAATTTCGCATTGCAGGCTCGCAGAGCCTCTTCCGCGTCCACCCCCAAATGGCGCCCGAGATTGACCACGACAAACAGCAAATCGCCGAACTCCTCGAAGACCTCGGCCTGCGTAAGACTGTCGCGTGCCTCTTCCAATTCCGCGGCTTCTTCGCGGATTTTATCCAAAACATGCGAGGTGTCCGGCCAGTCGAATCCCACACGCGCCGCCCGCTTCTGTAGCTTTTGCGCCCGCATCAAAGCGGGCAGGCCCATAGCGACCCCGTCAAGGACGCGGGTCTCCCCACGGCGCTCGCGTTCCTTGGCTTTTTCCTTTTCCCAATCGACGGTCTGCTGCTCTGGCGACTTTTGATTGCTCTCGTCGCCGAAGACATGCGGGTGACGCGAAATCATTTTGGACGCAATGCTTTGTGAGACGTCATGGAAATCAAACAGCCCCTTGTCGGAGGCGATCTGGGCCTGAAACACCGATTGGAACAACAGATCGCCCAGTTCGGATTTCAAATCCTCCATGTCGCCACGCGCAATCGCATCATCGACCTCATAGGCCTCTTCGATGGTGTAAGGCGAGATGGTCGCGAAATCCTGTTCGATGTCCCAGGGACAGCCACCCTCCGGGTCACGCAAACGGCGCATGATTTCCAAAAGCTGCTCAATGCCCTCAGGCACGTCGTGGATCGGGTCGCGGGGAGTGTCCTGTGTCATGGCGATAAACTGGCCCTCACAAGAGGGCTTTGCAAGCCTGAAAACCCGCGCTACAAAGGTCCTCATGACCAACCGTGCCACCATCATTATTGGCTGCTGCATTATCCGCTGACATCGTCGCGCGGGTCCGGTCTCTTTTCACCTGAAATGGAAGCTGATAAGCCCGCGGGGGACACCCTGAGGGACTAGCTTATGACCATCAAGCTCACCAATTCGAAGACCCGCAAGAAAGAGGTTTTCGAGCCGATCGACCCGAACAATGTGCGGATGTATGTCTGTGGCCCGACGGTTTACGACCGCGCCCATATCGGCAACGCGCGGCCCGTGATCGTGTTCGATGTGCTTTACCGGCTGTTGCGCCATGTCTATGGGCCGGATCACGTCACCTATGTGCGCAACTTCACCGATGTGGATGACAAGATCAACGCACGCGCCGCCGAAAGCGGGCGTTCGATCCGCGAGATCACCGACGAGACCACCCAGTGGTATCTCGATGACATGCGCGCGGTGGGGGCGATGGACCCCGACCAGATGCCGCGGGCGACCGAATTCATCGGCGCGATGATTTCGATGATCGAAGGGCTGATTGCAAACGGCCACGCCTATACGGCAGAGGGCCATGTGCTGTTTTCCGTCGAGAGCTACAAGGACTACGGCAAGCTTTCGGGCCGCTCCATCGACGATATGATCGCGGGCGCCCGTGTTGAAGTGGCGCCCTACAAACGCAATCCGATGGATTTCGTGCTGTGGAAACCGTCCTCCGACGATCTTCCCGGTTGGGACAGCCCGTGGGGCCGAGGGCGTCCGGGTTGGCACATCGAATGCTCGGCCATGTCTTATGAGCTGTTGGGCGAGAGTTTCGACATCCACGGCGGCGGCAACGACCTGATGTTCCCGCACCACGAAAACGAGATCGCCCAAAGCTGCTGCGCCCATCCGCAGGGGTGCTTCGCGCGCTATTGGCTGCACAACGAGATGTTGCAGGTCGAGGGCAAGAAAATGTCCAAGTCTCTGGGCAATTTCTTCACCGTGCGGGATTTGTTGGATGGCCATGACGGGATGCCGGGGGTGCCGGGGGAAGTGATCCGCTTTGTGTTCCTCTCGACACATTACCGCAAGCCGATGGACTGGACGGCGGAAAAGGCGGAGCAGGCGAAGGCGACACTTATGAAGTGGTATCGTCAGGCTGGAGAAGCGATCGATAGTGCAGAGCTCTATCAACCCGTCGTGGATGCTCTCTCAGACGATTTGAATACGGCTGCCGCAATTGCAGAGATGCACCAACTTTCGCATGCAAATGATCAACCTGCGCTTCGGGCATCGATGCACTTGATGGGGTTCCTGCAAAACGGCATTCCCGATTGGGCGCGGGGCGTCGATCTATTGGACTATGCCGACCGGCTCTCCGAACTCCGCACAATCGCCATGGAAACCAAAGACTTTTCTGCCGTCGACGCGATGAAAACCGCGCTCTTGGATGCAGGTGTCGAAGTGCGCATGTCTAAAGCTGGCGTGGAACTTGACGCGGGGCCCAACTTCGACGCTGCGAAACTTGAGGGGCTACTTTGATGACCACAGCCAACACCAAAGACCGCCTCTATCTCTACGACACCACACTCCGCGACGGCCAGCAGACCCAAGGCGTGCAATTCTCCACCGAGGAAAAGCACCTGATCGCCGATGCGCTCGACCATCTCGGCGTCGATTACATCGAGGGCGGCTGGCCCGGCGCCAACCCGACCGACAGCGAATTCTTCGCCGACGCGCCCAAGACCAAAGCCACTTTCACCGCCTTCGGCATGACCAAACGCGCCGGGCGCTCCGCCGAGAATGACGAGGTGCTCGCGGGCGTGTTGAACGCGGGCACGGATTCCGTTTGTCTCGTCGGCAAGACCCATGATTTCCACGTCACCACGGCGCTCGGCATCACGCTTGAGGAAAACATCGAGAACATCGAAAAATCCATCGCCCATCTGGTGGCGCAAGGCCGCGAGGCGCTGTTCGATGCCGAGCATTTCTTTGACGGCTATAAGGCCAACCCCGACTACGCCATCGCCTGTTGTCAGGCCGCCTATAAGGCCGGGGCGCGCTGGATCGTGCTCTGCGACACCAACGGCGGCGCGCTGCCCGGTGAGGTCTATCAGATCACGCTCAAAGTCATTGAGGCGGGCATTCCCGGCTCACATCTGGGCATTCACACCCATGACGACACCGGCAACGCCGTCGCCAACAGCCTCGCCGCCATCAACGCTGGCGCGCGGCAGGTGCAGGGGACGCTCAATGGCCTCGGTGAGCGCTGTGGCAATGCCAATTTGATGACGTTGATCCCGACATTCCTGTTGAAAGAGCCGTATAGATCGACGCTCGACACAGGGGTCACGGAGGACGCCCTGAAGAGCCTCGTCAAAACCTCGCGCATGCTCGACGACATCCTGAACCGCGTACCGCTGCGCTCTGCGCCTTACGTCGGGGCCTCGGCCTTTGCGCATAAGGCGGGGCTTCATGCCTCGGCCATTCTCAAGGACCCGACCACATACGAACACATCCCGCCCGAGACCGTTGGCAACGCCCGCATCGTGCCGATGTCGAACCAAGCAGGGCAGTCGAACCTGCGCTCGCGTTTGGCGGATATGGGGCTGGAGGTCTCGGAGAAGGCCGATCTTGGCCGCATTCTCGACCGCATCAAACAGCGCGAGAGCGAGGGCTATTCCTACGACACCGCGCAGGCGTCTTTCGAGTTGGAAGCGCGCCGTGAGCTGGGCCTCATGCCCGCGTTTTTCGAGGTCGAGCGCTACCGTGCCACGGTAGAACGCCGCCGCGACGCGAAAGGCCGCGAAATCCATCTCTCCGAGGTCACGGTGGTGGTCAATATCGCCGGAGAACGCCACCTGTCGGTCTCCGAAGGCATCATGGCGGACGGCAATGACGGCGGGCCTGTGAACGCGCTGTCGAAAGCTCTGGTGAAAGATCTTGGGCCCTATTCCGACATGATCACCGACATGGAACTCGTTGATTTTAAAGTGCGCATCACCAATGGGGGCACCGAGGCCCGCACCCGTGTGATCATTGACCATGAGGACAGTCTGGGCCGTCGCTGGTCCACCGTGGGTGTGTCCTCGAACATCATTGACGCGTCTTTCGAGGCACTTTTGGATGCGGTTTTGTGGAAACTTTTGCGCGATGGCGCGACGGCTTTGGGAGCCGAATAATGTCGGTTCAAGCCTGCGCAGAGATCGTCCAAAAAGGTGACGAAGACCGGTTCCGCGCCACGATGGCCGCGCCTCTGGCCGCGCGCGAGGTGTTGTTCCCGATCCACGCCTTTTGTCTTGAGGTCGCGAAGGCGCCTTGGGTGACCAAGGAGTCGATGATCGCCGAGATGCGGTTGCAGTTCTGGCGTGATGTCTTGCAGGAGAAAATCGACGGCAAGGCGCCGCGTGCCCATGAGGTGGCGGGGCCACTGGCCGCGGTGCTTGATACCGCCTCTGCGCAGGCTTTGGATGCCACGGTGACTGCGCGGCAATGGGACATTTACCGCGATCCGCATGAGGATGCAGCGGCGCTCAGGTCCTATCTGCATAAAAGCTACGCCATCCCGATGCACCTCGCAGCCCGTCTGCTTGGTGCACCGGAAACCGCGACCAAAGCGCTTAACGCTCTGGGCTACGCGGGCGGATTGGCGCGCTATCTGATGGCCATTCCGGGGTTGCAATCGGCGGGGCGGATTCCGCTGGTCGACGGTCGCCCTGATGCGGTGTCAGAGCTTGCAAAAGAGGCTCTGGAACAGGGCCGTTGGGGCGCGCAGCAATTGGGCAAACTGTCCAAAACTGCCCGCGCGCCGATGATCGACGCGGTGATGCATTTGCCGGTGTTGAAACAGGCGGCAAAAGACCCGGACGCAGTTCTGGACGGACGTCTGGGGCAGGGACCTGCGGGCAAAGCCCTACGTCTGGCCGTGGCGTCTCAGTCGCCAAGCTGGGCTTTTTTCTGAGTGTAATCGAGCACATAGACCCGGATGGCGGAGGCCAATCCGCTGTCCACACCGCGCAGCTCGTCGATCTCGGCGGCCAGCACATTGACCGGGATGTCGCGCTCTTTGGCGATGCCGCGAAAGGCGCGCCAGAACGGTTCTTCAAGCGACACAGAGGTGCGGTGGCCGTGCAAAGTCAGCGAGCGCTTGACCGGTCGGCCCATCAAAAGCGCGCTCATGTGTCGTCTCGCTTATGCGCGTCCAATTCCGATTCGGCCTTGGCCTTCTGCGCCTCTTCGAGGGCTTTTTGCGCCTTGGTGCGACCGAATTTCACGGCATTCTGATCGCCCTCGGCGCGCTTGTCCGCGCGGGCTTTCTGTTTGCGAAACTGGTTCAGATTGGTGACGTTGTCGGTGCTCATGGGGTGGCATGATACCGTATGAACGGGTTTTACGCCAGTGCCAAAATCGGCCCGTCCAAAAGTTCCATCAGTGCGCCAAAATAGCCCTCGGACCGTGCGGGGCGGTTCGGGTCGGAACTGATCGCGACGGCAAGGTCTCTTTCCGGATGGGCGGCGATGATCTGGCCACCATAGCCGCGCGCAAGGATGTAGCCGCTGTCGTTCAGGAACCAGCCGTAGCCATAGGACATGCCGGACCAGGGCGAACGGGTGCGGGCCGTGGTGGAGGCGTCGATCCAGCTTTGCGGCAGGACGTCGCGGCCTTCGAACCGACCGCCATCGCGCAGCATAACAGCGATTTTCAACATGGCGCGGGGCGTGAGCGCCATTTCATTGCCGCCCATGTAATAGCCCTGCGGATCGCGGGTCCAGGGCGGGATCTCAATGCCCAAAGGCTGGCCCAAGATGCGACGCATCTGGGACAAAAGCGTCTCGCCGGTGGCCTCGGCAAGGGCTGCGCCCAAGAGATGCGTGCTGCCGCTGGAATAGATCATCCTGCTGCCCGGTTCGGCCTCCATCTCGCGGGTCAGGGCATAGGTGTTCCAGTTCGAGGAATTCACCCAAGCGCCGTAATTCGGCCCGGAGGTGGACGCCAACCCGGCACGCAGGCTGACGAGGTTTTCCAAGGTGATGTCGCGCACACGTGCGTCGGCGCTATCGGGAATGAGGCGGGGGGCAACCTCGCCCAGCGTTGCAGTGATTGAGGGAACGGCACCCGACGTTATAGCGTCACCGAGGCAAAGCGCGACGAGGCTTTTGGAGCAGCTTTTGATGTTGGTGAGCCGGTCCAGTCCACCGCCGCGCGGGGCCTCGGCAAAGATCACCTCCGGGCCGCGCTGCACTTGCAGGGACTGGAGCTGATCGAGATCGTTCACAGTTTCTGAGAGAGACGTGCTCTGCGCCCAGGCGGGGCGAAGGGCGGTGAGGGCGAGGGCCGCAGGGGCGGCTGTGAGAATCTGGCGACGATACATGCCGCCAGACTGTCACAGGTTTCGAGCTTTAAGGACTCACGGGCGATCACAGTCCCGCGGGTCATTCTATAAGCGCGATTTGTCTTTAGTTTTGAGGGGCGTAGGCGCGCATCACCTCTTCGTAGCGCGCGGTGGTGATCTCCGGGTTGTGGGTCTGGACGCAGGCGACCATCTCCGGGCGCGCGCCATTGGGGGCGGCGGCTTCACCGGCCTGATAGCGTTGTTTCGCGGCCTTCATTTCTTCGCGCGAGGGACGGTTGGCTTTGAAACATTGGGTCAACTCCTGTTTCGTGAGGCCCAGGTCTTTGGCGATGTCTTCGACCGGAAAGCGGCCCTGTGCGGTGGCGGGCAGGGCAAGCGTGATGAGAAGCGGGGCTGCGAGAAGGTATTTCATGGTCTGTCTCCTGTGTGTTGGAGCCTCTGATACGTGTGTCCCTTCGGCCTTCCGTCGGCAAAAAAGAAAGGCGACCCGAGGATCGCCTTCACTTTAATTTGTCATGTTTTCAGCGTAGGGAAACGCTGCTTCGCGCGTAGCGCGTTGGTCCGAACCAATCAGTCCTTCGGGCCGATCATCTGCTCAGGGCGGACCACTGCGTCAAAGGTGGCCTCATCCACAAAGCCCAGCTTGATCGCCTCTTCTTTGAGGGTCGTGCCGTTCTTGTGCGCGGTCTTGGCAACTTTCGTGGCGTTGTCGTAGCCAATGGTCGGCGCGAGAGCGGTCACCAGCATGAGGGACTCGTGCAGCAGTTTCTCGATGCGCGGCTCGTTGGCCTCGATGCCCGCCACCATGTTGTCGGTGAAGGCGGACGCGCTGTCACCCAACAACTGCATGGACTGCAGCACATTGTAGGACATCATCGGGTTGTAGACGTTCAGCTCGAAGTGGCCTTGCGAACCGGCGAAACCGACGGCGGCGTCGTTGCCCATGACGTGGGCGCAGACCATTGTCAGGGCTTCGGCCTGGGTCGGGTTCACCTTGCCCGGCATGATCGAGGAGCCCGGTTCGTTTTCCGGCAGGATCAGCTCGCCCAGACCGCAACGCGGGCCGGAGCCCAGAAGACGCAGGTCGTTGGCAACTTTAAAAAGCGAAGCAGCGACGGTTTTCAGCGCGCCGGAGAACATCACCATCGCGTCGTGTGCTGCGAGCGCTTCGAATTTGTTTGGCGCGGTCACGAAGGGCAGACCTGTGATTTCGGCCATGTTTTTGGCGACAGCTTCCGCCCAGCCTTTTTTCGTGTTGAGACCGGTGCCGACAGCCGTGCCGCCTTGGGCCAACTCGTAGATCGCGGGCAGGCACATCTCGACGCGCTTGATGCCCATGCGGACCTGATGCGCGTAGCCGCCGAATTCCTGACCTAGCGTCAGAGGCGTCGCGTCTTGGGTGTGGGTGCGGCCGATCTTGATGATGTCTTTGAATTTCTCGGCTTTTTCTTCGAGTGCAGCGGCCAGTTTGTTCAGGCCGGGCAGCAACACGTCACGCGCCTGCATGGCGATGCCGACATGCATGGCGGTCGGGAAGGTGTCGTTCGAAGACTGGCCCATGTTGCAGTGATCGTTCGGGTGCACCGGATCTTTCGAACCCATCGTGCCGCCCAGCATTTCGATCGCGCGGTTCGAAATCACCTCGTTGGCGTTCATGTTGGACTGGGTGCCGGAGCCGGTCTGCCAAACGACGAGCGGGAAGTTATCGTCGAATTTGCCCTCGATCACCTCGGTGGCGGCGGCCACGATGGCGTCGCCAAGCTCTTTCGACAGCTTGCCCTGCGCCATGTTTTCCATCGCACAGGCTTTTTTCACCACGCCCAGAGCGCGGATGATTGGCACCGGCTGACGTTCCCACCCGATGGGGAAGTTCATGATCGACCGCTGGGTCTGCGCGCCCCAATATTTGTCGGACGGGACTTCGAGCGGGCCAAAGCTGTCGGTTTCGGTACGGGTGGTCATCGGGGCACTCTCCCATGCTATGCCAAAGATTGCTTTGGCTATAAGGCCTCAAACAGGGGCTTGCAATGTATACCGAGGCATACATGGCGGTGATAGCGCTAAAAAACGATGTCCTGACCTAAGTTTGCGCCCTAATTTACACGGCGCCGGTATTCGAAAACGCGCGCGGGCGGAAGGTTGGCCCAAACCGTGCCGCGTTTCTCAGAGACAAGGCCAAGCTCGCCCTGCATCTCGGGCGTGATCGGGGAGCTGTTTGCATAGGTGATCTGGGTGAAAAACGCGCCCGGCGCCATGACCTCAAACGCGCGGCCTACGACGGCGCGTTGCAGCGCGGGTTTTGCGAGAACCGGCACACCGGAGATCACCGCGCCGATGTTGCTGAGCCCGATGTCTCGGATGTCTTCGGCAGGGCGATTGATGACACGGACGCCCGGGAATTTTTCACACAATTCGACACAAAACCGAGGATTTAGCTCCAAAAGCGTCAGACGCGAAGGCGGCACGCCACGGGCAAGGATTTCGCGGGTAAACGACCCGGTGCCTGCGCCGATCTCTACGATGGGGCCTGAACTATCCTCGACGCCACGGGTCATGAGCCGCGCGGTGGCCCCCGAAGATGGGGCAATGGCGCGAACTTCGTCAGGGTTGCGGATCATCTCAGAGAGGAAAACAGCAAAATCGCGCGGCATCTAGGAGCTCCTGTTGGCTTTGGCACCATGGATGAGCGGGGGATGCTGGCAAATCAAGCGGGCAGATGCGGCTGTTACGCAATCTTCACGGGGCTGTTTCCAAAGCGATAAAAAAGGGGCCGCTTGGGCCCCTCAATGTCGTTCAGATGTCGGATCAATTCACTTGCGGAACTTGTCCAGAGAGACAATCTCTGCCTCTTTCGGTCCGCTGCTTTTCTCCGGTTCGTCTTTCGGCTCGAAAGAGGTCACCTCGGCGTCATGCGGGATCTCGTCTTCGTCCATTTCCTCGACATCGTAATCCTGCGTCTCAAAACGCAGGCCGAACTCGACGGAGGGGTCCACAAAGGTGCGGATCGCGTCATAGGGGATATACAAAGGCTCCGGGCTGTCGCCAAAGTTCAGCGTGATCGCGAACCCGTCTTCGGAAACCTCGAGATTGTCGAACCAGTGCTGGATGACGATGGTCATTTCCTCGGGGTAGCGGTCCGAAAGCCAGTCCGCCAATTCCACATCCGGGTGCATGGTGTCAAAAGTGATAAAGAAATGATGTTCCCCCGGCAAACCGTCCTTGGCCACGCCATCGAGCACTTTGCGGATCAGTCCGCGCATCGCGTCGTGCATGAGGTTGCCATAATCGATGGTTTTGGCCATCCGAGCGTCCTTTCCTTATCCCTTCCTCGCAGCATAAGGGATTCTGCAGGAGAGGGAAGAGGCCTTTGAGATCACTCAGCTCATGAACTCTCCAGCGGCGCCAAGACCCAATCCAGCCAAGGCCATAAGGGCCAGCGTGGTCATCAATCCGCGTTTGAGGGCGAACAAGAGGAGGGCCGCGAGGATCACGAACGCCACCGCTTCCACCGACAGGCTGCGCAAATCGGGCAGGGTGAGTCGCACTGGGCCGAGGCTTTGTGCCGAGACGCGGGTGAAGAGCACATGAAGCGCAAACCACCACGACAGAGAGGCGATCACACCGACGACGGCGGCAGTGACGGCCTTTAAGGCTGCGTCGAGTTTTGGCCGGGTGGCAATCCAGTCGATGTAGGGCGCGCCTGCGAAAATCCATAGAAAACAGGGGGTAAAGGTGACCCAAAGCGTGACAAGAGCGCCCATGAGACCGCCCAGAAGCCCCAAAGGCGTTGCGGCCATATACCCTACAAATTCCGTCACAAGGATCAGCGGACCGGGCGTGGTTTCGGCCAATCCCAACCCGTCAAGCATCGCCTCGGGCGTCAGCCAGCCGTGGTTTTGCACCACTTCTTGCGACATATAGGCCAGCACCGCATAGGCGCCTCCAAAGGTCACGACGGCGAGTTTCGAGAAAAACAAAGCGATTGCCAAAAGCCGATCTTGCCCGCTGAGCCAAAGTCCGATCAGCGGCGCGGCCCAAAGCGCGCTCCAGACCGCCAATGTGCGGGGCAGATGTGTGGCTTTCGGTGTTGGCATGCTTGGGGCGCTGGCTTTGGCAGTGAGAGCGCCATAGGCGGCCGCGCCCAGCACGATCAGGGGGAAAGGCACGGAAAACGCGGTGATCAGCACAAAGGACAGCGCGGCCAGCAACCAGCGGCTGCGGGTGCGAAGCGCTTTTTTGCCCAATCGCAACAGGGCCTGAAGTACGACCAGAACCACCGTCGCCTTGATCCCAGCAAACAGCGCCTCTGAGGCGGGAAGGTGGCCGAAATGGGCATAAAGGGCCGCAAGCGCCAGCATCACGAGCGCGCCGGGGGTGACAAAAAACAACCCCGCGATCACGCCGCCGGGCACACCGCGCAGGCGCCAACCGGCATAGGTTGCGAGCTGCATCGCCTCGGGGCCGGGCAGCATCATGCAAAAGGAGAGCGCAGAGAGAAACCCGTCCTCGCTGAGCCAGCGCCGATCTTCGACCAATTCTCGATGCATCACCGCGATCTGCGCTGCCGGTCCCCCAAAGGACAAAAGCCCGATCCGGGCGAAGCTTTTCAGGAAGGCGGAAAAATCCGGCGGGTTGGAAGAGGGCTGGGGCGTCACGGCAGAGCCTCGGTCAGGAAACCAATGCGCTCTTGGTAGCCGCCCCAGCCCGTGGGTCAAGCCCTCGGTTCTAGCCTGCGGGTGCAAGTCGGACAAAACCGCCGGTCTGGCCCTCAAGCACGCCATGTTCATCTGATGTCGGCTTGAGCATTGCCTCCAGCAGAACGGCTGTCGGCGTCCAATAGGGAATGTACCACTCCTGATCGACCTCGAGGATCAGGACCTCGTCCTTGGCGGCATCATAGGCGCCGATCAGCGACACATGCGGGCCATCCCAATCACCGGTCACGACGCCTTGGTTGAAATAGACCAAGAGTGTGTCGCTAGAGCTTTCTTCGTTGAGAGACAGCCAGTTGCGGATGGTTTCTAAAGTGGCCTCTGTGGCGTCTTCGGGTTTGAATGAGGTGACGCCGTAGTCTTCGAGGCCTGCCACAGACAGAGCCGCCGCGGCATAGGTGACCAGATCGTTGAACATCACGCCATCGCCGCCTTCGGCTGAGATTTCCGACCAATGCGCGTCGCCCACGGCCTCCAACAAGTCGGGTTGTGTCATCACGGTGTCTTCGGCATTGGCCGGCAAACCGGCAAGCCCGTTCACGGCGGCGGTCACTGAGGCCACACCACATGCGGAGGTGGTAAATTGCGGCTTCACATAGGGCGCAAAGGCCCAGAAATCCGGCGCGGGCGCGCTGCGTAGATAGTCGGTGGCCTCGGTCACAGGTGTGGCGTTGGGGCCAAGCTTCGGAAGAGGGGCCTCGTCTTCGGCATGGGCGGCGAGGCTCGCACACAGAGACAGAGGCAGCACCAGAGACAGGGCCCGCGCCCCGATATAAACAACGGTCGATTTCATATGTCACCTATTTGAAAACGGGCCATGACCGTGAGGCAATCATACGCCGACACGTGATCCCGCCCGCTTACTTTTGATCAAATTTAGAGATTGGCAAGAGAAACCGAACGCGGTGGACCGAGGCGCCGCGACGTTGCCGCGTTTTCAGGCGAAAGACGTCACGCCAAGACTTCGCCCGCGAGCATGAGCGCGAGAGAATCCTTAGGCAAATTGCCCATCTGTTCAAAATAGCTGACGAAATCATAGCTGTTGTATGCCTCTATGATTTTACCGTTCTTTAGTCGGATCATCACTTGCCCGGGAATGTGAATGGGCGACATGTCAGAGGCTTTCTGCGCATGAAGTGTCATCCGCACCCAGACGCGGTCGTCCATCTCCATCGAGTCTTCGATGCTAAAGCTGACATTTCGAACGACGTGGAGAACGGCGGGAACCAGACTTTGAAAATCTTCGATCTGGGCCGCGAAATCCGGCATCAACCCACTGGCCAGAGCCTCGCCATCGAAAAACTCGGCCACTGCGTCGAGATCTCCCTCGACCCATACTTTTTCATACCAAGCGGTGAGAATTTCGAGACCGGTCACGGCGTAATCCATCCATTTTGAAGCATTGTTCAAACGGCATACGCCCAAAACCTAAAGAATTGGTTGCCAGCCCCAACTAATTCTTGTGCCAAACGACTTTTAAAAAGGAGGGGGGTAAGTGCAGGATTCTGTTGCCAGGCTCCTGCGGGCCCCGCCTTACGCTGCTAGGCGTAAGGACTTAGATTTCGATATTTCGCACAGCTTACGCTGCGAGAGCCATCGGAGCTTTGTTGTCGTTTGCAACTAGCTTAAGTGAACCGATAACGGTGGTATCTCACCGAGACAAAGCAAAACCCCTTTAGACGTCCGTCGATCCTATTTCGTCCCCATGATCCAATCTCTTGCCGATCTCAAACGAAGATCGAAGAGGGGTATTTGGTGGAGACGCCGGGTACCGCCCCCGGGTCCGATCCGCTTATTACGAGCGCGTTTATGTCCATAGTCGCCGAAGCGACAACACACATGTAAGCGATGGGAAGCCGGGTTTCAAGAGGTGGTGACATAATGCGAAACGCCGCCCCAATGACAGGGCGGCGATTACTTTTTTCCGAAATAATATGGCTTTAGAAGCCGGCTTTGATCTTCTCGAACTCTTCGGACTGCTTTTCACGCAGCTCGACAGACATCGGAAGCTGGGCCAGGATCGGCGCGTCGATCGGCTCAAGGCCACCGGCGATAAGTGCTTCTTCGCCAAGCGTTGCCAGACCTTCGGTGTTGGAGATGCCGTAGCCCGCGTCCATCAGGACAGAGGCGTTCGACGCGTCCAAAAAGCCGTTGATGTAGTCATAGGCTTTGTCTTCCGAACCGGGGCCGTCTTTGAGGTTCACATAACCACAGAGCCAGAGCGAGGAGCCTTCGGTCGCTTCGCGTTGGAAGCCAACGGGGAACCCTTCATCGACCAACGTCGGATAGGTTTCGTTCCAGGCCCAGGAAATCAACACTTCGCCCGTTGCCATCAGCTGTGCCAACTCCGCCGGGTCGGTCCAATAGGTGCGCAGGTTCGGGTGAACTTCGCGCAGCCAAGCGGAGGCCGCTTCGAATTGTTCGTCCGTCGCCGTGGTCCAATCCGTGGTGCCGGTCGCCAGATAGGCCAGTGCATAGGCGTCGTCCACGTTGTCCGGCAATGTCATGCGGCCCGCGTATTCCGGATTCTTGAACACTTCGAGAGAGGCGACGGCTTCGGCGGGCACTTCGTCAGTGTTATAGGCGATGGCTGTCGAGCCGAAATCAGTCGGGATGAAGTAAGCGCTCGCGGCGGCCACGTCAGAGCCCAAGAGGTTGCTGTCGAGTTTGGAATATTCGGTGATTTTTGCGGTGTCCCACGGCTCGATGATGCCGCTTTCTTCCCATTTTTTCACGGAGCCCGCACAGACGTGGCTGACGTCGGCTTTAAAGCCGGAGACGAGTTTCTGCAGCGCTTCGTCTTCCTCGCCGAAGAAGGCAAAGGACGGCTGTACGCCATTCTTTTCGGCGTATTTGGTATGGAAGGCCGGGTCTTCGAAGCCCGAGTAGTCAAACACCAAAAGCTCGGGGTCTTCGGCAAATGCGGCACCCGCGAGAATGCTGAGCGCTGCGCCGCCCAAAAGGGTTTTCATCATGTTCATGTCATCTCCCTGAAAAATGGACCATGTCTGGAACAAGACGCTATCAGGCGGCTAGGCCTTTGCAAGCAAGATTCCCGTGAGTTGGGCGGGAAGGGAGGCTAAGTGCCGTAATTTGATCAAATTATAAGCAGGTCTCCGGTCCGGCCGGAATTTAGACCTTAGTCCAGGGCCGTGCGCAGCGTCTGATCCCGCAGATAATCCATCAAAATCTCAAGCCGTGCCCCCACGCGTGCCTCCAAAGCCTCCACCATGGCCTCATGCAGCGAGATCACGGCATCGCGGTCGCGCTGACGGTAGGTCAGCATGTTCATCAAAGGCTCAATACCTTCGACCGCAGCGGCCAATTGCCAGGACAACACCGGATTGCCCGCCGCATCGACCAAGGCGCGATGAAACGCCACATCTGAGGCGCAAAACGCCTCGTCCGACAGCTCCGGATCCTTTTGTCGGGCAATCTCTGCACGCATTTTGTCGAGATGATGGTCTCGTCGGTGCTTGGCCGCGAGACGCACGCAGCCGCGCTCCAAGGCAAACCGCGCTTCGCAGGCGGTGGTGATGTCGACGTTATTTAGGGTGATAAGCAGCGTGGCACTGGAGGCCATCTGCGCATAGGCGTCCTCAAAGGACTGTTGATTGACAAAAGCACCACCAGTCGCGCCACGTTTCGTGCGGATCAGACTTTGCGCCGCCAACCGTTTCAACGCCTCACGCACGGTCGCCCGAGACACTCCGTGCGCCTCGGAAAGCTCCGACTCAGAGGGGAGGCGATCACCGGCCACCAAAGCGCCGCTCAGGATGTCCTGGCGAATGCGCTCCGCGATTGCGGCGGACAAATCTTTTTGTTTTTCTGGTTTTGGTAAATTGTCAGACATTTGACTTGCCAGTGGGATTAATTGTCTGACATTTATGTAGGAGACTTGAGAGAAGTGCAAGATTGTAAGGAGGACCCAATGCGCGCCCTGATCATGGAACAGAATGATGAAGGTCTGGCCACACCGCAGATCAAGGAGATTTCCGAGGACGATTTGCCTGAGGGCGACGTCTTGGTGCGGGTCGAGTATTCCACGTTGAACTACAAAGACGGGCTCTGCCTCTCGCCGAAGGGCGGCGGTTTGGTCCGCAAGTATCCCCATGTGCCCGGAATCGACTTTTCGGGGACTGTGGAAGCATCCGAGAGCGCAGATTTCAAGCCGGGCGACAAGGTGGTGCTCACCGGTTGGCGTGTGGGCGAGGTGCATTGGGGCGGCTATGCCGAGAAGGCCCGCGTCAAATCCGATTGGCTGGTGCCGCTGCCCGAAGGTCTGACGACGCGACAGGCGATGGCCGTCGGCACGGCGGGATTCACGGCGATGCTCGCGGTGATGGCCTTGGAGGACCACGGGTTGTCGCCTGAAAAAGGTCCGGTGCTGGTCACAGGTGCCTCTGGCGGTGTTGGGTCCGTTGCCACGGCCATTCTGGCGCATCTGGGTTATGAGGTCGCCGCCGTCACCGGTCGCCCTGAGGGCGCCGACTATCTGAAATCTCTCGGGGCTACACAGATCGTGGCACGCGAAGACATCAGCGAGACCGTCAAGCGCCCGCTTGAGTCCGAATCCTGGGCTGGTTGTATTGACGCTGTTGGCGGATCAATGTTGGCACGGGTGTTGGGACAGATGAAATACGGCGGCTCTGTTGCTGCCATCGGGCTCGCGGGCGGCGCGGATTTGCCCGCTTCTGTGATCCCGTTCTTGCTACGTGGTGTGAACCTTCTGGGCATCGATTCCGTGATGCAGCCGAAAGAGAACCGTATCCGCTGTTGGAACCGGATCGCCTCCGACCTGCCGATGGAGAAACTCGAAGAGATGGTGCAACCCGCCACGCTCGACAACTTGCCCGCGCTTGGGGCGGCAATCCTCAAAGGCGGCGTGAAAGGCCGTGTCGTGGTGGACCTCTCCGCATAACCGCAGGCGACACCATCAAAAAACGCGCTCTTCTTACTCTTCTCAAGGGCGCGTTTTGCCGTTAACGCTTTGCGTCATGGATATTTCGACACTTCTTCCCTTCGCCGCCCTGATCGCCGTAATTGGCGCTTTCGCGGGCATTCTGGCCGGTCTTTTGGGCGTGGGCGGCGGGATCGTCCTCGTTCCCGCTTTCTATTACGCCTTCGCAGGGCTGGGATACGACAGCCCGCAGCTTATGCAAATATGCCTCGCGACTTCTTTGGCGACGATCATCGTGACCTCGATCCGCTCGGTGTCCTCGCACCACAAAAAAGGCGCTGTGGAATGGTCAATTCTGAAGAGCTTCGCCCCCGGCATCGTTGTGGGGGCCGTGATCGGTGTGCTCGTCGCCTCCAGTCTGCGGTCGACAACGCTTCAAATGATATTTGGTCTCATCGGTATTTTCATCGGCCTTTACATGGCCTTCGGCAATTCCGCATGGCGCCTCGGCTCTGAAATGCCCAAGGGCCTCATGCGCGCCGTCGTTTCGCCGCTCATCGGTTTTCTCTCGGTGCTGATGGGCATCGGCGGCGGCTCCTTCGGGGTGCCGACGATGACGCTTTACGGCGTGCCGATCCACCGCGCGGTCGCGACCGCTGCAGGCTTTGGCGCCATCATTGCGATCCCCTCAGTGATCGGGTTTCTCTTTGTAAACCTGCCTTCGGACGTGACGCCGCCCTTCACGGTGGGCGCGGTCAACATCGCGGCCTTTTTGCTGGTGATCTGTATGACTCTCGTTACTGCGCCTTTGGGGGCAAAGATCGCCCATGCGATGGACCCGAAACCCCTCAAACGCGTGTTTGGCGGCTTTCTGATCCTCGTCGCGCTCAACATGCTGCGCAAGGCACTGATGGGCTAAGAAGGCTTGAGTATTTGAGGCTGCAATGAAGAGGGTTTTCATGGCAGCCTCAAATACTCACTTCTGACGTTTGAGTTGTTCCGAGCGCTGCGGCAGTTCGTCCATGACCGCACGGCGCGCCTCCGGTGTCATCCGCGACCAAGCCGCGATTTCGTCAATCGAACGGGCACACCCCAAACAGAGCCGTGTGTCCGGGTCGATTTTACAGACATTGGTGCAGGGGCTTTCGATCTTGGCACCTGATGTGGCCGTGGCCATCATAGGTTCCTCAAGCGATCCAGGGCCCCTTGCAGGATCACGCCTGCGGCGACTTGATCGATCTTGTCGGCACGTTTGGCGCGCGACATGTCAGCCTCAAGCATGGCGCGGTCGGCGGCCACGGAGGACAGGCGTTCGTCCCAGAATGTGATCGGCAGTTCGGTGAGCTGGCCGAGATTGCGGGCGAATGCGCGGGTTTTCTGACAGCGCGGACCCTCGGAGCCATCCATGTTGCGAGGCAGGCCCAAGACGATTCCAGAGACCTCACGCGCGTTCAGAAGTTTCAGCAAAGCCTCAGCGTCTAGGGTGAATTTCTTGCGCCGGATTGTCTCCGTCGGGGTAGCGACCGAGCGCAGCCGGTCGGAGATCGCGACGCCAATGGTTTTGTCGCCAAAATCCAGCCCGGCGAGCGCACTCATCGGCGGCAGGGTGGCGGCGAATTCCGCAATGTCATCGGTGATCAAAGCGCTCATTTCTCTGTCCTTATTCCACAAGCCCGGCACGTTCGGCGCCCTGACGGATCACCGCCAGCGCCTCGGGCGAGGGGCCAAAGATCACCTGTGCTTCGTTCCAGATCGCCCGCGCGCGCTCAGTGTCGCCCAGCATGGCAAGCGATGAAATCAGGCGGGACCATTCCTCGGGTGAGCCGCCTTCGTTGGCAAGGCGCGCGGAAAGGCCCTCGACCATACCCCGGATCATGTCTTGGCGTTCTTCCGGCGTCATGTCGGCGGTGGCGTCGATATCCTCTTGGGTCGGACCGCGCAAGCCACCCGCCATCGGAGCGGGCGGCAGTGTGTAGCGCACACCTGCGGCTTGTGCGACGGCTTCGATCTGGGCCCGGATCGGCGGCACCCAAGGGTCGTCCGGCGCGGAGGAGTTCAAGAGCGGGCGCCAGAGTTTGAAGGTCATATCAGGGCGGCCGTTTTGTGCAAACATCATGCCGGAATAGTAGATCGCCGTGCCGTTCTGCGGATCGCGGCTCAGGGCTTTGGACAGGGCTTCCTCGGCCTCGGGCGAAACATAGCCGCCGGCGGCAAGGATCATCATATCGGCGAGATCGGCGTAATCGTCAGCGGTCGCACCCGCGCCCTTGATGCGGATCACCTCTTGCTGGGCGGCATAGGCGCGGTCGTAATTGCCGATCACTGCCTCGTTGCGGGCCAAAAGGACATGGCCCTGTAGATCGTCCGGACGGGTTTCAAGTGCCGTGCGCAGCTGGCCCACGAGCGTCAGAAGGCGCTCGTCAGGCGTCTGGATGGGCGGCGAGGAGGGGCGTGTCTGTTCAATCTCGGCCTGAGACGGGCGGGTGGCGCGAACCTCTTCGGCCAAGGCAAGGCGGTGCGACAGTGGCAGATCCTCATACCCCGGCGCGCCGAGGTCGCGATAGAGCCAGATCCCGCTGCCGATGACGCTAAGGCCCAGCGCCACGGCCAGCCACATCGGCGTGGAAGAGGTTGTTTTCGCTTTGGTGCCTCGCGCCTTGTCGGCCTCGAGCAGGCGGCGGGAGACCTCGACACGAGCGCGTTTGGCGTCTTCTTCGGAGATCACGCCCCGAGCGGCATCGCGGTCGACTTCTTTGAGCTGGTCGCGGTAGACCTTCATCTCGATCTCCGCCGCAGAGGCGCTGTCAGCCCCGATCCCGCGCGCTTTGCGCAGGGCCAGCGCCAGAGGGGCGGCGGACAGGATTGCGATGGCAGTGGCGATGATCCAAAAGGTCATGTCAGGGTCCGTCAAAGAAATTTTCCGTTGCGAAGGTGTATCCGGCGGCGGGGCTTTGCGAAACCCCCTATGACGCGGGTGTGACCGAATGGCTCGAAGCGAGACCTCGACGCTCTCGGAACCAATAGGGGGGCCAGGCGTTGTTCCTTCAATCGTCCGCGATATGCGGAGACACGAAATGAAGGAGACAGAGATGTCGAGCCATAACGAAACGAAATCTGGTGGCAATGTGGGGCTTGGGGTTCTTGTGGGGGCCTTGATCGTGATTGTGGCCGGGCTTGCGGCCTATATTTTCACTGGCGGCGATATTCCCGCCGTGGGCGATGAACCCGAGATTCAGATCGATCTGCCGGATTAAGGTGTGACAGGTGGTTCGGATGCGGGGCATACTAGACGCGTGCACTAGGATAGCGGCGAACACCCGCTGTTCGGCTTTTCTGGAACGATTCCAGTGTTTCGCCCTTGACCCGAGCCCGCCATCGGATCACCTATAACCCGGACCTGAAACGCATCACTGCTGACCAATGGAGGCCCCAATGGCTTTTGAACTTCCCGATCTTCCCTATGCTCACGACGCTCTCGCCGATCTCGGCATGTCCAAGGAGACGCTTGAGTATCACCACGACCTGCACCACAACGCCTATGTGACGACCGGCAACACGCTGATCGCGGGCACCGAGTGGGAAGGCAAATCGGTCGAAGAGATCATCAAAGGCACCTACGACGCCAATGCTGTCGCGCAATCCGGCATCTTCAACAACGCGTCCCAACACTGGAACCACACCCAATTCTGGGAAATGATGGGCCCGGGCGAAAAAGCCATGCCGAGCGAGCTTGAGAAAGCCCTCGTCGAGTCCTTCGGCTCCGTCGAAGAGTTCAAGAAACAATTCGCCGCTGCTGGCGCTGGTCAGTTCGGCTCCGGCTGGGCTTGGCTCGTGAAAGACACCGATGGTGGTCTCAAAGTGACCAAGACCGAAAACGGCGTGAACCCGCTCTGCTTCGGCCAAACCGCGCTGCTGGGTTGTGACGTGTGGGAACATTCCTACTACATCGACTTCCGCAACAAGCGTCCGGTCTACCTGTCGAACTTCCTCGACAAGCTGGTGAACTGGGAAAACGTCGCATCGCGCATGTGATCCGGTGAACGCGGGATTTTACATCCTTCTCGGGCTGGGAGCCGTCGTGCTCCTGGCCCTTTTTTACGGGTTCTGGATCGAGCCCGCCTGGCGTCTGCGTATCAAACGCCATCGGGTCGAACATCCGGCTTGGGGCGCGCGTGCGCCCATGCGGATCGTGATCATTTCCGATCTTCACGCGGGCGCGCCCTATATTCCCTTGTCGCGGGTTCAGAGAATTGTGCGAAAAGCCAACCGCTTACAGCCGGATCTTGCGGTGCTTTTGGGCGACTATGAGGCCGCGCATCGTTGGACATGGGGCCAGTTGGACAAAGATGACATTATCGGCGCATTAAAGCCCTTTACCGGCGAACTTGGGACCTACGCCGTTCTTGGCAATCACGACTGGTGGCAGGATTTCGCGGCGGCCAAGGATCGCGTGCCCTGTGCTGCGCAAAAGGCGCTGACGCGTCACGGCATTCCGTTGCTGGACAATGAGGCGGCCAGATTGACGCATGAGGGGGGAGACGTCTGGCTCATCGGTCTGGGCGATCAACGCCCCTATGACGAGGGACCCGACGGCGAGGGGTTCGACGATTTGGATGCGGCCATGCGCGAAGTCACCTCAGAGGCGCCGGCGATCCTGTTGGCCCATGAACCCGAGCTGTTCCCGCATGTCCCTGAGCAATGCCTCCTGACCCTGTCCGGCCACACCCACGGCGGACAAATCCGCATCGGCAACCGCTCTCCCATTATCATGGCGGCGGAAAACGAAACCTATTCTTATGGGCGCTACGAGGCCGAGGGTCGTGTGTTGATCGTCTCCGGCGGCATCGGATGTTCCGAATATCCGGTGCGGATCAATATGCCGCCTGAAATTACGGTCGTAACGCTCTGCGGCCCGGAGACCATATCATGACTCGTCCACTTCCCAACGCTTGGACCCTGACGCCAGAAATGCGCGCCGAGGCAGTGGCTTTGCGTCACGAATTGCATCGCTTTCCAGAAGTCTCGGGCGAAGAATATGAAACTGCCAAGCGTATCGCAAAGCAGATGCGTATTCTCGACGCTGAGGTGATCGAAGGGCTGGGTGGCACAGGGGTCGCCGCCGTCTTTGGCGCTGGCGCGAAAACCCTGATGATCCGGGCGGAGCTGGACGCTTTGCCGATCCTCGAAGAGTTCGGACCTACGTATCGGTCTCTCAATGAGGGCGTCGGGCATCTGTGTGGCCATGACGGCCATATGGCGACGCTCTATGCGGTGGGACGGGCCTTGTCGGAGCGCGCGCCTGAGTGCCGCGTCGTTCTGTTGTTCCAGCCCGCCGAAGAGACCGGGCAGGGCGCGCGGGCGGTGATGGCCGATCCGAAATTTGCTGCGCTCACCCCAGATCTGGCGATCTCTTTGCACAACCTGCCAAAGCTGCCCCTGGGGGCTGTGGCCTTGCAAGAGGGCCCTGTAGCCTGCGCGTCGCGCGGGCTTCATATCCGTTTCACCGGCCAGACCTCGCACGCTGCGCGGCCCGAAAATGGCCGTTCGCCCGGTCTTGTGCTGTCGGAACTGATCCCTGCCTTGGGCGCGCTGTCGCGCGATTTGCCGACCGAAGACCCGGGATTTCGCCTCTGCACCGTCACCCACGCGCGTCTCGGCGTGCCGTCCTTTGGTATCAGCCCGGGCGAGGCGGAGTTGCAAGTGACTCTGCGTACATTGTTGAACAGCGAAATGTCGGCGCTTGAGGCCGAGGCCCGCGCGCTGATCGAAACCTCTGCCGCCGCTTTCACGCCGGAGATCACCATCCACGATGCCTTTAGCCATTCGGTCAATGCGCCCGAGGCGACGGCTCTGTTGGAAGAGGCGGTGAGAGGCCTGCCGCGTGTCGAGGGCGCGATCCCGATGCGTCCCTCTGAGGATTTTGGCCTTTTCGGCACTGAAATCCCGGCGGCCATGTTGTTTTTGGGGTCGGGCGAGGATCAACCAGAATTGCACAACCCGGATTTCGACTTTCCCGATGCGCTTATTCCCTTGGGGGCGGAGATTTTCCTCAATGCAATTCAGGCCTTTTGCAGTGGAGACATTGTTTGAACGCCATCTCGACCTATGCTGAGTTTCGCGCGGCCTTTCTGGCGCGGATCAAAGCGGCGGCTGTCACTTTTGATCCGTTGCTGCTGAGTTTCATGGACGGTTTGGGGGCTGCGGGGCATTTTCAGATCGGTGGCGAGACCATTGTCACCATGGAAGACCCGATGCGACCGGACGGTTTGACGAGCGATGTCTACTTCTGTCAGCCGCCAGATCTGGTGCGGCATTGGTTCGGTGAGGGCGGATACGAGGATCAGATCGTTCCCTTCCTTCACGCATCGAGCACCGGGTCCTATATCGCGCTCTGGCAGCTTGCGGGGCAGCCTCAGCGTTACGTTTTTTTAGGCGACGAGGGCGAGTGCCTGACACTCGCGGAGCGGGCGGAGGATTTGATCAGGCTCTTGGCGACAGGCTATATCGAGATCTATGGGCGCGAGTCCTTGGAGGACACCGCCGAGGAACAGTTTGAAGACAGCTTTGAGGAGGATTTCACGCCGCCAGCTTTGGCCAGGTCCCTCTGTTTCGAGTTGACCGGTCAAATTCCGTCCGAAAGCTTTGCATCCCATCTCCCTTTCGCGCCGGGCAAGGACCCGTTCGAGGCCTTCGTGGCGAAGGCGATTGGCCTCTAGGCTGTGCAATGCGGACCAAGGGCATCAAGCGTCCTGTGCATTTTTGTTTCTTGCAAAGCGCCGGTGAAAGGCGCTTTGTCCGGCCATGACTGAAACGCAAAAAGGCTGGGTCGCGCTCCTCTTGGCACAGACCCTCTGGGGCATCGCGCCGCTCTATTACAAAGCGATGGACATGGTTCCGGCGACAGAGATTCTGGCGCATAGAACGATTTGGACATTCGTGCTCTTTGGCATCTGGATCGTGTTCAAGCGGCGTTTGGGCGAGTTCTGGCGCCTGATCAGCGGCCCGCAGCAGCGCAAGGTGATCTTTGCGGCAATGTTCATTTCGGTCAACTGGGGTCTCTTTATCTATTCCGTGCAATCGGGGCAGGCGCTAGAGGCGGCCTTTGGCTACTATGTCTTTCCGCTCGTCGCCACTTTGGTCGGTGTCGTTGTGTTCAAGGAACGTCTCTACGGGCTGCAATATCTCGCGATTGTCTTGGCGGGGATCGCGGTATTGGTGCTGGGCATCGGGATTGGCACCCTGCCGTGGATTGCGCTCACGTTGGCGGTGACTTTTTCGATCTATGGCGCGATCAAGAAGACCTTGGTCGCCGGGCCGTTTCTCTCAGTCGCGGGGGAGGTCGTGTTTTTGGTGCCTCTTGCGCTGATCGGTCTCGCGGGAATTCATCTTTACGGCTGGGGCGGCACGGAGACCCAAGTTGCCGGCAATTTCGGCAGTTCTTGGTACATGTCTCTTATGCTGATCGCCTCGGGCGTTGTGACCGGCGTGCCGTTGATCTTTTTTGCCGCCGCCGCGCGTCGTCTGCCGCTCAACATCGTCGGCATGGGGCAATATCTCAATTCAACGCTACAGTTTCTTCTGGCAGTCTTCGTCTTTTCAGAACCCTTCACCCATTGGCACGCCATTGCAATGCCGATGATTTGGATCGCGCTGGCGCTCTACACGCTGGAAGTGCTGCGTCAGGACCGTTCCGCACGTAGGGCACGCAGGGCTTCGACCAGTTCTGCGACCGTTTCCGCCGTCTCGAAATAGCTTGAGGTTGAAATGGGCGCGAAGCCTTCGCTGATCACATGTTCGATCAGTGCCTCAAGTGGCTGCCAATAGCCCTCGGTCGACAAGAGAAAGATCGGCTTTTCATGCAGGCCGATCTGTTTCCAGGTCAGAACCTCGAAAAACTCGTCCAGAGATCCCGCACCACCAGGAAGCACCACGATGGCGTCCGAGTTCATGAACATCACCTTTTTGCGCTCATGCATATTCTCGGTGATGATGAAGCGTGTGAGGTCGCGTTTACCCACCTCTTTCGGCAACAGATGCGTTGGGATCACGCCAAAGGTCTCGGCGCCGTTTGCCTGCGCCGCGCGCGCAACGGCGCCCATCAGACCGACATCGCCCGCGCCATAGACCAGACGCCACTCCTCACGCGCGATGGCCTCTCCCATTTCGATCGCGGCGGCCTCGTAGCTGTCCTTGTGACCCGGGCGCGAGCCGCAGTAGACGCAGACGGAAAACGGCGTGGAATATGGCGCGGAAACAGGCGTATCGGACATGGCATATACTTTCAAAAAAGGAAGTCTTTGACCCTTGTTAGACCCCTTGCTAGGCTCCCTCAAGTCTTGATCGAGGCGCTGATCGCCGCAAGCTGTTCCGCGAGGACGGCATGCCGTTGCGGGTGCACTGTCTCGGCGGGGGAAACATAAGGACAAGAGATGTCGAAAACGAACGGATGGATGCTGCCCGCCGCAGGTGTAGGCGTGGCGGTGATTGTGGTGGCGATCGGAGCAACGCTCTATCTCGCGCGGCCTCAGCCGGAAACCGATACAGCGGCAGAGACAGCACAAACCGCCGTTGCGCTTTCTGGCACGGAGGCGCCTGCAGCGGTTGTGGACATGGCTGCGCCTGCATCGGACCAAGGCGCGACCTCCGAGGCCACGCCGGAGGTGGCCGAGGCCTCCGCCCAGCTCTATCCTGCCTTCGATCTGGTCCGCATTCCGCCAGACGGGCTCGCGACGGTGGCCGGGCGCGCAGAACCCGGGGCGACGGTGTCCATTCTGGTTAACGGCCAAGAAGTGACAAACACCGAAGCCTCCGCGCGTGGCGAATTCGTCGCGCTGTTTGATCTGCCCGCCTCGGGAGAGGCACGCGAAATGCGTTTGGTGTCCAAATCCGCGACGGAAGAGGCGCAAGAGCTTGCCAGTGCGGAAACCGTGCTGATCGCCCCAGCCAGCGCTCCACCAAAATCGCCTGTCTCTTTGGGAGACGAGACCGACGTGCCGCCCGATCTCTCGTCGGGGAGTGGCCTGTCCGGCACGGCGGAGAGCACGGGCGTCGCGGTTGCAACGCAGGTGTTGGAAAGCGCGGGGCAGGAGGCCGGAGGATCGGCGGAACAGCCGACCGTATTGATGGCGGATGACGAGGGCGTCAAAGTGTTGCAACAAGCGGGCACAGCGTCCGCAGAGTTGCGCATTGATGCGGTCACCTATGATCCGGAAGGCCGGGTGTTCGTCTCTGGCCGCGCCGCACCTTGGGCAGAGCTTTTGATTTACCTCGACGGAGTGTTTTTGACCGAGGCACGCGCGAGTGCGGACGGCCAATGGCGGCGCGAACTCGAAGAGGTTGCTGCAGGACGCTATACGCTACGCGTCGATCAGACCGGAGCCGAGGGCGCCGTGATCAGCCGCGTCGAAACCCCATTCCAGCGCGAAGAGATCGCCAAACTGGCCGAGATCGCATCGGGACCTGCGGAGGGCGTGGAAACCACGGTAGAGACGACGGAGGTGGCCGCAACGGAAGTCGCAACAGCTGCATCCAACAGCCCACAGCCCCGCATTGCCTCGGTTACCGTGCAGCCAGGCAACACGCTTTGGGGCATTGCGTCTGAGCGGTATGGCGATGGTTATCTCTATGTCCGCTTGTTCGATGCGAACCGTGCGCAAATCCGCGATCCGGACCTCATCTATCCGGGGCAGATTTTCGACCTTCCGGAATAAGAGTTTGAGCGAGAGGCATCGCCGCTGCGCGAATATGCCTCTCGTGTTTTGCGCGAAGAGCGCTTGCGGCTAAGGCGGTCTTGCATCAAGTTGCGCGCCTGTTGCAAAAGTGAAAGGCAGCTCTATGCGTGGCAATCGCCCTTTGAGAGTGACCGATGGACCGAAAAATGGCTGGGCGGTGATCCGCGCGGTCATTCCCTATTTCTGGCCTGACAAAACGGCGGAAGACGCCGGCAAAACCAAAGCGCGTGTGATCGTCGCTATGGTGTTTTTGTTGGCGGCCAAGCTGGTCACGGTCGGCACGCCGGTGCTCTACAAAGCCGCTGTCGATGCGCTCGCGGGAGACGGGCAATCCGCGGCCTGGATGCTGGGCGCGGGCGCTGTGGGGCTGACGGTCGCCTACGGCATGGCGCGGCTGATGACCAACGGGTTCAACCAGCTCCGCGATGTGATCTTTTCGCCTGTGGCGCAGTCAGCGCTGCGGCAACTGGCGCTTGAGACCTTCAACCACATACACGCGCTTTCGATGCGCTATCACATCACCCGCAAAACCGGTGGTCTGTCGCGCATCATCGAGCGCGGTGTTAAGGGCGTGGCCTTTCTGTTGCGTTTTCTGGTGTTTTCCATCGGGCCTCTGGCGTTGGAACTGCTGATGGTTCTGGTGGTCGTCTCCTTTGCCTTCGGGCCGACCTATATGCTCGTGCTGTTGGCTACAATCGCGATCTATATCCTCTTCACCTTCAAAGTCACTGAGTGGCGCGTGAAGCTCCGCAAGGAGATGAACGATCAGGACACGGACGCGAACCAAAAGGCCGTCGACAGCCTGTTGAATTTCGAGACAGTGAAATATTTCGTCGCCGAAAAACGCGAAGCGGCCCGCTATGACAAGGCCATGGAGGCCTATGAAGTCGCCGCCAACAAGACCGCCTATTCGCTTGGGTTCCTGAACTTCGGCCAGTCGTTTTTCATCACGGGCGGGCTGGTGATCGTTATGGTCATGGCCGCCATCGGCGTGCAGAACGGTCAGATGACCGTGGGCGATTTCGTCATGGTCAACGCCTATATGATCCAGATCACCATGCCTTTGAATTTCCTCGGCACGGTCTACCGCGAAATCCGTCAGGCTTTGGTGGATATGGAAGAGATGTTCGAACTGCTGCACCAACCGGCCGAGATCAAAGACGCCCCCCATGCGCCGGACATCAAGGTCACGGGCGGCACGGTCACTCTGAACGCTGTTGAATTCGCCTATGATCCGGCGCGACCGATCCTGAAAGGTGTCGATCTTGAGGTGCCGGCGGGCAAGACCATTGCCATCGTCGGTCATTCCGGCTCTGGAAAATCCACTATCGGGCGGCTCTTGTTCCGGTTCTATGATGTGACCGGCGGAAGTCTTCAGATCGACGGGCAGGACATTCGCGCGGTGACACAAGAAAGCCTGCACCGCGCCATCGGCGTCGTGCCGCAGGACACGGTGCTGTTCAACGATACGATCCGCTACAACATCGGTTACGGGCGCGATGGCGCCACCTATGAAGAGATCGTCGCTGCTGCGAAAAAGGCGCAGATTCACGATTTCATCATGGCCCTGCCGGAAGGCTACGAGACGCAAGTGGGTGAGAGGGGATTGAAACTCTCGGGTGGCGAAAAACAGCGTGTCGGTATTGCGCGCACGTTGTTGAAAGACCCGCCGATCTTGCTGTTGGACGAGGCCACGTCGGCTTTGGACACCCGCACGGAGCAAAGCATCCTTGGCGCGCTGAAACTCGCGGGCGAGGGGCGTACGGTGATCACCATTGCGCACCGCCTTTCCACCATTGCCGACAGCGACGAGATTGTCGTCTTGGACGCGGGTCAGGTGATCGAACGCGGCACGCATGAAGCGCTTTTGAAACAGGGCGGCGCCTATGCGGCGATGTGGTCGGCACAGGCCGAAGACCGCGAGGCGGAAGATGCCGCATAAAATCTGATCCAAATCGCAGGTTCACGCGTTAGCCTTCTAAAGAAGGAAAGACTATGGTTTCGATTTGGTGGATCAGGCGGGATTTTCGCCTCGACGACAACCCCGCGCTGGTCGCAGCTGCCAAGGCCGGGCAGGTGGTGCCGGTGTTCATTCGTGATATCACGGTCGACGGACTTGGGGCTGCGCCGAAATGGCGGTTGGGGCTTGGGCTCGACCATCTCAGGGAGCGGGTCGAAGAGCTGGGCGGCAAGGTGGTCTTGCGCCATGGCTCAGCGAAGGATCATCTTTTGGCATTGGTCGACGAGTTGGGTGCAACAGGCGTCTATTGGAACCGGCTCTACGACAAAGCCGCCATCGCGCGTGATACCGAGGTAAAATCCGCATTGAAAGAGGCGGGTGTTGAGGCGCAGTCGTCAAATTCGCATCTTCTGTTCGAACCCTGGACGGTCGCGACCAAGACTGGCAGCTATTACAAGGTGTACACGCCGTTCTGGAAGTCCGTGCGCGATCATCCCGTGCCGGAGCCTTTGACGAGACCTGAGATACCATGGCCGGACACATGGCCTGCAAGCGACAGCCTGAAGGACTGGCAACTGGGTGCTGCGATGCGTCGGGGCGCCGAGGTGGTCCTGCCGCATTGTCACATCGGCGAGGCGGCGGCCAACGGGCGGCTCTCGGCCTTTCTTCAGCATCATGCGAATGACTACAAAACGCGGCGCGATTTTCCCGCCGAACCGGTCTGTTCCGGCCTGTCGGAAAACCTGACCTATGGCGAAATCTCCCCACGCCGCATCTGGTTCGCGGGCTGGCAATCGATGGAGGAGGGCGCAAAGGGCGCGGAACATTTCCTTAAAGAGCTGGTCTGGCGCGAGTTTGCCTATCATCTTTTTTATCACGAACCCGATCTGCCAGAACAAAACCACCGCGAGGGCTGGGACGATTTCCCGTGGCGTAAGGACAATAAGGACGCCGAGCGCTGGCGTCAGGGCCGCACCGGCGTACGTTTCGTCGATGCTGCGATGCGCGAGATGTTCGTCACCGGCGTGATGCACAACCGCGCGCGGATGATTGCGGCGTCGTATCTGACCAAACACCTGCTGACCGATTGGCGGGTGGGGCTCAGATGGTTCGAGGACTGTCTCATCGACTGGGATCCGGCGTCGAATGCCATGGGCTGGCAATGGGTGGCGGGATGCGGTCCCGATGCGGCGCCCTATTTTCGGATTTTCAATCCCGACGGGCAGGCGGAGAAATTCGATTCCGCTGGCACCTATCTGCGCCGCTGGATCGCCGAAGGGCAGGCGCGCCCGACCAAGACCGCTCTGTCCTATTTTGAGGCTGTGCCAAAATCCTGGGAACTGTCGCCTGAGGACGCCTATCCTGAGCCGGTGGCGAGCCTCAAGGAAGGTCGCGAAAACGCACTTGCGGCCTATGAGACATTGAAAGGGTGACGAAATCTCAGTTTGCGCTAAACTCGTAACAACGAGTGAGGTGAGATGATGCACGACAACAGCAAACTTCCGGCCGAAGAGGTCCTCACCAGCACGGAGGGTCAGGACGGCCTACCGCGCTATTTCAGTAATGTCTTCGCGGTCGCCCAAGAGATGGCGCGCGGCCAGTTAGATTTTGCTCTGCCTGACGGGCGGGTGTTTCGCGCGAGCGGTCAAACACCAGGTCCCGTGGCACGCCTTGAGGTGAAAAGCGACGATGTCTTTGCGCGTCTCATTCGCGAGGGAGATCTGGGGTTTTGCGAGGATTATCTCGATGGTGGCTGGTCGACGCCGGATTTGATGGCTTTCATGGACCTCTTGCATGCGGGCAATGACGACCTTTACGACGGCTTTCCCGGCATGGCCTTTGTGCGCGCCTATGAGCGGATGCGGCATTGGATGAATTCCAACACCAAACGCCAAGCGAAAAAGAACATCTCCTATCACTATGATCTGGGCAATGAGTTCTATGGGCTGTGGCTCGATGACACGATGACTTATTCCTCGGCGCTCTTCGAGACAGGGCAGGAGAGCCTTGAGGCGGCACAGATCGCGAAATACAAAAGCATGGTCGATGAGATGGGCGTGAAGCCCGGCGATCATGTCTTGGAGATCGGCTGTGGCTGGGGCGGCTTTGCCGAATATGCGGCGGGCGAGCGCGGGCTCAAGGTTACGGGGCTGACCATTTCCGAGGAGCAGTTCAAATTCGCTGCCGAGCGCATTCAAAAGGCGGGGCTCTCGGAGCAGGTTCAACTCAAGCTGCAAGATTACCGCGACGAGACGGCGCAATATGACGGCATCGCCTCAATCGAGATGTTCGAGGCGGTGGGCGAAAAATACTGGCCGGTGTATTTCGGCAAAATTCGCGAGTGCCTGAAGGCGGACGCGCAGGCGACGCTTCAGATCATCACGCTGCAGGACAAGCGCTTTGAGACCTATCGAAAAGGCGTCGATTTCATCCAGAAATATATCTTCCCGGGGGGTATGTTGCCCAGTCCGACAGTGCTACGCGAAGAGATCGGCAAGTCCGGGCTTAAGACCGTGAAAAGCAAGGAGTTTGGCGAAAGCTATTCGATCACGCTGCGGCGTTGGTATGAGACGTTCAACGCGAAATGGGATCAAATCGAAGCCATGGGTTTTGACGAGCGGTTTCGTCGGATGTGGAATTTCTATCTGACCTCTTGCGCCGCGACCTTTCACGGGGGAAACTGTGACGTAACACAAATCACAATCGCCCACCCGAGCAGGTAAACATGCCCACAGCCGCAAAACTCGTTGCCGCCATTTGGTTCGCCCTTTTGGCCTGGTTCGCCGCAGAACTTGCTAAGAATTACCTGCCTGAAGGCACACGCTACGGTCTCATGACCTATATCGCCGGTTTTTTCGGCCTTTTGACCGGCTGGGTGTTCTTAGGCAAACGTGCGGGCGACACGATGGCGGCGGCCTATAGCTACGGGTTTTCGTCCTCGGTGATCCTGACTTTCTGGTCGGTGTTTTATTTCGCCTTCGAGACCATGATCCATCGCTCGCTCGATAAACGCTATCGCGGCCCGACAGAGGCGTTGATGTCGATGGTCGATCTGATGCGCGAATACGTCATGTATGTGCTGAAACCGGATGTGCTGTTCATCCTGATCGTCGGAGGGTTCTTTGGCGGATGGCTGACGGAAAAGGCCGCGCGCAAATGGGCGTGAGTGATCCTTTCGGGCCATTGAGCCGACGCTATGCGCCCGATCAAATCGACTTTCTGCGTGAGGTTCTGGACGGCGACGAGCCATTCCTGTCTCCTGAATTCATTACGGCTGCGGCGCATGAGGTGGTTCATTATCACGGCGAGCGCAGCGTTGAAGAATTGCGTCCGCTACGTCCGATGATCTTCACCCGCGCCTGGGCAAGACTGACAGCGGAGGCGGGTGGCCGGCCGCGCGCGCCTCAGCGTGTCGATATGACCCGCGATGACGTAACATCTCTGCGTCGAGAGATCCCTTATAGCTTTTTCTTCGCCCTTGATGATCGCACCATCAAGCATCGGCATTTCGACGGTTCTGAGTCCAACGACATGACCCGCGCGGCTTTTTTGATGGCCGATGCGGTCACGGTGCTGCCCTATGATCCGGTGCGCGACCGTGTTCTGGTGATCGAACAGTTTCGCTTTGGCCCGTTTGCGCGGGGCGACAAACGTCCGTGGATGTTGGAGCCCATCGCGGGGCGTGTGGATGCGGGCGAGGGACCCGAGGCCACGGCCCGGCGTGAGGGCGAGGAAGAAGCCGGTGTCACGATTGGCGCGCTTCATAAGATCGCGGAATACTACCCGTCCTCAGGGGCGATCACCGAATATGTCACATCTTACATCGGGATTGCCGACTTGCCGGACGGCATCACCCAAACCGGCGGCGGACTTGATCATGAGCACGAGGACATTGCGTCCTATCTCATGTCCTTCGACGATCTGATGGCGATGTGTGACGCGGGCCAGCTCGATGTCGGCCCGCTCTATATGTCAGCGCTTTGGCTTGCGCGTCACAGGGAAAAGATCAGAGCGCACGGGTGAGGGCGGTTCAGCCGCGCTCTTTCGACTGCATCCATAGCCAGATCAACGCCCCGCCCGCCAATGTCAGGAAGGGCACCATGGCGAGGTTCACCGCCGCCCAGCCGTCTTGCGCGGAGCCGCCGGAACAGTTCATCAAACCGCCCGAGGCCAGTGACGCCATGGTGACGCCACCGAAGACGATCAGGTCGTTCATGCCCTGAACACGGCCCCGTTCAGACGGCGTGTGCGCCGACGACAGCATTGCAGTTGCACCGATAAAGCCAAAGTTCCAGCCGATGCCCAAGAGGATCAGCGCGACGAAGAAGTTTTCAAGATCAACGCCGATCATGCCGGTGATGCCTGCGCAGGCGAGGATGACGAGCCCTGTTGCCATGATACGCTCGACCCCGAATTTCGAGATCAGGAAACCGGTGAAGAAGGACGGGATGAACATCGCCAAGACGTGCGCGGAGACCACATCGGCGGCGGTGTTTTGTTCGAACCCACAGCCCACGACTGCGAGGGGCGTTGAGGTCATGACGAGGTTCATCAACGCATAAGAGACCATAGCGACGATGATCGCCACCGCCACGCGCGGGGTTTTCAACAGCTCCATCCGCGAGCGCCCGATCAGATGATCATGGGTCGAGACCGGTGGTTTTGGGATGTCGAGAAAGAGAAACAACAACGACCCCACGAGGTTGATCACGATCACCGCCAGATAGGTGCCCAAGAATGGCACGACCATGGCTTGCGACGTCACTTTGACAAGCTGCGGCCCGATGATGGCCGACGCCAGACCGCCCGCCAAGACGTAGGAAATTGCCTTGGGTTTGAAGGCGTCATCAGCGGTGTCGGTGGCGGCGAAACGGAAGAACCCTTGCGACGATTGGTAGACGCCGGTGAAGAGGCCGCCCAAAACGAACAGCCAGAAATTCTGCTGCATCAAGGCAAAGGCGCCGATCCCTGCACCAACGGTCCCCGCGCCCGTGCCGATCCAGAAGCCCACACGACGGCCGTATTTTTGCATCGCACCCGACAAAGGCGTGGCGGCCAGCATGGAGCCCAGAACGGTTGCGGAAATTGGCAGCGTGGCAAAGCAAAGGTTCGCGGCCAGAGATTGCCCGGCGAGCCCGGCGATGGTGAAAATCATCGACATTTGCGCGCCCAGGAAAGCCTGCGCCATGACGAGGATCATCACGTTGCGGCGGGCCTTGGACATGTCCGGCGTGGGCTGCGTTTGGGAAATATCGCTCATCGGGATCTCGTGCGCATTTTTGAATGTGTCGCATAGCGTTTAACGACAGAGGCGCGTTCTGAGAACCCGCGTTCTTGAGGACTGCATGTGCAAAAACGTCTCACGCGATGAAATGCTGTGGGGAAGGGGCTTAGCCTTCTTGCGCAGGTTTGCCGCGTTTCAACGGGTCGAGATCGCGCGGCGCCTCGCCCCGCATGAGCGCCTGCCAGTCCAAAACCTGCCGCATCAAGACGGCGCGCCCGATACAAATGATCGCAGGCGGCTCCATTGCGGCTTTGGCGATGTCCTCGACCATGGCGCCCAGCGTGGTTTCAATCACTCTCTGATCCGGTGTCGTCGCCTGAGAGACCACCGCGACGGGTTCGTCCTCGGGGCGACCTGCGGCCAAGAGACCGGCCTGAATGGTGGGCGCGTGTTTCATGCCCATGTAAATCACCAAAACCCCCGCCGCACGGCCCATGGCGGCCCAATCGAGCTGGGTCGCGGCACCGGTCTTGTCGTGGCCAGTGACAAAGGTGACGGATTGGTTCACGTCGCGATGCGTGACGGGGATGCCGGCATAGGCCAGCCCCCCTATGCCTGCCGAGATGCCCGGAATGATGCGCACCGGCACGCCGTGTTGAATGAGGGTCTGCGCCTCTTCGCCGCCGCGTCCAAAGACAAAAGGATCGCCGCCTTTGAGGCGCAACACCCGCTTTCCGGCCTTGGCCAACTCTACGAGCTGCAGCGAGATATCCGCCTGTTTCGCCGAAGGTTTGCCGCCGCGTTTTCCGGCATAGAGCATCTCTGTTTCAGGCCCGGCCCAACTCAGGATGTCTTTGGACACCAGCGCATCATAGACGATCACATCGGCCTCTTTGAGTGCGTGCACTGCATGCAGCGTCATCAGCCCCGGATCACCCGGACCCGCACCGCAAAGCCAAACCCAGCCGGGTTCTAATGTGGGCCAGTCGCCAGAGGGCAGGGTGAGGGTCGAATCTGTCATGCTTTCTTTATGGCGCAGAGCCTTGCTTCGCGAAAGCGGCTTTCTAAAAGACGTAGTGGAGAAGAGTGCATGCAAAAGAAGCAGCCCGAAACTTGTGCAAACGAAATCCCTGGGGCTGACAAACGCCTGCAGATCGCGCATGACTGCGAGGAGTTTTTGAGGGAATGCACAAATGATCTTACTTTTGGCTGGCACGATTGAGGCGCGCAATCTGGCGGATCATCTGCGCGAGGCCAGCATCAAGGCACTGGTGCGAATGCCCGATGAGACGGAGCCGCTGACGGCGACGCTCACGCGCGAAGAGGTTTCCGCTGTGATCGACGCAAGCCCCGCCTGTTCCGATCTGACGGCGGAAAGCTATGCGCTCTGCGAGGCACGAGGACTGCCGTATCTGCGGTTCGAACGGGCGGCGTTGCGCTCGCGTCCCGGTGATATGTGGCAGGCGGTTTCCGAGGCAGGTGAACTTGCGGCGCTGATCCCAGAGGGCGCGCGGATTACCTGTTCTGAACCACTCTTGCGGGATCGGATCGCGGCGGATCTGCCGGGTCGTGAATTGTCCATTTTGTCGGGGGATATGCTGGGTGAGCAGCCGACAGATTGGCTCGTGGTTTTTGGCACCGAAAGCCATCGCGGGCTTCTGGACAATGCGCGGGAGCGCGCGGTCAAGGTTGCCTTCCTGAGCTGTCCGCCGCCGTTGGGTGCCACCCGACGCGAACATCTTTTGGACGCGTTGGAATGGGCCGAGAGCCACGCCATTGCCTCCGGCGGAATGGTGTGAAGGCGCGGATCATCACCTGTGACGCCGATGTGGCGGAAGGCGCGGCGCATCTGGCCGCAACAGACACGCGCTTTGCCGAGGCGCTGCGTCTCACCGGACCTTTGCCTTTGAGGCGCCGCAAAGACGGGTTTGAGGAACTTCTGGCCGCTATCGTCAGCCAGCAAATCTCGGTCGCCGCTGCGAATGGTATATGGCGCCGGATGAAAGCCGCGAAGCTCACCGGTCCGCGCAAGGTGCGTTGGGCCACAGAAGACGATCTGCGTGCCTGCAGTCTATCTCGGCAAAAGGTGCGCTATGCCAAAGCGTTGGCCGAGGCCCGAATTGACTACCGCGCACTCAGAGAGGCGCCGACAGAGGAGGTTGTCGCAACTCTCACGCAAGTGCCCGGAATCGGCATCTGGACAGCGGAAATCTACGCGATGTTCTCGCTGGGCCATGCCGATGTCTTCGCGCCCGGCGATCTGGCGCTGCAAGAGGGCGCGCGCCTGTTGTTCGATCTGCCAGAGCGTCCAAAAGAGCGCGCCTTACGGCAGATGGCCGAAGAGTGGTCGCCGTGGAGAGCGGTTGCGGCACGCACGCTTTGGGCCTACTACCGTGTGGCAAAGCAACGCGAAGGGGTGCGCTGAATCATGTCCGAACTGACTAACCACAAGCGTGACAGCCTGTCGGGCCGCACGAACTCTGCCGTGATTTTCCTGCATGGCTATGGCGCCGACGCCAACGATCTGTTGGGGCTGGCCGATCCTCTGTCCGAACATATGCCCGACACGATGTTCTTTGCGCCTGATGCGCCCGAACGCTGCATCGGCAATCCGATGGGTTTCCAATGGTTTCCGATCCCTTGGATCGACGGCTCGAGCGAGGAAGAGGCCCGCGCAGGCATGCTTCGCGCCGTCGACGAGCTGAATGATTATCTCGACACCATCATGGTCGATTACGGGTTCGAAGCCGATCAGGTTGCGCTTTTGGGATTCTCGCAGGGCACGATGATGTCGCTGCACGTCGCGCCGCGCCGTGAGGAGGCCGTGTCCTGTGTCGTCGGTTTCTCGGGACGCATTCTTGAACCCGAAATGCTTGAAGACGAGATGCAGGTGAAAATGCCGGTGCTCTTGATCCATGGCGACGAAGATCAGGTGGTGCCGCCGCAATCACTGCCCGAAGCCGGTCAGGCGCTTCAGGCGGCAGGTTTTGAGACCTACGCCCATATCATGCGCGGCACCGGCCACGGGATTTCGCCCGATGGTTTGGGGGTCGCCTTGGCGTTTCTGCGCAAAAATCTCGGCTACGAAGAAGCCTGACATAAGGGAAAATTGCGGGGTCAATTAAGAATTTTGGCAAAAATTAGGCAAGACCCCGCTTTTTTGCGCAAAGGCCCTCGCAATCCCCTTGACCGCCGGCTTTGGAGTGTTACCTAATTTACATATAGTTTGGAGGGATGACCCATGGACATGATCGTGACGACCGCAATCGCCTTTGCTGCAATTGGTGTCATGGTGAGCTATGCCCTCTTCTCAGCTCCGTCTGAGCAACGTCTTCCTATCCGCATCCGTGTTGAGGACCGCCGCAAGCGCCGCTAATGCGCCTGGTTCCAACGGATTATCTGGACAAGCTGCTGGCTTTGACCTGACCTTGGGGTCGGGATTGACGGGTCTTGTCGGGCGGAACGGCTCGGGGAAATCCACGCTTTTAAAATTCATTGCGGGTCGTCTCTCTGAGAAACGTAGTGGTCCACCTTTGATTTCAGGTGACGTTATCCGATCTGGTGCCGTACGCTTGTTGGATCAGACGCCCGATCCCACTATGACGCTCAGCGATCTCTTTGAAGCGACCGAGGCATTGGCCGATCTGCGCCGCGCGCAAAGAGGCGAGGCCACATATGGTCCGTTTGAGGCGGTTGATTGGGGGCTGGAGGATCGCATTCGCGCTCAGTTGGACCGCTTTGGCCTACCGGATTTGGCGCTTGACCGGAGTGTTGGAACGCTTTCGGGCGGACAGCAATTGCGGGCCGCATTGGCCGCGCTGTTTTTTGATCCGCCAGTTTCTGCCCCGCCTGAAATTTTGCTGTTGGACGAGCCAACCAATGCGCTTGATCTGGATGCCCGCGAGGCGCTCATTTCAGCACTGACGCAGCATAAGGGGCTGATCCTGATCGCGAGCCATGACCGTGCACTGCTAGAACATATGGACCGGATCGTGGCGCTGGAGCCGGATGGCTCTGTCTCGGTGACGGGCGGTGGTTGGTCGGCCTATTCGCAAGCCCGTGAGGCCGAGCTAACACGTCTGACGCAGGCCTTGGGGCGGGCTGAGCGCGATCTGAAGCAGCAGAAATCCCACGCCCACGAAGCCCAAGTCCGCCAAGACCGTCGCGCGCGGCAGGGAAAACGGCTGCGCGATGGGTCGCAATCGAAGATGTTGCTCGATAAGGCCAAGGAAGGTGCAGAACGAAGTTCCTGCGGGCGCCTGCGCGCAGAAGAGCGACGGGCCAGCGGACTCGTTGAGCGGCGCGACGCCATGTTGCAGAGGGTCGAAGCGATGACCCCGGTGAGGATGGGCTTTCCAGCTGTGAACTTGCCCGCGTCTAAGGTGGTGCTGGAGCTCGATGAGGCGTGCTTTGTTGCGGGCGCTCACCGGATCGGCCCGCTCAGTTTCTCTATCACCGGGCCGGAGCGGGTTTGGCTTAAAGGGCCGAACGGTTCCGGGAAATCGACGCTGTTGCGTGGGATTTCAGGGGAGATCGCACCCGTTGCGGGGCAGGTTTTACGCCAGACAGAGTTGATGCGTCTGGATCAATCCGGGGGATTACAAGGAGCTGGGACGCTTTTGGAGGTGGCACAAGATGAGCACCCTGAACTCACCTCTGCCGATATTCGTGCAACCCTTGCGCGCGCCGGGTTTAGAGGGGATGCCGCAGAAAAACCGGCCAATGCTCTTTCAGGCGGCGAACGGCTGCGCGCCGCGATTGCATTAATGGGCGCGCGCGATGATCCTGCGCCGCTTTTACTCTTGGATGAACCGAGTAATCACCTTGATCTCGACGCCATTGAAGCGCTGGAAGCAGGCCTGTCGACTTGGGGAGGCGCGATGATTTTGGTGTCGCACGATCCGTCTTTTGTTCAAAATTTGGGGTCTTTTCGCGAAATTGCGCTAGATATTGCCTAATGAAGCGTCACATCGACGTCACGAAAGCGCTGTAGAGAACAGAGCATGACCTTCGCATATACAGGGGCTTGTCAGGTTCAAGCCGCGATATATAGTGAACCTATACAGGGAAAATTCTCAGGGGCGGGTGGCTCCCGGCCTTGATCCCGACAATCAGTTGGCAGATCGACAGACGGAGTACACTCGGAAGATGGACGGGAATTTCAGGACAGAGTTTGTCAGACAACCCAATGCGACGCGAGCGCATCCGGCCTTGGTGCTCAACGCGGATTACCGACCCTTGTCCTATTATCCGCTTTCGCTTTGGCCCTGGCAGGAGGCGATCAAGGCGGTGTTCCTCGACCGGGTCGATATCGTCGCCGAATATGACGACTATGTGCACAGTCCGAGTTGCAAGATCAGAATTCCTTCGGTCGTCGTCCTCAAAGATTATGTGAAACCTCAAAAGCGCGTGGCCTTCACGCGCTTTAATTTGTTTTTGAGGGACGAATTTTGTTGCCAGTATTGCGGCTCGAAGGGCGAGTTGACCTTTGACCATGTGATCCCGCGGGCGCGGGGCGGCGTGACATCTTGGGAAAATATCGTGGCGGCCTGTGTGCCGTGCAACCTCAAGAAGGGTTCTAAGTCGCTGCAACAGGCGCATATGAGTCTGCGCAAACCGCCGCGTGCGCCCGGCGCCGAACAGCTGCGCAACATTGGCCGCAAATTCCCACCGGGGCATTTGCATGAAAGCTGGATGGATTATCTCTATTGGGACACCGAGCTGGAGATGTAATTCAGGCGGAGCAGGACGCGCCGCCCAGCACACAGAATTTCGCACAATGCGGATGGTTGAGCGCGACCGCGCCTGACGCCTCCGCCAAGGTCGATCCTAGATCGAAATCCGCCTCATAGGGCAAAAGCGTACAGGCCACGACAGAGGGGCTTTGCCCCTTGCGCTTCACCACCATACGCTGCGTTGCGCACATCACATCCGAGGGGCTTTTGTTCAATATGCCCCAGCAGGCGGTTGTGATTTCGGGCACTTCGGCACGCATGTCCATTTCTGGAAAAATCACCGTCATGCCGGGATGTTGCGCGTCGATCTTATAGTCGCGCTCGGAAAAGAGCGCCGCAAACCCGGCGCGCGTCTCGGCCTCAGTCTCATGCCAAAGCGAGCGCGCCGCGACAGCCAATCGAAAACCATTGTCGCGCAGCCAATCCATGCCTTCCAAAGTCACCGCGTAACTCCCTGCGCCGCGCATGTCGTCGTGAGGCTCTTGGGCGAAATGATCGAGAGACACGCGAAGCGTGAGCTGCCCGGGAAACTCGGCGTTGAGCGCCAAAAGACCGGCCTGAACGAGAGGGCGCTGCATTGGGCGCATGGCATTGGTGAGGATCAACACCTCATAGCCGCGTTCCAAAGCGGCGCGGGCCATGTTGATCATCTCGGGGTTCATGAAAGGCTCGCCACCGGTAAACCCGATCTCGCGCGGTCGGGGTTCCAGCGCATCGGCCTCGTCAAGATAGCGTGCGACCTCTTCCGTTGTCAGGTAGGTCAGCGCATCATTGGTGGGCGAGCTTTCGATATAGCAGTTCACGCAAGTGATGTTACAGAGCGTCCCGGTGTTGAACCAAAGCGTCTCCATCCGCTCCAAAGCGACCTTCGCCCTGGCCTCGCCATTGGCGGTGAACTCCGGATCGACAAATTTGCCTTCGTTGGCGGCAAAATGTGGAAGGCTTTGATCTTTCATCGCAAATGTCCCGCGCAATTTGCGGTAATCTACTGGTTGGGGAACGTTGTGAAAAGGCCTCACTCCGGCGCCCGCGGCTTTGTGATTGTGAAATTGTCCAACTCGAGACTTGAGAGGTGCACGGGCAATGCTAGACTTCTCGGAGACTGAGCGCTAAGAGGTAAGCGTTAGCGCTAACCATCAAAGCGCTGTGGATCGCAAAAGCTCGCGGCTTCAAGCAAGGTTCGGACACGCCTACGGGCAGAACTGGCAAAGACGAAAAGGAACACAGACATGGTCTCACGCGTCATTCCGGTCGATGATTTCGATCTGGTGATTTTCGGCGGCACGGGGGATCTGGCACGACGCAAGATCCTTCCGGGGCTCTACCGGCGGTTCTGTTCTGGTCAGATGCCTGAGACGGCGCGGATCATCGGGGCTGCGCGCTCCGATCATGATGCCGATGAATTTCGCCAAATGGTGCGTGAGGCGATCCTTGAATTTTCGTCGAAGAACACCTGCGACGAGGGGCAGATTGGCGCGTTTTTGAAACGGCTTGACTATGTGCAAGTCGATGCGCGTGGTGAAGGCGGCTGGAACGATCTTAAAGGCATGATGCGACCGGACGTCATCAAGGCCTACTATTTCTCCGTCGCGCCCTCGCTCTTTGGCGACATCGCGGAGCGACTGATGAGCTATGGCATCGCCGATGAGGCGGCGCGTATCGTGGTTGAGAAACCCTTTGGCCGTGATCTGCAAACGGCCAAGGCGCTCAATCGATCCCTCGCGCAACACTTCGACGAGACACAGATTTATCGCATCGACCACTATCTGGGCAAAGAGACAGTTCAGAACCTGATGGCGGTGCGGTTCGGCAATATCCTCTTCGAGCCTTTGTGGAATTCGCAATATGTCGACCACATCCAGATCACGGTGGCGGAGACCGTCGGCGTCGGCGGGCGAGGCGAATATTACGACCGCTCGGGCGCGATGCGTGACATGGTGCAGAACCACCTGATGCAGCTCTTGTGCCTGATCGCGATGGAGCCGCCGTCGCGGTTTGATCCGGACGCGGTGCGCGACGAAAAGCTGAAAGTGATCCGGGCTTTGGAGCCGATTGATCACCATCACATTGTGCGCGGCCAATATGACGCCACGGATGATCAGCCGTCCTATCGCGAGGATGCGGGCGATCCGCGCTCGCGCACCGAAAGTTTCATCGCTCTGCGCTGTATGATTTCCAACTGGCGGTGGGCGGGCACGCCGTTCTACCTGCGCACCGGCAAGAAGCTCAAGGCACGCACGTCCGAGATCGCGGTGATGTTCAAGGATGCGCCGCATTCGATCTTTGGCGAAGAGGCCGGGCGGCACGCAAACGTGCTCTCGATCCGGTTGCAGCCGAACGAGGGGATGACTCTTAAGGTCACGATCAAAGAACCCGGACCGGGCGGGATGCGCCTGATCGACGTGCCTCTTGACATGTCTTTCGCTGAGGCTCTGGGCGACGATGCCGAAGAGATTACAGATGCTTACGAGCGTTTGATCATGGATGTGATCCGCGGCAACCAGACGCTCTTCATGCGCGGCGACGAGGTCGAAGCGGCTTGGGCATGGACCGATCCGCTGATCCAAGGCTGGGAGGCACGCGGCGATGTGCCGAAGCCCTATGACGCCTATTCCTCAGGCCCCGAGGAGGCAGCGATCATGTTGCACCGCGAAGGGCGTCGCTGGCGGGAGATTAAAGAATGAACTTTCTCGAATATCCAGACCGCGATGTGATGCTTTTAGATCTCGCGAATAAGATCGCAGGCGAACTGCGTATGGCTTTGGAGGCGCAGGAGCGGGTGAGCTTTTGCGTTCCCGGCGGCACCACGCCCGGGCCAGTTTTCGATACGCTATCGGCCGTGTCGCTCGACTGGGATCGGGTGGATGTGTTGTTGAATGACGAACGCTGGGTGCCGGAAAACTCCGAGCGATCCAATACCGCTCTGTTGAAACGCCGCTTGCTGGTCGGGAAGGCCGCTGACGCGCATCTCGTGCCGCTTTACCGCGATGTGCCGACGCCCGAAGAGGGGTTGGAGGCGCTGATGCCTGCGATTGAAGCGGCTTTGCCGCTCAATGTGCTTTTGCTCGGTATGGGCGCTGATATGCATACGGCGAGTCTGTTCCCCGGCGCGGATCAGTTGGAGTTGGGCCTCTCGGACGCGGCGCCGACGCTTTTGGCGATGCGCGCGCCCGGCGCCCCTGAACCCCGGATCACACTCTCGGCCAAGGCACTGAAATCCGCGATCTCGACCCATATCCTGATCACAGGCGCCGAAAAACGTGCCGCTCTGGAACGTGCGCAGAGTCTCGATGAAATGGAGGCCCCGGTGCGCGCCGTGCTGTCGCAAGCGACTGTGCATTGGGCAGAGTGACATCCGGGGCGCAAAATACCCTGACGCTGTCAGGTTAAAACGTGACGCCTTAGTGAGACTGTAATACTTTCGCGTTAAGCGAAGAGCTGCAATGACATCGGGTCCGCATGACCCAAGAAGGAGACGACATGACCGTTGATTTTTCCGCTCTCAAATCTAAGGCAGAGGCGGCGAAGTCCCGTCATATCCTCGATCTTTTTGCCGCGGATGAGACACGCGCCGCCAATTTTTCGGTGCTGAGCGACGGTCTTCTGTTCGATTATTCCAAGACGAACATTGACGCCGAAACGCGCGAGGCTTTGTTCGATCTGTTGGAGCAATCGGGTCTGAAAGACAAACGTGCCGCGATGTTCGAAGGCGCCAAGATCAACGACACCGAGGGCCGCGCCGTGCTTCATACCGCGCTGCGCAATCTCGATGGCGGCCCTGTGATGGTTGACGGGAAGGATGTCGTGCCGGGCGTGCGTCACACACTTGCACGAATGGATGATTTCGCGGATCGGGTGCGACGTGGCTCGATTGCGTCTGTTTCTGGCGTGCCTTTTGAGAATATCGTCAACATCGGCATTGGTGGCTCAGATCTCGGGCCTGTGATGGCCTATGAGGCGCTGAAACCCTATGTCGATGGGCCGCGCTGTCACTTCGTCTCCAACGTCGATAGTGCGCATATCCATGACGTTTTGTCGGGGCTCAATCCGCAGACCACGCTGATCATTGTCGCGTCCAAGACCTTTACCACGATCGAAACGATGACCAACGCGCAGACCGCGCGCGAGTGGTTGGTGAAATCCGTCGGCGAAGAGGGCGTCGCGAAACATTTTGCGGCTCTGTCCACTGCGCGGGACAAGACCGCTGAGTTCGGCATTGACCCCGATCTGGTGTTCGGGTTCGAGGATTGGGTTGGTGGACGCTATTCCGTTTGGGGGCCGATCGGGCTGTCGCTGATGATCGCCATCGGGCCTCAGCGTTTTGCCGAGTTCCTGCGCGGCGGGCAGGCGATGGATGTGCATTTCCAGACTGCCGATTGGATCGACAACCTTCCGGTGCTCTTGGCGCTGGTCGGCGTCTGGCACAATCAAGCCTGCGGGCATGCGACCCGCGCAGTTCTGCCCTATGAACAACGCCTGCTGCGCCTTCCGGCCTATTTGCAGCAGCTTGAAATGGAATCCAATGGCAAACGTGTGGCGATGGATGGCACGACTCTTCCGTTTGACAGCGGTCCTGTGGTCTGGGGCGAGCCGGGCACCAACGGCCAGCATGCGTTTTATCAGCTGATTCATCAGGGCACGCGGGTGATCCCCTGTGAATTCATGGTTGGCCGCGTCGGCCATGAGCCGGGATTGGCGCATCAGCACGAGTTGTTGGTCTCCAACTGCCTGGCGCAATCGGAGGCTTTGCTGCGCGGCAGGTCTTTGGAAGAAGCCACGGAAATCATGTCGAAAAAAGGGTTTGAGGGGCCAGAGCTTGAGCGTCAGGCGCGGCACCGGGTTTTCCCGGGCAATCGCCCGACGACGACGCTCGCCTATGAAAAACTTACGCCCTATGTGTTGGGGCAAATCGTGGCGCTGTATGAGCACCGCGTGTTTGTCGAAGGCGTGATCCTTGGCATCAACTCCTTCGACCAATGGGGGGTTGAGCTGGGCAAGGAACTTGCGCTGGCGCTGCAACCTGTGTTGGCCGGAGAGGCCGATGGCGCGGGCAAAGACGGCTCGACGCTGCAGCTGGTCTCCTATCTGAAGGCCTGATTTTGGCGGCACCCTCCTTTCGTGGTATGCTTTCACATGCTGCCATGGGGAGGGTGTAGCTATGAAAGTTGCTGTTGTCCAAGAAGCGCCAATCTATCTCAACAAAGAAAAGTCCCTGAACAAGGCGGTCACCCTGATCGAACAGGCGGCCGCACAAGACTGTCATCTTATCGTGTTTCCGGAAACCTGGCTGCCAGGTTACCCGACATTCGTCTGGCGTTTGCCGCCTGGTGCCGGAATGTCGAAAACGGATGAATTGTTTGCCTTATCACAGGCCAATTCCATCGACCTGAGCCGCGATGATCTGGCACCAATCAAGACGGCCGCCCATGACAACGATATGGTCGTGGTTATGGGGCATCAGGAAATCGATGGCACCTTGAGCGGCAGTACGCTTTTCAACAGTGTCGCAATCATTGATGCAGACGGCAAGCTCTTGAACAACCATCGCAAACTGATGCCGACAAATCCGGAACGTATGGTTTGGGGATTTGGAGATGGCTCGACTTTGAAGGTCGTGCCGACCGCCGTCGGACGAGTTGGGGCTTTGATCTGCTGGGAGAATTACATGCCTCTGGCGCGCTTCACGCTCTATGCACAGTATATCGACATCTATTGCGCCCCGACCTGGGACAATGGCGCAACATGGCTCGCGACGATGCAGCATATCGCCCGCGAGGGTGGCTGTTGGGTGATCGGATGCGCCACGGCGCTGGAGGCCTCCGACATTCCGGATGACGTCCCTTATCGGGATGAAATATTCCCGGATCCTGAGGAATGGATCAATCCGGGCGATGCGATCATGTATCGCCCGTTCGGTGGGGCTGTCGCCGGTCCCATGCACCGGGAAAAGGGGCTGCTCATTTCCGACTTTTTCCCCGAAGAGGCCCGCGCCTCACGGAGAAAATTCGATGTATCTGGGCATTACGCGCGACCGGATGTGTTCACGCTGCACGTAAACCAAAAGCCGCAACGACCTGTTTCTTTTGACAGTTAGAGATTCACGGACGGATCACCCAAAGAGTGCGCCGAATTTCATCGCGGTTTTCGCGTCGCCTGCGATCTTGAGCTTGCCGAACATCGCGGCTTTCATCGGGTTCAACTCGCCTTTGAGGATTTTCTCAAACGTCGGCTGATCCGCAATGATCGCACAATCGGCGCGTTCGTCGGAAATTTCCGCTTTGTCGCCCGAAATGATCAGATTGCCGATCTCTTTGATCCTGAGCGAGACGGATTTCTCGAAGTTCTCGCCTTTGAGACGCTCCAAAAGCGCGGCCTTTGCAGTGTCCAGAAAGTCTGTCGTCATGTTGCGTCCTCCCTCTGACTTCAGCCGTAGCGGGCAAAGGCACGCGCGCATAGCGAAACCCTGCGTCACGAACGTGCGGAGCGGTCATATGCAATTTAGGGAGAAACGTCTTGGAGCGGGTAACGGGAATCGAACCCGTAACTAAAGCTTGGGAAGCTGCCGTGATACCTTTTCACCATACCCGCGGTGACGGTTTACCTAAGCAAAGCGGTGAGGCCGGTCAAGTGGATTTGCGGCGCCCAATGATGAAAAAGGGCCATCCCCGAAAGGACGGCCCTCATGCTCAGGATTTGGACCACACCTGAGACTTATTGCTTTCCAAAGCGGGTGTTAGAACTCGCCTTAGGAGACGGGCATCAGCACGCCATCAACGAAATACATCACGCCGTTGGACTGTTCGATATCCTTCGCGAGCGTGGTCACGATGTTGCCCGCTGCGTCACGCAGGACCAGCTCTTCGCCAGTGCCTTTTTCCACACGGATCGGGTCGCCGGAGACGGTCGTCAGGGTCACGGTGTTGTTGTCGTAATCGACCTGAACATTGGCCGGGATTGCGACCGCTTCAGACGTATCGTCGGAGACCAGAAGGTCATCGATCATCTGCGGCGTGAATTCGCCTTCGATCAGGTGGGCATTGATCACGTCCTGAAGCATCTCACGGTTTTCCGGTTTCAGGAGCTCTTCAACAGCGCCCTGCGGAAGCGCGTCAAAGGCCTCATTGGTCGGTGCGAAGAGCGTGTAAGGACCTTCCCCCATCAGCTCATCGGCCAGACCGGCAGCCTGCACTGCGGCGATCAGAGTGGTCAGGTTCTGCACCTTCATGGCGTTGTCCGCGATGGTGGCATTCTCGTCGAGAGCCTGTTCATTGATGATTTCCGCACCGTTCACGGCCTCTTGGGCGAATGACGCCATCGGGGCAGCGGCGATGAGAGCAGCGGTGGAGAGGGCGAGAAGTTTACCATGGGTTTTCATAAGAAAGCTCCAATTCGTTGTTCGTCACATTTGGCACAAGCGGCGGTCCCGCTGGCCTTCTGGGGGATCAACTCAGGGGCTTTCGGAAAAGTTTCGCGATCTGCGTTCACATGTTTTTCAACATAAGTGTCGGAACTTTTTGCGAAGTTTTGAAAGTCGACGCGGCCTTGTGATGGCTTGGTTATCGCTTCTTTGAGGGCGTCCATGCCATGTTCGGATCCTCATCGCGCCAGGCGCCATGCTCCAACCCGTTGAGATGCCACGGCCCGATGGAAAGGCGGATAAGACGCAACGTTGGAAAACCAACGGCGGCAGTCATGCGGCGCACCTGGCGGTTACGACCTTCGGAGATGGTCAGTTCCAGCCAGCTGTCAGGCACGGATTTGCGGTAGCGTACCGGCGGCGTGCGTGGCCAGAGCCAATCGGGCTCAGAAACGCGTTTGGCGCGGGCAGGGCGGGTCATGCCGTCTTTCAACTCTACACCCCGTCTGAGTGCCGCCATGGCCTCCTCACTCAGATCTCCCTCGACCTGTGCTAGATAGGTCTTTTCCATCTTGTGGCGGGGGTTCGAAATTCGCGCCTGCAGTTTGCCGTCATCGGTCAAAAGCAAAAGCCCCTCGCTGTCGCGATCGAGCCGACCTGCGGGATAAACTTTTGGTACGTTGATGAAATCGGACAAAGTTTGACGCGTTGTGCCTTCGGTTCCCTTGTCGGTGAATTGCGACAAAACGTCGAAAGGTTTGTTAAGGGCGATCAGTCGCGCCATGTCGATGTCCTGAGGTTTGAACAGAGAAAATTCGAGCGATGACGCAGGACATAAAAGAAAGACCCAACAAAAGAAAGGCGGTGTGCTGTCCTGCACAGTGAGTGTCAGAACATTGTGATAATGTGCGGACATCAGAACACTTGCCCGACGCGCGGAACTTCGCTTATGTTGGGGCTAACTTGATATGGAGGGCGTGACCAATGACGCCCAAGCGTCCCAAAGGTGCGGGCGCGTTCCCGAAAGCGGTCGAGCCTCTCGCACCCAAACCCGCCGATCCGGCCGAGCTTTATGCCGCGCTGGATCTCGGCACAAACTCGTGCCGCATGCTGATTGCCCAACCCAAGGGCAGCCAGTTTCATGTGGTCGACAGCTTCTCGAAATCGGTCCAGCTCGGCAGCGGGCTAGAGGCCTCAGGACGGCTATGCCGGTCCTCGATCACGCGGACCATTCAGGCTCTGCGGGTCTGTCGCAAGAAACTCGAGAAACACGAAGTCAAACACATGCGCCTCGTGGCGACAGAGGCCTGTCGGAGGGCGCGCAACACGCGTGACTTTCTACGCCGAGTACAACGCGAGACCGGCCTGAAACTTGAGATCATCAAGCCGGAGGAAGAGGCGCGTCTGGCGGTGATCTCTTGTGCGCCGCTGGTCTCGACGAAAACCGAACAGCTTTTGGTGGTCGACATCGGTGGCGGCTCGACGGAGCTTGTCTGGATCGACCTGACCAATGTGCCGCGCGCCGAGCGTCCGCGGTCTATCATGCGGCTTCACACTGGGTTTCAGAATTCCGACAGCCGGTTTCCGCATGCCAAGGTCGTGGACTGGATTTCCGTGCCTCTGGGCGTCGCAACCCTGATGGAGCAATTCTCCGATGTAGAAGACGACGCCGCGCGCTTTGCGCTGATGTCTTGGTATTTCGAGGAAAAGCTGGCCGATTTCGCGCCCTATGCCAATGAATCCTGCCGTGAAGGGTTTCAGATCATCGGTACGTCAGGGACGGTGACCACGGTGGCCGCCTCGCATCTGGGGCTCAAACGCTACGACCGCAACAAAGTTGACGGGTTGCGTATGACCTCGGAACAGATTGACCGGGTGATCCGCGATTATCTCGAACTTGGCCCGGAAGGGCGCAAGCGTGATCCTCGCATCGGGCGCGACCGTCAGGAATTGATCATGTCCGGATCCGCGATCCTTCAGGCGCTTTTGCGGATTTGGCCGACAGATCGCCTGTCTGTGGCGGATCGGGGCCTGCGCGAAGGACTGCTTTATGCGCAGATGTCGGCGGATGGCGTGCTCGAAGAAGCCGTTCCGTAGGATTTTTGCAGGAAATACATAAACAAAAAGCGGGCCTTGGCCCGCTTTTTTCATGCAATGATTTAATTGCGGAATTAAGGAATGATCCGCGTGTATTTCGTACCCTCGACGGTCGCGCCCGCGATCAGTCCGGCCTGACCAAAGACCACGGCAATCACAGGCGAGAGCGAGGTCATGGTTTCCGCAGAGAGGTTCTCGCCACGGTTGGAGATCGCATACTCCATATCGGCGCCGGCGGACCAGCCCGGGGAGTTGCGGAAATCGGCCAATGCTTCGTTGGTCATGAAAAACAACACATGGGCATATTGCTGGGCGCCGATCTGAAGCCCGAATGTGGCCTGCGTGGAGGAATAATAATCCACCGTCACACCGCCCACGCGCAGAGCGCCACGTCCATAGGAGCCACCGACGCCAAAACCCGCCTTGGTGATCAGCGGCATCACCAGCATACCGACGGATTTGTCGCGCAGCGCCTGCGTGCCGGGATAATCGGAGTAGAGGTAGTTCAGCGTGCTATCGACACGTGCATCAATCGTGGCCGCGCCATTCGAGCGCATGGAGTTGTCGCAGGCGGCCAAAAGACCGGCGCTGCCCAGACCGATCATGAAGGTCCGGCGATTGGAAATCGTCATAAGGGTATCCCTTTACTGCTTTGCCTCAGGAGGGCTCTGAACGGCCCGATTGCGAATACTATAACCGCAATCTTTCGCCTATGTCATCGGCAAAACACCACCTATGGTGTGCTTCGGTGAGGTTTTGCCGATCTGTAGCCGCTATTTTGCGAGCAGTTTTGCGGCTTCCGGGGCGAAATAGGTCAGAATGCCGTTACAGCCTGCGCGTTTGAAACACATGAGGCTCTCCAGAATGATCTTTTCTCGGTCGAGCCAGCCGTTCTGAAATGCGCCTGCCAACATCGCGTATTCGCCGGAGACCTGATAGGCGAAAGTCGGCACTTGGAACGTGTCCTGAACGCGGCGGCAGACATCGAGATAGGGCATGCCGGGTTTTACCATCACCATGTCGGCGCCCTCCAAAAGATCACGCTCGACGAGGCGCAGCGCTTCGTCCGTGTTGGCCGGGTCCATCTGATATGTCTTCTTGTCGCCTTTGAGCGCGCCCGATGCGCCCACCGCATCACGGAACGGGCCGTAAAAACCAGAGGCGTATTTCGCGGCGTAGGACATGATCGAGACCTTGTCATAGCCTTCGGTTTCCAAAGCGCGGCGAATGGCGCCGATGCGCCCGTCCATCATGTCCGACGGCCCGATGATATCGGCGCCCGCTTCGGCCTGTGCCACGGCCATCTTGACCAGTGCCTCGACAGTCATGTCGTTGACGATCTCGCCATTCACCACATAGCCGTCATGGCCGTTGATGTTATAGGGGTCCAAGGCGACATCGGTCATGATCGCAAGCTCCGGCACCTCGGCCTTGATCGCGCGAATGGCCCGGTTCACGAGGTTGTCCGGGGCCCACGCGCCCGCGCAATCCTCGGTTTTCAGCTCAGGCTCGATATAGGGAAAAAGACAGATCGCCGGAATCCCAAGAGCATAGGCTTCGGCTGCGGCCTTCACCAGCCGGTCGATGGTGAGACGCTCGACGCCGGGCATAGAGGCGATCGGCGTCGCATCATTCACGCCTTCGCGCACAAACACCGGCCAGATCAAATCCTCGACCGACAGGTGGTTTTCCCGCACGAGACCGCGCAGTGCCTCCATCTTTCGCGTGCGACGTAGGCGGGTCAGCGGGAAGGGGGCGGTGGTGCGGTTCATGGGACGGCCTCAGGTTGCGATATTTCCTTTGAGGTGGCATGGATTTTCCGGCGCTTCAAGGGTAGGAATCGGAGATCGGCGCCTCCAACCGGTTCAAAAGGTGGGGAGCGCCCTCGCTATGCCGCGACATATGCGCGCCACGATACAGATAACACGACAGAAAAGAGCAGAGCTTTGGACATCTACGCAACCCTCTTCGAAGTGATCGACATGCGGTCCTTTTCGAATATGTGGTATTGGATCGCCTTGGCGGTGCTTTGGTCCACGGCCTCACATTTTGTGCTCGGTGTGCCCTTCGATCTGGCGCTCAAGGCCAAGCGTCAGGGCGGCGACAGGATGCGCGATCTCGAAGATCTCGTACGGATCAACTGCGGGCGCCTGTCGAATATCGCCGAAGTGTCCGGTCTCGTACTGACCGCTCTGGGGGGCGCGTTGATCTCTATTCTCGCGATCACGGGATTTGGATACGGCGTGCAATTTTCTCAGGCTGTCTTTCTAATGGCTTTTCCGATGACCTTTGTTGGCGCACTTAACATTCGCACCGCGCAAAAGATCATTGCGGCAGAAACCAAGGGCGAGGCGCTGGTCGCCGAATTGCGCCAACATCGTTTCTACGTCCAGCTGATCGGCATGTTTTCGATCTTCGTGACCGCCATGTGGGGCATGTATCAGAACATTGCCACCGGGCCTTTGGGGGGCTGAACCCATGAGCAAATCCACTCATCTGACCGTCGGGGGCGCGCCCGAAGGGTTCGACGCGCATCTTTTGGCTCGCGAGGTCACACGCACAGGCGGGCCCGTGATCCATGTGGCGCGTGATGACAAACGGCTTGCGGCACTACGCGAAGGACTGAAATTCTTCGCGCCTGACCTGCCGGTGATTGAGTTTCCGGCTTGGGACTGTCTGCCGTTTGACCGGATGTCGCCCAATGCCGATCTTTCGGCGCAGCGGATGGCGACTTTGGCGGCACTTGCACATGGCTCGGTCCCAAAGCGTTTCGTGCTTTTGACCACGCTTTCGGCCGCGACGCAAAAGCTGCCCGCGCGTGAAACGCTCGCAGGCGCGGCTTTTACACTTGCAAAAGGACAACGCGTCAATGAGGCGGAGCTGCGCGCATTTTTTGTGCGCATGGGCTTCACCCAAGCGCCAACCGTGGTCGAACATGGCGATTACGCGATCCGTGGCGGCATTATTGACGTTTTCCCGCCGGGGCAGGTTCTGCCTGTGCGGTTGGACTTTTTTGGTGACGAACTGGACGGCATCCGACGCTTTGATCCCGCTTCTCAGAAGACCGTCGATAGCCTCAAAGAGGTGAGTTTTACGCCGGTCTCCGAAGTCATTCTCGACGAGGCTGCGATCACTCGGTTTCGGCAAAACTACCGCATTGAATTCGGCGCAGCGGGCACTGACGATCCGCTTTACGAGGCGGTCTCGGCCGGGCGCAAACATGCGGGGATGGAGCATTGGCTGCCCTATTTCCACGACCGTCTGGAAACGCTGTTTGACTACCTGCCGGACGCACCAATCTCTCTGGATGATCAATCGACTGCGGCGCGTCTTTCACGTTGGGATGGCATTGAGGATCAATATCAGACCCGGCGCGAGGCGCTGAATGCAAAGGGGCGGATGGACTCGGTCTATAAACCCTGTCCGCCAGGCATGTTGTATCTGGATGACGCCGCGTGGGAGACCGCGACCGAGGGGCGTCGTGTGATCCATTTCCATCCCTTGCCACAAGCCACAGGCCCCGGCGTGCTTGACGCCGGAGGGCGTGTAGGTCGCAATTTCTCGCCCGAGCGCCAGATGGAAGGTGTCAATCTTTTCGAAGAGCTAGCGGTCCATGTTCAAAAGCGCCGCGCCCTTGGCCAAGTCGTGCTGGCGAGTTGGTCCGAAGGTGCGCGGGATCGCTTGAAATCCCTGCTCGAAGATCAGGATGTCGCGGGCAAGGAAATCTCCGATTGGCGCGATGTACCGGAGGGCAAGGGCGGGGTCTATCTGTCAGTTTGGGCGCTGGAGCAGGGGTTTGAGGCGCCCGTCGGCGAGGGACAATCCGTCACGGTCATCTCAGAGCAAGACGTTTTGGGCGACCGCCTTGTGCGGCGTCCGGGACGGCGCAAAAAAGCCGAGAACTTCCTGACCGAACACAGCTCTCTGAGTCCCGGAGATCTGATCGTCCATGTCGAACATGGCGTGGGGATTTTCCGCGGGCTTGAGGTCGTGACCGCCCTAGGCGCCGCACATGAGTGTCTTTTGCTCGAATATGCGGGCGGGGATCGGCTTTACCTTCCCGTTGAAAACATTGAACTTCTAAGCCGCTATGGCCATGACGAAGGGCTTTTGGACAAGCTCGGCGGTGGCGCATGGCAGGCCAAGAAAGCGCGGATGAAGGAACGCATCCGCGAGGTGGCCGAAAAGCTCATCCGTATCGCCGCCGAACGCCACATCCGCAAAGCGCCGATCATGGAGCCGCCCGCCGATATGTGGGAGGCCTTCTGCGCGCGTTTTCCGTATTCCGAGACCGAGGATCAGCTGAAAGCCATCGAGGATTGCCTCGACGATCTGGAGCGCGGGATGCCGATGGACCGGCTTGTCTGTGGCGATGTGGGCTTTGGCAAGACCGAGGTGGCGATGCGCGCGGCCTTTGTCGCGGCGCTGTCGGGCGCGCAGGTTGCGGTGATCGCGCCGACAACGCTTTTGGCGCGGCAACACTTCCGCAGCTTTGCCGAGCGGTTCCGGGGTTTTCCGATCAATATCAGGCCGATGTCGCGCTTTGTTTCAGCAAAAGACATGGCGAAAACCCGCGAGGATCTGGCCGAGGGCACCGTCGATATTGTCGTCGGCACCCACGCTTTGCTGGCGAAATCGGTGAAATTCGCCAATCTCGGCCTGCTCATTGTGGATGAGGAACAACGCTTCGGCGTTACACACAAAGAGCGCCTTAAGTCATTGAAATCCAACATTCATGTGCTAACTCTTTCGGCCACGCCGATCCCGCGGACGCTGCAAATGTCGCTTACAGGCGTGCGGGACCTCTCCATTATTGGCACGCCGCCGGTCGATCGGCTGTCGATCCGCACCTATGTGTCGGAATTCGACACGGTGACGGTGCGCGAGGCGCTGTTGCGCGAACATTATCGCGGCGGGCAAAGCTTTTTCGTCGTGCCGCGCGTCAGTGATATTCCGGAGATCGAAGAATTCCTGAAAGCTCAGGTGCCAGAGTTGACCCATGTGGTTGCCCATGGGCAAATGGCGGCGGGCGAGTTGGACGACAGGATGAACGCCTTTTACGACGGCAAATATGACGTGCTTTTGGCGACAACGATTGTGGAGAGCGGCATCGACATTCCTACCGCGAACACGATGGTGGTGCACCGCGCCGATATGTTTGGTCTCTCGCAGCTCTATCAAATCCGGGGCCGGGTGGGCCGCGCCAAGACGCGGGCCTATGCCTATCTGACCACGAAACCCCGCGCACCTTTGACGCCTCAGGCGGAAAAGCGGCTGCGTGTGCTCGGATCTCTCGATACCCTTGGGGCCGGATTTACCCTTGCGTCTCAAGATCTTGACATACGCGGCGCAGGTAACTTGGTGGGCGAGGAACAATCCGGTCACGTGAAAGAGGTCGGCTTTGAACTCTATCAATCCATGCTCGAAGAGGCGATTGCCCGGATCAAGTCAGGTGAGGAGGCGGTAAGCCTTGAGGACGACGGTCAATGGGCACCGCAGATCAATCTCGGTGTGCCGGTTCTGATCCCGGAGACCTACGTTCCCGATCTCGACGTGCGCTTGGGGCTCTATCGGCGCCTGTCTGGTCTCAAGACCAAAGTGGAGTTGGAAGGCTTTGCCGCAGAACTGATCGACCGGTTCGGGAAATTGCCCAAAGAGGTCAATACCTTGCTGCTCGTTGTTCGGATCAAGGAAAAATGCCGCGAGGCGGGCATCGCGCGGCTGGACGGCGGACCGAAGGGCGCCACGCTCCAGTTCCACAACGACAAATACGCCAATCCGGCGGGGCTTGTGGAATTCATCCACGCGCAAAAGGGTCAGGCGAAGGTCAAGGACAACAAGATCATCATCCGCCGTGACTGGAAAAAAGACAGCGATAAGATCAAAGGCGCTTACGCGATTGCGCAGGACCTTGCGAAGTTCGCGAAGGGCGCTGCGCAACCGGCAAAGAAATAAGGATTATTCTGCAGGCTTCGGAGGCGCGCCGTGCGGTGCCGTGGCGCTGTCCTCGAAGCGGAACAGAATGAGCGCCAGAGCTGAGCAGAGCGCACCCGCCATCATCACCGGGATCGGGGTGCCGTTGAAGGCGAGGCCCACCGGGGCGGCGATCAGCACGGAGCCCATCGTGAACACCGCGCCAATCAGCGAGTTGGCGAGCCCGGCGAGACGCCCCAGAGGCACCAGAGCCAAGGCGTTCAAGTTGCCGAAGGTGAAGGCGTTGATCGAGAACATCGCCACGGTCCAGAGGAAGAAGACGACAAAGCCGAAGGTGCCGGACCCGAAGCCGAAGAGGTTCAGTGCCAGCGCAATGACGGAGGCGGTCAACGCAATGCCGTAGCCCAGACGGATCAGGAAGTGCATGCCTTTCTCGCCGACGAGACGGCCGTTCATGATCGCGCCAACGGCGGAGATCAGGGCGGTCGCGCCGAAGAAGTAGGGGAAGACCTCCTCGAGATCGAAGGTATCCGCATAGATCTGCTGGACGGAGGAGAGGATGGAGAACATCTGGCCGAAGCCCAGCATCAGGATCACGGTGTAGATACGGACGTTATAATTGCCGAAAACTTCTTTGGTGCCGGATTTCAGATCGGCAAAATTGAGGTGGCGTCGGTTCTCCGGATCCAGCGTTTCGCCTTGGCGCAGGCTCATCCAGGTGGCGCCGATCAGGGCAACCAGAACGAAGGCGGCGAAGATGCCGTGCCAACCAAAGTCAGCAATGATCATCGCACCGATCGAGGGGGCCGCAGCCGGCACGACCATGAAAATGGTCATGACGAAAGAGGTGATCTTGGCCATTTCGCGGCCCTCATAGAGGTCGCGCACCATGGCAATCCCGACAGTGCGGGGGAATGCGCCACCAACACCCTGAATGGCGCGGCCGATCAGCATCATCTCCATCGTGTTGGAAAGCCCCGCGATCACAGCGCCGACAATATAGAGGCCGAGGCCAAAAAGGATGACGGGTTTGCGCCCGAAGTGATCCGAAATCGGACCCGAGATCAACGTGCCACCGCCCATACCAAAAACAAAAGCGGTGAGCACAAGCTGCGCGCGGTTCACATCATCGGGCGACAGATCGGCGGCGATTTGCGGCAGACCGGGCAGCATCGCGTCAATGGAAAAGGCCACGGTCGCAAACAGCATGGCAAGCAGGATCGTAAATTCGAGTTGCGGCAAACGACGCGGCATAGGAGACACTTTCAATAAGGAAACTATCGGGGACCCTATTGGCCTCCGAGTGATTTGAACAGTCTGTGACTTGGCGGGGCGGCTCTGCGGGAATGCACAGATGCCGCCTGCATGGGGACTTAGAGCGTGTTGCGAACGGTCAGTTCGTCGATCACCTCGAGCCACAATTCGGTCGGCTGCGCCCCCTCGACCGCGTGGAGGTTGTCGATGATGAACATCGGAACGGCCTTGATCCCGCGCTCGCGGGCGTGAGCGTCGCGAGCGACGATTTCTTCGATATCCGCGTCAGTCTCGAGCAGGCGGGCGATGGCATCCGGGTCCATCTCAATCTCACCAGCGATCTCGGCCAGCACAGCACGGGATCCGATGTCGCGGCCTTCCTTAAAGTAAGCGCGGAAGAGGGCGGAGACGGCAGCCGTCTGGCGCCCGTCGATGCCTGCCCAATGCACGAGACGATGCGCGTCGAGTGTATTTGGTGTGCGTTTGATTTTGCCCAGATCGGCCTGTGGGATTTCCTTGTGAAGAACGTCGATGATCGGGCGATAGGCCTTCATCGCGCCCTCAGTGCCGTGAAATTTCATCTCGAGATAGTTGAGGCGATCCATGCCCTCTTTCGGCATCGTCGGGTTCAGTTGGAACGGATGCCATTGGATCGAGAAGGGGTGATCCGGGCGCGCTTCGAGGGCGCGATCGAGGCGGGTTTTGCCGATGTAGCACCAGGGGCAGATCGGGTCGTGAAAAATGTCGAGCGTGATCATCGGAGCCTCGTGAGGGTTTCGGAGTGAAATTCGAGTTGCGTGGTTTTAGCCGATCCGCACGGCGGAGGGGAGGGGTGAGAAAAGGAAAATATTCTCCCACCTCACAAATCGCGCAAATTCGGATGTTCTCATTGACCCATATCTTGTGTTTGGGGTGGGTTTGCAACTTTGCAAACTGCGTGAATTCTCGATTTGTTCCCCATTTGATCTTCCAACTCCGCGCCGCCCAGCAATGAGAATTATGTCAGGCCAGCGCGCATGACATAAGCACCAGAATCGTGATTAACTCATTGCAACATATAAGTTTCTACGGGTATCGAGGGTTCTCTCATGGCAGCGCAGGACATCAATCACTTCTCCACATTTCAGGGCCGGTCGCTTCAGGCGATGCTCAACGCGAAACATCGTCGCTTTCAGGTGCCGGTGGCCACGCTGGTTCTGGGCTTTATTGCTGCTGTCGCGATTGCCGGCGGGGCGCTCGACAGTCTGGTGGCACATCAGGTGACCGGCGGATTGACGGAGGTTGAATTCCTCATCACGCCGCTTCCCGATCTGGAGTGACCCGAACTTGGACTTAGGGCAGGCATAAAACCTCACGAGCAGTCCCCCCAACTGACCCTGCCCCTAAAGAGCCCCCGAAGATGCGGTAACAGCATCCGGGGGTTTTCTTTTGTCGTTTCACACATTCCCTTTGCCAAGCCGCCGCGATAAAAAGCGCCCATGCAAGACGATCACGCCCAAGATCACACCCCGAGCCTCATCCGGTTGGCCCGCGAAGGTGTCGAAGGCGCGCCCGAAGAGGCGCGGCCTTTGGATTTGGGGTTGCGGGTGCGGGAGCTACGCAAAGCGCGCGGATGGACTTTGGAACAGGCGGCAACACATGCTGGTCTGGCGCGTTCAACACTTTCCAAGATTGAAAACGGGCAGATGTCGCCCACCTATGATGCGCTCAAAAAGCTCGCCGTGGGGTTGGAAATTTCTGTGCCTCAGCTGTTTACCCCGCCACAGAAGGCGCAGATCTCGGGCCGCATGGCGGTGACAAAATCAGGCGAAGGTGCGGCCCATCCGACCGCGACCTATGAGCATGAGATGCTGGCGGGGGCGTTGACCAAAAAGTCGATGCTGCCTTACCGCGCCACCATTCGGGCGCGTGCATTCGAGGAATTCGACGGCTGGGTGCGCCACGACGGCGAAGAATTTCTTTATGTGCTCACCGGCGTCATCAAGCTGATCACCGAGTTCTACGAACCGGTCGAGATGCGACGCGGCGACAGCGCCTATTACGACGCCTCGATGGGGCACAATGTGATCTCGGTCAGCCCGGAGGATGCGACGATCCTTTGGGTCACATCGCTCAGCTGAACTTATCTAACTGATCACGCGCGCGGTGGTTTTGACCGTTGCCTTTGTGGCTTTGGCGCCAACACGGGCGACCGCGCAGCCGGAGAGGCTGGCGATCACCAGAGCCGTGACAGTCCAACGTAAAATCACCGATCAGAACCAACCCTGAACCGTGCGCGACGCGCCGGTGATGTCTTCGCCGACGCCAGCGACGGTGCCGCAAGCGGTTAAGGAGAGGGTGAGGAGGAGGGCGACTGCTGCTTTTTTCATGTTCATTCTTCCCATGCCTAAAGGGGGCTGTGTCCCGGACCTCATTGGTGTTTAGATCCGGCTCTTGAGGGTTATTCTTCCCAGTACCAAGTCATTTCCCGCCACATGATCCAATCGCCATACAAAGGCAAGGGCTCAGGATAGTGCAGCTCCTTCACATGTGCGTTGAAGCTTTCGTTCCAGGCGTAAAGCGGGATTGCGTAGCGGCCGGCGGTCAAGAGGCGATCAAGCGCGCGTGTGGCGGCGAGACTGTCTTCGCGGTCGGTGGCGTCGAGCATCTTGGCGATCATCGCGTCTACCACCGGGTCCTTGACGCCCGCAACATTGCGTGATCCGGGCTGATCGGCGGAGGTCTGTCCGAAATAGGCGTATTGTTCGTTGCCGGGGCTTAGAGAGGTGCCGTAGCGCACAGGCGTCATGCCAAAATCGAAGGTTTCCATGCGCTGGATATATTGCGGTTTGTCGACGACGGAAATCTTCGGTTGGATGCCCAACTGGTTGAGCATCTGCGTGTAGGTGTCGATGATGGATTGGTTTTCATCGTCACCCACCATCAGTAAGATTTCAAAGGTGAAGAGCTGGCCGTCGGCGTTCTTCATCTGGCCATTGTCGATGGTCCAACCTGCCTCTTCCATCAATCCAAGCGCACGGCGCATGGCGCCGCGGTCGATCTCGCGGCCCGAGGTCTCGGGCAGAGTGTAGCCCTCCATCACGCCGGGGAGCAGTTCGTCCAAATAGGGCTCCAAAAGTTCCTTCACACGCCCCTCGGCAGGACCCGGTCGCATGCCCAGCGGTGAGTTGGAGAAGTAAGAGGTGATGCGGGTCTGTTGGTTCTCGGTCTGGGCCTCGTTGATATAGTTGAAATTAAATGCCTCGATCATGGCCTGCCGCACGCGCCAGTCGGAGAATTGCGGCAGGCGGGTATTCATCGCAAAGCCGGTCATGCCGGTGGGGCGTTGGTGTGGAATTTCGGATTTCACCACATCGCCGCGCTCGACGGCCGGGAAATCATATTGATCCTGCCAAGTCTGCACGTTGAATTCGCGGTGTGCGTTCAGCTCTCCGGCTTTGAAGGCCTCGATCACCAGAGAGGGATCAGCGAAGAACTCGAACCGGATGGTGTCGAAATTTGCCTGCCCTTGCATCACGGGCAGGTCCTTGCCCCAATAATCGGGATTGCGGGTCATTTCGATGAACATACCCGGATTTGCATCTGTCACTTTGTAAGGTGCGGAGGTCACCGGGATCTGGTCCATACCGGATTGCGTAAAGTCTTTGTCGTCCCAATAGGCTTTTTTCAGGATCGGACGCGTGGCGACCAAAAGCGCCAATTCGCGGTTTTCCGTGTTGAAGGTGAATTTCACGGATCTGTCGCCGGTCTGCTCCACGCTTTCGATCTGGTTCCAGAGCGAGGCGTAACGGCCGTGGCCCTCTGTGCCCAAGGTCTCAAAAGACCACATCACATCCTCAACCGTCACCGGCGTGCGGTCGGAGAATTTGGCTTCGGGACGCAGGGTGAACTCGACCCAAGTGCGATCTTCATCCGTTTCGACGGTTTCACACAGGAGGCAATAGAGCGAGAAGGGTTCGGAGTAGGCCTGCAACATCAGGCTTTCGGCCATCATGTAGCGCAGCTGCCAAGGCACGTTGCCTTTCTCGATATAGGGGTTGAGGCTGTCGAAGGTGCCACCTTCACCGGTGACGATTTTGCCTCCCTTGGGGGCATCCGCGCGCACATAGGGCAGAGCGGCGAAATCAGCGGTCAATTCCGGGTCGCCATACATGGCCAACCCGTGAGTCGGCTCCGCCAAAGCGGCGCCTGAAAGGCAAGTCGCCAGTATGGTGGTTTGGGCCAGAGCGGCTGCGCCGGTCTTGACCAGAGAAAGATACTGCTGTGCCATGGTGTTGTGACTGCCTCCGCCCGTCTTGTTCTTGACCATCAAACTAAGCCGCCTCGGATGTGTTTTCAAACTTTTAGCTTGGAGTACGGCGTGGAACCGCGTATAAAGAGATCACTGCTCGATAGGTTTCTTGCCTGTATGAAACCTGCCTCAATAACTCAGCGCCCGCCTCGTGCGGGCGTTTTTTTTGGTTCAAAATTGGCGGTATTTCCAAGCGGGCTTGACCAAAAGCGCCTTTTGAACAGGCAGATAAAAATCTTATCCGTCAGCGCCTTCCCAAAGATTTGTCGCCGAATTTACCGATTCTCATACGGTTACGGCGATTCTCCCCTTTGATTTGCAGATGCAGCATCTAAAGTCGTGCGCAAAGACATGGGAGAGATAAATGACTGTTCAAGGTAAAACCGCCGTGATCACCGGATCGAACTCTGGAATCGGGCTTGGCGTGGCGCGCGAATTGGCGAAAGCCGGCGCGAATGTTGTGCTCAATTCCTTCACCGATCGCGACGAAGACCACGCGCTGGCCGACGAGATCGGCAAGGAATTTGGCGTCACCGCGCGCTACATCAAGGCGGATATGTCGAAGGGCGACGAATGCCGGTCGCTGATCGAGAAGGCCGGGACCTGCGATATCCTCGTCAACAATGCGGGCATTCAGCACGTCGCGGGGATTGATGAATTTCCGACCGCGAAATGGGACGCGATCATCGCGATCAACCTCAGTTCCGCCTTTCACACGACGGCGGCGGCTTTGCCGACGATGCGCGCGGCTGGCTGGGGGCGGGTGATCAACATCGCTTCCGCCCATGGCCTGACCGCCTCGCCCTATAAATCGGCTTATGTCGCCGCGAAACATGGCGTGGTGGGGCTGACCAAGGTGACCGCACTTGAGACCGCCGAGGAGCCGATCACCTGTAACGCGGTCTGTCCGGGCTATGTGCTGACTCCGCTGGTCGAGGCGCAAATCCCCGATACGATGGAGAAATACGGCATGGACCGCGAGACGGTGATCCGCGAGGTTCTGCTGGATCGCCAACCGTCGAAACAATTCGCCACGGTCGAAGAACTGGGCGGCACCTGCGTGTTCCTTGCCTCAAGTGCGGCCAATCAGATCACCGGGACGACGATCTCGGTCGATGGTGGCTGGACCGCTCTGTAATGGCCAAAAAGGCGTCGAAACCCGTCAACAGCGCTGTCAAGCGGATCAATCTCGCGCTTCAGGGTGGGGGCGCGCATGGCGCCTTCACTTGGGGTGTGCTCGACCGGATGCTGGAGCATGACGAGCTGGAGATCGCTGCGATCTCCGGCACCTCTGCGGGGGCCTTGAATGGAGCGGCGCTGAAATCCGGACTGGTACAGGGAGGGCGCGCAGGCGCGAAAGCCGCGCTCGATGGCGTCTGGGCGCAGATGGGCGCGGTGTCGGACATGCGCCTCAATGCCTGGATGTCGCAATTCGGCCCGACGACCGAGCTCTTCACCAAGATGATGCAATACACCGTGCCTTTTGCGTTCCTCGATTCCATCGCCACGGTGACCAGCCCCTATGTTTACGGCGCCTTCTATCAAAACCCGCTGAGCGACGTGGTCGAAGGCCTGAATTGCAGCGTCCTGGGTGCCGAAGATGGCCCGGCACTTTTTATTTCCACCACCAATGTGCGGACCGGAAAGATCCGGGTGTTTTCAGGCGATGAGGTGAACACGGATGTGATCCTCGCCTCGGCATGCCTGCCGGAATTGTTTCAGGCGGTGCAGATCACCGACCCGGTGACCGGGGTGACCGATCCCTATTGGGATGGCGGCTACACGGGCAATCCGGCGCTGTTTCCGCTGTTCGAGCCGGAATTTCCTGCGGATGTGGTGATCGTCAACATCAACCCCCTAGAACGCCCCGGCACGCCCAAAACGCCCGAGGAAATCCAGAACCGGATCAACGAGATTTCTTTCAACTCATCTCTCCTGCGCGAATTGCGCGCGGTGCAATTCGTGCGCGAACTGATCGCGGCGGAACGTCTCCCGCGGGGCACGATGAAAGATGTGTTGGTGCATATGATCGCTGATGACACGCTGATGCAGGAACTGTCCGCGCGCACCAAATTGGTGCCATCGCCATTGATCCTGTCGCGGCTGAAAGCGGCGGGCAGGGCGGCCTGCGATATTTTCCTAAAGGCGCATTTCGACGATCTGGGCGAACGCGCCAGTGTCGATCTTCATGAGATGTTTACTTGAGCGACGTCACTCGGCCTTTTCGAGGCTTTTCTCTGCAGGCGGCTGTGTCGGGTCCTTGGCGTTCGGGTAAACGAGACCGGCGGAAATCACCAGCTTCGCCGCATCCTCGACCGACATGTCGAGCAAAATCACGTCGCTCTCCGGAAAGAACAGCAAAAAGCCCGAGGTCGGGTTCGGCGTGGTTGGCACAAAAACAGAAAGATATTTCTCATCCTCAGGCGTGCGGCGCGCCACCTCGCCCTTGGCCTTGGTGGAGACAAAACCGATCGCCCAAATCCCGCGACGTGGATATTCGATGAGACAGGCCTTGTCGAAAGAGGTGCCAGATTGCGAAAACACGGTTTCCGCGATCTGTTTCACGCCATTATAGATCGACCGCACCACGGGCGTGCGGTCCACAAGGTTCTCCGCCCAGCGAATGAGTGACCGACCCACGAGACCCTTGGCGATCCAGCCGACCACCACAGTGAAAATCAGGAAAATCACAACGCCCGCACCGCGCAGGTTGATGTGAATTTGCTCGCCCGGCTCGGTGTAGCCAAGGAAGCGGTTGATCAGCGCATCCGGATGATAGCTTGACGGCACAAAAGTCAGCACCCAGCCGTCGACCCAGCCTATCACGGTCCAGATCACATAGGCGGTCAGCCCAATCGGCGCGACCACGACAAGCCCGGTAAGAAACGCCGCACGCAAATGCGCGAAAAGCCCCGGCTTGCGCGGTTGGGGCGGGTGGGTTTCGTCTTCGAAAGGGTTGTTCATGTGTCGGGATCTGACCGTTAGAGGGGCGCGGGTGTGAGGAACTTAGGGGGGCATCTGTTAAGACACAATAAGCCCCCCGGCGTTTTTCAACACTGTGACGTTTATTTCACGTATTTGCGTTTATTTAGCGGTCAATTCAGAGGCGATTTGGGCCGCAAGCCGCGCGTTGTTGCGCACCAATGCGATATTGGCGACCAAAGATTTGCCCTCGGTCAGCTCGAACATGCGTTGAAGCAGGAAAGGCGTGACCTCTTTCGCGGCGATGCCCTTGTCTTCGGCCTCTTTGAGGGCGGTTTCGACATAGGGCATGATCACCTCGCGCGGAATCTCATCCGCTTCGGGGATCGGGTTGGCCACCAGTTGACCGCCCTTAAGCCCCATCGCGGCGCGCATCTCCATGGCGCGCGCGATCTCACCGGCGCTGTCCATGCGCAACGGCGCGGGCAGGCCAGAGGCGCGCGACCAAAACGCCGGGATCTCGTCCTGTCCATAGGCGATCACCGGCACGCCATGGGTTTCCAGCACTTCGAGCGTCTTCGGAATGTCGAGAATGGCTTTCGGACCGGCAGCCACAACGGTGACGGCGGTTTCGCCCAGCTCCAAAAGGTCGGCGGAGATGTCAAAGGTCTCTTCGGCACCGCGATGCACGCCGCCGATGCCGCCGGTGGCAAAGACTTTGATCCCGGCAATCTCAGCCGCAATCATGGTGGCGGCCACGGTGGTCGCACCTGTCGCGCCGCGCGCAATACAGACCGGAAGGTCAGCGCGGGACACTTTCATCACGCCCGTCGCCTGACCAAGCGCTTTGAGCTGTGTCTCTGTCAGGCCGATATGGAGCACACCGTCAAGCACCGCGATGGTCGCAGGAACGGCGCCCGCGGCACGAATGTCCTCTTCGACCGTCTGGGCGGTCTCGACATTTTGCGGGTAGGGCATGCCATGAGTGATGATCGTGGACTCAAGTGCCACGATCGGACGGCCCGCCTCCAGCGCGTCGGCGACTTCGGGGGCGTACATCATCGGAAGGGTCATAGGGGGGTATCTCCGGAAACATAGTGAGCGGCCGCTTCAAGCGCCGCCGTCAAAGCGTCGGCGGCATCTGCGCCACGCATTTCGGCGGCAATATGCGCCGCCATGAACGTATCGCCCGCGCCGGTCACACGCGCGACCAGAACTTCGGGCGGGGTTTGGGTCAGCACTTCTCCGTTGCCGGCAATCGAGGCGCCTTTGCCGCCGTTGGTCACCAGCACGCGATGCGCGCCACGGTCTTCGACGAGCACCTTTGCGGCCTCCGCCGAGGTCTCAAACTGGGTCTGGGCCAAGAGCCCGGCCTCTTCGAGATTGACATAAAGCGTTGCCCGCGGGTGATCCAATAGCGGCAACAATCGCTCGGCCTTGCCCGGCGAGGCGGGAGCCACTCGTAGATCGGCCTTCGCAAACAAAGGTGATTGCGCGATCTCTCGCAACAACTGGGTCGTCAGGTTGCCATCAAGTGCGACGGGGCCCTCATAGGGTGCATTTACCGTCCCCAGACGCCCGTCGGCCAAAGGGCGCAGGATTTTGTCGCCCGCGCGCTCAAGCGAATGCGCATCCGCAATGGCAGCGATCAGCCCGTTGGCGCCTTCGACGGCCATATAGCTGTCGGTCGGCAGGTCTTCCGACAGGTAGACGTGATCGGTGCCGATGCCGCGCACTTTCGCCGCCTCAATCAACTCGGCGCCTGCCGGATCGCGCCCAATGGCGGTCAAGAGATCGGGCACCATCCCAAACCGCGCCAAAGCCATGGCAATATTCATCGCCACACCGCCCGGCACCCGCACGATGCGTCCCGGCACGTCAGAGCCCACGCGCATCGAACGATCGGTGCGCCCGATCACGTCCCAAAGCACCGAGCCGATGCACAGAATGTCATGTGATTTGTCCATAGGACTATTGCGCCTGTTTTTGACCAAATGGCAAGAGATGCCGTGCAGGATAGACTGGGCTTTGTATTTCCTTCGCTGTAAAAATACTCAAAGCTGACCCTGAACAAGGGGTAGGGGTTGCCAAGCCCCACAATCCTCTCTATATGCGCGATCACTTCACAGGCGGAGGCGGGTCCTCGGGGGAGACATCCTCGAACGATCCACCGGTTGGGGCATATGCCCTGAGACCCTCCGCTCAGGCGTTAAACCGGAAAGGAAACACGAATGGCGCTTCCCGATTTCTCCATTCGTCAGCTCTTGGAAGCTGGCGTCCACTATGGCCACCAAACTCAGCGTTGGAACCCGCGTATGCAGGAGTTCATCTACGGTGAGCGCAACGGCATCCACATTTTCGACCTTACCCAGACCGTCCCGATGCTGGACCAGGCTCTGCAGGTCGTGCGCGACGTTGCTGCCAAAGGCGGCCGTATTCTTTTCGTCGGCACCAAACGTCAGGCTGCTGGCGCAATCGCCGAATCCGCTGAGAAATGCGCTCAGTACTACATGAACCACCGTTGGCTCGGCGGCACGCTGACCAACTGGAAAACCGTGTCCCAGTCGATCCAGCGTCTGAACGCCATTGATGAGACCCTCGCCTCCGGCGCAGAAGGCCTCACCAAAAAAGAGCGTCTGAACATGGAACGCGACCAGCAGAAACTGCAGGCGTCCCTGGGCGGCATCCGTGAAATGGGCGGCGTGCCGGATCTTCTCTTCGTCATCGACGTGAAAAAAGAAGACCTCGCCATCCTCGAAGCCAAGAAACTGGGCATCCCGGTTGTGGCTGTTGTTGACTCCAACTGCTCCCCCGAGGGCGTGGACTACATCATCCCGGGCAACGACGACGCCTCCCGCGCGATCTCGCTCTACACCGACCTCGTCGCTCGTGCGGCTCTCGACGGCATGACCGCTCAAATGGGCGCAGCTGGCGTGGACATCGGTGCTTTCGAAGAAGCGATCGCTGAAGAAGCCGTCGCAGAAGAAGCGTCCGCTGAGGCCTGATTTTTTCGACCGTGAAGGGATAACCCTACGCGGTCGTTACAAAATTGATACGGGGGCAGGGTATCCCGCCCCCGATACTTCTATCCTAGACATTCGAGGAGAGCCGACATGGCAATCACTGCTGCTCAGGTGAAAGAACTGCGCGAATCCACTGGCGCGGGCATGATGGACGCGAAAAAAGCGCTGGTCGAAACCGATGGCGACATGGAAGCCGCCGTTGACTGGCTGCGTACCAAAGGTCTGGCGAAAGCCGCCAAGAAATCCGGCCGTACCGCTGCCGAAGGCCTCGTGGCCGTCGCTGTGAACGGTGGCGTGGGTGTCGCTGTCGAAGTGAACTCCGAAACCGACTTCGTTGCGAAAAACGCTGAATTCCAAGCCATGGTGAACGACATTGCCGCGGCCGCTCTGGGCGTGTCCGACGTCGAAGCTCTGAAATCCGCTGACGTGAACGGCAAACCGGTCTCCGAGCTGATCACGGACAAAATCGCCACCATCGGCGAAAACATGTCCGTGCGTCGCATGGCGAAAATCGAAGCTGAAACCGTTGTGACCTATGTCCACAACGCAGCCGCTGACGGCCTCGGCAAAATCGGTGTGCTCGTCGGTCTCAAAGGCGGCGACGAAGCCTTTGGCAAGCAGGTTGCGATGCACATCGCGGCTGCCAACCCGCAGGGCCTCGGCGAAGCCGATCTCGACCCGGCTGTGGTTGAGAAGGAAAAGCAAATCCAGATCGACATCGCTCGCGAATCCGGCAAGCCGGAAAACATCATCGAGAACATGATCAAAGGCAGGATGGCGAAATTCATCGCCGAATCCACCCTGCTTGGTCAGGCTTTTGTTGTGAACCCGGATCTGACCGTCGAGAAAGCCGCGAAAGAAGCAGGTGCTGAAATCACCGGTTTCGTGCGCCTCGAAGTTGGCGAAGGCATCGAGAAAGAGACCGAAGATTTTGCTGCTGAAGTCGCGAAAGCGATGCAGGGCTGATCTCAGTCATCTCTGACGACATCGAAAGGGCTGCCTTCGGGCGGCCCTTTTTTCATTCCAGACAGAAGTCTGACGCTCTGTTTCTGCGGTGGGGATGAGTTATCTGAGGAAAAGTGAAGGACCGCAAAGCCGAATATAAACCCGCGGTCCTCATGAAGTGTCGGTAAGCCGAATGACCCTGGCGATCCCGCCACCCCAGTCCCAAAGGCCAAGCCTTAGAAAGCCGGAACAGGGTCAATTTCTCTTTATATTCATAGTTGTGCAACTACGGACATCCTTACCTTTTACTCACAGGTAAAAGATGCGATCATCCTTCGGTTGCGAGATAATCATCCCGTTCACAGCAACATCCTCTTAAGCGGCTAAACCGATTAGAACGTGAAAATCTGATTATGCATCGAGGCCTTCAACACGGCCTGCGCCGTCGTGTCCACACTCAGAGACTCGCGCGCGAGCCGCAAATGCTTTTCCACCGTGGCCTTGTTCAGCCCCATGATCTGAGCCGTGTCGGCGACCGTCTTGCCATCGCCGATCCATTCCAAGACTTCACGCTGACGCTTGGTCAGAATACGTTTCGGAAGGGGCAGGCTGATCAATTTGAGATGCGCCACACCACAGATGAGCTCCAACTCATCGCCATGACGGGCCCAGATATCATCAGCCTCTTCTTGCGTTCCCACATGCGGTTCAAGGCACATGCCAATCGCGCCCTTTGCGCGTTTCAAAGAATGCGGGAAGGCGATGGTGTAGCCACTGGTCACCCCCAAGGATTGGTTGAAGGCCACAACCTCACGCTCTTGATCGTTGAAGCTGTCGATATTGTCCTTGATCCAGCTCCACGGACAGGCACCGGTATTCTCGACGGACCAACGCACCATAGGGGCATGACGGTAGCGCCCGTCGAGAAAATACCCCTGCATGTAGTCCGAACCGAAATTGGTGAGAAACAGATGATCCTTGTCATCACCAAAGCCGGAGGACGTGTGAAATCTGGTAAACCCATAAAGGGCGTGATGAAAGCCGAGTTCCATCAATCGAGAGAGCAGACAGTCCCATACCTCGGCAACGGTCGAGGCATAAAGAATAGTGTGAACGTGGTCTTTCAGGTGCGTGTCCCCCATGGCCCGACCGTAGAAAGAACGCCTCGGCAACGCAAGATGTCCCGTGGGTCAACGGGCCGGCGCGTTTTTGCAGAGGATGCCATCTCGTCGGCCTTTCGATGCACAGCTTTTACCCCACAACATGGGCCAAGAGAAGACAGCTTTCCGAGTTCACGACGCCCGGAACCTCCCGAATTTCCCTAAGAATTCGGTCAAAATGCACCAGACTGTCGGTGCGAATATCCGCCACGAGATCCCAGGCCCCGTTGGTCGCATAAACGGTGCTGACACCCGGAATACGACTGAGCGCTCGGATCACCTGCCGCGACATTTTACCCTGCAGCGCGACCAAGGTGATGGCGCGCACCTCGCCTTCAACATCCACATCAGTCTCAATGGTAAAGCGTCTGATTCTGCCCTCAGCCACCAAGGCATCAAGCCGCGCTTTTGCCGTGTTGCGTGACAACCCGGTATGCTGCGCCAACTCGGTGATCGACATGCGGGCGTTGTCGCGCAAGGCGGCGAGGATGGCGTGGTCGCTTCGGCTCAAATCGGCGTTGGACATATAGACCCCATCACTTTGTTCACTGGGCTTATCATTTTGCTCAAATTTAAGATCGAAATGCGCAATTTAAAAGCATGAAAGCCTCCCAAAGCGGTGCATAATCGACGCAACGCACATCTTTTTTTGAGGGATTCATTCACATGCGCAAATCCTGCCACATCCTTGGCGCACCGATTGAGACCGGCGCGTCTCAGCGCGGCTGCCTCATGGGCCCCGCAAGCCTGCGCACGGCAGGGCTCATGGAAACGCTCACAAGCCTCGGCTGGGATCTCACCGATCTTGGAGATGTCCAAATTGCGCAGCAAGCCGAGACTCCGCACGACAATCCTGCGGTGCACAATCTCTCGGAAACCCGCGCGTGGATTGAAGCGCTGGAACCCATGGCCTATGAGGCGGCGCGGAACAGCGATTTGCCGATCTTCATGGGTGGCGATCATTCCATGTCTGCGGGCACTGTGCCCGGTGTTGCGCGCGTCGCCGCGGAAGAAGGCCGTCCGCTTTTTGTTCTCTGGCTTGATGCACACCCGGATTTGCACACGCTGGCGACCACGGAAAGCGGCAACCTGCACGGCACGCCGGTGGCTTACTTTACCGGACAAGGTGAGTGCGACGCCTATCCTGCGCTCTCGCAGACCGTCGATCCGGCACATATTTGCTTCATGGGCATTCGCTCCGTCGACCCGGCAGAACATGCACGGATCAAGGATCTGAACATGGAAGTCCATGACATGCGCGCACTCGATGAAACCGGCGTTCTGGCACCGCTTCGGGCGTTTTTGGAGCGGGTGAAGGCCGCCAACGGACGTTTGCACGTCAGTTTCGATGTCGATTTCCTCGATCCCGGGATCGCACCTGCCGTTGGCACCACCGTTCCAGGAGGGGCCACGTTCCGCGAAGCGCATCTGATTATGGAAACACTCTGCGACAGCGGGCTTGTCGGCTCGCTTGATCTTGTTGAATTGAACCCTTTCCTCGATGAACGCGGTCGCACAGCGAAACTGCTCTGCGACCTGACGGCCAGCCTCTTTGGCCGCCGCGTGCTTGACCGTATGACCCGGAGTTTCGGATGATGGACCTTTCGCCTCTCGCACCCTCAAAATTGGCTTTCGTGCCCTTCGTATCTGTTCACAACATGATGCGGTTGGTGAATTCCATGGGGGCAGAAGCCTTCATGACCGAACTCGCGGGCTACATCGAAGAGGATTTCAAACGCTGGCCGGAGTTCGACAAAACGCCGCGCGTCGCCTCGCATTCGCATGAGGGTGTGATTGAGCTGATGCCGACGGCGGATGCCGAGCTATATGGCTTCAAGTATGTGAACGGCCATCCGAAGAACATGAAAGAGGGCTATCAGACGGTGACCGCCTTTGGTGTTTTGTCATCCGTTTCAAATGGCTATCCGGTGTTATTGACGGAAATGACGGTGCTGACCGCGCTCAGAACAGCGGCGACCTCTGCGCTCGTCGGCAAATATCTCGCGTCGAAAGGGGCCGAGGTCATGGCGATGATCGGCAATGGCGCGCAATGCGAGTTTCAGGCACTGGCGTTCCGGGCGCTCTGCGGTATCAACACACTGCGCCTTTATGACGTCGATCCGGCTGCGACGGAAAAGGCCAAACGCAACCTCACGGCGCAAGGCTTTGACATCACAACCTGTTCCTCCGCTCAGGAGGCGGTCGAAGGGGCGCAGATCGTCACCACCTGCACCGCCGACAAGCAATATGCAACGATCCTGACCGACAACATGATTGGACGCGGCCAGCACATCAACGCCATCGGCGGCGATTGTCCGGGCAAGACCGAACTGCACAAAGACATCCTTTTGCGTGCCGATATTTTCGTGGAGTATCCGGAGCAAACCCGCATCGAGGGCGAGATTCAACAACTCGCCGAAGACCATCCGGTCACCGAACTTTGGCAAGTGATGCGTGGTGAAGTGCCGGGACGGCGGGATGAGACGCAGATCACACTGTTCGATAGTGTGGGATTTGCGATCGAAGATTTCTCCGCACTGCGCTTTGTGCATGACAAGGTGGCGGGCACGGATTTCGCCGAACCTCTTGATATGCTAGCCGATCCGGACGATCCGCGCGATCTCTTTGGGATGGTGGAACGGGCAAAGGGTTAAGCCTTGCCCGTTTTCCAAGCTCAGCCAATCCCAAGCGCGCGGTAGATCTCCGCGATGCGTTTGACAGCAATGATGTAGGCGGCGGTGCGCAGATCAGGAATGTCATCGCTGCTGTTCCACAGCCGGGACATTTCGCCGTAGGCCGAGCGCATTTTCTCGTCCAACCCAGAGCGCACCAAATCAATCTCACGCGCGCCCGACAGGAAGGGCTCGGCACTCTCCGCCGGGAAATGACAGCCTGTCATGTTTTCGATCTGGCGGGCCAGCATGCGGCTACCTTGCTCGTCGCGACGGCGTTCCATCAGGCCAAAGGGAATATGGGTCAGGTTTTTGACCCATTCGAAATAGCTGACCGTGACGCCGCCGGCATTGGCGTAGAGATCGGGTATGATGACCACGCCGCGTTCGCGCAGGATGGTGTTGGCGGCATAGGTCACTGGGCCGTTCGCAGCCTCGACGATCAGCTTTGCCTTGATTTCATGGGCATTTCCGTCGTGGATCGCACTTTCCAAAGCCGCCGGAATGAGAATGTCACAGGCGTCACTCAAGGCCGAGCCGCTGTCAAATTCGCCGCCCTCAAAGCCGCTGATGCCGCCCGTGTCGGTCATATGTTTGCGCAGCGCCTCGATGTCGAGGCCGTCGGGATTGCGGATAGAGCCATCACGCTCCACCACGGCGATGATCTTACAGCCGCTGTCCTCGCTGAGGAATTTCGCGGCGTGGTAGCCGACATTTCCGAGCCCTTGCACAACGACGGTTCGGCCCTCAAGGCTTTCATCAAGGCCGATCTTGGCCACATCCTCAGGCGTCTGGAAAAAGGCTTCGATCGCATATTGCACCCCGCGCCCCGTGGCCTCAATCCGGCCTTCGATACCACCCATGGCCAAGGGTTTGCCCGTTACACAGGCGCTTGCGTTGATGTCATGGGATTTCATCCGCCGGTATTCATCGGCAATCCAAATCATCGTCGTCTCATTGGTGCCGACATCCGGGGCAGGGACGTTCTGTGAGGGGCTGAGGAATTCGTGCCGCGCCAGCTCCTGGGCAAAGCGGCGGGTGATGCGTTCCATCTCATGCGGGGCCCATTCCGTTGGGTCGACCTTGAGCGCGCCTTTTGAGCCGCCGAACGGCAGGTCCATCAACGCACATTTGTAGGACATGAGCGCGGCGAGCGCCTCAACCTCTTCATGGTTGGCGTAGGGCGCAAATCGAATGCCGCCCTTGGCGGGGCTTGGATGGTTGGAATGCACCGAGCGCCAGCCTTCGAAGGTGTACATTTTACCTCTGAGCCGCACGCCGAAGCGGGTCGTCAGCGTCGTGTTGCAGACCGCGATTTTTTCGGCGAGGCCTTCTTCGAGTGCCAAAATCTCGGCCGCATCGTTGAACATACTGGTGACGTCAGCCAAAAATCCGTGACTGTTGGACATAAAACCCTCCCTAAATTGAAAAAAGGGCGGCTAAGGCCGCCCTCATGGATCAGTTCAACCCGCCGAAGCAGAGGTTCTTGATCTCCAGATAGTCGTCGCAGCCGTATTTCGAGCCTTCGCGGCCCATGCCGGACTGTTTGACCCCGCCAAAAGGCGCCATTTCCGTCGAGATCGCGCCGGTGTTGATGCCGACCATCCCGGTTTCCAAGGCTTCGCCCACACGCCATGCGCGTTTCAGATCGTTGGTGTAGAAGTACGACGCCAACCCGAATTCTGTGGCATTGGCAAACTCCAGCGCCTCGTCTTCGGTGTCGAATTTCACCAGCGGCGCCAGAGGGCCAAAGGTTTCTTCCGTGGCGACTTTCATGGCTTGCGTCACGCCCTTGAGCACGGTCGGCTCAAAGAAGGTCTGCCCGAGGTTGGACCGATTGCCGCCGACAACGACTTCGGCGCCTTTTTCGACCGCATCCTTGATGTGATCCTCGACCTTGGCCACGGCAGCTGCGTTGATCAGCGGGCCGGTGTTGACGCCCTCAGCAAAGCCATCGCCCAATTTGAGCGACCCCAAAGCCGTGGCGAGTTTTTCAGAGAACGCATCGTAAACGCCCGCCTGCACGTAAATCCGGTTGGCGCAGACACAGGTTTGGCCGTTGTTGCGGAATTTGGCGAGCATGGCGCCTTCGACAGCGGCATCCACATCGGCGTCGTCAAAGACGATAAACGGCGCGTTGCCGCCCAGTTCCATCGACATTTTCTTAACCGTCTCGGCGCCCTGCGAGAGCAGGATTTTGCCCACGCGGGTCGAGCCGGTAAAGGTGATCTTGGCCACTTTCGGGTTGGCGCACATCTCAACGCCCATCCCAGCGGCATCAAGACCCGTGAGCACGTTAAAGACACCCGCCGGAATGCCCGCACGTTCGGCCAGAACCGCCAGAGCCAGCGCGGACAAGGGCGTGAATTCGGAAGGCCGCGCCACCATGGAACAGCCAACGGCAAGGGCAGGGGCCATCTTGCGCGCCAGCATGGCGTTGGGGAAGTTCCACGGCGTAATCGCGCCCACAACACCCACGGCTTGCTTGACGATCACCATCCGCTTGTCGTTTTGAGGACCGGGGATCACGTCGCCGTAGATGCGCTTGGCCTCTTCCGCGAACCATTCGATGTAGGACGCACCATAGAGGATTTCCCCGCGTGCCTCAGCCCAGGGTTTTCCCATTTCAGCGGTCAGGATGGTCGCCAGATCATCGGCATTTTCAACCATGAGATCAAAGAGTTTGCGCAGGGTGTTCGCGCGGGTTTTGACATCCGCGCGCGCCCAGGCGCGCTGCGCCACATAGGCCGCATCAATCGCCATGGCGACATCTTCGGCGCTGAGGTCGGCGACATGGGCGATCACTTCGCCCGTGGCCGGATTCTCCACCGGAAATGTCTTTTTCCCCTCAACCCAAACGCCATTCACATAGGCGCGTGTTTCCATCAGGCTGGGATCGTTCAAAGCCCGCATATTAGCTCTCCCGCGCGGCTTTCACCGCATCTTTCAGAATGTTCATTGCCTCATCGAACACCGGCTCGTCGATGGTCAGAGGCGCGAGGAACCGGATCACATTGCCATAAACGCCGCAAGTCAAAAGCACGAGACCGCGCTTGAGCGCCTCGACGCGGATTTTGCCGGTCAGTTCGGCGTTGGGTTTACCGTCCGCGGTCATGAACTCGGCGGCGACCATGAAACCGGGGCCACGAATGTCGGCAAGTTCGGGCGTGGTCGATTGAATATTGCTCAACACCGCTTTGAGTTTGTTGCCAAATTCCTCGGCGCGCGCACACAGACCTTCCTCTTCGATCACGTCCAGAACGGCGTTGCCCGCAGCAATCCCCAGAGGGTTGCCGCCATAGGTGCCGCCCAGACCGCCCGGGGCCGCCGCGTCCATGATCTCGGCCTTGCCGGTGACCGCAGAGATCGGCAGACCGCCACCCAGACCTTTGGCCATGGTGGTGATGTCGGCGGCCACGTCGTAATGTTCCATGGCAAAGAGTTTGCCGGTGCGGCCAAAGCCGGTTTGCACCTCATCGGCGATCATCACCATGCCGTGGGCGTCGCAGAGTGCGCGCAGGCGGGTGACGAATTCGGCAGGCGCCGGGTAGAAACCGCCTTCGCCTTGCACAGGTTCGAAAATCACGGCCGCAACGCGGGCCGGATCGACATCGGCTTTGAACAGCGCATCCAAGGCGGCAAAGCTGTCGTCGACGGAGACACCATGCAGCGCGCAGGGGTAGGGGACGTGGAACACATCGGGCATCATAGCGCCGAAGCCGACCTTGTAAGGCACCACTTTGCCGGTCAGGGACATGCCCATGAAGGTCCGGCCATGAAAGCCGCCACCAAAGGCGATCACCGCCGGGCGCCCAGTATAGGCGCGAGCACATTTCACTGCGTTTTCAACAGCTTCTGCGCCGGTTGTGACAAAGACGGTTTTTTTGTCAAAGGCGCCCGGAACCTTGGCGTTCAACCGTTCGGCCAGCGTCACATAGGGCGCATAGGGCAAAACCTGATGGCAGGTGTGGGTGAAACCGTCGAGTTGGGCTTTGACAGCGGCCATGACTTTCGGGTGGCGGTGGCCGGTATTGACCACGGCGATACCTGCGGCGAAGTCGATCAAGCGATTGCCGTCTTCGTCCCATACTTCGGCATTTTCGGCGCGGGTGATGAAGTGGTCGGTCATGACGCCGACGCCACGGGCCATGGCGTCTACGCGGCGGGCGGCGAGATCTGCGTTGGTCATTTTTGCTATCCTGTTAGATGAAGTGCGAGAGTGCAGTTCGTGATTGATGTGACGCTACGCGGTTTCCCGATCTTTAAAAACTCTGTTTCTTATTCTTCGTAATGCATTATAATTATGCAAAAAATATCTAGGGTTTGGTGAATAATGAACGGATCAAACACTCCAAAGGATGACTTCGATGATTTGGCCCTGGGTCAAAGGCTACGCGCTGTGCGGGAACGCGCCGGGCATTCTCAGCGCGCTTTGGCCAAGAGAGTCGGCATTCCGAACTCGACAATTTCTCTCATTGAATCCGGCAAGATGAACCCATCCGTCGGCGCGCTTCATAAGATCCTCGCGGGCGTTCCGATCAGCCTGTCGGAGTTCTTTGCCTTTGAGCCGGTGACCGAACAACAGGTGTTTTACGCCGCCGAGGAGCTCACAGAGATCGGCAAAGGCAAGCTCTCGCTGAAACAGGTCGGCAAGTCGCTCTTTGGGCGAGCCTTGATGATGCTGCGCGAGCGCTATGAGATCGGCGCCGACACGGGACGCGTGATGTATGGTCACGAAGGCGAAGAAGCCGGAATCGTGATCTCTGGGCGCATCGAGGTCACCGTAGGCGAGCAACGCAAGATCCTTGGCCCAGGAGACGCGTATTATTTCGAGAGCCGCACACCACATCGCTTTCGACAGATCGGGCCAGAACCGAGTGAGGTGGTCAGCGCCTCAACGCCTCCAAGTTTTTAAAAGCGCGACAAAACAAAGGGTCAGACGCATATTTTCATGTTTGTGCATACCAAAGATTATACATAATACAGATTATAAGATATGCGCACGAGCTGAAATGCCCAAGCGGCCTCTTGCACGCATCTGCCCCTGACGTCCTGTAAACGTTGATCTGGAGGCCCTCTCAGCGCGGCCGTGGATTTGCCGATACATGTCGACTGCAATACGCACGAATTTTCTTCCAATACCTCCAGACGTCCGACGGAGCGCTCTCGTTGCTTCGAAAATATGCAGAGCCGTCTTCTCCGAGACGCATTCACCGCAGATCCCTTGACCGTAAAATAATTTGATCATATTTCTCGGTGGTAGATTTTCGGGCGAAACCGCCCGTCCACCCTAAAGACCTCGACCGGATCGTCTGAAGGCACAACTTTCACTTTGTGCCGTAGAGGTTTTCATGGTCGAGAAAGGATCAGACGCATGAGCGACAATCACTTGCCCACTGCAGAGCTTCAGGCTCTCGACGCAGCCCACCACATGCATCCGTTTACCGACGGCAATGAGTTGGCGAAAAAAGGTGCCCGGATCATTACCAAGGCAAAGGGCGTCTGGCTGACCGACAGCGAGGGCGAAGAGATTCTCGACGCTATGGCCGGTCTGTGGTGTGTGAATGTTGGCTACGGGCGCGAGGAACTGGCCGATGTGGCCGCACGCCAGATGAAGCAACTGCCCTACTATAATACGTTTTTCCAGACCTCTCACGTGCCCGCAATCATGCTGGCGAAGAAACTCGCCGAGATCGCGCCGGGCGATTTGAACCACGTCTTCTTCAACGGCTCGGGTTCGGATTCCAACGACACCAACCTGCGTATGGTGCGGCATTACTGGGAGCTGAAAGGCCAGCCGGAACGCTTCAACGTGATCTCGCGCTGGAATGGCTATCATGGCTCGACCATGGGCGGTGGTTCCCTTGGCGGGATGAAGGGCATTCACGCCCAAGGTGGCCTGCCCATCCCCGGCATTCATCACATCGACCAGCCCGATTGGTGGTCCGAAGGCGGCGATCTGAGCGCCGAAGAGTTCGGCCTAAAACGCGCGCAGGAACTTGAGGCGAAAATCCTCGAACTTGGCCCCGAAACTGTCGCCGCCTTTATCGCGGAGCCGGTGCAAGGCGCCGGTGGCGTGATTGTGCCGCCGGAGACCTATTGGCCGGAAATTAACCGCATCATCGAGAAATACGGCATCCTCTTGATTGTCGACGAGGTTATCACCGGCTTTGGCCGCACCGGCAATTGGTTCGGGTCTGAAACCATGGGCATCACGCCCGACATCATGACCTGTGCCAAGGGCATCACCTCCGGCTACATTCCTCTCGGCGCCTCCATCGTGTCCGACGAAATCGCCTCTGTCATCAACGGCAGCGAATTTGCTCACGGCTACACCTACGCGGGCCATCCGGTGGCCTGCGCTGTGGCTCTGGAGAACATCCGCTTGCTCGAAGAAGAAGGCATCGTAGAGCATGCCAGCAAAGAGATCGCACCCTATCTCAAGGAAAAATGGGAGGCTCTGGTCGATCATCCTATGGTTGGCGAGGCCAAGATCGTCGGCCTCATGGGCTCAATCGCCTTGACGCCGAACAAGGCCACGCGCGCCAAGTTTAAGGCCCCCGGCGGCACCGTCGGCTATATCTGTCGCGAGCGCTGCTTTGCCAACAATCTGGTGATGCGCCATGTCGGGGATCGTATGATCATCTCCCCGCCGCTGACCATCACCAAAGCAGAGGTCGACATCCTGATTGAACGCGCCCGCAAGTCTCTGGACGAGGCGCTTGAGCGGATCGAGGCGGAGGGGCTAAACGTCTGATCTCATGGACATCCTGACCATCAACGACCGGCCCGGCGAACACGCCTCCTCATGGTATGCCGCCACAGCTGAGGCGCCCGGCCCCTACCCGACTGCCACTGGCACGCTCAAGGCGGACGTCTGTGTCATCGGCGGAGGCTACGCGGGCCTGTCGGCGGCGCTTCATATGGCGCGCCGCGGCCTTGACGTGGTGCTGTTGGAGGCCTCGCGTGTGGGCTCTGGCGCCTCGGGGCGCAACGGTGGTCAGGTGTCGATGGGGCAACGGCTCGAACAGGACGAGCTGGAAACCCATGTTAGCATGGATGACGCGCGGATGCTCTGGGATCTGGGCGCAGAAGCCGTTGATCTGGTCAAGACGATCCTCGCCGAGAGTGGTGATGACTGCGACTGGCGCGATGGTGTGATCCACGCCAACCATCGCGCGCGGTTTTCCGATCATTCGCAAAAGCATGTGGACCACATGCACAGGGTCTACGGTTACGAAAAAATCCGCTACCTCGACCGCGACGCGGTGCGTCACGAGACCGGCTCAGAGGACTATTACTCCGGCACGCTCGACATGGGCTCCGGTCACCTGCACCCGCTGCGCTACGCCTTCGCGATCGCGCGTCTGGCCGAGGCCGCTGGCGTGCGCATTCATGAGCTGTCGCGGGTCACGCGCGTTGAGACCGAGGGCAAACCGCGCGTCCACACCGATCAAGCCGTGATCGAGGCCGATCACCTGATCCTCGCGCTCAATGGCTACCACAACAATCTCGACCACGACGTCGCGCATCACGTAATGCCGATCAACAATTTCATCGCGGTGACAGAGCCCCTGCCCTCTGATCTCGCCGCGCGTCTGATCCCGAACCGTTATGCCGTGGCGGACAGCCGGTTTGTGATCAATTACTACCGCATGTCGCCGGACAACCGGATGATTTTCGGCGGCGGCGAGAGTTACGGCTATAAGTTCCCTAGCGACCTGCGCGCCAAGGTGCGCGGGCCGATGCTGGGCGTCTACCCGGAGTTGAAAGACGCCAAACTCGACTACGCCTGGGGCGGCACTTTGGGCATCACCATGTCCCGCTTGCCGCATTTTGCGCGTCTCGGGCCGAACGCCATCTCCATCGCGGGCTTCTCCGGTCAGGGCGTTGCTTTGGCCACGCTTGCCGGGCAAATCGCGGCGGAGGCCGTCGAAGGCCACGCCTCGCGTTTCGATCTCATACAATCGCTGCCATGCCCGCGCTTTCCCGGCGGGCCGAGACTTCGGACGCCACTTCTGGCGCTTGCGATGACGTGGTATGCTTTGCGCGACAAACTATAAGTTTCAAAAGGATAAGAGGCATGACGGAATTGAAAACCGACCGGTTCTATATCAACGGCGCGTGGGTTAAGCCGCTCGGCGACACGATGATGGACGTGATCAATCCGGCGACTGAAGAGGTCTTTGCCGAGGTCGCGATGGGCGCATTGGCAGATGTGGACGCCGCCGTGGCGGCCGCCAAAGCCGCCTTCCCGTCGTTTTCGCGCACGACAAAGGCTGAGCGCCTCGATCTTCTGGCCTCGATCCGCGAGGTCTATCAAAGACGCTACGACGAAATGTCCGCCCTCATCACCGAAGAAATGGGCGCGCCGATTTCTCTGTCGGACCGAGCGCAGGCCGCCGTAGGCATCGGGCATCTCGACGGTGTTGTAAAAGCGCTGGAAGAGTTCGAGTTCGAATACCCCAACGGTCCCGGCGATCTGATCGTGCACGAGGCCATCGGGGTTTGCGGTTTCATCACGCCGTGGAACTGGCCGATCAACCAGATCGCTTTGAAGGTCATACCCGCGCTGGCTGCTGGCTGCACGATGGTGCTGAAACCCTCGGAACTCACTCCGATGAACGCGCTTTTATATGCCGAGATTCTACATGAGGCGGGCGTGCCGAAGGGCGTATTCAACCTCGTGAATGGCGACGGCCCGGGCGTGGGTGCTGCGATCTCCGCACATCCCGATATCGCCATGGTCTCCTTCACCGGCTCTACCCGCGCGGGTGTCGAGATTTCCAAAGCCGCAGCACCCACGGTCAAACGTGTGACGCTCGAGTTGGGCGGCAAATCTCCGAACGTGTTGCTGGACGATTGCGATTTCGAAGAGGCGGTGAAACGCGGCGTGCGCCATTGTTTCCAAAACACCGGCCAATCCTGCAACGCCCCGACGCGAATGCTGATCCCGGAAAGTCATTACGAGACCGCAATGGAGATCGCCAAGGAAGTGGCCGAGGCGACCGAGGTCGGCCTGCCCTCCCAGACCGGCAACCACATCGGCCCGCTTGTGTCGCAGATGCAATATGACCGGGTGCAGAGTCTCATTCAGGTTGGGATCGAAGATGGCGCGCGACTTGTTGCTGGCGGTCTTGGTCGCCCCGAAGGGTTCAATCGCGGCTATTTCGTGCGCCCGACCGTGTTTGGCGACGTGACCAACGATATGCGCATCGCACAGGAAGAGGTCTTTGGTCCGGTTCTGGCGATGATCTCCTACCAAGACGATGCGCAAGCCGTCGAGATTGCCAATGACACGCCCTACGGCCTCGCTGCCTATATCCAGACCGGCGCGTCCGAAGAGAGCAAAGCGCGCGGTCTCGCCATGGCACGAGACATTCGCGCAGGCATGGTGCATTTGAACGGGTCTGATATTTCCTACGGCTCGCCGTTCGGAGGTTACAAGCTTTCCGGAAATGGTCGCGAAGGCGGAGAATACGGCATCGAAGATTTCTGCGAAATCAAGGCCATATCTGTCTAAGTTTACGCGTCTTCCGCGCTTTCGGCGACGATGGCGCGGATATTTTCCATGCCCTGAAGGATGTCGCGACGAATGGCCTCTGCCACGCCGTCGCCATCGCCGTTGCGCAGGGCATCGATCGCGATTTGGTGCATGTCCGGCAGGTTCTGTGACCCGAACCGTGTGCACATCACCCGAAGCGCCGGACCGGACCGCAGCCATAGCGTGTCGACGATGGGGCCGATGACCTCAGTGCGCGCTGCGCGGTAAAGCATCATGTGGAACCGATGGTTGTGGATCATGTAGCCGCGCATGTCGCCCTTCCGCATGGCCTCGTCGATCTCGCCGTCCACCATTGTGAGCGCGGCAATCTCTGCCTCTCCCATCTGTTCAGCGCCGCGCTTCGCGAGCTCAGGCTCAAGAGCCAGACGGGCAAAGATCAACTCGTCCACTTCCGAAAGGCTCAGCACCGGAACCGTCACCCGGCGGTTGCCATGAAACACCAAAGCGCCTTCTGAGGTGAGGCGCCGGATCGCCTCGCGCACCGGTGTCATGCCGGCATTCAACCGATCCGTGAGACCCTGAATCGTCACCGGCTCCCCCGGCACCAGATCGCCCGACAGGATCAGATCCCTGATCCCGCGGTAGGTCCGCATATGCGCCGGTTCCTTGGTGAAGATTTCTGACATTTGGGCCTCTGAGAATTTGCTCAAATGATTTGAGCATATATTCCAAGAGTTCGGCAAGCCGTGGCGCGCCTCTTCATGTCGGAAATGTAAAAATGCGCCGAAGCCCATCGGACTTGGCGCATTTTCTGATCTTCTGGATCGAAGCTCGTTAGCCCAAAGCGTAACCCGCGCCGCGCACGGTGCGGACGGGATCCTGGCCACCATGCTGACAAAGTGCTTTGCGCAGCCGACCAATGTGCACATCCACCGTGCGGGTGTCGACATAGATGTCGCGGCCCCAAACACGATCCAGTAACTGTTCGCGCGACCAAACACGCCCCGGCTTTTCCATGAAGGTGGACAGCAGGCGGAATTCCGTCGGACCGAGTTTCAGCGCATCATCACCACGAGTGACGCGATGGGTCTCCGAGTCCAAACGAATATCTTCGAATTCAAGCACTTGCCCCGTCGAGGCCGGACGCACGCGGCGCAGTTGGGTGCGGACGCGAGCCATCAGTTCGATCACGGAATAGGGCTTCACCACATAGTCATCCGCGCCGGTTTCAAGACCGCGCACCCGATCCACCTCTTCGGAACGGGCCGAGAGCATGATGATCGGAATCTCGCGCGTGTCAGGCCGGGTTTTGAGGCGACGACAAATCTCGATGCCGGAGACGCCCGGCAACATCCAGTCGAGGACGATGATGTCCGGGCTGTCTTCGTCGACATACAACAGCGCATCATCGCCGTTTTCCGCCTTCGACACCGCAAAACCTTCAGCTTCGAGATTGTAGGCGAGGACTTCCCGCTGAGCAGGCTCATCCTCCACCACGAGTACACGGGGTTGGTCGGCAGACATCAGACTTCCTCAGCGCCCAGAGCGGTTTGCGAGGTGACATCGCCTTTCGGACGCGCATCTTCGGGCATCTCGCCGGTGGTCAGGTAGATCACCTGCTCGGCAATCGAAGTGGCGTGATCGCCCATGCGCTCAATGTTTTTGGCGATGAAATGCAGGTGCATACAGGCGGTGATGTTGCGCGGGTCTTCCATCATATAGGTCAGGAATTCGCGGAACAGCGCATTGTACATCTGATCGACGTCGAGATCGCGGTGACGCACCTCATTGGCGAGGCCTGTGTCGCGCTGGATATAGGCATCGAGCGCCAGACGCAGCATTTCCTCAACCTCACGCGCCATACGACGGATCGACGGCGCGGCGCCCTCGATCGGCGACATGTTGACCAGAACACCCGTGCGTTTCGCCAGGTTCTTCGCATAGTCGCCACAGCGTTCGAGGTTGGTGGAGATCTTCATCACGGTCAGAACCGTCCGCAGATCGGAGGCGGTCGGAGAGCGCAGCGCGATGAGGCGCGCGGCCTCTTCGTTGACGCTTTCCTCGAGCTGATCGATGGCCTTGTCGGAGCTGCGCACCTTTTCGGCCAGCTCGACGTCACGCTCTTCGAGCGCTTGAGCGGCGTCCTTGATGGCGGCCTCAACCAGACCGCCCATTTTCATGATCATCGCCTGAATGGCTTCGAGATCACGGTCAAACGCCGAGGCGATATGTTTGCTATCGTTATGCATCAATTTGCTCCTTACCCAATCCGACCGGTGATGTAGCTCTCGGTGCGCTCATCATGCGGGTTGGTGAAAATCTGTTCCGTATCGCCATATTCCACCAGGTTGCCGAGGTGGAAAAATGCGGTTTTTTGGCTGACACGGGCGGCCTGTTGCATCGAGTGAGTCACAATGACGACGGAGAAATTCTCGCGCAGTTCGTCAATCAGTTCCTCGACCTGAAGCGTCGCAATCGGGTCGAGCGCAGAGCACGGCTCGTCCATCAACAGAACTTCCGGCTCGGTCGCCACGGCGCGGGCGATGCAGAGACGCTGTTGCTGACCGCCGGACAAACCGGTGCCCGGCGCGTCGAGACGGTCTTTGACCTCGTCCCAGATCGCACCACGGCGAAGCGCTTTTTCAACGATCTCGTCCAGATCGGCTTTGTTTTTCGCCAGACCGTGGATACGGGGTCCATAAGCGATGTTGTCGTAGATCGACTTCGGGAACGGGTTCGGACGCTGGAACACCATACCGACTTTGGCGCGCAGTTGCACCGGATCGACGCGTTTGTCGTAGATGTCTTCGCCATCCAGGAGGATGTTCCCCTCGACGCGGCAGATATCAATCGTGTCGTTCATGCGGTTCAGACAGCGCAGGAAAGTCGACTTGCCACAGCCCGACGGACCAATAAAGGCAGTGACGGTCTTGTCCTTGATCTCGACATCCACGTCCTTGATGGCATGGGTTTCGCCGTAGAAAACCTGCACTTTTTTGGCGGAGATTTTGGTGTCGTTCATGTCCACGTCTTTTCTCACAATTCGCATATCGTTCATAGGTCTAACCTCAGCTCTTACCAACGACGCTCAAAGCGGCGGCGCAGGAGGACGGCGATGATGTTCATCGTCATCAGGAAAACAAGAAGGATGATGATCCCGCCCCAAGCACGCTCATAATAGGCCGGATCGGCACGTTTTGCCCATTCGTAAATCTGAGCCGGCATGGCGGAGTTCGGGTCGATAAAGCCAGAGGCGATCCCGTCGGGCATGTTGGAGGCGATAAAGCCCACCATGCCGATCAAGAGAAGCGGCGCGGTCTCGCCCAGTGCCTGTGCCAGACCGATAATCGTGCCCGTCAGGATGCCCGGCATTGCCAGAGGCAACACATGGTGGAACACCGACTGCATCTTGGAGGCGCCCACACCCAAAGCCGCGTCGCGGATTGAGGGCGGCACCGCCTTGAGCGATGCGCGCGTCGAGATGATGATCGTCGGAAGGGTCATCAGTGTCAGCACCAGACCGCCGACGAGCGGCGCAGATTGTGGCAGGTGCGCGATTTGAATGAAGACCGCAAGGCCAAGGATACCAAAGACGATGGAGGGCACAGCCGCGAGGTTCGAGATGTTCACCTCGATCAGATCGGTCCATTTGTTCTGCGGCGCGAATTCTTCGAGATAGATCGAAGCGGCCACACCGATCGGCAGCGCCAGCGCCAGCACCACGATCATCATGAACAAAGAGCCCACCATCGAAACCCCGATCCCGGCTTGTTCCGGACGGCTCTCGGAGGCGTCCGCGCCAAAAATGAAATCAGCGTTAAAGGTGGTTTTCATCAGACCGGCGGCAACCATGGCGTCCGCGACATCGAGGTGTTCGGCGTCGAGGTTCTTGTCACGCGCCAGAGCGTCGCGGGTCACGCGACCTTTGAAATAACCATCCACACGCGACGAGGCCAGAAGGCGGAACTCGACCGTCTCACCGATCAGATCGGGGTTCGCCAGAACCGTGTCACGCACCTGAGCGGCGACAGAGGCCGACAGGATGTCCTCGACATCTTTCTCTTTCGCAAAGGGAATTTCGATGCCCTCGGCCTTGAGTGCGGCAATCAGCGCGTCGGTGACCACCGGCTTGTAGCCAAAGGTCGAGACCTTCGCGAGTTCTTCCGGGTTGCGATTGCCTGACTTGTCGAGCTTCGCCTCGGTCAATTCCACAGGAATGGTGACGAAGGTCTGTTTAAAGGCCGGCAAGCCGTTGCCCAGAATGGCCACCAAGAGAGCGACCAGAAAAAACAGGCCGGTGGCGATGGCAGCGATGCCATAGGCTTTGAACCGGGCCTCGGCGGCGTTGCGGCGTTTGGTGCGCGTGGTCTCGTGGAACAGAGACGACTTGGCGTCACCCTTTGCGGGGCCGTTATCAGCGGTAAAATCGGACATCAGTCATACTGCTCCCGGTATTTGCGCACGATCACGAGCGCGAAGATGTTGAGCACAAGGGTGATGACGAAGAGCGTCATGCCCAAGGCAAAGGCGACAAGCGCTTCGGCGGAGGCGAAATCGGCGTCACCCGTCAGCTGAGACACGATCCGTGTGGTCACGGTGGTCATGGCTTCGAAGGGGTTGAGGTTCAGCTTGGCCGCGGCCCCTGCCCCCAGCACCACGATCATGGTCTCGCCGATGGCACGCGACGCGGCCAAGAGGATGGCGCCCACGATGCCCGGCAAAGCAGCGGGGAGCACAACCTGACGCACGGTTTCGGATTTGGTAGCGCCGAGGCCCAGAGAGCCGTCCCGCATCGCCTGCGGCACTGCGTTGATGATGTCATCGGACAGCGAGGAGACGAAAGGAATGAGCATCACCCCCATCACCAGACCTGCGGTCATCACAGAGCGACCGCCCTGCATCCAGCCAAGGCCCCCGTCTGCACCGAAGACCGTCATCAGCATCGGGCCAACCGTCAACAGTGCGAAGAGACCGTAAACGATGGTCGGGATGCCAGCCAAGACTTCCAAGAGCGGTTTGGCAATCGCGCGCACTTTCGGGCCGGCATATTCCGACAGGTAGATCGCGGCGAAAAGCCCGATGGGCACGGCCACCAAAAGCGCAATGATAGAGACGTAGAAGGTGCCCCAGAACAGCGGCAGAATGCCAAGCTCCGAGCCCCCGCCAAAGGACGGCGACCAAGTGGTGCCGAAGAAGAAATCCAGCGCCGGATAGAGTTTGAAGAACTCGATGGTGTTGAAGATCAGCGACAAGACGATGCCCAGCGTCGTCAGGATCGCGATGGAGGCCGCACCGATCAACAGACCCTGAATGACACGTTCGACCGAGTTGCGCGCGCGCATGTCCTTGTTGGTGCGCAGCATGGAGACGGCAAAACCCGCCAGAGCCGCGCCCAGAACGGCGACGGTCATCATCCAGTTGCCCACCGCATTCATCGTGCGATATTTCTGCGCGGCCTTCAGGACATAGCTTTCCACATTCGACCCAAGAGCCACACCGACTGCGCCGAGACGGGCGCGAATGTCTGTGAGTTCCGTGCGGATGTCGCGGGCCTGTTCGCGGGTCAACGTGCCCTGCTCTACGGCAATATCCAGACCTTCGGCAACGCGGCGCACGTCGGACATTACGAGGTTCAGAGAGCCTTTGTCGGTGTAGGCCGTGTCGGGGATCATCGAGGACACTTGGCCCTGGATCACCATCGGTTGAAGGATCAACCAAAGCAGCATGGCCGCGAGGCCCGGGATCAGCACTGCCAGAAGCACGTTGGAGCCGTAATAATTCGGGAGTGAATGCAGCAGGCGAATGTCGCCATTTGCATCCTTGAGCGCGCGCGTGCGTCCCAGAATGAAACCAATGAGGCCAAGGGCCACAACAAGAATGAAAAGCCACAACAGAGGCATGGGCCGCTCCTTTGCGGGACACCTGTGATCAGATCAGGGTCCGGAGGCTGGAAATTTAAAGTCGCGGGAGGCTTTCCCGGCGAGAGAGGCGGCGCGAAAGACTCCGCGCCGCCCCGATTTGATGCAAGCCGTAAGGCTTATTGCATGGTGTCTTCAGCAGACACGGCAGCTTGCGTCGCAGCCAGTTCCGGGTCGGACACGAGGCCGTACTCGGAGAGCGGGCCGTCGGTGCCAGCCATGTCATCGGAGATGAAGAATTCAGCGTATTCTTTCAGACCCGGGATCACGCCGATGTGGGCTTTCTTCACGTAGAAGTAGAGCGGGCGAGAAACCGGGTAATCGCCGGAGGCGATGGTCTCGGTGGTGGCTTCAACGCCGGACATGGTCGCGGTTTTCAGCTTGTCGGTGTTGTTCTCGTAGAACGCGAGACCGAACACGCCGATGCCGTTCGGGTTGGCGTCGATGGAAGCGAGCGTTTCGGTGTAGTCGCCGTCGATGTCGACAGACTTACCGTCGGTGCGGACAGCCATACATGCGTCTTCTGCGTCGTCTTCGGACATGCCGGAAGCGATCATGGCTTCCATAGCGCCGGTGGCTTCACAACCTGCCATCAGAACTTTTTCTTCGAACACTTCACGGGTGCCGTGCTTGGTGCCCGGGATGAAGGCCATGATGTCAGCCGCCGGCAGATCGGCGTTGAATTCGGACCACTGAGCGTAGGTGTTGTCGACCAGTTCGCCGTCTTTCAGGACTTTGGCGCCCAGAGCGTTGAAGATGTCAGCCGGTTCGAACGCGGTGAAGGCCGGGCCTTCGAGTTGCGAGGCGAACACGATGCCATCGTAGCCGATGCGGACTTCGATGATGTCGGTCACGCCAGCGGCAGCACAGGCTTCGATCTCAGAGGATTTGATGGCGCGGGATGCGTTGGCCACGTCGATGGTGTTTTCGCCAACACCTTCGCAGAAGCGCTTGAGGCCAGCGGAGGAACCACCGGATTCCACGACCGGGGTCGGGAAGTCAAAGTTTTCACCGAAGGCTTCAGCGACGATGGAGGCGTAAGGCAGAACGGTCGAAGAACCGGCAACCTGCACTTGGTCACGGGCAGAGGCGGCAGTGGCCGAAACGGCAGCGATCGCGATCGCGGAAGCGGTCAGTTTCACAAAGGACATGAGTTGCTCCTGAATTTGCTTATGTCCGAGAGCGGTATTGCTCTCTCGACGGGCGGTTTAGGGGGCAGGTGCAATGCTTTTGTGAAAGTAATGTAACGGTTTCATGACAGATGAGGTTAAATTCCTAGACATCTTACGAATTTGACCATCTTTTCCCGTAAAAAAAGCCCGCAAAACGGGCTTTCATCGGATGAATTGTGACAAGATATTAAGGATTGTGACAGCGCGTTAACCTATACCGCGACCATCATGCAGGCGCTTCAGCACCCTCACGGGCCCTTATTCATAGGGCAATATGACAGAAAAACAGCTGCCCTGCCCGGTGTGACTTTCAACCCGCAACCGCCCGCGGTGACGGTTCAGAATGTGCTTCACAATCGCCAACCCAAGGCCGGTGCCGCCCATTTCACGCGAACGGTGCGAATCCACCCGGTAGAATCGCTCGGTCAGGCGCGGAATATGTTGGGTGGCGATTCCCTCGCCCTGATCCGAAACATCCACCCGGATCGCCGAACTGCGCATCGTCGGTTCGACCGTGTGCGAGGTCAGACAGATTCGCACCTCTTTCTCGCGCCCACCATATTTGATCGCGTTCTCGATCAGGTTGGTGAACACTTGGGTGAGTTGGTCATGATCGCCCGGCACCTCTTCGGTCCCCTCGGCGCCCTCCAGGATCAGCTTCACTTTCTGCGCTTCGGCCACAGGTTGCAGGCTGCTGACGACAGAGCGCAGGATTGCGGGGATATCCACACGGTCGGTCGGGCGCACCCGGCGCTCCGCCTCGACGCGGGACAAAGACAAAAGATCGCCCACGATGCGGTTCATCCGCTGCGCCTCGCGGTCCATGATCTCGAGAAACCGCTTTCGGGCGACAGCATCATCGGCGGCCGGTCCCAAAAGCGTTTCAATGAATCCCAGAACAGCGGTCAGAGGCGTGCGCAGCTCGTGGCTGACATTGGCGACGAAATCCCGGCGCATCTGACCTGCCTCGTGCAGCTCTGTCTTGTCTTCGAAGGCGACCGTGACACAGGCGAAATCCTCGACGATCACCGGACGCAGCACCACGTCATAGACGAGATCGCGCTGGCTTTCGGTGATGCGGTAGATCGCTTGCGCGGGCTCAGACAGGCGCAGCACGTTCTCGATGGCATCGAGGAGCATCGGTTGGCGCAGCACCGTGATGTAATGCCGCCCCTCCATGGTCTCGCTGAACAAATGCCGTGCAGGTGCATTCGCTGCCATGATCCTTTCGTCGCGCCCAATTACGACGACCGGCAAAGGCATGGCATCCGCCATCGCCTCCATCATATCTTCGCCGTATCTGACCTGTTTCGAATTGTATTGCATGGCAGTGTCCATTTTTCGGTGCTGGTTACCGCTACCGTGTAACCTTCTCATGACAAGGGGCGGGTCATATGACAAGGCTGTCGTATTTCGCGGTGAGAGATTTTCATTTTGCGAATATTTTTGATTTGGACAAAAATATTATTGCATTTTCGATACTTTACACGTTTCCTCTAAACCGGAATGAGAAAAAAGATCGGACCCCGTGCACAATGGGAACCATACGGCAGAACATATTCGGTGACCTGATTGCGCATCTCGACAGGGCGCAAAGCAAACCCCAAGGGATGATCCTGATGGTGGGTGAACCGCAGCGCATGCAAACGCTCAAGCGGCATTTTCCTCAGGACACGGGTCTCTTCTTTATAGAGTTCTGCGATCTGACACCTGAGATTTTGCACAGCATCAATCCGGGTAGCGTCGTGGCACCCGTGATATCGGCCCATTTCGACTGTCTCGATCTTGCGGCGCTTTTGCAAGACGCGGATTACAAAGGGGCGTTTCGAGCGATCACCAAAGGTCTGCCCCGTCCAGAGATCGTGCGGAACGAAGTGCGCAGCCAATTCCCGGACCTCGACTTCGATATGCTCAGCCCGGAACCTGTTCGTATCCAGACGGCGCTGCACTAAAGCGACGCCGCCGGATATGACGGATCAGGCACGTCAGTCGAGCGCTTTCAGCCCATCACGAAACCGTTGTGCGTTTTGCTGATAATGCAACGCAGAAGCCTTGAGCCCTTTGATCTGCGCCTCGGTCAGTTCGCGCACCACGCGTCCGGGGCTGCCCATGACGAGAGATCCGTCCGGGATTTCCTTGCCTTCCGTGATCAGCGCCCCTGCCCCGATCAGACAATTCTTGCCGATCTTGGCCCCGTTAAGGACCGTCGCATCCATGCCGATCAGCGAATTCTCCCCGATGGTGCAACCATGCAGCATCGCTTTATGCCCGATGGTGCAGCCGGCGCCAATGGTGAGCGGATAGCCCATATCGGTGTGCAGCACTGCGTTTTCCTGAATATTCGTGCCCTCACCCACGACAATCGCCTCATTGTCGCCGCGGAGAGTGGCACCAAACCAGATGTTGGCGCCCTCTTCCAGGATCACCTTGCCGATGACATGCGCCCCCGGTGCGACCCAATAGTCGCCATTCTCCGGCAACACCGGCGCGTGATCGTTCAAAGAATAAAGCGTCATCCTTCCACCTCCTCGAATTCCGATTGCAGCCCCCGCACAAAACCCATGAGGCCAGGTTGCTGCACCCGGCGCAGGCGTTCGGCGGCGATGATCGTTTTAAGGCGCTCGAAACTCACCTCCAGATCATCATTCACCAGCACGTAATCATAGCCATCCCAGTGGCTGATCTCGTCCCAGCTTTTCTCCATCCGCTTACCGATGGTCTCTGCACTGTCCTGACCGCGTGTCTCTAGACGACGGCGCAGCTCCTTGATCGACGGCGGCAGCACGAAGATTGACAGCACGTGATCGCGCAGCACAGAATTCGAAATCTGCTGTGCGCCTTGCCAGTCCACATCGAACAGCACATCACGCCCCTCTTCGATGGCCTTGCGCACGGGCGCGGCCGGCGAGCCGTAAAAGTTGCCGAACACATGGGCGTGCTCCAACATCTCGCCCTCTTCGACCATGTGTTTAAAGCCGGGAACATCGACGAAATGGTAGTGCACACCGTCCTCTTCGCCGTCGCGCGGTGCACGCGTCGTGGCGGACACCGAAAAGCTCAGCGTCTCGTCCCAAGCCATCAAACGGCGCGCCAGCGTCGATTTTCCGGCACCTGAGGGTGACGACAGGATGATGAGAAGACCGCGCCGCTCGGCCGACCTGTCTGAACTTCGCATATTGACCTCCGCGTGTCTCTTTGGCGCTCCGCATTATGACGGCGCTATGCTTGGTCTATAGCCGTCCGCCTCCGCGATGACCAGCATCGGTACATGCTGCATGTATGACAGCTCTGGCAATTGCGTTCTGCCTCAGAGACTCACTTCACATGTGTAGCGTCACAACTCCGCTGCGTTTACCCCGGTCTGTGGTCATTTGGTGCGAGTGTAGGGGTTCCATAAAATTTTAGAAAACTGCCGCCTGTTAAACTTTTGATAAGCACTAATTCCGAGCGTCTGAAATTTAATTATTTGATCTTTATTGCATTTTAAAAGCACCAGTCTCTACAGCCTTTCTATTTCCCTAAGATATTCCCACAGATTTTCGAAGTTTTTGCAGCGACACATTAACCATTCGTTAGGATTTTCCACCAATTTAGCCAATCTCGTGGCATATTCAGATCAAGCCAGCGATGTCAGATCGTTGCCAAGACAGGTCGGGCGGCAGAGAGGTCGAAAAGCCCTTTCGACAGCGGCAGAACGCACACCCGACAGTATTTAAAGACCCGCTTCAGGCCCCGTCACGGGCCGCGGATCGCTCAGTTGAATAGGTGTTGAGATGAAGATTGAATATATGAGTGGCTCCAATGTCGTTTCTCTGATGCCACGCCGTAATGACATCCACTTTCCCGCGTTGAAAACGGTCGAGGCCTATTGGGAAGGCCTGCGGAACGGCAGACCTGTTCCGGCCCGCGCCGAAGTGGACCCGCGGGGCATGCAATCGGCCCTCGAATTCGCCTTCATCCTCGAACGCATTGCTCCCGGTGTGGCGCGGTTTCGCCTTGCCGGCATGCATCTGACCGATCTCATGGGGATGGAAGTGCGCGGCATGCCGTTGACCGCGATGTTCGTGCCGGAAAGCCGCGCGAAACTCTCCGAGGCGCTCGAAGCTGTGTTCGAGACTCCGCAAATCACCGTCATCACGCTCAAGGCCGAACGCGGAATCGGGCGCGGCGCGATGGATGCGCAGCTTTTGCTCTGCCCGCTGAAATCCGATCTGGGCGATGTGAACCGCGTGTTGGGGTGCTTGCAGTCCAAAGGCGAGATCGGTCGTCAGCCGCGCCGCTTTGAAGTGGTGGACATCCGGTCCCGCCCGCTCTTGGGCAATCCGGCGGACCAGAGCTTTGACACCACGCCGAAAGGCACGCCGGTGCCTGCCGGTTTCGCCGAGGCCAAACAGGCCTATGAGGACAGCAAATCCACCGCCTCTGAGACGCAGGACAAGGTGGAAGAGACCCCGCGCCCCGCAAAGCCGGTGCTGCGTCTGGTCAAAACGGACGAGTAAGCTATCGGTTTTCATATGACCTTCCCCGTGAGGGGAACGGTCATCGGGTGCGGCACACTCCGACAATCGGGGGGCGGGGAGCCGCGCCTTTTTGCTTTTCAATTCGCCGGGCGCATGCTCCTCTCAGGGACATAAAGGAGCGCCCATGATCACCTATGCCATAGAGCCCGACCTCTCCGCCTCTGAATTTCTCTCGCTGTTGGCCGCCTCAACATTGGCCGAACGCCGTCCGGTCAATCAGCCGCAGCGGATCGCCAGAATGTTGGCGAATTCCGACCTGATCGTCACGGCCCGGGATGCGGTGGGGCATCTGGTGGGCGTGGCGCGCTCCGTCACCGATTTTGCCTATTGCCTCTATTGCTCCGATCTTGCGGTCGACGTGCGGTTTCAGGGGCGCGGAATTGGAAAGGCGCTTTTGCAGGAAACCGTCAGCGCGGCGCCTGAGGTCAAGACACATCTTCTGCTCTCCGCGCCCGGCGCGATGTCGTTCTATGAGGCGGCGGGATACGAGGCCGCCGGGAATTGCTTCATCTTTCACCGTGGAGACTGAAGACGCGGCGAATAAAAAAAGCCGGGCATGAAGCCCAGCTTTCAACATCTTGATTTTTCGAGACCTTAGGCGGTTGCCGCCACCGTCTCCGGGGTCTGACCTTTTTGCAACTCTTCGGCCACAAGGAAGGCAAGCTCCAGCGACTGAGATGCGTTCAAACGCGGATCGCAAGCGGTGTGGTAGCGGTCGGCGAGGTTCTCGTCGGTCACCGCGCGCAGGCCGCCGGTGCATTCGGTTACGTCCTTGCCGGTCATCTCGAAATGCACGCCGCCCGGGATGGTGCCCTGATCGCGGTGCACGGCGAAAAATTCCTGCACCTCGGAGAGCACCTGTTCGAACGGACGGGTTTTATAGCCGCTCTCGGATTTGATCGTGTTGCCATGCATCGGGTCACAGGACCAGACGACATTTGCGCCTTCCCCTTTCACGGTCTCAATGAGACGCGGCAGGTGATCGGCCACTTTGCCCGCGCCGAAACGCGCGATGAGCGTCAGACGCCCTGCCTCGTTTTCGGGGTTGAGTTTGCCCATCAGCACCTTGAGGTCTTCGGCACTGGTCGAGGGACCGCATTTCAGACCGATCGGGTTCTGAACGCCACGGCAGAATTCGACATGCGCGCCGTCCGGCTGACGCGTCCGGTCGCCGATCCAGATCATGTGACCGGAACCTGCAATCGTGGCGCCGGTGGTGCTATCGACACGGGTCAGCGCCTCTTCGTATTCCAGCAAAAGCGCCTCATGCGAGGTGTAGAAATCCACGGTTTGCAGATCGGGGTTATGTTCCGCCGTCATGCCCGCCGCTTTCATGAAGTCGAGCGCATCCTGAATGCGGTTAGCCATGTCGCGGTATTTCTCGGCCTCGTCGGATTCGGTAAAGCCCAGCGTCCAGGCGTGCACCCGGTGAATGTCAGCAAAACCACCTTTGGAGAAAGCGCGCAGCAGGTTTAGCGAGGCCGCCGCCTGTGTGTAGGCCTGCAGCATGCGGTTCGGATCGGGGATGCGCGAGGCCTCATCGAATTCGAACCCGTTGATGATGTCGCCACGGTAGGACGGCAGTTCCACGCCACCGACGGTCTCGGTCGGGGCAGAGCGCGGTTTCGCGAATTGGCCCGCCATCCGGCCGACTTTGATCACCGGCACTTTCGCACCAAAGGTGAGCACCATCGCCATTTGCAGCATGACTTTGAAGGTGTCGCGGATCTGATCGCCGCCGAATTCCGCAAAGCTTTCGGCGCAATCGCCACCTTGCAAAAGGAAGGCCTCGCCACGCGACGCTTTCGCCAGATCACGTTTGAGCTTGCGCGCCTCGCCCGCAAAGACGAGCGGCGGATATTTGGCAAGCTGCGCCTCAACAGCGTTCAGCGCGGCCTCGTCCGTATAGTCGGGCATTTGCACACGCGGTTTGTTGCGCCATGCGGTTTTCACCCAATCCGTCATCGTCTTTACTCCAAAACGGTTATCAATTCTCCTCCCTCACGCGGCAAACCTGTCCGTGTTAGCGGTAGCGCACGCGAAGTCTGATGACTTATAGAGGCGAGAACGTCCTGAGAAAACCCAAAACAATCAGGATTGGACGTAGAAATCCCGTGCAAACGCCTAATTCCTGCGCGCCCTCCCTGTCTTTCGGGCCTTAGTCCTATGGTGCAATCCGGTAAGCGGCGCCCTCCAGAACTGAGAGGAACCAGATCGATCCATCCGGCGCCTCGACAATGTCGCGCACACGACCAGTTTCGGGCCAGGACCATTGCTCCTCCTGCCAAGTGGCCGGATCCATCACGGAAATATAGTCAAATTTAAGCGACCCGATCAGGTGTTTTCCTCTCAGCCACGGGAACAAATCACCCTCATAGATCATGTAACCCGAAGGCGCGATGGAGGGCGTCCACTGATGCGCGGGCGGCGCGGTGCCGTCTAGTGTTTGAGGCGCGAAACGACCGCCGCCGTAATTCTCGCCGTAGCTGGTCAGAGGCCAGCCATAGTTGACGCCTTTGGAGACGAGGTTGATCTCGTCGCCGCCCTGCGGCCCATGTTCGTTGACCCAAAGTTGCCCCTCACCATCGAGAGCCGCGCCTTGGGGATTGCGGTGACCAAAGGACCACAGAGCCTGTAGAGTGTCGGCCTCGTTAACAAAAGGATTGTCCGCAGGAATGGTGCCATCACGATTGATCCGAAGCACCGAACCATTGGCGCGAGCCTTGTCTTGCGCGGCCTCCCGATCGCCGCGCTCTCCGACGGTGAGGAATAGTGTGCCATCCGTTGCTTCAACGATACGAGAGCCGAAATGCTGGCCCCTGCGGCTGCCCTCGGCCATCACAAAGAGATCGCGAAAGCCCACAAGCTGATCGCCCTCGAGCCGCCCGACGCCAAGTGCCGTGCCTGCGCCGCCACGCATCGGTTTGGAATAACTGAGAAACACTTCGCCGCTCTCGGCAAAATCGCGCGGGATCATAATGTCCAAAAGACCACCCTGCCCGCTTTCCCAGACCTCGGGCGTGCCGTCGATCACAGTCACCTTGCCGTCTTTTACCCGCAAAAGTCGTCCGTCAATCTCGCTGATTAACACGCCGCCCTCGGGCAGGAAGTCAATCGCCCACGGTTCATCCAATCCCGTGACTTCTTCCGTCACCTCAACGGCTGCGTCCCCGGCCATGCGGTCAGCGGCGGCCAAAGACGTGGAGAGCATCAATGCAGCAGACGCGAAAAGCGGTGCAAAAACGCGCGCGAAGATCAAAGACATATAAAGGCCTTTCTCAGGAATGGTGGAAGGTCTCGGAGTTGCAATTGAGTTAATGCGATCCACCGCTTTTTCAAATGGAAAGAGAGTTCACGCGCGCCCGTCCGAGTCGGTCGCTTTAGCTCACACAAGTGGTTCACCCGGCGAAAACCCGCGACATTGGGGCTGACGGTGCCCGCCACCCCGTCAGAATTTGAGCAAATGCCCCAAAACAGGCCGCGAAACGCTGCGGCATATCTTTCCATCCGGTCAAAGCCCGTCTAGGCTCCGCCCCAGGACAAGATCCAAAACAGGGAGTATTTCCATATGAAAAAGCTGCTTCTGGCTTCCACCGCTGCGACCCTTATGGCGGGCGCGGGCTACGCCGAAGACGTCAAGGTTGGTGTCATTCTCGGGTTCACCGGACCGATTGAATCGCTGACCCCCGACATGGCCGCCAGTGCGGAGCTGGCCATGAAAGAAGTGAGCGACAGCGGCGCGTTCCTGGGTGGCTCGACCATCACGCCCGTGCGTGCGGACAGCACCTGCGTCGATGCGGCGGCGGCCTCTGCTGCGGCTGAGCGTCTGATCACCTCCGACGGTGTCGTCGCCATCATGGGCGCGGACTGTTCCGGTGTGACCGGCGCAGTCCTTTCGAACGTGGCTGTGCCGAATGGCGTTGTGATGGTGTCTCCGTCCGCCACCTCGCCGGGTCTCACGACCGTCGAAGACAACGATCTTTTCTTCCGCACCTCGCCGTCCGACGCGCGTCAGGGCGAAGTTCTGGCCGATGTTCTGGAAGAAAAAGGCATCACATCCGTGGCCGTGACCTACACCAACTCCGACTACGGCAAAGGCCTGTCGGATGCGTTTGCTGCCGCTTACGACGGTGAGATCACCATCAACACCTCGCATGAAGACGGCAAAGCCGACTACTCCGCAGAGATCGGGGCCATGGCTGCAGCCGGTGGCGAAGCGCTCGTCGTGCTGGGCTATGTCGACCAAGGTGGTAAAGGCATTATCCAGGCCTCCGCTGACACCGGCGCTTTTGACATGTATCTCCTGGGCGATGGCATGTACGGCGACAGCCTCTTGTCCGATCTGGGCGATGTGGTCGAAGGCTCCCTTGGTATCGTGCCGTGGGCCGAAGGCGAAGGCACCGATGCGTTCAACGCACTTGGCGAAGCGGCTGGCATCAACGTGTCCTCCGCCTACACCCGCGAAAGCTATGACGCAGCGGCTCTGATCGCTCTGGCCATGGCCAAGGGCGGCGAAGCGACCAAAGAAGCCGTCGCAGCCAATGTTCTCGATGTTGCCAACGCGCCGGGTGAGCCGATCCTGCCGGGTGAGCTTGCGAAAGCGCTCGAAATTCTCGCGTCCGGTGGCGATATCGATTATGTCGGTGCCACCAATGTCGAGCTGATCGGACCGGGTGAAGCCGCTGGCTCCTATCGCTACTACACCATCACCGATGGCGCGTTTGAAACGGTTGATATCCGCTAAAACACGGTCGGTATTCTGATCAATGGCCCGGGGCGCAAGACGTCCCGGGCTCACGTTTTCGGTCCAAAGGCCGATCTATGGGGACACATAAAATGATCGAAGTGCGTGATTTGCACATGCATTTCGGCGGTTTTCGCGCGGTTGACGGCGCCTCGCTCACGTTGGAGCAAGGCTCGATCACGGGGCTCATCGGGCCCAATGGCGCGGGGAAAACGTCGCTTTTCAACTGTATCGCTGGGGTTCTGACGCCGACGTCGGGCCAAGTGCTGTTCGACGGTGAGGACATCACCGGGCTCAAACCGCACGAGTTGTTTCATAAGGGCATTCTGCGCACCTTCCAGATCGCGCATGAGTTCGGCTCAATGACCTGTCGCGAGAACCTGATGATGGTGCCCTCTGGCCAATCAGGCGAGACGCTTTGGAACACATGGTTCGGACGCAAACGCATCGCCGAGGAAGAGCGGGCCCTTCGGGCCAAAGCCGATGAAGTGCTTGAATTCCTGACGATCTCCCATATCGCGGATTTGAAAGCGGGCGAAATTTCCGGCGGCCAGAAAAAGCTTTTGGAACTTGGCCGTACGATGATGGTCGACGCCAAGATGGTGTTCCTCGACGAAGTCGGCGCGGGCGTGAACCGCACCCTGCTCTACACGATCGGCGATGCGATCAAACGCCTGAACGTCGAGCGCGGCTACACATTCTGCATGATCGAGCATGACATGGATTTCATCAAACAGCTTTGCGATCCGGTGATCGTCATGGCGCAGGGTCAGGTCATGGCGACCGGCACCGCCGACGAGATCATGCAAAACGAAGCGGTGATCGAGGCCTATCTCGGCACCGGTGTGAAGAACAAGAAAACTGAGGAGGAGGCGCAATGAACAAACTTGCATCCGTCCTTGCCGGGGCTGTTTTCACGTTTTCCACAGTCTCCGCTGCTGTGTCGCAATCTATCGTCGGCATCGCCATGGTTGAGGGCAAACGTGTCGAGCTTTACGACAACGGCACCTGGGAATTCAGCGACCTCGGCGAACAAAGCTGCTTCAAAATTGCGGCCAAGCTGTCCTTTTGCGGCAATCCATTGAAATGGAAGCCGACGAAAGTTCCGAACTCTGAGGTCAACGCAGCGTTCAATCTCGATGATCGCAATTACGGCATGGTCGTCTATGAAGGGGTCGGCACGAAAGATGGGATGTCTCTCCCCATGATGCAAAGCGTTGCGCTGGAATATGCCGCCGATGCGATGGGTTTGCCGCCGTCTCAGGTGCCGGTCTTTGGCCTGGACGCAGCGCAGGTAGAGGGCCACGCCACCGAAACCCTTTACTACAGCGCTTCGATTGAAGGCATGAGCATCATTTACGCCAACACGGCCATTGTCGGTGATCATGACACAGTTCAAATCATCACCTACACCCTTGCGGATGACATTGACGAAGCTTTCAAGGCGCGTCACGCCGATTTCCTTGCTGATTTCGACGTCAAGTTCTGGGAGGAGGTGCAATGAGTTTCCTCCATGCCAATGAAATGCGCGGCGGCTATGGCGCAGGCGCAGATATTCTGCACGGCTGTACGCTGACCGTACAAAAGGGCGAGATCGCCGTGATCGTCGGGCCAAATGGCGCGGGCAAATCGACCGCGATGAAGGCAGTCTTCGGCATGTTGAACCTGCGCGAGGGGCATGTGCATCTCGATGGTGAGGACATCACCGGCCTCAGCCCACAGGAACGTGTCTATAAGGGCATGGGATTTGTGCCGCAGACCCATAATATTTTCCCGACCATGACAGTGCGCGAGAACCTTGAGATGGGGGCGTTTATCCGCAAGGACGACATCGAACCCACCATCGAGCAGGTCTACGAGCTCTTCCCGGCGGTCTATGAAAAGCGCAACCAGAACGCGGGCGAGTTGTCCGGAGGTCAACGCCAACAGGTCGCCGTGGGCCGTGCGCTGATGACCCAGCCGAAGCTTTTGATGCTCGACGAGCCGACGGCGGGCGTCTCGCCCATCGTGATGGACGAGCTGTTCGACCGGATCATCGAGGTCGCCAAAACCGGGATTTCCATCCTCATGGTGGAACAAAATGCCCGACAAGCGCTTGAAATCGCAGACAAAGGTTATGTGCTCGTGCAAGGCGCCAACGCCTATACCGACACTGGCGCGAACCTTTTGGCGGACCCCGAAGTGCGCCGGACGTTCTTGGGCGGATAAGAGAGGCAGACAGATGGATATTCTCAATGCCCTCGTGGCGTTCACAAATTTCGTCGTGGTCCCAGCCACGGCTTACGGCGCCCAATTGGCGCTCGGCGCTTTGGGCGTCACGCTGATCTACGGTGTCTTACGGTTCTCGAACTTTGCCCATGGCGAAACGATGTCCTTCGGGGCGATGGTCGTGGTGCTGGTCACGGGACTGTTCCAAAGCTGGGGCATTTCGCTGGGCGTCCTGCCCACCGCACTTTTGGCCCTGCCCTTCGGCATCTTGGCGACAGCACTATTGGTGCTGGCGACCGACAAGGTGGTCTACAAGTTCTACCGCAAGGTCAAAGCCGCACCGGTGATGCTTGTCATCGTCTCGACCGGCGTCATGTTCGTGCTCAACGGCGTGGTGCGAATGATCGTCGGCACCGATGATCGCCGTTTTGCCGATGGCGCGCGTTTCGTCGTGAATGCCCGCGATTTCAAGGCCTGGTCGGGCCTGTCCGAAGGGCTCGCGATCCGCACGACGCAGGTCATCACCGTGGTCGTCGCGATGATCACCGTGGCCGCACTTTTCTGGTTCCTGAACAAGACCCGCACCGGCAAGTCAATGCGGGCCTATTCCGACAACGAAGACCTCGCACTACTCTCGGGCATCAACCCGGAGCGCGTGGTGACGATCACTTGGCTTTTGGTGGCGGCTTTGGCGACCATCGCGGGCGCTCTCTATGGCCTCGATAAGTCGTTCAAACCCTTCATCTTCCAACAGCTTCTTTTGCCAGTCTTTGCCGCCGCCATCGTTGGCGGTATCGGCAATCCGCTGGGCGCCATCGCGGGCGGGTTCGTCATTGCCTTCTCGGAAGTCACCCTGACCTACGCCTTCAAAAAGGTCGTGACCTATCTCGGCCCCGACAGTTGGGCGCCCGATGGATTGGTCCAGCTTTTGTCGACGGATTACAAATTCGCCGTCTCCTTCGCGATCCTGATCATCGTCCTGCTGTTCAAACCGACAGGTCTCTTCAAGGGGCAAAACATATGACACATGCTTCGACACATTCCGCCAAATCCCTGCCCCGCGCACCTCTGTATTTCGCGGCCATGGCGGCGCTCATCATTGCGGTCGGGGTTTTGCAATCGTGGAACACGGCGTTGGCCATTCTCAACATGGGGCTGATCTCGGCCATCATGGCCTTGGGGGTGAACCTTCAATGGGGCTATGCGGGTCTGTTTAACGTCGGCATCATGGGCTTTACTGCGCTTGGCGGCTTGGCCGTCGTCTTGACCTCCATGCCACCAGTGCCAGCCGCTTGGGCCGCCGGTGGGGGACGCATGATCGTCGCTCTGCTCGTTGGGCTTGGCACCATCGTCGGCGCCGTTCTGATCTATCCGCGTCTGCCGAAAACCCGTGTGCGTGGGCTATTTCTCACCGCGTTTCTTATCGTGGGCTTTGTCATCTACCGCACGCTCTTCGATCCGGCCGTCGCGGCGATCGAGGCGGTGGATGCCTCCACGGCAGGCTATCTTGGCGGGATGGGGCTTCCGGTATTGCTGGCCTGGCCTGTCGGCGCGCTTCTGGCCGCGGGTGCCGCGTGGATCGTGGCCAAAACCGCTCTGGGCCTGCGCTCCGACTATCTCGCCATCGCCACCTTGGGCATCGCGGAGATCATTCTCGCCGTGCTCAAGAATGAGGACTGGCTGTCGCGCGGCGTGAAAAACGTCAACGGCCTGCCGCGTCCGGTCCCCTATGAGATCGACCTTCAGCAAAGCGAGTGGTTCCTGTCTCTGATGGCCAAAATCGGCGCTGATCCGGTCATTGGCTCGTCGATTTTCGTCAAGCTGCTCTATGCCGGGTTCTTTTTGGCGGTCATCGGGATCATCGTTCTGGCGATGGAGCTGGCGCTCAAAAGCCCCTGGGGCCGCATGATGCGCGCGATCCGCGACAATGAAGTGGCCTCCGAGGCCATGGGCAAGGATGTGACCGGGCGGCACCTTCAGATTTTCGTTCTGGGGGCCGCGATCATCGGCTTTGCGGGCGCGATGATGACCACGCTCGACGGCCAGTTGACGCCGACCACCTACCAGCCGCTGCGCTACACCTTTCTGATCTGGGTGATGGTCATCGTCGGCGGCTCCGGCAACAACTGGGGCGCAGTTCTGGGCGGTATGCTGATCTGGTTCCTTTGGGTCGAGGTTGAACCCATCGGCGGCTGGATCGTGAGCGTGCTAACCTCTGGTCTGGCAGATGACTCCGCGCTCAAGGCCGGGTTGATGGAACGCGTGGCCTACATGCGCTACCTGACGATGGGTTTGATCCTCTTGGTGGTGCTGCGCTTCTCGCCTCGAGGACTCCTACCCGAAAAATAGAACTGTAGGCTCCTGCCCGATAAGTAATGGTGTGGGCGGTTGCCCGAACGCTGCGCACGCGCAGATATGAGACGGGGCTGTGCTGAAAAATTCTTCGGCACGCCCCGTGACATGACGTACTCTCAACAAGCGGCGCCCAAGCCGCACACCGTGAGGCAACCGACATGAAACTGCTCGCAGGCATTTGTGCCGCAGGAAATTCCGCGCGCATGGGGTTTGACAAACTCTCGACCGCCCCCTCTTTGCACTCCCCCGACACGCTGTTGAGCCGGGCTGTTTCTGCGGCGCGGGGACAGCCCTTCGTCGTTGCCCTGCCCGCTGCGACCCATCCCTATTTTCAAAACCGCCGCGATGTCTTGCGGCCGCATGATGACTTCATCACGGTGGAGGACAGCGATCAGGGCATTTCCGCTACACTTAAAAGCCTTGCGCGTGTCGCTATGGACCGCGACGCCGACGCACTCGCAGTGATCATGGCCGACATGCCGTTCATCACCGCCAGCCATCTGGAAACTCTGGTCATTCTTTTCGAAACCTTCAGCGGCACGCGGATCGTGCGCGCGCAATGTCAAAGCGGGCGCGAGGGCTATCCGGTGATTTTCCCGGCCTCGGCGCTGCCGGAGTTCGAAACGCTAACCGGCGACGAAGGTGTGCAGGTTCTGGTCGAACGCCATGGCGCGAAGCGAGTGGAGATGCCGTCCGAGGCGCCCTGTTGGCACGTGAACACACCGGAGGATTGGCGCCAGATGTAAACACGCCACTCATCACAGAAAAACACCGCCCAGAAAATCCGGGCGGTGTTTCTGTCTCTGAAAACAAGTCAACTCATCAAAAAAAATCAGTAAGCTGAACCGTCTCCCCCTAAGAGGGAGACGGTCAGGATCAACGCTCCCCCCCGAGCACGTCGATCAGAGCGAAAGTCGAGGATCAGGAGACCAAAAGCTCCGCCTCATGTTTGCGCAGAATGCGACGCGCAGCCGAAAACTTGCCACGGGTCGACGCATCAGCCAATTCCGGGAACAGCGCAAACAACTCTTCGCGCGCCGCATCAGCCAGAGCGGAAATTGTGTAGTCACCCGGCTGGAAGCTTTCAGACCACGTGCCATCCGACAACACCACCTCGTGTCGATCGAACATCAGGTGGATATAGGTCACCTCCGGCACATTCAAACGCTCCACGCCATCAATTCGTGTCAGGTGTTTGGCTGCCACAAGAACCTCATGCTCTTCGAACAAAAGCGCTGCTTTCTCGTTGGAAACCAGCATCCGGTGGTTGGGAGAGACGACCATGTCGCGTTCCGGCAAGCCGGCGCCAAGCGCCCCCTTGCGGATCATAACCGGGTTCAAATCGATACGACCGGACATCTCCTCCGCCGAAATCGTTCTCTTGCCGATCCAGCGAATGACCTGAAGGCCATTGTCGCGCGTGATCGCCTTGTCCCCAATTTGAAGATTTTCCACCAAGACCTCGCCGCGCGGTGTCGCGATATAGGTCCCCGGCGTAAAGCAGATTGGAGGCGGCGGCGGCGGATCAGACACGACATCTTCGATATTGGTGTAGTTGATGTTGGCCGTTTCGCCCGTGTAAAGATTGAAGAGCTGGATCTGGCCGTCATAGCCATTGCCGTCACTGTCAGGGTTCTGGACATGGTTGGTGATGATCCAGCCATTCTCCAAAAGCTCGGTCATGTCGAGCGTGTCCCAATCGACGCCGCCCGCCCCACCATGCACGGTGGTGTTGTAAACGCCAGAAGTGACATCGCTAAAGGTGATATAGAACGTATCCTGATCGTCACCGCCATCCAACACGTCGTTGTCGCCACCGCCGTAGATGATGTCGTCGTCTTCGCCGCCAAACACAGTATCGGTGCCCGCGCCTGCGTAGATCGTATCGTTGTCGACGCCACCGTCGATGTAGTCGTCGCCGTCACCGCCGTAGATGATATCATCATCGTCCTGGCCATAGATCGTATCGTTGCCAGCACCACCGTCGATCACGTCCTTGCCGTTTTCGACCTCAAGATCACCGGCGTCATCCGGGATGTTCAACTCATCGGGATAGGCCGGGTTGAGACCGCCATAGATGATGTCATCACCATCCCCCCCTTCGATGGTGTCGGAACCTTCACCGCCAATGATCGTATCATTGCCGGAGCCGCCGAGGAGGGTGTCGTCATCGAAACCGCCGTCGATATAATCATTGTCCGCGCCACCATCGATATAATCGGCATCGTCGCCACCGTATATGGTGTCGTTGCCTGCTCCGCCAAAGATCGTATCCTTGTCGTTCTCCGGATCGGAATCGTCGGGCACATAGGGGCCATAGCCGCGATCCGGGCTCCCGATCGCACCGCCGATGATGACATCGTTGCCGTCGCCGCCTTCGATATAGTCCTGACCATCACCGCCATCGAGGTAGTCATCACCACCGCCGCCGGAGATTGTGTCATCACCGCCCATGCCCCAGAATTCGTTGGTGTAGGTGTCATCCGGATGGGTCCCCTGATGGTCAAAACCGATCAGAGTGTCGTCATACTCGGAGCCGATGACCCCGTCGATGCCGCCCTCAATCGTGTCATTCTCGGCATAGCCGCCGGAGAGCGCCGAAGTGGACAGATCGACATAAACGGCTGAGCCGGAACCGGAATAGTCGAGGTTGTCCTGACCTGCGCCACCATTGAATGTGTCAGCGCCCGCGCCACCGATAAAGGTGTCATCGCCGGAACCGCCCGAAAGGTAGTTGGCGCCAGTGCCGCCGACCAGCGTGTCGTCGCCGCCCTCGCCGAAGATCGTATCATTGCCAGCGCCACCGTCGATGTAGTCATTGCCCTCGACAATCGGGGTCACCACGGCATCGTCGATCAGGTCACCGTTCATCGAATAGCCGGAATTCACATCCCGCGCGGTCAAGGTGAAGGTGATGGAGCTTTGCCCCTCGAACGAAGCGGAGAACCAAGCATCCTGATCGCTCGGATCATTGGGCTCGGTGCCGATAGCGGAGACCGTGCCGTCTTCATTAATTACGATCAGCGAGCTGTCGCCGCTGACGCCGAAATTCGTGAAAGACGCCCCGTCCACGGTCACGGCTTCGGGATCAAGACCATCGCTCCGGGTGCTGTCGATATCATTGAACGTCGCGGTGGAGTTGATCACCACCGGCTCACCGGTTTCGGCGTTATAGAACTCCAAGCGGAAGGTCGCGGTCATGCCGCCCTGACTGGAATAATTCTTACCGTTCAACAGGATCTCGGAGCCTTGGCCGCTGGCCAAATCGACGTCGAGAGAAGGATCGGAGGTTTCGACCAGAACCAGTCGCGCATTGACGACGGTGCCATCTTCAAGCGTGGTCACATTGGTATAAATGGCACTGTCGCCCGGCTGCGCATTGTTGCTGCCGTAGGCGGTTTCGCTGCCGTAGAGGTAATTGCTGTAGGACAACACAAGAGGATCGGCGTCTTGCGCCTCATAGGACGAGCCTGCACCTCCATCGCCGTAAACGATATCGTCACCATTGCCGGCCAGAACCGTATCGTCACCACCACCGGCCACCACGATGTCATCATCATTGCCGGCCGCATTGTCGCCGGCGTCGATCATGTCACCTTCCGGATCACCCGTGTAGCCGGTGTCGATCAGATCATTACCAGAGGTCCCCTGAACCACGCCATCCAAACTCGGATCGGTCGGATCGGACGGATCACAGCCGTCATGATCGTGGTCGTATGTGACTGTCATTCTGTCGCTCCTTAACACCCCAGTACCGCGGTCTCAATTCACCCTGTGCAACCGCAACCCAATGCTGAGGAGACAGACGGACGGCCTCTCGTAAGGCCAGCCAAACGTCGACGAAAACCAGTGATGAGGACAAGAAACGACCTAAGAGGCCCGTGAAAACACGAGCAGTCATTTCAATATGCAGCAGCAGACGGACCCGCAGCAGGTCAATCCATTTCCACAACGGGCGCGCAAGCCAAAATCCTTTCCCGGACAATGTTTTACGCGACCGCCCCAGTGGTCTCTCAATGCCCCCCAAATGGGCTCTTTCTGGATAAGTGAAATCTGGCATCGCGCAACAGGGAAAAAGGCGCAATTGTGTTCAAATATGGCAATTCAGTGGCATTGGCGGAGCAAATTTGGCGGAAAAATCAATGTGCAAAGAAGCTTACACCCCCGCCGAGGATTAAATATTAATATTTAAAATCAATATTATGCATAGATAAATTGCTAGAGTTCATTCGAGCATTAACCCTATGTTCACATTCATGTGCTGCGCGCCCGAAGAAATGGTTCAAAATGTGGCACAAAGGGGGCGGAATTTCAAAACTGGAACCAATCAGCATGCTTAGGTCAAATTTTGAAAGATACGTAAACAATCGAAATTGCTAAGTCGATTCGGGAGCTTAGCCCTCTCTCGCCACTGCATTCTGCCCGCCAAAGGGCCTCATTCGCCCCGATTTCGCAGCTCCGGCCCTTCGTTTCGAGCCAATCTATTCACGATCTCACGAAAATACGCGCGGATCGGTGCGAAAAACCGATGCCACGCCCCAATCGTCGTCACAACTAACCGTCTAAATGAAAGTAGTACCGCTAGAGACAGTGTGAGCAAACACTCACATATCCAGCATTTCAGAGGTCTGGTGGATAACCTCTCGTCCAAATTGGTACCCGTGGCCGGACTCGAACCGGCAAGCCTGTTACAGCGGGGGATTTTGAATCCCCTGTGTCTACCAATTCCACCACACGGGCAGAGCGCTACAAAAGCAGCGCAGTAAAAGGCGTTTACCCAAGCGCGCGGGCGGCGTCCAGAGGCTTCGTTGCGGTTTTTGAAAAAATCCGCATCGCGCCGCCCTCAACACTACAGAGCGCCGGCGGAAAACGTGTCACAGGCCTCCAGCGCACCGGACTTATATCCCGTCGCGAACCAACGCTGGCGCTGCTCGGAAGAGCCATGCGTAAAGGTGTGCGGCTGCGGCACACGTCCTGCATTGCGTTGCAACGTATCATCGCCAATCTGTTTCGCAGCATTCAAAGCCTCTCGAATGTCGCCATGCTCGATGGAGCCGAATTTCTCATCCGCCATGCGCGCCCAGATGCCGGAATAACAGTCGGCCTGAAGCTCGATCATCACGGATACCGCGTTGCTTTCCGTCTGAGACGCTTTCGCGCGATAGGCGTTTGCTTGTCCGAGAATGCCCAACTCGTTCTGCACATGGTGCGCGACCTCGTGAGCCACGACATAGGCCTGCGCAAAATCACCGCCCGCGCCCAACTGCCGCGACATGGTGGTGAAAAACGCAGTATCGAGATAGACCTTCTGATCGCCCGGACAGTAGAACGGCCCGGTAGCGCCGGAGGCGGAGCCACAAGGACTTTGCGTCACACCTTTGTAGAGAACGAGAATAGGCGGGATGTATTCGCCGCCGAGTTGCTCCGCGAAGACCTCTGTCCAGATCTCTTCGGTGTCCGCCAAGGTGACGGACACGAATTGTGCCGCCTGCTCATCAGCCTGTGTGATCTCGACCGTTTGCGATGAGCTGGAGATACTTCCCGTGCCTTCCAACAAAGGCGTCACATCGACGCCAAGGAAATAGCCGATCACAACAATCGCCAAAAGCCCGAGGCCGCCAACACCGCCCACGGCCTTGCCGCCCCTCACGCTTCCGCCAGAACGCCGCCGATCCTCGATATTGCGCGACCCGCGCCGTCCCTGCCATTTCATCGCAACCACCCTTTTCAATAAGAAACCTGTGCTCACAATATCGTCAGGTGACAGGTGGACAAGGTCAAAGCGCCGCTCTCGCCCCGAGGTGCGCTTGACCCCGAGGCAGGAATGAGGCCTAAAGAGGCAAATGCTGCGCATGCAAGACGATGCGAGACAGGGCAAGACGGGGACCCCCATGATCAGACGGCTTTACAACTGGACCATGTCCCTGGCCGAAAGCCCGCATGCGCTTTGGGCGCTGGCTCTTGTGGCCTTTGTTGAAAGTTCCGTCTTTCCGATCCCGCCCGACATCCTGATGATCCCGCTGATCGTCGCCCGCCCGCGCGAGGCCTTCAAGATCGCGGGCATCGCCACCGTCGCCTCCGTTTTGGGTGGTATGCTGGGCTATTGGATCGGCTCCAGCGCCTTTGAAACACTGGGCCGTCCGGTGCTGGAATTCTATGGCAAAGACGCGTATTTTGACGATTTCGCGGTCAAATATAACGAATATGGCGCCTGGGCCGTGTTGATCGCGGGCGTCACGCCCTTCCCCTATAAGGTGATCACCATCCTGTCGGGCACGACCGGGCTGTCTTTGCCGGTCTTCATCATCGCCTCGATCACAGCGCGGGCGCTTCGGTTCTTTGTCGTCGCGGCGCTCCTGTGGAAATTCGGCGATCCGATCCGCGACTTTATCGAGCGCCGTCTCGGCCTCGTCTTCACCCTCCTTATCGTCATCTTCCTGGGCGGCTTCTATGCCGTAAAATACCTATGACCAAAGCTTCCTCCGATTTTGCCGCCCTCCAACCTGCCCTCGCCGCCTCTGTCGGTTCTTTGGCGATCCTGTCGGGCGCTTTCGTATTTCAGGCTTTCGGCTTTGCGCCCTGCCCCATGTGCATCTGGCAGCGCTGGCCCCATGCCATCGCCATTGCGATCGGTGCTCTCTTCGCGGTGGTGCGTCTGCGCATTCTGACGCTCTTGGGGATGCTCACCATGCTGGTCTCCGCAGGGCTTGGCCTTTACCACGCGGGCGTCGAGCAAAAATGGTGGCCGGGCCCCACGTCTTGCACCGGCTCCGGCGACGCACTGTCCGGTTTGTCCGGCATGGACCTCCTGCCCGGCGGCGCGGGCGATCCGGGTCTTGTGCTCTGCGATGAGATCGTTTGGGACACTTGGGGGCTCGGCATCACCATGGCAGGCTGGAACTTCGTGTTTTCGCTGATTTTTGCAGCACTTTGGTTCATCGCTTGGCGGAAAGCCGCAAAACAGGCTTGAGATTGGGGAAAATACACCCCATCTTTTGCCTATGACCCAGAGAAAGAGCAAATCCGTCATCCCCTTTCCAACCGCCCGCCGGGCGCGCAAACGGGTTGGCGGAACATTGGCGGACGCCCGCGCCGAGGCACTCCGCCAACGGTTCAGAAAGGTGTCGCAAGAGAGCCAGACCGGCGACGCGACCACGCCGCTCAAAAAGCTGTTGAAGCGGTTCTGATCCCTCGGCTTTGATCCTTCTCAGTGCACCGTAAATTCGCCCACGCAATTGCGCCATTCGCCCGGTGCAATCAGTTTGCGGTGGGTAAAGCGGACATGGTGCAGCGGGCCATCGATGTTCTCTTGCCAGAACTCGATGAATTTGAAGAGTTTCGGGTAATCCGGGGCAAGGTCGAACAACTGCCATGAAAACGTGTTCAGCACGCTTTGATAATCAGGCATCCGGTAGGTGAATTCCGCGAGCGTCAGGCCGTAGCCTGAGAGCATCATCTCAGTCTCACTCATTCCTGCCTCGCCCATCTCACGAGTGCTCTTCTGTGTCATGTGCATATCTCCTGTTGGTGGGGCCGTTTTTCCGGCCTTTTTTGAGCCTCCCATAAAAATCCTGCCACATATTGGTTAACTGTCAATGAAAACAGTATGTTGGCACTCTTCTGCGCTGGCTGCCACCGCACGAGAGTATCCCCCATTGCACCCCATATCCGGTATAGGGTAGAGTGTGGCACAACGAGATACGGGGGGCTTCCCCGTCACACAAAGACAACAGGCGGACAACGTGAGCGATACACCCGAAACCCCTGAAAACGAACAAGAAAATCCGCGTCATCCGATGGCTTGGGATGGCCCCAAGATCTCCATCACGCAGGAGATGAAAACCTCCTACCTCGATTACGCCATGTCCGTGATCGTGTCCCGCGCGATCCCCGATCTGCGCGACGGGCTAAAGCCGGTGCACCGCCGCATTCTTTTTGCGATGCAAGAAGGCGGCTACACCCACGACAAACCCTACCGCAAATCCGCGAAATCCGTGGGCGACGTGATGGGCAGCTATCACCCGCATGGCGACTCTGCGATCTATGACGCGCTCGTTCGGATGGCGCAGCCATTTTCGATGTCTTTGATGTTGATCGACGGTCAGGGCAACTTTGGCTCGATGGATGGCGATCCGCCTGCGGCAATGCGCTATACGGAATCGCGTCTGGCCAAGGCGGCGCGCGCGCTCTTGGACGATCTCGACAAGGACACCGTCAATTTCCAAGACAACTACGACGGCAAGGAACGCGAACCCACCGTTTTGCCCGCCAAATTCCCGAACATGCTGGTCAACGGCGCGGGCGGGATCGCGGTCGGTATGGCGACGAACATTCCGCCGCACAACTTGGGCGAGGTCGTGGACGCGACGCTGGCGCTCATTGAGAACCCGGACGTATCGACCGAACGGTTGATGGAAATCATTCCGGGGCCGGACTTCCCCACAGGCGCGACCATTCTCGGGCGCTCTGGCATTCGCAAAGCCTATCTGGAAAGCCGCGGCTCCGTGGTGATGCGCGCCAAGACCAAGATCGAGGAAATCCGCAAAGACCGCTACGCCATCATCGTCGAGGAAATCCCCTATCAGGTGAACAAATCCACGATGATCGAGAAGATCGCGGAGCTGGTGCGCGAGAAACGCGTCGAGGGCATCGCGCATATCCAGGACGAATCCGACCGCAACGGTGTGCGTGTCGTGGTCGAGCTGAAACGTGACGCGACCGCCGAAGTCGTGTTGAACCAGCTCTTCCGCTTCACCCCGCTTCAGACCTCTTTCGGCTGCAACATGCTGGCTTTGAACGGTGGTCGACCGGAGCAGCTGACGCTGCGCGACTTCCTTGAGCATTTCATCACCTTCCGCGAGGAAGTGGTGGCGCGTCGCACGGCGTTTGAGCTGCGCAAGGCACGTGACCGGGCGCATATCCTCTGTGGTCTGGCCGTGGCTGTGTCCAACGTGGACGAAGTCGTTGCGACCATTCGCTCCTCTGCCGATGCCTCCGAGGCGCGGATCAAATTGATGGAGCGGCGCTGGCCGGCGCAGGAAATCTTGCCCTACATCCTGCTCATCGACGATCCGAACCACAAGGCGAACGAGGACGGCACTTATAACCTGTCCGAAGTTCAGGCCCGCGCGATCCTCGATCTGCGTCTGCAACGCCTCACGCAAATCGGTGTCAAAGAAGTCACCGACGAGCTGCAAGAGTTGGCCGCCAAGATTAAGGAATTCCTCGAAATTCTCGCCTCCCGCGAGCGGATCATGGAGATCATTTCTAACGAATTGATCGACGTGAAAGCGCAATTTGCCGTGCCGCGTCGCACCGAGATTGTCGACTGGTCCGGCGATATGGACGACGAGGATCTGATCGAGAAAGAGGACATGGTGGTGACCGTGACTCAGTCCGGTTGGGCCAAACGTACGCCTCTGGCCGACTACCGCGCGCAAAAACGCGGCGGCAAGGGCCTGTCGGGCATGTCGACCAAGGATGAGGATGTGATCACGACCTTGTTCGTGGCGAACACCCACACCCAGCTTTTGGTCTTCACCGACGACGGCATGGCCTACAAGATGAAGACTTGGCGCCTGCCCCAAGGTGGCCGGACAGCGAAGGGCAAACCGCTCTTGCAAATCCTGCCGATCCCGCAGGGTGTTTCCATCGCGGCGATCCTGCCGGTGGACCGTGACGAGAAGGATTGGGACGATCTCCAGATCGTTTTCGCCACCTCGAAAGGCTCGGTTCGCCGCAACCGCCTGTCGGATTTCACCAACGTGAAGTCGAACGGTAAAATTGCGATGAAATTCGAGGGCGAAGACGAAGGCACCCGCCTGATCAATGCCCGGATTTGCGATGAAAATGATGACGTTATGCTCGTCACTTCAAGTGGTCGCGCGATCCGTTTCCCCGTGCCTGACGTACGTGTGTTCAACTCGCGCTCGTCCACCGGTGTGCGTGGCATCAAGCTTGTGAATGAAGGCGACGAAGTCGTCTCCATGTCCGTGATCCGCCATTTCGAGGCGGAAAGCTTTGAGCGCCAAGCCTATCTCAAAATGCGCCGCCAACAGGTCGGCGCGGATGAGGCCGAGGCCACCGATGAGGACGAAGAAGTCGCAGAAGGCTCGATCTCGATGGAGCGCTTCGAGGAAATGAAAGCCGCCGAGGAGCTTTTGGTGACCATCACAAAGGGCGGCATCGGCAAGCTGTCCTCCTCGCATGATTACCCGGTCCGTGGCCGTGGCGGTCAGGGTGTGACCGCGATGGAAAAAACCATGCGCGGCGGTCCGATTGTGGCCTGCTTCCCGGTCGGACTTGAGGACCAGATCATGCTCGCCACCTCGAAAGGCCAGTCGATCCGCTGCCCTGTGGATGGCATCTCCTTCCGCTCGCGTGGCGCGGGTGGCGTGAAGGTGTTCAACACCGGCAAGGGTGAAGAGGTGGTCTCCGTCGCTTGGATCGCTGAAAGCGAAGACGAAGACACGGAAACGCCTGAGAATTGATCGAGAAAACTGATAGAGAAAGGCCCGCACCAAGCGGGCCTTTTTTTGTGAACCGGCGCGGCTAAAGACAACAGTTTCGAAACAATCATTTCGACTGAGAAATAAACGTGCCCCTCTAGCAGAAGATCGCAATCGGCCAAAAATTGCTCAAAATGCGCCACCATTGTCACATTTTCGTGCGTATTACCAAAAAGACACAAGCGGAATATCTTCTCGGCCGCCCCTCCCGAAAACCGTCATTTTCGTGTATTGTTTCCTCAGTGGAATAAAACGTACACAAGGAATTCGGTTATGATTAAGACTTCCCTTCTCGCGATCACCGGCGCCACCGTTGCGCTCGCCGGCGCGGCCCAAGCCCAAGAAATCACTTACGGCTCCGCCGACCTGTCTTACTACAGCGTCGAAGATGCCGACGTGCTGCGCCTGCAGGGCGACGTTGATTATATGATCAACAGGTTCTCCTTCACCGGCACGGCGAAGGCGGTCGATTACGACGGCATCGACCTCTACACGCTCAACGGCACCATTGGCTATGAAATCACCCCCGGCTTCACCGGCTATGTGAAACTCGGTGCGTTTGATTTCCCCTACGGTGACACCGAATACACCTACGGTCTGGGTGTGGATTACATCGGCAACGCATTCGGCGTGGCATTCGAATATACCACCGTCGATGATGCCGATTTTGAAACCTACAACCTGAACGGTTACTACGCCTTCGGTGCCTCCACGGTGTTCGGCTCCGCAAGCTCCCTCGACGGAGAGTTCAGCATCTATGGTCTCGGTTATGACTACGACGCCGGCATGTTCGGCGCGTCGGTCTCCACCTCCTTCACCGAAGATGGCTTCGACTACGGCTTCACCAGCATTGCCGGTCGCTATGACTTCGGCCAATTCGGTGTGAAAGCCAATGTGTTGACCGTCAATGACGACATGTTCGACGACGGCTTCTTCGGTATCGCAGGCACCTATGCCGTTAACGACGCCGTGTCGATCGAAATCGGCTACGACACTTCCTTTGGTGACGTCGTCGACATGGATATTTTCTCCCTCTCCGTGACGTACGAAATGGGTGGCGAGCGCGCGCGCGTGACCGACCGCGTCAGCGATCTCTTCGACAAATCCCGCAGCAACATCTTTAATATTGAAGCGTTCGACATCTACGAGCCGATCTACGGCCCGGGCGTGTTCGGACCGTTCTAACCCTGCAGGATTAAAAACGTAGGAAAGGTCCGCCCCTTGGGGCGGGCCTTTTTCGTTTCGAATTGCGAGAGTTTCGCTACGTCCACCTGAGGGGCGTGCGTGCAATTCTCAGCTCATTTCCGCGCGTATATCCCGCTTGAGCAGAAGACCACCTGAGAGAAGAAGCACATCGCGCGCTGGCGCACGCATAGCCACATAGTATCCCGAAACACACCTTTTCCCTGAGAATTCCCCTCGCTCGAGAGACAAAAAATCACCGCAAAGAGGCGTATGCCGGAGACCGCTTCGGCACAATCAAACGGATTTTTTCCAGCCCTCCATAAGATCAGATCGACCGCAACCAACTGTTTTACATAATTTTAAAGGAAAATCTGCGACTCACGTGAAGAAACCAGACTCGCCCGTCCCTCCTTCACCACCATGACTCCCCCTGCCAGATGCGGAGCCTCCGAACAGCCTCACATAATGTGTGCGCAAAAGCACGAAAATGTGATCATTTCGTTGCCAAAATATTACACCCGATTTTTTCCGCGCATCTTTTTTGAACTTCTGTGCGCATTTGGATCGCATCCGGCGCGCTGCCGCCCTATCTGACGGCTGCGGTTGGACGCAGGACTTTGGACTGCACATCCCACCACTCGCGCTTTTAGCGCCCACATAGTTGGAGCATGAGAGCGCGAACAGACGATTGCACGAGGTAAGCGCGTCGTCTGGTTGCATTACAACCGGGCGAAACGGCTTTGCTCGAGTAGACCCATTAGAAAATCTCGCCATCAAGGCGAGTGAAGGAAGACTTATGAAACACCTCATGATCACGACCGCTCTGGTCTGTGCAGCATCCGGCGCCGCTTTCGCAGACGGCCTGACCTACGGCTCCGTTGAAGGCACCTATTACGACATCGAAGACGTCGATTTCCAAACGCTCACCGGCAGCGCCGACTATGTGACCGGCAACCTGTCCTTCACCGGCAACGCTGGCTACCTCACCGTTGAAGACATCGACGTTTACGCCCTCGGCTTCACCGCTGGCTACGCAATCACGCCGGGCTTCACCGTTTACGCCGCCATCGACTATATTGATGTCGACAGCAATTTCCTCGATGGCGACGACACCGCCTACGGCCTCGGCGTTGAGTACCAAGCCGCCGACTTCGGCGTCGCCCTCGACTACCGTACCTGGGACGACGCAGGCAACGACGTACTGACCCTCGGTGGTTTCTACGAGTTCGGCGCCTCCACCGCCTATGCCGCCTACTCTGACGATGAAGTCTTCGAAACCTACATGCTCGGCTACACCTACGAAGCTGACACCTGGGACGTTGATGTTGCGACCACCTGGGCCGAAGATTTCGACGACGGCATGACCGCGATCGCAACCTCTTACGACCTGAACGACGCCTTCACGCTCGGCGTGTCCTTGGTGACCGACAACGAAGATTTCGGTGACTACGGCATCGCGACCTTCGGTGGCTCCTACAACTTCACCGACACTGTGTCGCTCGAAGCCAACTACGTGACCGGCTTCGGTTACGACGATGACGCAGACGGTTTCGGTCTCGCCCTGAAATGGGAAACCGGTGCTCGTCGCGTGCGCGTGCTGGATCAAATCGACCACCTGGCCGAAGATACCACCCCGCTCTACGATCTGCTGGATCTGCAATAATCCCGCATTTCCCTCAAGACTATCAGGCATGAAAAGAAAAGGTCCCGCATTTTGCGGGGCCTTTTTGCATGCGGGAGTGCTTGGATGCCCTTTCCACCACCACGAGCGCCAGTCAAAGATGCAGTCCTTTTACCAACCGCCTAAGTGAGCCCCACTGTTCTAAAGGATCTTACATTCTGCTGACACTAAAAGACCCGACGCGTCGGGCCCTTGAGTCTGCATGCCGGATCCAGTCCGGGTCTGGCTTTTCAAGCCAAGCTTGGTCGCCTGCTGCGCAGGATCGAGAGCTTACCGCCACCGAAAACAATGACAGGAATGGCAAAGAGCAGAATAATTAAAACATGCACAGCTTCATGGGTGATCATCGTCGGCTCGTGCGAGACCGCGAAATGAAAAACGCCGACAAGAGCCGCGGCGAACAGCGCGATGATCCGAGTGTGAATGCCCAAGATGAGCCATGCCCCGATCAGAACAAACAACATCGCCACAATAAGGTCGCGGATATCGCTCAGGTGCAAAAGAAAGACTGACGGGCGACTGTCAAAGGAGGTGGCATAGGCTTGCATTGGCTCAGACAGGCGCAGGGTGAGTGTCACTGGATGAAGGAGGAGCGTGTACGCAAGCGCCAGACGCAACCCTAAGCAGCAGACGTCCGTCAGGCGTTGGGTCAAAGTTTGGTATGAGCTCATGATCTGCCTCGAGTTTTTTATGGTCTTTCTACGACCATGAAACAATCATGCGATATTACCTATAGTTGTTTTGAAATTACGGATTTGCAAAAATACAGAAGGCCGCGCATCGCATTTCGCTATTGCCCTACGTGCCTTTCCTTTCCGGCATGAACACGGCAATTGACCACACAATCGCGGCGGGATCAGCCCGCCTCGCGTGGCTGTCCCCAGGGTGATTTGGCGAAACTCTCGATGATAAATTTTGTTACCGCAGTCAGCGCCGGATCACCCCGGCGACTTTCATGATAGCTCATGAAAATATCTACATTGCTATAGCTATCCTCAATCGCTTCAAACTCTTCCAAGTCCTGAGCCGCAACCACCGGAACAAAGCCTCCAATGCGCGCTGAGGCCATCACCTCATGCAATTGCCCCAATGTATCCACCTCAATCCTTGGTGGCCCGCCAAAATATTGCTCGCATTTTTGCATGATTGGAAAATCAGCATACTCAGACGGCAACCCCACCCAATCGCTGCTCTCTACAGACTCTTTAGGGGCATAAGCCTCTAGAGCGAAGACGCCAATTTTACGAGACACGACCCGACCGCTTTCGGGCGGAACTGCCGCAATGATAATGTCGTGTCCGGATAAGGTCGTGATCAGCGCACGATTGGAGAAGATAAGCCGAATGTTGGCAAGCTCAGTCGCATAATGCTTCATGTTCGGCGTCAGGATGTGACGCAACATCATTGGAGAACAGGCAATGCGAATCTCACTGCTTTTCATTCCAGCGCGCATACGCAAACGGTTCTTTTCTGCGCGAACACCCTCCCAGAAGGCATCGGAGACCTCGATCAGCGCGCGCATTTCGGGGTTTGGCCCCCAGCCCTTGGACGTCTTGATCACCGGGTTCATGCCCAGCTCATCCGACAAACGTTCCATCCGTCGCGAAACAGTCGCCGGGTTTGTGCCAAGCATGCGCGCCGCAGCTGCCATCGTCCCATACTTATCGATCGCCAACAGAATGTGCAGATCGTCCCAGCGCTCCATGTCGCCACCTTCCTCCCCAAGAGGGGGCCTGTTTGGTTAAGACCATGAAAACTTGTGACAAGACATTTGCCCCAAAACCTGAGTAACGCCTCAAGGAAGCCAGGTGTGGGTCCGGTAAACGCCAGCATTAACGAGTTCAAAGAGGCATGCTGCCCCCCAATGAGACAGCGACGCGAGCGAATCCGAAAAACTTTGCGCTGTGACACGTAATGGAGAAATGTGCATCAGCGCAACGGAGTCTCCACAAAAAACGCACCATCCCGTACCGCACGCGAGATCATCAGTCCTCTTGCACCAAAACGCGAGTTCCCCCTTTCCTCCTCGCCCGACAAAAGCTACATCCCGGCACATGACAGAGAAAACACTTCACATCGTCGGTGGCGGCATGGCAGGCTCCGAAGCCGCCTGGCAGGCCGCCAATCTGGGCCTCAACGTCGTGCTGCATGAGATGCGGCCCGAGGTCGAAACCTTTGCGCATCAAAGCGGAAAATTCGGCGAGATGGTGTGCTCCAACTCCTTCCGCTCGGATGATGACGAACAGAACGCCGTGGGTCTCCTGCATTGGGAAATGCGGGCCGCCAACGGTTTGATCATGGCGACGGCGGACAAGCATAAACTGCCTGCGGGCGGTGCTTTGGCGGTGGATCGCGAGGCCTTCGCCGATCACGTCACCGCCACGCTCGAGGCGCATCCGAACATCTCCGTCGACTATGGCGAAATCACCGAGCTGCCGTCCGAGGGCATGTGGATTTTCGCCACCGGCCCGCTGACCTCTCCGGCACTTGGCGAGGCCATCGCGAAGGAAACCGGCGCCGACCGGCTGGCGTTTTTCGACGCCATCGCGCCGATTGTCTATGCCGAGAGCGTCAATATGGACGTCGCCTGGCTGCAAAGCCGCTACGACAAGGGCGAGACCGAGGAAGAGCAGAAAGCCTACCTCAACTGCCCGATGACCAAGGACCAATACGAGGCCTTCATCGACGCGCTTTTGGCCGCCGACAAGACCGAGTTTCACGAGGGCGAAACCGCGAAATATTTCGACGGTTGCCTGCCGATTGAGGTCATGGCCGAACGCGGCCGCGAAACCCTGCGCCACGGGCCGATGAAACCCATCGGCCTGACCAATGCGCATAAGCCAGAGGACAAGGCTTATGCGGTAGTGCAACTGCGCCGCGACAATGTATTAGGAACGCTCTATAACATCGTCGGATTTCAGACAAAAATGAAATACGGAGCGCAGACTGAGGTGTTCAAAATGATCCCCGGTCTGGAGAACGCCTCCTTTGCCCGTCTGGGTGGCATTCACCGCAACACCTTCCTCAATTCGCCGACTCTTCTGGACGATCAGATGCGGTTGAAATCGCGGCCGAACATTCGCTTTGCCGGTCAGGTGACGGGCGTTGAGGGCTATGTCGAAAGCGCCGCGATGGGGTTGCTCGCCGGTCGCATGGCCGCTGCCGAACTGCTGGGGCGCGACCTGCCGCCGCCGCCCTTCACCACGGCGATGGGGGCTTTGATCAACCACATCACCGGCGGTGCGGAAGCCAAGACTTTTCAGCCGATGAATGTGAACTTCGGCCTCTTCCCGCCGCTGGACGGCTTGCGTGGCGGTCGCAAAGGTCGAAAAGAGCGCTACAAAGGCTATACAGATCGCGCCAAAGAAGATTTTAATCAATGGCTTGAGGGTCAATCCTAATGACCTACGTGACCCGGTTTGCGCCCAGCCCCACGGGGCCTCTGCATCTGGGTCACGCCTTTTCCGCGCTCACCGCATACGCCCGCGCTCAAGAGCATCACGGCCAGTTTCTGCTGCGTATCGAAGACGGTGACATAAGCCGCTGTCGACCGGAATGGGAGGCGCTGATCTATGCCGATCTGCGCTGGCTTGGGATCACTTGGCCCGACCCAGTTCTGCATGTCACCGTGCGTGAAGATATTTACGCAAGTGCTCTGGAATTGCTCGAAGAACTGGACCTCATCTACCCCTGTTCCTGCACCCGCCGCGATGTGATGAACGCGCTCTCCGCGCCGCAGGAAGGCGCACCACTCGGCCCCGATGGTGTGATCTACCCCGGCACCTGTCGTCACCGCGAGATGAACGGCTTTCAACCCGGCGAGGCCATCCGCCTCAATATGGAGAAAGCTGTGGAGTTTCTGGGCGATGTCAGCCGTTTCTCATGGCGTGAAACCGGCCCCTATGAGACCGGAACGCATCGCCTCGACGCCGGTCAACTGATCCATGGCGTCGGTGACATCGTGCTCGCTCGCAAGGACATCGGCACCGCCGCCTATCACCTCTCCGTCGTGATTGACGATGCGGCCCAAGGCGTCACCGAAGCCGTGCGCGGCGCCGATCTGATGGAAGCCACACAGATCCACAGGCTTCTGCAGGCACTTCTCGACCTGCCAGAGATCGCCTACCACCATCACAGGCTGATCCGCGACGACGACGGCAAGCGTCTTGCCAAACGCGCGGACGCCAAGGCAATTTCGAAATTCCGCGAAGAAGGCCTCAGCCCTGAAGGGGTCAAAGCCCTGATCGGACTCTGACCGCCCATAAGCCGCCATGCGTCTTCTTCTTGGCTAAAATACTCAAACCTGTCAGGCCAATGGCGTCATAAGTTCAACCGCCTCGCCATCCCGCACCGCACGGTAAAAGCAAGACCGGCGGTTGGTGTGACATGCGGGGCCGGTTTGATCGACCAGCACCAGGATGCAATCTCTGTCGCAATCAAAACGGAAATCGATCAGCTTTTGCACATGGCCAGAGGTCTCGCCTTTGACCCAAAACGCCTGCCGCGAGCGCGACCAATAGGTCACCTTGCCGCTCTCAAGCGTCTTTTTCACCGCTTCTTCGTTCATCCACGCCATCATGAGGACCTCGCGGCTTTCATGATCCTGCGCAATCACCGGGATCAGACCTTTGTCATCGAACTTCAATTGGGCGGCATCGAATGTGCCAAAACTCTCTTCGGAACACATGGTCCGTCCTTTCCAAGTGCAGATGTTTGCCCTATCTATGGGCTCCGATCTCGAAAGGCAAACCATGTCGGCACAGTCCTCCCAGTCCGCGACAGAACTCGCACAGCTCTATTCCGGCAAGCTTCTGGCGCTGGCAGCAGATATTCCACTGACGGGGCGGCTTGAGGCACCAATGGTGTCGATCAAGGAACGTGCGCCGCTTTGTGGCTCAACCGTGACCGTCGACATGGATGTCGAGGACGGACGCATCACGCGGTTTGCGCAGGATGTGAAGGCCTGCGCCTTGGGGCAAGCCGCGGCCTCGGTGCTCGGGCGCCAGGTCATCGGGCGGACAGAAGCCGAGATGGTGCGCGCGCGCGATGAAATGACCGCTTTTCTCAAGACCAACGGCCCGGTCCCTGCCGCGCCCTTCGAAGGTTTCGAAGCCCTCTTGCCCGCCCGCGACTTCAAGAACCGGCACGACTCCATTTTGCTCGCTCTGCGCGCCACCTGCCGCGGCTTTGAAGAGCTGAAAGCTCAGCGCGCGTAGACGATTTCTCCCTGCGCTTAACGCTCCCGTAAGACCCGCCGCGCAAAAATGGCGGCCAAATCGGAGGAGCGCATGATTCCAAATCCAGAGTTCAAAGAGACCCAGCACAGCCCGCTGGCCGCCGACCCGCGTATGACGCAGCTGGCCAAATTCGCCGGGCGGCTCGGGTTCGAAGTGGTCGACATCGCTGGGTTCCTCGAAGGCGTCGATCAACAATCCCAACATCAAATCTCCGTTCTGGACCGCGTCCAAACCTCTGCCTCCGACGTGATGGCGGCCAATGGCGCTGTGCGTGATGCACTGGGTCGGGTGACGGAGATCACGAACCGGACACTGGAGCGCGTCGAAGGCTCCGTCGCTTTCGTGCGTGAGACCGGACAAAAATCTCAAACAGTCGCAACCTGGGTCAAGGAATTGGCGGAACATATGGAGCGCGTTGCAACCTCTTTGGAGGCAGTGGAGGCCAACAACGCCAATATTGCCGACATTGCCCGTCAGGTGAACATCCTCGCGATAAACGCCAAGATTGAAGCCGCCCGCGCGGGCGACAGTGGCCGTGGTTTTGGCGTAGTGGCCGAGGCCATCAACGAGCTGTCGCAAAAGACCGCCCGCGCTGCGGAAGGCATTGAAGAGAATATCGAAACCCTCTCGTCATGGGTTGGGCGTCTTCGCACGGAGGCCACGGGCGTATCGAATGACGCAAACCATGTCATTAGCTCCTCCTCTGAGGCTGACCGCGCCCTCACCGAGATCGCACAGGGCGTTCAGGAGGCCCATGCCGCCACCCGCGTGATGGAAGAAGAGGTCGATAAGGTGCGACAGGCCGTTACGGCCTTTCAACCCGCCATCGACGAGATTGGTCGTTCGGCGCGCGGCACCGCAGATGGAATTCATCTCGCCAACACCCGCGTCGAAAAGCTCATTGATACCTCTGAGACAATCTTTCAGACCACGGTGGCGCTCGGCGGGGCAAGTGAAGATCAGGCCTTCATTTCTCGCATTCAGGACGCCGCGTCTCAGGAGTCCGAGCTCTTCACCGCGGGCATCGAAAGCGGGCGGATCAGCCGCGCTGATTTATTCGACCGCACCTATACTCCGCTGGCTGGCACCGACCCGGCCCAGCATATGGCGCGGTTTACTGGTTTCACCGATGAAGTCTTGCCCGGTGTTCAAGAGGCCATGCTCTCCTTCGATCCCAAGATCGTCTTCTGTGTGGCGATTGATCCGCATGGCTATCTTCCGACCCACAACAAAAAGTTCTCACAGCCGCAGGGAAAGAATCCTGTCTGGAACGCCGCGAACTCCCGAAACCGACGGATCTTCGATGACCGCGTGGGACTCAAAGCTGGCCGCAATACAGAGCCCTTCCTGTTGCAAGTCTATCGACGCGACATGGGCGCCGGAATGTTTGTCATGATGAAAGACCTCTCGGCGCCGATCTTCGTCGATGGCGAACATTGGGGCGGCTTGCGCCTTGGCTACACGTTTTAGACAAAAAAACCGCCGCACTTCGGGGAAAGGCGGCGGCAGGTATGATCTGATGTTACAAGCGGGGCATGGCGGTTGAGGCGCCATATCTGACAGGAACAGGTAAAGCGTCAGAAGAAAGCTTATGGAAAGCAAAGTGTGTCGGGATCAGATCGTAGGCAGAAAGAGAAAAGTCAGAAGCCGAAACGGCGCTTCACACCAGCGCGGGCAGCGATAGCCCGCCGACGAGGATGACCAAAAGAGCAACGGCACCCAACATATCTTCGAACAGCGTCGCTTGGGAGCGGGCAACAACAGATTTCAGGTCTTTGATCATAGCATCCTCACCAGTATGGTTAATGACTTGTTGCTAATTTGTTCTCATATAGCGCACGGCCTGTAAAGAACTTTTTGAGAACATTTGCGAACAAAAGTGAGAACATCGGCCAGATCGGCATTTAACCCACTGAAATCAAACGAATTGCCCCATCTTTACCCATGAGCCACAGAAGAACACGCACATGCGCGCCACGTTCCGTTTTCAATGTTGGGTCATCATGCAGCAGTTTGCGCGCATCCGATTGCGCCAGTGCCATAAGCGCGGATTGGCGCTCCAGATCGGCAACACGAAACCGCGGCAGGCCGGATTGCGCGGTGCCGAGCACATCTCCCGCCCCACGCATCGCCAAATCTTCCTCGGCAATGCGAAACCCGTCCTCGGTCTCGCGCAATATTTCCAACCGCCGTCGCCCAGTCTCGGTCAAAGGAGGCTTGTAGAGGAGCAAACAGGTCGAAGCGACATCACCGCGCCCGACCCGACCTCGAAGCTGATGCAACTGCGCGAGGCCAAAATGTTCCGCCCGTTCGATCACCATGATTGAGGCATTCGGCACATTGACCCCCACCTCGATCACCGTCGTGGCGACCAAAACCGACAGCCGCCCGGCGGCGAAATCCGCCATGGTCCTGTCCTTGTCCTCGGCGGCCATTTGACCATGCACGAGGCCGACCTTGTTTTCTCCAAAGGCGGCGCGCAGTGTCTTGAACCGCTCTTCAGCGGCCATCATGTCAACCACTTCGCTTTCTTCAACCAATGGACAGACCCAATAGGCCTGCCGCCCCTGCGCAATCGCGCCTTTGAGATGGGCAACGACCTCATCCATCCTCTCGATGGAGCTCAGCGCCGTCTTTACAGGTGTGCGCCCGGGCGGCTTTTCGTCCAGAATGGAGACATCCATATCGCCATAATGCGCCAGCGACAGCGACCGCGGGATTGGCGTCGCGGTCATCACCAAAACATCCACCGCCTCGCCCTTTTGCGCAAGCGCCAAGCGTTGCGTCACGCCGAAACGGTGCTGTTCATCAATGATCGACAGGCGCAGATCGTGAAATTCCACATCGTCCTGAAACACCGCATGGGTGCCGACAAGGATATGAATATCGCCGCGCTTCAGTGCCGCCAATTTCTCCGCCCGCGCACGGCCCTTGTCGCGCCCGGTCAAAAGCTCCAACACCACGCCGGCGGCCTCCGCCAGAGGTTTGAGCCCCTCAAGATGTTGACGCGCAAGGATTTCCGTAGGTGCCATCATGACACCCTGCCCGCCCGTTTCGACAGCCACCAAAAGCGCAAACAAAGCGACCAAGGTCTTGCCGGAGCCGACATCGCCCATCAAAAGCCGGTTCATCCGCTGCGGCGCTGCCATATCCGTGGCGATCTCATCCATCGCGCGCGCCTGCGCTCCCGTCGGACGATATGGCAGGTTTTGCAAGACTTTACGCCGCAGCGCACCGTCACCCTCATTTATACGCCCCTTACCCCGCCGCACCCGGGCGCGGGCCAGCGCAAGTGTCACCTGATGCGCGAACAATTCGTCATATGCCAACCGTTGCCGTGCCGCACTGGTCGGCGCAATCTCGTTTTGCGACAGCGGACGATGCGCCTGCTGCAGTGCCGCCGAAAAATCTGGCCAGCCCTCGCGCGCCTTCAGAGCCGGATCGATCCATTCCTCAAGATCAGGCACCAAGGCAAGCGCCGCCGCACTCGCCTTGGCCATGGTTTTCTGCGTCACCCCCGCCGTCAAGGGATAGACCGGCTCAAAGCCCGGCAGATCGTCAGCCTCTTCGAGAGTCAGAACATAATCCGGGTGCGGCATCTGGTATTGGCCATCATACATCTCGACCTTGCCGGACAGCAATCGCCGCTCGCCCACTGGCAATTGCCCCTCGATCCATTTCGGCGCACCGCGAAAGAACACGACCTGAAAGGCGATCTCGCGATCTTCGACAATCACACGATATGGCAGACCTTTGCGCGCGGGCGGTTGGTGGCGCAGTACGGTGACCTCGACCGTGGCGATCATGCCGAGTGAGACCTCGCGCAAGCTGTCGCGCCGCCGACGATCAACCACAGCATTGGGCAAGGTGAACAAGAGATCGCGCGGGCGCTCCACTGCGAGCGCAGGCAACAACTTCGCCGTCTTCGGGCCGATCCCTGCGAGAGTTTCAAGCCCAGCAAAGAGCGGAAAGAGGATATCCGGGCGTCCCGTGCTCATCGGATCATGCGTCTCCGATCAAGGCGAGCCAGCCGTCTTCGTCCAAAAGCGCGATGCCCAACTCGCGCGCTTTCTTCTCTTTTGATCCGGCGCCCGGGCCCGCCACAACGATATCGGTTTTGGCGGACACCGAGCCGGAAACCTTTGCGCCAAGCGCCTCGGCGCGGGCTTTGGCCTCAGATCGGGTCATTTTTTCCAGCGTGCCGGTGAAGACGACGGTTTTGCCGCTCACGGGGCTGTCGTTTTTGGGCTTTTCGGCCTCGATTGGACGCAGTCTCTCGACGAGTTTCGCGATGCTTTCGCGTTCGGCGTCCTGATGAAACGCAGTGACCAGGGAGGTCGCCATGACCTCGCCCACGCCGTCGATGGACAAAAGATCTTCCCACGCTTCACCTGCGCCGATGGTCATCGAGGTCATGGCGGCCTCGAACGCCGCCCATGTGCCGTAATGCGAGGCCAAAAGGTTCGCAGAGCTGTCGCCGACATGACGGATGCCGAGGCCAAAGATCAGCTTGGCGAGCGGTATGTCACGTCGCGCATCGATAGCGTCAAAAAGGTTGAGCGCAGATTTCTCGCCCCAGCCTTCGCGATTTTTGAGCTGCTGTAGTTTTCCGGGTCCGAAGTTTTCTTTGAGATCAAATATGTCGGCGGGCTCTTTAATCCATCCATCTTTGTAAAACTGCTCCACCTGTTTGGCACCCAGACCTTCAATATCGAAGGCACCGCGCGAGACGAGATGCTTGAGTTTTTCGACCGCCTGCGCCGGACAAATCAGACCGCCGGAACAGCGGCGGACCGCATCACCCTCTTCGCGGATCGCCTCGGAGCCGCATTCGGGACAGGTGGTTGGAAAGACATAGGGAGTGCTGTCAGCCGCACGCTTACTGAGGTCGACATCGGCCACTTTCGGGATCACATCGCCCGCGCGGTAGACCTGCACCCAGTCACCGACACGGATGTCTTTCCCGCCCCGGATTTCTTCGCCACGCGAGTCGAGGCCTTTGATGTAATCTTCATTGTGTAACGTGGCGTTGGAAACCACGACGCCACCAACGGTCACGGGCGTCAGCCGTGCAACCGGCGACAAGGCCCCGGTGCGACCGACCTGAATGTCGATGGCCTCCAAGCGGGTCCAAGCCAATTCGGCGGGGAATTTATGGGCGATGGCCCAACGCGGCGTGGTCGAGCGAAAGCCCAGTCGGCGTTGCAATTCAAGATTGTCGACCTTGTAGACCACGCCGTCAATGTCATAGCCGAGCGTGGCGCGTTGACTCTCGATCTTGCGATAATGCGCAAGGAGATCGTCGATTTCGCTGAAACGCTCGGCCAGCGGGTTGATTTGGAATCCAAGCGCTGCGAGACGCTGGATCGCGCCCATTTGTGTGTCCGACAACGGCTCGGAAATCTCACCCCAGGCATAGGCAAAGAATTTGAGCGGCCGCGCGCGGGTGATCTCAGAGTCGAGTTGTCGCAAAGACCCGGCGGCGGCGTTGCGCGGATTGGCAAAGGTCTTGCCTCCGCGCTCGGCATGGCGCGCATTCAAAGCCTCGAAATCGGCGTGGGACATATACACCTCGCCACGCACTTCGAGAATATCCGGTGCACCGATGATCTCTTGCGGAATGTCGTCTATGGTGCGGGCATTGGCGGTGACGTTTTCGCCGATCTGACCATCGCCCCGGGTGGCGGCGGAGACCAGTTTGCCCAGCTCATAGCGTAAAGACAGGGACAAACCGTCAATTTTCGGTTCGGCCGTATATGCGATCTCACCGGGCGCACCCAAATATTTGCGCACGGACCGGTCAAATTCGCGGACATCTTCATCATCGAAGGCGTTCGCAAGTGACATCATCCGCACGGCGTGCGTGATCTTGCCAAACCCCTCCGCGGGAGCGGCCCCCACCTGATCTGTCGGGCTGTCGCCGCGCTTCATCGCGGGAAAACGTTCTTCGATCGCCATGTTCCGGCGCTTGAGCGCGTCATATTCCGCATCCGACATCACCGGAGCGTCTTCGGTATGATAGGCGGTGTTGGCCCCGTCCAAAAGCTCCGCAAGCCGGGCAAGCTCCGCGCGCGCCTGATCTTCTGTCAGCGCGTCGACGTCAATCGCCTCGTATGTTGCGTTGTCCAGAGCGTCAGCCATAAAAATACCTCCCCGCGGATGCCTGTCCCAAGGTTTAGGAGAGGCGCACGGGGAGGTCCAGTTCAGATATCCACGGGTAGGAAAAGTGTGAGGAGAAAATTCCTCGACGGGTTAAAGACCGGCGGCGCAAAGGTCGCCAGGCACAGGGAATTCATTTGCCTTGGTCAGGCACCGATCGCCATCTGTTCGTCACCATGACCGTTGCCTGGCTCCGGGTCACGCAGCACATAGCCACGGCCCCAAACGGTTTCGATGTAATTCTCACCATCAGTCGCATTGGCGAGCTTCTTACGCAGCTTGCAGATGAATACATCGATGATCTTCAGTTCCGGCTCATCCATGCCGCCATAGAGGTGATTGAGGAACATTTCTTTGGTCAGGGTTGTCCCCTTGCGAAGTGACAGAAGCTCCAACATCTGGTATTCCTTACCGGTCAGATGCACGGGCTTGCCCCCAACGGAGACGGTTTTGGCATCGAGATTGACCTCGATCTTGCCGGTCCGGATGATGGATTGGGAGTGCCCTTTGGAGCGGCGAATGATGGCGTGGATGCGTGCCACAAGCTCTTCGCGGTGGAAGGGTTTCGTCAGATAGTCATCGGCGCCAAAGCCGAAGCCTTTGATCTTGTTTTCGGTGTCATCGGCGCCCGAAAGGATCAGGATCGGCGTGTCGACGCGGGCCAGTCGCAATTGGCGAAGCACATCATGGCCGTTCATATCCGGCAGACCGAGGTCCAAAAGGATCAAATCGTAATCATATAGTTTCGCGAGATCGATCCCCTCTTCGCCAAGGTCCGTCGTGTAGACGTTCAGGTTGGCGTGAGACAGCATCAACTCGATGCTTTTCGAGGTGGTGGGATCGTCTTCGACCAGCAAAATTCGCATTACCCTGGGTCTCCGTTGCTTCTTCCAAATGTGTTCTTGTTGCGTTCGCTCATTAGGAAGATGGTCAAAAATGGTTAACTACACGTTACCGGTTTTAACCTTTTTGAACTTTCAACTCAAGGTTGTCTATATTTCTGCACCGCAGTCGCTTTGAGCGCCGCTTCGCCATGCTCGGAGATGGCATTCTTCCAGGAATTGAACTCTTCCTCGGACAAACCGTACATTTTCAGAGCGTCCGTCAGGGGAATCAGTCCAAAGACCACCCCCTTGACCACCAACGCTTTGCGAGAGGCCACCCAGCGGCGGGTTTCCTTCGGCGGGAGGTCGGCGCGGGTCATCATCGATCCGTCCGGAAGCGTAACGGCACGCGGGCCATCGACTTTTTTGAGATACATAGGCTCACCCTCGTCTTGAAATGCACAGCCTTTGTGCCGCAATCCCCTTAATGGGGGGTGAAGCCAGCCCTTGAGAATAACTCGAATTTTCTTATATAGCGGGTCTGTTCCCGAAAGGATTTGTTCATGTTTGACGACGGCGCACACCCGCTGAACTCCCTGGGCTTTGCGAAAGCCCCGAAAGACACCCGCGTGGTCGTGGCCATGTCAGGCGGCGTCGACTCCTCCGTCGTCGCGGCCATGCTGGCCGAAGAAGGCTATGATGTGGTCGGGGTGACGCTTCAGCTTTACGACCACGGCGCGGCCTTGGCCAAAAAAGGCGCGTGTTGTGCCGGGCGTGACATCCACGACGCGCGGCGCGTGGCCGAGGAAATGGGCTTCCCGCATTATGTGCTCGACTATGAGAACATCTTTCAGGACGCCGTCATTGATGAATTCGCCGACAGCTATCTGGCAGGCGCCACACCTGTGCCCTGTATCCGCTGCAACGAACGGGTAAAGTTCAAGGACCTGCTCAACACCGCAAAAGATCTCGACGCCGATTGCATGGCGACCGGGCATTATATTCAGCGCGTGATGGGCGAAGACGGCCCCGAGCTGCATTCGGCCGCCGATGCGAACCGCGACCAGAGCTATTTCCTGTTCTCCACCACGCCGGAGCAGCTATCCTACCTGCGCTTCCCGCTGGGACACTTGCCGTCAAAAGACGCCACCCGCGCGCTGGCCGCCAAATACGGTCTCTCGGTGGCGGACAAGCCCGACAGCCAAGACATCTGTTTCGTGCCAAACGGCAATTACGCTCAGGTGATCGAGAAACTGCGCCCCGGCGCAGCAGAACCGGGCGAGATCGTCGATCACAATGGCAATGTTTTGGGGACCCACAAAGGCGTCATTCATTACACCATCGGCCAGCGGCGTGGGCTTGGCATCGGTGGCCTCGCCGATCCGCTCTATGTGGTCAAACTTGACGTCGACAACCGCCAAGTGGTCGTCGGCCCGAAAGACATGCTTGCGACCCGCAAAATCCCGGTGCGTGAAATCAATTGGCTGGGGGACGAACCCTTTACCTCCCGCGACGAATGGGTGCTGGACGTCAAAGTCCGCTCCACCCGCCCGCCGCGCGAAGCCATCATTCGCCCGATCTCTGAGACCGAAGCCGAGGTCGAATTGGTGGTCGCTGAAGAAGGGGTCTCGCCAGGACAGGCCTGTGTGTTCTACGATCCGGAGAGCCCGCGCATCTATGGCGGCGGGTGGATCTGGAGAGGACACTGACATGAAACGCCTTGCCCCGCTCGCGCTTTTGGCACTTTTTCCGGTGTCGGCTGTCGCCGATGCCTCCTCGGAATGTGCGATTGATCTCGGCTCGCAGGTCGAGATCGGGAATTGCGTTGCAGACACCGAAAAGAAGGCCCTGCAAGCGATGGACATCATACTGGGCTTTGCCCGCACATCAGCGCAGGAACTGGACGAGATCACAGGACGCGAGGTCGCCCTGCCCGCTTTGGAAGCCTCACAAGTGGCCTGGGAAGCCTACCGCGACGCACAATGCGATTATGTTGGCGCGGGCTTTGGCGGCGGCTCTGGCACCGGGATCGCGATCCTCTCCTGCAAGGTCGATTTAACCCGCGCCCGCACCAAGGAGCTCGAAGCTCAGTTGCGTTGAAGCGGTGACAAGCTGACGAGATAGGCCGCGAGATCGGCATTGTCCTGATCGCTTCTGTTTTGATCGAAGCGGGTTTTATGACTGCTCAGAAACGCAGCCAAACGCGGTGCGTCCTCTGGGGCGAGCACCATGTCGATCGAAACCCCATGACAGTGGGCGCAGCGCTTGGCGTAAATTTCGGATCCTTGCTCGGCATCGCCCGCAACATCTTCTGCAAAAAGGGGCATCCCCAACACAGCGCAGAGAACCGCTGTCTTCATCGCAGTGAAAATACTCACGCCTTCGCAATCCCATCCAAGACAGCCTTTGCGGCCCGCAGACCCGGCGGCTCCTCACCACGACCCAGACGCTCCATCGTCAGAGCAAGGGCTGCGTGTTGTTCGGCGCCGGTGTTCAAAACATGGGCCAGACTGGCCGCGATCTTCTGCGGGACACATTCGGCGGCCAGAAATTCCGGCACGACGCGGGTTTCTGACACAAGGTTCACCAAAGTCACCGTGTCGATCAACAGCTTGCGTTTGACGATCTGTTCAGTGAGCCAAGCCATCCGATACGCCACCACCATCGGCGTGTCGTTCGCCGCGAGTTCCAGAGAGACAGTTCCCGAAGCCGCCAGCGCCACATCGGCAGCGCGGAAGGCGGCGGCTTTGCCCGCTTTGTCAGTCGCTTCAATCAGGATCGGCGAGACCGGCCAATCGCGTGTCACCTCGCGCACCAGAGGCTCGACATTCTGCGCCATGGGCAAGACGTAACGCGCCTCCGGGTGATGCTCTGCGAAATGCCCAAGCGTCTCACCAAAGATCGGTGCCAGACGCGTCACCTCGCCCCGGCGCGAGCCCGGCAGGACCAGCATCAGGGGAGCATCGCCAATGTCATGCGCCGCGCGAAATGCTGCGACTTCTGCGTCGGAGGCAACATCTTCGGTCACCACCGGATGGCCGACGAAATCGCATCTGAGGCCCTCTTTTTCAAAGTAAGGCGGCTCAAACGGAAACAACGCCAGCACCTGATCCACCCGCTTTGCGAGCTTGGCCGCACGTTCGGGGCGCCAGGCCCAGACCGTCGGCGCGACATAGTGGCAAATACGGATGTCACTCTGCGCTTTGACAATATCCGCCACGCGCAGACAGAAATCCGGACTATCGATGGTCAAAACCACATCGGGCCGCCAGTCGAGAATGGCTTCCGCCACTTCGCGAATGCGGCGTTTGAGGTGGAAATATTTCGGCAGGATTTCCGCGATGCCCATGAGCGACAGTTCGGACATCGGGAATTGCGAGGTAAGCCCCTGCTCCGCCATGGCAGTGCCGCCGACGCCGCGAAACTCGACAGCCGTCAGGGCTTTGAGCCCAGCCATCGCCGCCCCGCCCAGACGGTCACCAGAAGGTTCGCCCGCGATAACAAAGACCTTGAGGCTCATTGCGCTTTCAGGAACAAACCTGCCTCCTTGATGCGCGCCTCGATGCTCTTGCGATCCAGCACGATCACCTCGCCGGCCGGGATCACCAGACCGCCAAGCCCCGCGGTGATCACCGCCTCTACAGTGGCCATGCCGATGGTCGGCACGTCGATGCGCATGTCTTGTCCGGGTTTAGGGGCTTTCACGAAGACACCCTTGGCACGGCGCAGACGTTCGGGTGTGTCCGCCACGAAGGACAGCATCGCATCCGTGCCCTGAAGTGTTTCAATGCCCAGAACCTGACCGCCCGCACAAACCGCGCCTTGGCCCACATCCAGCGGCCCCAAAGCATCCAGCACAGCTTGCGCACGCGCGGCATCGTCCAAATCTTCGCGCGTCGGCTTTCGGCCCCAAAGCGTGCCGGGCGCCAGCACCAGATCGGGGCGGATTTCGGTGGCCCCGCGAATGAGAAAGCCCTGATCCTCGAAGAGGGACAGGACCTCACGAAGCAACCCGTCATCCCCCTTTTTCAAGGCCATCGCGAGGCGCAGCGCATGGCGGTCCATCAGCACGGGGTTCACTTTCGGGCGGCTCATCGCGCCTGCAAAAGTGACCGCGCCCACGTCGTGGGATTTGAGTTCTTTGAACAGCCGCCCGAGCTTCTCAATCCGTGCGGAGATATGCTTTAGCCCCGAAGGCACCGGCGTGTCGTCAAAGGTGACATAGAAAGGATCAGGCAGCGCCTCCGCCAAAAGCCGGGGCAGCGCGCCCGATCCGGCGATGATCGCGGTCCGGGTCATGGCGCTATTTCGGCGTCAGGAAGCCGCGGTCGCTGTCGCCCATAACGAAATCGACCATGCGGGCGACATAATCGCTGTTGAAATCGTCTTTGAGGCGCTCGGCGCGATCTTTGAAGGCACCTTCACCCTGTTTCAGCATCTGGAAGGCAGCGCGCAGTTGGTTGATGTCGTCGCGCGCCACGCCCTTGCGTTTGAGACCCACAAGGTTGAGACCATCAAGCTCGGCGCGCGGTCCCTGCACCAGCGCATGCGGCAGCACATCATTCGTGACCATGGACAAAGCGCCCACGATAGCGCCCTGCCCGATCCGCACCCATTGGTGGATGCCCGACAGCCCGCCGATGATCACGTCGTCTTCGATGTGACAATGGCCCGCGACCGCCACGGAGTTAACCAAAATCACGCGGTCGCCGATCTGCGCATCATGCGCCACGTGGCAGGACGACATAAAGAGGCCGTCATCGCCCACGCGCGTCACCCCGCCGCCACCTTCGGTACCGGTGTTCATGGTAACGTACTCGCGAATGCGGTTGCGCTTGCCGATGATCAGCTTGGTCTCTTCGCCCTTGAACTTGAGATCCTGCGGAATCTCCCCGATGGAGGCGAATTGGAACACCATGGTGTCCTCTCCAATCTCCGTGTCGCCAGTGACGACGACATGCGATTTGAGCGTCACGCGATCGCGCAGCCGCACTTTCGGACCGACAAGGCAGAACGGACCGATCTCGCAGCCCGCGCCAATCACGGCGCCCTCTTCGATCACCGCAGAGGGGTGAATTTTAGCGCTCGGGTCGATCATGCTTGCGGGCGTGCTCATAGGGTGTTCCTCAGGAAACAAGTCTCAGGATTTCGGCGTCAAATCCATCATCGCGGTGAATTCGGCCTGACAGGCCAGTTCGCCATCAACCTCGGCACGGCCATCAAATTTCCAGACCTTGCCGCCGCCGCGCTTCACCGTGACATGCATTTTGAGCTGGTCGCCCGGCACCACTTTGCGGCGGAATTTCACACCGTCGATGTTCATGAAATAGACGTTGAATTCCTTGTCCGCCAAGTCCATGTGGACGCCGACCATCACAGCCGCCGTCTGCGCCATCGCTTCGACGATGGTCACGCCGGGCATCACCGGCTCCCCGGGGAAGTGACCCTGAAAATGCGGCTCATTGAAGGTCACATTCTTAATCCCGGTGCAGCTTTCGGGGCAGACGATGTCCACCACGCGGTCCACCAAGAGGAATGGATAGCGATGCGGCAGAATGCGCTGGATCAGATCGATGTCGGCGATGGTGGGTTTGGTGGTCTCGGTCATATCTTGTCCCTGGGCCTTTATGGTCTTCTTTGTTGTGGGCCGCTGGGGTGTATGACCCATGCGATCCAGTGCCCCCGCGTGACGATCGGGGCGCAAAATTTCTGGCCACCTTCCTATCAACCGCCGCCCGAGCTGACAAGCATCGCAATGGCTGCCACTCCCGTCACTCTTGCGCCGGAGGCACCGCTGTCGCGCCCTCTTCGGGTTCGCGCGTCTGGTCGGAGGCTGCGGCCTCTGACGACTGTTCATCTAGCTTTTCAATCGCAATCCGCGAGATGTCGATGGCACCATTCATCAGATAGACTTGGTTCCGCTCAAACACCACAACCGCGCCGAGATCGCGGGCGATCTCGGCCAGCACCGTGTTCATCTGCTGTTCGATCTCAGCCAGACCGTCATCGTATAGCTTCTGAATTTCGAGAGCTTTCTCATCCTGACTTTGCCGAACAGCCGTCACTTTTTCGTCAAAGGCCTGCGCGCGGGCCTGAAACGTAGCCGTATCCATCGTGGGTTTCGCGTCGGAAATCTCTTGCTCTTCGGTTTCTAGATCGGCGTAGATTTTTTCGTTCTCCGCCAAAAGCGCCGCGCGAGCGTCAGCGACCTGTGCCTCAAGCGCGGCACCGATCTCGCTCTGATCCAGAACACGGGCACGATCAAACACCAACACGGGAAACACCAGCCGTCCGCCCGCGCCGCGTTGTTCACTCTGCGCTGCGGTTACCGACCCGGCAGTTGGCGCAGTCCCTTCCTGAGCAAACAGGCCTGTCGCACAGAGTGAGAACAGGCCTGCCATACAAATTGGACGCAAAAGCGACATCTTAGAAGCTCGACGAAATGGTCAGATCGAAGCTCTGTTCCTTGTCGTAGTCTTCCTTGTCGAGCGCTTTGGTGAAGTTAAAACGCAGCGGTCCGAGTGGCGTCGTCCAGAAGAGGGAAGCCCCGATCACGGAGCGCCAGTTCGGATCGTCGGAACCTGCGATAATATCCGTCGCATCATCGAGCCCCCAAACCGAGCCATAGTCAAAGAAGACACCACCGGAGAGGCCGTATTCCTCGGGCAGACCCAGCGGGAAGTTCGCTTCGAGACGCGCGACAGCGTACATATTGCCGCCGAGCGCTACATCATTGTTGGTGGAACGCGGCCCGATCCCACCAGGCTCAAAGCCACGCATAATCGAGGTGGTGTTAAAGTAGCGGTCCGAGATGCGGCTGTCGCCATCGGCCTCAATCATCCCACCTTCGACGGTGGCACGCAGCGTGACCTCTTCGTTCCAGACTTTCATCTCACCGGTCACTTCGGCGGAGGTCTTGATATACTCGTTGTCCCCGCCAATCAGCCCGGCGAAATCTTGACCGAACTTGAACAGCATGCCCGCATTCGGGTTCAATCCACTGCGACGCGTGTCGTAGCTGTAGGAATAGCCCAGCGAGTGGGTCGCAAAGCGCCCGTCGTCGATGTCGTTCTGGACTTGCACCGGGTAGGTATAGCCCCCGTCGATATAATCGCTATCCTCGACGATTTCCGCAAGTTCGCCACGATAGTTGATCGTCAGCGCTCCGTTTTCGGACACGGGGAAAGTCAGGCGCGGCGAAATATAGGCGCGACGCAGCCCATGTTCCGCATAGGACGGTTGTGAGGCCCCAAGACCGGCGCTCAGGCCGAAGGCGACATCGCGGCCAAGGAAAGCCGGCTCTACGAAGTTGAAAGACAGGCTGCCGTCTTCAACGTCCGTCGTCAGGCTGAACGACAAACGCTGGCCACGGCCCAAGAAATTGGACTCGCTGAAGGAGGCAATCAGGTTGATGCCTTCCGAGACGGAATAGTTACCACCGAAAGAGAACGAGCCCGTCGGTTTCTCCGTGACGTTCACATCAACGATCATCTGGTCTTCTGCAGAGCCCTGACGCGTGTTCACATCAGCGTTCGAGAAGAAGCCGAGCGCGCGAATGCGGTCAGCCGCAGCGCGGATTTCGCGCGGGTTGAACGGGTCGCCCTCGACGGTTTTGAATTTCTGACGCACCACTCGGTCAAGCGTCGTGGCGTTGCCTTCGATGTCGATGCGCTCGACAAAGACCCGCGGCCCGCGCTCCAGCACAAATTCCACGTCAAGCGTCTGGGTGCGCTCGTTACGCGTCACGCGCGGCTCGGCCCGCAAAAAGTCGATGCCTTTTTTCAAAGCCAGTGTTTCAAGCCGGTCGATCATGTTGTCCACGGCCAGCGGCGAATAAGTCTGCCCCGCGCGGATTTTATTGACCTTCGCAAACTCTGCGGCGTCGACACCCGCCATCTCGGAGGAGACGGTGATGTTGCCGAATTCATATTTCTGGCCTTCACGCACGTTGAAGGTCAGGAAGTAAGCGTTGCGCTCGCGCGAAAACTCGGCAGCGACGTTCAGCACCTGAAAATCGATATAACCGCGAGACGTGTAGAAATCCGTCAGAACGCGTTTGTCGAATTGGATGCGATCCTCAGTGTAGGTGTCGCGCCCGATGATGAAACGCAACGCCCCCGCCTGTTTGGTCTCAAGCACCCGACGCAGACGCGAGTCGGAATATTGACGGTTGCCAACAAAGCTCAAACGCTCGATCTCGACGCCTTTGCCTTCGGTCACTTCAAACACGACATCCACACGGTTGTTGGATCGGCGAATGATTTTCGGCGTCACGGTCGCGACGAGCTGGCCTTTGCTCTCGTAAATCTCGGTCAGCGTGGCAGCGTCAGCCTCAGCATCAGAGGGCGAGTACACCTGACGCACCTTCGTCGTCAGCGCTGGCATCAGCGCGTCATCGCTGACCTTGCGGTTGCCTTCAATCGAAATGCGCGACACGACCGGGAATTCGGAAACCTTGATCACCAGCGTGTTGCCACGTGGAGTAAATTCGACCGTCTCAAACAACCCGGTGGCCAAGACCTTTTGATAAGCGTCGTTCAACTCACCGCCGGAGACAGTTTGACCACGGCTGATTCCCGCGTAGGACAGGATATTGCCCGCCGAGATCCGCTGAGCGCCCTCAACCACCACATTGCTGAAGGTGAAGGACTGTGCCTCGGCTGGCGTCGGAAACGCGGTGTAAGAGACGGATGTGACTGCGAAAGCCGCAAAAGACAGCGCAAAGGCACGTGCTACAAGACGTGATTTCACGCGGATCGAACGATGTTTCATTGGCAACATGACAGCTTTCTCGATATTCCCCACAACTTTTAAGCTGAGTAACGACAATACCGCCTCTTGTCAAAAGCGATCCGACATAAAAACAGCCTTTAGACACAGCATAAGGGCCTTCGCCGAAAGCGAAAGCCCTACTTGTAGCGTGTGAGACGATTTTAGCGGTTTTCCGCCCTCTGCGCTTTTTGGGGTCAAGTTCACCGGTCAAAAGGCGCGCGCGGCAGGAAAAGGTGACGACTGTCTCTTACAGGAAAAGCTGTCCGAAAAAGGATCCAGCCACCAGCGCGACAATGATGGTCGCCGCATAGAGCAGACGATCCCAGTTGAGATCAGCCAGTTGGGACAGGCTTTGGTATCCAGCACGGATTGCGGTCATCTCGAGGCTCTCCTCACATAGACATCTTCGAAAGGCCCCATCAGGACCTGTAATTCTGTGTCAGGAAATACCGAGAGATTGTGGCGAGATTTGGACAAAGGCACCAAACCCCTCGAAAAACTGCATCTTAGTGAGAAACAATCACCGCAAAATGCGATGGATTATTTACAGAACAGATCCGATCCCAGCCCCAGCACCATAAAGCCCAAGATTACCGCAAGACCGATGGTCATCATGACATTCACCGCCCGATCCGGCAGTGGTTTGCCGCGCACGGCTTCATAGGCGTAGAACACCAGATGTCCGCCATCCAGAACCGGAATCGGGAAAAGGTTCATAAGGCCAATCGCGGTGGACAGAAGCGCCACGGTGGACAGGAAACTCGACACCCCATCTGAGGCAGAGGTCGACACCACCTCCGCAATCCCAACGGGGCCAGAAAGGTTACAGGCCGAAATCGCGCCGGTGATCATATGCGCCATGCCGGACAGCGACATGGTGATGATCTGCCACACGCCCTGAATGCCAGCCAACAGCGCTTCGCCAAGCCCAACGGGTTCGGTCCCCACAGAGAACAACAACCCGCCGGTGATCCCGATCAACCAGCGCGTCTCAAAGCCGCCGCCCTCGGCTGGAAGGTCGCGGCGGCGCGGCTCAAGTGTGGTCTCAAAGGTCTCGCCACCCTCCGCGGAGGTGTCGCCGTTCGGGCGCCAGACGGTCAGCGTCATCGGCGCACCATCATGGCTGGTGACATACTCCTGCAGCCCCCAAAAGGTCTCAATCGGCGTGCCGTCGATCTGAGTGATCACGTCACCGGTTTTGATCCCTGCATCCCGCGCGGCCGATTTCGGGGACACGCCCGCGACGATCACCGGATAGGGATAGGGACCGGTGACGGTCAGGTTCTGCCCGTCGCGATCCACGGTGTAGGAGACGGCCCCTTCACGCGGCAGTTCTTGCAAAAAGCCCAAAAGTGCGCCTGGTTCCGGCACCTCTTGGCCCGCGATCGCTTTGATCTCGTCGCCAGGCATCAGGCCGATTTCATAAGGCACAGGCGCGATCTCATCGACCACCAAGGTTTCCGCAGCCTTGCCCGCGATCAAGACAAAGATGGTGAAAACGATGAAAGAAAACACGAAATTGAAGATCGGACCGGCGGCCACCGTCGCGGTCCGCGCCCACAAAGGCGCGCCCGGCATGGTGTGGCGGGCCTCTTCCGGGCTCATGCCCTCGACCGCATGGGCATCGGGCGCCGACGCCGCGTTGGCGTCACCTGCGAATTTCACGTAGCCCCCGAAAGGCAGCGCCGCAATCTGCCAGACCGTGCCTCGTTTGTCGGTCCGCTGCCACAGAGGTTTGCCGAAGCCCAAAGAGAAAACATCCGCCCGGATGCCCGACCAGCGCCCAACGATGTAATGGCCATATTCATGCACAGTGACGATGATCGACAGGGCGACAATGAAAAACACCAGCGTGAAAGCGGTGCCACCAAGACTGCTGAGAAGGCTGGTCACATCCATTCGGGGTCTTCCTTATTGATTTGAGCTCGGTTGCAACGCAAGAACACGCGCCCGCGCCTCTTTATCGGCTGCGAGCACCGTGTCCAAGCTCATGTTGGTCTTGGGCTGGCTCACATCCGCTGACATCTGGTTGAGCACCTCTTCGGTGAGGCGCGCCATGTCGAGAAATCCGATCTTTTGGGCGATGAAAAGGTCCAACGCGGCCTCTTTCGCGGCATTGAACACCGCTCCGGCCAGACCGCCCATCTCCATCACCTCGCGCGCAAGTCGCAAGGGCGGGAAACGGGTCTCGTCAGGGGCTTCAAAACAGAGCTGGCCGACTTTGGCCAAATCCAACCGTTCCACCGGCAAGTCTCGCCGCTCCGGCCAGTGCAGCGCATAGCCGATGGCGTGACGCATGTCGGGCGCACCGAGATGGGCCATTAAGGCCCCATCGCGAAAGCCCACGAGGGCGTGGACGAAGGAACCCGGGTGGACCAGCACCTCGATCTGATCGGGTGTGAACCCGAAATATTCCTTGGTCTCAATGATTTCCAACGCCTTGTTGAACATCGAGGCGCTGTCGATTGTGATCCGCTGGCCCATATCCCAAGACGGATGCTTGCAGGCCTGCGCCAGCGTCGCGCCTTCCAGTTGCTCCAGAGACCAGTCGCGGAACGGCCCGCCCGAAGCGGTGATGATGACACGCTCGACCTCTGATTGATCCTCGCCCACGAGGCCTTGGAAGACGGCGGAATGTTCGCTGTCGACGGGCAAAACCCGTGCGCCGTGGCTCTGAGCGGATCGCATCAAAAGCGGCCCGGCAGTGACGAGGCTTTCCTTGTTCGCCAGCGCCAGCGTGGTGCCGTGGCGCAGCGCATGAAGGCCCGGCGCAAGACCGGCCGAGCCAACGATGGCGGACATGATCCAATCCGCCTCGCGATCCGCCGCCTCGATCAGCGCATGTTCGCCCGCTGCCGCCTGAATGCCAGTGCCGGACAGCGCGGCCTTGAGGTCCGCCAGTCGGTTTTCATAGGCGGTAACCGCCACTTTCGCGCCGAGATCAATCGCGTCTTTCGCAAGCAGGTCGATATTGCCGCCGCCCGTCAGTGCGATCACGTCATAGGCCTCGCGGTCACGTCGGATCAGATCGATGGTCGATTGCCCGATGGAGCCCGTCGACCCGAAAATGGAAATGCGTCGCATACCTGCCTCAGCCGAAGATCAGATTAAGAACATAGGCCAGCGCGCCAAGCGCCAAAAGCGCGTCAAACCGATCGAGCACGCCACCGTGGCCGGGAATGATGCTGGAACTGTCCTTGACGCCCATCCGGCGTTTGAGCCCGCTTTCCGCCATATCGCCCAGTTGCGAGGCGAAAGACAGCACCATCGAAGAGGTCACGAAGAACCACAGGCGCACAAAGCCCTCAGGCATAAAGGGGTGACAGAAATAAGCCAAGACCCCTGCCCCGATCCAGCCGCCAAGCACGCCGGACCATGTCTTGTTCGGGCTGATCCGCGCCCAGAATTTCGGGCCACCCAAGGTTTTGCCGACGAGATAGCCCATCGTGTCCGTCACCACGACAAGGCCGATGATATAGAGCAAAAGCGCGCGCCCGCCTTCGGCAGACAACGTGATGAGACCAAGGCACCCCAGCACCAGAACCGCGAGATACCCCGCGAGGTTGAGGCTGTCGCCGGTGTTGAGACCGCTTGCCGCTTGCTTCACCTGACGCATCCGCCAGAGCTCCCACAGCCCTACACAGCCGACCACCACAACCAAAACCGTAAAGGCCAGATGCGACGACAACACAGCCCCCAACCCAACTGCCACCATGACAACCGCCGACAGAAGTCGCGGCATCAAATCGCGCCATTTGCCGTTTCTTGATGTCTGGGAAGTCACGTTTTCACCCCGCCGAACCGACGGTCACGCCCGGCGTAGCGGGAGACGCAGGCGGCAAAGACATCTGCGGTGAAATCCGGCCAGAGCGTGTCGATGAATTCATATTCGGCATAGGCCGATTGCCACAAAAGAAAGTTGGAAATCCGCGCCTCGCCCGACGTGCGGATCACCAGATCGGGATCCGGAAGCACCTTGGTGTCGAGGTAGCGCGTCAGTGTTGTCTCATCGACGGTCTCGGGGTCCAATTCACCGCGCGCCACATCGCATGCCAAATCTTTGACAGCGCGCGAGACCTCATCGCGCCCGCCGTAGTTGATCGCGATGGTGAGATGCACCTTTGTGTTCTCTTGTGTGACCTCTTCGAGATCATCCATCAAAGCGATCAGCTTTTTGTCGAGCCGCACCCGGTCTCCGATGAACCGCACCCGAACGCCTTCGGCCACGAGGTCGCGCATCTCATTCTGGATGTAGCGGCGAAACAGGCTCATGAGGCCGGAAACCTCGGTCTGGGTCCGTTTCCAATTCTCGGTCGAAAAAGCAAAGATCGTGAGGTATTTCACGCCCAGATCGGGACAGGCCCGGACAATCTCCTTGACCCTCTTAGCGCCCGCATGATGGCCGAACAGTCGCGGTTTGCCCCGCGACTGCGCCCAGCGACCGTTACCGTCCATGATCATCGCGACATGGGTCGGTCCGCCGGCAATGACCTCATCGGGTGTGGCTGGACTCATGTCGCTCATTGGGCCTCTCGTAACAGGTTGCACCATGAAACACGCTCTTGTTTCCGTCTGCAACCCTTTCAAATCACTCAAACAGGGTCGGTCACGCCAGACCGCTCAGAGGGCCGTAAGCCCCCCCGGGGGCCTTTGCTTAGACCTGCATGATCTCTTCTTGCTTATGCGCCAGAAGCTCGTCGATCATTTTGATGTGTTTGTCGGTCAGCTCCTGCACCTCGGATTCCCAGAATTTCTGGTCGTCGTCAGACATGCCGTCCTTGTTCTTCTTGATCTGCTGCATTCCGTCCTGACGCACGTTGCGCACGGCAACGCGGGCGTGTTCGGCATATTGGCCAGCCACTTTCGTCAGCTCGCGACGACGCTCTTCGTTCAGCTCCGGGATCGGCAACATGATGATCGTGCCGTTCAGCTGCGGGTTGATGCCAAGGCCGGACTCGCGGATCGCTTTTTCGACTTTGTTTACCAGTCCCTTATCCCAGACGTTGATCGTCACCATGCGCGGCTCCGGCACGTTGACGGTGCCAACCTGATTGATCGGTGTCATCGAGCCGTAAGCATCCACCATGATCGGCTCAAGCATGGAGCCCGAAGCGCGGCCAGTCCGCAGCGAAGCAAATTCCGTGCGCAGGTTGCTCAGCGAGCCGTCCATACGCTTGGACAGATCGGCGGTGTCGAGTTCGAATTCGTCGGACATGGGTCTTTCCCCTTCTTAGCTCTTAATGCCTCAATGGGCGCATTTCCGGCTGCTTATAGCCGGATCACTTCACCAATGTATAGGTGCCTTCGCCCGCAAGGATCGACTTGAAACCGCCCGGCGCATCGAGCGGGAAAACGATCAGCGGCAAGGCGTTGTCACGTGCCAGAGCGATCGCAGAGGCATCCATGACCTTAAGGTTCTTGCGCAGAACCTCGTCATAGCTGACCTCGTCGTAGCGCTTCGCATCCGGGTTGGTTTTCGGGTCTTTGTCGTAAACCCCGTCCACGCCGTTCTTGCCCATAAAGATCGCCTCACAGGCCATCTCATTGGCGCGCAACGTGGCCGCCGTGTCGGTGGTGAAATAGGGGTTACCGGTGCCCGCCGCAAAGATACAGATCCGGCCTTTTTCAAGGTGACGCACCGCCCGGCGGCGGATGTAAGGCTCGGCCACCTCATTCATGGTGATCGCGGAAATCACGCGCGTGTGGATGCCAAGTGCCTCCAAAGCGGCCTGCATGCCGAGCGCGTTCATCACGGTGGCGAGCATACCCATGTAGTCAGCCGTGGTCCGCTCCATCCCCTGCGCCGAGCCCTGAAGCCCGCGGAAGATGTTGCCGCCGCCGATCACCATGCAAATCTCGACACCAAGGTCGTGCACGGATTTCACCTCACGGGCGATCCGTTCCACCGTCGGCGGGTGCAGACCAAAGCCCTGATCGCCCATCAGCGCCTCGCCCGAGATTTTCAACAGCACACGTTTGTATTTCGTGGCAGGGTGCGCCCCGTGCTGCACCTGCCCCGTCTCACGCTCTGCGTCGCTCATCACATGTCCCCGAACTGAAATTTGATTGTCGGCAAAATGGTCCAAAACCGGGCCGGGATCAATGCACGCCGAGAGATATTTTTCCCCTTTGCCCTCTGGACAAATGCCACAGTCTTTGTCACCGCAGTTTCATGGCCTTGCCCTTTGACATAGCACCCGATGAGCCCGTGTTGATCGCGGGCCCCACCGCCTCCGGAAAATCCGCCCTCGCACTTGAGATTGCGGAACTTCAGGGCGGTGTGATCATCAATGCCGATGCGTTGCAAGTCTTTGACAATTGGCGGGTTTTGACGGCCCGCCCGTCCTGTGTGGATGAATCTCGGGCACTTCATGCGCTCTACGGCCACGTGCCGGGATCGGAGACCTACTCCGTCGGGCATTGGCTGCGCGATGTGACGCCCTATCTCACAGGGGCGGATCGACCAATCATTGTGGGTGGCACAGGACTTTATTTCACCGCGCTGACCGAAGGGCTGGTGGAAATCCCCGAAACGCCTGCAGAGCTGCGTGCAGAAGCCGACCAAAGGCGCGCGATTGAAGGTGGTCATGCCGGACTTTTGGCCGATCTCGATGCCGAGGATCCTGAAACAGCGCAAAAGATCGACCGGTTGAACCCGATGCGGGTGCAACGCGCTTGGGAAGTCATGCGCGCCACAGGTCGGGGTCTGGCCGCGTGGCAGGCCGACACACCGCCGCCGCTTTTGCCACTGTCGAAGACCTTTCCTGTGCTACTTGATGCCCACAAAGAGTGGCTCAACGACCGGATCGCGCGGCGATTCGAGATCATGATCGAAAAAGGTGCTCTAGAAGAAGCAGAGGCCAATTTGGCCAACTGGGACCCCGCCGCGCCCTCTTCCAAGGCCATCGGTGCGCCGGAATTGATCGCTCATTTAAAAGGCGAACTGTCGCTTGACGAGGCAAAAGAGGCCGCCACCATCGCGACACGGCAATATGCCAAGCGGCAACGCACTTGGTTTAGAGCGCGCATGAAAGCCTACCACAAGATATCGCTGCCCTGAGCATTCCTTGCGGAAGCGTGACAATATCCTCATATCCATTTGAAAATAAATGTTTTCTTTGACTCAATGCAATCCGTAGCTAGTCTCGGTTGGAATTGTACAAACCGAACAAGATATGTTGCTATGTCCGAGTCCAAACCCCTTAGAATTTTCCAAACCCTGCCATTGGGAGAAATGGGGAAACCCGCACAGAGCGCATCGGAGCCAGCCAAAGCCTCAAAGCAGGCCGCAAAACCGCGCCAGCGCCGTGTGGCCAGCATTCCAGACATCCCCGAACAAAGCGCCTATCGCGTAACCACTCTGGGGCGCGGCACTGGCACGCTGTCTGCAGAAAACAAATGGCGCACCGAGGCGATGCGCAGCCACCGCACTCCGACGCTTTTGTGGTTCACCCGTGGACAAGGCCGGATCACCGTCTCGGGCGTTACACGAGGTTTTGGGCCGCACAATCTAGTCTACCTGCCCACCCGCACCATGTATGGCTTTGAGCCCGTGGGCCAGGTCATGGGCTTTGCCGTTCACCTGCCGGACGATCCGACGCTGGCCCTGCCCGACGAGCCGCTGCACATGCGGTTTCGCGAGGTGATACAGCAGAACGAAATCACCGGTCTCATCGAGGGACTTCAGCGCGAAATCGACGGCGATCGCCCGGGGCGCGACCGCGCTATGGCGCTTCAGGCAGGGATGATTGCGGTCTGGTTGGAGCGGCAAATGTCGATCATGCCGGAATATGACCTGACGCCAGACGCATCGCGCCGACTGGCCGCCGCCTACACCGCGCTGGTCGAAAACGAACTGCGCGACGGACGCACGGTGGCGCATTTCGCCACTCAACTTGGTGTCAGCCCGACGCATTTGACGCGGGCCTGCAACATTGCCTGCGGGCGGTCCGCCTCGGCCATTCTGACCGACAGGGTGCATTACGAGGCACGGAGGATGCTCCGCGAGACCGACCTGCCGATCAAACAGATCGCCGAAAAACTGGGATTTCAGTCGGCGGCCTATTTCAGTCGGGCATTTCACAAACACACTGGCGTCTCACCCAGAGATTTCAGGCGCTCAGGATAAATCAGAGACAAGAAAAAGGCGGGGAAAGACCCCGCCTTCTGTCTCTTACGAATTGTCTTCGGCCTGATCCGGTTCAAGCCATTGGGGCTCAAGTTCCGAGACTTCGCTCACCACCTGCGTGGCAAAGCCCATAACGAGCGCGTCATAGAAAGCGGCACGATCCGGCGGGACCATCGTGGCGTTGATCGCCGTCACGCCATCCAGCTCTTCAGCCTTCAGCATCACGTGCATTTTCTTCAGCGCCTCATCCGAGTCCGGTCCGTCAATATAGACCCAGCCTTCGAGCGTATTGAACTCGCCCTCATCGCTGAGGAAGGTCGCGCCCATGTTGGAAATCTCTGTCACATCCACACGCACGTCATAGTCGCCATTCGCGTCCATCTGATCGTTCAGACCGGCGGAAATCATCAGCGTCAGGTCCTCGGCAATATCAGGCCAGCGATCAAGCGCATTGGCGTCGACGGCTTCGAGATTGGCTTCGACTTCCACGGAAGAGATGTCGAGCTGCTCGGCCATCAGCGGCGTGGCAGCCAAGGACGCGGAGGCCAGCAAGGAAAACAGAGCGGTACGTTTCGCAGAGTTAATCTTCGCAGAGTTAATCATGGTCTTATCCTTTCAAATCGGCGACGCGTTGTCAGCGTCGCGATGCATTGGAAGGACAACCATCAAGCCGCGAGAAAGTTCCGAAAAGACCCGTGAGGGTTTACGATCCGTAGATGATCCGGACGTAATTCATCGTCTCTTTGTAGGGCGGGATACCGTCGTATTTTTCCACCGCCAGAGGCCCCGCGTTATAGGCCGCAAGCGCCAGACGCCAGTTGCCGAAACGATTGTACATCATACGCAAATAGCGTGCGCCACCTTCGAGGTTCTGATGCGGATCGTTGATGTTCACGCCCAATAGCCGCGCGGTGTCGGGCATGAGTTGCGCCAGACCGGTGGCGCCTTTGGGGCTGCGCGCAGTCGGGTTCCAACCGCTTTCCTGCTGCACAAGACGCAAGAAGAGATCGGAGGGAATGCCATGCTTACTGGCCATTTTCTCGGCCACGGGCAGCCATTGCCCTTTATAGGCACCTGAGTAGCGCGCGGTGCCGGTATCGCCACCGAAACGTTCGGGTTGATAAGTCACGGAGTTGGAATATTGATCGGCAGCACGGCCATCGAGCACGGAAAGCTGCGAGTCAAAAATCGCCATGCGGTTGCGGGTCGAGAAAATATCCTCTGCCCCGGCCCCTGACGGGGTCAAAACCGCAGCGCTCAAAAGCCCCGCAATCACGCCCGATACCAAAAATCCGAAACGAACACCGCTCTCCCGACATTTCATCGCCGGAACCCCAAGCCTTGCACGCATATGCAAATCCAATCACCACTGTCCTACGCGCGCAACATACCGGCAAAATGCGAAGTTTCAAAGCCCATGCATGTCGCAGGCGGTTTTTGGCCTTTCCTCTCGCCCGATGGTTTGGTGTAAGGTGCGCTCAAGTTGAAGAATCTCAGGGAGTAAATCGCATGGCCGGGTCCGTGAACAAAGTCATCCTCGTGGGCAATCTGGGCGCCGACCCCGAAGTGCGCACGTTCCAGAACGGCGGCAAGGTCTGCAACCTGCGGATTGCCACCTCCGAGAGCTGGAAAGACCGCAACACCGGCGAGCGCCGCGACCGCACACAGTGGCATACGGTGGCGATCTTCTCCGAACCTCTCGCCCGTACCGCAGAGCAATATCTGCGCAAAGGGTCCAAGGTCTATCTCGAGGGCCAACTCGAAACCCGTAAATGGCAGGATCAGCAAGGCAATGATCGCTATTCGACCGAAGTCGTTCTGCGCCCCTACACTTCGACCATGGTGATGCTCGACGGTCGCTCCGGCGGTGGTGAAGGCGGCGGCTACGGCGGCGGCCAAGGCGGTGGCGGCGGCTACGGCGGTGGTTATGACCAAGGCCCGTCGGGCGGTTATGATGACGGCGGTTACGGTGGCGGTTCGCAAGGCGGCTCCGGCGGCGGTTCGCGCCCATCCTTGGACGATGACGAAATTCCGTTCTAATCCAAATGGATGCCAGGCAAAATTGATTTAAAAATGCCCTGCTTAGCGGGGCATTTTTCGTTTTGGACGAAGCGCAGCGCGCGATCTAGCGGCCCGCTGTCGCTGGAGGTTTTTCTACTTCGCGCAGCGCCCTGTGACACTCCGCCACACTTCTCTCGAAAATCTTCTTGAAATGCATATCTTAGACAGGTGAACCTGCAACAGTGCAGGAACATTCTTAATATCTTTGCGGAGGACCATCATGATCAAACGTATTCTCGTGACCAGCGACCTGTCATCGCGCTCGGACCGTGCCGTGGAGCGCGCCGTGCAACTGGCGGGCCAACATGGGGCGAAGATCGTTCTCATGCATGTGATCGACGATGATCTTCCGGCACCTGTCGTTGCTCAGATGAGGGAAACGGCGACAGAAACGATGCAGGCGGTGCTGAACTCTGCCAATGCCCCTGAAGAGACCGAAATTACGGTAGAAAGCGGCGAAGCCGTGCGCACCATCACAGAGATGGCGGAGACGATCGACGCCGATCTGGTGGTTCTGGGCGTGCATCGTCCGCGACCGTTCTGGGACATGTTCGCCGGCACCACGATGGAACGTCTGGTGCGGGCATTGAACAAACCTGTGCTTTTGGTCCGCGATCCGGTGACGGGGCCCTATCAATCCGTTCTTTGTGGCATTGATCTGTCGCCGTCCTGTCTCGCCGCTGGCCGCACGGCGATGGCGCTTGCACCCGAGGCCGCTGTGAACACCTTCCATGCGGTTCATGTGCCCTATCGCGGCATGATCGCGCGCGATGCGAGCGAAAAACATCTCGCGCCGTTTGTGAAAGAAGCCCAGATTCATCTCGACACCTGGTGGGCAGAAGCTGACATTCCCGAAGGCCTGCCGAAACCCGACATCTCCCCCGCCAGTGTCAATGATGTCTACACGGCGTCCCTGACCGAAAGCGATGCCGATCTCTTTGCGCTTGGCGCCCATGGGCGGATGCCTCTGTCGCCGAGCCTGCTGGGTGGATTTACCGAAGCGCAGATCCGTGATCCGCGCTGCGACCTTCTGGTCGTCCGCGGCTAAACCTCACCACATCCAGCCGTTTGAAAAGATCAGGCCCGAAAGATCATATAAGGGCGACATCGCGATCATCACGCGGTTTCGCCCGGCCTCTTTCAAGAGAGAAGGTCCTGCGGCGCCAGACGCAGGCGCTTAGAGCGCATCTTTCAGCAATTGCACCACAGCCTCGTGCGGCACATCTGCCGTGACGAATGCCGAACCGATGCCGCGGGCCAAGATGAACCGCAACTGCCCGTCGACGACTTTCTTGTCCTGCGCCATCAGATCGACCAGCGCCTCGGCGGAAGGCAAATCACCGTCGATATCAGAGAGATCGCATTTCATGCCCATGGCCTTGAGGTGTTCGCGTACCCGGCTCGGAGCCTCTTGCGAACAAAGCCCCAGACGCGCCGACAATTCAAACGCCAAAGCACAGCCAATGGCCACGCCCTCGCCATGCAAGAGGCGGTCGGAATAGCCGGTCGCAGATTCCAGCACATGACAGAACGTGTGGCCGAGATTCAGAAGCGCACGGTCGCCCTGCTCCGTCTCGTCGCGCTCTACGATATCGGCCTTCATCTGCACCGAGCGCCGCACGGCCTCGGCACGCAGCGCCATATCTCCAGCGGCCAGCGCGGGTCCATTGACTTCAAGCCATTCAAAGAATGCCTCGTCGCCCAAAAGCCCGTATTTCTGCACCTCGCCGTAACCGGCAAGGAAATCACGCGCCGTCAGCGTGCCGAGTATGGAAATATCGGCAAGCACCAGAGAAGGTTGATGAAAGGCGCCGATCAGGTTCTTGCCCTGCGGTGCGTTGATGCCGGTCTTGCCGCCGACCGAACTGTCGACCTGCGCCAAAAGCGTCGTCGGAATTTGCACAAACCGAACGCCGCGGCGCAGCACGGAGGCTGCAAAGCCCGCCAAATCGCCGATCACACCGCCACCGAACGCAACAACGATGTCGCGGCGCTCGCATTTCTCCTCCAAAAGCCATTCGACCGCGCGGGTGAATTGCGGCCAGGCTTTGGTGCTTTCGCCGGCGGGCAAGGCGAGTGCCACCATGTCGATGCCAGACGCCGAGAGACCAGCGCGCAAGGCGTCGAGATGCAGCCCGGCGACGGTTTCATCGGTCAGCACGAAGACCTTTTTCTTTTTGCCCAGAAGCGGCGCGATATGGGCACCTGCTTCGTCCACAAGCCCCTCACCAATCCGCACATCATAGGCGCGATCCCCCAAAGGCACGTGAACGGTTTGATAGCTCATTGGGTGTCCTCCAAAATGCCGCCGTGCGCCTTGAGCGCTTCGACAACCTTATCCGCCATGCCCTCGATCGAGAGCTTCGGCTCCGCCTCGACGACAATGCCCGCCTGCGCGTAGAACGGCTCGCGCGCCGCGACCAGCTCTTTCAGCGTCTCATAGGGGTTCTCGGTGCGCAAAAGCGGGCGGGTGCTTTTGTGTTTCACGCGGTTCCACAACAGGTCGAGATCGGCCTTGAGCCAAACCGCCACACCTTTCTCGGCGATCATGTCTCGGTTGACCTGAGAGAGAAACGCACCGCCGCCGGTCGACAGGATCGCGCGGTGGCTTTCCAGCAAACGCCCGATCACCTCGGTCTCACGGCTGCGGAAAAACGCTTCGCCATGCTCGGCAAAAATCTCCGCGATGGTGCGATCGGCGGCTTTCTCGATTTCTGCGTCCGAATCCAGAAATGGCACGCCAAGACGTGCGGCCAAAGCCTTGCCCACGGCGGTTTTCCCCGCGCCCATCATACCGACCAGTGCAACGGTTTTCTTCAATGCCCCGGCCCCTCCTGCCTCTTCTGCGATCCCGCGTCTGCCATGGCCTTCGCCTACCCTGCCTCGGCCCTCTGCGCAACAGCCTTTGCCTCTGGATCTGCTCAGGACTTCGACCAAAGGCACGGCAAAATCCCGCCTATCAAATTTTCGTTCTCTCAATGGCGTGATCTCGCGAAAAATGCCATATATAAAACCAAAGAAACCCGGGCCGGAGGAAAACTTCGGGGAAGATCGGGAATAAAACCGCCCATAATGGGCGCGATTGGAGGCAGTCGACCTTGCGTAAATTTCTCTTTCGCCTTTTGGCCATCCTTATTTTGCTGGGCCTCATTGGCTTTATCGGCTTCGCCTATGTCGGCGATTTGTCGCCCGAGCGCACCGAGCAGGTCGTGCCCACGGAGATCGAGCTGAAGTGAGCACACGCCAAAGTCTTTCCCGACTTTTCACCTGTTGTGCGCCGATGGCCTTGGCTGTGACCCTCGTTGGAACATCTGTTGCGGCACAAACAGGCGGAGAGGATCGGCCGCTTTCCGCGATCGATTGGCTTTCTGACACTTTGGACGCCCCCCGACCCGCAGCCCTGCCAGCACCAAGCGACATTGCCGAGAGCGCGCTGCCCGAAGATGTCAGCGTCCTGCCACTGGATGCGCCTGACCCGGATCAAGCCGGGCTGTTGCCCAGTTCAGTGACCGGCCTTCCGCGTGGACTTTGGGGCGCCTCGACCGCCACCGACATCGCGCGGCGGATCAGGACGATCTCGTCGCGGCCCGACCTTTTACCCGCCTCGCGGCGACTGTTGAACACACTCGTTCTGGCTGAACTGGACCCGCCGGTGCTTTCGGATCGGGACGGACGGCTGTTTCTCGCGCGGATCGACGCGCTTTTGTCGCAGGGCCTGCTAGATGAGGCGGATTCTTTGATGACGTTGGCCGGCCTCAACACGCCGGAAATTTTCCGCCGCTCTTTCGACACCAAACTCCTGCTCGGCACCGAGGACGAGGCCTGCGCGCGGTTGACCCACACGCCGGGACTGTCTCCGACGTTGCAAGCGCGGATTTTTTGCCTAGCGCGCAGTGGCGACTGGGACGCGGCCGCACTCACCTTGGAGACCGGCGAGGCGCTTGGCCTCATTCGCGAAAACCAGGGCGAATTGTTGGCGCGGTTTCTCGATCCCGAGATATTCGAGGGCGAGCCGCCTTTGCCCGCGCCGGATCACCCAACGCCTTTGACCTTTCGGCTGATGGAAGCCATCGGAGAACCCTTGCCGACGACCGCGCTGCCGCTGGCCTTTGCCCAAAGCGACCTGCGCGCCAGCTCCGGCTGGAAGGCGCGCACCACCGCCGCCGAACGTCTAGCCCGTGTTGGCGCGCTGTCGCCCAATCGCTGGTTGGGCATTTGGTCGGAACATCTTCCGGCGGCCTCAGGCGGCATCTGGGATCGGATCGACGCGCTGCAAGAGTTTGAGAAAACGCTGCTGGCAAAAGATCTCGACGGCGTCACCCGCACGCTTCCGACCGTGTGGGACGCGATGCGCGCCTCCGGGTTGCAAACGGTTTTCGCAGAACTGTTCGCGACGCCACTCTCGACCCTGTCCCTTACCGGCGAGGCCTCCGAGATCGCCTTTGAAGTGGCGCTTTTGTCGCCAGAATATGAGCGGATCGCTCTGAAATGGAGCCCGGCGCTTAGCAAGGATCAACTGCTGCTGCACGGGATTGCCGTGGGAGATTTGCCGACACAGCGCCAAAGCGAGGCGCAGGCCCGCGCGATCGCGCAAGGATTCCGGGCAACGGGCATTCCCGTGCGTCTGTCCTCTCTGGTGAGCGAAAAGCGCCTGGGCGAAGCGATCCTGCGCGCGATTGAGCTGCTCGAAGGCGGCGCGGCGGGCGATCTCGATGAGCTGTCGGATGCGATCCAATTCTTCCGCGCCATCGGGCTTGAAGCCACGGCGCGGCGCGCAGCCCTTGAGCTGTTGCTTTTGGAGCGGCGCGGATGAGTGATCACGGCTGGATTTCGCGTTTCGCGGAGGCGCAGCTGGCCGAATTGGGCGCGGCTGAGAACACGCGCGAGTCTTACGGGCGTGATCTCTTGGGGTTCTCCGAATGGCTGTCCCGACGCGGCAAAGAGTTTGCCACGGCGGAGCGCGCGAATATCGAGGCCTATCTGGTCGCCTGCGAGGCCGAGGGTCTGGCGCAATCCACCCGCGCGCGGCGGCTGTCGTCGATCAAACAACTCTACCGTTTCGCCTTTGAGGAAGGCTGGCGGGACGACAATCCGGCAATCCAGATCAAGGGACCCGGTCGCGCAAAACGTCTCCCCAAAACCCTCTCTGAAGAAGAAGTGTCCCGGCTTTTGGAGGCGGTGACGGAAGTGGGGCGCACCGAGGCCGACCGTCAGCGCAACATTTGCCTGATGGAGCTTTTATATGCCACCGGGATGCGGGTCTCCGAACTCGTGTCCCTGCCCGTCTCGGCCACGCGCGGCGACCCGCGGATGCTGTTGATCCTCGGCAAAGGCGGCAAGGAGCGCATGGTGCCGCTGTCGGATCCAGCGCGCGCTGCGCTCAAAACCTGGCTTGAGACCCGCGATGCGGCGGAGGATTTGGCCAAGCGTGAAAAGGGCGAAAAGCCGTCGACCTTTCTGTTCCCCTCGCGCGGCAAGACCGGACATTTCACCCGCATTCGGTTCTATCAGTTGATCAAGGACATCGCCGTGCGCGCGGGCGTCAGCCCCGCCAAGGTGACGCCCCACACGCTGCGCCATGCCTTTGCGACGCATCTTTTGGCGCATGGCGCAGATTTGCGAGCGATCCAGACGCTTTTGGGCCACGCTGACCTGTCGACCACTGAGATTTACACCCATGTTTTGGATGAGCGCCTGAAGGAACTGGTGCTGACGCATCACCCGCTGGCGGGCGATTAAAGCGTCATCCTCATGGATTTACGGCACTTGTTACGGCTGTCCCTCTTGCGCAGCCCCCTGCGCGTGCCCATAACCACGCTATGACAGAGACCATGACCGATCCCACACTCCTTGACGCAGCCTTTTGGTTCACCGCCGCCGCCATCGTGGCGCTTTTGGTGATGTCCGGCTTTTTCTCCGGCTCAGAGACCGCTTTGACCGCCGCCTCGCGCGGCAAACTGCGGGCGCAGGCCGATAAGGGCGAAAAAGGCGCCGAGCGCGCGTTGAGCGTCACCGAAGACAGTGAGCGGCTGATCGGCTCAGTGCTCTTGGGCAACAACCTTGTGAACATTCTGGCGACCTCTTTGGCGACCGCGATGTTCACCAAATTGTTCGGCCAGAACGGCGTGGCTTTGGCAACGCTGATTATGACCGTGCTGGTGCTGATCTTCGCCGAGGTGCTGCCCAAAACCTACGCGATCACCAACCCAGAATCTGCCGCCTCGCGTGTCGCCGGACCGATTTCCATCGTGGTGACGGTTTTTGCCCCGGTCGTGGGATTTGTGCGGCTTTTGGTTCGCGGGATTTTGCGGCTTTTCGGAGTGCAAACCGACCCCGAAGCAGATGTTTTGGCTGTTCGCGACGAGATCGCAGGCGCGATCGCTCTGGGCCATGTCGAAGGCGTCGTGGAAAAAGAAGACCGCGACCGCTTGTTGGGCGCGCTCGATCTGGGCGACCGCACGGTCGAGGAGATCATGTTGCACCGCTCGCAAATCGAGATGGTCGATGTTGACCTGCCCGCCTCTGAGATTCTCGAACGCTCGCTCAAGAGCCCCTATACCCGTCTGCCGCTCTACCGTGGCGATCAGGAGAATATCGTCGGCGTCTTGCACTCGAAGGACCTGCTGCGCGGCATGCATGCCGAACGGGTCGCGCATGAGAATGAGGCACCGCATATGATGGTGGATTTCCACGATTTCGACGTCATGGCCGTGGCGATGAAACCCTATTTCGTGCCCGAAACCACCACGCTCGACGACCAGATGCGGCAGTTTCTGAAACGCCACACGCATTTTGCGCTGGTGGTGGATGAATATGGCACCCTGCAAGGCCTGATCACGCTCGAAGACATTCTCGAAGAGATCGTGGGCGAGATCACCGACGAATTCGACCGCTCCGAAGCCGCGCCGAAACAATCCGGCGAAACCGGCGAGTGGGAGGTCGAGGGCGGCATGACGATCCGTGACTTCAACCGCTGGACCGATTGCAGCCTGTCGGATGAAGAAGCGAACACCATGGCCGGACTGGTCATCCACGAAGCGCAAACCATCCCCAATCCGGGTCAGGTGTTTTCCTTCCACGGCTATCGGTTCGAAGTCGTCGAGCGCAAAGACAACCGGATCACGAAACTCAAAATCCGCCCGCTGGGAGACCTCTGATGCTGTCCTACCAACACGGTTTCCACGCCGGAAACCTCGCCGATGTGCAAAAACATGCGCTTTTATCAGTCATGCTCGATTACATGACCCGCAAGGACAAGCCGATCTCTTATATCGAGACCCATGCGGGGCGCGCGCTTTACGATCTGGAAGGATCACAGGCGCAAAAGACCGGCGAGGCCACAAAGGGGATCAAAGCGGTCGATGGCTGGTTCAAGCCCTCGCACCCCTATGCCCGCGCGCTCAAAGCGATTGCCGAGGCCCATGGCAAAAACATCTACCCCGGCTCTCCGGCGATTGCGCAGGCGCTTTTGCGCGACACCGATCAGTTGCATCTGGCGGAATTGCACCCGACCGAATTCGAAGAGCTGACCGCGAACACCAAGGCCTCGTCCAGCTTTGCAGGGCTGCATCTCAAACAACAGGACGGCATCCAATTCGCCCAGTCGATCTGCCCGCCGGAGCCCAAACGCGGCCTGATGCTGATCGACCCCTCCTATGAGATCAAATCGGATTTCGAGACCCTGCCGAGCCAGATCTACAAGCTGCACCGCAAATGGAATGTCGGTATCATCGCGCTCTGGTATCCGATCCTGAAAAACGGCACACATCAGCCGCTGGTCGAAGGCATGCTCTACGCCAATTTCCCCGGCTGCCTGCATCACGAAGTCCGGTTCAAACCTGCGCAGAAAGGCCATGGGATGTTCGGCTCTGGCATGTTCGTGATCAACGCACCTTATGGGCTCTCCGATGAGACGGCGCGGCTGACCAGCTTGTTCAACCGCCTCTGACCGATCCTGAACAGAAGGCGCGAGCATCTGCCGCGCCTTCCAACACCGCCCCTCAGCGCGCTTTGAACAACCCGCCCAAGATGCCGCGCACGATGCGTTTGCCCGTGGTGCCAGTCAATTCCTTCATCACCATTTTGCCAAGCTGCTCTGTGATGGTTTTCTCTGAGCTTTTACGAGCGCGGGGTGTTGTTTTCGGCGCGCTGCTGCGGCTGTAATTCGTACCGTCATAGCGCCGCGCCTTGGAAAACTCGCGCTCGAGAGCCTCGCGTCCCGCTACCTCTTCCTCTTTCGCCTCAAGCTCCTCGGCTGCCTTGGCCGCGGCTTCGGCGCGGGCTTTCAGCATCTCAAAGGCGCTTTCGCGGTCCAGAACAGCCTCGTATTTCCCGGCAATCGGTGAGGCAGCGATGACCCCTGCCCGCTCCTCCGACGTGATCGGGCCAAGCTGAGAGGACGGCGGACGGATCAGCGTGCGTTGGGAGATACCGGGCACGCCTTTGTCCTCCAGAAACGAGGTCACCGCCTCGCCGGTGCCGACCTCTTTGATCGCGGTCTCCACCTCGAAGGCCGGGTTCGGGCGATAGGTCTCTGCGGCGCGAGACAGCGCCTTTTGATCCCGGGCGGTGAAGGCACGGAGCGCGTGCTGCACCCGGTTCCCAAGCTGGCCAAGGATGTCCTCGGGGATGTCGTCCGGGTTTTGCGTCACAAAATAAACGCCTACGCCTTTCGACCGAATGAGACGTGCAACCTGTTCGACCTTATCGACCAGCGCTTTCGGCGCGTCGTCGAACAAGAGGTGCGCCTCGTCAAAAAAGAACACCAGTTTCGGTTTGTCCGGATTTCCGATCTCCGGCAGTTCTTCGAACAATTCGGACAAGAGCCACAGAAGGAAGGTCGCATAGAGCCCCGGCGAGGACATCAACGTGTCAGCGGCAAGGATGTTCACCCGGCCGCGACCGTCAACGTCGGTGCGAATAATATCCGACAGCTCCAGCGCCGGTTCGCCGAACAGCTTGTCACCGCCCTGATTTTCCAGCACCAGAAGATCGCGCTGGATCGCGCCGATGGAGGATTTCGAGATATTGCCGTAGCGCAGGGTCAGATCATCGGCATTCTCACCGCACCAGACCAGAAGCGCCTGAAGGTCCTTGAGATCCAAGAGCGGCAGGCCTTGTTCGTCGGCCACGCGGAACGCGACATTGACTACCCCCTCTTGCGCCTCAGAGAGCCCCAGAAGCCGCGAGATCAGCAGAGGCCCCATCTCCGCCACCGTGGTGCGGATCGGATGTCCCTGTTCTCCGAAGAGATCCCAAAAGGTGACCGGAAAAGCCTCATAGGTGTAGCGATCCGCCAGGCCGATGGTTTCGGCCCGTGACGTGAAGGCCTCGTGCAGTTTAAACTCTGCGCTCCCGGATTTCGCCAATCCCGACAGGTCGCCTTTGACATCGGACAGGAATACCGGCACGCCTGCATTTGCGAAGCCTTCGGCGAGAATTTGCAGCGTGACCGTTTTGCCTGTGCCCGTCGCCCCCGCGATCAAACCGTGGCGGTTGCCGTATTTGAGCAAAAGCTCCTGCGCCTCGCCATAGGCCTCTCCGCCGCCGCCTACGAAAATCCGGTCCATCTTAGCCATCCCTCTCGCCACCTTCATACTTTCAGGACATGATTCCCGGCCAAAATGCTGAAAATTCAATCCCGTATGCGCCCACAATACTTAATTAACCACTTCGTGCCAGTCTAATGCTATCCGAACCCCCTCTTCGGTTCGGATTGACTTCCTCCCTGTCAGACTGGCCGCCCGGGATACTCCCGGCGCGGTCATTTTTTGACCCGACATTCAAAGAACGGTGCGCTTGTGCAGGACTGTCGCAACAAAGCCCATTTCCTGTTTTTTTCTGGCGTATATGTTGGATTTGGCGGTTAAAATACCCGTTGACGGTCCAAAAATCCTGTCATACCGTTGTCGCAATAAGTCGGCCAAGTCCGGCAGGGAGACAATTAGAGAAATCACAAGTTTTCGAGAGATCCAAGAGATCCACGAAGGCCTCGGTTCAGCCGGGGCTTTCGTTATTTTGGATTACCCTCCGACCTGCAAAAATCAGCGCCCCAAGACTTTCGGCCATCCTTTGCCAAGAGCGGTTTGGTCTCACAAAAATATTCCTGCATCCCCCCTGACAGAGCCGAAACCCCGTGATAGATCGGTTGGTGAATTGAGCACAGACACCAACAATATATGGACAGATGATGTTTTCCATCTCGCGTAAGATCACGACCCTCGCCTCTGCAACCGTTCTGGCCCTGAGCGCCGCCTTGCCGCTTGCCGCTCAGGACCCGGGGCTGTCCGCAGGCACCCCGATCGCGCCCACCAGTAACGTCGGTCGCGCCTATACGCTTGAGACCCATGGCGATTGGGAAGTGCGTTGCATCAACGCGCCTGAGGGTCAGATCGATCCCTGTAGCCTCTATCAGCTTCTGAAAGATCAAGACGGCACGGACGTCGCAGAAGTCGCCCTGTTCCATGTCGGCAACGACGAAGTCGAAGCTGCAGCCACCTTTACCACGCCGCTCGAAACTTTGCTGACTGCGCAGCTGGCGCTGTTTGTCGACGGTGAAAACGGTCGCCGCTACCCGTTCCAATTCTGCAACCGCGTCGGCTGTTTCGTCCGTGCTGGCCTGAACACCGCCGACATTGATCTTTTGAAAAAAGGCGCTGAAGGCATGGTCGGCATCGTGCCTCTTGGCCGCACCGATGACCCTGTCCGTCTGACGCTCTCGCTCAGCGGGTTCACTGCAGGTTACGACAAGGTTGTCGAACTGCACGAAGCCGCGCAAAACGGCGAAGGCCCCTCGGCTCCCGATGAAGGCGAAGAGGCTCCGGCAGAATAACTTCCGCCTCTCCTAAGATGACAAACGCCGCATCTCTCCGATGCGGCGTTTTTATTTGTAATTTATCGAAAGCAACTGCGCTTTGCCTTTACGGCGCTTTTCGTAGCGCCAGCACGGCGTTCAGCCCGCCAAAGGCGAACGCGTTGGACAGCACCACATCGACCGAAGCATCGCGCGCCTCGTTCGGCACGACATCGAGGGCGCATTCCGGGTCAGGCTCTTCGTAATTGATCGTCGGCGCGATAATGCCGTCTTTCAACGCCATGATACAGGCCAGCAATTCGACCGCCCCCGTGCCGCCAATCAGGTGGCCGTGCATGGATTTGGTGGACGAGATCATGATGTTGTCGGCATGCGATCCCAAAGCGTCCGCGACGGCGGCGCATTCGGTTTTGTCATTGGCCGCCGTGCCGGTGCCATGCGCGTTGATATAGCCGATCTCAGAGGCATTGACCCGAGCGTCATGAATTGCCCCGGAAATCGCCCGCGCTGCGCCCTGCTTCGAGGGCATCACAATGTCAGAGGCATCCGAGGTCATGGCAAAGCCGATAACTTCAGCCAGAATTTCGGCGCCTCGTGCCTTGGCGTGATCGTAGTCCTCGAAAACGAACACAGCCGCGCCCTCGCCCTGAACCATGCCATTGCGGTTCATCGAGAACGGGCGACAGGCGTCTTTCGACATGACGCGCAGGCCTTCCCAAGCTTTCACACCGCCAAAGCACAGCATCGATTCAGAACCGCCGGTGACCATCGCCGTCGCCATGCCCGAACGGATCATATTAAAGGCCTGCCCCATCGCGTGGTTCGAGGAGGCACAGGCAGTTGCCACGGTGAAACACGGACCTTTGAGGTTGTATTCCATCGACACATGGCTGGTCGCCGCGTTGTTCATCAGTTTCGGCACGACAAAGGGGTGAACGCGGTTCTTCCCCTCTTCGTAAACCATGCGGTAATTGTCGTCCTGTGTCGTCAGACCACCGCCGGAGGTGCCCAAGACCACACCGGAGCGCAGCGCCAAATCGCCGACGAACTCGAGGCCTGATTGCCCGATCGCTTGTTGCGCGGCCGCCAGAGTGAACTGGGTAAAGCGATCATAGAGCGCCATTTGCTGACGGTTGAACCGGCCTTCGGCGTTCCAGTCGTGGATCTGTCCCCCAATGGTGATCGCCAAGCGTTCAACGTCGCGGAATTCCAACTCGGAAATGCCGTTCTTGCCCTCGGCCATCGCGGCAAGCGTCGAAGGCACATCAAGGCCAAGCGCGTTGACCGTGCCCGCGCCGGTGATGACGACGCGCTTCATGATTTCTGGTCTGCGATCAGCGCTTCGACCGCTTTGACGATGGCGGACACGGAAGAGATGTCGAAATCCGACTGGTCCGGCTCATTGGCGTTGAAAGGCACGGAGATGTCGAAAGTTTCCTCGATGGCGAAAATGCTTTCCACGAGGCCGAGGCTATCGATGCCCAGCTCTTCGAGAGATTGATCCATCGCCACATCGCTTGGGTCCAGAACGGCCTGTTCCGCGATGATCTCGATGATTTTCTCTTTCACATCCGACATGTGATCCCCTCCGATACAGGTTTGTGGCCTGACTTAATCCGATTTTCCTGCCTAGGAAACAGGTTTTTGTGACAGTTTGGTATGATGTGACGCTGCGAAGGACGCCACTCACTCTTTGCCTTTGAGCTTGGACAGCATGCGCGGCAGGCGTCTCAGCGCCTTGTACATCTCGACATGGGTCTGCATCGCGACAGCCGGATAGCCCATCATCGCCTTGCCTTTCGGGACATTCGACAAGACGCCCGTGCCCGCACCGATGATCGCACCAGCGCCAATGGTCAGGTTGTCGGCAGCGCCCGCCTGCCCGCCCATGACGCAAAAATCGCCGATCACGGTCGAGCCTGCGACACCGACTTGGCCACACAAAAGACAGTGATTGCCGACTACAACGTTGTGGCCAATATGGACCTGATTGTCGAGTTTCGTGCCGTTGCCGATCCGTGTCGCGCGGATCGTCCCCTGATCAATCGTGACATTGGCACCGAGTTCCACGTCATCGCCGATCACCACGGAGCCGATGGAAGCGATGCGAAGCCATTCCTGCCCTGCCGCCTCGACCGTCTCGCCGAGACTTTCGCGGGCTTCCTCGACCGCCGATTTTTGCTGGGTCACAAAAGAGAATCCATCCGCGCCCACAACCCCGCCGGGTTGCGCGATCAGACGGTCCCCGATGGTAGCGCGCGCACCGATTTTGACACCAGGATGAATGAGGGCGTCGTCGCCGATGGTGACGCCAGCGCCAATCGACACATGCTGGGCGACTTTGGCGTTCTTGCCAATTTTGGCCCCTTTGCCGATCACCACCAAAGGACCGATGGCCGCTCCCTCGCCGATCTCGGCACTGTCATGGATCACGGCTGTCGGATGGATACCCGGTTCAATTCCGAGCCCCGCATCGAAACTCGCCGTGATCCCCGCCATGGCGAGACGAGCGCGTTTGACAAGAATGGCGGCCTTCAAACCCAAAGCCTGCCAATCGGCGCCCTCCCACAAAACCGCCGCCTGAGCCGCGCCTTTGGCGATATTGTCGGCAAAGCGCGGGTCCATCGCCAGCGCGAGATCATCTGAGCCTGCGTCCTGCGGCTCGCGCGCGGAGATAACCACAAGCTTCCCATCGCCCTCGAAAGGCGCGTTCAACGAGGCGGCAAGGTCAGCAATGGTGATGGGCATTAAGGTGTCTCCGTCAATCTTGCCAAAGACATAGGTGTTTTGAGCCGCTTTGAAAAGCAAAGGCGTCCGAAGTTGCCCTCCGAACGCCTCGATATTTCAGCTCTGTTTCAAACTCTTGATCAGAGCTTGCGATTACTCGCCGACAGTTACCCGCCAACAGCGCCGATCTGAACGCCTCTTTCTTGCAAAGCTGCCCAGATCTTCGCATCGCGGCCATAAATGTCACGGCGGTATTCCATGCCACCTTTCGGCTGCGTGACGGCCGTGCGGTAGATCAGGTGCACCGGCACATGTTGCTCAAGCGGCACAAGGGTCTCTACACCAGTACGCAGCTTGGCCTGGAAAAAGCCCTCGGGATCGGAGGTCTGTTTCGCGAGCAGCGCATAGGCGAAATCAAAGGGTTGTTGCAGGCGGATACAGCCATGCGAGAAGGCGCGCACCTCGCGGCCAAACAGGCTCTTCGACGGCGTGTCATGCAGGTAGATATTGTATTTGTTCGGGAACATGAACTTCACGAGACCCAAAGCGTTGCTGTTCGATGGCGGTTGCTTGAGGTTAAACGGGAAGCTGCGGGTATTGTATTGCGAGAAATCCACATTGGCGCGGTTCACCACGCGTCCGCGGCTGTCGACCAGACGCAGGTGACCGGCGGCGTTCGGGTTCTTCTGCATCATCGGCAGATATTCTTTGACGGCAATAGAGCGCGGCACGTTCCAGGTCGGATTGATGACCATATGCTCCATCTCGTCGGAGAATTCCGGGCTGCGGCGGTCGCTGCTATTTTGGCCGATCACCGAGCGGGTCTGGAAGGTCACGCGGCCATGATCGACGATCTTGGCGGAGAAATCCGTCAGGTTGACCCAGATGTGACGCTCGCCCAAAGGCATGTTGATCCAGCGCTCGCGCTCGAGCGCGACCAAAACCGACGCCATGCGCGTCTCGGGGCTGACGTTGATCTCATCAATCGTCGCCTGTCCCGCGACACCGTCCGTGGTCAAACCGTGGTCCATCTGGAACTGCTGCACGGCCTTTTGCATCTTGGCGTCATAGCCGGTCGCAGCAGAGCGCGGCAGGTAGCCCATCGCCATCAGACGGTTGCGCAAGATGATCACGCCATTCCCGGTCGCACCCGGCTCATATTTGCCGCCTGGAACCGTCTGGCCCCAGCCGCCCTGTGCGATCCGGTCTTCGAGCTTGGCTTTTTCTTTCAAAAGCCGCGCATATTCCGGCGAGCCCGGTTCCAACTTGCGCAGATAGGCTTGCGGATTGGATTTGGTGAAATTGGTGAGCACGTCGAGACCGTCACGATACGGCACCTGACGCACAAGGCCCGCGTCAATGCGGGACGGGATCAGCTGGCCAGTCTGAACGTCGCGGGCGTAGTCGAGGAACAGCTGCGCCAGAGCCACTTCGGCGCGGCCCAGATCGCGGTCGGATTTGATCGCGCGCAGGTTGGCTTCCAGCAGAGTCGTGTCATAGGGCGCGAGACCTTTCGCCGGAGCCGCCTGCACCGCACGGAGAAGCGCCTGGCGACGCGCTTTGGCGCTGGCGCTCTGATCGGCGAAGACCGGTTTATAGCCGTTGGCCCGGTAGAACTCCGACAGAACTTTGGACGAGGACGCCGCTTCGGCCACCGATTGCATAAAGGCGCTGACCTGCTGAGCCGCGACGGGAGCTGGCAGGAACGCGAGAGGGGCGCTTGTGAACGCGAGACTCAGGGCGACCAAACCGGCTTTCAACACAGGTGTTTTGCGTTGCGTGGCGGCAGAAGTCATTTTGTCGGCGCTTGATGCGGCAAGGGTGACCGGCGAAAAAAACATATCAGTCCTCGGGAAACTTAAGACGGAGATTTGGAAAGCAGTTTGAAAATCCTACAGGAGATCCAAACAGTTCGGCAGGGGGAAGAACACAGCGAGGCCGCCCTGTGCCAAAAGCACAACAGTTGCCGCAAAAGGGAGTAAATCGTGATTTTTCCCCTTAAAATCCACCCCTTCCGGCAACGCGCCACACAAACAATCCATCTAGGTCCGCGCAAACACACGCGGATGTGACCTTAGACAGCAGCTCCATTTCGGCGCTTGAACGCGCGAACTCCAAAGGATTGAATTCGTTCCCTTTGATCGCAACTGTTAGGGTATTTTGCGCAAAAACCCGCCGATTTTACCCTTTCTTAAGCTCTGCGACAAAACCGACGCTTGGCCGAAGAATCACAATATGCCATAACCTCCCCAGAGCGACAGGGATGTGGCTCACCCAAGAAATTTCGACGTCACACTGTGGTCGAAAACACGAAGAACGGCACAAACGAAGACGCTATCGTAAAGTTTGTGTTGGCCTGAGCGTTTCGGTCGCAATGATGAAAAAGAAAGCAAAAGACTTAAAAATGGCACATCGCCTGATCTAAGTCATTGTTCTGTTGAAAATCTTGGTTAAGAATGTCGGGACAAGCGGCACAAGCCGCGAATGGCGGCACATCCATGAAATGCCGCATGAGGCGGGAACAGGTAAGCGACGGGACGCTTTTAGAGAATGACGACGAAAGCAACGGGCGTGCTCACACGCCGTGGACTTCTTCGCGGTTTTGCAGCAACCGCAATAAGCGCAGCTCCAGTATATGCAAATGCAGCAGGTTTCCTGCGCGGTTCTGGTGATGTGCGACGGATCAACATGTATTCTGGCCGGACGGGTGAGAGCATCGACACCATCTACTGGGTCGAAGGCGAATATATCCCCGACGCGCTGAAAGAGATCAGCTACTTCTTCCGCGACTGGCGGAACTCTAAAATCAAGGCCGTGGATGCGCGCACCGTCGACATCATGACTGCTGCGCACCGCCTGATGGAAACCGACGAGCCTTATATGCTCCTGTCCGGTTACCGCTCCCCCGAAACCAATGCCATGCTGCGCGCCCGTTCTGGCGGTGTCGCCAAGAACTCGCTGCACATGAAAGCGCAAGCCGCAGACCTGCGCCTCAAGTCCCGCAGCATCAGCCAAATGGCGTCGGCTGCCAAAGCCTGTGCGGCTGGCGGTGTCGGCACCTACCGTGGCTCCAACTTTGTCCACATGGATTGCGGCGTGGTCCGCACCTGGAACGGATAATCGACAGGCTGATCCCGAGCAGCTTCGAGCATGTAAAGGCCGCCCCATTCGGGCGGCTTTTTTTTGTTGTGTTCTCAGGAGATCTTGCCTGCCGCACAAAATAAATGCCTCGGCTTAAATTTTTTTGAAACTTTCTCAGAACCCGAACGTGACTCTGTGCAAGAGCGGCTCAAGAGCCAGCTCGAAACGCAAAAGAAAACGCACTTTATACGGAGACGTCCTATGAAATTCCTGATGACCGCCGCCGCCATGACTATGAGCCTGACCGCCACCGCCGCTTTCGCCGACGATCACATGATGCAAAAGGTCGAGGCCGCCGATCAGTCCGTCGCCAACGGCATCGTCAGCGCCGAGAGCATCACCGCCGCGCAAAACGGCTGGCTCGTGGTGCACCGCACCGATGAGACCATGAAACCCGGCCCCGTCGTCGCCTACGCGCCGCTTCGCTCCGGCGAGACCAAAGATGTTGCCGCGATCCTGACCGAAGAGGTCATGCCGGGCGAGATGCTCATGCTGATGATCCACGCTGAAGACGGCGGCATGCAAACCGGCGTGTTCGAATACACGCTGGGCGCCAAGGAAGACGGCCCGATCCGCGTTGACGACAAGCTGGTGATGACCACCATCACCGCGATGTAAACCGCGCCCGATGAGACTCACACCCGGCGCGCGTTTCGTGCCGGGTGTTTTTCTTTGTCCATGCACTATATGGTTTCCCAAACAGGTGTTGGTACAGGGTTCTTACATGCGCACACGGGCAGAGATCGAAGAGATGATCGCACGGATTGCGCTAAAGGATCGTCACGCCTTTTCAGATCTTTATGACGCCACGAATGGCAAACTCTTCGGCGTCGTTTTGCGCGTCTTGAACAATCGCACCGATGCCGAGGATGTGTTGCAGGAGGTCTATCTGCGCATCTGGCACAAGGCCGACAGCTACGCCGTGACGGGCCACAGTCCGATCACATGGCTCGTCACCGTGGCGCGCAATCTGGCGATTGACCGGCTTCGCGCGAAACAGCGCCAAGGCAACCCGCGTGACATGACAGAGATGCCCGATCTGGCAGACCCCGGCCCCGGACCGGAGGCGCAAAGCATCGCGGCCTCTGAGAACGCGCGGCTGAATGACTGCCTTGATGCGCTTGAGCCAGACCGCAAAGACGCCGTGCGCGGTGCCTATCTTGAGGGCCATAGCTACGCCGATCTGGCCGAGAAGTTTCGCGTGCCCTTGAACACCATGCGCACCTGGCTGCGGCGCAGCCTGATCTCCTTGCGCGACTGCCTGAGCACCTAACCGGGAATGATCCTATGACCGATGAGAGCGATCACATGGAAAGCAACGATCCCGCCCTTGCCGGGGAATATGTGCTACGTCTGCTTGATGAGGTCGAGGAAGCCCGCTTCGAGGCGCGCCTGAAAGGCGAGCCCGCGCTCCGGCGCATGGTGCATGAGTGGGAGCGCGAGTTGGCAGTTTTCGCGGGCGATATCACAGAGGCGCAGCCATCCAAGGCGCTAAAATCGCGGATCATGTCCCAGATCGCACCCAAACCTTCCGGACCGAAACGCTCGATCTTTGGGCTTTGGGTGTCTGGCGCGGCCGCCGTCGCCATGGTCGGCTTTCTCGCCTTCGCGCCGGTTCTGAACGCCCCCGGCCCAAAATTCCACGTCGATCTGGTGAGCGGCGATCTGGTCGTGGCTGCGGGCTTTATCCCGGAGACCGATGTGATGATCGTACAATTGAACCAAGGCGCGCCGCGCCCCGGTCGAGTGCTCGAACTTTGGCTCATCGCAGATGGCTCTGAGACGCCCGTCTCCTTGGGTCTCGTGCCCTCAGAGATCGGCGAAATCCGTGTGACCATCCCGCCAGAACTTCTGGCACAGGTCGAAGGCGCCATCATGGCCGTCTCTGATGAACCTCCGGGCGGCTCGCCCACGGGCCAACCGACGGGTGATATTCTGGCCTCTGCGGCGGTGTTCGAAATCTGAGAGTCTGGAAGTTGGGTGGAAGTTTCGCTACCAAAACTTTGAAACCCCGACAGAAAGAGCGCCAGATGAACTCCCCCGTGATCGTCAACCAAATCGACGAAGACTTTGGCCGCAGTCTGGCCGCACACCCAAGCGCGCCGCACGTGATTGACCACTTCGACCGCGAGCGCCCTTGGGACTTTTCGCCGGAGGCAGAGGTCTTGGTGACGCGCGCGTTTCGGTCATGGGCCGAGGCACCGCAGATGGCGTATCCGCATCTCAAATGGGTTCAGACCTTCTCCGCCGGGATTGAGATTTACCCCGACTGGCTGATGCAGGACCGGATCGTGACCAACGGTCGCGGCCTGACCGCGCCGCAGATTGCCGAATATGTCATCGCGGCGATGTTGCTGGTGGAAAAGGATATTTTTGCCGCCCGCACCACCTCTCTCAACGATTGGGGCATTAGGGAGTTTGGCACCTTGGAGGGCAAGACGCTAGGCCTCATCGGCTATGGAGCCATCGGCGACACGGTGGCGAAACGCGCGCGGGCGTTTGACATGCGGGTGCTTGCCACGCGGCGTGGGGTTTGGGAGGCGGTGCCCGAGGGCGTCACCCCCTGCACCTCTGCCGAGGAGGTCATGGAAGGCTCTGATCATCTGGTTCTAGCGATGCCGCACACGCCGGAGACCGAGGCGATGGTGAATGACGCTCTGTTGTCCCACGCCAAGCCGGGGCTGCATCTGATCAATGTAGCGCGCGGGGCGTTGGTGGATCAGGCGGCGCTGTTGCGGGCTTTGGACGCGGGGCGACTGAGCAAGGCGACGCTCGACGTCACCCATCCCGAACCGCCCAAGGCCGATGATCCGATCTGGACCCATCCAAAGGTGCTTTTGACCCCGCATGAATCCTACAAAGGCGGCACGGCCGAACGCGCGCGCTTCGAACAAAAGACGCTCAACAATCTAAGCGCCCTGCTCGCCGACGCGCCGCTGTCCGATGTGGTCAATCTGGCGCGGGGCTACTGAGGCTTAGGCTCCAGTAAAGGCGGGCACTTGCACCGGTTCGAGATCGGCCGGGCTTTCACCCTCTTCGATATTTTGGCAGGCCACCGGATAGTGGTCGGCAGTGGTGCATTGCGACACCGGATATTTGCCGTCTGCACAACCGGAAAGGGCCAGCATCGCGACAACGGGAAGGAGGGCGGGCAAGATCAGCTTTTTCATGTATCTCTCCTTTTGAAAACGTCTGTCTTGTGCCTAATTTGGTCGTTTTGACGATTTCGTCAATATGGAGAGCGCCAAAAAATGAACTATATAGTTCACTTATTGTGACGCTCACTATGACATAGAAAAACCCGCCCTCTTTGCAAAGGGCGGGCTGTTTTTCAGACACCAAACAGTGTCAGGCTATAATCTCGAATTTCGTCACATCGACCATGCCCCGGTCGGTGATTTTGAGCGCCGGAATGACGGGCAGTGCAAGAAACGCCAGCTGCAAAAACGGCTCTTCGAGTGTCACGCCTAAGGAGGCCGCCGCCGCGCGCAGATCGACCAAATGGTCGCGCACCACCTCGAAAGGCTCAAGGCTCATGAGCCCCGCAACGGGCAACGCCAGCTCGGCCAAAACCTTGCCATCTCTCACGACGACAAAGCCGCCTTCTATCTCCGACAGACGGTTCGCGGCCAGCGCCATATCGGTGTAATCGACCCCAACACAGGCGATATTGTGGTGATCGTGACAAACGGTCGAGGCAATCGCCCCCGCTTTGAGGCCAAAGCCTTTGACAAACCCAGAGGCGATATTTCCGTTTTTGCCGTGGCGTTCGATGACGGTGATCCGAGACAGATCGCGCGCTGGGTCCGGCGCCTTGTCGCCAACGACGATGGGCACGGTCTCGCGCAGGTGTTCAGTGATGATCTTGCCCTCGAGGATGCCGATCACATCGACCTCCTCGCGGTTGCCACCGGCGCGGAATTGCTCCGGCGTGACCTTGGGCGCCTTGACCGAACCACGGCCTACGGGCGCGACATGACCGCGCGCGGCGAAGGCCGCGTCATTCACCTCAACTCCGCCCGCGAAGACCATCTGTGCATTGCATTTTTCCAGACTGTCCAGCACAACAATATCCGCGCGTTTGCCCGGCGCGATCATGCCACGATCTTTCAAGCCAAAGGCCTCTGCGGCGGACAAAGTGGCGGCGCGGTAAACCGCCAGAGCCGGGCTGCCGAGGGCAATCAAGGTGCGGATGACATAATCGAGATGGCCATACTCGCCAATGTCCAGCGGGTTGCGGTCGTCCGTGCAGAGGCACATGTAGGGCGCTGTCAGATGGGTCAAAAGCGGCTGCAACGCATGCATATCCTTGGACACAGACCCCTCACGGATCAGCACCCGCATGCCTTTGCGCAGCTTCTCGCGCGCCTCCTCGACGGTGGTCGCCTCGTGTTCGGTCCGAATGCCTGCGGCGACGTAGGCGTTGAGATCTGTCCCGGACAATTGTGGACAGTGGCCGTCGATATGGGCGTCCTCGAAAAGGCGAAGTTTCTTCATCGCTTCCGGATCGCGGTAAATCACGCCTGGATAATTCATAAACTCGGCCAGACCGATCCCCGACGGATGCCCCATGACCTCTTTCAGATCATCCGCCAAAAGCTCGGCTCCCGCCGTCTCCATATGGGTCGATGGCACGCAGGAGGACAACTGCACCCGGATCGACATCAACGTGTGCTCGGAGGCCGCTTGGAAATACCGAATGCCCGGCAGGCCGATCACATTGGCGATCTCATGCGGATCGCAAATCGCTGTCGTCACACCCCGCGGCAAGACGCAGCGGTCAAACTCAAAGGGCGTCACCAGAGAGCTTTCGATATGAAGATGCGTGTCGATGAAGCCGGGCACGATCACCTGCCCCGTGACGTCGATCTCGCGCTTGCCCACGTAGCGCTCGAAAACGCCCGCGATCCTGTCGCCGACAATGGCGACATCGCCGACGATCAATTCGCCGGTCATCAGGTCAAAGATTGAGCCATTCTTGAGCACGATGTCAGCCGGCGCTTCGCCGCGGGCCACCGCAATCCGATGTTCCAAATCGCTCATGATTGTCTCCTTTATACCCTCACTGCGGGAACTCGCTCGATGTCTTCCGGAAGACCCAAAGCCGCGCGTTCTGCGTCCCGGCGACTGACCAGCCAGACCACGCGTCCGCCCGCCTCGCATTTCGCGGTGATCACCTTTCGTTGGTCCGACAAAAGCCAATCTTCCGTGCCATAGCTATGGCCCACGATGACCCGTTCCGCATCGCGGCGGGCAAGCTCGAGCATCGGGGCAAACTCAGCCTCGGCACAGATCACCAGATCGGCCTCTTGCAACCGCTGCACCGCGCGCAGGGTCATCAGGTCCGGGTCCAGACTGCCGACCGGCAAAAGCGTGATGGCGCCCTGCCCGCCCTCTGAGCCGACCTCAGGCGCGCCGCCTGCGGCAATCGCCTCCTTGATCACCTTTGCGGCTTCGCGCTCGGCGCCTTTGGCAAAGAGGCGTCGCGGCGTTTCCGCGTAGACCCAGCGCCAGAACGCCCGACGTTTGGAACGCGGCACCTCTTCGGCCACATGGTCACGAAGCCGCCCGCCAAGGGCGACGAGATCGCCCAGACGCGGCTCAAGCATTTCCTCCAAACGTGTCTTGATCTGACGCGCCAGGACCGGTGCAGCCCCTTCGCTGCCGATGGCCACCACCAAAGGGTCGCGGTCCACCAGAGAGGGCGTGTTCGCCTCGCACAAATCCGGCCGATCGACGACATTGACCAAGGCGCCCGCCGCGCGCACCACATGATACAGTTCGGAATCTCGATCTTCGTCCTCTGTGCAAACGAACACCAGCGCGGCATTGGCGAAGAGATCGTCATTGATCTCGCCCACATGCTGCACCGCACGGCCCTCGGCCACCAAAGCAGCCAGTTCCGGCTCCAATTCAGGCGACGCCAAAACGATCCGCGCCTCGGTCTTGAGCATCAGGCGGGCTTTTTGCGCCGCCGTTTCTCCGCCCCCGATGATGACGACATCGCGCTCGACCATACGCAAGAACATGGGAAAGAATTTCATAGGGCGCGGCCTCTTTTTGGACTTTCTCGCAGAGTCTCCTATCGGCCCGGAAATGACAACCTGAAATGACAATGAACCTGCTCAGAGAGATTCCGACGCGGGCACTTCCTAAGTGGTCCAAAGATAAGAAAGGCGGGATTTCCCCCGCCTTCTTTCACACCAACCTTCACACGAAAGAACTGACCAGATTTTCCAACCGCTCCTGCCGCCCAGAGCGCGGCTCAGGGTTGATGTTGTGCGCGAGCACCCGCGCCTGAATGCTGTCCAGATCACCAGACTTCAGCATCTCTGCATTCTCCGGCGTATCCCAATCGGCATAGCGCCCCGTCCGCGCGTCTTCCAAACGCCCGTCTTCCAACATCGCGGCCGCCGCTTTCAGGCCCCGCGCGCACATGTCCATGCCGCCGACATGAGCCAAGATCAGATCTTCTGCGTCCAAAGACTGCCGCCGGATGCGCGCGTCGAAGTTTGTGCCGCCGGTGGTAAATCCACCCGCTTTGAGCACCTCGTAGTACGCAAGCGCCACCTCATGCGGGGCGTTCGGGAATTGATCGGTATCCCAGCCGGATTGGTAGTCGTTGCGGTTCATGTCGATGGACCCCAGAATGCCCAAAGAGCCCGCCAGCGCCAGCTCATGCTCGAACGAATGCCCGGCCAAAATGGCGTGGCCCTGTTCGATGTTCATTTTGACTTCGCTCTCAAGCCCATAGCGCTTGAGAAAACCGTAAACCGTCGCCACGTCGAAATCATATTGGTGCTTCGAGGGCTCTTGCGGCTTCGGCTCCACCAAAATAGCGCCGTCCCAGCCCATCTTGTGTTTATAGTCGACCACCATTTCGAGCATCTTCGCCGCCTGATCCGCCTCTTTGCCGAGATCGGTATTCAAGAGCGTCTCATACCCTTCGCGTCCACCCCAAAGCACATAGTTCTGACCGCCCAGTTTGATCGTCGCGTCCATGCAGGATTTGATCGTCGCGGCGCTATAGGCAAACACATCCGGGTCCGGATTGGTGGCCGAACCGGCCATGAACCGGCGATGGGTAAAGAGGTTCGCGGTGCCCCACAAGAGTTTGGTTTTCGACCCTTCCATCTTCTCGGCAAAATAATCGACGATCTCTTCGAGGTTGCGTTTGTTTTCGGCAAAACTCGCGCCTTCGGGCCGCACATCGAGATCGTGGAAACAGAAAAACGGCGCTTGCAGGATGTCGAACATCTCGAAGGCCACATCGGCCTTCAGCTTGGCCTTATCCATGCCCTCGCCGAACCACGGACGATCAAACGTCCGCCCGCCGAACGGATCGCCGCCCTCGTAAGCAAAACTGTGCCAATAGGCGACGGCAAAGCGCAGATGATCTTCCATGCGCTTGCCCATCACCACCTCATCGGGGTTGTAATGTTTGAAGGCAAACTCGTTGTCGCTCGTTGGGCCCTCATACTTGATCTGCGGAATATCTTTGAAAAACTCTGTCATGTCAGCCTCTTGAGTGCATGTTGCGCGGTCTTGAAGCGGGCAAACCCGTCCTCATATGCCGCCGTCAAATCGGAAACCGGGTCGATGGTCGCCTGGATATGCGGAGCCGTGGCGATCTCGGCGCCGCCGCCTGTGGCGGCCATCATGCCCAAACGCGCAGCGCCAAACGCGCCGCCAAAGTCCCCCGCCGCCGGCAGGTCCACGGGCACGCCCAAGGCGGTGGCGATGGCTTCGAGCCAGTAGTGCGATTTCGTGCCACCGCCGACGGCCAGAAGCCGGTCGATCTTGGTGCCAGTCGCAGCCAGGGCCTCGGCACAGTCCTTGATCGCGAAGGTCACGCCCTCGAGCACTGCGCGGGTGCCTGCCGCCGTGTCTGTGGCATGTTCGAGACCCGTGAAGGCGCCGCGAATGGCGGCATCGTTCAGAGGAGTGCGTTCGCCGCCGAGATAGGGCAAAAACTGCGTCTTGGTGGGCACTTTGAGAGACCCCAGATTGGCCGTCAATTCCGCCGCGGCCTTGCCGACAAATCGCCCATACCAGTTGAGCGCGTCGGTGGCGGCCAAAATCACGCCCATCTGGTGCCAGGTGTTCGGCAACGCATGGCAAAAGGTGTGGACGGCAGTTTCCGCATCCGGCTGATAGCCGTCATTGGCCGCGAACAGCACGCCCGAGGTGCCGAGCGACACGAAGGCCTGCCCGGCTTTCACAACGCCCACACCGATGGCCGAGGCGGCATTGTCACCGCCGCCGCCCGCGATCACACAAGACGGTGACACGCCCCATTGGGCGGCCAGTTCCGGACGCAACTGGCCGGAGATCTCGGAGCCCTCGACAAGACGTGGCATATAGCTTCGGTCCATGTCTGTGGCTGCCAAAAGCGCATCCGACCAGTCGCGCGCGGAGGTATCCAACCACGCCGTTCCTGCGCTGTCCGACATTTCGCCGACAAACTCTCCAGTCAGATAGAGGCGCAGATAATCCTTCGGCAGCAATACTTTGGCCGTCGCTTTGAATGTGTCCGGCTCATTCTGTTTCACCCAAGCGAGCTTTGGCGCCGTGAACCCCGGAAAGACAATGTTGCCAGTGATCGTGCGAAACTGCGGATCGGCGTCAAGCGCCGCCGCCTCACGGTGTGAGCGCGTGTCGTTCCACAAGATACAGGGGCGCAAGACCACATCGGAGGCGTCAAGTAGCGTTGCACCGTGCATCTGCCCCGAAAGACCGATGCCCTTCACACCTGAGAGATCCGCACGCTCTTTCAAAGCCGCCATCACCGCATCACAGGCGGCAAGCCAACTGGCTGGATCCTGTTCCGACCAACCATCCTGCGGACGTTCGTTGGTCAGGGGCGCATTTGCCTCCGCCACGACGTTCTGATCCGCATCGATCAAAAGGGCTTTGAGACCGGAGGTCCCGAGATCAAGTCCGATATACATGTGACTTCCGTTGGTTGAGGACGGGGCACCCGCGCCCCGTCTTTTCGCTAGGTCCGGCTCAATCGGCGCGGTTCAATAAGCCTGCGGCGGCTTTTTCCCCATGATGATCATGCCGAGAATATCCTCGTCCGTGACCTCATTCACATTGACCGTCCCGACCTTTTGGCCGTTCTTCATCACCATCGCCCGGTCGCAAAGCCGCATCACATTGTGGATGTCATGCTCGATCAGGAAGATGCCGAGGCCCTGTGCCTTCAATTCCTCGATCAGCTCCGCGACCATCTGGGTCTCATGCGGCCCCAAGGCGGCGGTCGGCTCATCCATGATCAGGATTTTGGCGTTGAAATAGACCGCGCGGGCAATGGCGACTGACTGACGCTGACCGCCCGACAACGCGGAGACCGGCACTTTGAACTTTTGGAAGTTCGGATTGAGCCGCCCCATGATCTTGCGTGTCTCGGCCTCCATCGCGGGTTCATCGACAAAGCCCAGAGGCGTCACCAATTCTCGGCCCAGAAACAGGTTCGAGGCCGCATCCAAATTGTCCGCCAGTGCAAGCGTCTGGTAGATCGTTTCGACATTGTAGCGGCGCGCATCGCGGGTGTTGCGGATTTCGGCATGTTCGCCATTGATCACGATCTCTCCCGCGTCCTTTTGATATGCGCCGGAGAGGCATTTGATCAGGGTCGATTTGCCCGCGCCATTGTGACCCAAGAGCCCCACCACCTCGCCGGGGTACAAGTCGATGGACACATGATCCACCGCCTTGACGCCGCCGAAGGCGATGGAAATGTCTTTCAACTCCACAAGAGGTGTGCCGGTGTTCGGATTGCTGCTCATGATCGTCTCTCCTTACACCTTGATGCCAAGTTTCTTGCGATACTGAATGTCGATCCAGACCGCAAAGACCAGAACCGAACCCACGACGATGTTCTGAAGCGGGGCATCCACACCCACCATCGCCATGCCCGATTGCAGCGATTGCATGATCAGCGCGCCAAGAATGGCGCCATGAATGGTGCCGATCCCGCCGGACAAAGCCGTGCCGCCGATCACCGCCGCGGCGATCACGCGCAACTCATCCAGAGTGCCGATGTCATTGGCATGCGACGCCAGACGTGCCGAGGCTATCACCGCAGAGAGGCCACAGAGAAAGCCCATCAGCGCGAAAATCTTGACCGTCAGAAGTTTGGTGTTGATGCCGGACAGCTCCGCCGCATCCGGGTTGCCGCCGGTGGCGAAGATATATTTGCCGAGACGGGTCTTCTTGGCGACCATGGTCATCGCAATCGCCACGACAATCAGAACGATAACCGAAATCGGCAGACCGTAAGCCTCGGTATAGCCATCTGGCAGAACCTCGCCACGGGCTTCGAACAAACGGCGCAATTTGCCGCGCGGGATGTCGTAGGCATTGAGGGTCGCAACATAGCCAAGGATCACCGCGACGATCGTGCCGCCAACGGCAAATTCGGCCCAGAGTGGCTTGGTTGGAAAGCCGTGGTTTTTCTTGGCCTTTCGCGCAACGTAGAGCGCATAGATCGCCCCAGCCGCAGCCAGTGCACCAACAGCCCAGGAAAGCCCTACCCCCAAAGTGCCTTCTGCACCGCCGAGCACAAGGAACTTACTGTCCAAAGGCGCAATGGTCTGGCCGTCGGTGACATACCACCCAACATAGCGCCAGATCAGCAAGCCACCCAAAGTGACGATGAAAGCCGGAATACCCTGATAGCCGATAAGCCAGCCATTAAAGGCCCCGATGGCCGTGCCGACGGCCAGACAGGTCACAATCGCCAGAGGCGCGATCATCGGGTTGCCATACTCAAGACCGATGGCCTGCGGCAGCCAACGCGCCTGCATCATCGCGCCCATGGCGGAGGCAATGGCCAGAACGGCGCCGACAGAAAGATCGATGTGACGCGTGACGATCACGAACACCATGCCTGTCGCCATGATCGCGACAGAGACCGTCTGGACCGTCAGATTGAAGGTGTTGCGCGGCGTGATGAACCGCCCGTCGGTGAAAAAATTGAACGCAAGCGCGATGGCGATGAAAGCCCCCACCATCCCCATGAGCCGCATATCCAGTTCGAGCTGGGCAAACAGGCTCTTGCCGCTTTGGCCCGTCTCAAGATGCGTGTTGTCTGCCTGATCCGACATAAGTTTGCCCCTTATTTCATGAGCACGACCCGACATATGGCGCGGGTCGTGCGAAAAATCCGATAAAGGATCAGATCAGTTGCACGGTGACGGACCGTCGGTGACACCCTGACACAGCGCGTCCTTGGTGATCCAACCGGCATCCACAACCACGTCGAGATTGTCGGCGGTGATTGGAATGGGACCGAGGAATTTCGCATCCATCTCCTGACCACCCGGCGTGGTGAATTTCACCGTGCCGTCCACGTCGGAGGCCATCCCACCGCCTGCGAGTTGCAGAGCGATTTCGGCGGCATTTTTGCCCAGTTCGCGGGAGTCTTTCCACACAGACACGGTTTGGGTGCCAAGCGCGATACGGTTCAGCGCGGCGTGGTCGCCATCCTGACCGGAGACCGGAATGCCCGCCATGCCTTGCGCCGCGAGAGCCGCGACAGCGCCACCGGCAGTGCCGTCGTTGGAGGCGACAACCGCGTCCACCTTGTTGTCATTGGCGGTCAGGATCGACTCCATGTTGCGCTGCGCATTGGCCGGAAGCCAGCCGTCGGTATAAGCCTCGCCCACGATGGTGATGTCGCCCGCGTCAATCGCAGCTTGCAGCACCTCTTGCTGACCACCGCGCAGGAAGTCGGCGTTCGGGTCGGTCGGCGAGCCCTTGATCATCACATAATTGCCGCTCGGCTGGGCCTCGAACACGGCTCTGGCCTGAAGGCGGCCGACCTCGACGTTGTCAAAAGTCAGATAGAAGGCGCGCGGGTCCTCGATCAAACGGTCGTAGGCGATCACCGGGATCTCTTCGTCCGCGGCCATTTGCACCGCCGGGATCACGGCCTGCGTGTCCTGCGCCAGAACGATGAGCGCATCGACACCCTGTGCGATCAGGCTTTCAATATCGGAAAGCTGTTTTGCTGAAGACGACTGCGCGTCCGCCGAGACATAGGTGGCGCCAGCCGCGTCGAGAGCGGCCTTGATCGCGCCCTCGTCCGTCTTCCAACGCTCTTCCTGAAAATTGGACCAGCTGACGCCGACCGTGAGACCTTCGGCCATGGCCGACGTCGTGAAACCGGCCGCCACGATTGTGGCCGCCATCAACATGGATTTACGCATGAATATCCTCCCAAATCTCCACGCCCGTGCCGCTTCTCCTCCTCAAGAGCTGCGCACGGCGGGGCCGACTCATCGTCGGCTGTCCAAATCATGCCATATTTATTTTGGCTGTCAAAAAAATAATCTCGCCTTTGCTCAAATATTGAGTGTAAATGAATCGTAAAACGACGTTAGCATACATCACAACCCGAATATCTTATGCTGCAGAGCGGCATTTAATTAGGCTGATGAACTATAAAGGCAGTCGCCATGCCAGACACGGAACTGACAGCAAAAGACTTGGATGGCTGCGGCCCGCTGCTGCCCGAACAGGACAGCCAGGCGAAATCCAACCGACGCCAAGTGTTCGAGGCGGTTCGCGCCAGCGGCACGATCGCGCGTGTCGAATTGGCCCGACAGCTCGCACTGTCCCCCGCCACCGTAACCCAGATCACCACGGAACTGATCGAGGCGGGACTGATACAGGAAAGCGAATTGCCCCGTGAGGGCGACAGTCAGCGCGGACGCCCGCCCGTTGGTTTGCGGGTGCAGGAGACAGCTGCGACAGTCGTCGGGATCAAAATCTCCGACCGCTCGAACTCCGCTGTGGTGCTCGACATGGCGGGCAACCTTTTGGGGTCAGCCACCCTTCCCGCGCCCCCCACCGCGCGCAGCACCGAAGAGGTGCTGAAGGAGGCCGAAGCCATCATTGCCGCAGCGCTCAAGGATGCAGGACCAGAGGTAAAACCGGTCGCCATCGCGCTGGGCCTGCCGGGGATGGTCGACTTCATCACGGGCCGCGTGCTTTGGTGTCCGTTCATGGAAGCGGCGGATGTGCCGCTGCGCGATCTGTTACAGAACAGGCTTCACCTGCCGGTTCGGATCGACAATGACGCCAACCTTCTGGCGCTGGCCGAACTGTGGTTCGGTGAGGGGCGCGCGCTGGACAACTTTGCCGTGGTATCCATCGAACACGGGTTGGGCATGGGGCTGGTGATCCGAAACCAACTGCACCGCGGCGGCATGGGGCACGGGATGGAGCTGGGCCACACCAAAGTGCAACTCGACGGCGCACTCTGTCGCTGTGGCCAGCGCGGCTGTCTTGAAGCCTATGTGGCCGACTATGCTTTGGTGCGCGAAGCCCACACCGCACTGAATCTCGGGCATCAAAGCACCAGCGCCGATGTGATGTTGGAAACGCTTTACGCACAGGCCAAAGAGGGCAATGCGCTTGCCCGGACCATATTTGCCCGCGCCGGGCGCTATTTGGCCGTGGGGCTCGCCAATGTGGTGACGCTCTATGATCCCGCCCTGATCCTTTTGTCCGGCGACCGCTTGCGCTACGATTATCTCTATGCCGAGGATGTGTTGAGCGAGACCCGCGCCCTGACACATCGCCCCGGACGCCCGCCCACGCCGGTGGAAATCCATGCTTGGGGCGATCTCGTCTGGGCGCGCGGCGCGGGGGCCTTGGCGCTTGATTTTGCAACGGAGATGCGTGTGGGATGAGCTGGCCGATTGCCATATCTGTTTTAATAACCTTCGCGCCCGCGCCGCTTTTGGCGCAATCCATGCCGCAATTCCAAAACCGTTCCGATGCCCTGCCCGCGCATGTCTATGGCGGAGGCTGGGAACATTTTGTCGGCGGCGGGTTGGCGGTTTTTGACTGCAACGGCGATGGGATGCCGGAGATTTTCGCCGCGGGTGGCGAGGCCCCCGCGAGCCTCATGCTGAACCGATCTTTACTCGGTGGCGATCTGAGCTTTGCCCCCGGAGAGATCATGGAGATCACCGGGGTCACCGGCGCCTATCCTTTGGACATCGACAGCAATGGCGTGACCGATCTGGCGGTGCTGCGCGTGGGCGAAAACCTCTTGCTGCGGGGCGTGGGCGATTGCGCCTTTGAACGCGCGAACGAGGACTGGCGGTTTGATGGCGGCGACCGCTGGACCACGGCGTTTGCAGCCGGATGGGAAGGACGAGCACCTCGCCCGACACTCTTTTTCGGAAACTACGTCGACCGCGACAATCCGGACGGGCCGTTTGAGGCCTGTGACGTCAATGAATTGCATCGACCCGTTGCAGGCGGCTACGAGAAAAACGTGCTGTCGCCGGGGTTCTGCACGCTCTCCGCGCTGATCTCGAAAGGCGCGCGTGGGACACAGAGCCTGCGGCTGTCGAACGACAGGCATTACTATGTCAAAGGCGGCTACGAGCAGCTCTACGACCTGCAAAAGAACCGGTTTCTGGATGATCAGGACGGCTGGGACAGGGTATCCCTCTGGGGCATGGGGATCGCCGAGCGCGACATTGACGGCGACCGGGTTCCAGATGTGATGTTGACCTCCATGGGCGATCAGCTTTTGCAGCTTGGCCAAGATGATGGCCGCTACAAACCCGCACCTTATGAGATCGGCACATATGCGCATCGGCCGCATCTGGGTGGCGATGGGCGGCCTTCGACAGGCTGGTCTGCGGATTGGGGAGATGTCGACAATGACGCCCGCGCCGATCTGTTCATCGCCAAGGGCAATGTCGAACAAATGCCCAACAACGCCGCCCATGACCCGAACAACCTGCTACAGCAAAAACCTGACGGCACATTTCGGGAGGTCTCGATTGCGGCGGGTGTCGCCTCTATGGAGAAATCACGCGGGGGCCATCTGGTCGATCTGAACGGCGATGGGCGGCTCGATCTTGTGGTTGTGAACCGGCAAAGCGCGATGGAGCTTTATCAGAATGTCACGCCCAATGTGGGCCAATATCTGGCCGTCAGCCTGCGCCAGCCGGGGCTGAATCCACAGGCCGTGGGCGCCACGGTCGAGATTCTGACCAATCGCGGCTTGCAGCGTCAGGACGTGACAATCGGCGGCAGCCATGCCTCAGGCAAGTCGGTGCCTTTGCATTTCGGACTGGCGGATGCGGAGGTGGCGAAGGTCAAGGTGACTTGGCCCGATGGCGAAGAGACCGACTGGGTCGAGATCACGCAGTTTGACCGATGGGTCGAACTGGTGCGCTAAACTTACTTTTCATGAGCCTATTTTTCAAATGCCAGACCTGAGGGCACGGCCTCGGGGATGCCCAAACGGTGCGGATCATCTTCGAGGGCCGTCAAAAACGCCATGAGCGCGTCGATGTCTTCGCTCGGAAGGATTTGATCCTCGACTTCAATGGCCGCCGAAATCGCTGCGCGGTCTTCGGCAGTGTTCATCACGATCCAGTCGTCCTCCAACCCCGGCACCTCCGGCAGCGTCGCATGGAAGGCCTCGTAATGGGTGAGACTGTCGGCGGGCGCGAGATGGGCCACGACAAAAGAGCGCAGATCACTATAAGCCCCGGCGTGACCATAGGGTGCGCTCAGGGTGACATTGCGCAGGCTCGGCGTGCGGAAGGCGTAAAGATCCTCGACCCGTCCGGTCACCCGGTAGCGGCCTTCGTCGCGATTTCCGCGCTCGAAATCGAGCGTCTTACCAGGGCCGAACTGCGGCTGTCCCATGGCGTGAAAATCGTGATCGGTCTGAAACTTACCACTGTGGCACGTTGCACATCCGGCCTCGCCGTAAAACAGAGCCATGCCCTTTTGTGCAGCCTCATTCAGCGCCGCTTCATCACCGCGCAGATACTGGTCGAACGCGCTGTCGTCAGACCGGAATTCAAAAGCCATGAAAGCCGCGATGGCGTTGGAAATATCTGCAAAATGGACCGAGCGACCAAAGGCAATCTCTGGATAGACCTGTTCGAACCGGGACTGATACTCAGGGATGGCGGCGACCTTGGCCGCGATCATGTCCCAAGCGCCGCCTTCGCCCGAAAACCGGCCTTGGCGAATGGCTTTGGATAGAGGGTTCTCACTCACCTGCCCGCCCATTTCATCGGGTGAGAGCACAGGAAAAGCGGCTTGGGTTGCCAAGACACCGGACACACGGGCAAAGAACGCGTCCTCGATCGGGACACGAAGCTGACCATCGGCCATCTCAACCCGACCGTCATGAAACATCACCGTATATTCACGCGCACCGAGGTTGTAGAGCACCGGCGCATTTCGGGGGATGCGATCCTCTGGCATGTTGTTTGGGTCGGACACGCGCTTATCCCCCAAGCCTACGCCACCTTCGCCCATCCCCAAAGACAAAGCATCAGAGGTGCCGAGACGCGGATGATGACAGGTCGAACAGGAAATATTGTCATTGCCAGACAGGATCGGATCGAAAAACAAAAGCTGACCGAGTTCCGCCTCTGCCGGTTTCACCGGCCCGTAATCCGCCTCCGTAATCGGATCGGGCAGCTTCGCGCGATCAAACCCCGCCGCCTCCGCCATCGCGGGACTGGCGAAACAGAGGCTCAAGAGGATCAGATTACGGCGCATATTCGACATAGGCGAAGGCCTGACCATCCGGCGACCATGAGGGCGAATTGATCGTGCCCTGCCCACCTTTGAATTGCGCCAAGGTCCGCGTCGGACGCCCCTCGCCCTGCCAAAGCCGCAGCGCCACATGCATCCCCGCCGGATGCCCCACCGTACCCTCGGGATAGGCAAGATAAACCACCTTTTCGCCGTCCGGAGAGGGATGCGGGAACCAGTTGACCAAAGCGTCCTCGGTCATGCGCTCCAAACCGGAGCCATCCGGGCGCACGCGCCACAGTTCAGATGCACCCGTCCGGTCGGAGTTGAACCAAATCCATTTGCCGTCTGCGGAGAAATCCGGCCCATCGTAATGATGCGCCCCCGCGATCACGCAGGTCTCATGCCCGCCGTCCGCATGCGCCGTGTAGATGCCGAACAGCCCCTCACGCACCGCCGTGTAACAAATCGTGCCACCATCAGGCGAAATGCCATGAAACCACGACGGCTCTTTGCGACTGACCTCGACCGGATCGTCATCGGAACCGAGGTCTTGCCGCCAAATCCGCGCCGCCCCGCCATAGGAATGGTCGGTAAAATAGAGCGTTTCGCCATCGGGCGACAGGCCGTGATCGTTGTTCAGGTTGATGCACAACCCGGTGTCGATCTCCAGCAATTCCGGCTGATCGAGATCGACCCAAAACAGGCTTCCATCGCCGTTCACAACCATGGCCGAGCCATCCGGCACCCAATTGGGCGCGGCGATTTCCATGCTGGTTTCAAGGACCGGGAACGCCGCATCTTCCTCGAAATCGTAAATCATCAAACGCGAGACCCAGCCCGACATTTCACCCCTCCCGGCACATGTTTCTCCAAGGCTACACCTTGGCATGCGCCCCGACAATGACTTGTATCACAGATGCTTAGGCCTTCTCGCCCCGCCCCTCCGACGAGAGCGCCCAAAGATTGATCCGCTCCTCATCGGCGTGGGCGTCGATGGCCGCCAGTTCCTCCGCCGAAAAGCTCAGATTGTCGAGGGCGCCCACGCAATCCACGACTTGCGACGGCTTCGACGCCCCAATCAGCGCGGAGGTAATCCCCCCCTCGCGCAACACCCAAGCAATTGCCATCTGAGCCAAGGTCTGGCCCCGCGCTTGGGCCATCTCGTTGAGCGCATTGAGACTTTGGATCGCATGCTCCGACAGCAGCGTCGGATCGAGCGATTTGTGCTGCGTGGCGCGCGAGCCTTCGGGAATACCTTTGAGATACTTGTTCGTCAGCATCCCCTGCGCCAGCGGCGTAAAGGCGATAGAGCCTACGCCCAATTCTTTGAGCGTATCTTTCAACCCGTCGCGCTCCACCCAGCGGTTCAACATATTGTAAGAAGGCTGATGGATCAGACAGGGGGTTCCGAGCTCTTTCAGGATCGCCACTGCCTGGCGCGTGCGCTCGGCGTTATAGGACGAAATGCCGACGTAGAGCGCCTTGCCCTGACGCACGATCGCGTCGAGCGCGCCCATCGTTTCCTCCAATGGCGTGTCGGGGTCGAAGCGGTGGGAATAGAAGATGTCGACATAATCGACGCCCATACGTTTCAGAGACTGATCGCAGGAGGCCATAAGATATTTGCGCGATCCCCATTCGCCATAGGGCCCCGGCCACATGTCATAGCCCGCCTTGCTCGAGATGATCATCTCATCCCGATAGCCTTTGAAATCGCTCTTTAAAATCTCGCCGAAGGCTTCTTCGGCGCTGCCCGGAGGCGGGCCGTAATTGTTCGCAAGATCGAAATGCGTGATGCCCAGATCGAAGGCCGTATGCAGGATATCGCGCTTCACCTGATGCGGCGTGTCATGACCGAAATTGTGCCACAGGCCCAGTGAAATCGCCGGGAGTTTCAACCCCGACCGTCCGCAGCGAGTGTAGATCATCTTCTCATAGCGCGTCTCCGCGGGCACATAGGTCATGTCATCCTCCCTCACACAGCCCAGATCTTCAAAGCCAGTCGTCGTAATCGCTCACCAAAAGGTGCAGCGGGGCCTCATCCTCTTCGATCTTCGAGAACCGCCCAATGGGCTCGCGAAAGATATTGTCGGTGCGGTCGTCGTTCACATTCGACACCTCACCGATCAGCACCTTGCCGCTCTCGCCCCAAAACGCATGCCAATGCCAAGGCTCCAGAGTGACGCTTTCGCCGGGCGCCAGCGCCAGATGTTCACCGGGCTTCAAAACCCGCAATTGACCATCCGTCACCACCTCGACCGGCGCAACGTCGTCAAGCCCGCCATCTTCGGCCCGTGTCCAAAGTTCCAACACCAAAGTCCCGCCACCGCGATTGATAATGTCCTCGGTCTTTTTAAGGTGATGATGCATCGGACTGATCTGATTTTCCTCTGAAATCAGAAGCTTTTCGGCATAGAGCGGCCCCATACCGCGTGCGACATTGGCGGCATTGCCGTTGCGAAGCGTAAAGAGAAACAGCCCGAGGTTGTCATAATCCCCCTGCCCGTAATCGGTGATATCCCAACCCATCATATGGTCCCGGATCATCGCACCGCCGCCCACGACATGGGCCTTCAGCGTCTCGGGCGCAAGATAGGCAAAGGGCGGCATGACGAAGCCGAAAGACCGCATGAACGCGTCGGACTCGCGGATGATCTCATTGACGGTGGAGCGTTTCATTTAGGGGCCTCCGTAGCAGGGCGAACAGTAGCGTCGCGGTGTCAGGATCTTCTCTGCAGTTGTAGAACGCAGGGTTCAGAATGATATTTCCATCTTGCCCGAAAAAGCCCCGGACCGCAGCACCTGATCTCGACAGAAACAAATTTTAACCAGCCAGTCAAACCTCTTTCAAAGCGTTTTGAGAGGCATGCCGAAAGGTGTTTTGAGGTTGACCGACAGGGCGCAGCCGCTAAACCCGACACAGGTTTTGAGGGCAGGTCATATGTATTACAGCGTGTCGAAGCGGATCGGCCAGTTGGCTGAGGTCACAGCGCTTCTGGGCGGCATCGGATTGTTCGCGGTGATCGCAATCACCTGCGTCTCTGTCGCGGGTCGGGCGCTGGATGGTTTGGGCTTGGGCCCCGTGCCGGGCGACATCGAACTTGTGGAGCTGGGCATCGGGTTTGCCGTCTTCTCCACGCTGCCCTACGCGCAGTTTTTCCGCGCGCACGCCCGTGTTGATCTGTTCAAACCGGCCTTTGGAGCGCGACCAAACCGCGTGCTTGATCTGATCGGGGAACTGTTGATGTGTGCGCTCACGCTGGGGCTGAGTTGGCGGCTCTGGCTTGGCATGCTTGACAAGGCCGCCTATCACGAGACCACCTTTATCCTGCAAATTCCGCTGGTCTGGGGCTACCGCGCCGCCATGGCGGTGATGATCGTTGCCTGCATTGTCGCCCTGTTTTGCGTCTTGCGTGCGGCCCGTGAACTCATGGTGCCGGACACATCTGCAGAGGCCCAATCATGAGCCGTATCGAAATCGGCCTCTGGTCCTTCCCCGTCCTTCTGCTGCTGCTGTTTCTGCGCATTCCGATCGGGGTCTCCATGGCCGTGGTCGGCTTTGGCGGCGCGTATCTCTTGAACGGCAACTCGATCATGATGCTGAGCCAGCTCAAGCATCTGACCTATGGCGAGTTCTCCTCCTATTCCTTTTCGATCATCCCGCTGTTTCTCCTGATGGGCCATTTCGCCACGCTGGGCGGCATGTCGACGGGACTGTTCAAAGCCGCCGAGACCTGGCTTGGCCACCGTAAGGGCGGCGTGGCCATGGCAGCCGTGGGGGCCTGCGCTGGGTTTGGCGCGATTTGCGGATCGTCGCTGGCGACGGCTGCGACCATGGGCAAAACCGCGCTCCCTGAGTTGAAGCGCTACGGTTACTCGGGCCGCCTCGCCACCGCCTCCCTCGCGGCGGGCGGCACGTTGGGCATCCTGATCCCGCCCTCGCTGATCCTCGTGGTCTATGCCATGCTGGCCGAAGAAAACATCGCCAAGCTTTTCCTCGCCGCCTTCGTTCCCGGTATCTTGGCCGCTATAGGCTATATGATCTGTATTTCGATCTATGTCCGCCTGCGCCCCGATTGTTGTAGCTCCCGCGCGCCAGCAAGCTGGGCGGAGCGGTTCACGGCGCTCTTCAACGTCTGGCCAGTGATCGCGATTTTCGGCTCTGTCGTGGGCGGGATTTACCTCGGCATTTTCACCCCGACCGAAGGCGCCGCCGTGGGCGCGGCGGGCACCGGCCTCGTGGCGCTTTTGTCCGGCAGCCTCACCTGGCGTGGCGTGGCAGAAGCGATTTTCGAGACTGCCGCCTCGACCGGCATGATCTACCTGATCCTTTTGGGCGCCAAGATGTTCAACAATTTTCTGGCGCTCTCCGGCCTGCCCATGGCCGCCGCCGGTTGGGCCGAGGGGCTGACGCTCTCGCCCTGGCTGATCCTCATCGCGGTACTGTTGATGTATCTCGCTTTCGGTTGCGTGATGGACAGCCTCTCGATGATTTTCCTCACCATCCCGATCCTCTATCCGATCATGGCGGGGCTGGATTTCGGCCTCACAGCCGGCGAGTTCGGCCTCTGGTTCGGGGTCATTGTTTTGATCGTCGTCGAGGTCGGGTTGATCACGCCCCCCGTCGGAATGAATCTTTTCATCATCAATGCTTTGGACCCCGACGTTCCGATCTCGGAAACCTTCAAAGGCACGCTGCCATTCGTCCTCACCGATCTGATCCGCGTGGCGATCCTTGTGGCCTTCCCGGTGCTCACCCTCGGTCTCGTGCGGCTGGTCTACTGATGCTGCCGCCCATTCATCTTTGGGGTATTTCCGCCCCTCTCGAACCGCTTGGCGACGGCCATCGCAATACGGTCTTTCGCACCTCCGAACTGGCGCAGGATCTGGTGTTCAAATCCACCCGCCGTTCAGAGGCGCAGCTTAAGTGGCTGGCTCCTGTCCATGATGCCGCCGAAGCGGCCGGCTTTACTGTGACCCGTCTGATCGCAGCAAAGAACGGGCGAATGGCAGCGCAGGGCTGGACCTGCGAACCTTTTATCGAAGGTCGCCCATTTCAGCCCGAGGACCTGCCGCAGATCGCCGACCAGATCGATGCCTTTCATCGCCATGCCGCTGGCATAGCACAAAGACCCGACTTTTGCTCATCCTCCGATCTTCTTACGGAAACCTCTGGCGGCGATGTCGATCTTTGCGCCCTGCCCGCCGACCTGATCGCGCTGTGCCGCAAAGCTTGGGGTGCCCTCAAGGGTGAGATCGACGTCATTCATGGCGACCTAACCGCAGGCAATCTGATCCATACGGAGGCCGGTCCGGCGTTGATCGATTGGGACGAAGCGCGGGTGGATTATCTGTCTTTTGACACCCTGCGCACTCGGCCTGCCTCAGCATCAGCCTCCGAGAAATCCGCAGCATTGGCGTGGGAAGTGGCTAGCAGTTGGACGCTTGAACCAGAGCACGCCGCCCTCGTCGAACGCGTGTTGAGAACCCGCATTTAAAGCCGATCGAGCCAGTTGGCGAGCAGGCCATCAATCTGCGCGAACTCCTCGGGGCTCAGCATCTCCGTCAGGCGCTTCTGTGTCGCGACGTGATCCTCAACCGCTCGTTCGATTACCTCGAACCCGGCATCGGTCAGCGCCACAATCGCGCGGCGGGCGTCGTCTTTGTCGCTGCGCCGGACCACCAGCCCTTGTGCTTCAAGCCGGTTGATCCGGTTGGTTACCGTGCCCGAGGTGATCATCATTTGCGCCATCAAATCGCCCGCAGTCAGCGCATAGGGATCGCCCGACCGGCGCAGCGTTGCCAAGAGATCGAAACTCGCCGTATTGAGGCCGTGGCGGGCAAAGGTCGCCTCCATCTCTGCGGTGAGCGCCCGGACGAGACGGCCCATACGCCCGATCAGCGCCATGGGCTCTGTGTCGAGGTCCGGTCGTTCGCGGACCCATTGCGCACGAATTTCGTCGGGAGTGAGCTTTCGGTTTTCCATCTTCTAGATGTCTCAAAAATTTATCTTGACGTCAAGACATCTCACAATATCTTGACGTCAAGATAAATGGAGAAACCAACTATGCCCCGAACGACATCCCGCACAACGGACCTCATCCTGACGGCTCTCGCCCCTGCCATATGGGGCTCGAGCTACCTCGTCACCACGCGTTTTCTGCCCGAAGGCATCCCCGTCACCATCGCGCTGTTGCGCGCGCTACCCGCCGGAATTTTGCTTTTGGTGATCCTGCGACAACTGCCGCCTCTCACTTGGGTGCCGAAACTTCTGCTGCTCGGCGCACTGAATTTCACCCTGTTCTGGATCTGCCTCTTCGTCGCCGCCTATCGCCTGCCCGGCGGGGTCGCAGCGACCTTAGGCGCGACACAGATGCTGATCATTCTGGGGCTTTCCAGAGTGCTCCTTCGCACTCCGATACGCCCACTTGCGGTGCTCGCCGGACTGATCGGCGTTGCGGGCGTGGGCGCGCTGGTGCTCTCCCCCACGGCGCAGCTTGATGGCTTTGGCCTTCTGGCCGCCTTCGGAGGCGCGGTCTCCATGGCGCTTGGCACCGTCTTGAGCCGCAAATGGACGCCCCCCGTGCCGCCCCTGACCTTCACGGCGTGGCAGTTGGTGGCGGGCGGGCTGTTGCTTGTACCGCTGGCGATCTGGCTTGACCCGCCGACGCCTACTTTCACCGCGACGAACATGGCGGGCATCGCCTATCTCGGGCTGATCGGCGGGGCTTTGACCTATTATTTCTTCTTCCGTGGCATTACGCGCCTCGGTCCAGCGACAGTCGCGCCTCTGGGCTTTCTGAGCCCGGTGACGGCGGTGGCTTTGGGGCTCATCTTTGCCGGCGAAAGCCTGTCGCTTCTGCAAAGCCTCGGCATGGCGCTGGTATTCTTCGCGGTTTGGCTGGGTCAATATGCGCAATCGCGCCCTGTGATCGTGGCCAAGGTGCAGCCTGCCGAATGAAAAATCGCCCTCCCGATTTGGGAGGGCGTTCTCTCTTTAGGCCGCGTCGCTAGCAGGCGTCGGAGACGTCACATCACCTAAAGCCTTCATCGCCGCGAATTGGCTCAGGAAAACCTGCCCCGTCAGATCATGCAGGAAATGCGATTTCTGCAAACGATCCATCACCGGGCCTTTGACCTCCGAGAGATGCAGCTGAATGCCGCCGTCCGCCAGACGCTGGTTAATCTCTTCGAGCGCCTCCAAGGCCGAGGTGTCGATCTCGTTGACCGCAGGACACATCAGCACGATATGTTTGAGCGCTTCATCGCCAGCAACCCGGTCGAGGATATAGTCCTCAAGGAACCGCGCATTGGCAAAGTACAGGCTCTCATCGACCCGGATCGTCACCACCTCAGGGGTCGTCAACACGTCATGCCGGTTGATGTTGCGGAAATGCTCGGTGCCCGGAACAAGGCCGACTTCTGCAATATGCGGTTTCGAGGTCTTATAGAGATGCAGCGCGATCGACAGGATCACCCCCGCAGACACACCCACCTCTACACCTGAGACCAGTGTCAGAACGATGGTTGCCATCACGGCGGTGAAATCGGCTTTCGAGTAGTCCCAAGTGGTCTTTAGGATTTTGAAATCCACCAGCGAGAGCACGGCGACAATGATGGTCGCGGCCAATGTGGCCTGCGGCAAGAAGTAAATCAGCGGGGTCAAAAACAGCGCAGCGATGGCGAGGCCGACGGCGGTGAAGGCGCCAGCGGCAGGCGTCTCGGCGCCCGCATCAAAGTTCACGACAGAGCGCGAGAACCCGCCCGTGACCGGAAAACCACCGGTGAACGCCGCGCCGAGGTTGGCGGCACCCAGACCGATCAATTCCTGATCCGGGTCGACGCGCTGACGTTTCTTGGCGGCCAAGGTTTGGGCGACCGAGATGGATTCCACGAAACCGATGATCGAAATCAAAAGCGCGGGGACGAAAAGTTGTTTAAGCAGCGCTAGAGAGCTGATCGGCCAAGTGAATGGCGGCAGGCTTTGCGGCACTTGGCCAACGATGCGCACGCCATGTTCATCGAGGCGGAAGACGCCGACCACAAGCGTGGTGACGAAGACCGCTGCGACAGGACCCGCTTTGGTCGCCACGTCTGCGAGGCGCGGACCGAGGCCGAGTTTCTTCAACAGAGGCTTCAAGCCCTTGCGCACCCAGAAGAGAAAGGCGGTGGCCAGCACCCCAATCACCAAGGTGATGAAGTTCATCTCGGACAGATGGGTCCAGAGGCTCTCCAGAAGATGCAAGAGCGTATGCCCGCCCGCGCTGACGCCCAATATGTGTTTGAGTTGCGAGGCGGCGATCAGGATGCCCGAGGCAGTGATGAAGCCAGCGATGACCGGGTGGGACAGGAAATTCGCCAGAAAGCCCAGTCGGAACACCCCCAACGTCACCAACATCGCCCCCGACATAAAGGCCAGCGTTATGGCGGCGGTGGCATAGCCCGCCGTGCCTTGGTCGGCCACCTGCCCAACAGCGGCGGCGGTCATCAGAGAGACCACGGCGACCGGACCGACGGCCAAAGCGCGTGAGGTGCCGAACACCGTGTAGAGCATGATCGGCACGATGGAGGCATAAAGCCCCGCCTCGGGCGGCAAGCCCGCCAAGAGCGCATAGGCCAAGGATTGCGGGATCAGCATGATGGTCACGATGATCGCCGCGACGCCGTCATTGGCGAAGGCGTTGGCGTTGTATTTCGAACCCCAGTCGAGGATGGGGAGGTAGCGCTTTAAGAGGCGCGGATCGAACGACAGTTTTGACGACACGGGCGAGTGTCCTTTCTGGTCTTGCGGGAAAAGAGGGACGGATCAAAAAGCCGCCCCAACTCTTTATTTTGCCGAGACTTTCTCGGGTTTGATCATCCATTCCTTGCCGCGCAGCATGGCCTTCCAATAGATAGGCGGCAGGATCTGCTCCTTAAGCCACCAGGCCTTGCGGGTCGGTTTCGTGCCGTCGAGCACCCATTTCGGGAAGGACGGCAAAAGCACACCGCCATAGCCAAATTCCGCGAGAACGATCTTGCCTTTCTCGACCGTCAGCGGACAGGAGCCGTAGCCATTATACCCCGCCTGCGGCCCTTTGCCGTCGATGTCGGCAGCGACGTTTTCGGCCACAATCGGCGCCTGCATCCGGGCGGCGGCGGCAGTTTTGGCGTTGGGCGCGTTCATCACGTCGCCCAGTGACCAGATGTTGTCGAACTCCTTGTGGCGGAGTGTCACCTGATCCACATCGACCCACCCGGCGGCATCGGAGAGCGGCGAGACCTTGATGAAATCCGGCGCGCTTTGCGGCGGGCAAACATGGATCATGTCGAAATCGATGGTCACCTCGGAAGGCTCGCTGTCGGGTTTCGCGACCGTGAAGGTGGCTTTCTTGGCCGGCCCGTCGATGGATTTCAGGTTATGGAAGAAGTTCAGATTGGCGCCGTAGCGTTCAACATAGGTCTCGAGCGCCGGGACGTAATCCTTGACGCCAAAGAGCACGCCGCCCGCATTCATGAACTGGATGTCGATGTTGCCGAGAACTCCGGCCTCTTCCCAAGTATTCGCAGAAAGATACATCGCCTTTTGCGGCGCTCCAGCGCATTTGATCGGCATCGGCGGCTGGGTAAAAACGGCCTTGCCGCCTTTCAACCCCTTGACCAACTCCCAAGTGTAAGGTGCCAGATCGTAGCGATAATTCGACGTAACGCCGTTCTTGCCGAGCGTTTCCACGAGGCCTTCGACCTTGTCCCAATCAAGTTTTAGCCCCGGACAGACGATCAGCCGATCGTATTTCACCACCCGGCAACCGTCGAGGATCACCGCGTTGTTCTTGGGTTCAAAAGCCGCGACTGCGGATTTGAGCCAATGCACCCCGCGCGGAATGAGCGACCCCATGGTTTTCGCCGTGGTGGAGGGCTCGAACACGCCCGCGCCGACCATGGTCCAGCCGGGTTGGTAATAGTGGATGTCCGCCGGATCGATGATAGCGATATCGAGATCGGGTTTGCGCGCCTTAAGAGACGCCGCGACGGCCACACCGGCAGCACCCGCTCCGACGATCACCACGTCATGTTTGGCATCTTCGACAGAGTCCGTGGGCGTCACGCCGCCATTGGCGATGCGGCGCGCCACGCCGGTCATGTCATAGCCTGCGGCCTTGGTGGCTGCCAAAATATCGACCACGGATTTCTCCTTGGCCATCGCCAGCGACCAGAGCGTCGTGGTGCGCGTGCCGGTGCGGCAATAGCCGAAGACCGGCCCCGGCAGTTCCGTCAGAGCCTGGCGAAATGCGGTGGCGGTTTCTTCGGTCACCATACCCGGCGTCACCGGCAGGTAGAGAAACTCAAGGCCCTCGGCCTCAGCGGCGCGCGCCATTTCCTCGTGTGTCGGCTGGTCGGCGGCCTCGCCGTCGGGGCGGTTGCAAACCACCGCGCGAAAGCCGCGGCGTTTGAGTTTGGCCATGTCTTCGGGCTGCACCTGCCCTGAAACGGAAAGGCCATCCGTGATCCGTTTGATCTCCATTCGTGCGTCTCCTCGCAATGTTAGGGACGCTACCGCCCCCACAGGCGAGATGTCCCGAAAACCGTTTTGGTTGACGGGACAGGCACGAAAATGGCTTGTTATCCCGCCAGATAGGGTCTCAGACCCGTCATGTCATAGCCCGCGTCCGCGGCCTGACTGATGATCGTCTCCGGCTCCATCTGACCGGATTGAGCCAGGGCCCAAGCGGTGGTCGAGCGGGTGCCGGAGCGGCAATAGGCATAGACCGGAGCGGGCAGCTCAGACAGCGCCCGGGCAGTCTCAGAAATCAGCTCCTCGGTGAACTGGCCGGGGAAAATCGGCAGATAGGCAAAGCTCAGCCCCGCCTCTTTCGCCGCCTGTTCCAGAACGTCTGACGCCAGCCCCGGCTCCACCTCCACGTCCGGGCGATTGCAGATCAGCGTCTTGAAGCCCTTTTCCTTGAGGATACTCACCTCATCGGGGGTGATCTGGCCGCTGACCGTGATCTGATCGTTGATCTTGTTGAATTCCATTGTCGCGTCTCCTGTGCGTGGAACCGGTCTGGCCCCACGCATTGAGAGATGCGATCAGAGGCCGTTCACCGGAACTTTGAGGAATGTCTTGCCATCTTGATCAGCCGGGGGCAACTCGCCTGCGCGCATATTCACCTGCAAAGAGGGAATAATCAGACGCGGCATGGCCAGTTGGGCGTCACGCTCCTCGCGGAATTTGACGAATTCCTCTTTGGATTTGCCGCCGCCGACGTGGATGTTGTGTTCCTTCTCGGCACCCACGGTGGTTTCCCACGCGATGTCGCGCCCGTTCGGACCGTAGTCGTGACACATAAAGAGACGCATGTCGTCCGGCAGAGCCAGCACCTTCTGGATCGAGTCGTAGAGCACGCCTGCGTCACCGCCCGGGAAATCGGCCCGCGCCGAGCCGCCATCAGGCATAAACAGCGTGTCGCCGGTGAAAGTCGCGTCGCCCATTACATGCACCATGCAAGCGGGCGTGTGGCCCGGCGTGTGCATTGCAAAGCACTGCATCGAGCCAACGCTGTAGGTGTCGCCATCTTTGAACAGACGGTCGAATTGCGAGCCGTCACGCTGGAACTCGGTGCCTTCGTTAAAGACCTTGCCAAAGGTTTCCTGCACCGTGACGATATGCTCGCCGATACCGATTTTGCCGCCAAGTTTGTCTTGGATATAGGGCGCGGCAGAGAGGTGGTCGGCGTGGACATGGGTCTCGATCAGCCATTCGACTTTGAGCCCCTGCTCTTTGACATAGGCGATGATCTCGTCGGCGGACTCGTAGGTAATGCGACCGGCGGCGTAGTCGATGTCCATGACACTGTCCACAATGGCGCAGGCGTCAGAGGCCGGATCTTTCACCACATAGGAAATGGTCCAGGTGGCCGGATCGAAAAACGCTTTGACGTCGGGTTTGACCGACAGATCGACGGGATAGTTAGAAGCCATTTTGATTTCTCCTCTCAAGTCTGACGCGCGCCCGGATCAGGCAGCGCGCCGAGCAGCGCGTGCTGCGGTTTGTTTCATCATAAATTTGGCCACGAAGATGCCCGCCACAAGTGCGACAAAGAATACCCAGACCTGCGGGTTGAACGTGCCCAAGGCCGGCAAAGCGCCGCCCGGACAAAAGCCCGCGATGCCCCAGCCAACGCCGAAAACCAAAGAGCCGCCCACCAGTTTCGCGTCGATGACGCGCGAGGTCGGCACGATGAATTTCGGTTCAAAGGCCGGTGTCTCGTAGCGTTTAAAGACGAAGCGGTAGCCGAAGAAAGACACCACCACGGCACCGCCCATGACGAACATCAGGGACGGGTCCCAAACCCCGAAAAAGTCAAAGAAATTGAAGACTTTTGCCGGGTTGGCCATGCCGGACATGGAGATGCCGAGACCGAAAATCAGGCCGATCACATAGGTCAGGATCAGTTTCATATCATGCGCCTCCCAGAACGTGACGGATGACATAGACGGTCACCGCGGTTGAGAACATGAAGGCCAGCGTTGCCACGATCGAGCGCGGCGAGAGGCGCGACATGCCGCAAACCCCGTGACCGGAGGTGCAGCCCGAACCGTAGCTCACACCAATGCCGACGATGAACCCGCCAAGGATCAGGGCACCCGTGGTGACAGGCACTTCGACCGCCGGGAAATGGCCGGTGAAAAGCGCGAAGACCAGCGGCCCCGTGGCCATGCCTGCCAAAAGCACCGCGCGCCACGCCCAATCGGACGAGTTCGCCGGGCTCAGAAAACCAGCAAGGATGCCAGTTGCGCCGAAAATGCGACCTTGGAACGCCATCAAAAGCACAGCGGCGGCCCCGATCAGGAACCCGCCGATGAGCGAGGCGAAGGGGGTAAATTCCGTGGGCGTTATCTCCGTAATCATGTCCATTGCCCTCCAAGAAGGGTCCGGATCAGGGTCCGATCAATCATGTGCGTATCCTTCGTATTTCATGCAGGCTTTATGATGTAGGTCTGCCTGCTTTAAAAACACCCTATCCGAACCCGCACGGCTCTGTCGGTGAGTTTGTCACATAGGCCCCGAGATATTGGGCGCACGACCTTTTCACCCGAGTGACTGGACGCATGTCCCTTTGCGACCAGCCGCTTGAACAGGTTTAAAAAGAAGCGGATAGTTCCCCTATGTTTGCAGATATCGTAAACGCATTGGGCGGGGTCGGATTGTTCCTCTTCGGGATGATCTGGCTCACCGAAGGTCTCAGGGAGCTTGCCGGGCAAGCCCTCAGGCGCGCTTTGGCCCGATTTACCCGCACGCCTTTGAGCGGGGCCGTGACCGGTGCGGCGACCACGGCATTGATCCAATCCTCAAGTGCGACAACCGTCACCGCCGTAGGCTTTGTCAGCGCCGGCCTCCTGACCTTTCCCCAAGCGCTCGGCATCATCTTCGGCGCCAACATCGGCACCACCGCCACCGGCTGGATCACCGCGATCCTCGGCTTCAAACTCGATCTTGGTCAAATCACTCTGCCGCTCGTCTTTTTGGGCGCGCTGGCGCGTCTGTTCGGGGGGCCAAAACTGAAATCCGCAGGGATCGCCGTAGCAGGCTTCGCACTTTTGTTCCTTGGCATCGAGGTCATGAAAACAAGCCTCGACAGCTTTGAGGGGCTGGTGACACCCGCCGATTTCCCGCAGGACAGCATCCTCGGGCGGCTCGCCCTCATCGGGATCGGGATGGCGATCACCATTGTCACTCAGTCATCAAGTGCGGGCGTGGCCACGGCTCTGGCCGTGCTTGGCGCGGGCGCGATCAACCTGCCGCAAGCCATGGCCATGGTCATCGGCATGGATGTCGGCACCACGGTAACCGCCGTTCTCGCCACTTTGGGTGGCTCGACCGCCGCGCGGCGCACCGGCCTGTCGCATGTGATCTACAACATCCTGACCGCGATTATGGCGTTTTTCCTTTTGAGCCCTTACAGCGCGCTGATCGCCCTGCCCTCAGTCTCCGTCGATCCGCAGATTGCTCTGGTGGCCTTTCACACCGGGTTCAACATCATCGGCGTGATCTTGATCCTGCCCTTCGCAACACCCTTCGCGCGCTTCGTCACCTGGATTGTGCGAGACAAAGGCTCGGCTCTCACGATGGCCTTGGGCAAGGAACTTTTGCGAGATCCGAAACTCGCTTTCGACGCGGTGACCTCCGCGCTCGGCACAGTGGTGCGCGCCCATTTCAACTTTCTCGCTCATCGCTCTCTCAATTCAAAAGTAACACGCGAGGACACCGCTGAATTGCACCATTTGCGAGAGGCGATCACAGAGCTGCGCAGCTATGTCGAGGCGATTGCGCCAACCGAAGACCCCGGTTGTGCCGCACAGCGCGCTACGGCGCTGCACATCCTCGACCATCTCAGCCGATTGCAATTCCGATGCACCCAAGATGCCCGCATCGCGGCTCTGTCCCGGGATCGCCGCCTGACCCGCCTCGTCCGCGTGCTCTCAAACTGTGTGGCAAAAAGTGATCTGGACCAAGACCTCAGCGCGTCGGAGAGCCGTTTCAAACGGTTGCGGCGCCTCATGCGAGATCAACGTGAAAGTTTCCGCCTGCACACTATGGAACGCACGCCAATGCACGGTTTGACTGCCGAGGAGATGGGACTGCGGCTCGATGCCATGCGCTGGCTCCACCGGGTGAGTTATCACCTCTGGCGGATCAGCTTTCACATGCTCAAACTTCAAGAGGGACGCTCTCCCGCTTCCCCAAATCGGGAAGCGGCAGTGGATGTGCTGACAGACTGAGATGATAGCTCACCCAGTCTAGTCCCCCACTTTATTCTCCTTGGGCATCGGCGCGCGATTTGCCCGCCACATTCATCGCCAGCGTCGCAGCCATGAATTTGTCGAGATCCCCGTCGAGCACACCTTGGGTGTCCGAGGTCTCGTAATTGGTGCGCAGGTCTTTGACCATCTGATAGGGCTGCATCACGTAAGACCGGATCTGGTTGCCCCAGCCTGCCGAGCCCTTGCTTTCATGCGCCTCGTTGATCGCCGCGTTGCGACGGTCCAACTCAAGCTGATAGAGCCGCGATTTCAGCGCTTTCATGGCGATGTCGCGGTTCTGGTGCTGCGACTTCTCAGACGAGGTCACCACGATGCCGGTCGGCGCGTGGGTGATCCGCACGGCGGAGTCGGTGGTGTTCACGTGCTGACCGCCCGCGCCCGAGGAACGATAGGTGTCGATGCGGATGTCGGCGGGGTTCACTTCGATCTCGATGTTGTCATCGACCACCGGATAGACCCAGACCGAGGCGAAAGACGTCTCGCGCGTGCCCTTGCCGAAAGGCGAAATGCGCACAAGGCGGTGCACACCGCTCTCGGATTTCAGCCAGCCGTAGGCATTGTGGCCAGAGATTTTATAGGAGACGGATTTGATACCAGCCTCGGAGCCCGCTTCTTCGGATTGAAGCTCGACCGTGTAACCTTTCTTCTCCGCCCAACGCACATACATACGCTGCAACATCGAGGCCCAGTCACAGGCCTCCGTGCCGCCCGCGCCCGCGTTGATTTCGAGGAAGGTGTCATTGGAGTCTGCCTCGCCGTCCAAAAGCGCCTCAAGCTCTTTCGCAGCAGCGGTTTCGGCCAACGACTTGAGCGTTTCTTCGGCGTCGGTGACGACCTCTTCGTCCTCTTCCATCTCACCCAATTCGATGAGTTCGATGTTGTCTTTCATGTCCTGCTCGATGGAAGTCGCAGTTTTCACCGCATCCATCAACATCTGGCGATCGCGCATGAGTTTCTGGGCGCGTTCGGGATCATCCCAAAGCGTCGGATCCTCGATCATCGCGTTGAATTCTTCGAGACGATGCGGCGCGGTTTCCCAATCCATGCGCTGTTTGAGCAGGGCCACGGATTTCTCGATTTTCGCAACGGTATTCTGGATTTCAGCGCGCACGGCAGGTCACCTTGTCGGTCTTTTAAACGTTTGCAGAGAGATACGCGTCTCACCCCTAAGACACAAGGGGCAAGACGGCGGAGCATGTCTTGGAAAACTTCTGACGTAGAGGCCTAGTACAAGCCGCCCGACGAGAGCGAGTTGATCGTCGCCTTCTCCGGCACCCTGATCGTGCGGCCCGTCGAGGTTTGCACCTCGCGCTCGCCCGACGAACTGGTTTGACCTTCGAACAGCGGCAAGTCCGCGCCCATGGCAAAACCACCGTCATACATCAGACCAAAGATCGGCTCTTCGCCATCGCGGAAATATTCGGCCACCACGTTGGGGCCCGAGGCGCTGTCGTTCAGGCGCGCACCAGTGTAGCGGTCGATCTTGATGAAATGTCCACCCGGGGGCACTTTGAACTTGCCGCCGCCGTATTTCTTCACGGCATCCTGCATGAAATCGTTGAACACCGGCCCACAGAAGCCACCGCCCGAGGCGCCACGCATCGCCCGCGGCGTGTCGTAACCGATGTAACAGCCCGCAACGATGTTCGAGGTAAAGCCCATGAACCATGCGTCCTTGCCGTCATTGGTGGTCCCCGTCTTGCCCGCCACCGGCACAGGAAGGTTGATCCGACCGGCGGCCGTGCCGCGCTGGACCACGCCCTGCATCATGGAGGTCAGCTGATAGGCGGTGATCGCGTTGATCATGCGTTCACGGTTCGAGACGATCTTGGGCGCCACGCCGGGGGCGAGAGACGCAACTTCACATTCTTCGCAGACCCGCTGGTCGTGACGATAAATCGTCCGCCCGTAGCGGTCCTGCACCCGGTCGACAAGCGTCGGCTCGACGCGCTCGCCGCCATTGGCGAACATGGCGTAGGCGGAGACCATCTTGAACACGGTGGTTTCCTCGGCGCCGAGAGAAGAGGCGAGATATTGACCCATGTGATCGTAAACACCAAAGCGTTCCGCATAACGCGCCACCGTGTCCATACCGACCTCTTGGGCGAGACGAATGGTCATCAGGTTCCGCGATTGCTCGATCCCGGTCCGGAGAGGTGTCGGGCCGTAGAATTGACGTGATGCGTTTTTAGGCCGCCAGACACCCTGCGGCGTGTTGATCTCGATCGGCGCGTCGACAACGATGGTCGCGGGCGTAAAGCCACTGTCGAGGGCAGCGGCATAGACAAAGGGTTTGAACGACGACCCCGGCTGACGCGTCGCCTGCGTCGCTCGGTTGAACACGGAGTTCTGATAAGAGAACCCGCCCTGCATCGCCAGAACACGGCCGGTGTTGACGTCCATCGCCATGAACGCGCCCTGCACTTCCGGCACTTGGCGCAACGACCAGCGGATCAGATCACCTTCGCCATTGTCGCCCGTCGTCATGCGGCGGATGTGGACCACGTCGCCGCGGGTAAAATTGTCACGGAACGACCCGCGCATCCACTGGATGTCGTCGCGCGGCACGGACACCTCGCCCACGCCATCCTCGACCAGCACGGTTAGGGCGCTGTCGCCCACCGCACTCACTGCGCCGACGTACCATTTGCCATCAAGCGTCACGTCACGTGCCACACGGACCTCAGCCAATGCCGATTCCCATGTGCCGTCATCCAAAGTGACCGCATCGATCGTCTTGCCGGTGCCGCGCCACTGCCCCATGCCGCGATCCAGCTCTTCGAGCCGTTTCTGCAAGGCATGCGCCGCGTTGGTTTGCATCTCCGGATCCATGGTGGCACGGATCGACAACCCGCCTTCGAAGAATTCCTCTTCGCCGAAGTTCTTCGACAGCTGGCGGCGGATTTCATCGGTGAAATAATCGCGGGTCGGCAGGCTTTCACGGTAGCTCGGATAGTCGCCGGTCTGCACCGTCTTGATCGGCGTCTCGCGCGCCGCCTCATAAGCCGCTTGCGTCAGATAACCATTCTCGTACATCTCGCGCAGCACGAAGTTGCGCCGCGTAAGCGCCGCATCGTAATTCTTTGCCGGGTTGTAGGAATAAGGCGCCTTCGGGTGGATCGCGAGGAAAGCCGCCTCTTCAGGGGCCAGCTCAGAGAGTGTCTTGTTGAAATAGCTTTGCGCCGCCGCGGTCACCCCGAAAGAGCGCACGCCAAGGTCGATTTCGTTGAGATAGAGCCCGAGGATTTCGTCCTTGGTCAGGGTTTGCTCCAACCGCGTGGCAAGGATCAATTCCTTGATCTTGCGTTCCGCAGACCGCTCGGAGGACAAAAGGAAATTCTTCATCACCTGCTGGGTGATTGTGGACGCGCCACGCAGAGGGCCGCCCTGCGCAGCCGTCAGAGCCGCAGCGACCATACCGCGCAGGTCATAGCCTTTGTGGTGGTAAAAGTTCTTATCCTCGGCCGAGATGAAGGCGTTTTTCACCAAATCGGGAATTTCTTCAGGCGGTGTGTAGAGACGACGTTCCTTGGCAAACTCGTCAATGATCCGGCCTTCGTTGGAATAAATGCGCGAAATCGTCGGCGGTTGGTACTGAGCCAGAGCCTCGTGATTGGGCAAATCGCGGCCATACATCCAGAAGATGCCGCCAACGACCAGCGCCAGCAAAAACAGCCCCGTGGTGATCCACGAGAAGATTGTGCCGAAAAACGAGAAGATAAATCTGAGCACTGAAGAGCCTTTCACACCACTAAATCCGCGCTGACTCGCTTCTGAGCCGCACGGGTCTTGCCTCTCCTTATACAGCGTGGACGCCCTGGTCAAAACATCCGCGGCCGGATCACGCGCAAATGTGAGCAGAAAGACGCCGCTCGTGAACCCCTTGTGAACAGAGCCGCTTGCCCTGTGCGCGCGGCCCGCCTATGTGCGAGACATGAGACCCGAAGACATCCTTCCGACCTATGAACGCCAGGCCCGCGCTTTCGACATTGCGCGGTCCAAGACCCTGTTCGAGCGCCCCTGGCTTGACCGGATGCTGGGCTATACGCCGCAGACCGATGGCAAACGCCATGTGCTTGATTTGGGCTGCGGCTCCGGTCGGCCGATTGCGCAATATCTCTTTGATCGCCGCTGCGAAGTGACGGGCGTCGATGGCGCCGCCGCCATGATCGCGCTGTTTCAACAAAACCTGCCCCGCGCCCGTGCCATCCGTGCCGATATGCGCGAACTGGATCTGGGCGAGACCTTTGATGCGGTGGTCGCATGGGACAGCTTCTTTCACCTCTCGGCCGAGGATCAACGCGCGATGTTTACGACCTTCGCCAAACACCTCGCACCGCGCGGTGTTTTGCTGTTCACCTCTGGGCCCGAGGCCGGTGAAGCGATTGGCAATGTCGAACATGAGACGGTCTATCACGCCTCGCTCGCGCCCGATGAATACCGCCAATTGATGGCGAATGAAGGCATGGAAGTGATCGCCTTTACCCCCGAGGACCCCGGCTGCACCGGGCATTCCGTGTGGTTGGCGCGCAAATCCTCCTGAACAGCTAGTCTTTGAGTGAACCGACCGGCGGGCGCCCTGCCCGCCGTTTTCCTGCTTGCTAATCCCTTCTCATTTTTCTAAGTCCAATACGTTATGTTATTTCATAACAATACTTGTGTGGCATGAATATCTACATCCCCACAAGACGGAATAAAAAGGAAAGACCCGATGCAAAAGACATCCCTCGCAATCGCACTTGCCGCCACGCTGACCATCACATCTCAGGCACAGGCCGAGTCTCACGATCATGACCATGCCCAGGACGACAAAATCTATGAAGGCTACTTCAAAGACAGCCAAGTCGCCCCCCGTCCGCTTTCCGACTGGGCCGGCGACTGGCAATCCGTTTACCCGCTTTTGACCGAGGGCAAACTCGACGCCGTGATGGAACATAAAGCCGAACACGGCGACAAATCCGTCGAGGAGTACACCGCCTATTACACCGCAGGCTACGCCACCGATGTGAACCGCATCGAGATTGAGGGCAGCACGGTCACCTTCCATCAGGCCGCCGGCGCGATCTCAGGTGAGTACGAAGACGACGGCTATGAAATCCTGACCTACGCCCGCGGCAACCGTGGCGTGCGCTTTGTTTTTGAGAAGGTCTCAGGCGACGACGCGGCGCCGCAGTTCATCCAATTCAGCGACCACCGCATCTTCCCCTCGAAATCCGATCACTACCACCTCTATTGGGGCAACGACCGGACGGCTGTGCTTGAAGAACTCACCAACTGGCCGACCTATTTCCCGGTCGATCTGACGCCAGAGCAAATCGCTGCGGATATGATGGCGCACTAAGAGCTACAGGAGGCGGCCTTAGGCCCACCGAGGGCCGCCCTCACTTGCGGAGCTTGTCCTGAAGCGAAAGCTCCTCGTCTTCCCAATCGGACAAAGCATCGCGGATCGCCCAAGCGGCTTTGGTGCGCCACGCCTGATCCGCCAGCTTCGCGCGATCCTTGGCGGACGACAGGAATCCCAACTCGATCAAAACAGAAGGCATATCGGGCGCTTTCAAGACCGAAAACCCGGCCTCCAACCGCGGACGTTTGTGCATGCCGACACTCTCGTCGAGCTGTTCCACCAAGGCATCTGCCAGACGATCCGTGCGCGGCGTGGTTTCCGTGCGCGCCATGTCCATAAGCACTGTGGCGATGACATCATCCTGCCCGGTCAGATCGACACCAGAGAGCAAATCCGAACGATCATGCCGTTCCGCAAGCTTTTGCGACGCCGTATCAGAGGCGCGCGCCGCGAGGGTGTAAATGGTCGCCCCTTCGGCACGGCCCTCGGCAATCGCATCGGCGTGGATCGACAGGAACACATCGGCCCCCGCCTCACGTGCCAGTGTCAATCGGGTCTCCAATGGCACAAAAAGATCTTCGGAGCGGGTCAGCGACACCTCGAACCCGCCCGCGCGGTTGAGCACATCCTGCAACTCGCGGGCAAAGGTCAGGGTCAGTTCTTTTTCGATGACCCCATCCCGCTCGGCGCCCGGGTCGATGCCGCCATGACCGGGATCGAGCACTACACGCAGCGGACCCTCGCCAATTTTGCGCAGCGGCGCGGCTTTTGGCGTCTCTTCGGCAGAGGGGCGGACAAGTTGGGCATCAGGCGGAGTCCCGGCCCCCAAAGCAAATTCGTCCGAGGCGGTCGGATCGAGCGTCAGCGTCAGAACCGCGCCTGTGTCGTCGCGCGACATCTCGGCATGCACCAGTCGAAACGGCCCTGCGAGGTCGAGCACCATGCGGGACCAGCCCGGCACAAAGCCACCCACCCGCAGACCGGTGATGCCCTCGGCCGTGTCAAATTGCTCGGTGTCAAAGCCGGTCCAATCGACCTCGGCAAAATCAATGACCATGCGGCGCGGCGCGTCGAGGGTGAATATACGAAATGGCACCGGCTGGCTCAGGCGCAGCATCATCTCGACGCGGTCGCCCTGATCGACCAGCGCAGAAGCGGCGCTGTCTGCCCGCGCAAGCGCCGTCAGACCGCTCTGCGCAGAGGCGGATACGCCCGCAGAGAGGCCCAGAAACGCGGCGAAAACCAGCGGTTGGAAAAGCTTGACCATGATATCCTCAAGAAGCATTTCGCCAAAACCTACCCTGCAAGCATGCCTTTGCCTATGGGAGAACGCAGCCCTAACCAAAGCGTGAAGCGAAGAGTTACCGATTGGCCATAAACTTTTTGAGCCGCGCCAGACCTTCGCGGATGTCCTCGGTCGAGCGCGCATAGGAGAACCGAAGCGTCTGCCCGCCCCGCACCGGATCGAAATCCAGCCCCGGCGTCACGGCGACACCCGCTTCCGCGAGGACTTCATCGCAAAACGCCTTGCTGTCTTCCGTGTGCTCAGAGACATCGGCATAGATGTAAAACGCCCCGTCCGGCGGCGCGATTTTGTCGAAGCCGATCTTCGGCAGTTCTTCAAGCATCAACCGGCGGTTCTCAGCGTAAACATCCACCATCTCCTGACATTCCTGCCGCGTCTGAAGCGCGCCGAGCGCCACGACCTGCGACGCATGGGTCGTGCAAAGGAAAAAGTTCTGGGCAATGCGTTCTATGACACGCACATGATCTTCCGGCACCACCATCCAGCCAACGCGCCAGCCCGTCATCGAGAAGAATTTCGAAAAGGAATTGATGACATAGACATCATCGGACAGCTCAAGCGCGCTGACCGCGCGGCCCTCATATTGAATACCGTGGTAAATCTCATCGGAGATAAAGGCGATCCCTTTGTCGTGACAGGCCTTGATCAGCGCGCCCATATCTTCATGGCCAAGCATGGTGCCAGAGGGGTTGCCTGGGGACGCCACGATCAGGCCGTCAATGCCGTCGGGGATTTCGTCTGGCACGGGCTGCAGGCGGTTCTCCATCTTTGTCGGAATGCCCACGGGTGTAATGTCCAACCCGCTCAGGATCTGACGATAGGACGGATAGCCCGGCTCGCCCATGCCGACCTTGGCACCCGCGTCGAAGAGCGCGGTAAAGGCAAGGATGAACGCCCCCGAAGAGCCGGGGGTGATGACCACCCGCCGCCAGTCGAGATCGATGCCATACCAATCCTTGTAAAGCGCTGCGATCCCTTTGCGCAGTTCCGGCAGACCAAGCGCCACGGTGTAGCCCAGTGACCCCTCCTCCATCGCGGTCGTGAGCGCCGCACGGGCCTTGGCCGGTGCGCCCGTCGAGGGCTGGCCGACCTCCATATGGATGATGTGCCGCCCCGCCTCCTCGGCCGCGCGGGCCGCCTCCATCACATCCATCACGATAAAAGGATCGACCACGGATCGCTGAGAGGTTTTCATGGGAAGGCTCCTGTCCTGAAATTCCGTTCCCCCATGCCAGCGAGAGGAAAGAAATGCAATGCGGCGAAGTGGATGCATAAGGCCTGTGCAGCCACGCAATATTCAGGAGACTTCGGCCTTGGGTCACGCAACTGTTGGGTGGCCCCGGCACAAAGATGTGATAGACGCGAAGGAACAGGTTTGAGACGGAGAAAGACCCGATGAATTTTGCCAAAGCCTTCGCGCGCCCATTTACGCGTTTCGGTGCCCGTTTTGGGGCAGCAGCCCTTTTGACCGCCACCACGGCCATGGCCGCGCAGGCCTTTGACATCACCGACATGACGGATGCCGAACGTGAGGCGTTTCGCGCCGAAGTCCGGGCCTTCATCATGGAAAACCCCGAGATGATCATGGAAGAGGCCTATGAGGTCTATCAACAACGTCAGGCCGACGCCCAGGTCGCGAATGACGCCGACCTGATCGCCGCCTATTCAGAAGTGATCTACAATGACGAAAACGATGCGGTCTTTGGCAACCCGGACGGCGACATCGTGCTCGTCGAATTTTCCGACTATCGCTGTGGCTATTGCAAAAAAGCCTATCCCGACGTGCATGCGCTGTTGGAGAAAGACGGCAATATCAAACTGATCGTCAAGGAATTCCCAATTCTGGGCGAGGCCTCCATTCTGGCCGCGCGCTTTGCCGTGGCGACGAAACTGGTCGCGGGCAACGAGGCCTATCTCAAGTTTCATGAAGCGCTGATGCAGGCACGGGGCGATGTTTCCGAAGGCATGTTGCGCCGTCTGGCCGATGGCCTCGAGATCGACGCCGATGCGGTGGTCGCGGAAATGGAGAGCGATGAAGTCACAGGCATTCTGGCTTTGAACCACCAGCTTGCGCAGGAATTGCAGATTTCCGGCACGCCGGGGTTTGTCTTGGGCGACCAGATGCTGCGCGGCTATGTGCCCTACGACAGCATGGTGGAGATCGTCGCCGAGGTGCGTGCGAACCGCTGATCCTTCTGGTGAGTTTAAAACAACAAACCCCGCCTTATCGGCGGGGTTTTGAGTCTTTGGAGCACAAAGGAAACGAAAAGTGCTGCGCGTTTATTCGGCCGCGTCCTGAGCGGCGGCGGCCTCGATCTCGGCGGCCTTCTTTTCGACCTGCTCCACAATGTGCTCGACCATGTGGTCGTTTGACATTTTATGGTCCTGTTTGCCGCCCAGATAGACCATGCCGTGACCTGCGCCACCGCCGGTCCAGCCCACATCGGTCATAAGCGCCTCGCCCGGCCCGTTAACCACGCAGCCAATGATCGAAAGGCTCATCGGCGTCTTGATATGCTCAAGGCGCTTCTCCAATTCCTCCACTGTTTTGATCACGTCAAAACCCTGACGCGCACAAGATGGACAGGAGATGATATTCACACCGCGGTGGCGCAGCCCCAGAGATTTGAGAATCTCATAGCCAACCTTGACCTCTTCGACCGGATCGGCGGACAAAGACACGCGCAAGGTGTCGCCGATGCCCATCCACAAAAGCTGGCCCAGACCGATGGAGGATTTGATCGTCCCAGACATCAACCCGCCTGCCTCAGTGATGCCGAGGTGGATCGGTGCGTCGGTGGCTTCGGCCAATTGCTGATAGGCGGCGGAGGCCATGAAGACGTCAGAGGCCTTCACCGAGATTTTGAAATTGTGGAAATCGTTATCTTCGAGGATTTTGATGTGATCCATGCCGCTCTCGACCATCGCGTCGGGGCACGGCTCGCCGTATTTCTCCAAAAGATGCTTTTCCAGAGAGCCCGCGTTCACGCCGATACGGATCGAACAATTGTGATCGCGTGCGGCTTTGAGCACTTCCTTGACCCGCGCCTCATCGCCGATGTTGCCGGGGTTGATCCGAAGGCAAGCGGCGCCCGCCTCTGCGGCCTCGATGCCGCGCATGTAATGAAAATGGATGTCGGCAACGATCGGGACCGGGCTTTCGCGGCAGATTTCTTTCAAGGCCGCAGAGCTTTCCTTGTCCGGCACAGAAACGCGAACAATGTCGGCCCCCGCCTCTGCGGCACGGATGATCTGATCCAGCGTGCCCTTCACGTCATGTGTCAGCGTGTTGGTCATCGTCTGCACGGAAATCGGCGCGTCACCCCCAACGGGCACGTTCCCGACCCAAATCTTGCGGCTCACACGACGGTCTATGTTGCGCCAAGGGCGGATGGGATTGTGGGACATGGGAGCCTCTTTGGTGCGAAACGCTGTCGTCACCTAGATAGGCCGACGACGCGCGAGGGGCAAGCGGTCAGACCCCGCTTACGCCAAACGAGTTCTGTGATGGGATCACATGCGATTTACCCAAGGCATTTCTACTGGGTGGGTTTATTCGGTGTTTTGCGCCACTCGGAACAGCTCCGCCACGGAGGTGTTCGCGGCCAGATCAACCGGCGTGAAGGCGTCGGACACATCGGCCACGGACAGTGCCACGTTTTTCACAACGGAGCCGGAGTCCCCGACCGGACCATAGGCCTGACCGTTCACGGCGAAATACACGCCGCCGGCATTACCCGTGCGCAACACGGGCGCCTTGTCCATCGCAGGAACGACATAGCGCTCACCAGCGTCAAGGATTTTCTCGAACAAGACGGAACCATCTGCGGCCTGCACTCGGACCCAAGACGGCAAAACAGCGACCAAAGCCAGTTCCGGCGCGCCCTCTGTCGTCACCTGAATCGGCGCGTCGTCACCCTCGGAAAGCGCCGCCTGAGCGATCAGGTTGGACATATCGTTCAACCGGTCTTCGCGCTCTTCGGCTTGGCTTTCAGCCGTCAAGGCCCCGACAGTCCGCGGATCAAGCGTTGCAATCGGACCGTCGCGCGGCACCAGCACAGGCACATCAAGCGCCTGCGGACGATAAAGGCGGTCCAGCGCCTCGGCGGACGGCGTGGCGAGGCCGACGCTTTCGTCCAAGGACGCGATCGTGGTGTTCTCGGCGTCAAGCGGCGTCACTTCGGAAATCATGCCAGGGGTCTGGTCGACCGGCGCGAGTTTCACCTTTTGCACCTCTTGCAACACTGACCAACCGCCGTAGCCGATAACGCCCAAGAGCGCGAGAAGCACGGCCGTGGAGCCAAGCGCACCGGGTTCGATACGGGTCATAAACCCTTGACCGCGCGGCACGAAAGACGCGTTCGGATCGGCAAAGGGGTCTTTGACTGGAGATTGCTTTTGAGCGGTTGCCGGGCTGCGCTTGGTCGAGGCCTGCGGCGACATGCCATGGGCCACAGCAAAACCGCTTTCCTGACAAAAGCGCGCAAACGCCCAATCCGGGTCAAGCTCGAGATAACGGGCATAGGAACGGACATAACCAGCAATGAAGCCCTGTGTCTCAAACACGGACGGATCGGCGTTCTCGATCGCGGCGATGTAAGTCGCCTTGATCTTCAGCTCGCGCTGGACGTCCAAAAGGGATTTGCCAATGGTTGCACGTTCACCACGCATGACATCTCCGAGCCGCAACTCGAAGTCATCAAACCCGCGAGGTTGTTCCTGCTCCTCGACGGGTGGTTTGCTCCACCGCCTCATCATGCCTGTGTGCCGCCCTAAGTTGGTTCTGTCCCCATGAGCTTTTAAACGATTCGTCTTAAGCTCTTGGAAACAGTATTACCACATGCTCAAACCGGGCGCACAGGGCTTATGCGTATCACCCGGCCATTTCGGCACGATTCAGCGCACAGTGGCTCCAGAGCGCGTCCAGCGCCTTGATCAGATGATCCATTTCATTGGGCCCATGCACCGGCGACGGCGTGAACCGCAAACGCTCGGTGCCGCGCGGAACGGTCGGGAAATTCACCGGCTGCACGTAGATACCGTAATGCTCCAGCATCATATCCGACATCAATTTCGTGTGTTTCGGATCGCCCACGATCAGCGGCACGATGTGGGACCCATTGTCGGTGATCGGCATGCCGAGACCTTTTAGGCGCGTCTTGAGGATTTTCGCCTGGGTCTGATGCTCTTCGCGCAGTTTGACACCGCCCTCGCCCTTGAGAAACGCGATAGAGGCCGCAGCGCCCGCCGCGACAGCCGGCGGGATCGAGGTCGTGAAGATGAAACCCGGCGCGTAAGAGCGCACAGCGTCGCACATTTTCGCACTTGCCGCGATGTAACCGCCGAAGACACCAAAGGCCTTGCCAAGCGTGCCGTTGATGATGTCGACACGGCCCATCAGACCGTCGCGTTCGGCCACGCCGCCGCCGCGCGGGCCATACATGCCAACCGCATGCACCTCGTCGAGATAGGTGAGGGCGTTGAATTCGTCGGCAATGTCACAAAGTTCCTTGATCGGCCCGAAATCGCCATCCATGGAGTAGACAGACTCAAAGGCAATCAGCTTCGGCGCTTCAGGATCGTCAGCGGCCAGAAGTTCGCGCAGGTGGTCGAGATCGTTGTGGCGGAAGATACGTTTGGCGCCACCGTTGCGACGGATGCCCTCAATCATCGAAGCGTGGTTCAGTTCGTCGGAATAGATGATCAGCCCCGGAAACAGCGTCGGAAGCGTCGAAAGCGTGGCGTCATTGGCAATATAAGCCGAAGAGAACACAAGCGCAGCTTCTTTGCCGTGGAGATCAGCCAGCTCGGCCTCGAGACGTTTGTGGTAGACCGTAGTGCCCGAGATGTTGCGCGTGCCGCCGGAGCCCGCGCCCGTGGCGTCGACAGCCTCTTTCATGGCGTCGAGCACGACCGGGTTTTGCCCCATGCCGAGGTAGTCATTGCCGCACCAGACCGTTACGGGTTGCTCTGTGCCGTCGGGGCGCGTCCATGTGGCGTGGGGGAATTGCCCGCGCTTACGCTCGATGTCGATGAAGGTACGGTAGCGGCCTTCGTCGTGCAAACGTTGGATCGCCTCGTCAAGCTTCGCCGTGTAGTCCACTTTTTGTCCTTTCGCGCGTCTCAGGTCTGCCTCTTTTAGCGACATCAAACGAAAATTGCGACTCATATTCACAATTCGCAAGATAATACCTTTTGGCTAGACCACCTTTCGCAAGAGCCCGGATGAGATCACGCCGGTGATCACGAGCACAATGCCCTGCCCTTTTAGAATGACTAAAAACCCTTTCAGAATGATCTATGTCAACCCGGCAAGACGCTCTGGACACCAGATGTGATCGGCGTAAGCTGCGACAAAACATCCTAAGACGATCAAAGGTTTCCTATAATGAACACCCGTCTCGACCCGGTGCTGACCCGCATCGATTCCGATCTCGACGCCTCTCTCGACCGCTTGATGGATTTGCTGCGCATTCCGTCGATCTCCACCGACCCGGCGCATAAGGCCGACTGCCTCAAAGCTGCCGAGTGGTTGGTGGCCGATCTGCAATCTTTGGGAGCTGACGCGGAGCTTTGCGAGACCCCCGGCCACCCGATGGTCTATGGCAAAATCGGCTCCGGTGGCCCGCATCTCTTGTTCTACGGGCACTATGATGTGCAGCCGGTCGATCCGCTGTCGCTGTGGGATCACGACCCGTTTGCACCCTTTATCGAAGAGCGCGAGACTGGCAAGGTGATCCGCGGCCGCGGCGCCTCGGACGACAAAGGTCAGCTCATGACCTTCGTCGAGGCCTGCCGCGCCTGGATTGCCGAGCACGGTTCCCTACCCTGCACCATCACGTTTTTCTTCGAAGGCGAAGAGGAAAGTGGCTCGCCCTCGCTCATCCCATTTATGGAAGCCAATAAGGACAAGCTTTCCGCCGATCTGGCGCTGATCTGCGACACCTCCATGGTGGCACCGGGCGTGCCGTCGATCTGTTCACAGCTTCGGGGCATGTTGAAGGACGAATTCACCCTGACCGGCCCCACGATGGACCTGCACTCCGGTCACTACGGCGGCCCGGCGCTCAACCCGCTGCGCGAAATCTCAAAAATCGTGGCAAGCTTCCATGACGATCAGGGCCGTGTGACGGTCAAGGATTTCTATGACGGCGTCGCAGAGGTCCCTGCCGATATCCTCGAACAATGGAAGGGCTGCGGCTTTGACGAGGAGGAGTATCTCTCCGGTGTTGGCATGACCGTCGCTCACGGCGAAGTGGGCTATTCCACCTTGGAACAGCAATGGGCGCGCCCGACACTGGAAATCAACGGCATGTGGGGTGGCTACCAAGGACCGGGCACGAAAACTGTGATCCCGTCCGAGGCGCATTGCAAAATCACATGTCGTCTGGTCGGCACGCAAGACCCGGATGCAATTCGCGAGAACCTCCGCGCCCATGTGGAAAGCCGCCTGCCGACGGACGCGAAAGTCACATGGAACCAAGACTTGGACGGCTCTCCAGCCGCCGTGATGAATACCGCGCGCCCGGAATTCGAAGCCGCGCGTCAGGCGCTCTCAGCCGAATGGGACCGGGAGGCGGTGTTTGCGGGCATGGGCGGATCCATCCCGATTGCCGGTTTCTTCACTACGATTTTGGGGCTGGATTCGATGTTGGTCGGCTATGCCGATGATGATGACCGTATCCACTCGCCCAATGAGAAATACGGCCTGACGAATTTCCACAAAGGCATCCGCTCCTGGGCGCGTATCCTCGACGCGGTCTCGAAAGCCTGAGAGTTAAAGCCATCCCGCTTTGCCTCCCTCGCGCGGTTCATACCCGCGCGGGGCGTTCCTTTCCGATCTTCTAAGAATTTGATCAGACAAGGTGCTTTCCCATACCGGATGCCGTGTATCGCAGCCCTAGCCTTTCGAAGTGCCCTTAACGGAGCCAAATTTCCGCCATATCTTCAGACCCAAAAGCAGCCAAGGCAGCCCATGAAGCGCCAAATCAAAAACATCTATGGGCTGAACGAGCATGCCAGAGAACAGCAGTTTCAACTTCTCCCAGACATGAGGTTCCGGAACAAAAGGTGCCAGACCCAAGGTCAAAGACGCAAAGACCAGGGTTGAGAGCGGCAGGGAATCGATCAGTTTCATATCTCATTTCTGCCGCGCTCACTGCGTTTCGCCAAGGGGCCGCATCTCGTTCGTCGAGTATCACAGCGAAACAGGAAATGCCTTGAATAGGTCCGAAATTGGATCAAAGGGAATGCCAGAACCCGCCCCAGGTGCATTCGGGGTCAGCACGGAACCACGCACCGCAAAGTTTAGAACAACTCAAGATCGCTTGTCGTTTCTGGCACGGGACGCCTTTCAATGAGATGCGGATCCTCCACCAGCTTTTGACGGGCTTTTCCCTGCGCCGGGAAAAATTCCACGCGACGCGCCTGTCCGCCGCCAAGGCTTTTACCATCACACGGAATATTCTCGCGCTTGAGATAGGACAGAACGAACAGACCGTTTTGATTGCCCGCATTGGTCAGACCTTTGTACATTTCGGCTCCTCCAAAGACTTTGGCTCGCAAACGTTCCCGCACCGCGCCAGCACGAATGAGCGCGTTGATCAAAAGCTCCATGGCATTGGCGCCAAAAGAGCTCACATCGCTGCGAGAGGAAGGCCCCTCGGGCAATAGGAAATGGTTCATTCCACCGATTTTCGCCACGGGATCCCAAAGGCAGGTTGCTACACACGAGCCAAGAATGGTCGAGATCACGGCTTCTTCCACACCCGCGATCGCATATTCGCCTTGAGCGATATAGGTCCGGATGCCTCCGCTGCGTTTTTGGAGCATGGCTGTCATGTGGCCCTCATTTTCACGGGCGTCTCACATAGCCGCAGAAGCGCGTCACCGACCTGATCCAAATCCGCCCATTCCTCAACGCCTCCCATTTCCGCAGCAACGCGCGGCATACCGAAAACCACGCAGGTTTGCTGACTTTGACCCAGAGTTTTTGCCCCCGCGTCTCTAAGCGCTTTCATCCCGATTGCCCCGTCTCCGCCCATCCCGGTCAATATACCGGCCACAATTCTCGGCGCGTGACCTACAGCCGATAAAAACATGGAATCGACAGAGGGACGATGACCGGACACATGCGGCCCTTGATGGAGCTTCACCCTGAGCTCGGCTTTGCCGGTCACATTGAGATGGTATTCTCCCCCAGGTGCAATCATGACCTGACCTGTCCGCAAAACTGCGCCATCTTCCGCCAAACACACCTTTGGCTGCACCAAAGGATCCAGACGTGCGGCAAAACTGACAAGAAAGGGTTCAGGCATATGCTGAGTGATCAACGTCGGAGGGCAATCGGAAGGAAAACGTTGTAGAATTCGCTCGATCGCATCAACTGCACCCGTCGATCCCCCGATCATGCAGATACGTCGAAACCGTCTATTTTGTTGCGGGATCGTCTTGCTTCGAACTGGGCGAGACAGGCTAACTTGCGCACGCGCAGCTAAAGCGACTGTATCTGCCAATCTCGAAAAATTATCGCTCCCTGCTCCAACCTTAGGTTTCTCGACACAATCCACAGCGCCAAGCGCCATGGCCTCAACGGCAACATCGCTCCCTTTGCGCGTCAATGTGGACACCATCACAACAGGCATCGGTCGGTGCTTCATCACCCTTTGAAGAAATTCCAATCCGCTCATATTGGGCATTTCCACATCGAGCGTCATGACATCCGGACGATGCGCATTCACCGCATCGCGCGCCTCACGCGCGGTGCCTGCTTCTGCAACAACTTCCAAACGCCGGTCTGCTTCAAGAATGGATCGAATGAGCCGCCGCATTGTGGCAGAGTCGTCAACAATCAACACACGTAACGGTTTCACACCGACATCCTTTTCCTAAACATCCTATTCTGGAGCAATGGCTGTTGCATCAGCCTCCTCTCAGAAATCTTCCCAGTCATCCTCTGCCGCAAACGGGACATCTGGCGAAGCATTCACCGCCATTTTTACGGATTCTTGGATTTCGCGCTTTGTCGCGCTTGTCATCATCGGAGCGTTTGGTGTCTGCAAAGCCGGCTTGCGGGCGTCTTCCCGCTCCAGCTTTGCCACTGAGACATTCACCGTTGCCCCCTGAACCGCACCGATCGAAAATCTCGAGGTCGTAACAGTCAGGTTCTCCGCTTCACGCGTCAAGGCATGGCTGGCTGCCGTAGTCTGCTCAAACATGGCGGCGTTTTGTTGTGTGACCTGATCCAGCTGGTTGACGGCTGCATTGATCTCAGCAAGTCCAGACGACTGCTCACGGGCAGAAACAGCGATTTCAGAGACATTGTGAGAAATCTCGGACACTGACCCGACGATGCCACGCAAGGCTTCCCCTGTTTCGCCAACAAGGCTCACACCACGTTTCACGAGTGTCCCCGATTTCGAAATCAAATCATTGATTTCGCGGGCCGCCTCAGAGGAACGCTGGGCAAGAGCACGCACTTCCGACGCTACAACGGCAAAACCACGCCCCGCCTCACCCGCTCGCGCGGCTTCGACTCCGGCGTTCAGAGCGAGCAAATTGGTCTGAAAGGCAATATCGTCGATCACCGAGGTAATCTTGGAAATTTGGATCGACGACGTCTCAATTTGGCTCATGGCCTCAACGGCTTCTTGAACAACCTTCCCGGAGGCTTCTGCATTCGCCTTTGCCGTCTCGACCATTTCAGAGGCTTGATTGGCGCCGTCCGCGGCGGAGCGGACCGAGGAGGTCAATTGGTCCAAAGCCGTTGCGGTTTCTTCTAGTGTCGCGGCCTGCTTTTCCGTACGGCGCGAGAGATCATCCGCAGCATTGGAGATTTCCGAAGCTTCACCTCTAATCATATCCGCGTTCTCGACGACATTTCTCATTGCAGACAACAGGTTTTCGATAGCCTGATTGAAATCTACACGAAGTGTTTCGTATTCGTCCGAAAACGCGACTTCAATGCGCGAGGTAAGGTCACCCGAGGCGAGTTTCTTCAATCCAACACGCAGACCATCAACAACACAATCCTGCTCGACCTTCATGCGCTCCCGTTCCGCCTCGGCGGCGACAAGAGTTGCTTGGTTCTCGGTGATATCTGTCCCAAGAAGAATGATGCGAAAAGGGCGCCCTGACGCATCTTTCACTGGGCTGAACGTACCTTCCAGCAGCGACGTGTTGCCTTCTTTGTCCAAAAGCTTAAAGCGACCGAGGATGCTTTCACCGCGTCCGAGACGATCCCAAATGGCACCGCGCTCCTGTGCAAGTCTCGGATCGAAAACAAAAAGTTCATCGTAGCGTTTCCCGACAAGTTCCTTTTTGTCCACCCCAAGCATTTCAGAAAAGTTCGCGTTGGCCTTCAGCAAATGGCCGTCTACACCGAACTCAACTTTCGCTTGATGACTGTCCAGTGCCGTGATCACGGCTTCGTTGGTTCGAATAGCTGTGACGTCTTTCCACTCCATGACGCAACCGATCTGGATCCCATCGGGATCTAAGACGGCGTTGACGTCCAACGCAAAATGCACGCTCCCCACTTTCATGTCGGTTGAGAAGGGCATGTTGCTAGTGTCGGAGAGAATTCCACGGATTCGTTCTGGGTCACGATGGAAGATATCGATATTTTTGCCAACGATTTCTTCCGCATTGAAGCTGCCGAACATTTCACGAAAGTCTTTTTCGCGATCTTTCAAAAGATGATAGACGGCGGAATTCATGTAGGTGATGTTGAAATCCTGATCGATCATCATCAGCGCAGCAGATGAACCTTCGAATGCGGCGCCTTTGAAAAGACCATCGCGCGTCGCCTGCTCTGCACGCCCTAAAGCATGACGAAAATCATCGAGCGCATGTGCGATTTGACCGATCTCATCACGACGCTCAGTTCCGGGAACTGCGACAGAGTAATTTCCGTCCGATACCGCTCGCATCGCACCCTCCACTCGCGTCAAGGGACGCGAGATCGCACGGGCGATAAGGAAGGCGACGAGCGCAACGATGGCTGTCATGACAATGCCTTGCCACAACATGGTGTTGGCGAGTTCGGTGGCAGGTTCGAGAATTTCCTCGATGCTTTGCTCCACGACAAGGCCCCAGATCGCGCCGTGATAATGGATCGGAAAGAACGCCGCGAGGTGCTCGTGAATGTGCCCTGTGCCCTCTTCAGCCTCCGTCTCACGCAGAACGCCAGGTTCGCCTGATATGGCCTTCTTTGCAGACTCTGTCGTGACTTCGACGGTCAACACCTCGTTTTCCGCGCCGTGAATACGATCAGAGCGCAGTTTCAGGTCCTGACCGACAAGATAAGCGTCACCGCTTCGTCCCAAACCCGTCCCACGGGTCGTGATCGCATCGATCTTGTCGATCGGCATTTGGAAGGCAATGACACCTCGAATGCTCCCACTCCGATCAAAAACCGGGGCACCGATGAAGGCAGCCGGCGCGCCATGCGAGGGCCCATAGCTTTCGAAATCAGCAAAATAGACATCACTCTGCGCCCCTGCGAGGGACTGACGGAGAACATGACCGAGGCCGCTTTCCGCGTATTCGCCCTCAAGGAAATTCGTCGCGTAGTCTTGCTCCTTGAAAACCGAGTAAATCAAATCGCCTTCGAGAGAGAAGACGAACACATCATAATAGCCTTTTTCGTCCACAAGTTTGCGGAAATAGCTATGGTAGAGTTTGTGCACCTGGCTGTAGGCAGACCCATCGAGTGCATAATCCAGATCGTCTTTGCTGCCGATCTCGTTGGGATTGTCGTCAATATACCACTTCTTCAGATAGTCTGTTTTGTCGGTCTCGATCATGTCCCAGGCTTCGCCAAAACCGCGAAGGGCTGAAAGCACCGTCGGGTTTTCCGCCTGACTGCGCAGGTCGATATCAACACTCTCAAGCCAGCTTTCCAATTCGAGCGAGCGCGCTTCCGCGACAGTCATCAAGGCCTCTTCCGCCTCGACGAGCAAGGAGAACGATGCATTTCGATAAGAAACCAAATTTGAGATTGCGATGGTCACGACCGTCAAGCCAATCATGATCACGGGCAGTTTCTTTGCCAGTTTAATCCTGCTAAAAAAGTTCATTTTTTCTCCTGGCGTCACGGTCAAGTCGCAGCCCAAACAAAGAGGTTCGAGCTGTGATCTGAAATCGGGTCCAAAACCCGGCACGCATTGATCCATGCCGCCAAGGGATGAAGATTCGTTTAAATTGGCCCGAATTGCTCAGCAGGAGTTGCCCGCATTAATTAAAATTTGAAGATGCCACGCACGCGAGCCCCGCGAAGAACCGCAAAAAATGTTTTCTGAGCCTATGCCACTTCAGAAAAGGTGACAGCGCAAACCACCTTCAAAGCTCGAAAAATGAAAAAGGCGCCTCCGAAGAGACGCCTTTAGAAACTGAATGGTGGGTGATGAGAGATTTGAACTCCTGACATCTTCGATTTGTATATTTGGGGTATGTTTTTGGACGTTTAGGAAGCCCTTACGACCAGAAATCAATAACTTAGCGAAAGCTAGTTGAGTACCCACTATACCCCTCATACTACATGTAGTGCTGCAAATCTGCGGCAGTCCCGTTTTACGTTGGACTAATCCAAGGAAAAAAATAGCGCCTCTGGCACAAACTTGGCACACAGAAATAAACGACCCAATTGGCGTTCAGATATCTTATTTTGAACGCCATAGACCCACACACAGCCAACATCTTGGGGCACGAGAAACAGACGATCTCCGATGGCTTGTACTCTGGAGAGGCTTCCTTCAAAGTAACGCCAGACGCAGTCGAGAGACAGGACTATCCGATCATGAGCTAAGCCGTTTCATCACATTAAAGACTGACGGGTCTTCACCATTAGCAATGCGCACCGGCGGCCTCTTTGAGGCTCCGCCTACGCCCTACCGTGGGGCACCACGCATCATCTAATGACGAGAAATGTGATGAGAAATACCACGATCATTGACCGGCCCTGCGGCACCGGCAAGACGACCCAGATGATTGAGACACTCGACCCCAATCAGAACTATTTTATCTGCACCCCACTGCTGTCGGAATGCGCTCGCATCCAAGCGACCGCGAAAATTGCGATACAGCAGCCAGAAATCATCGATGACGTTCAAGGGCACGAAACCAAGAAGGAGCATCTAATCCAGCTTCTAAGGGAGCGGAAAAGTGTCGTCACAACCCATGCAATGTTCGATCAACTTACGGACGTTGCGAATGCAGGTCTGCTCGAAGGGTACAACATAATCATCGATGAAGTTTTGTCCGTCGTTGATGATGGGTATCGCGTCAAGGAAAAGACTTGGGAAGAACTCTACGTCGGGGCTGGCTATGTCGAAATCGATCCGACGTCAGGTTTGATTACCCCTACGGCAAAATGGGAAGCCGACGTCGAACAAATCGATGACGCGCTCAAGAGACCAATCTTCAACGCAGCGGGAGCAGAACGCCTCTACCACGTGAACAACGGCATTAACCTTGCGGTAATGCCGGAGGCGCTGTTGAGGGCAGGCAAATCTCTGACCGTCTACACATACAAGGCTAAGGGCTCACTCATGTTGGCCTACCTAAACCGACTTCGGATGACACCAAGCCACGACAAGGGAAGCCCAAAGATTGAGTTAGATTTCCTTCGGGACACAAGAAAACTGATCACTGTGCGGGATATCCCCTCGCTAAGCGGGCTCAAGCTCAGCTACTCAGGGCAGACCTCAACCGCTGCCAAAGCCTTGAACGACAAAGTCAGCAGGGCCCTAAAGTCTCTCCGCCAAAACGCGCTTAGAGACATTCCCCTTGAGAACATCTTGATCACCTGCCCAAAGGAAAAATGGTTCTACCAAGGCAAGGCTCCAATACGAAACCAAGAAGGAGTCGAACAGACCAAGTTTCTTCCCGGCCCTTATGCAAAGGCGAGCCGCCTTGCTCCCACAGGCTACAATAAGAGGCGCGCCATATGGCTCCCCAACACGACCCGAGGAACGAACGACTACAGGCACTGCACTCATGCAATCTACCTCTATGACCAGTACCTCAACCCGAACATCCACCGGTGGATAGGAGGAAACTCCATAATCTCCCAAGATGACTATGCACTGACAGAACTCATCCAATGGGTATGGAGAACACAGATCAGAGATAAAAAACCGATCACTTTGTACCTCCCTTCAAAGCGAATGAGGGAGTTGTTCCTTAGCTGGCTTTGGGAGGGGGATATCCCGACCGAAGTAAAGGCACAGGCAAAAGGCAAGCATCGAAAGGCCGTGCCATAAAATCGGCACACATACCACTTACCATTTGATAATACAGGGATTTTCAAACAACCCCTAATAGAAATGAACTGTAGGGTCTTCCATAAATGTCTTCAACTCAAAGAGACGAAACTTAGAAGGCCCTCTTCTTTATCATTCATAGAAACAATCACTGCTTTGTAATGATATGGAAGCGCCTCATGGTTCGAAGTTAAAGTTTCGCCCTTAACCGTTCCATGAGCATCCCATAGTCGTAACAAAATAGAGCTACTTAGCTGCGAACATCTTCAAAAAGGCCACTTCTATTCCGCTCCTTGAGAACATAAACCGCAAAGAACTGGAACAAGAAAGTACCCACCCTTGGAAATACCCCAGCTCTAAGAAGTATCCCAAGGGACCAACTAAATTGTGGTGATTTCTAATAAGTAAATTAAACACCATAGCGTATACGGGGCGGTTTGGCGGCCCTAAGGAACATACAAAAGGCCTTATAGTCTCCCTCAGACAACCTAAAGAAAAAGCCTTAAAGTCTCAGTTAAAAAACGTTTCATTCATATATAGCGTCTTCTTACATGGTTCTGAGCCATTGCTCGCATCATCTCAACGAAATGGATATTCCACTACGAATAAAATATTGTTGCTTATTGTGCAGAGACGATCGTATCAAATGGCTATGCCATCATGGGCATCGGGCGGGAAGCAATCTCTCGTTGCAAGTCCCTACATCAAAAGGTTCGCCACCAAAGCTGACATTTTACCTCGAAGAAGCAATTTATCGACTACTTGAATGGTGAAATCGCAGGGTCAGGCGCAAACGTAACTTGCATCTCGCTGTCGTCCCTTTCCTCTGAACGGCTTATAGTTATATCAGAGATCAAGTTCCCATTTGCCAATTCATAGGCACACTTCTGCCTCAGACTGTCACCTCCATAAGTCTGCATGAAATCGTCAAAAGAGATTTCCCCAGCAAACAATCGTTGGAAGCTCTTCGCGGATACTGTCACGCTTCGAATACCCATCTTGATCTCTTTTATACCTCCGTTCCCAAATTCGGATTTTGCGCAGTTCATGTAAGCGTTATGAGGACTGAGCATCGGCTCGGGCATAGATTTTAGCCTTTGATCCAAAACCGCCTTCACATCAACAAGCGCCTGTTTCCGATCAGACTGCCCCTCAATCCACTCTGGACGACTGAATGTCTTCCAAACACTAATTAGATCGTATTGGCCATAAACGTTGCGCTTGGCTTCGACTGACATGGTCGCGACCATGTCGACACCTTTGTTCCTGCGGAGAAAATCTTGGACTATATCCGACAGCACAATGCTGCCATCAATACCCTTTTTTGACATCACCGAGCACCCGCCGTCACATAAAACAATAAGGCGCATAGCATCAGCGGGTACGGCCTTTAGTTGATCAGCTTTATCTTTCAACGCTTTCCAAACTGGGTTGGAGTTTGTCGTATGCGCCTCAACATAGGATGCGTGACCGAAGGTCGAATGTCCTGTTCGTTCTTTGAAGGTAATCTCCACGTGATAGTCTTCGGTTTTGAAAACCTTTTTAGTCCCAAAATCATTTCGCCTGAGACGTTCTTGGATGTACGGCTCAAGCGACCATTTGCTAAATTCAACCAGAGACTGCCCTTTTGGCAATCTTAGAACAGTCTTGCGCCGAGCATGCTTCCCTTCGGAAAACCCTGGCACGTAAACGTCAAACTGAGAGACATCCGATCCGTGCTTCTGGGCGACGCGTCCAACTTCTGTCATCAGACGGTCAATCGGATTTTTTTTGTGATATCCTCTGTCGGAAATACATCGCACATCGCCGACGACTTCGATGCCACTGCCTGGAAGCAGGAATCGGAAGTCGGGTTTACGACCATCATCCAGTGGAACCTCGTGGGCAAAATCAGGCAAACCAACGAATGCACTAAGAACCACAGCCTCCCACATCGCAGGTAGGCGACCATCATCAAGTTTATTGAGTCTCGTGACCAAATCAGTCGTTTGATCACGCGTCAGTCCGTTTCGAACTTCATTGATGGCCGATTGAATGAACCGGCGGCTAAAAATAAAAGACACGGCAACTCTTCTTTCAAATATTCATCGGTGTTTGATCAACCTCGAGCGCTACATGTAAGATACCTACTTACTACCGATACCTTCTGTGAGAAATTGCTAGCAGATTTGTATGCGTTCCAAGCGTCTAACTTAGCCGTATTCGATCAGATGCCTCGAATGGCAGCAGCGTAGGGTGAGGCAGGAGCATCAGCGCAGCAGGACGAATGTCAACTCTCGGCCGCAAACAGACAAAGTATCACGAGAACGCCCCAAAACGGCTGACACTAACACAAGGCTATATACTGGGCCCAACGACGCGAGTTGGCAAAGCCCTATCTGGAGATTGTCCACGCTTGTGCTGTCGAACGCGCACCACTTTTCCGTTCGAATACCGTCTCTCATGTTCAGCCACCCAATGCTCTGTCGGCGCAGCACGGCTTGCTGCCTGTCCCGCCTCAAATCGACGCCTTGCCTTTTGCTCAGTCAGGTGTCGCTCGGCTGCCGGGCCAATTCGAACGGTGACGTGGGACTTTAGCGTTTCCGTCATCCAAGTCTTACCAAATTTCCTTGCGGTCTTGGCCTGAGAGCTCGTTAGGCTTGCAACCTCTTCGGACAATAGATCGTCTTCACGTGCTGCAAGAGCTGCAAAGAGCATAAATCCAACTACCATTTCGTAGGTTAGGTGCCCTTTGTGTTCCTTGAAATGTTCCCTCACAGAAGATTCATTTGGAAGAAAACCTGCCCGCATAAGTCCTGCGATTACAGTCCTTTGGGGAGTCCAACGGACGTTGCCAAAGTCAGGACGGCCATCCTCTGCCTTTGATATCTCTAGGGCAAAAGGCGCGTCTTGGAATAGGGCGTCAGTTATTGAGGAAAAAAGACGGACGGTTAGCTTTTCTGGCGACCTATTATCAAAGAGGAATCCTCGTTGGTGGCGGTTGCTCAGGTCTACTTCACTTTGCGTTGATAGTCCTCGCCTAGCCCGATCTTCCCACAGTTTGCGGTCGTCGTATTCGACCCATATGAGATCACGCGGAAAGTCGACATCACGGACATAGTTTTGAATGAAAGACTCTGGTCGGTTCTCCCATGGCATGCCTTGAACATCCATTCTCAGGGAGTCGAGATAATTCGCCGCATTGTGGTCTAGCAAATAGATTTTTGCCGAGGAGAGGTCACCAAGAACATTTCGCCAGTGCTGACGGGTCTCCTCAGGCGAGACCAACTTTCCATCAGGTCCACGCATGTTCACAGGCTGCCCGTTTTCGAGATGGTGACCGAACTTTAGGGCGATGGTTTTGTACAGGATCATTGCGTGTTCTCAAACATATAGAAGCTACACAGATTTGGATCGAAAAGCTGTGACCCGATCAAATTCGCCAAATATTGCGAAGGTAAAACACATCGCTATCACGGCTCTATTCTCCGCTGCATTTGATTTCCAACGCAACCGAGAAATCACGGATGTGGGAATCTTCTTGGAAGAAAATCCAGACGCTGCGTACTGCTGGAAGTGGGCGTCATGACTCAGAGCATGTCGCATGCGCAATCCAATTTGGGCTTATTGGCAACCTTAATGATATGCGTGGGGCAATTGGCTGACAATACGCTCTGTCCGTTAGACAACCGACGCCTCCTATGACCAACAACAATAAGAACAATAATAACCCCCTCTTTTTGAAGTCGCTTTCTGCATCCCCCCAGCCCTTCAGAACTCAAACCCAAAAATGCCCCCTTGTTTTCAAGGCCCTTCGCAGTCTGCCAATAGACCGTGCCCCTATGGCGTGTCGGTTTTGTGGCGGAATGGCCTGAATATGGAGTGGGTTTCGACTTTTGGCAGACACCCTGCCCCCGCTCCTAAGATTTCATTGGCAGACATAGGAGGGCAGACACATGCTCATCGGATACGCTCGTACATCGACACTAGAACAGAAGGCAGGCCTAGAGGCTCAGAGAGAGTCCCTAACGGCCATTGGATGCGAAAGGCTCTGGGAGGAGCAAACAAGCTCTGTGGGCCTCAGGGACGCCCTCAGGGCCGCTCTGGACTACGCGCGAGAGGGAGACACCATTGTCGTTACAAAGCTGGACCGTTTGGCCCGCTCTGTGCGGCACCTTGGAGAAATCGTAGAGGAACTGGAGGCGAAGAACGTAGGGCTACGAATTTTGAACTTGGGCTTGGACACCACCAATGCCACAGGGAAGCTCATGCTCAACCTTTTAGGGTCTGTAGCACAGTTCGAACGAGAGATGATGCTGGAGCGGCAACGTGAAGGCATCCGAAAGGCGAAGCAGGAAGGCAAGTACCGAGGGAGGAAACCCACAGCCCGCCTTAAGGTCCAAGAGGCCCAACGCCTACTGGCTCAGGGTATGACCAAGAGGGACATCGCCAAGGAGATCGGGGTTTCGGAGAGGTCCGTGTATCGGATTCTGGAGTGATCCCAAAAGGTGACTTGAGGCGGTCCAAAGAGTTGGGCCGCCAGACCTTTAAGCAGTTGGAGCGTTGAGAAGACCTTTTCGGACCTGAGCCAACCTTCGAGCGAGGCGTAGCGGATGGCCGGTCCCTGCCCAAAGCGGTCCACCGTCCTAGCTCACTTTTCTGCACCAAATTGGCCTAGGATGCACTCTTAGTCGAGCGATTATCCCTTTAGGTCTGTTATCAGTTGAGGTTCTCGAAGGGACTGCTTCAAGATGCGTCGCACAAGGGTTCTCAAAAAGCTATCAATACCGGTTTCCCGATCAGGGCCCTTCTCTATTCCTAGACTTTTAGCTAACGCATTTTCCGTAGTCGTCGAGCTGTTCCCATGCGCGAGGTCACTACGATAACTATACATATTTGAAATGAACTTCGATGGCTGCGTACCGTCTTTTCCTATCAGCCCAATCGGTTCGCTCGCTGGAAGACGATTTTCGATGAGGATCAAATTCCTCTTAAGTTGTCTGGAAATGCTATCTGCACTTTCGCTTGATTTTGGTGAGTGACTTAGCAAACCTTCGATAATCGAAAAATAGCCGAGCACCTTCATATCAGACCGTGGAAGTCTCCCTAGACTCAAAAAACGCTCGAGGGCTAACGAAATCGATCTAAAGCGGCCCTCATCCAAGCTCGCTCTTAGGTCCAAACATTCCTTCAACTCGCTAAAATCAATACTTTTCGGCCTGTTATCAAAATCCACTAGCTTGAAAGTCGGATAAGGCACTGAAGAAGATGATCGAAAACCACGGAAGCTTCCCATCTCCATCCCCCAATGCTCAACAGTCAGCTCCGCATTGGAAATTCTCAGTGCCTCAGTAACCATGTGGGTCTGGAGTGTGGCGTTGCTGCTGGGCCTCACCACACAGTACCGCCACTCATCGGGGGACGAAATTTGATTTATAGTAAAACCATTCCCATCCTCAGAGGGGACAAAATTACACTCTTGCGGCGTTTTGGGGAAGTCATTCGAGCTTAGAAGACTATTAATTCTATTGACATAATCCCTGCAGGCTAATTGCTCATCCTGTGACGCTTTACTAAAGACCCAACCTTGTCCAATGTCGACTTCAACTAAATGTTCGGCAGCTACGTCTTCGAGCACTATGCCAAAAGCTACCCCATTCAGACCATTACTCAATTGATTTTTTGACATCGTTTTCTCTCACAACAAAAACCGGGAGATCAACCCTACAGGTACTTAGAGGATACACTGTTGCTAACGTGCTCCTAACTGCAGTTCTAGAATTTAGAGGCAGAAATCCATTCTTCGCCCTTCGCGTAGCTTTGAAAGTGCACATTCTTCGTATAGCAGCCGTTCGCTGCGCCTGCTCGACTTAGTACGTGTCAAATATGCCACCTTTGGATTAATGATTTCTCAATGTCTTGAGTTCACCGGTCGCGTTTCTTCTGCCACTCAATCAACTCTAGTATCGGCGCATTCTCCTGACCTTGTGGGATGATTGGATCTATGTTTGGGGAAACAGCCATGCCATCAGGATCATTGAGTCCGACGGTCCAAGCTTCCCTGATCACAACTTCGCGTTTCAGAATCGAAAGATCAAAGTGGAAGTCAGGTGGCCTTCCATCGTCGAATAGGGTCACCGGCACCAAGGCATATCTCTGAGATGCCGCGAATGCTCTGCCAAAATTCTCTAGGTTTCGTGGGTCCGGGTTCTCCATGGTCTTCATCTTCGAGGTCACAAAGATGCGATCAAGCTCCTTGAATTGCGCTTTGTCGATATTTGAACTCACAGCCAACGTGTAGGCGTTGGGGTTCGACTTTTCGACTCCGGTTAGTATCACAATGCGAATTTTCTCATTTGAATCCTCCCGCCCGATGTCGGAAATCCAGTTCTCAAAGATGCGTCGTCCGGCTTCGCCGTTTCCAAATAGAAGACCCAAGAAGGGTGGTGTATTCGGTAGGTCAGGCTGAAGAGCAACTCCTACCCCCTCCCAACCAGCCTCTTGCCACAGTTCAATATCCACCATTGACAGGGTCTGGTAAGCGCCGTGCTTAAGAGGTGTGTCTTCAAGAAAATCTTCGGGTGGCGCGCCTTCCCCAAATTTCATCTCCTCCTTATTCTTCTGCTGTCGGAGAGACATTATTGACTGCAAAGCAAGGTTGCAGGGTGGATCAGCAACTATTTCATAGCTCTCGCCCCCACCCGTCCAGTCAGTCAGGGATGGGGAGCTGCAGTCATCGAAAACATTTGATGAACTCGCCAAGACATCGGCGAACATAAGCGAACGAGGTAAACCCTCCTCTGATCCGGTAACGACATCCAAGAACGCTTTAGTGTCTTTCGGAAACAAAATTTTGGGCAGTATGTTCACCAGCGAATATACGAAGAAGTCACGTAACTTGTCTGTTCTAAGGCCGCCTAACGGAAATCTCTCCGGCCATATCACTACTGTGGCTAACTCGCTTCCCGATCCAAGGCGAAGTTCCAATCCCTGTTCATTTGGGCAAGCTTCGCCTTCGGACGCCAATTGGAAACGCATCTTTGCTCGTTCCCTCGTGCCTATCGCCTGATGAGAAAGGCTGGTGGCGAGAAAAGCTTCGAGGAAGCCTATATAGCTTTCGCCAATTCTCACGCACCAAGGATTGTGCTGGCACACAATTTCCCATCGCGTTCCCAACAACCGAGATATCAGGCTCACGCTCTTGCCTCCAAACGTGTCAATACGTTGAGGCAAACTATCTTGCGCAGGCTGATCCCACAGCCTCTTCATCATCTCCCAAATCTCTGTGTCACTTTCAGAATCTGGGACGTATTCGTGCTGCCGAAGGTAATCAGGACCTCCAAAAGCGAACAATAGAGCTAGCGAACAAGCAATCAGACCATTCTGCTCAAAGAAATCCACTAGACCTGTGAACTCGTTCAACTGGCTAGCATCCGCCTTCAGCAGGAGCATTGCCAGTACCCCGCCCTTCAACTGGTAGTCTTCCTGAAATCCTTCATCTTCTTCATCAAGGCCTGTTTGCCTTAAGGTCGAGATTTGCAATTCCAGACACCACAGCGCATGTGGGATGCGTCCTGTTGAGATTTCCCCCCAGAACATTTTTTCCAGCAACATGGGCAACAACGGATCGATTTCTCTGGTTTCGCCGAAGTCTTGGATCAGGATCGAAAGTGCTGACATGTGGTTAGCGTATGCAGCCCAAAACAAGTCCATTGAGCTGTAAGCTGAAGCCAACGCTGCGAGGCAGCGAACCATGCGCTCCTTTTTCTCTGCCTTAATTAACTTCGGTAACGCTCGCCCCAGAAGGTCGATGCCAGAGATGACCTTGTCAGCGCGAAGTTTGTCTATGCCGCGATTGAAGAGCTTATCTGCAACGGCCACATCGCTATGCCGTTCTTGGTAAACAGGGAGCACTTGCTCGAATACCTCATCGTAAACCTCCAATTCGCCAAAGGGTGTGCCAAGTACCTCAAAGTACTCATATGCCCGATTGAATTCGAAGCCTCCGAGATGCTGTGACCCCACCAACAAGTCGCCAAAATCTCTCAGTAGCTTGTCTCGCTGGATTTCGTCGGCAGCATGTTGGACAATCTGCATCCCCAACATAAGCCATTTTGAGTTTGCTGCGTTGTTTGGCCTATCCGTGTCACTGGAAAGCCCTTCCATGTGATGGATCAGGCGATTTGCCCTATCGACCAGCTTAGTTTCTTTCAAGGAAAGCGCTTCAGAAATGACCGCAGTGTGCAGGGTCTGCCAAAGGTTGATTGCCCTCTCTATGTCCGACGAATTTCTGCTACCAAGGGAGAATGCCTCGATTTCATCATAGACGCCAAGCAGGACATCAAAATCATCGTGCCAGTACACCGCAGTCCACGCCTTTTGATACAATGCACTGGCGATCTGACGTTCTGTTCCATGCTCCCTAGCAAGCCGTATGGCACGTTCATGCCGACCTTCCGTAATGTGCCGGTCAAGCTCGAGTTCCCTTGAAATAATCGCTGCTGAGATGCAATCCTCAACAAGTTGATATTCAACTCCCTGATATCTGCCCGTGTCAGAGATTTGGTTTTCGAGCTCGTCCAAAGCTTCCTGTTTGGAAAGATCGTTAGGACCAATCTTCTTCGAAGCCGTGAAGTTCGACAGATTCAGTGCCTGAGCAGCAATATCCTCGTTGCCCTTTTCAATGATCGCTTCCATCAGCCAAGTACGGTCAAGAATTCGGACCTCGAACCCATGCTCCTTTGAAAGCTCGTCCTGAAATTTCGACTTGGATTTGTCACTAATGAATTGATTGGAAACAAAATACGCTACTCTATAGCCGCGACCGGTGGATGCGATGGAAGCCATGTCTGAACGAAGCTTGCCTTGCCACTGCTTCTTTGCGCTTACGGCAAACCCCCAGCGCTCGTTCGCTGCTTCCGCGTTTCCCTCGTACCAACGAGACGAAATATCCTCGTGAACAGGATATGTCTCGGTATCAACTTTGCTGTCGCCACCGCCAGTCGGCCCAGTCTGAGGTATGAGGTTAGGGCAGATCAGTCGTTCAGCGAGACGCCTCGCGAGATGTTCGAATTGCTTTTCTTCACTGCGGCTTGTTATGCTTTCCAGCTTGTACTCAAGAAAGCCTGCATCCAATTCGATGTTCTCTTCGACGCGCGAGTCTGAAAACTGTTCCGGACGTCGCCCCCGCATAAACTCAGAGGGTGTCGGGAAATCATCTTTTGACAACGTACTACTCACATTTCTTGATTTTGCATTGAGAGTGCCCCCTCAACCACACCGTGTCCAGATGGTGTTTATATCTCGTGAAACCTAAATGGGTGAGATTGACGCTTAGGGTGGGAGTAGTTCCGACAAGAATGACTGCTTTCCAAGGTTCACATTTGGATTTCGTCCCCGTAGCGAATGTCCGCAACCCACCCATTTCATCAAATCTCTCAGTAGTCCGAATGGCAGCATGGAGCTCCAACCTCTAATTTCCACTTATGGTTGTGCAACACAAACTCCGAGCAGCCTATCCAAGTCCCTGAACGCCTCTTTGAAGCAAGCCTCGAGGCAAGCCGATATTAACCGAAGTGGGTCGCAAAAAATTCGACGTCCCTAACTCATTGAAGCTGCTGGGCTACATAGATTTTAGACCGCCATCTGTTCCCCCTCCTGTGACAGTTTTGTGGAGCAATAGCCCCATACTGGAGCAGTGAAGCCGCATCAAAGGCTGCACCGCTCTTAAAATCAAATTCCCCGAACATCACGAAGCCCATCCGCCTCATTGCGTTTAGCAATCGGGCTGCAAAGACGTGCTCGGGGCTTTCTACGGAGATATCCAATGAAACTCTATAAACGTACCGGGTCCCCCTATTGGTGGTACTCATTCACGGCGAACGGCAAGCGCTATCGGGGTTCAACCAAGCGGCAACTCGCAGATCAGCAAGGGGCCAAACGCTTTTTGTCAGAGAAATACAATAACGCCCTTAATAATAGCCAGTTTGGCGAAAAGGCTGAAATCACTCTGGAAGACGCTTTCTGGGTAACCCTTAGCGAAGTTTCAGGCCAAACCAAACGGCTCTACACCTCGGCCTCAAATCACCTCTTCGACTTCTTTGGCAAAGAGAAGCTGCTGTCGTCACTTACAGACATCGACATTGAGCAGTACGTGTCAGAGCGCAAACGACTGAGAAAGAAGGCGAACACGATCCGAGGGGAACTCAAGGCCCTCTTTCGCGCTGCAAACCGAGTGGCAAAAACCCATAAAACCAATCGAGATTTGGAAATGCCAAAACTCAAAGGCTTCGTAAAAACACGCTACCTCACCGACGCCGAGGAAGCCAAAATCGTCACTCGCCTCAGTACAGAGAACACCATCACAGACCAGAAAGCCCTAAACCTCTTTTTGGTCCTGATCGATACTGGGATGCGCCTACGAGAAGCCACTAACTTAGCTTGGGAAGACATCGACACGAAGCGCTCTACAATCGAGGTCTACCGCCCCAAGACTGAGAGCCTCTCCCTAGTCCCAATAACCCAGCGGGTCCTCAAGGTGTTCGAAGCCCTAAAGGGTCAAGAGCAGCCCTTCGAGAAGATGGAATGGGCAATTAAGCACCTGAACAGAGTGATCGATGGTGTCTGCAACAACAGCCCTCAGAAGACCGCTCAGCGGGGCAAAGCAACCATACACTCCTTGAGAGACACTTATGCGACACGCCTGCGAAAAAGGGGAATGCCCTTAAGCGACATTGCTGTCCTCCTAGGACACACTACAGCGGCAATGTCAGCGAAGTATGCCCATCTTGAGAGTAGTGATGTTCTTGAAACCGCTCGATCACTATTAGAAGGGTGATTCAGACGATAACCGGCAAGGCTCTGACACAAATCTGGCACACAAAAAATGCCAAACTAACGAGCCTTGCCAAAACACATTGATCTAGAAGGGAAAATTTAATGGTGGGTGATAAGAGATTTGAACTCCTGACATCTTCGATGTGAACGAAGCGCTCTACCACTGAGCTAATCACCCGCCGTGGCGCGGTGTTTAGCCTTTGCCCAAACCCTATGCAAGAGGTTTTTCCGAGAAAATTCCGCTTTCCTCGAAACCCTCTCAAGCCTCGTGGTCGACATCGCTCTCAGAGGAGGTCTCCGCCTTGGCATCCCCCTCAAGCATCGTCTTGGGGCGACGCAATTTGGCGACCACGATATGCGCGCCAGAGCCCTCACGCACACGGTTGACACTCATTTTACCGAGCGGCGGCAGGTTCAATTCTTCTTCGCGTTGAAGGGCGTCGCCCAGCTCTTTCAATGTTGCCTCAATGACCTTCTTCGCCTCCGACCGCTTGACACCGGAGGCCTCGCACACCTTTGCGATCAGGTCTTTTTTCTTCAGGGCCATCACCAAGCTCGTTGCTGGGGCTTCGACTGGTGCGGGTTCAGTCGAGGCTGGCACAGTTTTCTTTAACGTTTTTATCTTTTTGGCTGTCGAAGTCACAGAAATAGTCCTTGTTGATGTATCAGTCGATTGCGCAGACCGCTTCATGGCCTTTAGCGCGAGATACGCTGTCTTACTTTCGCTTCTTAAGAAGAAACTGTTGTCCGCGCTGCTATAAAACTCTCTTGGGCATTGTAGCACTTACGGAAACCTTAGCGCCCGCAGCCCCTGGGTTGCAACGGCCAAATACATGTTTCGTGACATGAAGTTGCCCGTAAAAGACACGCCTAAACCACAGCCGTGAAACGAAAAAACCACATCATCCAAAATAACAAAAGCCGACCCGAAGGCCGGCTTTCGCAAAGTCATTGTTTCCAGATCAGGATCAATGCGCGACTGCGCCTTGCCCTTCACCGGTCGAAGAAATCTTGGCCAGACGCGCGGCCTCTTCCGCGGCATCGTCCCATTCAATCGGCTCAGGCTGACGCACCAGCGCGTGTTTGAGCACCTCGGACACATGCGTCACGGGGATGATTTCCAGCCCCTCTTTGACGTTGTCCGGGATGTCCGCCAGATCCTTGACGTTCTCCTCAGGGATAAGCACGGTTTTGATCCCCCCTCGCAGCGCAGCGAGGAGTTTTTCTTTGAGACCACCGATGGCCGTCGCATTGCCACGCAAGGACACCTCACCCGTCATGGCAATGTCTTTGCGCACCGGGATTTGCGTCAGAACGGAGACAATGGTGGTGACCATCGCCAGACCCGCGGAGGGCCCGTCCTTCGGCGTCGCGCCGTCCGGCACGTGGACGTGGATGTCCATCGTATCGAACAGCGGCGGCTTTACCCCGATCGAGGGCGCAATCGAGCGCACATAGGAGCTGGCCGCATCGATGGATTCCTTCATCACATCGCCCAGTTTCCCAGTGGTCTTCATCCGGCCTTTACCCGGCAGTTTCAGCGCCTCAATCTGCAACAGATCGCCACCGACCGAAGTGTAGGCCAATCCGGTCACAACGCCGATCTGATCCTCTTTCTCGGCCAGACCATAGCGGAACTTTTTGACCCCCAAGAACTCTTCGAGGTTCTCCGGCGTGACCTGCACGCTGTCGACCTCTTTCTTGATGATCTTCGTCACCGCCTTGCGGGCGATCTTGGCGAATTCACGCTCCAGATTCCGCACGCCAGCCTCACGGGTGTAGTAGCGGATCACATCCATGATCGCCCCATCCGTGACAGAGAATTCCTTAGCTTTTAGGCCGTGGTTTTTTACCTGTTTCGGCAGCAAATGCTGTTTCGCGATCTCGGCCTTTTCCTCTTCGGTGTAGCCCGAGAGCGGAATGATCTCCATCCGGTCGAGAAGCGGCCCCGGCATGTTGTAACTGTTCGACGTGGTCAGGAACATCACGTTGGAGAGATCGTATTCGACCTCCATATAGTGATCCACGAACGTGGAGTTCTGTTCCGGATCAAGCACTTCGAGCATAGCCGAGGCAGGGTCGCCACGGAAGTCCTGCCCCATTTTGTCGATCTCGTCGAGCAAGATGAGCGGGTTCGTCGTCTTCGCCTTTTTCAAGGCTTGGATGATTTTTCCCGGCATGGAGCCGATATAGGTCCGACGGTGACCGCGAATCTCGGACTCGTCGCGCACGCCACCCAGCGAGATGCGAATGAACTCGCGCCCCGTGGCCTTGGCGACCGATTTGCCCAAAGATGTCTTACCCACGCCCGGCGGGCCGACGAGGCACATGATCGGGCCTTTCAGCTTTTTCGAGCGCTGCTGCACCGCGAGATATTCGACGATGCGTTCCTTGACCTTTTCAAGCCCGTAGTGATCGGCGTCGAGGATCTCCTCGGCACGGCCGAGGTCCTTTTTCACGCGCGATTTCGTGCCCCACGGGATAGACAACATCCAGTCGAGATAGTTGCGCACCACCGTGGCCTCCGCCGACATCGGCGACATGTTCTTGAGCTTCTTGAGCTCGGCCTCGGCCTTCTCGGCGGCCTCTTTCGACAGTTTAGTCGCGGCGATTTTATCTTCGAGCTCGGCGATCTCGCCGGCCCCATCGTCGCCATCGCCCAATTCCTTCTGAATGGCCTTCATCTGCTCATTCAGATAGTATTCGCGCTGGGTGCGCTCCATCTGGGATTTGACGCGGGTTTTGATCTTTTTCTCGACCTGCAACACGGACATTTCGCCTTGCATTAGGCCATAGACCGCCTCAAGGCGCTCATCGACCGCCAGCGTTTCCAGAAGCTTCTGTTTCTGTTCGACTTCAACGCCCAGATGCCCCGCCACGAGATCGGCAAGCTTCGCCGGTTCGCGCGTCTCGGAGACGGCGACCATTGCTTCCTCGGGGACGTTCTTTTTCACCTTAGCGTAATGTTCGAACTCTTCGCGCACGGAACGCAAGAGCGCCGCCACGGCTTCCGCATCGCCTTCGCTTTCTTCAAGCGGGGCAATTTCGGCCTCGAAATGGCTGTCGTTGTCGAGAAAGCGGGTCAGTTTCACCCGGCTCTCGCCCTCGACCAGAACTTTGACGGTGCCGTCGGGAAGCTTCAGAAGTTGCAGCACATTGGCCAGCACGCCGACACGGTAGATGCCGTCTGTGTCCGGGTCATCCACGGCCGGATCGATCTGGGCGGACAACAGAATCTGCTTGTCCTGCGCCATGACCTCTTCGAGCGCTTTCACGGATTTTTCGCGTCCCACAAAGAGCGGCACGACCATATGTGGAAACACCACAATGTCGCGCAGCGGCAGAACGGGATAGGATTGGAGTTGCTCGTGCATTGTCATTCCTTATCTTGGCAAAAGAGCCGGGCCCCAAAGCGGCAGCCATACGCTCTTTCCTGTCTTGGTAACAATATCTGGGGGCCTGCCCCCGTGATTTCAACCAAGTCAAGTTGCGGCTGATATTCAGTTTGCCCCTCATCTTAGGGTCTCGCAAGGGCAGAATTGCCCCGAAAGCGCGGGTTTTCCTCATTAAAAAGCGCAAAAACGCTCTTAAAACCCGGCATTTTACAGAAAAAGCAAGAAAATGGAGGGGTTATCGACAACCCCGATCTATGCCTCTTTTTCCCGCACCTGAGTTCACAGGAGATCAAGATGCTGTGGACAATTTAAGGCGAAGAACCTCAAAGCGGCTCAATATCGCCCTCAGCGCGTTTCGCATGGAAGTCGGCTTCCCATTGCACAAACGTTCCTGCCGCAATCGCATCGCGCATGCCTTGCATGATTTCCTGAAAATAATGCAGGTTGTGCCAGGTCAAAAGCATGCCGGAGATCATCTCCTGGCTGCGGAAGACATGGTGCAGATAGGCGCGCGAATAATGGCTGCACGCCGGGCATGTGCACTGTTCATCCAGCGGACGCGGATCATCGGCGTGACGCGCGTTCTTGATGTTCACCTGACCGCGACGGGTCCAGGCCTGGCCTGTGCGCCCCGAACGCGAGGGCAGCACGCAATCCATCATGTCGATGCCACGTTTCACGGCGCCGACGATGTCATCGGGTTTGCCCACGCCCATCAGATAGCGCGGCTTGTCCGTCGGCAACATATCGGGCGCGAAATCGAGCGTGGCGAACATGGCCTCCTGCCCCTCGCCCACGGCCAACCCGCCAAGTGCGTAGCCATCGAACCCGATCTCTTTCAAAGCCTCAGCGCTCTCTTCGCGGAAATCCTGTTCCAGCCCACCTTGCTGAATGCCGAACAGCGCATGCCCCGGACGGTCGCCAAACGCGTCCTTGGACCGCGCCGCCCACCGCATCGACAGCCGCATCGACTCCGCGATCCGGTCGCGATCCGCCGGAAGCGCGGGGCATTCGTCGAAACACATCACAATGTCGGAGCCAAGGAGCTTTTGAATCTCCATCGATCGCTCCGGCGTCAGCTCATGTTTGGAGCCATCGACATGCGAGCGAAAGGTCACGCCCCTTTCCGTCAGCTTGCGCAGATCGGCGAGGCTCATGACCTGAAACCCGCCGCTGTCCGTCAGAATGGGCCGTTCCCAATTCATGAACTTGTGCAGCCCGCCAAGACGCGCGATCCGTTCCGCCGTCGGGCGCAGCATCAGGTGATAGGTGTTGCCCAAAAGGATGTCGGCGCCGGTCGCGCGCACGCTCTCGGGCATCATCGCCTTGACGGTCGCCGCCGTGCCCACAGGCATGAAGGCTGGCGTGCGGATCTCGCCCCGCGGCGTCGAGATCACGCCGGTGCGCGCCTTGCCGTCGGTGGCGTTCAAGGAAAAGGAGAATCGTTCGGGCGTGGTGTTCTGGGTCATGGCGGAGGCTTTAGCGCCAAAAGCGCTTTCAGGCCAGATGCAACCATTCCGCGCCTCGGGCGTTGAAACGGGAACCCGACGCTTATCCAGCTGCTTTGGAGACCCCATGCGCGCCGTCATTTTTGCCAATCGCCACTCCGGCACCAACTCTCAGGACGCAGAGGCCCTTGATCGCGCCTGCGCCGCCTTTGGTGCAGACTGTGAAGTGATCACCCTCGATCCCCACACCGATCTGAACGACCTGATCGACCACAAAATCAACGAAGGCGCCGAGGCGATCATATCGGCGGGCGGCGACGGGACGGCCATGGCGATTGCAAATGCCATGCTGGGCCGTGATGTGCCGATGGGCGTCTTGCCGATGGGCACCTTCAACTATTTCACCCGTGGACTTGGGCTCTCAGAAGTGCCCGAAGAGGCCGCCGCCCAGCTCCGCGATGGCGTGACCCATGACATTCGCATCGGACAGGTCAATGGCCGCGCCTTTCTCAACAACGCCTCTCTGGGCGTCTACCCCGCAATCCTGAAAAAGCGCGAGGCGATTTACGACCGTTGGGGACGGCATCGCGTGGTCGCCTATTGGTCCGTGATCAAGACGATCCTTCAGACCCAGCATCGGATGAAATTGTCGATCACAGCGGATGGCACAACGCATGAGGTAAAGACGCCTCTCGTCTTCATTGCGCGCTCTGCCTATCAGCTGGAGGTCTTCGGTCTTGATGGCGCTGCGACCATCTCGGAGGACGGGTTTGCGACCTTTGTCATCCATGCCCGCTCGCGCCTCGACCTCTTGCGCCTCGCCGTGACACTGGCGGCGCGCAAAATGCCGCCGCGACAGGATTTTACTCTCATTCGCGCGCAGGAACTGTCGATCGAACATCAGGGCAAGGCGCAGCCCCCCTTTCTGACCGCTTTCGACGGTGAAAAGGCGCGGTTGTCGGCGCCTCTGACCCTGTCGATGAGCGAGGCATCTTTGCGCATTCTCACGCCCAAAAGCTCGGAGAAAGACATCGCCGCATGACCCGACTAATCCACCTGTCCGATCTGCATTTTGGCCGCACCGATCCGGCGCTGGCCGGGCCTCTTTTGCGCACAATCTCCCGACAAGAGCCGACATTGGTGGTCATTTCCGGCGATTTCACCCAGCGCGCCCGACGCGGCCAGTTCGAGAAAGCGAAGGCCTTCGTCGAGGCCATAGACGCGCCTGTTCTCTCGGTGCCCGGCAATCACGATACACCTTTGGACAATCTCTTTATGCGTTGGCTCGCCCCCTTCGCACGCTACAAACGAGCGATTTCAAACGATCTGGAACCCACGTTCGAGACACCCGAGCTGCAGGTCGTCGGCGTCAACACGGTGAACCCCTTTGCTTGGCAAAGCGGCAAATTTTCAGAGCGGCATCTCACTCGGATGATGGAGCATTTCGGAACAGATGAAGGCCGATTGCGTGTCGCCGTGCTGCACCATCCGCTGGAACAGCCGCCGACATTGGACAAACCGAAAACCCGAGGCGCCAAGGCAGCACTCACCGCGCTCTCGGCGGCAGGCGCAGATCTGGTGCTGTCGGGGCATTTGCACAGCGCGCAGGCCATACCCTTTACGCAAGTTCCCGGCGTTTTGTTCGTTCAGGCAGGCACAGCGCTCTCGACCCGCACACGCGGCACGCCCAACACCTTTAACCAGATCGACCTGAAACGGGACGGCGCGCTGTCCGTGACTGTTTGGAGCGCGATGGAAGGGAATGGCTTTCTGCCCGGCCCGCCACGGACCTATGTGCGGGGCGGAACGGGCTGGGTGATTAGACCCTAATGCTGGCGAAATGCAGGATTCTCACCCTGCCCCGCCCTCGGCTGTGAGACGGATTACTCCGCCGCCTCAATGGTTGCTTTGGCGTCCTCTGGGATCGCCAGCGACAGGATGATCGCCGAGAGACCCGCGATGGTGATCGGCGCGGCAAAGACCTGTTTAAGGAAGGTCGGCAGGTTCTGCGTCGCGTCGGGCACCAGTGTGACCCCAAGGGCGAGGCCAAAGGACACCGCCATGATGTAAACCCGGCGCAGGGTCATTTCCTCGGACGCCAGAATCCGAATGCCCGCGACGGCGATGGTCGAGAAGAGCACCAAGGTCGCGCCGCCCAGAACCGGTTTCGGAATGATCAGAAAGAAGGTGCCGATCACCGGGAACAGCCCCATAAGCACCAGAAAGCCGCCCATATACATGCCGACATGCCGCGAGGCGACGCCGGTCATCTGGATCACACCGTTGTTTTGCGAGAACGTGGTGTTGGGGAACGTATTGAACACGGCGGCCAGCGCCGAATTGACGCCATCGCCCAGAACGCCGCCCTTGATGCGTTTCATATAGACCGGGCCTTCGACCGGCTCGCCGGAAATTACGGAGTTGGCGGTCAGATCGCCCGAGGTCTCAATGGCGGTGACGAGATACAGAAAGGCCAGCGGAATGAAGAGGCCGAAGTCGAAATCAAAACCGTATTTGAACGGCACAGGCATCGCGAAGAGCTGCGCGGAGCTGAGCATGCCGAAATTCACCAGACCGAAAAAGCTCGCCACAATCGTCCCGACAATGAGCCCGATCATGATGGCGGAGATGCGCAGCATCGGCTTGCCGATGAAAGTCATGACCAAGATGATCGCGACCACCAAAGTGCCGAGGAGCAAGTAGAGCGGCTTGCCAAGGTCCTCACCTGCACGCGCGCCACCTGCGAAATCGGTGAAGCCAGCCTTGATCAGCGACAGACCGATGACGGTGATCACGATGCCGGTCACCGTCGGCGTGATGATGCGTTTCAGCTTGTCGAGGAACTGCGAGAGAATGATTTCCACCAAGGACCCTACGAGGCACAGCCCGAAAATCATTGCCAGAATGTCTTCCTCGCTGCCGCCCCGGCCTTTGACTGCAAAGCCCGCCGCAAGAATGGCGCCGAGAAAGGCAAAAGACGTCCCCTGCAGAGACAAGAGCCCGGACCCCACGGGGCCGATGGTCTTACACTGGATAAAGGTCGCCACACCTGAGACGAAAAACGCCATGGCGATGAGATAAGGGATATAGGCCCCAAGCTCCAAAGCCCCCCCGATAATCAGCGATGGCGTGGCGATGCCGACGATGGAGGCCAACACGTGCTGGATCGCGGCCAGCGCGGCCTTGGGTGGCGGCGGCGCGTCGTTCAATTTGTAGACCAGTGGCATAAACTCTTCTTGGCTCATTCTATCTTCCCCTGAAGTGATCTCCCGGATTCAAGTTCGATTGCCTTGTCCGGGTCTTTTGTCCCTGCCCCAAGCCTGCGGCGGTGCGCATTGTAACAAAAGCTTTACCTAAGTGCCCTGTGCCGGCTGCGGCGCGCATCGGGCGCAAATCGCCCAAGAAACATGCAGTTTTCGCGGCTTCGCCCCGGCAGAGGACAAGAAATAACCACCTGACCTACGAGACGGGATAGCGGCAATCCGCTGTTAGCGCCAAAACCTCAACCGATGCTCGCGCCTGTCATAAATCCCACAAATCCCCTTGCGAGACTCGCACAACAATGACATTGGGCGCGCAAGAGGACGCTTTGGATCTTTCCGTTGGAAAGACCCACGCGCACCCTCTCCTCCAGAACGTGAGATAAAATGAGGACGGGCACGGATATGACGGGCACGAACGGCGGTATGACTTCTGGCCAGACTTTTGGCTTTGCACTCGGATGGGAAGAATGGGCGGCGCTTCCGGCGCTGGGTTTGCCTGCGCTGAAGGTGAAGGTGGACACGGGCGCGAAGACCTCCGCACTGCACGCCTTTGACATTGAACCCTTTGGCAAGGCCGACGCGCCGAAGGTGCGATTCAACATTCACCCTGTACCGGGGCGTGAGGACATCACGATTTCCTGTTCGGCCGATGTGGTCGACCGCCGCGAAGTGACCTCTTCGAATGGTGAAACCGAACTGCGCTATGTGATCGCGACCGAGATCGAGATGGGCGACCGCAGCTGGCCCATCGAGATCACGCTCACCAACCGCACCAATATGACCTACCGGATGCTTTTGGGGCGTCAGGCCATTCAGGACGACATGATCGTGCAACCGACGGAGAGCTTTTGCCAGCCGGAGCGCGACGAGACGGTCTATTTCACCACAGCCATCCGCACGGCCACGCCGGCGCGGCCTCTGCGTATCGCGGTTCTGTCGCGCGAGCCCGACAACTATTCGACGAAACGCCTGATTGATGAGGGCGAAGCGCGCGGCCATGTGGTCGAAGTGATCGACACCACGCGCTGTTACATGGCGATCAACGCCATGGCGCCGGAGATTTACTATGACGGCAAACGCCTGCCCCGCTATGACGCGGTGATCCCGCGGATCGGCGCCTCGATCACGTCCTACGGCACCGCGGTGATCCGACAGTTCGAGACCATCGGCACGTTTTGCGTCAACGGCTCCGAGGGCATCACCAAGTCGCGTGACAAATTGCAGGCGCACCAAGTGCTGGCCCGTCACCGCATCGGCATGCCCACAACAGCCTTTGCCGCCTCGCCCAAGGACACGGACAACCTGATCGCGCTCGCGGGTCAGGCACCGCTGATCGTCAAGCTTCTGGAGTCCACCCAAGGTCGCGGCGTCGTGCTGGCCGAAACCAAGAAAGCCGCACAATCGGTGATTTCCGCCTTTCGCGGCCTCAAGGCCAATTTCCTAGTCCAGCATTTCGTCAAAGAGGCCGCAGGCGTCGACATCCGCTGTGTGGTGATCGACGGCAAGGTAGTGGCGGCGATCAAGCGCACCTCCTCTGGCGGCGATTTCCGCTCGAACCTCCATCTTGGCGGCACCGCCAGCCCGGTGCGGATCACCAAGGCGGAACGCGAAACCGCGCTGCGCTCGGCCAAGGCCTTCGGGTTGCGCATGGCGGGGGTTGACCTGTTGCGCGCCGAGGACGGGCCGAAAGTGTTGGAGGTCAACTCCTCGCCGGGTTTCGAAGGCGCGGAAACCGCGACCGGCAAAGACCTTGCGGGCGCTCTGTTTGACACAATCGAAAAACGCGTGCGTCCCGCGCCTGCGCGCAAAGCCCGCGCGAAAGCCTGACACGGGTTTACGGATCAAGATTGCGGGCAGTGCCTCAACGGGCCTGCCCGCGCATCCGGTTCCAGTTTTCCACCACGGCAGGCAGGAAAAACAGCACGAAAATATACATATGCATGCCAAACACGAGGTATGGGATCAAAAGCGCCAGCACCACGAGACCGACATAGCCCGTCAGGACCGACGCGGTTTTGCCGGGCATAAAGCGCAGAAGGATCAGCTCGAACAGCTTGCCCCCATCGAGCGGGGCGACGGGCAAAAGGTTGAAAATCGCCAGATAGCCGTTGAGCCAAGCCATCGTCTCGAAAAACCACAAGAGCATGTCATACTCATGCCCGGCCGCCCACATCGCATTGGCGGCAAGGCGGCTGACCGCCCAGAGCGTGAGCGTCACGATCGGCCCCATCCCCACGATCAGTTCACTCTCGCGCGGCGTCGAAGTGCGCGCCTGCTCGCAATAGCCTCCAAAGCCGTAGATCATCACACCGCGCACCGGAATTCTCTGGATCAAGGCGCCCCAGGCGTGCCCCATCTCATGCAGAAAGATCGACACGATCAGGATCGCAACAAAGCCCAAGTCGTAAAGCAAATCCGTTCCCGAGCCGGTCGTCGACACGAACAACAGAAATATCAAAAGAATACTGGCCCCGATGCGAACCGGCACGCCCCAAGGACCGCGAAATTCGAAAATGGCTTGGCTGTCGCGAAACATTTAAATCCTCATACCCTCGTAGACATACATCGCTCACACCTCTACGCCCTTGTTTTTTCGGAGCAACTGTTAACCGCCCTCAGCGACCAGTGTCAGGTCATTCTCCGGCGAAACTGTGGCATTTTCGGCCGGATTTGATCTCTGCCATAGCGCCGTTACAAACCCCGCAGATAGAAGACAGAGACCCAAGTGCTGAGGTGCTCCGATGTCCTTTTGCCCACTCCCCCCCGATCCGACCCGCCTCTTGATTGAATTGCGCCTCCTGCGTGAGAAGATCGCCCTCGAGGCCGACGCGATCACCGCCGCTTGGAACGAAACCGCCGAGATGCGCCCGGCTTTTCGTCCTTCGGCAGAAAATCTGGCAAACTATCTGGCCCTGCGTCACGCAGACCTGAGTGCCATTCAACCCGACCTCGCCGCGCTGGGCCTATCCTCTTTGGGTCGCGCCGAACCCCACGCCCGCGCCTCTCTTGATGCGGTTGTGGCGACATTGGCGCGGCTGTCAGACAGAGTGTCGGCTGAGGACGCACCTTATCCCGCCCCCGCAGCCTTTACGGAAGGGCCCGCGCGCCTTACCGCCCGGCGGGACACGCTCTTCGGAACCGGAGCCTCAGGCGCGCCGCGCTCGCGCATCCTTCTGACCCTTCCGACCGAATCCGCCACAGATCCCGATCTCATCCCCGGCATGATCCGCGCGGGCGCCGACGCCATGCGCATCAACTGCGCCCATGACAGCCCCGAGGTCTGGCAGGCGATGATCGACCGCATTCGGGCGGCGGGCGATGAGGTCGGACGATATGTGCCGGTGCTGATGGATCTCGCCGGCCCGAAACTGCGCACGGGGCCTGTCGCGGGCCCGAACAAACAGCGCGTTTTCGTCGGTGATCGCCTCGATATTCGCCGCGACGCCCCGGGTCCGAAGGTCAAACATGTGACCACCACGCTCAGCCATCCCGATCTGATTGACCGGCTGACCCCCGGCATGCAGGTCTTTATCGACGATGGCAAGATTGGCGCGGAGGTGTTTGAAATCACAAAGAAAGGCGCAAAGCTGCGCGTCACCCGCGCGGGACCGGAGGGGGTCAAGGTCAAGTCCGAGAAAGGATTTAACCTGCCCGCCGTCGAGATCGACATTCCGGCCCTGACCGAGGAGGATCGCACGGCACTCGATTTCGTCGTCGGGCGCGCCGATATGATCGGTTATTCTTTTGTGCAAACACCCGAAGACATTCGCCTTTTGATCTCTGAAGTGGACAAACGTCTTGCCCCTGACGGCGCGCGCCCTGCTCTGGTGCTTAAAATCGAAACCGGCCTTGCCGTGCGCAATCTGCCGCGCTTGATCGTTCAGGCCGGCGCGCTGACCGAGACTGCCGTGATGATCGCGCGGGGCGATCTAGCCGTCGAGATCGGGCTTGAGCGGATGAGTGAAATTCAGGAAGAGGTGCTATGGCTCTGTGAGGCGGCGCATACGCCGGTGGTTTGGGCCACGCAGGTGCTCGAAGGTCTGATGAAACAAGGCCTTGCCAGTCGTGCTGAGACCACCGACGCCGCCATGGCACAGCGCGCCGATTGCGTGATGCTCAATAAAGGGCCTTATGTCTTGGAAACCATCCACTTTCTGTCGCGCATCCTCGGGCGAATGGACCGTCATATGTCAAAGAAATCCGCACGTCTTGCACCGCTGCGCTCTTGGCGGGGATCTCTGACTTTATAAGTCAGGCACTGGACGTTTTGCGCCGCATTCCTTATATGATCACTCAGAAATAGAGGAAGCGCGCATGAGCGAAGAAGCACACTCCCAGGATGGCCCCGTCGAAGGGGCGCCGCTGATCAAACCGTCGAGCACTGATCACCCGCTGCACGAAGCGGTTGTCGAGGCCTGTCGCACCGTCTATGATCCGGAAATTCCGGTCAACATCTATGATCTTGGCCTCGTCTACACGATTGAGATCAATGACGAAAACGAGGTTCTGGTGCTTTTGACCCTGACTGCACCCGGCTGTCCGGTGGCGGGCGAAATGCCCGGCTGGCTGGCCGATGCCATCGAGCCCCTGCCCGGCGTCAAACAGGTCGATGTCGAACTGACCTGGAACCCGCCATGGGGCATGGAGATGATGTCGGACGAAGCCCGGCTTGAACTTGGCTTTATGTAAGATCACCTCATAAACGATGTTGAAAGCGGCTCACTCGGGCCGCTTTTCTTTTTGTGACGCCCCTTCCGGCCTCAACCATAGCCCCAACCGTCGCCACCACGGTGGTCGCTCGGCGCGGAGGTTTTTTAGAGCCGATTCATAGTGGCCGCACTCCTCTCGATAGAGGCTTTTGGCCTGCGTCTCGATCCTTGGCAGGTTGATCGGAAAGAACGGCACCACGGCATCCCCCTTGCAATATTGAAAAACAAGAGCAGAATACCCCCTGAAATTTGACTGAAATACTGACCGACTGCGCAAGGGTATTTTCAAGAATGAAAGACGCGCCAAAACTTGATAGCTATGCGCTGTTTCTGGCCGTGGCCGATGCGGGCGGGTTGTCAGGCGCGGAACAGGTGACCGGCGTGTCGCTGCCGACCCTGTCGCGGCGCATGGCGGAGCTGGAGCGCAGCCTGGGTAAGCGCCTGTTCGAGCGCGGCAACCGGGGCTACACGCTGACCGCAGAAGGCCGCGCGCTTTTGCAAGAAGCCGAACCGCTGCGCGAGGCCGCCACGCGGCTGCACCGGTTTCAGCACCGCGACCACGCCCCAGAGGTGCGTATCACGGCCGGGCGCTGGACCACGCGCTATGTGGCACGGCACCTGTCGGAGATTTGGACGCCCGCCAGCCCTTGGCGCCCCGCGCTTTTGGCTTCGAATTCCAACGTCGACATCGCGCGGCGCGAGGCCGACATCGGCATCCGCAACCGCCGACCCGAACAGAGCTGGCTCGCCGGGCGGAAACTGTCGCAGATCACCTACGCCGAATACGCCGCCCATCCGCGCATCTCGGGCTATGTCACGCTGCACGCCGGGCAAGCAACCACGCCCTCGGAACGCTGGCTGCGCGCCACCTACCCCGACGCCATCATCGCCACCGCGTCTGATGCCCGCTCCGCCGCCGACATGGCCGTGGCTGGCGTCGGACGCGCGATCCTGCCGTGCTTTGCCGGGCGCGAAATCATGGGGCTGATGCAGGTCTCTCCGGTGATCGACGTCCTGACCCATGACGAATGGTTGGTCAGCCACCACGATGCCCGCCACGACCCACCCATACGCGCGGCGCTTGAGGTCTTGGCAGGACTTTTGACGACAGAGGCACGGCTCGACTGAGCGCAGCCTATTTGGGGTGCGAAATGCACTATGCACCCTAAAATGGTTGCGAAATGTATTTCGCACCCTATATTGGCTGCATCATGAGCGATAAAACCCGCAAAATAGCCGTTCTAACCGGCGATCTGGTCAATTCCACCGGGCTTGGGCCCGAAAAAGTGGAACGGGCCTTTGTCGCGCTGGAAGACTGCGCCGAGATGCAGGCGGAGTGGATGGGCGGTCAGAGCCTCCACTTTACACGACACAGAGGAGACGGCTGGCAGGTGGCCTTGGCGGAGCCGAAATATGCGCTGCGCTCGGCGCTGTGCTTTCGGGCGGCATTGAGGGCTTTGGGCGAAGAGTTTGACAGCTATATTGGAATTGCAGAGGGGGAAATTAAGGGGGATGTTGGGCCGGATTTGAATGAGGAAACAGCCGCGGTTTTTTCGAATTCTGGATCAGCTCTGGAAACAGCGAAGGGAAAAGACGCCCTTTCTAAAACGCATAGCTTTGAAAAAGGGTATGCGGAATCAACTGCACTACTTCTAGACTTAAGCCTAGAAAGCTGGACGACCATACAAGCCGAAACAGCCCTCAAAATGCTTCCGCCGTCCTTTGCAATGACCTTGACCGATGTGGCACACGACCTCGGGCGCCATCGACAAGCCGTAGCAAAGACCCTTCGCGCCGCAGGTGTCGCACATATTCGTGAGGCCCTCACAAATTACGAGTTTGCTAAGGACAAAGATATTGCCTGAAACCCTCGCCGCCCTCTTCCTCGCCCATGTCCTCGCCGATTATGTGTTTCAGCCCGGCTGGATGGTCGAAGAAAAATCCCGGCCCGAGACCCTATTTCTTCATTTCCTAGCCGTCGCACTCACCGCCATGGTGACCACCGGCCAAGTCGCCTCCCCCGCGATCTACGCGCTCGCACTCACCCATATTATGATCGACGTGATCAAGACGAAGGCCCTTTCCGACACCGTCCTGCCCCACCTCGCCGATCAGGCGCTGCATCTGGCGACCCTCGGCGTCATCGCACTTTTGGTCCCTGACCTATACTCAACCGGCGCCTATGCCACGCTTTCGTGGCTGCCCAAAGCCATGCTCTTCGCTGCAGGCGCCATTTACGTCACCCGCGCGGGTGGCTTTGCCGTGGGAAAACTCATGGCGCAATTCGGCCCCAACCCCATTGAAGAAAGCCTCGACAAAGGCGGCTCCTGGATCGGCCTTCTGGAGCGCGGGTTGATTTTCCTGCTGCTGATAGGCCAGATGCCCGGCGGCATCGGCTTTCTGGTCGCCGCGAAATCCGTGTTGCGGTTCGAGGCCGCGCAGGAAGGAAAAAAGGCCGAATGGGTGATCATCGGCACGTTGGCGTCCTTCGGCTGGGCCGTCGCGGTGACGCTGGCGGTGCTGTTCATCGCCGCACAGCTTCCCCCGCTTGGAATTTCAGCCCTGAACGACTAGATTGCTCTCAAAGGAGACACGCACATGTTCGGCATCCCCGGAAAACAAGCGGTGACCATCACCCCGGCTGCGGCCACGCAAATCGCGAAACTGATGGAGAAAGACGGCTCCATGGGCCTGCGCATTGGCGTCAAAAAGGGCGGCTGCGCGGGCATGGAATACACCATGGACTACGTCTCCGAGATCGACCCTCTGGACGAGCTGGTCGAACAGGACGGCGCGCGCGTGATGATTGCGCCCATGGCGCAGATGTTCCTCTTTGGCACCGAAATCGACTATCAAGTCTCGCTCTTGGAGTCCGGTTTCAAGTTCAAGAACCCGAATGTGGTCGATGAATGCGGCTGCGGTGAATCGATCAAATTCGACGAAAGCCTCGCCAGCAAATAATGGCGGTCAAATCATGGCTATAACGGCCGAAGACATCGCCTATATCTATGATCTTTTCGGCCCTCTGGGCGGGCTCACCCATCGTAAAATGATGGGCGGGCTGTCGATCTACTTCGACGGGCAAATCTTTGCGATCCTCTCCACAGATGGACGCGTTTACCTCAAGGCCGGAGGCGATTTTGCCAAAGATCTGGCCGCAGAGGGCAGCGTGAAGTTCGAAATGGAGAACGGGCGCGGCATGAACTATTGGACCCTGCCCGAGGCCGCGTTGGATGATCCGCAAGAGGCCTGCGCTTGGGCGCGCCGGGCCTTGGATGCGCTTTAAAAGCAGCCAGACCGAACCTTTTGCGCAACCACCAATCTCCGCGGGCAACCTGCGCTTGACTGCACCCGTAAGGCTGCAATGATGCAGAGGAATTTGCATAAGGAGGATTCCGCATGAGCGCCCAAAAGGCACGCAAACTCGCGGCAGGAAATTGGAAAATGAACGGCATCAAGGCCAGCCTCGCTGAAGCCACCGCGCTGGCCGAGATGTTCCCGGAGCCGAAAGTCGACATCCTCCTATGCCCGCCCGCCACGCTTGTCGCGCCGATGGCAGCCGCGCTCTTTGGATCGAAAGTCGATGTCGGCGGACAGGATTGCCACATGAAGGCCTCGGGCGCACACACCGGCGACATTTCCGCCGAGATGCTCGTCGATGCGGGCGCCGATTACGTCATTCTCGGCCACTCCGAGCGCCGCGCCGATCATGGAGAAACCGATCACATCGTCGCTGAGAAAACCATCGCCGCCACCATGGCCGGGCTCGCCCCCGTGGTTTGTGTTGGCGAAACGCTGGAGCAACGCGAGGCGGGCGAGACCCTCGGAGTGATCCGCAAACAGCTTTCCGCCTCTCTGCCCGATGCGGTCGACCTTGAGAAACTGGTGATCGCCTATGAACCTGTCTGGGCCATCGGCACCGGCAAAATCCCCACCCTTGAGCAGATCGCCGAAGTGCATGACGACATGCGCGCAACCCTCGTGGACCGCTATGGCGACGGCGCGAATGGCATTCCGCTGCTTTACGGCGGCTCGGTGAAACCCGGCAATGCGGCAGAGATTTTCGCCACCTCCAACGTCGATGGCGCGCTGGTGGGCGGCGCGTCTCTCAAAGCAGCGGATTTCTCCGGCATCGTGAAAGCCCTCGAAGAGGCCTGAGACGCCTTCTAAAACATCAAAACGCCGCGCTTTTCAGAAGCGCGGCGTTTTTGTTTCCTTTGCTGCGAAAAATACTCCCGCCGGAGGCGCTCAAACGCTCCCCTTGGTTACATCGAAATCATAGAGCCAGGAAAATCGCTCCACCGCCTGTTTCGGCGCGACCTTTCCGGCCAACCGCAGCGCAGCATGGCCCAAAAACCGCTTCGGGCCCTTCAAGTGATAATTCTTCGCATTGGCATTTGCAGCCTCGATCACGCGGGTGACGCGCGGACGGCGGATCGCCTGATAGGCAGGCAGCGCCTCGTCCAAAGGCAGGGTCGCGAGACAGTCGGCCAAGACCCAAGCATCCTCAAGCGCCATATTGGCCCCCTGCGCCAGAAACGGCAGGGTCGGATGGGCCGCATCGCCCAGCAAAGCCGTCCGCTCCGAATGCCAGCGCAGCGCAACCGGGTGCCGGAACAGCCCCCAGCGCGAGACTTCTTCGACTCGGCTCAAAAGACCTTTCACACCGGGGCCGAAATTCGCGAAATTGCGCATCAGCTCCGCCGGATCGCCTGCGTGATGCCAGCCCTCTTCGACCCAATCGGACCGCTCCTCGACGGCGACGATGTTGATCAGGCTGCCGTCACGCAGAGGATAGGTCACCACATGCCGCCCTGCCGCCATATGGACCATCGCAATGGGCTCTTCATGCCCAAGCGCGGGCACCGTCGCGCGCCAAGCCGTCTGGCCGGTGAAGAACGGCTTTGCGGGACCGTTGAGCATCGGGCGCAGTTTCGAATGCAGCCCGTCCGCCCCCAGAACCACCGCGTGCCGCGCCTCGGAGCCATCGGCAAACTGCAATTTCACGCCGTCCGCATCGCCGTGAATGCGTTCAACCTTATGTGACAGGCGGATCTCGATGTCGAGCGCGCGCACGCCCTGTTCCAAAAGACCGATCAGATCAGCACGGTGCATCAGGAGAAAATCAGCATCGGGACGGGCAGCAGTGAAATCAAGGCGCAACACCTCGCGGCCCGAATAGCCGTCCATCAGCTGAACACCCTTTGCCCGCATTGCGCGGGATGGCGCATCCAAGCCCAAAGCCGCGAGCACACACGCGCCATTGGGACTGATTTGCAGGCCGGCACCCACTTCGGTGATCTCGGGCGCTTGTTCGTAAAGCGTAACGGACGCACCGCGCAAAGCCAAAGCCTGCGCCACCGCAAGACCAGCCACACCCGCGCCCAAAACCGCAATATCCTGACCGATCAGCATGATGTGTTTCCCTTCACCAGCATGTCCATACAAACAAAAAACACCAGAGTTGCCCCCGGTGTTTCTCACATTTATGCATCAGGCTCACGGGGCCAAATTGCCGCGAGGCGCAAGGGCCTCTTACGCACCGCGCTCAACCATCGCACGATCCCGATAGGGAATCGATCCCGACGGGATCAATCGTCGCGATGCACTTTTTCGCGACGCTCGTGACGCTCTTGCGCCTCCAAGGTCATCGTGGCGATCGGACGCGCATCGAGGCGTTTGAGAGAGATCGGCTCGCCGGTCACTTCGCAATAGCCATATTCACCCTCATCGATCCGGCGCAGCGCGGCATCGATTTTCGTCACCAGTTTGCGTTGACGGTCACGGGTGCGCAGCTCCAGCGCCCGGTCGGTTTCCTCAGACGCACGGTCGGTGATGTCCGGGATGTTGCGGGTGCTGTCTTGCAGGCCTTCGATGGTGTGGCGGCTTTCATCCAAAAGCTCTGCCTTCCAGGCCAAAAGTTTGCGACGGAAATATTCGAGCTGACGCTCATTCATAAATGGTTCGTCCTCTGCGGGACGGTAATCATCAGCCAGGAAAACCTCAGCCTTCATCGTGCTCACCTCTGTCGTGCCATCGGCCGCAGTCTCAGTATTGTCAGCCATCAGGCGCCCTCCAATTGGGGTCCGTTTACCCCGTTTGATCGGGGATGTCACGTCACAATCTCTGTCGTATTGCACCTTTCCCCCCTCGCGTTATGATCTCGCTCAATCTCAGCACAACAGGGGGCAATCCTTGATGAAATTCGCATCCACCGACAGTTATGTCGCCCCGAACGACCTGACCGTGGCCGTCAATGCCGCCATTCAGCTCGAACGCCCTTTGCTTGTGAAAGGCGAACCGGGGACCGGGAAAACCGAACTGGCGCGACAGGTCGCGAATGCCTTGGGCCTTGAGATGATCGAGTGGAACATCAAATCCACCACCCGCGCCCAACAGGGCCTCTATGAATATGACGCGGTGTCGCGTCTGCGCGATAGCCAATTGGGCGATCCACGCGTCGAGGACGTGCGCCACTACATCAAAAAAGGGAAACTTTGGCAGGCCTTTGAGGCCGACAGCAAGGTGGTCCTTTTGATCGACGAGATCGATAAGGCGGACATCGAGTTTCCGAACGATCTGTTGCAGGAACTCGATAAGATGGCTTTCCATGTCTACGAGACTGGCGAAACGGTCTCCGCACGGCAACGCCCCGTTGTGATCATCACCTCGAACAATGAAAAGGAACTGCCGGACGCCTTCCTGCGCCGCTGTTTCTTTCACTACATCCGTTTCCCCGACCAAGAGACGATGAAACAGATCGTCGAGGTGCATTTTCCAGGACTGAAATCGGAACTTTTGAGCGCAGCACTCACACAGTTCTACGAAATCCGCGACACGCAGGGGTTGAAAAAGAAACCCTCGACCTCAGAAGTGCTGGACTGGCTCAAACTGTTGTTGGCCGAAGACCTGTCGCCCGAGGATCTCAAACGCGATGGGGTGAACGCCCTGCCGAAACTTCATGGTGCGCTGTTGAAGAACGAACAGGACGTGGCCCTGTTCGAACGTCTGGCATTTCTGGCACGCGGCCAGAGGCGCTAAGCGCGCCTCAAGGTTTACTCCGCTTTCGGAGCCGCTTTCGTGGCGCGCGGTTTTCGTGCGGCAGTGGTGGTCTTTGCCGCGGGCTTTTTCGCGGCAGGTTTCTTGGCGGCGGTTTTCGTCGCGGGTTTCGCCGCTGTCTTTGCAGCAGTTTTGGGTGCGGCGCGCTTGCGTGGTGTCTTCGCAGGTGCCGTCTCCGGCACGCTCAGCGCCTCAACCGCCATCAACCAATGCGCCTCATCGCGCCCCTCGGGCATGCCCTCTTCGAGCCACATGAAATAGGCCGCTTCGCTGATCTGGGCTTCATCTGGGGTGGTTTGGGTCATCTTGAACTCCGTTGCAGTCGCTCGCGTATCTTCACCACTCTGTCTAACAGTTTGATGAATTGCCCCGTCTGATAAATCGCTCACACATCAGCAAAGCGTCACCGCCCCGCCCGCCTCCCGCCTGAAAATTAGGCACGCCGCACTGGAAACGGACAGGAAATCGGCACAGTCGTTTTCCCCTCGACATCATATCACCTTGCACAAGGGCGCAGTTCCCCGTAGCTCGAATTCAGCTTCAAGGAGATCAGACATGCCCCTCATCCGCCCCCTCACCCCCGAAGACCGCGCACAATGGGACGATCTCTGGCGCGCCTATCTGACGTTTTACGAAAGCGAACTGAGCCAAGAAATCTATGACGCCACCTTCGCGCGGCTCACCAATCTGGCGGCCAAGGAGCGCGGAGCTTTGGTGGCCGAACAAGACGGCGAATTGATCGGTCTGGTGCATTACATCTTCCATGCTCACAACTGGAACGTCGAAAATGTTTGCTACCTTCAGGACCTTTATGTTTCCGAGGCTGCGCGCGGCACCGGCGCAGGGCGCGCGCTGATCGAAGGCGTTTACCAGGTTGCGGACGAAAACGGCACACCGACCGTCTACTGGATGACCCAGCACTTCAACGAAACGGCGCGTAAACTCTACGACCGGATCGGGAAATTGACGCCCTTCATCAAATATCAACGCGGCTGATCTACGACCTGATACCTATGCGCCCCCCGAAACGGCTTGGCGGTTTCTGGGGACTGCCTTAGACTTGCAGCCAGTCAGGCCGTGGTCAGGCCGGATTGAAACAGATGAAAAGGGTCAGAATGTTTCCAAGTCACACGACCCATGCACAGTCCGAAACCGCGCCGAAAAACAATCGGCGGCGCCTTATTCCGATTAGCGCTCTGATGTGCAGTCTGACCGTTCTGAGCGCATGTCTGTCCGCACCCCAAAGCGGCACGAGTTCTTCCGCACGCGCGGCCTCAGATATGCTCGAACTGCCACCAATGAAGGTGTTTTCCGAGACGCAGATCGCACAAACTTCTCGCCCTAACGCATCGATTTCGCGAGATTTTCTTGATCTGAGTTTCGCGCTCGAAACCGGAGCCACGCTCGACCGCTTCACGCGCTTCGAAGGCCCGATCACGCTGCGGGTCACCGGCGACGTTGTGCCAGTTTCCTTGACACAAGACCTATCGCGTTTGCTCACGCGGCTCGATCGCGAGGCCGGGATCACAATCGCCCGCGTGCCCGCCAATCAACCTGCCTCGATCACCATCGAGACGCTGACACAGGCCGAGCTCTCGCGCCGCGCGCCCAACACCGCCTGTATCGTCGTGCCCAATGTCTCTGGGTGGGACGAGTTCAAACACGCCCGCCGCGCGGCGCTCAGCTGGACTCAGGTGACAACGCGCGAACGCCTGTCAATTTTCATCCCGACCAATGTCGCACCCCAAGAAATCCGCGATTGCCTGCACGAAGAACTGGCTCAGGCGCTGGGGCCGCTCAACGACCTCTATCGCCTGCCTGATTCCGTTTACAACGACGACAACATCCATTCGGTGCTGACGCCCTTCGACATGCTCATCTTGCGCGCCACTTATGCGCCCGAACTGCGCTCCGGTATGAGCCGCGCGGAAGTCGCCCGCGCCCTGCCCGGCATTCTCGCCCGGATCAACCCCGGCGGCATCACAGGGTATACGCCGCCGGTTCAGCCCACGCCACGCGCCTGGACCGAGGCCGCTATGGGCGCCATGGGCGACGGCTCGCTGACGTCCCGCCTTCAGGCCGCCAAAACCGCCGTCGCCATCGCCCGCACCCAAGGCTGGAGCGACACGCGTGCAGGGTTTTCTTGGTTCCTCTTGGGGCGGCTTTCCATTGCCACGGACCGCGCGAGCGCCCAACTGGCCCTGACCGAGGCCAAACGCATCTATGACGCCCGCCCGGAAACCCGCTTTCACTCCGCCCATGTCGCGATGCAGCTCTCCGCCTTGGCGCTGTCCCAAGGCCGCTATGAAGCCGCCTATGACATCTCCGCCAGCGCCATTTCTGCCGCACGTGACGCCGAAAACGCCGCCCTTCTTGCCTCTCTCATGATGACAGAGGCCGAGGCGCTGGCCAAACTCGGTCGTGCGAGCGAGGCCCGCAGTGTGCGGCTCGACAGCCTCGGCTGGGCACGTTATGGCTTTGGCTCTGATGACGTGGTCCGGACACGCGCCGCCGAAATCGCCTCTCTGGTGCGATAGCGGCTTGCCGAGACTGCGCAAAATGTGAGGGAGCAAGACTATGATCGGGTTGGTATTAACCCTCCTCGGTGGGATTTGGGGATGGCGGCTGGCCACCAAACGCGGCGGAGACCGCGCCGATAGGCTGCAATATATGGTCGTTTACGCGCTGCTGTTCGGCATTGTCGGCCTGTTTCTTGGCGTGATCTTCGATCGAATGGTGTAACCATGTTCCTGCCCTTCTTCGAGACATTGCGCCATGAGGGCGTGCCGGTCTCCTTGAGGGAGTTTTTGTCCTTTCTCGAGGCCATGCAGGCCGGCCTTGCGACCTATGACATCGAAGACTTCTATCTGCTTGCGCGAGTCACCATGGTCAAGGACGAGCGCCACCTCGACCGATTTGATCGCGCATTTTCAAAATCCTTTCAGGGCCTTGATGAAATCTCCTCAGGTGATGTGTTAAATGCACTCGACTTACCTGAGGACTGGCTGCGCAAGGAGATGGAGAAACATCTCTCCCCCGAAGAAATGGCCGAAATCGAAGCCTTGGGCGGTTTCGACAAGCTGATGGAGACGCTCAAACAGCGGCTCGAAGAGCAAAAAGGCAGGCATCAAGGTGGCAACAAATGGATCGGGACCGGTGGCACCTCGCCCTTTGGTGCCTATGGCTACAATCCCGAAGGCGTGCGGATCGGACAAAAAGAGTCACGTCACCGTCGGGCCGTAAAAGTCTGGGACAAAAGGGAATTTCGAAATCTCGACGACACGGTCGAGATCGGCACGCGCAACATCAAGCTGGCGATGAAACGCCTGCGCAAATGGGCACGTATCAGTGCACATGAAGAGCTCGACCTCGACGGCACGATCCGGTCGACCGCTGAACACGGTTACCTTGACGTCAAAACCCGCCCCGAGCGACACAATGCGGTGAAAGTCCTGATGTTTTTCGATGTCGGCGGCTCGATGGACGATCATATCAAGGTGGTCGAAGAACTGTTTTCCGCAGCGCGCAGCGAATTCAAGCACCTCGAATATTACTATTTCCACAATTGCCTCTACGAAGGCGTCTGGCGCGACAACATCCGGCGCTGGGGCGAGAAAATCCCGACGCGTGAGGTGATGAACACCTATGGCAAGGATTACAAAGTGATTTTTGTAGGCGATGCCTCGATGTCTCCCTATGAAATCGCGATCCCCGGCGGCGCCAATGAGCATTGGAACGAGGAATCAGGCGCGACTTGGCTCACCCGCGCAGGAGAAACCTGGCCCGATCACCTCTGGCTCAATCCGGTGCCGGAGACCCATTGGAACTACACGCAATCCATCGCCATGATCCGCGAGATTTTCGAGGATCGCATGGTGCCAATGACGCTTGAGGGCCTTGATCGCGGCATGAAAATCCTCGGTCGTTAAACCTTGGCGACGCCCTCCCTCGCCCCCATATTCAAATCATGTTGAGATTCACGCCCATCCTTCTTGCCCTTCTGTTGGGCTTCGTGATGTACCGCTTTTCGGTCCGGCGCACCATTCGGGAGCTAGAAGCGCATTCGTCCGAGCTGGCCGACCCCGCTCTGAACCGCGTATTCGCGCAACTGGCGCGGGCGCTCGATCTGCCGCGTGTGCGCGTATTTCTCTATGAAATCGACCCCGTGAACGGCCTCGCTGCACCCGATGGCAAAGTCTATATCACGCGTGGCTTTTACGAAAAGTTTCGCGCGGGTCAGATCTCCGACGCGGAAATGGCCTCAGTCATTGCGCATGAGCTGGGCCACGTCGCCTTGGGCCATTCCAAACGTCGGATGATCGACTTTTCCGGTCAGAACGCGCTGCGTACGGCGCTAGCTATGATCCTATCGCGCTTCATCCCCTTCATAGGCGGCTATATCGCCGCTTGGCTGACACAGCTCTTGGCTGCGCGGATGTCGCGCTCGGATGAATACGAGGCCGACGCCTATGCCACGGCGCTTTTGATCAAGGCCGGGATCGGCACCGAACCGCAGAAATCACTCTTCGAAAAACTGCCGAAACTCACGGGAGCACATGGCGCCTCGACGCCCGCTTGGCTGATGAGTCATCCCAAGACCGAAGAACGGATCAAAGCCATCGAGGCCAATGAGGCGAAATGGTCGTGAAGCGACTCAGCTAAGCGCCTTACCCAGCCTCGGAAGCCGCGCTTTTTTCATCAGACGTCGCGCATCCCACGTCTCACCCGACAGCCGCTCGGCCTCTTGGCGCACTTCTTCGACGGCCTCTGCCACGGCCTCGGGGTGGTCGGACCAAAGCCGCCAGAGAAACCCGTCCGGATCCCAGCGTTCAAGCCCTTCCTCGGCCAGAACATGACGCGGAAAATCCTGCGCGTTCATGGTGACAATCGCCTCAGCGCCACCGGCAATCGCAGCGGCCAACACATGGATGTCATTCTCGTCCGTGAGATAAAGACGAGCTTCCAAGCCCTTGTGTTCTTTGACTTCTGCCCTTGGGAAAGCCGCACGCGTGAGCGCCACCTCGCCGCGCGCCTGTGCTTCGCCACCGGGACCAAGTTTGCGGGCAGCGCGCGCCCATTCTTCCAAGATGCGCGCCGACCAGAGAGGTGTGTAGAGCCCACGCTTGGCGACGCCCAAAAGCACCTCGCGCATCACCGTCGGGTAAAGCACGCAGGCATCTAACAGAACTTTCAAGGCAGGACCCGGTAGAACAGCGCCTTAAGGTAGCCGCTTTCCGCGAGCTGCGGCATCAGCGGATGGTCGGCCCCGGCAAAGCCCGTGTGGATAAGCTGCGCAGAGCGGCCCAGATGACCGACACCACGCCCGATCCCGCGGTTGCAGGCGGTGCGGAAGCTGTCCAGGTCGGCGGCATGCGAACAGGAGCAGAGGCCGAGATAGCCGCCCTCACGCACCAGAGGCGCGGCCATCCGCGCGACGCGCTCATAGGCGCGCAAGCCCTTTTCCAAAGCGGGTTTCGAGGGGGCAAAGGCGGGCGGATCGCAGATCACCACGTCGAATGTCTCGCCCTCCTCCGCCAAAGCGGCCAGCACATCGAAGGCATCGCCTTTGCGGGTCGCGAAGGCGTCTGACTTGCCCATGGCTGCGGCGCCTTTTTCAGCCAGCTCCAAGGCGGCGGCAGAGCTGTCAACCGAAAGCGCCGAGGCCGCACCACCCGCGAGAGACGCGAGTGCGAAACCACCCACATGTGAGAACACATCGAGCACCTTTTTGCCCGCAACAAGACGCTGCGCAAAGGCATGGTTCGGGCGCTGATCGTAGAACAACCCTGTTTTCTGGCCGCCCATCAGATCCGCCATATAGGTCGCGCCATTCATCGGCACCGGGATCAGATCGTCCACAGCGCCGCAGAGAATTTCGGTCTTCTCGTCAAGCCCCTCAAGGCCACGCGCCCGCCCCGTGCCGTTCATCACCACGGTAGTGACGCCTGTCACCTGACGCAGGGCCTCAGCCAGCGGTTCGATCAAGACATCAGCCCAAGCGGCGTTGGGTTGCACGACGCAAGTGTCGCCGAAGCGGTCAATCACCACGCCCGGCAAGCCATCGGCCTCGGCATGGATCAAGCGATAGAACGGCTGATCGAACAGCGTCTCGCGATGCGCCAAGGCAGTCGCAAGTTTCGAAGCAAACCACGCTGTGTCGATCTCGGCCTCCTCGGCGCGGTCCAGAACCCGGCCAAAAATGCGCGAGTTCGGATTGACCGCCACGAGGGCGAGGAAATTTCGGTCGGCATCTTCGAGCCGGGCGATGGTGCCCGGCGCGATGGATTTGGTGCGGCGGTCGGTGACCAGCTCGTTGTCATAGACCCAAGGTGCGCCGTGGCGGATCGCCCGGGCGTTGGCTTTGGGTTTGAGGCGGATGGTCGGAAAAGAAAAAGAGGGCTCTGTCATAAGAGCCCTCTTAGCGCTGTTCTGGCCTCTTAGAAAGAGGGATCGCGCGACGATTTACAAAGCAATCGGTTTCGACAGCTCCGACAGGATCACGCCCGCGAGATGCTCGCCGATCCGCTGTTTCTGCGTGATGCCAGCACGGTCCGCCGCGACCGCGGCATCGCCGCCAAAGGCGTCAAAGGTGGCATTGACCAAATGGGACGGAACGATCACGTCCCCCGTCTGGGCATCGCGCACGGTCAGAAGGAATTCGATCTCATGTCTCGACGGGAGGCTGGAATAGCGCACACGTTCGGTTTGCGCATGGAAGCGCACCATTTCCACGTCAAGCACAATCGCTCTCTGGCCCTTGAGCGCTGCTGCGCCGGAGTTCAGGCCAGCCTCCATTACCGCTTTGACCTGTTCGTAGCGTGCATAGCGATCACCGTAGGGATCTTCGCGCCAAACGATATCCGCGCGCGGTTTGATGGTATTGGCTTCCGAAACGGTCAGCGTCTCAGGAACGGTCACATTCACCTTGGTGACACGGAAATCTGGCGCAACCATTGCCGCACCGGCGCTTGCACCGCCGAGCGTAATGGCCCGTGAGGTAGCGTGCGATGTGGATTGTGTCGTACAGGCGCTTGTGGCAACGGCGATCAACAGAGCTGCGGCGATTTTGGTGGACTTTTGAACATTCAGAACAGTCATAACGGACCTTGATATTTTCTCTTTAGGTGAACGGGCACGCCCACTCATTTACGCGTTAACAAATCGTTTAAATAGGGCCAAAATGCGAAAATCCCGGAACATTTCCGGGATTTTCGTATGATATCGCAATGTCTTCTCGCAGCCCGTCAATAGGTCAGGCCACGCTACAGCCCATCTTAGGCCAGTTCGGCAGCCCGGCCGCCGTGAAGGCGAGCACGCAGCCATTGGCCTGCGCTGCGCACGACGGAGCGCATGATTTCTGCGCGCATTTGGCGGGCTTCTTTTTCGATTGCGGTCATGTCGATAAAACCTTCAGTCGTCTTGGTCATAGGATCACCTTTGCGTTGTCTTCAGCCTCTCGGCTGAGTGCCTGTTTGGCGGCGTTGTTACGTGGCCGTGTTCTGTTTTGGCCTGTCGTGACAAAGCCGGTTTGCGTTGATCCTCCCGATGTCATCAATATAGGTCAAAACGCCTGACGCAGACGAGTGCCAAAGCGGAAGACCCGTTATGCATCTGCAGCAACCCCCATGCGCTTGCAGCATGGCGGGAAATGCAGCGCAGGAGACAGGTGGACATTTTAAGGGAGACTTGATAGGTTAGCGCTAACTCATACACTTTCCGAAAGTGGCGCGACGCACGAAAGTAGCGTCGCGCAACTCCCAAACTCTTTATTTGCTAAAAGATATTCCCCCATCAGACCACCACCCAAGCAAAAGGCAAAGCCGTGAACAGCCAGATCGCCCCCCAGATCGCAGACGTCACCCAACGCATCATCGAACGGTCGAAACCCACCCGCGAGGCCTATCTCGCTCGCATCAATGAGGCGGCGGAGCAAGGCCCCGTGCGCGCGCATCTTTCCTGCGGCAATCAGGCCCACGCCTATGCTGCAATGGGCGACGACAAAGAAGTGCTGGCCGACGGGCGGGCGCCCAATATCGGCATCATCACCGCCTATAACGACATGCTTTCGGCGCATAAGCCCTATGAGCACTACCCCGAGATCGTCCGCGAGGTTGCCCGCGCGTCGGGCGCCACGGCACAGGTCGCAGGCGGCGTTCCCGCCATGTGTGACGGCGTGACACAGGGGCAAACGGGCATGGAGCTGTCGCTGTTTTCGCGTGACACCATCGCGCTGTCGGCCTCCATCGGCATGTCGCACAATTGCTTTGACGCAGCACTCTACATGGGTGTTTGCGACAAGATCGTGCCGGGTCTCATCATGGCCGCCGCTGCTTATGGCCATGTCCCCACCGTGTTCATCCCGGCAGGTCCGATGACCTCGGGCATCACCAATGATGAGAAGGCAAAGGTGCGCCAGAAATTCGCCACCGGAGAGATCACCCGTCGCGAGCTGATGGATAGCGAGATGAAGGCCTATCACGGTCAGGGCACTTGCACCTTCTACGGCACGGCGAATTCGAACCAGATGCTGATGGAAATCATGGGCCTGCACCTGCCCGGCGCGTCTTTCGTCAATCCGGGCACGGAACTGCGCGATGCGCTGACGCGTGAAGCCACCAAACGCGCGCTTCAGATCACCGCATTTGGCAATGAATACACGCCTGTGGGTGCCATTTTGGACGAGAAAGCCTTTGTGAACGGCATCGTCGGGTTGATGGCGACGGGCGGCTCGACCAACCTCGTGCTGCACCTGCCCGCCATGGCCCGCGCCGCCGGGATCATTCTGGATCTGGAAGATTTCTCCCAGATTTCCGACGCGGTTCCCCTGCTCGCCAAGGTCTATCCGAACGGTCTCGCCGATGTGAACCATTTCCACGCCGCAGGCGGCCTTGGCTATCTGGTGGGGGAATTGCTCTCCGTGGGTCTCTTGCATGAAGACGTCAAAACCGTCGCAGGCACCGGCCTGTCGCTCTATACCAAAGAGCCGAAATTGCGCGAAGGTGTGCTCACTTTCGAGCAGCCAACACATGAGACGGTGAACGACAAAATCGTCCGCCCCGCTTCTGACCCGTTCCAGAAATCAGGCGGCCTCAAAGAGCTGAAAGGCAATCTGGGCCGTGGTGTGATGAAGGTCTCCGCCGTCAAGCCCGAACACCATGTGGTCGAGGCAAAAGCGCGGATTTTCCACGATCAGCATGACGTCAAAACCGCCTTCCAGAAAGGCGAATTTACCGAGGACACCGTGGTCGTCGTCCGTTTTCAAGGACCGCGCGCCAATGGCATGCCAGAACTGCATTCGCTGACACCGACGCTTGCGGTGTTGCAGGATCGCGGCCTCAAAGTGGCGCTGGTGACCGACGGGCGGATGTCCGGCGCCTCGGGCAAAGTCCCCGCCTGCATCCACGTCTCACCCGAGGCCGTCACCGGCGGTCCGATTGCGAAACTCAAAGACGGCGACCTGGTGCGCGTCGATGCCACCAATGGTGTTTTGACCGTGCTCGAAGACGGCTTTGAGGCGCGCGAGGCGGTGACCGTCGACCTGACGGCCAACACGGTCGGCATGGGCCGCGAGCTGTTCGAAACCTTCCGCCGCAACGCCGGTCCCGCGACCGAAGGGGCGTGCTCCCTGTTCTGAGACAAAAACGCCCGCCGTTTTGGCGGGCGTTTCCATTTGTGAGCGCTTACAGCAATTGCGCCAAAGCCGCCGGATTAAACCCGCTCAGCTCATCCATCGCGCCGCGTTTGACCTTTTCGGCCCAGGCGTAATCCGACAAAAGCGCGCGGCCTACGGCGATCAGATCGAACTCCTCCGCCTCCATCCGTTTCACCAGATTGTCGAGCGGCGTCACCTTTGAGCTTTCGCCGCCGAAGGCCGCGAGGAATTCCCCCGACAACCCCACGGAGCCGACGGAAATCGTCGGCACGCCCGTGATTTTCTTGGCCCAACCGGCAAAGTTCAGCCCCTCTTCGCCGCCGTCGATCTCGGGGAATTCCGGCTCCCAGAACCGACGCTGCGAACAGTGCAGAATGTCGACACCGGCCTCGACCAGAGGCGCAAGCCAGCGCTCCATCTCCGCCGGATCGGCGGCGAGTTTCACGCCGTAATCCTGTTGTTTCCATTGGCTGAGGCGCAGGATGATCGGGAAATCCGGTCCGACGGCCTCGCGCACTGCCTTCACCACGGCGACGCCAAACCGCGAGCGCTCTTCGATCGTGGCGCCCCCCCAATGATCGTCGCGCAGGTTGGTGCCCGCCCAGAAGAACTGGTCAATGAGATAGCCATGCGCGCCGTGCAGCTCGGCCACGTCAAAGCCCAGTTCTTTCGCCGCCTTGGCGGCCTCTGCATAGGCGGCAATCGCGGCCTCGATGTCGGCCTCGGACATCGCGACACCGCGCGGATCGTCCGGACCAACCAAAGCGGAGGGGCTCTCCACCGGCGCCTCCGGCTCCCATTTGCCCGCGCGGGTCGAGCCGGTGTGCCAGATCTGCGGCCCCATCTTGCCGCCCTCGGCGTGAACCGCGTCGATCACCCGGTTCCACCCCGACAGGGCCTCGGGGCCATGAAAGAACGGAATGCCCGGATCGTTTCGCGAGGCCGGGCGGTCGATCACTGTCCCTTCGGAGAGGATCAGCCCCACTTCATGGGACGCACGGCGGGCGTAATAGGCGGCATTGTCCGGACCGGGAATGCCCCCGTCCGTCATGCTCCGCGTCATTGGCGCCATGACGATGCGGTTTTTGAGTGTGAGGCCCTTATAGGTAAAGGGACGGAATAGCGTTTCAGTCGGTATCTTCATCGGTGCAGTCATATCTGCGCTCCCAACGGGTTTGGAGTGTTTTGGCATGAAGGTCTCGCACGGCTCGTTTGCCATGTTTGATCTGTGCGTCTCTGTCGCGCTGATCTAAGAGGGCGCGCGCACGTGACAAGCCCCGCGGGGGTGGCTTGACAAAATCGCTCAGGCTGAGAGGCTGAGACATGAGATGGCATGTATCAGGGCTTTCCCTGCAGCGCATTTAGCGCTAACAAACACATACACACCGAACACATACCCCAACAGCCCACTGGAGACCGATCATGACCCCGCAGGACGCCAGCCTGAAATCCGCAGAGGTCTGTGGCCTCGCCCCCGTCATCCCCGTGCTTGTCGTCAAGGACGTGGCCCATGCCCGCCCCTTGGCCGAGGCTTTGGTCGCGGGCGGTTTGCCTGCGCTGGAAGTCACGCTCCGCACGCCGGTTGCGCTGGATGTGATCCGCGAAATGTCCAAGGTCGAAGGCGGCGTTGTCGGCGCCGGCACGCTTTTGACGCCAGAGGATGTGAAGAACGCCATTGCAGCAGGCGCCACCTTTGGCGTGTCCCCGGGCGCGACGGATACGCTTTTGGACGCCTGCGAAGCCGCCGATTTGCCGCTTCTAGCCGGGACTTCGACGGCATCGGATGTCATGCGCCTGTTGGAGCGCGGCTATACGGTTGCGAAATTCTTCCCCGCCGAGGCCAATGGTGGCGCGCCTGCGCTCAAAGCCATCGGCGCGCCCCTGCCGCAGATGAAATTCTGCCCAACGGGCGGCGTATCTCTCAAGAACGCCAATGATTACCTGTCGCTGTCGAACACGCTCTGCGTGGGCGGAAGCTGGGTCGCTCCCGCTGATCTGGTGGAAAAAGGCGATTGGAAAGCCATCGAAGAGCTCGCCCGCGAGGCCTCGCAACTGCCCCGCTAAGGCGGTCACCTACCCTTCCCAAGCACGCGGCACGGCCTGCTGCGTGCGTTTCAATCCTTCGCGCAGCACATGGCTCATCGGATGATCTGCCCCTGCCTGCGGCGCATAGAGCGCCAAGAGCCGCCGGATCGCAGTGCCCGTTGAAACACGCGGGCCAAGCCGGAACGCCCAGTCGAGATAAACCGCCCGCGCCTCTTCAATCCCCATGGCCGCGTCGCGATAGGCGGCCAAGATCATCCCCTCTGGATCAATCGCCTGATCCACGGCAGGAAAATCCGGAGGAAACGGGTCAGCAGTCATCCTGTCACGACCTCGACACGGCCCGGTCCAGCACCTCAGAAATCACGCGGGCTGCGGCTTCCGCCCGGCTGCGCAGCTCTTCGGACAAGGCTTCCATCGACACCGCCCCGTTCGAGCGGCGCAAAAAGTCGCGCCCACCCGCGCCTATAGCTTCCGGGTCCAGCTTTTCGCCGGTCAAAAGCCGTGCTGCCGATTGCAGTCGCCACATCAGGCGATAGGTTTCGACCAGCAACGCATATTCATCGCCCGTCAGCCACTTCGCCGCCCGTCCAGCGCCCAGTTGCGCATAGATGTCCTGCTCCGCGCTGCCCGCCAAAAGGGCGGCGGTTTCGGCCAAAAGCTCGATGTCCATCATCCGACCGGGACCGTTTTTCGGGTCCCAATCGCTGCCAGGTTTGGCCTCGGCCAATCGCTCGCGCATCTCGCGGGTTTCTTGGCGAATGCGGGCCTCGTCTCGCAGGTCCGCAATCAGATCGGTGCGGAAATCTTCCACACCGCACATCAGGTCTGAATCCCCCGCCAGCGCCCGTCCCCGCGTCAACGCGAGATGTTCCCAGACCCAAGCCTCGGTCTTCTGATAGCTCATGAAGCTCTCAAACGAGGTTGCCACCGGCCCCTGTTTGCCCGACGGACGAAGCCGCATATCGACCTCGTAGAGCCGTCCTTCGGCGGTCTGGGTGGTGATCGCGGTTATAAGCGCTTGGGTCAGACGGGCATAATATGTGCGCGACGGCAAAGGCTTGCGCCCCTCGGAGGCTTCCACGCCTCCTGCGTCATAGATCACGATCATGTCGAGATCAGAGGCCGCCGTCAGCCGCCCTGCGCCCAAGGACCCCATCCCCAAAACCATCGCGCCACGCCCCGGAGGCGTGCCATGTTTGCGGGAAAACTCCGCCACGACGGGCGGGTAAAGCGCGGCCACACAGGCCGCCGCGACATCGCAATATTGCGCGCCCGCCTGGTCGGCTGTGATCAGATCGCGCAATTGATGGACGCCGACGCGGAAATGCCATTCCTTGGCCCAACGGCGACAGACGTCGAGTTGACGTTCATAATCCCCCGCCTCTTCCAAATGCTTGGCCAAATCCGCGATCAGGGCCTCGCGCCCCGGCCAAGGCGCAAAGAATCCGCCGCCGATCACCGCATCCAGAACGCTGGCATTGCGCGACAGGTAGCGCGCCAGATGCGGCGCGGTAGAGACGATGTCGAGGATCAGATCGATGAGTTGCGGATTGGCCTCGAAAAGCGCGAAAAGCTGCACGCCAGACGGCAAGCCCTTGAGAAAGCCGTCGAGATGCGCGAGCGCCTCTGACGGTTTATCGAGGTTCTGGATACGGCGCAAAAGTTCGGGTTTGAGGCGGGTGAAAATCTCCTGCGCCCGCGTTGTCCGCAGGCAGGGATAGGTCGACCAGCGTGCGGTGATCTCAGCCTCTTCCGCCGAAAGCTCCGGCGCAGGGGCGGCGTCCCCCGGCGCAAAGAAATCCTCGGTCAGCGCGTTGACCCGTTCGCAGCGCTCGGCGATCTCGGCGCGCATTTCGGGCACTGTCGTCCCCATCAAAGCGGCCAGCCGGTCGAATTCTTCGGGCGAGGTCGGCAGGCTGTGGGTCTGTTGATCGCGCAGCATCTGGAGCCGGTGCTCGACCTCGCGATGGGCGATGTAATCAGTGCTGAGCGTCGCGGCGACCTCATCCTCCACCCAGCCCTTTTCCGCCAGCACCTTGAGCGCCGGCACGGTTTCACGCAGCCGCAGATCGGGGTCGCGCCCGCCCGCGATCAACTGTCGGGTCTGAGCGAAGAACTCGATCTCGCGGATGCCGCCATAGCCCAATTTCATATTGTGGCCTTCGAGGCAGAGCGCGCCACCGAGACCTTTGTGCGCGCGGATTTTCAGCCGCATGTCATGCGTCTCGCGAATGGCGTTAAAATCGAGGTGCTTGCGCCACACGAAAGGCGTCATATCCTTCAAAAACCGCGCGCCAGCCTCCATGTCACCGGCACAGGTGCGGGCCTTGATATAGGCCGCGCGCTCCCAGGTGCGCCCAACGCTTTCGTAATACCGCTCGGCGGCATCCATCGCGAAACAGACGGGCGTCACCGACGGATCGGGCCGCAGGCGAAGATCGGTGCGGAAGACATAACCCTCACCGGTCAGATCCGAGAGCGTCGCCATTGCCTTGCGCGTTGCGCGAATGAAACCCGCGCGGGCCTCCATCCGGTCGATGCCATCGAAACGGCTCTCATCAAAGAGGCAAATCAGGTCAATATCGGAGGAATAATTCAATTCCCCCGCCCCGTGTTTGCCCATGGCGATCGCGAACATGCCACCACAGCTTTCAATGTCGTCTTCGGTTTGGCCGGGGATTTTGCCGCGTGTAATCTCGCGCGCCACATGCGCCCGGATCGCCACATGGGTAGCGCGGTCGGCCAAGAGCGACAGCGCGCCGGTAACTTCGAACAGCCCCCAGACGCCCGCCACATCGCACAGCGCCGACAAAAGCGCCACGCGGCGCTTGGCCTGTCTTAGTCCAGCGTTGATCTGATCGAAGGGCAGCGCCTCAATACGGGCGATTTCGGCCTTGAGCGCCGCTTCCGGGGCGTCGAGCGCGTCGGTCAACCACTCTGCCTCTTTCAAGATCAAACCATGTAAGTAAGGCGCCGATCCTGCCGCGCCTTCTATCACATCCGCCACGGCACCGGTCACCGCAGGCAAGGCCGCACGGGCTTCCGCGCCGCGTTCTGGTTCATAGGCGCGCGGGCTTCGGGTGATCCGGGATTCAAACGTCATGACTGTTCCTCCAACTGCCTTAAAAGAGCGGATTTTTGACCCGGAGTGCAAGCCCATTCGACCTACGCCTTCGGACGCAAAAGGCCTGCGCAGGGGTGCGCCTTGACTCTTTGAACCAAGACGCGCCCTCTGGGCGCAAAGACAAAGGACTGACGATGCCACAGGACAGCCAAACCCGCTTTGATGACGAACTTGAAACCCGTTTGATGCGCTACGCCGCGATCGACAGTCAAAGCGATGCGAATTCTCAAAGCTCTCCCAGCACCGCGCGGCAATATGACATGCTGAGGCTGTTGGAGGCGGAGTTGACAGAGATCGGCGCGGAGGATGTTGAGATCACAGAGTATGGCACGGTTCTTGCCACCATTCCCGGCACTGCCGCGGGTCCAACCGTCGGATTTTTGGCCCATGTCGACACCGCACCACAGTTCAACGCAACGGGTGTGAAACCCCGCGTGATCAAGGGCTATAACGGCGGTGACATCACCTATCCGGACAATGCCGAACTGATCCTCTCGCCCACCGAATTTCCCTATCTCGCAGAAAAACAGGGACATGACATCATCACTGCCTCGGGCACCACGCTCTTGGGTGGCGACGACAAGGCAGGCGTGGCGATCATCATGACGGCGGCGCGACATCTATTAGCCAACCCTGAGATCAAACACCCGCCGCTGCGCATTGCCTTTACCCCGGATGAGGAGATCGGGCGCGGTGTCGATGCGGCCCTGCCGAAAGATCTGGCCGCCGATTTCGCCTATACCTTCGACGGTGGCGAGGTGGGCGAGATCGTCTACGAGACCTTCTCGGCCGATGGCGCCGAAATCGTGGTCAAAGGCGTCTCGATCCACCCGGGACACGCCAAGGACAAGCTGGTGAATGCCATTCATTTGGCGTCCAAAATCATCCAGACCCTGCCGCAATCGGTCATGGTGCCGGAGACCACAGACGGCCACGAGGGCTTCATCCACGCAACCGATATGGTGGGCGGCTCATCGGAGATGAAAATCTCACTGATCTTGCGGGATTTCGAACGCGAGGGCCTCGCCGAGAAAGGCGAGATTGTGCGCAAGGTCTGCGAGGCGGTGGCGGCCACTGAGCCGCGTGCCGAGATCACCTGCACAGTCACGCCGCAATACCGCAACATGCGCTATTGGCTGGAGGAGGATATGACGCCCGTCGATCTGGCGCGGGACGCCTGTCGCGCGCTTGGGATCGAGCCAATGTCCGTGCCGATCCGGGGCGGCACGGATGGGTCGCGGCTGACCGAAATGGGGGTGCCGACGCCGAACCTCTTTACAGGCATGCAAAACATCCACGGCCCTTTGGAGTGGATTTCGGTGCAGGATATGGCGCTGGCGACCGAGCTCTGTCTTGAGCTGGCCGGATTGGCTGTGGAGGGCTAATCCCGAAACGTCTCGCCCCTGCCCCAGTTAGAGAGCCCGCTGCGCAAAAGCGGCGAGCAATGTGGGGAAGCTGTCCATCTCCGGCATAGCGTCGAATTTATGCGGCGCAGGCGTGTCGGCCCAGGGCAGCTTGTTCGCCAACATAGTCTCGATAAAGGGCGTGGCCCAGCCCATGACATCCGAGTCCGACAGGTCGAACAGCGTCGGGCGAATATTGACGAGCGCGTCAAAGCCGGTGATGCGGGTGAACATCCATGTCATGCAATTCGGACAGCAATAATGGTCGAGATCGGGCCCTTTGGCACCACCTTTGACCACCTCGCCCTTTGCAACGCGAAAGCCCTCGGCAGGCACCATGGCCGTCAGAGAAAACGCGCTCGCACTCATTTTCTGACAGCCCGTGCAATGACAGGCCGCGGTCATCACCGGCGCTTGAGAAACTTCGATCTCAACAGCGCCGCAGCGGCAATTGCCAATTTTAGATAGAATTTTATCGGGCATGGGCAGAACCTTATCTCAGACGTCACCACGGTATGCCACCTAGCAAGACGATACTCCGGACGTTCAACTGAAAGGTCACTCATGAGGGACTTGCGTAAAAAAACGGCCCCTCTTTCGAGCGGCCGTTCCCCTGTCTCAGTTTTTGCGAAAACTCAGAATTTATAGCCCAAACGCAGGGAGATGGAATCCACATCCGGACCTGCTTCGTAAGACGACCCCATCACGTCATATGTCAACTCACGACGGGACCATTCGAGACCCACGAGGAAATTCTCCTTGATCAGCATATCGGCGCCAAGACCGTAGGCAATGCCGTCTTCATCGAGGGACACAGAGCCGGTCGGCGTCGGACCGGAAATCTCGGACTGCGCGTAGCCGACAAAACCATAGGCCAAGATATTGCCGAAGCTGTAGCCAAGACGACCGCGCAGCTCGAGAACCTCGTCCTGCTTGACCCCGGGGGCCGCACCGTCAAAGCCGGCATCGAGCGCCATGTAGTCAAGCTCACCACCGAAGACGATATTGTTGATCTGCCAGTTGTAACCGACGAAGAGGCCGGCGGCGGTGCTGTCATCCATCTCCGGCAGGCCGCCCATGACGGGGGCATTGGTGTCAAAATCGCCGCTCATCATGTTGGCGGAGACACCGCCGTAAAACCCGGCCCAGGATGTATCGACGGCAGCTTTAGCCGGCGCGATGACTGCGGGGGTTTCGACGGCCGGGTCATAGGACCCTGCGGTGGCGGCGGTTGCAATAAAGGTGGCGGCCAAGCCAAATGCGATTGCACGGGACATACTCATACTCCTGATAACGATATGTACTTTTTAACGTTCGGTCAGAAATAGAGAACGCGTCAGCGGGTTCAAGACATTAAATTCCGCAAGTTCTCAAAACCATATTTACGTTGCAGATTCGCAACCGGGGGAATTTTGGACCTACCCTCCCCCACAAATTAAGCTCCACAACCATTTGGGAAAAAAGAGTATTTCCAACTAATGTAAAAAACATTCACATTACCCCTTGCGCGACAGATACAAGCCTCCCATCTTGGTAATGTGAAAAGCATTCACATCAACCGAAACACAAACCTCACTTCTTCGAAAGGGAACCCCAAATGACCCATGTCGCCTCCACTTACGCCCCCGCCGGGACCGCACAGAGCTGGTTTCGCCGCGCTGAGGCCTGGCTTGACGACAAGGGCAAAGGCGCCTGGATCGCGGCTATGGTCCTTGGCTTTATCTTTGTCTGGCCCGTCGGCCTCGCCCTTCTCGCTTATATGATCTGGAGCAAAAGAATGTTCGCTTGCAAACACCGTTCTGAATTCGGCCCGCGTGGTCGCCAAATGTCCCGCAACCGCTTCCGCACAGCGCACGCCGCAACGCGGTCGTCCGGCAACACGGCTTTCGACGCCTATAAAGAAGAAACCCTGCGCCGCCTCGAAGAGGAACAGGACCAGTTCGAAACCTTCCTCGAGCGTCTTCGCGCCGCCAAGGACAAGGCCGAGTTCGACCAGTTCATGAACGACCGCGCCAAACGAGCCACCGAGGAGCACGCCGAGGCCGACGCGTCCGAGAAAAAAGAGAACGAGTAATCCTCAAGCGAGCCCCACTTGTATCGCAGGCGGGGCTTGCCCACATAGGAGACAGGACAATGAGTATGATGATGCCCGAAGACAGATTTGGCGACAGCCGTGACGAAATCCACTGGGGCCTTCCCGACCCCGACCGCCAGTCCGCCTTTTACGATATGGTGGCCACCAAACGTGCGCTGGCCTTTCTGGTCGACTTGATCATCGGTGTGGTGATTGCCGCACTCATCGTGCCTTTCACCGCTTTCACCGGCATCTTCTTTTTCCCCTTCCTCGTAGCCGTGGTGAGCTTCGCCTATCGGGTGATCACCATCGCCAACGGATCGGCGACCTGGGGGATGCGCCTCATGGGTATCGAGTTCCGCGACCGCAATGGCGCGCGCTTCGATCTGGGAATGGCCGCGCTGCACACCACACTGTTTACTGTCTGGTGTTCGGTGGGGATTTTGCAGGTCGTCTCCGTCGTCCTCATGGCCACCACCGCGCGTGCGCAGGGCCTGACCGACCTGATCCTCGGCACAGCCGCGATCAACCGTCCGTCGAGTTACTGAACTGGGTCCGGCGAAAAGCGCCCTTGGTAGCGCCCAAACAGTTTCAAATTTCAGGCAAATGGGGGCCGTTTGGCTCCCTTTGTCGCATCCGGACGGCTTTTCTACATGTCCCCCTTGGCGAATGGCAACGGAGTTGCTACCTTTTTGATCAAGCTGTTAACCCGTCCTTCGTGAATTCATCGTAAGTCCACCCCATGCGTCACTCCCTCCCTTTAGCGCCGCAGTTTTACGTGACGGCCCCTCAGCCCTGCCCCTATCTCGAGGGCCGGATGGAGCGAAAGCTTTTCACATCTTTGCAAGGCGAAAACGCCAATCAGCTGAATGACAGCCTGTCGAAACAGGGGTTTCGCCGGTCGCAGAATGTGCTCTACCGCCCGACTTGCGCCGACTGCAGCGCGTGTCTCTCGGCGCGCATCCGGGTTGCAGATTTCAAACCGTCGAAATCGCAGCGCCGGACGATCAACAAGAACAAATACCTGAAACGCGGCGCCACCTCGCCTTGGGCCACCGAGGCGCAATATGAGCTGTTCCGCGAATATCTCGAGACTCGTCACGCCGATGGCGGCATGGCGGATATGGACGTTTTTGAGTTCGCTGCGATGATCGAGGAAACCCCGATCCGCACCCGCGTCATCGAATATTACATCCCAAGTGAGAGCGGCCGCCCACGCGAACTGGCCGCGACCTGTCTGACGGACCTGTTGGATGACGGGCTGTCGATGGTCTACTCGTTTTACAAACCCGATCTGATCAAGGACAGCCTCGGCACCTATGTGATCCTCGACCACATCGAGATCGCGCGCGAGGCGGGTCTTCCCTATGTCTACCTTGGCTATTGGGTGCCGGGCTCACCGAAAATGGGCTACAAAGCGCGGTTCTCCGCACTTGAGGTCTATCAGGGCGGTCAATGGGTGGATCTCAAGGACCCCGAAGAGTTTGAGCAAGACACACATCCGCTGGAGAGCGAGCCAATCGCTCAGCAGGTGGCAAAGATTGACCTGCCGGATATGCAGGGTTCAGGGCACAATACGCCTGAGTTTTGAAACGAAAACGCGGCCGGATGGGCCGCGTTTGTTTTTGAGCTCACCGGATCAACCAGCTTAGTGAACCATCATAGCCCGCGGGTCGGTCCGAAGCGTGGCGTCGATCAACAGGCCCAGTTGTTCCGCCATGGAGACGGCCAAGGGCGCAATGTCTGCGCGCAGCATCAGCATGGCCATGAGCGTGGCGTCTTCGCGTTTGCCGCGGGCGGCGAGGTTCACGAATTGCGCCAGAACCGCTTCATCCGCCCCGAGGCAGTCACAGCGCATGCCGTGGCTCACCAAAGGGCGGCGCGCGTGGCGCGCGAAGACCAGCATCATCTGGTCGAACACCTTGCCCAAATCACTAGGCCCGCGCAACGCGTCTGACCTGCGAAACAGGGTCACGACCACCCGCCCCTGTTCCGAAATCTGAGAGAGCTTCCCCACCGGCTGCGCGCCGTCACGGGCGTCTTCAGAGATTTGATCAATGGCACGGGCGGATTGGAAAGACATGGCGGTTCCCTAGCGTTTAAATACCTTAGTATTTCTATAAGACATTATGCGACGCGCAAGAGATTCTTTTCCATAAAGAAAAACCCCGCCGAAATCGGCGGGGTTTGCAGTGATCTTATTTGGACAAAAGGTTCGGCACGATGGTCACAATATCCGGGAAGAGCCAGAGTGTGCCAAGGCCAAGGACCTGAATGAGCACGAAGGGAATGATGCCCTTGTAGATGTGCCCTGTGGTGACCGATGGCGGCGCAACACCGCGCAGGTAGAAGAGCGCAAAGCCGAAGGGCGGCGTCAGGAAGGAGGTCTGAAGGTTGACCGCGATCATGATCGTCACCCACTTCGGGTCCATCGTGCCACCGTAGATCACCGGACCGACGATCGGTACGACGATGTAGATGATCTCAAGGAAATCGAGCACAAAACCCAGAATGAACAGCACCAACATCACCAGCAAGAAGACGGTGAATTCATTGTCGAAGCTGCGCAGGAAGCTCTGGATGTAATGCTCGCCGCCGAAGGAAATCACCACGAGGTTCAACAGCTGAGAGCCGATGAGGATGGTGAAGACCATCGAGGTCACCTTGGCCGTTTCGCGCACCACGATGCCCAAAGTGCCATCTGAGAACAGCACCCAGCAGGCGTAGAGAATGCCGAACATGGCGTAGTAATAGGCGCCCAAAGCGACGATATAAGCGGCCCAATCCTCGAACGGCACATCGCCCCGGCCCAAACGCAGGTCAAAGTTCGACCCGATCAGGATCATCACGATCACGGCAAAGGCCGCGCCGAGGATGATTTTGCCGGACTTATGATGATCGGCAAGCTTGCGATAGGCCGCCAAAAGCAACGCACCACCAGCGCCCAGACCAGCAGCTGGCGTCGGGTTGGTGACGCCCCCCAAAATGGAGCCAAGCACAGCCACGATCAGCACGAGCGGAGGGAAGACGACGCGGAACAGCTCATTCTTGGCCAGATGCGAGGCAGCATATTTCAGCCCGTAGAGCAACGCCAGGAAGGGGATCAGATAGATAACAAAGGCGGTGCCGGAGCTGGTCAGCGGACCGACAAAGAGCGCGTCAAGCACGAGAACACCCGCGATACCACCAGCACCGATCAGCAGCGGAGCCGGGTTCGCCAGCGGCGCCACACCACGGCCAAAAGCCAGCGTGATCGCCAAAAGCACCATGACGGTCAGCAGGCCGGAGCCCAGTTTCGGCGCGTTGGCGATGGCTTCGAGCGTCAGCGCCTCGATCTGTTCCGGCGTGCGCTGGACAGAGACTTGCGCGCCACCAGAGGCTTCGATCGCGGCTTGTTCGGCCAAGGCCTTGTCCCAGGCCATCTGACCATGCAGATCAATCATCGCTGCCTGACATTGCGCCGAGACATTGGTGCGAAGGCTCGCGGTCGCGCCAGCTTCGGTAAACTCGGAGACCTGCACCTCTTGCGAGCCCGACAAGCCGAATTGGCCAGAGAACACCGCAGCACCGATCAAAAGAACCGGCACGGCCACCATCCACAACAAGCCGTCACGACGGGTCATGGTTTCGTGGCTGGTGTGCTCAAGATGCACCGGCGGCGCCTTGGACGGGTTGAACAGCGCGTAGCCGAAAGCATAAAGCGCATAGAGACCGGCGAGGAAGATGCCCGGCAGCATCGCCGCTTGGAACAACGTGCCGACAGAAACCACGGCGGGTTCACCAAGGAAGGTCAGCGCATCGGTACAGCCGGCAGCTTGGGCGCGGGCTTCTTGGGCTGCGGAATAGATGTCGCCCGCCAGCGTGCCCAAAAGCACGATCACGATGGACGGCGGAATGATCTGACCCAAAGTGCCGGAGGCCGCGATAACACCGGTGGCCAGCTGCGGCGAGTAGCCGTGACGCAGCATGGTCGGCAGGGACAAAAGACCCATGGTCACAACGGTGGCGCCAACGATTCCGGTCGAGGCGGCCAAGAAGGCACCCACAATCACCACGGACACCGCCAGACCGCCCGGAAGCGGACCAAAGACGCGGGCCATCGTGGTCAGCAAATCGTTTGCGATCTTGGAGCGCTCCAGCACGATCCCCATCATCACAAACATCAGAACCGCCAGAAGCGTCTCGATGGAAGCGCCTGCGAAGACCCGTTCGTTCATCCGGTTGACGATGAAGGAGAGGTTGCGATCCACCGCCTGCTCCCAGCCGCCGGGGAAAAGTGCCTCTGAGACCGTTGGCAATTCCGGGTATCGGAAATGCGAGATCATATTGGGGTTCACCCCAGAGTTTACCAAATCCCTATAGGCCTGCGAGCCGGTATCCAGCGCTTGGTGCACCAGAATGCCCGCGCTGTCCAAAGCGGCAATGATGCCAAAGGACATCAGACCCGCACCACCGATGGCGAAAGCCACCGGGAACCCCGTGAGAATACCGCCGAAAAGGCAAAGGAAAACGATGATGAGGCCGATTTCTACGCCATCAAGTCCGAAAAGCATGTGTTTGTTCCTTCGCCCGAATTAATGCGTGCCTTCAAAGGCTTCTTCGCCTTCGCCGAGCGTGTCTTTGTCGAGATATTTGCCTGCGCTCTCCTCGCCTTCAACAAATTCGAGGAAGGAGCGGTAAAAGAACGCCAGCGCCTGCAAGATCACCAGCACGAGGAAGCAGAGCATCAGGATCTTGAACAGGAAATAACCGTTGAACCCGTTGGCGGAGAAAGAGATCGTCTCGACGTTCCACTTTACGATCCGGGCTTTCATCAGCATGCGGTCGAGCGCATCGGAGGCCGACACCTTCGGCGTGATCAGGTGCCGCCAGAGGAAGAACCAGGCATACATCCATGTCAGCAGCGCCACGGGCAGCATGAAGAACAACGCGCCGAACATATCGATCGCACGTTTGGTACGGTGCTTCACGCCCGCGTAGACCAGATCTACCCGCACATGGCTGCCCTGCACGAAGGCGTAGGAGACACAGAGTGCCACAACGAGCGCGTTCTCGAACTTGAGGCTCTCGGAGAACCAGCCGACGGATTGCGTAAAGCCGCCACCGAAGGGAGAGATGGAAATCTCACCCTGACGGAAGATCGACTGAAGGAAGACCACCATGATCTGTTGCAGAACCATGAGAAGACCGCCCCATGCGGCCACACGGCCCGCAGTGTTGGCGATCTTTTCAAGCCCGCGCACCAGCGCCCAAAGGAAGGGCCGGTAGACAAAGCCGATCACGGAGACCACGATCACCAGATCGAAAAACACGAACAACAGCTCCTTCGAGCCGCCGTAATAGACAAAGCGCAAAAGGCTTTCCTTGTCCGACCAATCGAGCCAAAGGCTCGGATGCGTGATCGCATAGATGATATGCCAGAACCCGAGCCCGAGATTGACGACGAGGCTCACCACCGCGTCTACCATGAGCCCGAAGAAAGACGTGCCGGTCTGTTCTTCCATCTCGTCTGTCCCCTTCCCGGCCCGCGAAACCTGCGGCCCGTTCCCAGAATGTGTTGTTTTCTTGTGTTTTGTTATCGCGCTGCTTTACGCCCCTCCGCACCGGACGACAACCCCGGACACCCCTGCGAAAAGGCCGAAAATGCGCGCGAGAACCGCGCGCATTTCGTATTTTTACCGATCTTACAAAAAGATCATTCGGCTTGGGACGCCATCACGCGGTCGCGCTGCGGCGTGTAGTTGCCATCGGAACGACCGATCCAGGCAGAGGTCTGCGCCATCGCGCTCTCGTAGGAGGTGCGAATTTCCGCGAAAATCTCGTCGCCCATGTAGCCGTCGAGTACCTCTTTGGCGGCATTGCCGAAGGCGGACCAGACATCGTCGGAGAATTCCTTGAGCTGGGTGCCACCCTGAATAAGCCGCTGAAGCGCGGGACCGTTGTTCGCAACGAAGAGCGCATAGTTGTGCTGATGGCACTCGCCCGCGGCGATCTCGATGGCCTTTTGCTGCATCGGGCTCAGACCTTCGAAGACTTCGAGGTTGGTGGTGACGCAGAGTGCGGCGCCCGGCTCGTGGAAGCCAGCCGGATAGTAGAAGTCACAGACCTCCTGCAGGCCGAGCTTCTCATCCGACCACGGGCCGATCCACTCGGTGCCGTCGAGCGCGCCGGAGGACAGCGCTTGGTAGATCTCGCCGCCCGGAAGCACCTGAACGGAGGCGCCGAGTTTCGATACGGTCTCGCCGCCGAGACCCGGCATACGGAATTTCAGGCCCTGGAAGTCGGAGGGAGAAGTGATCTCCTTGCGGAACCAACCGCCGCCCTGACCGCCGGTCTGACCAGCAATAAAACCTTTGAGACCAAAGATTTCGCCCAGTTTGTGGTGAAGTTCCATGCCACCCATCGAATAATACCACACCATCATCTCAGGTGCGGTCATGCCGAAGGGCACAGTGGTGAAATAGGCCAGTGCCGGGTGTTGACCGGTGAAATAATATTCGCAGCCGTGATAAAGATCGGCCTGACCTGCGGTCACGGCGTCAAAGACTTCAAGCCCACCAACGAGTTCACCCGCCGCTTTGGCGTCAATGGTCAGCTGGCCATCGGTCAGCGCATCAACATTGGCTGCAAAACGTTCAACAGAATCCCAAACGCCCGCAAGACCGCGCGGCCAGGTGGTGACCATGGTCAAGGTCCGCTTGCCCTGCGCATATACGGGGGCCGCAAGCGTGGATGCAGCAGCGGCAGATGCCCCGCCCAGAGCGGACGTTTTCAGAAAAGAACGACGATCCATAGATAATTTCCTCCCAAGATGGTCTATGGTTTCCCTGCTCCGATCCCGTAGTCCCTTCCCCCTCATGCGGTCTTCAAAGGTCAAGACGCCTCCTGCATCTTTCTCTTCTCGACACGAACACGCCATCTACAGACAGAAGCTCTCGAAATAATTGAAAATAATTGAGCAAATCCACATGCAGACGTCAAAGGACAGGCCAAAACCGGACCAGATCGTAGGGGGACGTTAACGCTCACGGCGACGTGATGAAATACCCAACACTACGCAGTCCCGTATTTTTTATGTTCCGTTAGCGACCAACATCGCAACTTTACTGCGGGGCAGGCGCGGCTCAGAGAACAGATCGCGCGATTGACGCGCCCCCAGTCGTCGCTATCCTTCGCAGCTGCAAAACCTCACGATCATCTGTATCCAAGCCCTGAAAGCCCGACACTCACCCGATGATACGACTACGCCCCGAGCTGACCTATGCGCGCAAATTGTTCCTGCTCGCCACCCTACCGCTGATCCTGTCGGTGGCAGCGATTGCGCTTGTGGTCGCGCATCAGTCGAACAGCATGTCCGAGCGCGAGATCGCGGAGTTGGAAGATCAGATCCTCATTGCCAAGCGTCAGGAGCTTCAGAACTACCTGCAACTGGCCCGCAATTCGATCACCGCCGACTATAGCCCCGCCCCACCCGATGACGAAGAGGCCAAGCTCAAGGTGACCCAGACGCTTGCGGCGATGACCTATGGCACGGAGGGCTATTTTTTCGTCTACGACTATGACGGCACCAACCTCGTCGCGCCCCGTCAGACCGACCTGATCACCCGCAACTGGGCTGGCCTCAAAGACAGCGCCGGAACACCGATCGTGGATGAGTTGATCCGGCTCGCACGTCAAGGCGGCGGCTATCACGAGTTTCTCTGGCCGAAACCCTCGACCAATGAGGAGGCGCAGATGATCAGCTATGTGATCGGCCTTCAGGACTGGCAATGGGCCATCGGCACCGGCGTGTTTATCGACGATGTGCTGACCTCGGTGGCCGCCGCGCGCGCCGACGTCCAGACCCGCGTGCGCCGGACATTTGCCTATATCGGCGCGATCACCATGGCGGCGGTCTTGCTGGTCTTTATGTCCGGGGTGACGATTACAATCCGCGAACGCCGTCTGGCGGATGCCAAGCTCAAAGAACTGACCCAGCGGATTTTCGACACACAGGAAGAAGAGCGCGGACGCGTCGCGCGCGAGTTGCATGACGGGATCAGCCAGATTTTGGTCGGCGTGCGCTACGCCATGGAATTGACCCGGCGACAGCTGAAGGCGAATGATCCGAAGGCCCCTGCCAGTCTGGATCGCAGTTTCGACATGCTGGGCGGTGCTTTAACGGAGGTGCGACGCATCTCCCGCGATCTGCGTCCGGGTGTGTTGGACGATCTGGGCCTTGGCCCGGCGCTTCAGGCCTTGGCGGAGGAGTTCGAGAAACGCACCGGGATCAAGACCGAGCTTGAAACCGTTGTCTTCCGCAACCGGCTTGATGAGGAGGCCCGGATCGCGCTGTTCCGGATTGCGCAGGAGGCGTTGACCAACATCGAGCGCCACGCGGGCGCCACCGAGGTTTCGATCAAACTTGCAGGGCATCGCACCGGCGCGACGCTGTTGATCTGCGACAACGGGCGGGGGTTCGATCCCCAGACGCAGGGCAAAGCCGGGCGCGGCATCGGGTTGCGCAACATGGCCGAACGGATGGAACAACTGGACGGCACGCTGAAGATCACGCCTCGGTCTCCCGGCACCTCCATTGACGCCACGGTTCCGTTAAAGCATATCCTGCCACCCGCAGGTTCCAACCGACCCCGCTCCGAGATAGGAAACGCTCGATGACAGAAAAAATGACCCGTGTCCTGATCGTCGATGACCACCCGATGGTGGCCGAAGGCATCCGCGCGCTGTTGGAAAGTTTTGACGACCTCGACGTGGTCGGCACGCTCTGCAACGGGCGCGAGGCGGTGGATCAGGTCGAGGATCTGGCCCCCGATGTGGTGTTGTTGGATTTGAACATGCCGCAAATGGGCGGGCTGACCGCGACCGAATTGCTCTTGGAACGCCGCCCCGAAACCCGCATCCTCATCCTCTCGATGCATGACAGCCCCGAATACATCGGCGCGGCCCTCAGCCATGGCGCCATGGGATATGTCCTAAAGGATGTGCCTACTGAGGATGTGAAAGAGGCAATTGACGCGGTGATGCGCGGCGAGCAGTTCCTTTGCACCGGCGCGCAGGCCGCGATCGGCCCAAAGATCCGCGACGGGCGCGAGCCTTTGACCGAGCGCGAGCAGACCATCCTTTTGGAGTTGGCGCAGGGCAAATCGAACAAGGAAGTCGCCGCCGCCCTCGACATCTCTGTGCGCACGGTCGAGACCCATCGCAAGAATATCAAACGAAAGTTGGGGATTTCCTCGACCGCCGGTCTGACGCGCTACGCGATGGAACATGGCGTATTACAAGGCACGGGACGGTTTTAACCCCCTCAGGCAGAGAGCCAACTTTCGAGTTTCGCCTTATCTGGCAATCCGCCCGCATGGACGAGTTTGCCGTCGATAGAAATCCCCGGCGTAGACATCACGCCCGCCATGGCGATAGATTTCGGATCGGTGATCTTTTCGACATCGACCTCAAGGCCAAGTCTCAACGCCGCATCCCGAACCATCTGTTCGGTGGTTTCACAGCGTTTGCAGCCGGGGCCATAGACTTTGACAGTTGTCATGACGGTCTCCTTTCAGAAAATCAGGTTGAACAGGATGCCGACGGCCAGAATGCCACTGCCGACGACGCCGATGAAGACGGCGATCAGCCGGTAGGTCAGCACCTGTTTGAGGATGATCATTTCAGGCAGGCTCAGCGCAATGACGCTCATCATGAAGGCGAGAACTGTGCCAAGCGCTGCGCCCTTACCCAAGAGCGCCTCGACGATGGGGATCACACCAGCCGCGTTGGTGTACATGGGAATGCCCAGCACCACGGCGGCAGGGACCGACCACCAGGCGTCCGCGCCCATGATCGAGACCATCAAGTCCTCGGGCACATAGCCGTGGATCAACGCGCCCATGGCAATACCCAAAAGAATCCAGGCCCAAACCTTGCCAAAAATCTCTTTTACAGCGGCAATGCCGAGGCGATAGCGATCAACCATCGTCAGGCGTTCGCCTCCGGGCATCTCGACCGCTCCTGCCCCGGAATGGATCTCCCGCACCCAGTCCTGCAACCAGCCTTCGAGATGCAGCTTGCCGATGACAAAACCCGCGACGACGGCGAGACCCAGACCAAAGGCCAGATAGGTCGCCGCCACCTGCCAGCCGACCAACCCGAAAAGCAGCACAAGCGCCACCTCATTGACCATGGGGGCGGCGATCAGGAAGGAGAAGGTCACGCCCAAAGGCACACCCGCCGAGACAAAGCCGATGAACAGCGGCACGGCAGAACAGGAGCAAAACGGCGTGAGCACGCCGAGACCCGCGGAAAGCACATTGCCGACACCCTCGCGTTTGCCGGACAGGAGCGCGCGGGTTTTCTCCGGCGAGAAGAACGAGCGCACCACGCCCATGGCAAAGACGATGAGCGTCAGAAGCATCATCACCTTCGGCACATCATAGAGGAAAAACGCGATGGCCTCGCCTGTGTGACTATGACGCTCGACCGGAAGCTGGGCGGTGAGCCAGTCGGCGATCGGTTGTAGCTGATGGTAAATCCCCCACCACAGAGCGACGAAGGTCACAACGCCAAGGTGCCAACGCCAATCGGGACGTGTCGGATGGGTCGGGTGTGTTTGGATCGTGCTCATGCTGCACTCCTTTCCCTGTTCAGCTGCGCCTCCGCCCGAAACAGGGCGTCGAGCAGTGTGCGAAGCTCGGGCGAGAGATCGGGGTTCATCCGATATCGCACCCATTGCGCATCGCGGCGATCCACCACGAGACCGGCCTGTTTCAGCACCTGCATATGCCGCGACATCCGGCTTTGCGTGGCGCCAATGACGCGCATCAACTCACAGACGCAATGCTCGTCACCGTCATACAACAGGCGCATGGCGTGGAGTCGGGTGTGTTCAGAAAGAGCGGACAGGATGGGCAACATGGCTCAGACCTCCTTATGCGCCTCGGCGCGGGCCTCCTTATGCGCTTAAACGCATACACCTGTAGACGCGCCGTCGCAATGTGACACGATGTCCTGACGCTGTTGAAAAACCCTCCGTCCGAGATAGTTTCTATTCCGCCCTAAATTCGCCTACATTAAGGGGTATTTAGTGAATAAGTTAAGTTTTCGTCGTGGAGCGAAATATGCCTTTTGATACGACCTACTGGGCTAAGATTGATAGCCCGACCGCCAAGAACGCCGAACTCAATCTCAAAGGCGACGATGCCTTGGAAATCACCTTTGTTGCCGAAACGGCCGATGGTGGTGAGGGGGATTTGATCCTTGATCAGGAGACCGGGGGTGGCGCGGACAGCGACACGATGCTCCAGATTGGCGAGGACACCTACGCGTTCAGCGTCGAATTCACCGGCACGCTGCCGACTTTGGCAAAGGACGGCGCGGGCAAATTCCCCAGCGAATATATGGACTCAACGGTGATCGTGATCACCGTCTACGACTATCCCACGCCGGGAGAAACGACCCAACTCGTCTTTATGCCCGACGAAGATGCCACCGCGGCGGACATGAACGCCTTTCAGACGGGCGCCATCAAGTTGCAGGCCGTCGACACCACTGTGCCATCCACACCGGTTTGCTTGCTCAAAGGGACGCTCATCCGCACCCCGACCGGAGACCGCCGCATCGAAGATCTCCGTGAGGGAGATTTGGTCCTGAACGCCTCCGGTGCGCCCATGCCGATCCGCTATATCACGCATCAAAGCTTTGCCGATCTGGGCATAGTCAGCCACGACAATGTCCGCCCTCGCATGATCCCGAAAGATTTTTTTGGCGAAGGACGACCTTATCAGGACCTCTATCTATCGAACAATCACCGGATTTGTCTCTCGGACGCGCTTGTCGCGCTGCTCTTTGGCACCGAAGGCGCTTTTGCGCAGGCCAAATTCTTCTCGGAAACGTCGATCACCGCCCCGCTCGGTCTTATCGAATGGTTCAATATCCTGCTGGATGATCACGCGATTATTGTCGCCAACGGTCAGCCTGTCGAAAGTCTGTTCCTCTGTGAAACGACGCTCAAAATGCTGTCGACGAAAGATCGTCGCGCGATCCGGCTGCGATTTGGCGCCGAAATCGCAGCACAGATTGATGAAAACGCGACCCACCTGCCCTCGCTCAACAGCCATGAGGCGGCGGTCTATTGTCATGCGCGTGGGCTGAAACCTGTCCGCGCGTCAGGCAAAGCATATCTCGCTCGGGCGGCCTGACACGTACAAGACACATCTCCCGAACACGAAGAAACGCGCGAAGGCTCCCCTTCGCGCGTTTCTTTATCTCTTAGACCCTGTGTCCGATCACTCGGAGCTTCATTCGGCGATCATACCCAGAACACGGTTGCGCTGTTCGGTGTAGAAGCTGTCGGACTGGCCCATCCATGCGGAGGTGGCGCGCATCGAGTCTTCGACGGACTTGCGGATTTCGACGAAGAGATCGTCGTCCATATACTGATCCAGAACCTCTTTCGACGCGCGACCGAAGGCTTCCCAAACATCGTCGGGGAATTGTTTGATCTGCGTGCCACCTGCGATCAAACGCTGAAGCGCCGGACCGTTGTTCGCCATGAAGAGCGAATAGTCGAACTGGTTACATTCCGCAGCGGCGTTGTCGATGATCCGCTGTTGCGCGGGTGTCAGCGACTGGAACACGTCGAGGTTGGTGTTGACAGTGAGCGCGGAGCCCGGCTCGTGGAACCCGGCCGGGTAGTAATAGTCACAGACCTCTTGCAGGCCGAGACGCTCGTCCGACCACGGGCCGACCCATTCGGTGCCGTCCAAAGCGCCAGAGGACAGCGCCTGATAGATGTCGCCCGCCGGCATCACCTGAACGGAAGCGCCGAGTTTGCCGACCACTTCGCCGCCGAGACCCGGCATACGTAGTTTCAGACCCTGGAAGTCAGAGACAGCGGTGATTTCCTTGCGATACCAGCCACCGCCTTGCGCGCCGGTCTGGCCGCCAATGTTGGTATGAAGGCCAAAGATTTCACCGAGGTTGCGGTGAAGCTGCTGACCGCCCATGCCGTAATACCAGACCATCAGCTCCGGTGCGGTCATGCCGAAAGGCGAGGTGGTGAAGAACGCCAGAGCCGGGTGTTGGCCGGTGAAATAGTAATCGGCGGAGTGGTAGATGTCGGCCTGACCAGAGGTCACGGCGTCGAACACCTCAAGACCGCCGACCAGTTCGCCTGCGGCGCGGGCTTCGATGGTGAGCTGACCGTCGGACATGGTGTTGACGCTGTCGACAAAACGCTCGACCGCGTCCCACACACCCGCAAGACCGCGCGGCCAAGAACAGACCATGGTCAACGTGCGCTGGCCCTGCGCATACATCGGCGCAGCCAGCGTCGATGCGGCGGCGGCGGAGCCGCCCAGAGCGGAAGTTTTCAGAAAAGAGCGGCGATCCATGGTCTATCCTCCAAAGGGCGCGCGAGGGGAGGCCCCGCGCCAAATCGCGCGCACCATAGAGACCGCCCGCGGAAGATTGAAGGGGGTGAGACGCGACATTTCGGCCCGAGATTGCGCGCGGATGCGCAAAGGGGGATGCATTGTTGCTCAGAAAGCCGATTTTGTGACGTTTTATATTGCAAAGAACATCCCGTCGAGATTGCAAAGCCGCAGCGGACAGCAAGTCCCGCGCAGCCACAAAACGGCCCTCAGCGTGTCACGACGCTTGCCAGATCGAAAATTCATCGCATAATCGGAGAAAAGAAGCGCAACGACAGCGCATCGGAACAGGCGGCATGAACGGGATCATCTGTCCCGCACAATGAACAGGTTTGGGCGCAAAAAGATGGACCAGCGCCACCATCCCCCGGCCCCGCCCCATAAAGAAAGCACGTATCATGACCTCTGTCCTGTCTGGCATCTGGGCCCTGCTTCTCGGCATCGTTCTTGTCATGCTCGGCAACGGCATGCATTTCACCCTTATTGGCCTGCGCGGCGCAGTCGAGGGGTTTTCGGCGACCGAACTGGCCGTAGTCACCTCCGGTTACTTCATCGGCTTTCTCTCAGGCGCGCGCACCACGCCCAAAATGATCCGTCGCGTCGGGCATGTGCGGGTCTTTGCGGCGCTCGGCAGTTTCATGTCGGCAGCGTTGATCGCCCTGCCCCTCTTGACCGAGCCGTGGGCCTGGACACTTCTGCGCATCCTCATCGGCTTTTGCATGTCGGGCATTTATGTGACCGCCGAAAGCTGGCTCAATGACGCGGCGACGAACGAAACCCGCGGCAAAGTTCTGTCCGCCTACATGCTGGCGCAAACCATCGGCATCATCGGCGCGCAGGGGCTTCTGACCTTGGGCGATGCGGCCACCTCGGCTCTGTTCATCGGGGCGTCGATCCTTGTCTCGATCTCCTTCGCGCCCATCCTTTTGTCCGTCACCCCCGTGCCCGCCGTCGAAGTGGCACCGCCGATGCCGCTTAGAACTTTGTTCAAACACTCGCCTCTCGGCACGGTCGGGATTTTCCTCTTGGGCGGCGTCTACGCTACGCAATCCGGCATGGGCGCGGTCTTCGGCACACAAATCGGGCTCAGCGCCTCTCAGATTGCGATGTTCGTTGCCATGCTTTTCGCCGGCGTTCTCGCCTTTCAGTATCCGATCGGCTGGCTGTCAGACAAAATCGACCGGCGCAAAGTCATTCTGGGCGCGGCCGTCATAGGAACCGCGGCCAGCGCCTTTGGCTGGATCATGGCCGACAATTTGTGGCTTTTGATGGCAACCGCCTTTGTCGCGGGCGGCGTCACCACACCGCTCTACGCCCTCTTCCTCGCCTACACGAATGACACGCTCACCCCCGATGAAATGCCCGCGGCCTCCGGCGGGCTAGTCTTTACCTTTGGCATCGGTGCGATCGCCGGCCCGCTGGTGACCGGCGCGGTGATGGAAGCACTTGGTCCCTATGGGTTCTGGCTTGTGACCGGGCTCACCTTTGTGGCCATCGCGCTCTATGCGGCCTACCGCATCCTCAAACGCGCAGCGGTGCCGGTTGAGGACACCGAGAGCTACCTGAACGTCCTGCCCTCAAGCTCCGCAGTGGCGGTCGAAGCCGCCGGGGTTTGGTCTGCGGAACATGGGGGGACGGAGGCGGATGAGCGAGAAAAATAGCACGTGATATTGCCATCTAGTCTCCTACTGGCGCGCCTAGACCGCTCTGCCTCCAAATGCAGGCTCAGGGAAAAGACAGACGAAACAATAAAAGCGCTAGAAATGGGGTGGACTTGGGGAGGGGGCAGTCGGATGACACCCTAGGCCTCAGAGCAGAGGAACTAAAAACTATCAGCCCGCAAACTCCCAAAAAGATTTATCTCCACCATATTGTTCACAAACACTTAGCAACTCGGCCTCGACCTGAGGGATCGCCCCTGCCGTCAGCGGGACCACGATATCATAGCGGTAATAGACAATTTTTTGAGGTTCGTTGTGTGTCACCGAACCATGGAAAGCCGCTCGTTTAAAAACCTTGCGCATAGATGCGGCGGCCTTGAACACATCATCTTTGGTTGGCATCTCAACGAAAAACCCAACTTCCTTTTCTGAAAACAAAGTTACGCCATCTTGCTCAAATTTTTTTAAGATACTTTCATTCACGCCATAGAGACGTTCTTGAAGTTCAATAATCCGGTTCTTCATACTGTTTCCTGTTCGAAATTATTTGCAAAATTCCGACAACAACGGGCAACATCTACTGCAATGGCGGTCTAGATGCTCAAATCGCGCCGCCATGGGCGATCGCAATGAGTGCCTCTTTCTTCAATTCATCTAGCAATATGTCCGGGTCCACCCCCTATCTCTGTATGGCCTGCCCCAAGGGCCCTTGCCCTGTCCCGGTGTAAATGTTGGCGGATGTCTCTTTGATTTCGAAAAACCACCTTGGAATATCAACAAAACTTAACATCAAATTTCTCTCAAGAATTTGCTTTCTCCATATCCACCCTCGCCAACGGATGGCATGCGGGTCAAGGTTGGGGCTCACGTCCCCCCCCTTAAAAATAAGAGGTGCGGCTTTCACCGCACCCCTCGCCTGATAAAATCTCGGGATGAAATCCCTTGGCCTAATCGGCTTAGCCAATCAGAGCGCCATCTTCACGCCACACGGCAATCACCGACGAGCGCGGTTTGCCGTTGCCGTCCGGCCAGGAGCCGCCCGGGTGCTGGATGCCGACGAAAGCCACTTTCTTATCCGCGGACCAGGTGAGGCCCGTGACCTCGGCGCCGTTCGGAGCCGTCAGGAAGCGTGCGATTTCGCCTGTTTCCGTGTTGCCCACGAGCATCTGGTTGTTGCCTTGGCCGGCGAACTCGCCTTCGTTGCTGTCGTCGCCGTCGGTCTGGATCCAGAGGTAGCCATCGGAGGAGAACGCCATACCATCCGGCGAATTGAACATGTTGCCCGCGTTAACGTTCTCGGAACCCGCATAGGCGTTGTCGTAGACGTCGGGGTTCCCCGCCATGACGTAGAGATCCCAAGCGAAGCTGTCCGCGCCGTGATCTTCGCCTTCCGGGCGCCAGCGCACGATTTGACCGTAGTTGTTGGTCTCACGCGGGTTCGGGCCGGAGGCCGGAGTGGCATCGCCACCGGCGTTCGGTTTTACGCCACGGTTTTTGTTGTTCGTGAGCGCGCAATAAGCCTCGGCCTTGAGCGGGTTGGCGGCGATCCATTCCGGACGGTCCATGGTGGTCGCGCCCACTTTGGAACCAGCCATACGGGAGAACACGAGGATCTCTTCCATCGACATGCCGGTGGTTTCCGGCGTCAGGGTCAGCCACTCGCCGGTCATGTCGTCGTTGAACTTGGCCACGTAGAGCGTGCCGTCGGACAGGAGACCTTCGGTCGAACCGCCTTCGGTCCAGGTGCCGTTGGAGACGAATTTATACATGAATTCGCCACGCTCGTCGTCGCCCATATAGACCACAACACGACCGTCAGCGGCCTGTACCATCTCGGCGTTTTCATGTTTAAAACGGCCCAGAGCGGTGTGTTTCACCGGAGTGGACGCCGGGTCGAGCGGGTTGATCTCGGTGACCCAGCCGTGACGGTTCGGCTCGTTCGGCTCTTGGCTCAGATCGTAACGCGGATCGAATTTCTCGTAGGCGTAGCGGCCTTCGCCACCGATGCCGTAGCGGGTGTGGCCTTCGGTCTCGGTGTATTCGCCGGTCGCACCAAAGTAGCCGTTGAAGTTCTCTTCGCAGGTCAGGTAGGTGCCCCAAAGCGTCTTGCCGGAGCCACAGTTGTTCATCGTGCCTTTGGGCGACATGCCTTCCGGATCGGCGTTGGTTTTCACCAGATCGGAACCGGCCGCCGGGCCGTCCATCGTCATCTGGGTCTCATGGGTGATGCGGCGGTTGTAGGGGCTGTCGACGACAACCGCGTAACCTTCGCCATTGTCCGCGACTTCCATGACGGTCACGCCCTGCATGTTCTTCAGAAGCGTCACTTCGTCGGCGGTCTGCGGCATGCCTTCGGAGACGGCGGGGAGGTTGATCTTCGGGTTCACATATTCGGAGTTGATCGCGAGGATCGTTTTGTCGCCATCGACAAAGGTTTCCATCCCGTCGGTGTTCTCGCCGAAAACCTTGTCGGACATATCAACAGACACGCCGGTCTCGGCGGAATAGGCGCCTTCGGCTTCGGAGAACAGAGCATCGCCCCAACGGACGAGGACTTTCCACTGGTAGCCTTCCGGCACGTGGATGTCGAAATCGGTGGCGATGTCGATCGGCTTGAACGCAAAGCCCATGCTTTCGGCGCGGGCCGCGGTGGTGGAGGACATCAGGCCAGCGGCGCCCATCGCCAGGGCGCCAGACCCAAAGGCCAAGGCGCCGCCCAGGAAACCGCGGCGCGAGATCGCGCGTTCGACGACCGCGTCGAAATCATTGGTGTTCGGACGCGGGTCGCGCATCTCGTCAAAATCATCCCAAGACAGGTCGGTGATATCCTGATCTTTCATCTGTAGCTCCATCGCTTTTGTGCGTTGCTGAATTCCATGTGTCGCGGTGCCCCTTGCAGCGGCCCGATCCATCGCCGCGACAAGTGCCAAGTCTTCGCAACAGTTCCGTGACCGACGTATGACAGCTCTGTGAAGCCGAGGAGATCAGAATATAAGATCGAAATAAAAGCTTTTTTTATCACGTAGATAGATGAAAACCTTATGTCACACATGACCCAACGTGAGGCTATGAATTTTTCGAAAGCAAAACCTGACAACAGGGAAGATTTCACTTTCTTTACCCCTTTTCTCTTGCCGCCGCTCCGGTCAGAGTTCCCGCGATTGAATGCCGGGGCCGACCGCCCCGAAACGAAAAGGATTTCCCGATGTCGTCACTGACCCCTTTCATGCGCCCTGCGTTGCGCGCCTTGGCCACCGCCTCCGTTTTGGGCCTCACCGCGCTGCCCGCCGCCGCCGAGACGGAAGTCCTGACCTTTGACGATCTTGATGTCTTTGAAGAACTGTTGAGCGGCTTTGGCTCGGTCGAGGCAGACACGGATGGCGAAGACGACCCTATGTTCCGCGGTCGCATCAGCGGTACGCCCTACGCACTTTATTTCTACGGCTGCGACAACCACAAGGACTGCAACAACGGCACCTTCGTGGCCTATTTTGACGGTGATGACTATTCAACCGACCCAGCTGTGATCAACGACTACAACAACAGCTATCGCTTCGGCAAAGCCTCCATCGACCGGGATGGCGATCTTGAGATCAACTACTCTTTCACCTTCAAAGGCGGCATCACGCGGGTGGGGTTGGACGACACCTTTGACTGGTGGCGGGTGATCTTGGATGAGGCCGAAGAGCATTTCGAATAAGCGAAACGCGTCTCTGAATGTCACGAAAGGACGTCCTCACCGGGGCGCCCTTTCTCTTTAGGGGCGTTAATTTGAGGTAAGATTGGGCAAAAACAGGTCGTTGTTCACGTCGTAAAGCAGCGCACTCCACGAGGTCACAATCTGTCGGATGTCCCTCTTGGACAGCGCCGGATCAAGCGAGGCCGACATTTGCACAATCATGACGGGCTCGCTCACATGATATGCAACACGCCCCCCCGGATGCTCCGCCATAAACCGCTCAAGTCGGTCCGGGTCCTTGGTGTAAGCGGCCGCATCGTATTTTGCGAGGAAGTCGACCCGCTGACAGTCTGTCTGCGCCGCACAATCTTCGAAATAGGCACGGTAGTGGACGGTGTGTGTCACGGCACTGAGGGCACCGTAGAGAACAGGTTCGCCATGCGCGCGCCAGCCGCGATCAACCGTCCCCTGCCGATCCAGAGAGGCCTCAAGCGCGATCATCTGAGATGAATACGCCGCTTTCGGCGTCATCTCTTGTGCCAAAGCAGGGGCGCCCGCCAAGAGCGCCAATAAAAACCATCTCAAAAACATTTGCCGCCCTTTTCGGGGATTATTCAGGTTCTGAACATCCTTCATCGGGGCGGCACACGCAAGGCAATGTGAAGCTTATCTCAAACGAGACGGAATCCCAGAGGATCAGTCAACCCAGAACCCCTGCCCCGCAAATGCCTCCCGCGCGGGCGCGCCGTCAAGATAGCCCATAAACTGTGCTGCGGCGTCCGTGTCATGGCCCGCGATCATGGCAATAGGATAAACGATGGGCGGATGGCTCTCCGCAGGGAATTTCGCAACCACGCTCACACGCGGTTCTGCAGCAGCATCCGTAGCGTAGACGATCCCGTAGGGTGCTTCGCCCAAGGCGACGAGCGCCAAAGCGGCGCGGACATTGTCAGCCTGTGCGACCTGCGGCGCGAGTGTGTCCCAGAGGCCGAGGTGCTCCAGAGAGGCTTTGCCATAGATGCCCGCAGGCACCGCATCGACCAGCGCCATGGCGAGGCGGTCGTCTCCCAAGGCCTCGGGCAGCGTCTCAATCTCCATCGCGGCGGCGTCGCCCGTCGCGATCAGCACGATCGCATTGGTCACCAGATCGCGACGTGTGCCCTCGGCCAAAAGACCGTCCTTTTCGAGCACATCCATCCAGCCGGGATTGGCGGAGATGAAAATATCGGCGGGAGCACCCTGTTGAATTTGCCGCGCGAGCGCCGAGGAACCTGCATAGGAAATCGCCAGATCATGGCCGGTCTCTGCCTCGAAAGCGGTTTCGATCTCGCCCAAAGCATTCGTCATGCTGGCAGCGGCGAAGACGGTAATCTGATCGGCAGATAGGGCAGCAGGCGCGACAAACAGCGCCGCAGCAAAGGCCGCGGACAGGGAACGGATGAGCATGTGATCTCCAAATGTCTTTCGATATGTTTTTCAAAACATATTGCAAAGCAACAGGTCGGACGCAAGCAATATTCCTCAATGAACATATCGAAAGCCTGCGGTTCAAAAACCTACGGTGCCAAAAGCGCCTCAATCGCGGCGATGTCGTCTTGGCCGGCTTGCAAAATGATCTCTTCAAGACGACGATAATGTGCCAGCACGCGTTCGCCCATCTCCGTCAAGGACGCCCCGCCGCCCTGCGCGCCCCCGCGGCTGGAGTGCACCAATGGCGCACGAAACGCCGCGTTCATCTCCTCAACGAGAGACCAGGCGCGTTTGTAGCTCATCGACATGCCGCGCCCTGCAGCAGCGATGGAGCCAGTGTCGCGAATACCCTCCAACAAATCGGCCTTGCCCGGCCCGAGCTTCAAAACATCACCAAAATGCAGTCGAAGCCGCAGGCGGATCGGTGAGGGAGTTGCGGGCAGCGCATCTGAGGGAGGGCGTTGTGCGTTGGACATGGGCGCACTCTGCCCCGCCGCCCGATCCTGCGCAAGACAGAGGTCAAAACAGTGCGGAATGGCCTCCTGAAAATAGGTCAGTCCTTTTAACATTATTTCGCGCACACCCCGCCCCGCGACATTTTATTCACGAAACGTCGGTTTTGCAGTTGACGCCTGCTGCGGCTGCACATAATGTCCCCGCACGCAATGAAGGACCCCAAGCCATGTCAGGCATCATTCTTGTAGTCGTAGGGAAAACGCGCATGGGCCGGTGACGGTTAACCAGAATGGAACCCATGCGCCCCCGATTGAAACCGGGGGCTTTTTTATTGCCAAAAACGTAAGTGACGCGTGAGACGGAGAGAAACATGACACGTCAGATGACCGGAGCAAAAATGGTGGTTCAAGCCCTGAAGGATCAGGGTGTGGACACGGTATTTGGCTACCCGGGGGGCGCTGTCCTTCCGGTCTACGACGAAATTTTCCAGCAGAACGACATCAAACACGTTCTGGTGCGCCATGAGCAGGCCGCGATCCACGCCGCCGAAGGCTACGCCCGCTCGACCGGCAAACCCGGCGTGGCTCTCGTGACCTCTGGCCCCGGCGCGACCAATGCTGTGACCGGTCTGACGGACGCGCTGTTGGACTCGATCCCGCTGGTGGTGTTCTCCGGTCAGGTGCCGACCTTCATGATCGGCACGGACGGGTTCCAGGAAGCCGACACCATCGGCATCACCCGCCCCTGCACGAAGCACAACTGGCTGGTGCAAGACACCGACAAGCTGTCCGAGACGATCCATCAGGCATTTCACGTCGCCACCACCGGCCGCCCCGGCCCGGTGCTGATCGACCTGCCGAAAGACGTGCAATTCGCCGATGGCGAATACACGCCCCCCGCGAAGGCCAAGGTGAGCCATTACAAGCCGCGTGTGAAAGCCTCGATTGAAGAGATCAACAACCTCGTGTCTCTCATCGAAAAGGCCGAGCGCCCCGTGTTCTACACCGGCGGTGGCGTGATCAACTCCGGCCCCGGCGCGTCTCAGCTGCTGCGCGAGCTGGTGGATGCCACTGGCTTCCCGATCACCTCGACGTTGATGGGTCTGGGCGCCTACCCGGCCTCTGGCAAAGCCTGGCTCGGCATGCTCGGCATGCATGGTCTCTATGAGGCCAATATGGCGATGCACGGTTGTGACCTGATGATCAACATCGGTGCGCGGTTCGACGACCGGATCACCGGCCGGATTCAGGATTTCTCGCCGAACTCCACCAAAGTGCATGTCGACATCGACCCCTCGTCGATCAACAAGATCATCCGCGTTGACCTGCCGGTCATAGGTGACGTTGGCCATGTTTTGGAAGACGTGCTCAAGGTCTGGAAATCGCGTGGTCGCAAGACTGCCGATACTTCCGCGTGGTGGAAACAGATCGAAGAATGGCGCGAGGTTCGCTGCCTGACTTACAAACCGTCCGAGACGGTGATCAAACCGCAATATGCGCTGGAGCGTCTTGAGGCGTTGACCAAGGGTATGGACCGTTATGTCACCACCGAAGTGGGCCAGCACCAAATGTGGGCGGCACAGTTCCTGAACTTTGAGGACCCGAACCGCTGGATGACCTCCGGGGGCCTCGGCACCATGGGCTACGGCTTCCCCGCCTCCATCGGTGTGCAACTGGCGCACCCGGACAGCCTCGTGATCAACGTCGCGGGCGAGGCCTCGTGGCTGATGAACATGCAGGAAATGGGCACGGCGATGCAGTACCGCACGCCGGTGAAACAGTTCATCCTGAACAACGAACGCCTCGGCATGGTGCGCCAGTGGCAGCAACTCCTGCACGGCGAGCGCTATTCGTCGTCGTGGTCGGAAAGCCTGCCCGACTTTGTGAAATTGGCCGAAGCTTTTGGCGCAAAGGGCATTCAGGTGTCCGATCCGAAGGACCTGGACGATGCGATCATGGAGATGATCAACTACGACGGTCCGGTGATCTTTGACTGCCTCGTCGAGAAGCATGAAAACTGCTTCCCGATGATCCCGTCGGGCAAGGCGCACAACGAAATGCTGTTGGGCGATGCTTCGACCGAAGGCGCGATCAAATCCGACGGCGCGGTTCTGGTCTGATGAAACACTTCGGCAAACTCATCCGCCGGGCTCTGGTCGCGCTGGTCGCGACCTGGGGTCTGGCCGGCTGAGACCGGGATCTACAAAGATATTCGCCACGCGCCCCGCGTGGATTAAGGGAGAAAAGCATGTCCGCCCTACGTATCCAACAAGGCTCCACGAGCCATTCCGCCTATGACCTTCGCGACTACCACGCCGAAGTGATCGAGAAACACACGCTGGCCGTTCTGGTCGACAACGAAGCGGGCGTTTTGGCCCGTGTCATCGGTCTTTTTTCCGGCCGCGGCTACAACATCGAAAGCCTGACCGTCGCCGAGGTAAACCACGACACCCATCTGTCGCGCATCACCGTGGTGACCACCGGCACCCGTGACGTGATTGAACAGATCAAGGCCCAAGTCGGTCGCATCGTGCCCGTGCACGAGGTCCACGACCTGACTGTTGAAGGTCCCTCAATCGAGCGCGAACTGGCGCTGTTCAAGGTCGAAGGCACCGGCAACAACCGCATCGAAGCACTGCGTCTGGCCGAGATTTTCCGCGCCAATGTGGTGGACAGCACACTTGAGAGCTTTGTCTTTGAAATGACGGGCACCTCTGAGAAAATCGACGCCTTCGCCGATCTGATGCGCCCGCTGGGTCTGGTGGAAACCGCCCGCACGGGCGTCGCCGCTCTGGCGCGTGGCAGCCACGCCTGAGACGCAACAAAACGAGACAGAGAAAGGGCCCGGTCGGGCCCTTTCGCTTATCTGAGCGGCGCGAATTTGTCGAAAAATCCCCGCACCAAAGGCGCGTAAATCTTGCGCTCGTGAATGCCGAGCCGGTGGCGGGATCCGACAAGGACAGAGAGTTTCGGCTCCAGACGCTCCATGAGGATCGGAGACGGCGCGATGACATCTTGGGTCGAGACCGAGCTGCCGAAGTAGTATTTCGGATTACCGATGTAATTGGCCTCAAAGCCGCCCAAGACCATCAATGGCACATGATCCATCGTCGCCATAAAGGCAAATCCGACCAGTTGACGAAACACCACCCCGTGAAATACCCGGGCAGGTGCGGCCCGCGGCAGACCGATCCGGGCGCCCGACGCATAGGGCATATAGCCTCGAATACGCAGGTTGGCACTGTCGTCGTAATAGAACTGCAGAAGTGTCGTGCTGATCTGGTCGGGCACAAAATAGGACACGCGATGATGCAGGTAATAGCCCGCAGGAAAGGCATCCGGCGCGACTTTGAGCGCATCGACATCGAACAGAAAAGAGGACAGCACCCGTGCAGCATCTTCTTTGCTGGCGCGTTCTGTGAGGCAGTCCAGCGGCTCCAACAAGATCCGCGCATCGACGTCGAAATACTGGCAAATCTTGGAAAGCACATCAGGGCGCGGAAACGCCTCGCCGTTCAGGTAGCGGTTGAACTGGGTCCGGTTGATGTCGAGATCGCGACAAAGCTGAGAGATCGAGCTCGCTCGCTTCGAGAGCTGCCTCAAATTCTCTCCAAATATATGGCGCAATTGCGCGGGAGATAATTCCCCTTGCCGCACGCGTCCCCCCTTCTATGTACCGGAGTGCCTCATGCGTTTTAAGACATCGCAATTTTCTGCGGCATCCAAGTCAGTACTCAAGCCAATTGACGCCAACCTCCAGGCTGACGCCAAAGGTCTAAGAGAGGCACAGGAACAATGTTCCCGGTATGAATGGTCCAATTATGCGACTTTAACGCCGCGTTTGATACAGTTTTGTTTCAATCCGCTAAAATTCAAAGCGATTGACGCGAATTAGCGTCAGCGCGCGTTCGTTTGTGACACATAACTCAGAATATTTTGCGATATCTGCTCGTGCTACAAATGAATGCTCACATGACGTGATCAATAACGAGTGTTGAAGAGTATTCACATGGATGGAATTGTTCTCTGGTCCAACCCGGACACGCAGAAGGCGGTGATCTGGTGCAGTGACCACGCCGATTTGGTTTATGCGTCCGGCGCAGGCGCCATGCTTGGCTCTTTTCAGATGCCGGAACCGGGAACCATGGTCTCGTTCAAAACTCGAATGGAAAACGGTGTGCGCATTTGCTCCCATTTGACCCCGCTTCAACGACACGTGGCCCCCGAACTGGCTCAAGCGCTGCGCGACTTTGCTGCGAGTATGATCGCGGCCTAATTCGCCCTTTTTAGAACTCGGGCACGCGCCCGCTCTTGGCGCAGGCCATAAAAAAAGGGGGACCGAACTGGCCCCCCTGAGGTTCGCTGATCAGGCTCATCATTGATACCGCCCGGTAAGTTTTTTTGCCTGCGGCCTGATCCGCGTCAGGGGCGAACGCATCCACCCCGGAAAAGGAATTCTTCTCAGAACCCCTCACTCTGGATGCCCTGATCAACCAATGTAGTCGATCAAAGCATCCCCACCCCGGATCGCCCATGTGAGGCGGACGATCCGTATTCCTTCAATGCAACACCTGCCCCGCAGAGCTGTTGACCGAAAACGTCGCGCGACACCCGCGCTCGCCCTCGGTGCGGTAGGTTTGCACCGAATAGGTCACCGACAGTGACGGCACCCCCAAAACAGAAACCGCATGACTGCCGTCATAGGCGTCAGCCAGCGCGCCCACCACGTTGCGGTCGAACTCCGCCTCCAAAGTGTTGCCCTTCATCGTCACGCGATCTGCCGCGCACAATTGACCGGCGATGTCGAAAACCAGTTCCATTCCCATGCTCCTCAGCTACAGCCGGACGTGCCGCCGCAGGTGTTGCATTTCATGCAGGTGCCGTTGCGCACCAGCGTATAGTTGCCGCATTCGCCACAAGGATCGCCCTCGTAGCCCTGCATCTTTGCCTTGTCCCGCGCGGTCATAGACACGGTGCCGGTGGAGAGCGCCGTTTCCGAGATTGCTTTGGTCTCAGGCACCAACGTCTGAAGCGCGACTTGCGGATCGATGGAACCATCCAGAGCCACAGCACCCGACTGCATTCCGCCTTGCAGAACAACGAGTTCCTGCGGCAGGCGCTTGCGCAGATAGCCGGTCGAGGAAATCTGTTTCAGCACCTCGATGGATTTGGCAGACGCACTTTCCGACGGGGTCTTGACGTTCGACACTCCCTCAGCCGCGTCACGGTCGAGATCATCGAAAGCCGCGCCCTGCGGTTTCACATGCGCCAGATCGGTGCGGTCGAGGTACGACACGGCCAACTCGCGGAAGATATAATCGAGGATCGAGGTGGCGTTCTTGATGCTGTCATTGCCCTGCACCATGCCCGCCGGTTCGAATTTGGTGAAGGTGAAGGCATCGACGAATTCTTCGAGCGGCACACCATATTGCAGACCGACAGAGACCGCGATGGCGAAGTTGTTCATCATCGCCCGGAAACCCGCGCCCTCTTTGTGCATGTCGATGAAGATTTCGCCCAGAGAGCCGTCTTCGTACTCGCCAGTGCGCAGGTAGACTTTATGTCCGCCAACGATGGATTTCTGAGTGTAGCCTTTGCGACGATCCGGCATCTTTTCGCGGCCGCGGGCGACCTCTTTGATGATAACCTTTTCGACGATCTTCTCGGCCAGCACGGCGGCTTTTTCCTGCGCGGTGCCGGAAGACAGAATTTCCTCAGCCTCTTCGTCGTCCTCGATCAAAGCGGTGGCCAACGGCTGCGACAGTTTCGATCCATCACGGTAGAGCGCGTTGGCTTTGGTGCCCAAGGACCAAGACAGCTCGTAAGCGGCCTGACAATCCTCGATGGTGGCGTCATTCGGCATGTTGATCGTCTTGGAGATCGCACCGGAGATGAAGGACTGCGCCGCCGCCATCATCGTGATATGGCTCTCAACCGACAGATAACGCTTGCCTTTTTTGCCGCAGGCATTGGCGCAATCGAAGACGTTGTAGTGCTCTTCCTTGAGGAAGGGCGCGCCTTCGAGGGTCATCGTGCCACAGACATGATCGTTGGCCGCCGCGATGTCTTTGGCGGTAAAGCCAAGGCTGCGCAGCAGGTCAAAAGACGGATCAGCGAGCTTCGCCGCCGGGATGCCGAGCGTCCCGGTGCAGAACTCTTCGCCCAGCGTCCATTGGTTGAACACAAAGCGGATGTCGAAGGCGGACGGCAGAGCGGCCTCAATCTTGTCGATCTGCGCCTGACCGAAGCCGTGGCCGATCAACGCGGTGTGGTTGATCCCCGGCGCGTTGCCGATGGTGCCATGACCCACGGCGTAGGACACGATTTCCTCAATCTCAGACGAAGAATAGCCCAACTTTTCAAGGGCTGCGGGCACGGAGCGGTTGATGATTTTGAAATAGCCACCGCCTGCGAGTTTCTTGAATTTCACCAGCGCAAAGTCCGGCTCGATCCCCGTGGTGTCGCAATCCATCACCAGACCGATGGTGCCGGTGGGCGCGATCACGGAAACCTGCGCGTTGCGGTAGCCGTTTTTCTCGCCAAGGGACAAAGCCTCATCCCAAGCGGATTTCGCCAGCTCCACGAGATGCGCGTCAGGGCAGTTGGCGTGATCCAAAGCGACCGGTTTGACCTCAAGGCCTTCGTAGCCCGTGGTCTTGCCATAGGCGGCGGTGCGATGGTTGCGGATGACGCGGAGCATGTGCTCGCGGTTCTTCTCGAACTTGGCAAACGCGCCCAATTCGCCCGCAATCTCGGCGGAGGTCGCATAGGACACACCGGTCATGATCGCAGTCAGAGCGCCAGCCAAAGCGCGGCCCTCGTCGCTGTCATAGCCAAAGCCCATGTTCATCAAGAGGCCGCCGATGTTGGCATAGCCGAGACCCAGCGTGCGGAAATCATAGGAGCGCTGCGCGATCTCTTGCGACGGGAATTGCGCCATCATCACGGAAATTTCCAGCGTCAGCGTCCAGATGCGCGTCGCATGCATGTAGCTTTCCGCATCGAACACGCCGTCATGCAAAAAGGTCAGCAGGTTCATCGAGGCGAGGTTACAGGCCGTGTCGTCGAGGAACATATATTCCGAGCACGGGTTGGAGCCGCGAATCTCGCCGTCTTCCGGGCAGGTGTGCCAAGCGTTGATCGTATCGTGGAACTGGATGCCCGGATCGGCACAGGCCCAAGCGGCGTGGCCGACTTGCTCCCAGAGATCGCGGGCCTTGACCACTTTCGACACTTTGCCGTCGGTGCGGCGCAGCAGCTCCCATTCGGCATCGTCTTTCACGGCTTTGAGGAAAGCGTCCGTCACGCGCACGGAGTTGTTGGAGTTCTGACCGGAGACGGAGGCATAGGCCTCGCTATCCCAATCCGTGTCGTAGGTCGGGAATTCGATCGAGGAATAGCCCTGTTTCGCGTAATCCAGCACGCGTTTGACATAGGTTTCCGGGATCGCGACCTGTTTCGCGGATTTCACAGCCGCCTTCAGCGCTGGGTTCTTGGCCGGATCGAAAGCATCGACTTCCGCGCCATCCCAAGTGCCAATCGCATCGAAAATCGCGTTCAACTGACGTTCGTGCATCTTGGAGCCCGCGACGATGGACGCCACTTTCTGCTCTTCGATGACTTTCCAGTTGATGAAATCCTCAATATCCGGGTGATCCATGTCGCAGATCACCATCTTGGCCGCGCGGCGCGTCGTGCCGCCGGATTTGATCGCACCCGCTGCCCGGTCGCCGATTTTCAGGAAGCCCATGAGGCCGGAGGATTTGCCGCCGCCCGAAAGGCTCTCATTCGCCGCACGCAGCGAGGAAAAGTTGGTGCCGGTGCCGGAGCCATATTTGAACAGACGCGCCTCACGCACCCAGAGATCCATGATGCCGCCATCGGACACAAGATCGTCGGCGACGGATTGGATGAAACAGGCATGCGGCTGCGGATGTTCATAGGCGGAGGACGAGCGGGTCAGCTCACCCGATTGATAATCCACATAATAATGCCCCTGCCCCGGACCGTCGATGCCGTAAGCCCAATGCAGACCGGTGTTGAACCACTGCGGGCTGTTCGGCGCGCCCATCTGGGCCGCGAGCGTGAACCGCATCTCGTCGTAATAAGCTTTGGCGTCTTCTTCAGAGGAGAAATAGCCCCCTTTCCAACCCCAGTAAGCCCAAGCGCCTGCCAGACGGTCAAACACTTGTTTCGCGGAGGTCTCACCGCCGAAACGGGCCTCTTCGGGCAATTGTGCGAGCTTGTCCTCATCGGGAACCGAGCGCCAGAGAAAGGACGGAACGCCTTTTTCACGCACTTTTTTCAGCGCCGCCGGTACGCCCGCTTTGCGGAAATATTTCTGGGCGATGACATCGGAGGCAACCTGCGACCACTTCGCCGGGACTTCACAGTCATCGAGTTTAAACACCACCGTGCCGTCCGGGTTGCGGATTTCAGAGGAGGTCTTGGAGAACTCCAGTTCCGCATATGCGTCTTTGCCTGCCGTCGTGAATTTGCGTTCGATTTTCATCTGCCTCAACTCTCGCGTTGTTGTCGCTTTACCGCCAAATTTCCGTCACCGGCGACACGTCGACCGCATCCACATCTTGTGTCTTCTGGCTGGCGAGAAACGCATCCTGATCGCAGACAACCCCCGTCCCCTCCGATGCGGCCATGGCCCCCGGCTGTGTGGTAGATTCGTCTTTGGTCCTCAAGATGATCCTCAGCGCCATATCCGTTCTTACCCCGGCCGCATGCCTTATTTTCATGGCTATTCGCCCGAAAACCGCTGCGATCCCTATGCGGATATGCTCCCCGAGACCCTTGTCCCTCGCCGCACAATAACAACTAAATGTAGTGTGTCCCTCATCCGGCCTCCACAATGTGCAGCGGCCAAGCCCTCGTGGTCAACGCAAAATTTACCCTTTCGAAACGCAAAAAACGTTTGACGAAAATTGCCCACAGGCCCCTTCGATTCGAAGCGGTTCAAGTTAATACTTTTTTCTTTGTTTCCTATAGGTTTCGTGAAAATCGTTAAGACTTTGCACAAGCCCATGTGGATAAGTGACCGCGACAAAAAAAGTGCCGGAGGAGACGCTGTGTGGCACATTTGCACATTTTGTCAGCATACTACATCTAGTGGACGCCCTCTCGCGCTAAAATCCGGGAAATCAGCATTTTTCATAGGAAATTCCCTGAAAACATATGGGCTTACCGCGTCAGAGCGCCGTTTCTGACACCAAGAGTGCACCAGGACCGTGCACAAGGCCGCGCTCGAATCAGTTTTACGACGCAACTCAAAGTTGAGAGGCCAGCACACCACTTCAGATCAATCCAGCACACGCCCGAGAGACGCTCTGCGCCCACAGATCATATGAGCGTTCAAAACAGTGCCATGTGATGAAAGGAAGAAAGTGGTCGGGGCGGCGAGATTCGAACTCACGACCCCCTGTACCCAAAACAGGTGCGCTACCAGACTGCGCCACGCCCCGACCGTGCGCCTCTCCTACCGTGCAAACGCGCGGTTGAAAAGCACTTATTTTCGCGCTTACTCCGTGAGACAGGGATCAGCGGCCTCCGGGCCAAAGGCCGGATGGCGCAGATGATCTCCGGGACGAATACCCAGAGCCTCAGCCAGCCCTCCGTTGATCTCCAAAACCGCAAAGACCGCGTCGCCGCCCTCGATGGGGGTGCGATCCAGAGGCACCGCCTCATCATGCACGCGGGTCACGACCCCGCGCTGATCCAAAAAGATCATATCAAGCGGAATCAAAGTATTGGCCATCCAAAAGGACACCGGCTGCGGTTGTTCATAGATAAAGAGCATACCATGCGAGCGCGGCATCTCGGGGCGGTTCATCAACCCCAGAGCACGTTCGCCCGCGTCATCCGCGATCTCGACGGTAAAGCGGGCCTTTGGCTCCGGCCCCGTGACCAGAACCTCGTCGTTCCGACAAACGGACTGTGCCGACAAAGCGCCGGAAGACAGGCAGATCAGCGCGGCCAACACGCCCGTCGAAAGACGTGACCAGCAACGCATCTCAGGCGTCGACCTCTTCGGCTTCGCGCAGTGCCGCGTCCCACGCGGTCACATGAGCCGCCATCCGACCACGACGCCCATCGATCACACGAAGACCGACGGCCTCGCCCGGCATCAGATCGGCCAGACCAGAACGGCGGAGCACTTCGATATGGATGAAAACATCCTCCGGGCGTCCGAAAACATTGGCGAAACCAAAGCCCTTGCCCTTGTCGAACCATTTCACACGCGCGGGTTCGAGCGGCAGAGACAGGCTCTCTTCATCGACCTCTTCGAGGTCCTCCAACATCGTGCCCGTGCCCGGCGCCGGAGGTGCAATCTCAAGCACCTCGACCGCCTGCACGCCGCGATCCGTGCTTTGCACAACGAGACGCACCATGGCGGCATCCGCCACGGAGCTTTGCCCGAAGTTACGCAAAACATTCGCGTGTAACAAGATATCCGGACCGCCGTCATCGGCGATCACAAAACCAAAGCCGCGAGTCGGATCGAACCATTTTACATGGCCCGAAACGACCTTCCCCAAGTCTGTGTCGTTCATTCTCTCATTTACTCATAAGGGCCAATGCGAAATTCGACCGGCCCATAACAGGGGGTACGCACCCCTCATCCCGCTCTGAACCTGAGACAATCGGACGAAAGGTGCAAGCCCCCTTCCCCCTGTCTTTTTGACCAATTGCAAGCGCGGTCCGGTGAATTTCGTGATTTCAGGGATTGAGACGCCGAATTTCCCACGCCGCATCTGGGCTCTGGCGGCGCCAGCGGAACCGGTCATGCAGGCGGAATTCGCCATCAGCCCAGAACTCGATCTCCAGAGGCGTAATCCGATAGCCTCCCCAAAACGGCGGACGTTTCGGATTGGGACCGTGTTTGAGGCCCTCCTTGGCCACAGCCTCCATCAACGTGGTCTTCGACTCAAGCGGTCGCGATTGCTGACTGGCCCAGGCGCCGATGCGCGAGCCGAGCGCGCGCGATTTGTAATAGGCATCCGAGGCTTCCGGCGTTTCGCGTGTGACCAAGCCTCGCACACGGAGCTGACGGCGGAGAGACTTCCAATGCATCACAAAGGCAGCTTTTCCTGCGCTTTCAATCTCTTGCCCTTTGGCGCTCTCATAGTTTGTGAAAAACACAAAGGCGTCGTCGGCAATCTCTTTCAAAAGCACCATCCGCACGTTCGGCAGACCGTCGGGGTCCACCGTGGCGATGGCCATGGCGTTGGGATCGTTGATCTCCTTGGCCTCGGCCTCCTTCAACCACAGTCGCGAAATCTCGAACGGGTCGTCTCCGGCAAAAATGCCTTTGCGTGGCACATTTCCTGACACCATTGTGGCTCTCCTCTGGCGGCTTTCTTTGGCTGCTTTCTCGATAGTCCGAATGCGGAAAATCGGCAAGGGCGCGCCCCTGCCAAGCAGCCGTGCACAGGCGGTTTGCAGTGCCCAAATGACCCTACGTCGCGAAATTGCGGGGGCCAGACTTGATCGCTTTGCGCAAAACCCCTAAAGCACGTTTCAACACCAATAATAAGCGGAACATAGGACGCCATGACGAAACTGATGGACGGCAAACGCGGGCTGATCATGGGCCTTGCCAATGACAAATCAATCGCCTGGGGTATTGCAAAAGCGCTCTCCGATCATGGCGCAGAGCTGTGTTTTTCCTATCAAGGCGAGCAGCTTAAAAAACGTGTGGACCCTCTGGCCGAGCGCCTGGGCTCTGACTTTGTTGTCGCCTGCGACGTCTCTGACGAGGCCTCGATGGACGCACTCTTCGCCGAGATCGAAGCGAAATGGGGCAAGATCGACTTTATCGTGCATGCCATCGGCTTCTCTGACAAAAACGAGCTGCGTGGCCGTTACGTCGACACCACGCGCGACAACTTCAACCTGACCATGGATATCTCCGTCTTCTCCTTCACCGCAGTCGCACAGCGCGCCGCGAAGCTGATGACCGAAGGCGGCTCGATGCTGACCATGACCTATTACGGCGCCGAGCGCGTGATGCCGCATTACAATGTGATGGGCGTCGCCAAGGCCGCTTTGGAAGCCTCCGTGCGCTATCTCGCCGAAGACCTCGGCAAGGACGGCATCCGCGTGAACTCCATCTCCGCAGGCCCGATCAAAACGCTCGCCGCCTCCGGCATTGGCGATTTCCGCTACATCATGAAGTGGAACGAATATAACTCGCCGCTGCGTCGCAATGTGACCATCGACGATGTGGGCAACTCCGCGCTTTACCTGCTGTCCGATTTGGGCGCGGGCGTGACCGGCGAGACCCACCACGTCGACGCAGGTTACCACGTCGTCGGCATGAAAGCGGTCGATGCCCCGGACATTTCCAAGGGCTGATCTGCGCCATAAACGCTTTTAAAACGGGGGCTTCGGCTCCCGTTTTGTTTTACATATGTCTTTGGGAGGAGACATGACCCTCGCGATTTTTCTGTCCATTTTGAGCCTGCATTTCGTCGCAGCCATGTCGCCCGGCCCCTCTTTCGTGGTCTCCGTGCGCACCGCCGCCTCCGAAGGCTTTCGTCCGGCCTTCGGGCTTGCCGTAGCCTTTGGGCTCGGCGCGGTAATCTGGGCGCTGGCCGCATTGTCCGGCCTTTCGATCCTGTTCGAAATCTTCCCCCGCGCCTACCTTGCCTTTAAAATCGCGGGCGGGCTCTTCCTGATATGGATCGGCTACAAAACCATTCGCCACGCCCGCGATCCACTGCCCGAGGCCACGACACTCGCCAGCCCGCGTTCGCTCGCCAATGCCTTTCGCCTCGGTCTCATGACGCAATTGTCGAACCCGAAGCCTGCGGTGTTTTTCGGCGCGGTCTTTGCCGGGCTGATCCCGCCCGAGACTTCTTTGGCCGTTAAGGGCTTGTTGTTGTTTTTCGTCTTTTTTGACGAAACACTGTGGTATGTGATTGTCGCGCGGGTTTTTTCACGGCAAAAAGCACGACAAGCCTATGGCCGGGCCAAACTTTGGACCGACCGCGCTCTGGGGGGCCTCATCGCCCTCTTCGGAGCCCGGATCGCGACCAGTTGACCTCCCTTCCGGCCCGCCACTTCGATGAAAGGATCAAAAGAGATGTCCGACCGCCTGCCCCATGAAAAAGGCTTTCACATCAGCTGGGATCAGATTCACCGCGACAGCCGCGCGCTGGCGTGGCGGCTCGACGGCAAGGGACCGGATGACGGCGCGTGGCGTGCCATCGTGGCAATCACCCGCGGCGGCATGGCGCCCGCGATGATCATCGCGCGCGAGCTGGACATCCGCACGGTCGACACGATTTCGGTCAAATCCTACGACCATCAGAACCAATCCGAGGCCGTGGTCCTCAATTCGCCGGATGCGGAGATGATGGGCGATGGCACGGGCATTCTGGTGATTGACGATCTGGTGGACAGCGGCAAAACGCTTGAGCTCGTTCGCTCAATGTACCCCAACGCCCATTTCGCCACCGTCTACGCCAAGCCGAAAGGCCGACCGCAGGTGGACAGCTACATCACCGAAGTGTCTCAGGACACATGGATATTTTTCCCCTGGGATATGGCGATGCAATACGTCAAACCCTATCGTGGGCGCGACTAAGACCAGACGTCAAAGGGGCCTCACGGCCCCTTTTTCATACGCCCTTCGCACCCAGAGCCTCAACCTTTTTGAGCCAGCGCGTGACTGTTTTGGGCGTCGCATCGGTGGCGCCCGCAAATTGTGTCAGCCGCACCGGTTTGATACCGACAAAGCCCAAGATATGGCCCTTGAGCGTCGACGCAATCGGATTGCGATAGGCCAGCCACAGGAACCATGTCGGCGTATCTGACGTCAGCACAACCCGCGCGCTGCGCCCCGTCAGCATCGGCGCAGGCATCCCGAACCGGTTCGGATTTCGTGTATCAAACGTCCGCCCCGGCAAGAAGGCGCGATCAAAGAGCCCCTTGAGCTTTGCAGGCAGCCCGCCCCACCACATCGGCGCAACGATCACCACATGCTCCGCCCACGCGATGTTGATCAAAACCTCTTCAAGATCAGGTTCCAGCGGCTTGACGTCTTTGTAGCCTGCGCGTTCGAAATCCATGTCAAAACTCAAACCATTCAGGTGCTGCACACGCGTTTCGAACCCTGCTGATTTGGCTGCCTCCGCGTAGGTTTCAGCGAGCGTTTTCGACAGAGACGCCGCGGCCGGATGACCATTTAAGATATATATGCGCTTTCTGGACATAATGTCCCCCAGATTAAATTGACCACGGTCACTTTCATAAACTTCAAAAATGACCACGGTCAATAATTAAATTTGACCACAGTCAGAAAACATGCACACTCCCCCCATGACCAAAACCGTGACCAAACCGATCCAGAAACGCGCGCTTGCGACCCGGGACAAGCTGCTCACAGCCGCAAAAGATCTGATTTCAAAAGAAAGTTTCGAGGCCCTGCGAGTCGAGGACGTAGTGCGCGCGGCGGGTGTCGCCAAAGGTACGTTTTTCGCGCACTTCAAGGATAAGGACGCCTTGATGGAGCAGATCATCGGCGCACGTATGGCCGAACTGATTGCCGAGACCGCGGCGGCGGCGACACCGAAAGACATACCGGAGATGGTCGAACTGCTCCTGCCGCTGATCCATTTCATGACGTCGGAGCGCTATGTCTTCGATGTGATCGTCCGCCACTCAGGGGCGGCGGCAATTTCGGACATCGGGCCGATTGCCACGCAATTCGATGAACAAATCGCTATATTCGCCCGCTGGGCGCAAAAGGCCCCCTACCGCCCCGACATTGCGCCGGAATTAGTGGGCGAAGGCATCAGCGCGTTTTTCATTCAGGCCATCGCCCTGAATTTCTGCGCGCTGAACAGTCGTCAGGCGCTGGAGAGCCGGCTCACAAGCTATCTCGATGCCTGGCTCTGTCCGAAGTAAGACGGTTCAGGCGGCGGAGGCCGTGCCCTGCGACCGCCAGAGCATATCCTGAACATTTTCAATCGCATGTTCGGCGGAGGCGAGACTGTTTTCGCGATCAAATCCGCGCATTGCCGCATCAATTGCGCCGCAGGCTGAGCGTACCAGATAGCCCGCCTGTCTCGGCATCATCTCGTAAGAAGCGTCGCGAATCTCTTCCGTCATTTCCTCTTCGCGGGCGAGATCGCCATCGCGCGCGGCTGTCAAAGCCGCCTTGAGCGCGTTGATCAGTGTGTCATATCCATTCGGCGCGGCGAAACCATATGCCATAATGTTAACCTCTTAAGTCCTGTTGTGGCGCGGGACACGGTCCCGGCGCTGTTCTGCTTCTTGTCTTCGCGCGCCCTCAAATTTCCAAAATGGCAGCGCCTCCTGTGGAGAGGCAGATGGGGGCGTTTTTCTTCAGAGTCATCCAAGATTGTGTCAAAAGAGGTAAACAAAGCTTGAAGCCACCCGATCAAAACCGCACAGCCGAGGTGAACGTCTTTTTTTTCAGCACCTTGCCTGCGTTTTGATCCATTTTAATGCGTCGCTCGTGATGCGTGCAGATGATTGCATCCCTCGCGAGCGCCCCCTAATCTTATCCCGTGATTTAGACCAAGGATTTCCGATGCTGACGCCTCTCGCCGCCCCCATGGCCCGCACCTTTGCCTCGCCCATCGTGGCCTCTCGTAAATGGGCCGAAGGTGTCACCTTTCCGCCTGAGCGCCCGTTGATCAACGTAAGTCAGGCCGCGCCGATGGAGGCGCCGCCGCTGCCCCTGCGCCAAGAGATCGCCCGCATGGCGATGGACGACACCAGCGCACATCTTTATGGGCCGGTTCTGGGCTTGCCGGAGCTGCGCAGCCAGATCGCCAAGGATTGGTCCTCCGCCTATCACGCAGACATCACCGCCGATCAGGTCGCCATCACCGCCGGCTGCAATCAGGCGTTCACCTCGGTTATGAGCACGATTGCCGCCCCGGGCGACGAGGTCATTCTGGTCGCGCCGTGGTATTTCAACCATAAAATGTGGTGCGATATGTCGGGCGTCACCGCCGTGCCCCTAGTCGCGGGAGACGATCTTTTGCCCGATCTCGAAGAGGCCGCGCGTCTGATCAGCCCGCGCACCCGCGCCATGGTGTTGATCACGCCGAACAATCCGGGTGGCGTGGAATATCCGCCGGAGCTTTTGACGAAATTCTACGCGCTGGCCCGTGATCGAGGCATCATGTTGATCCTCGACGAGACCTATCGCGATTTCGACAGTCGCGATGAGGTGCCCCATTATCTGTTCCGGCAAAAGGGCTGGCAGGACACGCTGGTGCACCTCTATTCCTTCTCAAAAGCCTTCCGCCTCACCGGCCACCGCGTGGGCGCCGTGATCGCCTCAGCAGAGCGGCTTGAGCAAGTTGAGAAATATCTCGACACCGTTTCGATCTGCCCCAATCAAATCGGCCAGAAGGCAGCGCTTTGGGGGCTGCAAAACCTGAGCGACTGGGTCGCGGGCGAGCGCGCCGAGATTCTGTCGCGTCGCCAAGCGATCATCGACGGTTTCCCGCAACTCGACGCCAAAGGCTGGCGCCTTTTGGGCTGTGGCGCGTTTTTTGCCTATGTCAGCCACCCCTTCGAGATGCCATCATCTGAGCTGGCCCCTTGGCTCGTTCGTGAGGCTGGGGTGCTTTTGCTGCCCGGCTCGACGTTTATGCCCGAAGGCGACAAACGTGCCGAGCATCAGCTCCGCATCGCCTTTGCCAATATCGATCAAGCGGGGATCACGGAGCTTTTCAGCAGATTGGCCGAAATCACGCCCTGATCTGCCTTGCCCTCGGTTTCGCTTGCCCCTACACAGTTTTCCAACCTTGAAGGAGACTAAAAACATGGCGAGCGGCAAGGGTTCTGGCACGAAAATGGTAGTGTGGGGCATCATGGGCCTCCTGATCGTCGGCCTTGGTGGCTTTGGCACGGCGAATTTTGGCGGCTCCGTGACCCGCGTAGGCGCGGTGGGTGATGAAGAGGTCTCGACCAATGCTTATGCCTCGGCCCTGCAAAACCAGATGCGCGCCATCGAGGCCCAGACCGGCCAGCCCTTCTCTGTCGCACAGGCGCAGGACTTCGGTCTGTCGCAACAGGTGCTCGACCAGCTTTTGTCGCAAGCCGCATTGGATGCGGAAACCGCGCGCGTCGGCCTGTCTGTGGGCGATGATGCCGTGCGCCGTGAATTGTTGAATATTGACGCCTTCAAAGGCATCGACGGCAAATTCGATGCGGAGGCCTATCGCCAGGCCCTGTCGCGCAACAACATGAACGACAAGGGCTTCGAGGACAATCTGCGCAAAGAGGCCGCGCGGGCGCTTTTGACCGGGGCCTTGGCCACCGGCATTACCATGCCGCCGTCCTACGGTCAGGTTGTCGTGGATTGGCTCGGCGAACGCCGCACCGTCTCCGTCGCAACTCTGGCTGCCGACGCGCTGGACACGGGTGCACCGATTGCCTCCGAGAGCGACATTCAGGCCTGGTATGACACCCACCCCGATGCTTACACCGCCCCTGAGGCCCGTCGCATCACCTACGCCTGGCTCACACCCGCGATGATCATGGATGAGGTCGATCTCGACGAAGAGGCACTGCGCAAACTCTACGACGAGAACATCGACAGCTACATCCAACCGGAGCGCCGTCTGGTCGAGCGTCTGGTCTATGGCTCCGTGGAAGACGCACAGGCCGCAGCCGACCGTATCGCCGCCGGTGAAACGAGCTATGAAGATGAGGTTACCGCACGTGGGCTCGATCTGATCGACACCGATATGGGCGATGTCTCCGCGGATGATCTGTCTTCCGAAGCGGGCGCTGCCGTCTTCGCCCTCGACGGCACCGGCGTGGTCGGCCCCGTGATGTCCGATCTGGGTCCGGCGCTGTACCGGGTGAATGGCACACTGGCTGGCTCCGCAGTCTCTTTCGAAGAGGCCCGCGAAGAATTGGCCGCCGTTATGGGCACCGATGCCGCAGCACGCCTGATCTCTGGCCTGCTCGAAGAATTCGACAACGATCTGGCCGAAGGCTACACGCTCGAAGATCTCGCCAATGAGACCCAAATGGAACTGGGCACGCTCGACTGGACACCCTCGAGCGAAGGCGGCATTGCCGCCTACACCGCCTTCAAACAGGCCGCAGCGCAAGTGACGCAGGACGACTACCCTGAAATCATTGAGCTGTCCGATGGCGGGGTCTTTGCCCTGCGCCTCGACGAGATCGTTTCCGCGACCCTGATGCCGCTGGACGAGGTGCGTGAACAGGTCGCCGCCGATTGGGAGGCCGACGCGCTGCAACAACGCCTCACCGCGCGCGCCGAAGCGATTGAGACCGAGGTTGCCTCGGGTGCCGTCATCACTGAACTTGGCCTGCCGACAGAAACCTTCTCCGCCATTACGCGTCAGGATTTCCTGTCCACCATGCCCGAGGGTTTCATGGATGCGGTCTTCGCGCCAGGTCTTCAGGCTGGTGGCACCACGCTGATCCCCGGTGAAAACCGCGTGATCATCGCCAAGATCGACACGATCGAGCCGCCCGCGACCACCGATGAAAACGCCACCATCGCACAGAGCTACATCACCTCTGCCGCACAGGGTGCTGCCACCGATGTGATCGACGCATTCTCCGAGGCGCTGCGCGCCCGCGAAGGTGTGACGATCAACCAAGCGGCCCTGACCGCCATTCACAGCCAGATGCAATAAGAGACCCTCATGGCCACGCTCATCCCAAGCTATTCCGACTTTGAACAAGGCTACGCCCAAGGCCAGAACCAGTTGGTTTACGCCAAAGTGGCCGCCGATCTCGACACGCCGGTGTCGATCATGCTCAAACTCGCAGGCGCTCGCACCGACAGCTTCATCCTCGAATCCGTCACCGGCGGCGAGGTGCGCGGGCGCTATTCCATCATCGGCATGAAGCCTGACCTGATCTGGAAATGCGAAGGCACAGGTGGCGACGCGGTCGCCTCGATCAACCGCAACGCACGCTTTGACGACGACAGCTATGAGGTAGACGAGAAAGACCCGCTGTCTTCGATCCGGGCTCTGATCGATGAGAGCCGCATCGACATCCCCGACGAATTGCCGGGTGCCGCCGCCGGTCTCTTTGGCTATCTGGGCTATGACATGATCCGCCTTGTCGAACATCTGCCCAATGTGAACCCCGACCCTATCGGCCTGCCCGATGCGGTCCTCATGCGGCCCTCTCTGGTGGCGATCCTCGATGGGGTCAAAGGCGATGTGATCCTCGTCTCCCCCGCTTGGGCCTCCTCCGGTCTCTCCGCCAAAGCCGCCTATGCGCAGGCCGCCGAACGCGTGATGGATGCGCTGCGCGATCTAGAACGTGCGCCTTCTGAGGCCAGTCACGAAATGGGCGAGGCTTACATTGCGCCTCCCGCCACCTCGAACTTTACCCACGAGGGCTACAAAGCCGCCGTCGAGAAGGCGAAAGAATACATCACCGCAGGCGACATTTTCCAAGTCGTGCCCGCGCAGCGCTGGAAGCAGGACTTCCCGCTTCCGCCCTTCTCGCTCTATCGCTCTTTGCGCCGCACCAATCCGTCGCCCTTCATGTTCTTCTTCAACTTCGGTGGCTTCCAGATCATCGGCGCCTCGCCCGAAATTCTCGTGCGCGTTTTCGATGGCGAGGTCACCATCCGCCCCATCGCCGGCACCCGCAAACGCGGCGCGACGCCCGCCGAGGACAAGGCCTTCGAAGAAGACCTGCTGTCCGATGAAAAGGAACTCGCCGAGCACCTGATGCTTCTCGATCTGGGCCGCAATGACACCGGCAAGGTCTCGAAAATCGGCACGGTGCATCCGACCGAAGAGTTCATCATCGAGCGCTACTCCCACGTCATGCACATCGTCTCCAATGTGGTGGGCGAGTTGCGCGACGACGAAGACGCGCTCTCCGCTCTCTTGGCCGGTCTGCCCGCAGGCACCGTCTCCGGCGCGCCGAAAGTCCGCGCGATGGAGATCATCGACGAGCTGGAACCCGAAAAACGCGGCGTCTATGGCGGCGGCGTGGGGTACTTTTCCGCAGGCGGCGACATGGACATGTGCATCGCGCTCCGTACCGCCGTTTTGAAGGACGAAAAGCTCTACATACAGGCCGGCGGCGGCGTGGTCTACGACAGCTCTCCCGAGGGCGAATATCAGGAAACCGTCAACAAATCCAACGCGCTGCGCAAGGCTGCCGAGGATGCGGGCCTGTTCACGCGCTCCGGAAACCGCTGAGCTGATCGACACTTAGATCAAGGGCGCATCGGTTTCCCGCTGCGCCCTTTCTTTTGTCTAAAAATATCCTGCGGGGGTCCGGGGGGGGCAAAACCCCCGGCATCCTCTCAAAGCGGCAACATCGTCGTTGACTTGATCTCTTCCATCGACAGAAGCGCCGTCACATTATAGATCGACACCTCGCCGATCAGGGCTTGATAAAACTCGTCGTAGGCCTTGGCGTTCTTCACCCGAACCTTGAGGATATAGTCGATCTCGCCCGCGAGCCGGTGCGCTTCCAAGACCTCGGGACGTTTTTGCAGTACTTTGAGGAATTTCTCCTGCCACCCCGCCTCATGCGCGCTGGTGCGCACGAGGACAAAGAAACAGGCCTCAAGGCCGAGGCTCTCGGGATCCAAAATCACCGTCTGCTGACCGATGACACCCGCGTCCTTCATTTTGCGGATGCGATTCCACACCGGCGTCTTGGAAGAGCCGACTTTGCGGGCGATTTCGTCCAAAGACTGGCTCGCATCGCGTTGCAGCTCGCCCAGAATTTTCCGGTCCATCGCGTCGATCTGGTCCACCATTTCGATTTTCCTCTTCATATCGGAATTCCGGCCTTCCTGCTGCAATGCAGAGGAACAATCATCCTTATCTCTCTGCGCATCTGGCCAGATATTGGGACAATGTTCTAAATTAATAGCAAGAATTCGCAAGTTGGAAAAAGCCATGCCGCGCCCGTTTACGCCCAAAGCCATCACCGCCAACGCCCTTTTGGAGGGCGATGTGATCTATCTCGATGACAACGGCCAGTGGGTCCGCGACCTGCGTCAGGCCCGTGCCTTCACCGAAGCCGAGGTCGCCGACGCCGCTCTGGCCGAGGCCGCGAAAGACGGCATGGTGGTCGGCGCCTATCTGACCGACATCAAGCTGGGCGAAAACGGCCCCGAGCCCACGCACTTCCGCGAGGAGTTCCGCCGCACCGGACCGTCCAACTACTTCCACGGCAAACAGGAGGCCGAAGCCCATGTATAAGTACAACGACTTCGACGAAGCCTTTGTCCGCGAGCGTGTCGCTCAGTTCTCCGCTCAGGTGGCCCGCCGCATCGACGGCAGCCTGACGGAGGAAGAGTTCCGCCCGCTGCGCCTGATGAACGGCCTCTATCTGCAACTCCACGCCTATATGCTGCGCGTGGCGATCCCCTATGGCACGCTCAACAGCGGGCAGATGGATCAGCTTGCTCATATTGCCGAAACCTATGACCGCGGCTACGGCCATTTTACCACGCGGCAGAACATCCAGTACAACTGGCCGAAGCTGCCCGATGTGCCCGCGATCCTTTCGGATCTGGCGGATGTGGAAATGCATGCGATCCAGACCTCCGGCAACACGATCCGCAACGTCACCGCCGACCATTTTGCGGGCGCGGCCGCCGATGAGGTCGCCGATCCGCGCCCTGTGGCCGAGTTGGTGCGTCAGTGGTCCACCGATCACCCGGAATTCCAGTTCCTGCCGCGCAAATTCAAAATCGCCGTCTCGGGCGCCAAAGCCGACCGTGCGGTGATCAAAGCCCATGACATCGGGCTTTACCTGCGCGAGCAGGACGGCGAGATCGGCGCTCAAATCATCGTCGGTGGCGGCCTCGGCCGCACGCCGATGGTGGGCAAGGTGCTGAAAGACTTCGTGTCTCTCGCAGACCTTTTGCCCTATCTCGAGGCCACGGTGTCGGTATGGAACCTCCTGGGCCGCCGCGACAACAAATACAAAGCCCGGATCAAAATCACTGTGCATGAGCATGGCATTGAGGACATCCGTGCCCGTGTCGAAGAGCGCTTTGCCCAAGTCAAACCGCTGTTCGGCGGCATCGACCTGGCGATGCTCGAAGAGATCAAAGCCGCGTTTGCTCCGCCCGCGTTCCGCGAGGCTGCGACTGACGCCTATGACCGCGCGTATGCCACCGATGCGGTGTTCCGCGCCTGGGCCGACACCAACCTCTCCACGCACCGCGCGCCGGGCTATGCCATTGCAACCGTGTCGATCAAAACGCCGGGCCAGACCCCGGGTGATGCCTCCGCCGATCAGATGCGGGTTCTGGCACAGTTGGCGCGCGACTATGGCCACGACGAACTGCGCATCTCGCATGAGCAGAACGTCATCCTGCCGCATGTCCATAAATCCGACCTGCCGGTGATCCACGCAGCACTCAAAGAGGCCGGGCTTGCGGCCGCCAACATCGGTCTCGTGAGCGACATCATCGCCTGCCCCGGCATGGACTACTGCGCGCTGGCCACGGCCCGCTCGATCCCAGTGGCGCAAGGCATTGCGACCCGCTTTGACGAGTTGAAACTCGAACACGAGATCGGCCCGCTCAAGATCAAGATCTCCGGCTGCATCAACGCCTGTGGGCACCACCATGTCGGTCACATCGGCATTCTGGGCCTCGACCGCGCCGGTGTGGAGAACTATCAGATCACGCTCGGCGGCGACGGAACCGAAGACATGGTGATCGGCGAGCGCACCGGACCAGGCTTTGCCTACGACGAGATCATTCCTGCGATTGAGCGCATTCTTGCGACCTATCTGGAGCTGCGAGAGGCACCTGAGGAAACCTTCCTCGAGGCGTATCGCCGCCTCGGCATGGCGCCGTTCAAGGACGCGCTCTATCCTCCGAAAGAGGAAAAAGCGAATGCAGCATAATCTGGCGGAAGCCATCTCTTTGCGCGAGGAGTTCGGCTCGGTCGACGACCGTGTCGCGCGCCTCAACGCGCGCTACGCCAACCATTCCGCGACCTCGGTGCTTGAACTGGCGCTGCGGGACCGGGAGTTGGGGCGGATCGCGCTTGTGTCGTCTTTCGGCGCCGAAAGCGTTGTGCTCTTGCACATGATTTCGGTGATGAAACCAGACACGCCGGTGATTTTCATCGACACGGAAATGTTGTTCGAAGAGACGATCCAGTATCAGCTCGAGCTGATCGACAAGCTCGACCTGCGGGACGTGCGGCGCATTTCGCCCTCGCCGGCGCGCGTGGCCGCGCATGATCCCGACGGGTTATTGCACCTGTCAAACAAAGACGCTTGCTGCGATCTGCGCAAAACCGTTCCGCTGCAAAATGCGCTCGGCAATTTCGACGCCTGGATCACCGGACGCAAACGCTTTCAGGGCTCGACCCGTGCCTCACTCGATTTCTTCGAAAACGAAGAGAACACGCGGATCAAGATCAACCCGCTGGCCTATTGGGCGCCTGAGGATCTGAAAGACTACATGATCAACAACCGCCTGCCGCGCCATCCTTTGGTCGCGAAAGGCTACCCGTCGATCGGCTGTGCGCCTTGCACCAGCCCGGTCAAAGAGGGTGAAGACCCGCGGGCCGGCCGCTGGCGGGGCGAAGACAAAACGGAATGTGGGATTCACTTCGTCAACGGCAAGATCGTGCGCGGCCCCATCACAGGAGATGCATCATGAGCGTGATGGTACGCGACACCGGATTTCAGCCGGAAGATTACGCCGGAGAGTGGGTCGACCTGCCCTCCGACACCGATCCCGAAAGCCTCGCACAGCATGGCAATGCGGCGGCGATCCGCATCGATTTCCCGGCGTTTAGCGATGGCCGTGGCTTCACGCTCGCGCGTCTCCTGCGACTTCAGGGCTTTCAAGGGCGTCTGCGCGCCGCGGGTCATGTGATCTGTGAGCAATATGCTATGGCGCGCCGGTCGGGTTTTGACGAAGTAGAGATCAGCGATGATCTGGCCGCGCGTCAGCCCGAAGAGCTTTGGTGCACGCGCGCCGATTGGCGGGCGCATGACTATCAGTCGCGGGTCCGAGCCGCCTTGCACACCGACGCATAACAGGTCACAAAGGGCGCACTCCAGCCTGCGCCAGATATGACCTTTCATGATGTGGATCAAAGATGTATCCACGATATTCTATAGAGATGGCGCGAGACAGAACATGACCGAGTTGAGCCAAGTGACCGAAGCAAAATCCAAACCCGTCCCCACCCTGCCTGATGCCGCCAAGGTTCTGGAGGTCAAGCACTGGAACGACCGGCTGTTTTCCTTCAAAGTCGAGCGCCCGGCAAGCCTGCGATTCCGCTCCGGAGAATTCGTCATGATCGGCCTGATGGGCGAACCGAACCCGACGACGGGCAAGGCCAAACCTCTCCTGCGTGCCTATTCCATCGCCTCGCCCTCTTGGGAAGAGCATCTCGAGTTCTACTCGATCAAGGTGCAAGACGGCCCGCTGACCTCGCGTTTGCAGCATATCGAAGTCGGCGATGAAATCATCCTACGTCCGAAACCCGTGGGCACGCTCGTGGTGGACGCACTTTTGCCGGGCAAGCGCCTGTGGTTCTTCGCCACCGGCACCGGGATCGCGCCTTTCGCCTCGCTGATGCGTGAGCCGGAAGTCTTCGAAAAATTCGACGAGGTGATCCTGATGCACACCTGTCGCGAAGTCTCCGAGTTGGAGTACGGCCGCCAATTGGTCGAGCACATCAAATCGGATGAAATTCTGTCGGAGATCGAACAAGGCAAACTGCGCTACTACCCGACCACGACCCGCGAAGAGTTCCACCACATGGGCCGCGTGACCGACAACCTTTCGTCCGGCAAAGTGTTCGAGGATCTGGGCATTGCACCGATCAACCCGGAAACCGACCGTGGCATGGTCTGCGGCAACTTGGCGTTTAACAAGGACATCATGGCCATTCTCGACGGCTTCGGTCTGCGCGAGGGCGCCAATTCCGAGCCGAAGGAATACGTGGTCGAAAAGGCCTTCGTGGACTGATCAGCCTCACATTGTATTTGAGACAAACCCCGCCTCGGCGGGGTTTTCTTTTGAGAAGCTGAACCGAGTAGAAGACCACAAAAAAGCCGCGCAAGATGTCTCTCGCGCGGCCTTAAATCTTGAATCTCTACGAGATTACATGCCCAAAAGCGTACGGGCCTTCTCGAGGATCGCAGTCAGAATTTCCGGGTTATTCTGAGCTTGGGTCATGCCGGTGATGATGGTGGCTTTCGCGGTCTCGGAAAGGCCGGAGGCATTCACAACCTCGGTCGCTTTGTCGAGGTCGAAACCGTCAACCGACAGCACTTCAGCAGCGGTCGCCATGTCGAAAGACGGCGCGGCCTCTTCGGCGGCGGGCTCGGTCACCATGTCAGTGGCGGTTTCTGCGGCCTCGGTTGCAGTTTCAACGGCATCAGCTGCGGCGTCGGCCGCGACATCGGCAGCGGCTTCAGCGGTGTCGGCAGCCTCTTCGGCCATTTCGGCCGCAGTGTCAGTCGCAGCGTCGGTCACGTCCGATGCGGTGTCAGCAGCGGCTTCGGCGGCATCCGTTGCGGCATCCGTTGCGGCCTCAGTCGCGGCTTCAGTCGCCTCGGCTGCCGCATCTGCGGCGTCAGTGGCCGCTTCCACAGCGGCTTCGGCGGCGTCAGACGCGGCTTCGGCTGCGCCTTCAGCAGCGGATTCGACAGCATCGGTGGCGGCTTCAACGGCGTCGGAGGCAGCTTCTGCAGCTGTTTCAGCCGCCTCAGAGGCTGTTTCTGCAGCGTCGGTCACGGCATCTGCGGCCTGTTCCATGACGGTGCCGTTGGTGGCTTCCGTCTCGGCGGCTTTGTCTTCTTCTTTACAAGCTGCCAGGGAAAGCGCGAGGCTGGTCATCAGAGCGCCGGTCAAAAAACGTTTGGTCATTGTATCTTCCTCACCAAATGCATAGGCCGCGAACAGTGCGGCCGGACTGGGGAAGTCTTGGCTCCCCCTCCAAGGCGGCATATGGCATGGGTGTTGCAAGAATGTAAGGGCCAGCTCTTGCGTTTTTTCCCCGCAAGCGTCCTTGTGCGGGAACTCGCCGAAAGCGGGTTGAAAGCGGGCGCGTTTGGCCTTATTTTTCCGCAACACAAATGCAATGACAGACAGGAGCTTACCATAGCCCGCAGACCGCATAACGCCCCGCCGACCCGTGACACCGGACCGCGTATCAACGAACGCATCCGCGCACCGGAAATTCGCCTGATCGGCGCCGAGGGTGAAAACGTGGGGGTTGTTCACCCCGCGAAAGCCATGGACATGGCCGCAGAGGCCGGATTGGATCTCGTCGAGATTTCTCCGAATGCCACCCCGCCTGTGTGCAAGATTATGGATTACGGCAAGTTCAAATATGAACAGCAAAAACGTGAATCCGAAGCCCGCAAAAAGCAGAAGATCATCGAGATCAAGGAAGTCAAATTCCGTCCGGGCACTGACGTGCATGACTATAACGTCAAGATGAAGAACGTGATCAAGTTCCTCGAGAACGGCGACAAGGTGAAGGTCACCCTGCGGTTCCGCGGTCGTGAGATGGCGCACCAGGATCTGGGCCGTCAGCTTTTGGAACGTGTGGCCGAGGACACCAAGGAGATCGGCAAGGTCGAGAACATGCCGAAGATGGAAGGCCGCCAGATGGTCATGATGATCGGGCCGCTTCCCTCCAAAGGCTAAGGTTTACGTACCTTTAGAAAGACAAACCCCGGGCCTTAGGCGCCGGGGTTTTTCTTTGAGGTTTCGGCTTAAAACGCCCCTGCCCCCATGCCAGCCAAGACCAGCACGAGCACCTGGGGCGCCAGAATGCGCAGGAACATCACCAACGGATAGACCGAGACATAGGCCACCGAGGCCGCGCCCGTCTTGCTCATCGAGACGGCAAAGGCCAGCGCCGGCGGATCGGTCATGGAACCTGCGAGAACGCCGCAGAGGCTCAAGTAATTGAACTTGCCAACGACCCGCGCGATCACGCCGACGACCAACAAAGGCACCAGCGTGATCAGGATGCCATAGCCCATCCAACTGAGCCCGTCGCCATGCAGCAGCGTGTCAAAGAACCGGTCCCCCGCCACAATCCCGACAACAGCTAAGAACAACACGATGCCAAACTCGCGCAACGCATGGTTGGCAGCGGGCGGCATATACCATGTGAACGGCCCCCAATGTCCAAGCCGCCCCAAGAGGATCGCCGCCATCAAAGGCCCGCCTGCCAGACCCAGTTTCAAAGGCGCTGGAAGCCCCGGCACAGCCAAGGGAATGGACCCCAAAAGCACACCCAACGCGATGCCGAAAAACAGCGCCGGGAATTGCACCTCCTGCAGTCGCGCGTTCTCGTTGCCCAGTTGATGCGCCACCGCATCAATGTCGGGTTGCGAGCCGACCACCGTCACGATGTCGCCGAAAGCCAAGGTCGAAGAGGCCTGCGCCGGAAGTTCAACGCCCGCGCGGTTGATCCGCGACACGGTGACCCCATTGCCCTCCAGAAAAGCAAGCTGACGCAGGGACTTGCCCAGAACACGCTCTTTGGTCACGACAAGGCGAGACCAGCTAAGCTTGGTGCCCTTTGTCGTCATCGCGGCCTCGACTTCGCGGCCCAGAATGAGCTTCATCGCCTGCAATTTCTCTTTCGGCCCAACGAGGTGAAGAAAGTCGCCCAGATGCAGGATCACATCGCGGGTTGGCACCACCAACTCGTCGCCCTGCTTCATCCGCGAGGCCACAACACCGTGGTCAAAGAGATCCGGCACGTCGCCGAGTCTGATGCCATCGAGATTGGCATTGGTCACCGCGATGTTCATCGAAGGCAACGCCTCTTCGCCGCTCTGGGTCTCAGCCTTATAGGCCTCCTCTTCGCGCTCCAGAACGATTTTGAACAAAGCTCGAATGACGAACATCGAGGTCAAAATTCCAAGGATACCAAAGGGATAGGCCATTGCGTAGCCCATGCCGGAATTCGCCACCTCGGAAGCCGGAAAGCCCGCATCCCCCAGCACCTGTTGCGCCGCCCCCAGCCCCGGCGTGTTGGTCACGGCCCCCGACATGACGCCGACGAGCACCGGCAAAGGCAGATCCGCCAGTGCATAGATCACCAGCGTCATCGCGACCCCGCCCAAGACGATGCCAATGGCGGCAAGGTTGAATTTCAGACCGGATTTGGCGAAGGAGGAAAAAAAGCTCGGGCCCACCTGAATGCCGATCGTATAAACGAACAAAATCAGACCCAACTCACGGATAAAATGCATCACCTCGCCATCGAATTCGACGCCCGCGCGTGAGGCAAAATGGCCGATCAAAATGCCGGAAAACAGCACACCACCAATGCCAAGACCGACCTTTCGAATTTGAATTTTTCCCAGCAAGAGCCCCAAGGCCCCCGCGAGGCAAAGCGCCATTGTGGTGAGGGCGATATCTGAGAGAGGCAAAGACATGAGACGCACTTTCTGGGGGAGGAGACCCGGATGTCGTGAAGTCGAAATTGGCGCGACATTGCGCGCCGCGCTCATAGAAGTAAGTGATTTGTGTCAATTTTCTGCAAATGCATAACGGTCATGCAAGGAAAACCAAAAGGCCTACGGATGAAATCTGGCACAGAGCAAAAAAAGCGCGCCTTTCGCACGCGGAACCAGTCGAGTGTCGAAAATTTACACCGACCTTCCCTCCTAAACAGTCCCACCGCGTGAGGCAAGACAAGGGCGACCACGCGGCGAACGGTCACGGCGCGACGCAAGGGAGTGTTGAAAAAAAGAGGCGTCACAGGAGAAACGCAAACCCTGTGACGCCAGTATGGTATTCTGCCCACGCACAAAAGGCAGGATACGGCGCGGACGATCGGAAGGAGAGTCCGCGGGAGGAATGCAAGGTCCCTTGTCTGACTGCTGACACCGGAACCCTGCGCTCGAGACAAGCAATATGTCAGTGGATTCGTGAAAACATTGATCTCGATCAAGCCCATGTTTGCAGAGTGCATTGATCACGCTGCAGAGCGGCGAAAATTGGTGAATTTCGGCATTTTCAGCCAAAGAATCTCCCGAAAGGAACCAACAACCCTCAGATAAGGTTTAATTTTTCAAAATTATCGCCATTTTTGACCAATTCGCGCCAGATTGTCGCAGGCTCCCAAATATCCGGCGCCTGATCGGCAAATTCTTTCAGTCGCATCTCCGCATGCAGCAGCCCCATAAGGTCGGCAGCTTGCATCGGACCACCCCGGTAGCGCGGATAGCCCTTGGCCAACATCATCACCACATCGATATCGTCCGGATGCTCCACCGTGCCCGCCTGCAACAGCCGCGCGCCGGCGTTGGCCTCGGCCAGAACGATCCGTTCAAAAATGTCGCGATCGGTGAGACGAAGATCCGGCACCCCGCCCTGGCGGCGCAGATCAGCGAGGATCGCCTCGGTCTGGCTGTCGTCGCGCTCGCCGCTCTCGAGGTAGTCGTAGAACCCTGAGCCCACGGCTTTGCCCTTGCGCCCCTCGCCAACCAGAAACTGCGCCACGGCGCCCGACATATGATTGAGGCCAAGCGCATCCATCACCTCACAGGGTCCCGCCGGAAACCCGTAGCTACGCATCACTTCGTCGATGCGCGCAGGCCGCGCGCCCATCAGCAAGAGCACATCGACGGCGGACCAGCCCGCCTCCTGCACGACGTTGGCGATCAATCCGTCGCGAGCGCGCAATGTCACAGGCACTTTGCCAATGCCGCGCACAAACCCGTGGGCTGTGGCAAGCGCGTTCGCATCGACACCTTGGCCGCAGGCCAGTTCAACAACACGGACCGCTTGGGCCGGCGCGAAGAAATGCAGTCCAACAAAGCGTTCCGGATGAGCCAACTCTTGCGCGATACGGGCAAACCCGCGATCCGCAACGGTGGCCAAAACCGTGGTGTCCGGCAGAAATTCCTCGATCCGCGCCAACAGCCGCGTGCGGGCCTCGATTGAGCCTGCTGTAGCGTCGAGCACCAGATCGGCCTCGGCCAGTCCATTGAGTTGCGTGGTCGCAATCAGGGCCTTGAGGCGCGCATCTCGTTGCTCTGATGTCAGCTGCCCTTGCTGCACTGCGCGTGTGTAAACCGAATTGATCCGCTGCTCATCGTGCACAAGCTGGTCGGCGGAATTGCCCAAAAGCCGGACTTCGATCTCATGATCGAGCGCTGCGATTGCGATGCCGAGCGCGAACGTCCCCGTTCCCACAAGGCCCAGTGTCTTAACCTCGCGAGGCACCGCACCCTCCGCCCCAATCAACCGCGCCGCACGGCGTTCGGAGAAAAACGCATGGCGCAGCGCCTTCGACTCTTCTGTCTCGAAACACTCTTCACGGGCGACCATCTCGCGGCGTAGCCCAGCCTCATAAGGCAGCATCAAAGCGGCTTCGACACAGTCGATGATCCGCGCAGGGGCTAAGAGACGCGCCTCGCGGATTTTCTCGCGCCGTGCGACGATTTCCTTGAAATAACTCGCCCCGTCACGCAGACCTTCGGTGCGATCCCGAGTGGGGCGCGGCCCCTGCCCGCTGGCGACAAGGCGCTTGGCATAAGCCACTGCCGCCTCGCCCGTGCGCTTTTGTGCCAACTCGTCCACCAGCCCCAACTTGGCAGCTTGCGGCCCCGACACAGGCCGCCCCGAGAGCAGCAATTCTAACGCAGGTCCCGCTCCAACGAGCCGCGGCAGGAGTTGCGTCACACCACCGGTGGGCACGAGGCCAAGGGAAATCTCGGGGGCCCCAAGGCGCGCTGCGCGGCCCATGACGCGGTAATGCGCGGCCAGAGCCAGCGCCAAACCGCCCTCAATCGTCGCGCCGTGTAGCGAGGCAATGACAGGCTTTTGACATGAGGAAATGCGATCGCAAAGTGCATTGAGGCTGGGCGCAGCGTCTTGGGCGACCAATGAATCGGGCGCGAACCCCGTGCAAAAAGAAGCGCCCGAGCCCAAAAGAACGATGGCGTTCACCTCCGTATCCGCCTCAACCTGAGCTATGGCGTCCCAAAGCGCCTGACGCATCTCTTGTGTCAAAAGATTTACCGGGGGACGCGACAGCCGCAAAAGCGCTATGTCTTCATGGCGTTCAATGATCACGGCAGGCGAGCGCGCCTCGTCCTGCGCTCTGTCACGAATAAGTTCCGCCGCCTTTGCTCCGCTCATGCCATACCGCCCCCTGACGTGCTGTGATGGTGCTCCCATGGTCAATGGCGTCTCGGACACCAAACTTATCCACAGGTTCCCCACAGGTTTTTCCACATCATGGCGGAGGGCATGCCCCTAAGGCAAGTTGAAATGAGCGCGGCGCCAAACTTGCGTCTTTTCGCAGATTTGGCGCCAAGACTGGATCAAGTCGGCGGATAAATTTGGTCGGCGGAACTCTCCTCCAGTTCCGCCTCAAGGCGCACCAAATCTTCGGGCAGAGGCAGCCCCAAAGCGGAGAGCTCCGCCAGTTTTTCTCGCAGGGTTTCCTGTAGGATATGACGATCCGCCGGACGCGCCGCGATTTCATCCAAGATCATATAAACCTGTGTTTTCAGAGCTTCAAACGCCATGGCTCATTCCTTTCCCCCCAAATGATCGCCCGTGCGGGGATCAAACCGGCATGTTGTCCCACATGTCGTCATCGTCATCTTTCCTGGCCTCAGGGCGCGCAAAATGGGCCTCCGGCTCGGCTATGGATTGATGCAATTTGCCTTTCAGGGCCTCTGCGGTCTTTTCGTCCTTCACCAAATCATCGACGATCTTGTCAATTTCCGCTTCGCTTTTCGTCACTTTCGTCATGTCTTTCCTCCCTCAAGTCATAGTCATGAAGTCATGGACAACAATTCATGGGCCACGAGCCCGCGACGTTCTCCTCGCAATTCGGTCGTCTGGTGTCAGTGACGCGCGGCGTTGCGGGCGGCGCAGTCCCGGCACACAGGGGTATAGGGTAGCACATCGAGACGCTCTGAACTGATTTCTTCGCCACAAACGGCGCAAAATCCGTATTCTCCGGCGTCCATTCGCGCGAGTGCCGCATTAATCATCGCGATCTCGGCTTTGCCGGAAGCCCCCATGCCTTCAAGCACCTCATCGCCTTCGCGTTCGGTGGCCAATTCTTCCCAATCCTTGGACTGATGAGAATCCAGCTCCGCGTCGATCTCTTGCAAACGTTCTGTCAGTTCCGCCTTGCGGTCCAACAGTTGCGCGCGTCTTTTTTCGATGGTGTTCATGATGGCTCCTCCCTGAGACAAGATGATCAATCTAAATCATGGGAAAAGCCTTGATTCACATCAACAGCTTTCCCGAATTCTGATCGCGTCACTAAAGTGGAGGAAGGTCACCCAGAGGAGGCAGATCACTCAGCGGGGTAAGATCGCCCAAATCGCCGAGGGAAGGCAGGTCTCCCATCGCGGGCAGGTCACCGAGCGGCGGAAGAGCATCGCCTCCGCCAGCCGGATCACTCATACCCATGTCCCCGACACCAGAGAGAGCGGGAAACTCAGTCGCGCCAACTATATCGCCTGCGCCAAACGCCTCATGACCCAAAGCTTCCGCATCGTCCTCTCCGTTAGCACAGATTACCACGCGCAGAGCCCGTTTGCCGTTGATCTGACCCAGCCGCGCGCGGCTAACAAGACGGTCGTCCGCCCGCACTTCGACCCGCGAAAGCGCCTCGCGTGGGATCGGGATCATCATACCCTCGGTCAGCGAGGTGACATCGCCCAAGGTCAGACGCACCCGATGCAACACCGTGTCCAGACGAGCCTCGGATTTCATCACGACATTCTGGAAGGTGCTGCTGAAATCCCCCGCGCCCTCGTCCAAGGTTTTCAGCTTCGGCGCCGCAAAGGGAAAGACGAAGAACACCTCCCCCTCGCGCCCACGCCGCCCCAATGTGACGCGCGCACGATAGAGACGGTAGGGCACATCATCGAAGGCAATCGCGATGGAGCGCGCCTCCTGAAGCTGGGCGGCGACGTGAAATCCCGCGATCTCCGGCGGAGCAGCTACCTCGGCAATATGAGATTCGAACTGACGCAGCACCTGATTGCAAAGGTCCGAACACATCACCGCATCCGTCGCGGTTGGCGGGCGATCTTCGGGTGGGAGGCTCAGAACCTTGCCCGTGGTCTGTTGTTCAACGATTGCGGACACGGCATTCTTGTCCAAAACAGCCAGCCCATAGGCGTTGTTCGGCCCCTCAAGCAGCGACATAAGCGCGTTCTCAGGCACCTGCCCCGGAAGGCGGGAAATGGTGGAGCGTTCCTCGACGACTTCTGTGACCTGAAGCACAAGGCCGATCGTGTCCTCCGCCGCTTTCGCCATCGCGAGGCGCAGCGCTTTCGCGGGCGACATGGGCTGCACATCCGGGGGCGGACGGCCTACGCCCGCCTTGCGGCGCATCGCGGAAATGATGTCGGCGTCAGACATGGGAACGGGCAGGACTTTCGATCAGGTGGACTCCCGCTCCTTTTTCAACGCTCAAAGTAAACAAATCATTGAAGACGGCAGAAAATTCGCCGGATCATTGTGTCTCAATCGCGCGCACGCACCCGTGGCACTTCCAGCCGGAAGGCCGCGCCACCCTGCCCCGGCAGATAGGCAATCGTGCCGCCCAGATTTGTCATGATCTCGCGACAGATTGCGAGACCCAGCCCCGCGCCGCCCGCTTTGGCATGGTCGGTCAGCCGCGAGAATTTCTCGAAAATCACCGCCTGCTTGTCCTTCGGAATGCCCGAGCCATTGTCGATGAAATCGATCTGGAGCCGGTCGTCGCCTTTGCGGCGGACATGGATGGTCAACTCCGGCCGCGGTGCGTCACAATATTTGCGCACGTTGGCAATGAGATTGATGAAAACCTGCGCCAGACGGTCCGGGTCGGTCTCAATCGCGATATGTTCCGACAGTTCATTGCGCCGGATGAGCAAGCGCACGCCACCTCCGGCCTCGGAACTCGCATGCAGCGCCCGGTCGATCACGTCGTGCAGGTTGGCGCGCGCCCAATTAAGGCTAACCTGACCGTTCTCCAGCACCGACAGATCAAGCAAATCGTCCAAGAGCCGCGTCAGACGGCGGGCTTCGTCATGGATGATCGTGGAAAACCGCTCGAGGCTTTCGGCGTCCATATCCCCCGATTGCCCCGCCTCGCGCAAGATCTCGGAAAACGCCCGAATGGAAGTCATCGGTGTGCGCAACTCATGCGAGATTTGCGACAGGAACGCGTCCTTTTGGATGGAAAGCGCCGTAAGTTTCTCATTGGCCTCACGCAGCTGGCGCGCGGTGCGGGCCAACTCGTCGGATTTCAGCTCAAGCTGGCTGGAATACTCCATAATCTGCGCGGTTTCATCCGCCACGGCCATCAGATCCTCGACCGACACCAACACCCCGCCCGCGATCTGACCCAGCATCGCATGCGCCGTTGCGGCGCCGACGGAACCCGCCATTTCGCGCTCCAACCGCTCGATGAAGGCGGGGGTGGTGTCGGGCAGATAGCCCTCTTTACCCTGCGCTTCGGCCTCCGACTGAAACAGGTTCTGCGCCTCAGCGGGACCCAGAATGCGCTGCGCCATGACCAGCAGATCCTCCGCCTCGGCAAAGCCATGAGACCAACCGCGCGTGGAGCCCGAATGCTCGAACACATTGACGAATTGCGCGCCCTGCAGCCGTTCGACCGGGCGCGGGAAGGACATCAGAGAGCCAAGCACAAACACCACGGTGTTGAGCGCGATGGACCAGCAAATCGCATGCACCACGGGATCAACCCCATCGACGCCGAAAAGGGCCTGTGGACGCAAAAGAGTGAGGCCGAACGGCCCATTGGCCAAAAGCTCCGGCGTAAATCCGGAAGCCGCACCAAAGGACGGCAGGAACATCGAATAGGCCCAGACCACAAAGCCGGTGACCACACCGGCGATCGCGCCGACCCGTGTGGCCCCACGCCAGAAAATGCCGCCCAACATGGCGGGCAAGACCTGCGCCACGCCGGTAAACGAAATCATGCCGATGGAGGCCAGGGCCTCGGACCCGCCTGAGAAATGGAAATAGAGATAGCCCAGAGCCAGCACGCCAAAAATCGACAGGCGTCGGGCATAGAGCACGACGCGGCGCACATCGCCAGAGACCATCGCACCGCCCGCGCTCGACGACAACCAGATCGGCATGACGATGTGGTTCGACACCATGGTCGAAAGCGCGATGGCGGCAACGATGACCATGGAGGTGGCTGAAGAAAAGCCGCCAAGGAAAGACAGGGTCGCCAAGATCCGGTGGTCGAAATGCAGCGGCAAGGTGAGGACGAACATGTCGGGATTGGAACCTTGGGGAAGAACCTCAAGCCCCACGACCGCAATCGGGATCACGAATAGCGACATGCCAAAGAGATAGAGAGGAAAGGCCCAACCTGCTGTGAACACATGGTTTTCGTCGGAATTCTCGACCACCAAAACCTGAAACATCCGCGGCAAGGTGATGAGCGCCGCCGCCGAGAGCATGGTGAGCGCAATCCAGCGCGTGCCCATGATCGGATGCTGCGACACCGGCGATGCGTCAATCCGCGCCATGAGATCACCCACCCCGTCAGACAGACCCCAGACGACGAATATACCAACCGCCACCAGCGCCATGAATTTCACGATGGCTTCCAAGGCGATGGCGGTCACAACACCATGGTGACGTTCATTGGCGTCGAGATTGCGGGTGCCGAAGAGCGTCGTGAAAAGCGCCAACCCCGTCGCCACCCAAAGCGCGGTCTTGTCCAGATCGGGCAGCACGGCGCCCGTCGGATCATTCGCACCGAAGACAGCAAAAGACAGCGCCACGGATTGCAATTGCAGCGCGATGTAAGGCGTCGTGCCGATGACCGCCAAAAGCGTCACCAACACGCCCAAAGTGGTCGATTTACCGTAACGAGACGAGATTAGGTCTGCCACAGAGGTGATCCGCTGCACCCGCCCGATCCGCACGAGTTTGCGTAATATCCACCAGCAGCCGATCATCATCAGCGAGGGGCCAAGATAGATCGTCACGAATTCCAACCCCGAGCGCACCGCGTAGCCCACGGCGCCGTAAAAGGTCCAGGCGGTGCAATAGACCGAGAGCGACAGCGTGTAGACCCATGGCGAACGCAGCCAACCCAAACGCCCGGCCTCGGCGCGTTTCTCCGCCCAGAAAGCTACAATAAACAATAGGGTGGCATAAGAGAGGCAGGCGAAGACGAGAATATTGAACCGCAGCATCAGTGCGCGTCCTCATCTGTGTGCCCGTGCTTTTCAGCCGCCCCCGGGGTTTTCAACGCCTCGACGGGACCTTCCGCCCGGCGCAAAGCACGCGACAGCCACATCGTAGCCAAGAGGCCCAGAGCCCAGACCACAAAGACATGCAGAAACGCCCGCGATCCCGCGCCGACAGGACGATCTGTGCCTTCGCCGCCCCACAACAGTGGCAAAAGCCAGAGGCCGAACATGAGAAAGGGCAAGAGCCTGAGCGCGTCGATCAACCGCCTGCGCCGATAGGACGCGCGCGCGAGATAGAGCGGCGCGCGGCCCTCAGCCATGGCTGGTATCCATTGGGTTTTCTGGGGCTTCCGCCGCCAGTCGGCGCACGACCTCAAGCATCTCGGTGTTGGAAAACGGCTTGGTCATAAAATGCGACACGCCCGCGGCCTCCGCCATATCGCGGTCCTTCTTCTGGCCACGTGCGGTGAGCATCAACACGGGGCGCGTGGCGTGATCCGCCATGTCGCGCAACTCGCGCAGGATCTCAAAGCCGGATTTGTTCGGCAACATCACGTCGAGAATGATGACATCCGGCCGCTTGCGCTCTACCGCCGCCACCGCCGTCGCCCCATCTGCATGGGTCTCAACCGTCCATCCATCGCGCGACAGGATGAACCGGATCGCCTCGATGATGTTCGGCTCGTCCTCGATCAAGAGCACGCGCTGTCCCATAATTGCCTCTCTCCCCCTAAGCTGTCGCAGTTTATGGCGTTTTGTCGCGTGCCTGTCAAAAATTTGTGCCCATCCGACGCATTTCCGGCGCTTGCGCAATGGCAGCCATTCCGAGCCCGACCCACACAGAAAAACATGCATGAGCAATATAAGTTCTAGAATGCAACACCTTATGGTAATTATAATATCAGGGAGGACAATCCAATGAAATTATTTACATGGTCAATCCGTGCCTTCGCGCTCTGCCTGCCACTGGCATCATATGCGCAAAACCCTGAAATCGGGGAAACACTCTACACCCAATATTGCGCCACCTGTCATGGCACCAGTGGCGCTGGTGACGGTCCGCTAACCGAACTCATGACAACGAAACCGGCGGACCTCCGAACGCTCGCCGCCGACAACCCGGCCGCCCCCGGAGAATTTCCGATGCTGCGGGTGATCCACGTTATCGACGGGCGCACCGGACTGCGCGCGCATGGGGGTGAAATGCCGACCTATGGCGATGTCTTCATGAGCGGTGCGATGGACTCCATGGAAACGGTCGGCGCGGTGATCGAAACCCGCGGTCGCATTCTCTCCGTGGCGATGTATTTGGAAACCATCCAGAACTGAGCACCGCGAAAAGAACGCACCGGATATGCGTGACGCGCGACACTGGAGCGAAATGAGGGCTGCAGCCTCCCCCTGCCCGAATTTCCTGTCGAGCCTCACCCCTCCTCCGGCACCTCGAGCACCATCGAGGGCTCGCGCCGTGCCGGGCACTCGACACGGGCGCAGACGCGGCATGACGTGCCAATGCCATGCACTTCACCCTCACGCACCTCCATGTCGAGCTGGTCCAAAGGCATAAAGAGCATCGTCGCCTCGATCACCTCCGGCGCGTCGAAGCTTTCCGGGCGTTGCGGCTGGGCGATCGCGTAGGCGAGGTAGCGGCGTGGCGGTTGGCTATGCTGTTCGACCACGCGTTTCACGGGCACCATGGGGCGCAACAACGCCTGATAGAGTGGCCAGAGCGGACAGGCGGCGCCAAAGCGCGGCGGCGCGAAACCATCGAGCGGTTTGCGGTGGGTCAGCGCGCCGGAACCGTCGCAGATCGCCAAGCCCATCGGCGGGCGGTTGTCCGAGGCCGGCAGGCTCGCCAGACGTCGCATCGCCGCCGACAGTTCCACCCCCATGGCCTGCGCCAGAGCCGAGGGATCGGGACCGTGGCGCGAAATGATCGCTTCCACCATGGCTTGCGGCATTTTCTCGGCCTCGGCGCGGGCGCGGAGCACCCATTTGCGGGCCAAACTGCGGGCGGCGGGGGTGCGCAACCCGCCCTCGCCCGACAGATCGGGCATCTTGCCCTGTTCCAACTCCGGCAGGACGAAATCGCGCGCCGCCAGCCAGGCCTCGACCTCTTCGAGCGGCGAGGCCAGCGTGTCCTCGGATTTGCCCACCGTGTCGAGATAGCTCACCAGCGCCTGCGAGCCGTCGGCGAGGCGTTGGCTGTCCTCATAGAGGTTGCGGTGAAAGCGCGCCTGCCAGTCGCGGTCGATCTCGCCCGCGTTGTTGAGAATGCCCGCGGTGGAGCGGATCGCGGTCACGGTGGAGAGCACCTCGTGCAAACTATCAGAGAGAAACGGGTCATGTGCCAGACGGTCGTTCAGCGCCTCGACCCTGCGTTCCAGCGCTGTGATCCGGTTGCGCTGCGCCACCACGAGAGCCGCCCAGCCGGGAAAGCGCCCGACGAATTCCTCGGCGCGCTGGGTTTCCGGCAGGCTGACCGGCTTGCCTTCCTGTGGCCGCAACCCGCTGGTGCTCGCCGCCTCTTGCAGCCCTTCCATCAGCGGAAGCTCAGCCCCCTCAGAGAGCGCTGCGGGCTCCACCCCCAACTCGCGCGCCAGATCGATCAACAGCTTGCCACCGATTCTACGGCGGTTGTGTTCGATGAGGTTCAGATAGGCCGGCGAGATGCCTACAGAACGCGCCAGATCGGCTTGTTTGACGCCTTTGAGCGTGCGCCTTTCGCGGATGCGCGTGCCCGTTAACGCTGATCTCGGCATGTCTGAGTTCCCCTTCCCCTCACGCGGCCCACGCTGAACGCGCAAACCGGCGCCCTGGCTCGAATATCGTTTTTCAAACGCAGCACGAAAATACAGTGACTTCTCAAGGCTTTTCCGCGAGAGCAAAGCGCAGTATTCTGCACCTGCGGGAAAAATGATTTACACTGCATACATTCGTATTGTGTAATCATTAACAAAAAAATCATTAAATAAAAAGCACTTGTTGATGGGTTTTCGAATGATACCCGATACTCACCTCATCTCGTTTACAGCCAAAGTACCTCACATTGCGGCGCAAACGGGATCTGTGCACCGCCCGGGTTTCGGGGAGGAAATCCGGGCGAGGCGAGCACAGCCAACCGATTGGCCGTATTTCTGGGAGGAATTTACATGTCCAAAACCGATCTGACACGTCGCTCAGTGCTGAGAACCGGAGCCGTTGCCGGGGCCGGCCTTGCGCTTCCGACGATTTTCACCTCGGGCGCAAGCGCCTTTACCAATGAGCCGATGGGCGGAACCGTAACGCTGGGCTTTAACGTGCCACAATCGGGCGCCTATGCCGATGAAGGCGCCGACGAGCTGCGCGCCTACCAGCTTGCGGTCGAGCACCTTAATGGTGAGGGCGACGGCGGGATGCTCAACACTTTCAGTTCCAAGGTTCTGGAAGGCAATGGCATCATGGGCAAGAAGGTCGAATATGTGACCGGCGACACCCAGACAAAATCTGATGCGGCACGGGCCTCGGCAAAATCCATGATCGAAAAAGACGGCGCGGTGATGATCACTGGCGGGTCGTCTTCGGGCGTGGCCGTGGCGGTTCAGGGCCTCTGCCAAGAGGCGGGCGTCATCTTCATGGCGGGCCTCACGCACTCCAACGACACCACTGGCAAAGACAAGAAAGCCAATGGTTTCCGCCACTTCTTTAACGCTTACATGTCGGGCGCGGCGCTGGCCCCCGTGCTGGCCGCCCGTTATGGTGCGGACCGCAAAGCCTATCACCTGACGGCAGATTACACTTGGGGCTGGACCCAAGAGGAAAGCATTGCCGCAGCCACCGAAGCCCTGGGTTGGCAGACCGTGAACAAGGTCCGCACGCCGCTTGGTGCGGGCGATTTCTCGTCCTACATCACACCAGTACTGCAGACGGATGCAGACGTTCTGATCCTGAACCACTACGGCGGCGACATGGTCAACTCACTGACCAACGCGGTGCAATTCGGGCTGCGCGAAAAGATGGTCAACGGCAAGAACTTCGAGATCGTTGTGCCGCTGTTCTCGCGTCTGATGGCGCGCGGTGCAGGTGAGAACATTAAGGGCATCCTTGGTTCCACCAACTGGCATTGGTCGCTCACCGACGCGGGCTCGCAGGCCTTTGTGAAAAGCTTTGGCACGAAATACGGCTTCCCGCCGTCGCAGGCCGCGCACACCTGCTATGTGCAGACGCTGCTCTATGCCGATGCTGTGGCGCGTGCCGGGTCGTTCAACCCCTGCGCGGTTGTCGAAGCACTCGAAGGCTTCGAATTCGACGGGCTGGGCAACGGTCCGACGCTCTATCGCGCAGAAGATCACCAGTGCTTCAAAGACGTGCTCGTGGTGCGCGGGAAAGAGAACCCGACCTCTGAGTTCGACCTCCTGGAAGTGGTCGAAGTGACCCCGGCAGCCCAAGTCACCTACGCACCGGATCACCCGATGTTCGCGGGTGGTGCTTTGGGCGCCTGTAACGCAGGCTAAGCCTACCACTGGGGGACAGCGCTCAAACCATCCCCCTAAGGCAAGAGGCGGCCTGAACCGTAACAGCGGCAGGCCGCCCATCTTCACACCACAGCCAACCCGAAGGCGCAGATGAGCGCCCTTCCCCGTTGCGGACAGCGCCACGGGAGCGGGAGAGGTTTGGCGCAACATCAGGTGGGACCATGGAAACCATTCTTTTGCAATTGCTCAACGGGCTCGACAAAGGCTCGGCCTATGCGTTGATCGCACTGGGGCTGACCCTGATCTTCGGCACCTTGGGCGTGGTCAATTTCGCCCATGGCGCGATCTTTATGATCGGCGCCTTTTGTGCGGTGACACTGTCGAAGCTATTGAACCTGTCATTCGAGACGATTGATCCTGAAAAGGTCGATTTCCTCGGCAACCCGGCCAAGATCAAAACGCCCTATGTCGAGGCTTGGTTCGGACCGGACTTTGGCCATGCGCTGATCGACTGGTCGGTGCCTTTGGCGATCCTGTTTTCCATTCCGATCATGATCGCGGTGGGCTTTGCCATGGAGCGCGGGCTGATCAAGCATTTCTACAAACGCCCGCATGCAGACCAGATCCTCGTGACCTTCGGCCTCGCCATCGTGTTGCAAGAGGTGATCAAGTATTTCTACGGCGCGAACCCGATCTCGACGCCTGCCCCCGATGCGTTCAAAGGCTCCTTCGATTTCGGCGCCATGCTTGGATTTGATCCCAACATGATCATCTACCCCTACTGGCGTCTGATCTATTTCGGCTTTGCCGCTCTCGTCATCGGTGCCGTGTTCTCGTTCCTGCAATTCACCACCTTTGGCATGGTGGTGCGTGCCGGCATGGCGGATCGCGAGACTGTGGGCCTTTTGGGCATCAACATCGACCGGCGCTTTACAATCATGTTCGGGCTGGCCGCGGCCGTGGCAGGTGTCGCGGGCGTGATGTATGCGCCAATCCTGTCTCCAAACTATCACATGGGCATGGATTTTCTGGTGCTTTGCTTCGTCGTCGTTGTGGTCGGCGGCATGGGCTCCCTACCCGGCGCTGTGGCCGCGGGGTTCCTCTTGGGCATTCTCGAGAGCTTTTCGTCGATGAATGCCGTCAAGTCGCTGCTTCCCGGCATCGATCAGATCATCATCTATGTCGTCGCCATCGTGATCCTTCTGACCCGTCCGCGCGGTCTGATGGGCAAAAAAGGCGTGATGGAGGAATAACTTATGTTCGGGCTTAATAAAAAAGACACCTCTTTCCTGCTGATCGTGATTGCGCTGACCATGGCGACCCCGATCCTACTGCAACCCTTTGCGGAAGGATCGGAACTTGCGCAGTTCAACGGCGGCTATCCGGACCTGATGCAGAAGATAGCGATCTTCGGCATCTTCGCGGTCGGGTTCAACATCCTCTTCGGCCTCACTGGCTATCTCAGCTTTGGCCACGCGGCATTCTTAGGCATCGGCTCTTATGCTGCTGTCTGGATGATGAAGCTTTTGACCATGAATGTGATCCCCGCGATCCTCTTGGCCATGATCGTGTCCGGTCTGTTCGCCGCCGCCATCGGCTATGTCTCTCTACGCCGGTCGGGCATCTACTTTTCGATCCTGACGCTGGCCTTTGCACAAATGTCCTACAAGATGGCCTATTCTGTGCTGACCCCTCTGACCAATGGCGAGACCGGCTTGCAACTGGCACTTGATGATCCGCGCATCCTCGACGGCGCCGCGGAGGGTAGCTCGCTTCCGGTGACCAATATCTTCGGAATCGCAATGAATTCCTCTTATAAACTAGAGGCTTTGGGGCGGGTTTTCACCTTCAACGTCGGCTATTACTTCTGCGCCTTCATCGCGATCCTGGCCTTTTATGTGGCGATCCGACTGTTTCGGTCTCCGTTCGGCATGATGCTGCGCGCCGTGAAATCGAACCAGCAGCGCATGACCTACACCGGCCTTGATCCCAAACCCTACACTTTGGCCGCTTTCGTGATCTCCGGCATGTATGCGGGGCTTGCGGGCGGGCTTTTGGCGGCGATGGACCCGCTGGCGGGCGCCGACCGGATGCTTTGGACCGCCTCTGGCGAGGTGGTGATTATGACCATCCTCGGCGGCGCAGGCACCTTGATGGGGCCGGTTCTGGGCGCAGGCGTGATCAAATATCTCGAGAACATCTTCTCGAAGATCAACGAAGGCGTGCTGCACGATTGGTTCTCTTTCCTGCCCGACGGCGTGGAAAATGTGGTGATCTGGGTCTTTGCGCGCTTCACCGGCGAAGGCTGGCACCTGACCCTTGGCGTGACCTTCATGCTGGTCGTGACCTTCCTTCCGGGCGGTCTGATCGAAGGGCTGCGGCGCCTGTCCAAACGGGTCAAGCATGGCTCGCAAAAGCGCGACAAATATGACGACCCGGACCCGGAGCACCGCCCCGAACCCGGCAAACGCGTTGCAGGAGAATGAACATGGGAATTCTTGAAGTCAAAGGCGTCGGCAAGCGGTTTGGTGGCCTTCAGGCCTTGGGCGATGTCAACCTCTCCATTGAGGAAAACACCGTCCACGCCATCATCGGCCCGAATGGCGCAGGCAAATCCACGCTGCTGAACTGTCTCGTCGGAAAACTCATCCCGGATGAGGGCTCAGTCACCTTTGCGGGCACCTCGGTTCTGGGCCGCAAGCCGCATGAGATCAACCAGCTGGGCATTTCACGCGTCTTCCAAACCCCTGAAATCTTTGGTGATCTCACGGTGATGGAAAACATGATGATCCCCTGTTTCGCCAAACGCGACGGCGCCTTTCGGATGCATGCCATCGAAAGCATGGAGCAAGAGGCCGAACTGATCGCCAAGGCCGAAGCGATGCTCGCCGACGTCGGCATGCTGGAGAAGCGCGAGATGATCGCGTCCTCCATGTCACGTGGCGACAAGCGGCGGTTGGAGATTGCCATGTGTCTGGTGCAGGAGCCGAAACTCCTGTTGCTCGACGAACCCACCGCGGGCATGGCGCGTGCCGACACCAACAACACCATCGCGCTGTTGAAAGAGATCAAAGAGACCCGCGACATCACCATCGCGATCATCGAGCACGATATGCATGTGGTGTTTTCCTTGGCCGACCGCATCACCGTTCTGGCCCAAGGCACGCCGCTGGTCGAAGACACGCCCGACAACATCAAAGGCAACCCCAAAGTCAAAGAAGCCTACTTGGGCGAAACGCAGCAGGTGTAAAAGATGAGCGACCAATTCAACCCCAACGCAAACCACGCCCAAAACGCCCCCGCCTTCTTTTCCGCTTGGGACGTGCATGCCTATTACGGCGAAAGCTACATCGTGCAGGGCGTCACCTTTAACATCCATGAGGGCGAAATCCTCGCCCTTCTGGGCCGCAACGGCGCAGGCAAGACCTCGACGCTCCGCGCACTCGCCAGGCTAGACAGCCCGGCGGTGACGCACGGCGAGATTTGGCTCGACCACAAGCATCTGCACACCAAAACCTCCTATGAGGCCGCCGTCGAAGGCATCGCCTTGGTCCCCGAAGACCGCCGGATTATCCCCGGCCTGACGGTCGAGGAAAACCTGCAACTGGCGCAGATCGTCGAGCCCGTCGGCTGGTCTTTGGATCGCCTTTACGACCTATTCCCTCGCCTGCGCGAGCGGCGCAAACAGGAGGGCATCACGCTGTCCGGCGGCGAACAACAGATGCTCGCCATCGCTCGCGCGCTGGCCCGTGACATCAAGGTGCTGCTCTTGGATGAGCCCTACGAGGGCCTCGCGCCGGTCATTGTGGACGAGATCGAAAAGACTCTGCGCATCATCAAAGAACAAGGCATCACCACTGTTCTCGTCGAGCAAAACGCCGTACGCGCCCTCAATCTCGCCGACCGCGCAGTGATTTTGGACACCGGGCGGGTGGTCTATGACGGTAGTGCTAAAGAAGTGCTTGAGAATGAAGCGTTAAGAGCCGAATATCTCGCCATCTGACGCAACATCCGTTCCTGTATTGTCGCATGAACGGGACAACGGCCCGCGTCGGGAATGGCGCGGGCTGTTTTATTCCTGGGGAGGAACATCATGACCGAAGAGCAAAGCTATCCACCCACCGGACAATTCTCCGAGAATGCCCATATTCGTCCGCATGAGTACGAAGACCTTTACAAAAAGTCCGTCGACGACCCTGTGTCTTTCTGGGCGGAACAGGGCAAGGTTCTTGACTGGATGGAGCCCTACACGCAGGTGAAGAAGACCTGTTTCGACTTCGGTCGCGTCGATATCAAATGGTATGCCGACG
>NZ_JAHXRW010000030.1 GCF_019429625.1 Celeribacter sp. PS-C1
ATGGGTTGCGTTCCGCCAAGGCTTTCAAAGGGATAGCGCCCAAATCATCGGCCCGCACGGAAGACAGCGCGCCGCCGTAACGGCCCACGGGGGTGCGGATATAGTCGCAGATGTAGACGTCGGTCATGTCGCTCTCCTGGTGTACGGGCTTTCAGCAACGAAGAAGACCGGACCATGCCTCGTGACAGTCCGGTCCAGTTCGGGGTCAGTCTGCTTCGACGAATTCGCGGGTTCGGATCATCCGCGTCGATAGGTAGCTGATGACGACCTCACCCTTTTGGTTCTTCACGGAATGGTTGGTGACGACGACACCGCGGTCCGGTTTGCTGGTCGGTCGTTTATTTTCGAGCGTCACGTTGTTCGTGATGCTGTCGCCTGCGTAGACCGGCTTGAGGAACTTCGGCTGAAGTTCCATCAGGAAGATGCCACGCCGACGCGTAAGACCAGCGTTCAGGACGATGCCTTCGGCAAGCGAAAGGACGAATATTCCGGGCGCCATGCGCCCGGAATATTGCTTGTCTGCATAGGATCGATCCGTGAATGTCGGCGAGGTGAATTTGCACAAATCCACGAATGTGCCGATCATCTCATCAGTCACCTTGAGCGGGTCACTGCTGTAGGACCAGTCCTCCGTGTATTCGTCGAAATACAATCCGGTTTCCATGGCGGCCTCAGTAAGACCGAGGCATGCCGAGAACATGCTGACCGATGTAGTTCAGGACCATGTTCGTGGAGATCGGAGCGATCTGGAAGACGCGGTTTTCCCGGACTTTGCGCTCGATGTCGTATTCGACGGCGAGGCCAAAGCCACCATGCGTTTGCTGGCAGTGAAAGCCGAGATCCCATGAGGCCTCAGAGGCGAGCATTTTCGCCATGTTGGCATTGGCGCCGGTCATGCCAGAGTCCGCGCCCGCATCGAACTGTTCCGCCGCTTTCCAGCGGAGCGCATCTGCCGCCATCAAGTTGGCGTAGCCGCGCGCGATGGGGAACTGAACGCCTTGGTTCTGGCCAATCTGACGGCCGAAAATGACGCGTTCTTTGGAATAGTTCACCGCTTTTTCGATGAACCACTTGCCGTCACCGATACACTCCGCCGCGATCATCACGCGTTCGGCGTTGAGACCGTCCAGCAGGTAGTAGAACCCTTTTCCTTCTTCCCCGATCAGCGAGTCCTCGGGGATTTCCATGTCGTCGTACCAAACCTCATAGGTGTGGTGGTTGAACATTGCGGGGATTTTTCGGGTCGTAAGCTGTTTTGGATCAACGGCACGTTTGTCGACGAGGAAGCAAGACAGTCCGCGGAATGGTTTACCTTCGGGGGCTTCGCTGGTGCGGGCGAAGACGATGAAGTAGTCGGTATGGTCCATGCGGGAGGTCCAGACCTTTTGGCCTTTGATGATCCAACCTTTGCCACCGCGACGCGCGCGGGTCTGGATCTTAGAGGTGTCCGTGCCGGCATTGGGTTCCGTGACCGAAAAGGATTGCAGGCGAATGCTGCCATCTGCGACTTTCGGCAAGATGTTGCGTTTCTGGTCTTCGGAACCATGACGCGCGAGGATGCCCATCATGAAGAGCTGGCCATGGATCATAGAGCCGGTGCCGCCTGAGCGGTGAATTTCCTCGACCACGACGGAGGCTTCGCGAGCCCCCATGCCCATGCCACCGTATTCTTCGGGGACCATGACGGCGCCGAGGCCGGCTTTCATCGCGACTTCGATAAATTCGTGCGGATAGCCATCGGTGCGGTCGAGTTCGCGGTAGTATTCTTCAGGAAATTGTTTCGTGACGTTTTTTGTCGCTTCAAGAACATCCGCAAGGGTGCCTTCGAGGGGCGGATCCAATGCTTCCATCATGGTGTAGTCTCCATTCTACTTGGGTAATTCAGTTGATTTCTGCGGGGGCGGAACCGAAGGCGCCGTCTTGTTCGAGGCGCGCGCGTTCCGCCGAGCCAAATCCGTATTGCGCAAGGATTTCTTCCCGGTGCTGATCAAGGCGGGGAAGGGCTTTGCGGACATTCGGATCTGTCAAACGGGTGGGGTCGATGGGCAGCTGCAATTCGCCGCCCAGACCATCGTCCGCCATTTCGAATGCACCACGCATCGCGTAGTAGCTGTTCGACATGGTTTCGGGGATGCTTAGAATGCTGGCGATCGGGACATCGACTTTATCGAAGATTTCCGTGAGCTCTTGTCGGGTGTATTGCGATGTAAAGTCTTCGGTGAGTTGAACGACTTCGGCTGTGCGTGCCGCGCGGTCGAGGTACAGGGCGTAGCGCGGATCTGTTCCCAACTCCGGGCGTCCGAGCGCCACACAGAATTGGCGCCAGAGTTTGTCGTTGTTCACGCCGAGATTGACGAAACCATCCTTGGCTTTGAAGGTGCCATAGGGGACGCCGTTGTAATTGTTCGGTCCGGCGGCTTCCTTGACCGTTTCATCGGCAAGTTGGTTGCGCACGATGGGCGAGCCAACCATCGGCAACATGCTTTCTGCCAAGGTGATGTCGAGAACGCGGCCCTTGCCGGTTTTTTCCTGCAGACGGAGCGCCAGAAGGGCGGCGGAATGTGCCGTCATGCCCGCAGTCACATCGCCCAGGGCAAAGCCGCACCAAACGGGATTCCCCCGATGGTCTCGTGCCAAGCCCGTCGACCCCGACAGCGCTTCGCCAACCATCGCGAGACCGGCGCGCCCCTCGTACTCACCGGCGTTCTTATAGCCGAAACCGCTGATGATCACGACGATCAGATGCGGAAAGTCCGTAAGCAAATCGTCGGGGTGAAGACCCAAGCGGCGCAAGGCATCGGCGCGGACATTCGTGATGAAGATGTTCGCCTCCGCGAGCAGCTTGCGCATGACCTGCCGTCCGGCTTCGTTTTTGAGATCGAGTGCGATGCTGCGCTTGCCACGGTTGCAGGCCCCGAAATGGCCCGACACGCGATGTGGCCCCAGCTTTCGTGTGGGTTCGCGAGACCGCGACAGCTCGCCCTGCGGGGGTTCGACTTTGATGACTTCAGCACCCTCGTCAGCCATAAGCATCGCGGCATGTGGCGCAGCGACGAGATGCGAAAGCTCCACAACTTTGATGCCTGCAAGCGGCAGTTCGGCCGATTGTGCCTTCATGATCTGAATCCTCTCTGTTTCCCCGTCGCAGACACAGCCTTTCAGGCGCCGCAAACCCCGAAATTTGGGGGCGGATTGTCGAATGAACTCTGACGGATTGTTCTCCTCGCTGATGAAAATCGCGGTTTTAGAGCGGTAATGTAAAGTAATTTGTTTTGAACAATGGGTAAGTTTAAATTACCAATTGCATGTCTGGCGTGAAATTTGCGAGGGGTTTAGATCAGCGCTCTCTCGTGCAGCTTGGCAAAGGGGACGGCGCTTCTCTCGGGGGATTGAAAATGCTTTCGACACGCGCCTGAAACCAGACGCGTGTTCGCACATTCATACGGAGTTTGAGGTCTTTAGTGTGGCGCGGTGAAATAGCCGTCCTCGAAGCCTTTGCGAATCTTGTCAGGCGTCAGCCCCCAATCTCTCAAGGCTTCTTCCGTGTCAGAGCCCGGAAGCACAGGTGCGCGGCGCAATGTCCCAGGCGTTTCCGAGAGCCGTGGTGCAGGCGCCGGATTCTCTACGCCTTCCTGTTCAACAAGCATCCGTCGCATCTGATTGTGCGGATGGGTGCCAGCCTCCTCAAGGTCGAGGACCGGAGACACACAGGCATCGGCATTTTCGAAAATTGCCTCCCACTCAGCGCGGGACTTTTGGGCAAAGCGATCCGCAAAAAGTGTTCGAAGCTCAGGCCAGTTTTTCCGATCCTGTCTGTCAGGCAGGTCGGTGAGGTCGAGATGCTGTACGAATGGATGATAGAAACGCGCTTCGATGGCGCCGACGGCCATGTATTTGGCGTCGGCTGTCTTATAGGTGCAATAGAAGGGCGCGCCGCCATCCAGAATGTTTTGGCCGCGTTCGGGAACATACTGCCCAAATTGACGTCGACCGTGCGAGACGGTCAGCAGGCTCGCGATCCCGTCAATCATCGCGGCGTCGACCACCTGACCACGTCCTGTCGAGCGCGCCGAGTTCAGCGCACAGAGGACGCCGAAGGCCAAATAGAGCGCCCCCCCGCCAAGATCGCCAACGAGATTTAAAGGCGGAACCGGGGCACCTCCGGGCGGGCCGATCATCGTCAGTGCCCCCGTGAGGGCGAGGTAGTTGATGTCATGTCCGGCCGTCATCGCAAGAGGCCCTTCACGTCCCCAGCCGGTTGCCCGGCCATAAACGAGTGCGGGGTTCAGGTGTAGGCAAACCTCTGGGCCAATGCCCATCCGTTCGGTGACGCCAGGCCGATAGCCTTCGATTAGAATGTCCGCACTCTTCACGAGTTCGAGCAATGCCTCTTTCCCCTCAGGATTTTTTAGGTCGATGCATGCTGTGCGTTTGTTGCGACCTCGCAGGTCTGCGGCGGCTTGCATAACGATACCGTCTCCTGTCGGCTTCAGCCGATCTATCCTGAGAACGTCCGCGCCCATGTCAGCCAGCAACATCCCGCAAAAGGGCGTTGGCCCCATGCCTGCGAGTTCCAGAACTTTGATATTCGCAAGTGCGCCCATAAAACCTCCAATGCCGTATCGTGTCCCTGACGATTGGAAATGTGCGCAAGACGCGTGCCAACATTCTTCGAAATCTCAAATTTTCTGAAAATGCCAATTACTTACGGGAGCAACCGTATAAGAGGGGGGGGGCGTCCCGAGGTTGGCATTGGAATTGCAGAGTGCATCGCGAACAGTGATGGCGCTTTGGCGCTGTCGAGGGAAAATTGAATCTTGGGAAAGGGAGTTTACGTCTATGAAGGTTTTGGTACCTGTCAAACGGGTGATTGACTACAACGTGAAGGTCAAGGTTAAGGCCGACGGCACGGGTGTTGATCTTGCCAATGTGAAAATGTCGATGAACCCGTTCGACGAAATTTC
>NZ_JAHXRW010000031.1 GCF_019429625.1 Celeribacter sp. PS-C1
CCCGTTCCTACCGCCACGCCAGAGCCGATGCCTTCGAAATTTGGGCTGAGTATGCACGCGAGTTGATCGCTTGAAAATTACGCGCAGCCCCGTTCTTGAGTGCCATCAATAATAACCTGACAATGCCATCGCCGCGAATGGGAAAACGGGCTTCCAGCAATTCGCCTCCCTCGCAGCATAAGTGTGTCCGCTGAAAGGCTGTTCTGCACTCCCTGATAAAGTTTGCGACAGAACCCCGTCAGCTCTCCGTTTCAACCGCATCCGTGGGGCGCCGGCGCAGCACCTGTACCACGGCCATCACGATGAGTGCGCCGGCGGCGAGGATAAAGGCCGCGGCGATCGGGCGTTGCAGGAAGACCATCGGATCGCCCCGTCCAATCAGAAGGGCGCGCCGCAGGTTGGTTTCGATGAGAGGCCCCAAAACGAACCCAAGCAGCAAGAGCGCCGGGTTGAACCGTGCCAGAGACAGCGCGTAGCCGATGACACCGATCAGGGCGACGGCGAAGATGTCAAAGCTCGACCCACGTACCGAATAGACGCCGAGGCTGACAAAGATCAGGATGGCGGGGTAGAGCCAGCGGAACGGGATGCGCAGCATTGACACCCAGATGCCGATCAGAGGCAGGTTGAGCACCAAGAGCAACAGGTTTCCGATCCCGAAACTCGCGATCAGGCCCCAGAACATGTCGGGGCGCGCGTCGAGCATCAAGGGGCCGGGCTGTACGCCGTGAATCACCAAGGCGCCCAGCATAAGTGCCATGATCGGATCGCCCGGAATGCCAAGCGAGAGCGTGGGGACAAAGGCGCTGATTGCGGCGGCGTTATTGGCCGCCTCGGGCCCCGCGATGCCTTCGATGGCGCCCTTGCCGAATTGTTCTGAGCGACGCGAGAGGCGGCGTTCGGTGGCATAGGCGAGGAACGACGAAATCGTCGATCCGGTGCCGGGGAGCGCACCGAAAAAACTGCCGAGGCTGGCGCCGCGCAGGGCCGGGAAGGGGATACGGCGCAGCTCTGCCCGGCTGGGCAGAAGATCGCGCAATGCGACGCGCGGCGGCACGCCGGTGCGTTCGGCGACACGAATGTTGGAGATCACCTCCGCCACGCCAAACAGGCCCATCGCCAGCGCCACGAGGTTGATGCCGTCCATCAGCTCGGTCTGGCCAAAGATAAAACGCTGTTCGCCGGAATTTACATCGGTCCCGACACAGCCGAGGATCAGCCCCAGCACGACCATAGCCATGCTCTTCGCCGGGTGTTTCGCGCCGACTGTCGAGGCGGCCACAAGGCCGAGGATCATCATCGCGGCATATTCGGCGGCCCCAAAGGCAATCGCTGCCTGAGCCAAAGCGCCCGACAGCAGGATCAGTACGAGAATCCCGATCATTGATCCTGCAAAGCTGCAGATCATCGAGGTGAACAGGGCCACGCCAGCGCGCCCCTGCTGGGCCAATGGATAGCCGTCGAGCGTGGTGATTGCTGACTGCGGCGTGCCGGGCAGGCGCAGAAGGATGGAGGCCACAGCCCCGCCATATTGCGAGCCGTAATAGACGCCAGCCAGCATCACCAGAGCCGCCTCGGGGGACAGGTAATAGGTGATCGGCAGCAACAGCGAAATCGTGGCCATCGCCCCGATGCCGGGCAAAACGCCGACGAAGGTGCCCAAAAGCACGCCGAGCACACAATAGATCAACACGCCGGGCTGTGTCGCGACGCTCAGCCCGTGCAGAAATCCGTCCCACCCATTCATCGTCTTACGCCTCTCATCGTCCCGGCCAGAGCGGGACGGTCATTTTCAATCCGAAGGAAAACACCGCGACCGACAGCGCGGTGACCACGAGGGCCAACACGATGCGCCAGCCGACCCGCCGATCCGGGGCCGCGAGCGACGCGATCAGCACGCTGGTCAATGTCACCAGAACAAGCCCCAAGCGGTCGAGACCGGCGGCAAAGATCAGGATCGCCGCCAGCACGGCGAGGCATTCTTTCCACGCGATGTGGATCGCCTCACCCTGCCGGGCCAAGGCAGGAAGCGCGACCATCCCCCCCAGAAGCGCCAAGGCTGCGCCAAGGACAGCCGGGAAGAACCCGGGCCCCATTCGGCGCAGTGAGCCAATCTCGTAGTGGGCCAGCGCGTAGAAGACGACGAAGAGGCCGATGGCGGCCAGAAGGACGCCACCAACGAGATCAGGAATGTCGCGCTTCATCGGTTAGTCTTTCGCGTCGATCCGGTCGAGCACCGCACCCCAGACCTTGGTGTCTTCTGCGATACGCTGTTGCAACTCTTCGGCAGAGCCGCCGGCCGCTTGCCAGCCCATGTCGAGCAACCGCTTTTGCACAGCTTCATCCGCAAGGATGGCGTTGATATGGATGCTCAGCGTCTCGACAGTCGCCGCTTCCGTTCCGGCGGGCGCGATGAAGGCGTTCCATAGCTCGGCGCGGAAATCATCGGGCAACCCGGCCTGACCGGCCATGACCGGCACGCCAGGGGCCTGTGCGAATGGTGTCTCGGACGTGATGCCGAGGATTTTCACCTTGCCTGCCTCGACATATTGCATGGCCGCAGAAGGGGCCATGAAGCCGCAATCAATTTCATGACCTATGATCGCGGTCGTGACTTCGGCGTAGGAGGTGAAGGGGATATGGAGCATCTCCACACCGGCACGGTCCGAGAACAGCTCGGCCGTCAGATGCGCGCCCGAGCCTTTGCCGACGGATCCATAGGCGAGGGCTTCGGGTTCTTTGCCAGCGGCTTGGACAAAATTCGCGAGGTCTTCGGCGGGGAAATCGGCGGCGACGACAAGCACCAGCGGCGAGGTCGCGATCAGGGTCACCGGAACAATATCTTCGGCGACGTCATAGCCAAGGCTCGGCGTCAGGCGCGGCGCCGTGGTGAGCGGTCCGTTGATGGTGGTGGCAAAGGTGTTCTTTTGATCCTGAGCGTTCAGCATCTGCTGAATGCCGATCACGCCACCGGCGCCGGGTTTGTTTTCGATCACGATCGGCTGACCCAGCTTTTCGGCCAGCGGTTCGGTCACGATGCGGGCCAGAAGGTCGGGGGAGGAGCCTGCGGGGAAGCCCACATAGACATGCTGAGGCTGGCTCGGCCAGGCGGCGTCCTGGGCCAGAGCGGGGTTGCAAAGCGTCATGGCGGCGGCACCCAAAAGGGCCGCACGGCGCGAAATGATCATGGTAGAGCCTCCCGAGGTCATATGTGGCGTAACCGCCGTAAATCGCGCGCAAGATTGCGGAAAGCGCGGGATTTGGCAAGGCGTTGTCAGGATTTACTTTCGCGGGCTCTGTTGCAAACTTTTTCAGCGGCAAGCATTTTGTGGGTCATTGCTGAGATAAGGGGTGTAGCATGAGCGACTTCAAAGGCCGTCATTTCCGGGGTGAAATCGTGCTTTGGGCTGTGCGTTGGTACTGCCGCTATGGGGTTAGCTATCGTGACCTAGAAGAGATGATGGCCGAACGGGGTCATCGGGTTGACCACTCTACGATCTATCGCTGGGTTCAACATTATTCCCCCGAGATCGAAAGGCGCATGCGTTGGCAATGGCGGCACCCTCGATCGAATAGCT
>NZ_JAHXRW010000032.1 GCF_019429625.1 Celeribacter sp. PS-C1
ATTTCGATCAGATGCGAGAGTTGCGCCATCCTATCCGACATCCCAAAGTCCTCGCTGGTATCCCTGAGCATCGCGCCATCTCCAAAACCGGGCTTGATCTCATTGAGCTCTCGCCGGATTTCGTCGCCCATAATCTCGATCACATCGTGATCCTGATTTTGGAACACTTGCCCGTCCAGCAGATGCTCCACCGTTTTGGGAATAGTTTGTCGCGCGACTCCGCGCCCCAGAGGACCGAACCGTTCCCACTGTTCGCCGAAGGCTCTGCCCCATTGGATCGCGTTTAGCACCAATTCATGCAATTCAGCTTCGAATTCGTCATACATATGCTGTTCCTCTTTGCTCAGGCCGCGGCCAGCAGCGGAAGGAACGGACGGCCCGCATGCTCGTTGATCTCGTAGAGCACATCGAGCAGCGCTTCGGCGAGCAGACAGATGTCCTCGACATAATGCGCCGCGGGATCGAGGTCGGCAAAATATGCCGCTTCCGGACGATCCGGGTCATGAACATGCTGCAACGACAGCAGCTCGTATAGCCGGACGAGACCGGCCTTGAGGCGTCGGGTCGGACGATCTGCCTCGCGGACGTCGTCGAGCAGGTCTGCCGCCGCTTTGAGCGCCGGCTTGCCACCCAAAAGCAGTGACGCATTCTGCAGTTCCTCCGAATAGAGTTGCAGGAATTCTTTGAGCCGATTGAGCGGCCCTTGGTAGTTTTGGTCGAACATTTTTGTTCTCCTCGCAGCACCGCCACGCGTGATTGCGGACGGCTACAAGAGCGACTTCGTCTCCTTCGGTTTGCGCAGTTGTCAGTTTACGGGGCTGCGGGTCCCGTTGTGATGTGAGTTGCAGGCGGATCGGACGTATTGTTCGCAATTCCCGGCGCATAGCCCCCGGCGTTACCGCCCTGACTATCCTGGTTATTCCTATCTGATCTGTCCGCGGGACGCGTCTTTCCGTCGGCGCCCTCGTCCGAAGGGGCGCGACAGGAAAGACGAAATCCGCGACAAGATTTTTTCTACCTTTCGAAGCCTTGGGCTCCCGCACCATTGCCTACCCAGCCCTTTCCGTCCGCGTCGTGCGACCGCCATGTCGAAAGGGATCGTTCGGAAATGATCTCGCCGAACACCGAGATCGGCGGGGCCTCCACGTGGAAATTTTTCCGGCATCGTTGCATTAGCCAGACGGCCCGCGCATCCCCCAAGGGCATGAGCGCACTATTACTCTCGCGACATCATTTTTGTTTTGAATGCAAAAATGCAGAGACATTGAGACGGAATGGTGGGTGAAAACGGGACACGCGGCCCGGTTTCCGAACGCATTCAATTTGCCGTCGACAGACGCATGTAAAGGGTCAAGGGAGGCGCTCGGGAGCCTCCCTTGCGGGTGCGCGGAGCACGAGCAGGCAGGGTCCGGGAAGGAGTGCGGAACGACCTCTCGGGCAGGGGATCAGAAGGGGAAGGCGTTCCCCTCGTAGCTCTCCGCAGGAGCCCTCTCCGGGGAGGAGGCCCGCGGCGGCGCGAGCAACTAACTCTGAAAATAGCCTCATAGAGGCGGCCGGGCCCCGCCCGGATTTGCAGAGTTAGTTAGTGAGTTCGAGGAGAAGTTGCACGATCCGAAGTTTTGCCACGGAAATCCGTGGTTCTTTCACGTCCGCGAAAGCACTCAGAATTGATGTGGAGGCGCCATTTTCCTGTGCAGGAACAGGAACATGACGATGACTTACACTGCGGACTGGGACACTGATTACAGCGTGATTGAGCCAGACAGAAAATTTCCTCTCGTCGTCAAAATCAAGCGCTACAGCAAAGAGTTGCTTCTGAGCATGCAGAAGCACGCGGAGCTCGTTAAGCGTCTCACGCTGGCGCATTGCGACCCTGAAAGATTTGCGATGAACGCTGTTCATCGTGGCCAGGGCGACTGGGCTTATAGAGAGCTCGAACAGATCAAAATTGCGTCTGTGCTGAACATGCAGAACGAGGCGCAGAGACTGCGCGAGAGAGGCCGGAGAAAAGAAGCGGACCGCGTACTTTTCATGGGACCTCAGACCCCGTGGAAACAGGCGAAGCACGGGCCCGTTGTCGAAATCATCATTTCAGCTCACCATAAATATTTTCTCAAACGCACGCCGGAAGGCGGCTATGTTCTCGACGCAGACGGCAATCCGGTTCGCGACGAAAAGAAGGGGAAGGAGTTCCTCGAACGCGCGCGGCAAATTCTCTCCGAACAGTTCGGAATGAGCATCGTTCATATGCGTTCAGACCGCGACGAAATGGCGGATCACATGCACTGCATCGTGATAGATTGGACCGTAAAAGAGACGAAGACAAAGGGCGTTCAGCGTATGATAACTCCGACGAAACACCCGCTGTTAAAAACATGGGAAAAGGCACAGACGGAATTCGCGAAGCGCTTCGAGGACATGGGAATTGTCCGCGCGAGAGATATAGCCCGCCAGCGCCGTGAAGCCGCCGCTCTCGGCGAGCAACTCCCAGAGAAACCGAAGACACAGAGCACTTACCTATGGCGCCAGAAGCAGAAAGCACTCGCGGAAGCGGCCGAGAGGAAGCGCATCCAGGGCGAAAAGAAATCGGCGGAGATCCGCGCCAACATCGCACGCCTAACGAAGCAGAAAGAGGATGAGGTGAACGCGCTTATTGCTGAAGCGAAGGCGCAAGCCGCGAAAGAGTTTGAGAAAGTCGAACGCGCAAAAAAAGAAGCCGAGGAAAAGCAGCGCAAAGCTGATAAAGCTCTTGCCTCTTCGGAGCGCAACAGGGCCCGCGTATGGCGTTCCTGGAACAAGCTCAGACAGCGCGCCCGCGATATCCGCTCGCGCGAAGACAAGGTCTCGAATGTCTTCGGCTTCCTCCGCAAGGCGGCTGCATTTATTGTGCCTTTGATCGGCGCCGAAAAGCAGCGTCAGTTCAACGAAGCCGTTGCTGCGAAAGCAAAACAAATCGAGATTGAGGTTTCAAAAAATCCGACAATTCCCGGAACGCTTCTCATCCCCGATATCGGCGAGTTCAATCTGCAAGAACTTGACGAGCAGCTCAAAGCAATGAGCAATCGGGAAGTCAGAGCGCGCGCGATCATTAGTAAAGATGCCGCAGAATTCGTCGAATCCGGCGCTGAGAGGTATCAGGCGAAACGCGGATGGTTGGCGCTCGCACAAGAGGCGGAATTTCGCGGCATTGATATCTTCACTGGGCAGATCGACGCATCGAAAGCCAAAAACAAACTGCGCGCTGCGCTGCACAGTGACGTACCAAACGAGACCGTTCTTGAGATCCGCGAGGAGATCGTCC
>NZ_JAHXRW010000033.1 GCF_019429625.1 Celeribacter sp. PS-C1
AAGCGATCTGCAGTTGCTGCATTCACGACAGAATTTGGTTGCTCCTAAGAGAGAGCGCGTAGTTGTTGACGCGTCTGACGTCGTTGAGTTGCCCCCTCTGGCGAGTGTCGAAGTGTGTTCAGCTTCGACCAGTTCCTCCCCCCAGTATCAACTTCAAAGACAATGCATGACACAAGCATCTGCTTTTGCCACCGTGTGGGCTTTTGCTCCCTGACGTGAGTTTGTCCCGGTGGTGCAAACGCCAATTAAGTTTCTCTATAACGATTGCACTAACTACAGCCCAGGCGACCCGGATGACGCGAAGACCACTATCTCTGATAGACATATAGAGCGCGACATCGCACATCCTAGCTGACGTTTGATCTGGTCGGTGTCGTAAGCCCCATGCTTCATGGATAGACCACGATCATCGCCTAAGCCTTTTGAGTTTGCCGGGACCTGACTTTGCCGATTATTCGTAGTGTCGTGTCTGAGGATCGGGCTGTTTTGGAATTAGGTTCCACCATCGCAGAACCCCAACCATTGGGCTGCGTTCCTGACAACCTGCACTTCCACCAACACATTTGGCCTCCCGTTTAGGGAGAAGCGGAGGTGTGCATACTTAACACGGATAACTCATGCCACATGCACATGCTTTTGTATCTCCTGCTGACCATACAGTGCTTGTTTCTCACCCTGCCGCCGAACTGGTATGTTCTCTATATAGCCATGATAGAAGCGATACTGCTTCAGCTGACCTGACCACGTCGACCATGAACGAGGTCGTCAATACCCTGCACCATTATGGACAAGACCTCTCCCAAAACCACCACGACGCATTGCATAGCGTTATCCAGACCATGGCTGATATGGCGGAAGGGTCTGAAGAACGCCGTGTCTATGTGTCCAGCCTCGACCCTGGGATGGGAAAGACCACGTCGTTGATCGTCTTTCTACGGCAGTTGATGCGTTCTCACATTCACCACGACGTTGCTGTCCTCGTTTGCCTTTCGCGTAAGGCCGAGATCGAGAGGATCGTTGAAGATGCCGGGTTGGATGAGGTCGACTTCGCTGTGCTGACCCGTGACGAGGAGGTCAATGCATTGTCGTCGACGCCGGTCGGTGAGGCACGTGTCCTCTTCACCACCCAGCAGATGCTTTTGTCTCGGCTACGGGGAGGTCGTTTCGAGTCATGCCCGACGTTCCACTACCAGGGTCTTCCCCGTGAGGTCCGCGTTTGGGACGAGGCGATGGAGCCGGGACAGGTGGTCATGCTTTCGAGTGATGACATCGGCGGTCTCCTGGGTTTCCTGCGTCGTGTCTCAGCAGATTTCGCAGACAAGCTGGATGGTTTGATGGAACGACTGCGGAAGGCGGACATTGGGTCCTTGTTCCGTTTCCCGACTCTGGAGCCTGAGGTTCTGCAACGCGCCATGGCCATGCTCGGAGATGACAGGCGGACAGCGCACGTGGAAGCACTTGCGGAGCTGTCGGGCCAAGAGGTTCGTGTCGCTTCTGGTTGGGGTAGTCAGCGTGTTGCCGTGCTTGCCAAGACACTTCTGCCAGAAGACCTGGCTCCTGTTCTGGTTCTGGATGCATCTGCAAGGGTGCGTGAGACTTACAAGCTGTGGAATGAGGAGCGTGGCGGGTTGGTCTATCTGCCAACAGCGACCAAGGACTATAGCCCGTTGACGATCCACGTCGCCAAGAAAGGCGCTGGCAAAAGCAGTTGGGAGCAGGGAGGCGTCGCTTTGGCTGAGATTGTCGCCGAGATGCGTTGTTGCAAGCTGGAAGACCGCTGTCTGATCGTTCACCACAAGACCGACCGACACCTTGACGTCCCCGACCTCGTCAGCACCGCCCTTGGTCTCGATGCCTCAGCCAACACCAGCTTCCTGCACTGGGGGATGCACCGGGCGACCAACGAATACGCTGATGTGCCTACCGTGGTTCTAGCGGGAACCTTCAACTTACCTCCCAGCCACTACCTGGGTCTTACTCATGCCAGCCTTGGTTTGCCCATGGCTACGACGATACCTGAGGATATGGTGAAGCGCGTCGAACTCGGCGAACATGGTCATGCCGTCGTGCAGGCCGTTGGCCGTGGTGTCACCCGTGGATGTTCTGACGGCAAGTGCTTGCCTGGTGACGTCTACATCATCGCAGCAGCGGGGTCTGGTATCGAAGCGGCACTCCGAGACTGGTTTCCAGGGGCGAGGGTGAAGCGCTGGTATCCTGCCAACCGTCCCCCTCTTACTGGCAAGGTCGCCCAAGCCGCCGCCTTCATCAAGCAGCGCCTGAAAGACAACCCAGTTGGACCCATCCTGTTCCAGGATGTCATGGACCACATCGGTTGCAGAGACAGGAGTAACTTCAACAAGACCGTTCGTGGCAATGAACTGTTCAAGCTATGGCTATCAGACAAGGGTTTGGTCGAAGTCAAGCTACCGGGCATCCGAGGCAAGGCAAACGCGTTCCAGGCCGAACTACCGCTCTTTGCGGCTGCTGGTGTCGGGCTACCCCAGGACGTTCAGGGGTCAAAAATCTGAGCGCCCTACCTACAGAGTGCTTAGCGGCGTTCCCCCCATACCCACACCGCTTGTGGGGGAGCGCCAAAAATATCTGGCCATCGCCAAGCCCCCAGAGATAGTTCGGCTTTGGCTGCCCGTTGACCGAGACCATCCGCAGCTCGCGAGACCGCGGTGGTCGGGGAGCAGTTGGGGACCAATCCGAGGTCTTGCCGTCACCGCAGACTACCGAAACCGCTGCCGTAGACCATACCGTAGACCAGATGGTGCCTGTTGACCTGGGCGGGCTGTCGCTGATACCCCTTGTTTTACTGGAGTTACCAGCTGAGGCAGTGCCTGTAACGGGAAGCTAACTAAAAAGCCAACCGTGTGGGGGCACCATAA
>NZ_JAHXRW010000034.1 GCF_019429625.1 Celeribacter sp. PS-C1
ACGCCCAAACCGCGTAGCCAATGACCGAGCGTGGGAAACGGAAACCTTTAAGGCGCGAAAGATCAGACAGATTCAACATGGCATCGCGCTACAACGACAAGTCGATGGCAACAACCTGACAATGCCGTGTCGAGGCTTCGCACAGACATACGCGGCGGCGGGAGAAAATCATGGGCCGGTTCAAGTCGCCCGGTCAGGCACAACGGTTCTTGTCGGTCCACGATCAAACCGCCGCTCTGTTTCGCCCTAAACGTCACCGACTTTCAGCCCGTTCCTACCGCCACGCCAGAGCCGATGCCTTCGAAATTTGGGCTGAGTATGCACGCGAGTTGATCGCTTGAAAATTACGCGCAGCCCCGTTCTTGAGTGCCATCAATAATAACCTGACAATGCCGCCGAGGGAGATGTTGCGGGGGAGGGGGCAATCCACTCCTAAAAGCGCCTGATATATCCCATAGGCCAGACTTCAAAGTCGCGCCCCCGGAATGGCATGCCGCAACCAATTGAAAGGGCATACAGCCGGGCCCTTGCAACCGTCGCCGACTTGCCCTTCCAGTGCTCATGCTATACGTCATTGACACATATGAAACAAAAACCTATATGGAACTGACGATGACACGATTGCAAACAGTGGTCGAACTGCCCGAATTCCAAAGGCGCGCCAAGGCAATCATGTCGGATCAGGAACGTGAGGCCGCGATCAACTTCATTGCCGCCAATCCGGAAGCGGGCATTTCTCTTGGTGGCGGGTTACGCAAAGTCCGCATTCCGAGAGAGGGGAGCGGCAAGAGTGGCGGCTTCAGGACGGTGTATGTCTTTGGCGGAACCCATATGCCGATCTTTCTGATCACGGTCTTCGCCAAGAATGAAAAGGCCAACCTGTCGAAGACTGAGCAGGCCACGGCAGTAGAGATGAGCAAGGCGCTTGTCGCGAAATATGGAGACGCAACATGAGTGCATTTGAATCTGTATCAAAGGGCCTGGAAGAAGCTCTGGCCTTCGCGAATGGCGACCTAGCAAGTGCGAAGTTGCATAAAGTTACCGTTTCTGAGGTCGATGTCGCCCAAGTTCGGCAACAGACTGGCCTGTCCCAGGCAGAATTCGCTAAGAGTATTGGCGTCGCGAAAGGTACACTTCTGAACTGGGAACACGGGCGTCGGCAACCGACAGGTCCTGCACAGGTTCTGTTGGCACTGATCGCCAAGAAACCTTCCGTCGTGCAGGACCTGTTGCGCGGGGCGTGAACGCCTAAGCCCCGATCCTCTTGATACGGATCCCGAGCTTGCGGGCCTTGTCGACGATGTTCTCGGTGATGCCCGAACCGGGCGTGGCGATCAGACCCTGCGGCATGGTCTCGAGCATCTTGTCGTTGCGCTTGAAGGGGGCGGCCTTGCCGTGACACTTCCAGTCGGGTTTGAAGACCGGCATTGTCAGGTTGTTGCCATCGACTTGTCGTTGTAGCGCGATGCCATGTTGAATCTGTCTGATCTTTCGCGCCTTAAAGGTTTCCGTTTCCCACGCTCGGTCATTGGCTACGCGGTTTGGGCGTA
>NZ_JAHXRW010000035.1 GCF_019429625.1 Celeribacter sp. PS-C1
ACAAATCAGCCGCACCGAAGCGCGGCCGATCTCTCTCACTGGCGCGTGTGTCGCCCTTAGATGTGAAGCGCCCGGCCGTAAGCGGCCAGCACGGATTCGTGCATCATTTCCGACATCGTCGGGTGCGGGAAGACCGTGTTCATCAGCTCTTCTTCGGTGGTTTCAAGCGTCCGCCCGATCACATAGCCCTGGATCATTTCCGTCACCTCGGCGCCCACCATATGCGCGCCCAAAAGCTCGCCCGTCTTGGCGTCGAACACGGTTTTCACAAGACCCTCGGCCTCGCCCATCGCGACCGCTTTGCCATTGCCGATAAAGGGGAATTTGCCGACTTTGACGGTGTAACCCGCCTCTTTCGCCTTGTCCTCAGTGAGCCCGACGGAGGCCACTTGCGGGTGGCAATAGGTGCAGCCCGCGATCGAGTTCGGCTTGATCGGATGAGGGTGTTCGCCGGCGATCAGCTCGGCCACCATAACGCCTTCGTGCGACGCTTTGTGGGCCAGCCAAGGCGCGCCCGCGATGTCGCCGATGGCGAACAAACCGTCCACGCCCGTGCGGCAGAATTCGTCCGTGACAACATGCGTGCGGTCGATCTTCACGCCCGCCTCTTCGAGGCCCAGTCCCTCGACATTGCCGACGATGCCGACCGCGGAAATCACTGTGTCGAACTCTTCGGTGGTGACTTTTCCGTCCGCTTCAAAATGCGCGGTGACCTTGCCTTTGGCACGATCAAGTTTCTTGACAGTGGTCTTTTGCAGGATCTTCATCCCCTGCTTTTCGAACTGCTTTTTGGCGAAGGCAGAGATGTCTTTGTCCTCGACCGGCAGCACGCGATCCATCACCTCGACGACCGTCGTGTCGGCGCCGAGGGTGTTGTAAAAGCTCGCGAATTCAATGCCGATGGCGCCCGAACCGATGACCAAAAGCTTCTTCGGCATCCGCGTCGGCACCAAAGCGTGGCGGTAGGTCCAGACCAGATCGCCGTCGGCCTCCAGCCCCGGCAGCTCACGCGCCCGCGCGCCGGTGGCAACGATGATGTTCTTCGCGGTCAGCGTGTCGGTGCCTTTGTCGGTTTTGACCTCGACCTTGCCCTTACCGGCCAGCTTGGCCTCGCCCATGATCGAGGTAACTTTGTTCTTTTTGAACAACCCCTTGATCCCGCCGTTCATCTGCGCCGCAACACCGCGCGAGCGTTTGACGATGGCGTCGAGATCAAAGCCGATGTCGCCCGCCGACAGACCAAACTCCTTGGCGCGGTGCATCTGGTGATAGACCTCCGCCGAGCGCAGCAACGCCTTCGTCGGAATGCAGCCCCAGTTCAGACAAATCCCGCCCAAGTTTTCGCGCTCGACACAGGCAACCTTGAGCCCCAACTGCGCCGCACGAATGGCGGCAACATAACCGCCAGGGCCGGCGCCGATCACGATGAGGTCGAA
>NZ_JAHXRW010000036.1 GCF_019429625.1 Celeribacter sp. PS-C1
ATGCTGATCGCCGCGGGCGGTTTCGGCCTTTGCGGCATCCCTGAGCTGTTGATCGACGCCATCGTCGAGAGCGGCGTCAAGGACCTGACCGTGGCCTCTAACAACGCAGGCGTCGACGGGTTCGGTCTCGGCAAGCTGTTGGAGACCCGCCAGATCCGGAAAATGATGTCCTCCTACGTGGGCGAAAACGCGGAATTCATGCGCCAATACCTCTCCGGCGAGTTGGAATTGGAGTTCAACCCGCAAGGCACGTTGGCCGAGCGCATGCGCGCAGGCGGCGCGGGCATTCCGGGGTTTTACACCAAAACCGGCGTCGGCACCGTGATCGCCGAGGGCAAAGACCACAAAGACTTCAACGGCGAGACCTACATCATGGAAGAGGGCATTTTCGCCGATCTTTCTATCGTGAAGGCCTGGAAAGCCGACGAGACCGGCAACGCGATTTTCCGCAAAACCGCGCGCAACTTCAATCCGCCGGCCGCGATGTGTGGAAAAATTTGCGTGATGGAAGTCGAGGAGATTGTGCCGACAGGCTCGCTTGATCCCGATCACATCCACATGCCCGGCGTCTATGTGCACCGCATCATTCAGGGCGAACACGAAAAGCGTATTGAACAGCGCACAACGCGGCAGAGAGCGGAGGCGTAATCATGTGGGATCGCAATCAAATGGCCGCACGCGCGGCACAGGAGTTGGAAGACGGCACCTATGTGAACCTCGGGATCGGGATTCCGACCTTGGTGCCGAACTTCATCCCGGAGGGCGTTTCGGTGACGCTTCAGTCGGAGAACGGCATGCTCGGCATGGGCCCGTTTCCCTATGAGGGCGACGAGGATCCGGACCTGATCAACGCCGGTAAGCAGACCATCACGGAGCTGCCCAACACGGCCTATTTCGACAGCTCGTTCAGCTTTGGCATGATCCGTGGCGGCAAGATCGCCATGGCGATTCTGGGCGCGATGGAGGTCGACGAGAAGGGTGATCTGGCGAACTGGATGATCCCGGGCAAGCTCGTGAAGGGCATGGGTGGCGCGATGGATCTGGTCGCGGGCGTGGGCCGCGTGGTGGTGGTGATGGATCACACCAACAAGCACGGCGAGTCGAAGCTTTTGAAGGAATGCACCCTGCCGCTGACCGGCCAGGGCGTGGTGGATCGGGTGATCACCAACCTGGGCGTTCTGGACGTGGTCGAAGGCGGCTTGAAGATCGTGGAGCTGGCCGATGGGGTCACGGAAG
>NZ_JAHXRW010000037.1 GCF_019429625.1 Celeribacter sp. PS-C1
GCGCCCGGCAGCGGGGTCAACAGGTGGCCACCGGTTTCGGTCTGCCACCAGGTGTCGACGATGGGGCAGTTTCCTTTGCCGACGACCTCATTGTACCAGTTCCAGGCCTCCGGGTTGATCGGTTCGCCGACGGTGCCCAGGAGTTTGAGCGAGGACAGGTCGTATTTCTCGACCCATTCGTTGCCCTGTCCCATGAGCGAGCGCAGTGCAGTCGGTGCGGTGTAGAACTGGTTGACCTTATGCTTTTCGCAAACGGCCCAGAAGCGGCCCGCGTCGGGGTAGGTCGGCACGCCTTCGAACATCACGGTGGTGGCGCCGTTGGCGAGCGGACCGTAGACGATGTAGCTGTGGCCTGTGACCCAGCCGACGTCGGCGGTGCACCAGAAGACGTCGCCGTCGTGGTAGTCGAAGACGTATTTATGAGTGAGGGCTGCATAGGCGAGATAGCCGCCGGAGCTGTGCACGACGCCCTTCGGTTTGCCCGTAGAGCCGGAGGTGTAGAGGATGAAGAGCGGATCTTCGGCGTTCATCGGACGCGGCGGGCAATCAGGAGACGCGTGCTCCATCAGGTATTTGACGTCGACATCGCGACCCTGCACCCAGGAGATCTGGTCGCCGGTGTGCTTGACGACGAGGCAACGGACCTTGTCCGAGCAGTGCAGCAGGGCGGCGTCGGTGTTGGCCTTCAACGGCGTGCGACGGCCGCCGCGCGGCGCTGTGTCGGAGGTGATGACGAGCTTGGCACCACAGTCGTTGATACGGTTGGCGAGCGCGTCCGGAGAGAAGCCCGCGAAAACAATAGAATGGATCGCGCCGATGCGGGCGCAGGCGAGCATGGCGTAAGCCGCCTCGGGGATCATCGGCAGATAGATCACGACCCGGTCGCCGCGCATGACACCTTGGCTCAAGAGCACGTTGGCCATGCGGTTCACCTTGTCGGAGAGTTCCTTGTAGGTGATGTGCTGCGCGGGTTCGTTGGGATCATCAGGCTCGAAAATGATCGCGGTTTGCAGGGATTTCTTGGCGAGATGGCGGTCAATACAGTTGGCGGAGACGTTCAACACGCCGTCGGCATACCATTTGATATCGACGCGACCGAAGTCGAAACAGGTCTTCTTCACCTGCGTGTAGGGCTCCATCCAGTCAAGAACCTTGCCCTGTTCCGCCCAGAAAGACACAGGGTCGTCGACGGA
>NZ_JAHXRW010000038.1 GCF_019429625.1 Celeribacter sp. PS-C1
ACGCTTTATTGGATGTTGTTCACGTTGGTTTCGGCCAGGTCAGCACCGTTTGCGCCGACGAGCACGAACTCGATGTTGGAGCGCGGAGCGGAGGAGAGGCTGACTTTGACGTCGGTGTTGGCGCCGGCGTTCACGTCGGTGGAGCCCAGAAGAGCCACGCGCTCACCGCCGTGCACGGAGTAAACTTCGAGGGTTGCCGGAGCGTCAGCGCGGACGAGTTCCACGTTTGCGACGGTTTTGGCGGAGGCCTGGTTGCCCGGGATGATGTAGTTCGGGCCAGCGAAAGCGGCGGAACCGGCAACAGCGACGACAGCGGCAGCAGCGAGGGTTTTGAAAGTGTTGGTCATGGTTTTGGTCCTTTTATCTGATGTTTAGCGGTCTCCCATCCGCCCTGAGCACATTGGCTCAGAGCGAACCGGACCAGCTTTGAAAGCGCGACGGCGCTTTATTGGATGTTGTTCACGTTGGTTTCGGCCAGGTCAGCACCGTTTGCGCCGACGAGCACGAACTCGATGTTGGAGCGCGGAGCGGAGGAGAGGCTGACTTTGACGTCGGTGTTGGCGCCGGCGTTCACGTCGGTGGAGCCCAGAAGAGCCACGCGCTCACCGCCGTGCACGGAGTAAACTTCGAGGGTTGCCGGAGCGTCAGCGCGGACGAGTTCCACGTTTGCGACGGTTTTGGCGGAGGCCTGGTTGCCCGGGATGATGTAGTTCGGGCCAGCGAAAGCGGCGGAACCGGCAACAGCGACGACAGCGGCAGCAGCGAGGGTTTTGAAAGTGTTGGTCATGGTTTTGGTCCTTAATAAGTGTTTCGTGTGTTTCACGTCAGTTTGTGCAAGACGCCGTGTGTTCGTTTTTGCGTCTTTCGATGAAAATGAATGTAGGCTTCCGTCATGGATGTGTAAATAGGAAC
>NZ_JAHXRW010000039.1 GCF_019429625.1 Celeribacter sp. PS-C1
ATGACCGACGTCTACATCTGCGACTATATCCGCACCCCCGTGGGCCGTTACGGCGGCGCGCTGTCTTCCGTGCGGGCCGATGATTTGGGCGCTATCCCTTTGAAAGCCTTGGCGGAACGCAACCCATCCATGGACCTCGCGGCGATTGACGACGTGATCTTCGGCTGCGCCAACCAGGCGGGCGAAGACAACCGCAACGTCGCGCGCATGTCGCTTTTGATGGCGGGCTATCCCGACTCTGTGTCCGGCACGACGATGAACCGCCTCTGCGGCTCCGGCATGGACGCGATCATCGCGGGCGCACGCGCCATCAAAGCGGGCGAGGCCGATCTGATCATCGCGGGCGGCGTCGAGAGCATGTCCCGCGCGCCCTTCGTGATGCCGAAGGCCGAAACCGCCTTTTCGCGCGCGAACGCGGTCTATGACACGACCATCGGCTGGCGCTTCGTCAACAAGCTCATGAAGGCGCAATACGGCGTGGATTCCATGCCCGAAACCGCCGAAAACGTCGCGGAGGATTTCAACATCTCCCGCGAGGATCAGGACCTCTTTGCGCTTCGCTCGCAACAAAAAGCGGGCGCTGCGATGGCCAATGGCCGCCTGGCAAAAGAGATTGTTCCGGTGACCATCCCGCAGCGCAAAGGCGATCCGATTGTGGTGTCCGAGGACGAGCACCCGCGCCCGTCCACAACGCTGGCAGACCTGCAAAAGCTCAAGACCTTTGTGAAAGCCGACGGCACCGTGACGGCGGGCAATGCTTCGGGTGTGAACGATGGCGCGGCTGCGCTGATCCTTGCCTCGAAAGACGCCGCCGAAAAGCACGGTCTGACACCCATCGCCAAGGTGCTGGGCGGGGCCGCCGCCGGTGTTGCACCGCGGATCATGGGCTTTGG
>NZ_JAHXRW010000004.1 GCF_019429625.1 Celeribacter sp. PS-C1
CAATATTGGTCGGGCTGCCACCGATATACTTCTCGAAGGACCCCATGTCCTCCAAACGCCCCCCAATCTGTGCGCCATAAAGATCAACGCCCGCGCGTCCAATGGTGATTACGTCAAGGTCTTTCATGGCTCAGAAACCCGTTTCTTTGAGGAACGAACGCGAGGCAGCGAGGTCATCCAAAATGGAGCCCGTGTTGCGCGGATCGCGTTCCTGTTCGATGGTGATGTAGCCGCCGTAGCCCTTCTCGGAGAGAAACGCGCGGATGGCCGGATAGTCGATATTCCCCTTACCGATGGGGCACATGACGCCTTTGCCGCAGGCGTCGAAAAAGCGGATGCGCTCGCCCATGACGGTCTCGTAGACCTCGGGGGCGATGTCTTTGAAATGGATATAGTCGACCCGCGCCCAGTGCTTTTCGAGCGTCCGGATCGGGTCCATACCGGAATAGGCCATGTGTCCGGTGTCGAGGCAGAGGCCCGCAGTGGTGTGGTCGACGTCCATCATGAGACGGTCGATTTCGTCCTCGAATTCGATATAGCCGCCAGCATGCGGATGGATCACAGCACGGACGCCGTATTCATCACGCGCGATCTCGGAAATGGTGCGGATGTTCTTGATCAACGCCGCCCAATCCGACAGGTCGAGACGCGGGGCGCGGCCCGAATGACCCGCGGCAAAATCGCGCTCATCGTGGCCCCAATCCATCACCGTGAGATACGGCGCGGCAAAGCGTTGGCCGTTATGACGGTCGGGTTTTGGCAGAGCGGTGATCAGGGCACAGATCTCGCGCGTCTGTTTGATCAGGGACTCGGTGTTTTTCTCGGAAACCAAATCGTCAAAGATCGTTCCGGCAACAATCGACAGCCCGCGCGCCTCCAGCGCCTCGGACATCACATCAATGTCGAGCGGCATATATCCGTAAGGACCGAGTTCGAGCCCGCCAAACCCTGCGCGCGCGGCTTCATCCAGCACCCGATCCCACGCCGGAAGGTGCGGATTTTTGACGTCATCCACCCCCCAGCAGCACGGGGCGCAGGTCACTGTGATGGGGTTGCTGGTCATGGCTCAGTCCGTCGATGAGGCGACATTGATCGTTTCGAAGGTCAGGGATTTGTGGAATTGCTCGTGAAAAGCGATGAACTCTTTCGTGTGCTCGTATTCCATGTGGTCAGCGTGGGCCGCCTCGTCGTGCCATGTTTCGACAAAGACGAGACGGTCCGGATTGTCAGTGCAGGTGTAGAAGTCATACGCGATGCAACCCGGCTCTTCGCGGGTGGCCTTTTGAGCCGCTGGCGCACGCGCGAGGATCATGTCGCGCGTGTCCTTTTGCAGGTCAATTGTGATGATGAACTTGTACACCTGCAGGCCCTCTTAGCGAATGATCGTGGCTTGGAGCGCTGCGATGGAGGACTGGATGCCTGCCTCGGTGGACATGGTGAAATCTTCCATCTCCAGAGAGACCCAACCGTTGTAGCCGCACATGCCGACGACGGAGAAGAATTCCTTCCACCACTGGAGATCACGACCCGCGCCAACGGCGACGTAGTTCCACGAACGGTTCGCAACGTCAGTCACATCCTTGAGTTCCAAGAGACCGTTGACGTCGCACAGACCCCGCTCGATGCGCGTGTCTTTGCCGTGGCAGTGGTGGATCGCGGCACCCAGTGCACGCGCGGAGGCAATCGGCTCTGCACCCATCCACATGAGGTGGGACGGGTCGAGGTTCATACCGACCATGTCGCCGACTTCATTGCGCAGACGGAACAGGGTTTCCGGGTTCCACACGAGCATCGCGGAGAAGTTCTCGAGCGCGTAACGCTTGATGCCCGCCTTCTTGCCGAACTCCACGAGATCATGCCAGAGGGGGAACGCACGGTCTTCCCACTGGTAACGGTCGCGCTCCGGCATCTCGTCCGGCCAGGATTTCGTGTAGACGAGCCAGTTCGGAACCTTGTCGCCCGGAGCCGCTTCGGGCAGACCGGACATGGTTACGATGGTTTCGACACCGATCTCGCCTGCAAGCGTGATGGTCTCTTTCATCTCTTTGAGGTGGCGCTCGCCCATTGCGCCCGGATCGAGCGGGTTGGCAGAACAGTTCAGCGCGGCGATCTGAAGCCCACGGGCCTCAATCTCTTTGAGCTTGGACTTGAGCAGGCCTTTATCGGCGAGCAGTTCGTCCGCGCGGAAGTGCGGGCCATTGGACCAGCCGCCGCCGGTCATCTCGATGCCTTCGACACCAAGCTCCACACATTTGTCGAGCATGTCCGTGAAGGACAGGTCGCGCATCACATCAGTACAAATGGACAGTTTCATATCTGCAATCTCCTAAGGCAGACGGTTAGGCGTATTCGACCCAGGCGGCCCCTGCGTCGGCGGAGCGAACACAGTTTTCGAGCCAGCGCACGCCTTCGGTGCCTGCGTTGATGCCGGGGTAGTGGTGGGTTTTCAGGAAGTCTTCGTCACCGCGCAGTTTCGCGTCGATGGCTTCGGCGATCCAAAGGTAGATGTTGGCCCAGCTGTCGCCGAGACCCTCGGTGTGCAACCCGCCCATACGGTCGTATTTGAGACCTTCCTCCTCGAGGTAGGGCATGCCGTGGTGCAGGATCTGGTTCGGTTCGCCCTGAACCTCATAGATGAGCTGGTCAGGATGGCTATCGGACCACTCGACGGAGGCCTTGGAGCCGACAAAGCGGTAGCGCTGCGACCCCATGTTACCGGCGTTCACCGAAGAGACCCAGAGACGGCCACGGGCACCGTTGTCGTAGTGCATGAGCACCGTCGCGTGATCTTCGAGCGGCGCACGGGTCGGGATGAACGCCTTGCGGTCGCAGAGCAGTTTCTCGATTTTCATCTCCGGTAGAACCACCTCGGAGAGGTAGTAGAGGTGCGTGCCGATGTCGCCAAGAACGAAAGTGGAGCCAGCCGTCGCCGGATTGGTCCGCCATTTCACCGCATCGCCCGCGTTGGTGTCGTCGCCTGCGTTAAAGCCGTGGGTGTATTGCATATCGACGATACGAATATCGCCGAGCATCCCCTTGGCCACCATCGCAGCCATCTGATGCACGAGCGGATGGCCCGTGAAGCCGTAGGTCACCCCAACGATCAGGCCCTTTTCTTCGGCGAGTTTCGCGACGATCTCGCATTCCTCGACGGTGAAAAAGAGCGGCTTTTCGCAGATCACATGGATTCCTGCTTCGAGCAGTGCTTTGGTGATCTCGAAGTGGGTGAAGTTCGGCGTCGCGACAGATACGACATCGACTCCATCCTCACGGCCCGTTTCACCCGCGATCAGGTCCTGATAGGTCGCATAGCACCGGCCCTCAGAGACACCGAGGTTGATGCCGAAATCACGGCCGCGCTCCGCATCAAGATCGAAGGCACCAGCGACGAGCTGATAAGTGCCATCCCGCAGCGCGCCGGTGCGGTGTTTGTATCCGACCTGACCTGTGCGGCCACCACCGACCATGCCCCAGCGGAGCGGACGTTGGATTGTTCTTTCGCCATTAATCATAGGCATCAACCTTCTGAAGAGACCCTTCGCGGGTAGGTTTTCTCAAGAATAGATTTCGGGTTTTTCGATCATCGTGATCGGCTCACGTGCCCCCGTATCGACAGCCCGCAGAGCCGCATCAGCCACGAGCGTTGCGGCATAGCCGTCCCATGTTGACGGACCCGTCGCACCGCCCTGCCCCGCAGCCACGATCCATTCGCGGAACTCCTGATCATAAGCTTCAATGAAACGCTCGCGCCAATCTTCCGGGATTGCCTGACGGATGCCGTATTGGTCGGAGATCACCGTCGCCGGACGGTTCGGGAGAGCCGCCACACCGGTCTCGCAGGAAACTTCGCCGCGGATGTCGTAACCGTATGAAATGTTCACCGAAATCTCGACATCGACGATGGCGCCGGACTGCATGTGCAGCATCACCATGACCGGATCGCGCAGGTCGGTGCCGCGCGTGGAACGGCGCGGGACGCGCACTTCGACAGACGAAATCTCGTCTGACAGAAGCCAGCGGGAAATATCCGCATCATGCACCAGCGTATCGTTGAGAGGCATCTCGGAGGTGTAGAGGCCCTCCGGCACGGACGCATTGCGGTGCACCGACTTATACATCAACGGCGCGCCGAGCGTGTTGCCATCGATGACTGCCTTCAGGCGACGGTAGTCCGCATCGAAGCGACGCATGAAACCGACCTGAACGAGACGCTTTCCGAATTCGACTTCTGCAGCCATGACCTTGAGCGCAGCGGCCTCGGAGGTCACGAGCGGCTTTTCACAGAACACCGCTTTGCCCGCAGCGATACAGTCGAGGAGCTGCTCTTCGTGAGCAGGCCCCCAAGAACAGATCACGATCGCATCGACATTGTCCGAGCGGATCAGATCTTGCGGGGTTGCGAAAACCTCTGCGCCCTCGGGTGCGGCAGAGGCCGCACGCGTTGCATCAATGTCCGTCACTGCGGTGACGTCTACGCCAGAAAGAACTTGCGTAAGGCGGCGGATGTGATCCTGACCGATCATGCCCGTGCCGATAACACCAACTTTGAGTGCCATGGATCTGCTCCTTACTTGAAGTATTTGTCGACGTAGCGCTGCATTTCGGAGCGCATGAATTTGCCGGAGGCGTCCATCCGGTCTTCCCAGGCAAAGACACAGGCGGTCATGATGCCGTCGAAGCCAATCTCGGCGAGCGTGCCGAAGAAGTCGTCCCACGGAACTTCGCCCTGACCGATGTCGAGATGCTGGTGGATGCGGGCGTTGGTGCCCGGCGGGTTCAGGATGTAGCGCAGACCTGAAGAGGCCTTGTGATTGAAGGTGTCTGCGACGTGCACGTGGGCCAAAACGTCCTTGCACTCACGCAGCATCTCTTTGGTGTCATCGCCAAAGTAGAAGGTGTGCGGCGCGCAGTAGAGGAACTTGACGTTCTTGGAATTCACCGTGCGGATAAGGTCCACGGCGGGGTTCAACTCCTCAACCCAGTCCTCGGGGTGCGGCTCGATGTGCAGGTTCACGCCTTCGCGCTCGAAAATCGGCACCAGTTCGTCCATCGACCGCCACCATGCGTCTTCGCAGGTCTCTATCATTGCACCGGTGTGGCAGCAGTAGCAGCCGCCCTTGTCGGGGTGCGGGCCACGGCCGAATTCGGAGTTCATGACATCGACGTCAAGCTCGACGGCGATCTCTATGGCGCGTTTCCAGTGTTTTACGGCGGCCTGACGTTCGCCCTCGTCATTCGACGCCCAGCGATACATCGGCAACAGAGACGAGATGCCCACTCCACTGTCTTTCAACGCTTTTTTGAACGACTTGATCCGGTCCGGAAAGACGCGCGGTGCCTTGAACCACTCAAGGAAATCGGCACGCGGAGACAGTTCGATCCACTCGTAGCCAAGTTCGGCCACTTTGGACGGAAGCTCCTCCAGAGACAGGTGACGGTGCATAAACGGGTCGAGGGCGATTTTCATAGGGGTAAACCTTCGATTGGAATTTCAAGGGGCGCCCGCCGGGAGAGAAGGAGGAGCGAGCGGGCGCCAGGAGAAGCTTGGATCAGGACACCGTCGCAGCGGCCGCGCCCTGCCCTGTGTTGTCTTCAAGGTGGGCATCGAGATCAGCGAGCGCTTCGCCACCGGCCATAAGGTCGGTGATTTCCTCGCGAGACTTTTCGCCCTTCATGAAGTTGGCAGCGAGCGCACCACGGATCAGAACCGCGAAGTGATCGCCAACGGCCATGGCGTGGGTCACCTGGTGGGTGATGAAGATGACGGCGACGCCGCGCTTTTTGGCTTCCATTACCACGCGCAGAACGTGGCTCGCCTGTTTTACACCCAGGGCCGCTGTCGGCTCGTCGAGGATCAGAACGCGCGCACCGAAGTGCAGAGCGCGGGCGATGGCGAGGGACTGACGCTCACCGCCGGACAGGCCACCAATCAGGCGATCACCGTCGGTGATCCGCGTGATGCCGAATTCCTGCACGGCCTTCACCGCCACTTCATTCGCCGTCTTCTTGTCGAAGACCTTGAACGGGCCGAAGCCTTTGGTCGGTTCCACACCCACAAAGAAACTGCGGCCGATGGACATCAGCGGGAAAGTTCCGCCAAACTGGTGTACCGTGGCGATCCCGCGGTCGGCTGCGTCTTTCGGACGGGCGAAGGAAACGGGTTCCCCATCCATCAACATCTCGCCGGAGGTCGGTTTGTGAACGCCTGCGAGGGTTTTGATCAGGGTCGATTTGCCGGCGCCGTTATCCCCCAGAAGGCACAGAACCTCGCCCGCTTTCACCTGGAGTGTTATGTTGTGAAGCACGTCGATCGGGCCGAAGGACTTGTTCACGTTTTTCAATTCAAGAACAGGTTTGTTCATCGTTTCGGTCCTTATTTCTTGGGTTTCGGTGAGTAGGAAAGCGCCATTTTGCGGAAACTCTCGTTCATCGCGACGGCGATCAGGAGCATCACGCCGATGATCAGGTTCGCCCAGTTGCGGTCGATGGCGGTGAAGTCGATGCCCTTGTTCACGATGGCGAAGGTCAGGGTGCCGATGAAGACGCCGGCGATGGATCCGAAGCCACCCGTAAGGAGCACACCACCTACAACCACACTGACAATGATGTTGAAGATGTCGTTCATGCCGCCGGAGACCTGCGCCGAGTTGAATAGGATCGCGTGGCACATTCCGACAAAGGACGCAGCGGTGGAGGTTAGAACGAACAGCAGGATGGTGATGCGATCCACCGGAATGCCTGCATTGCGGGCGCTGACTTTGTCGCCGCCGATGGCGAAAATCCAGTTGCCGAACTTGCTCATGTGCATGACGAACCAGAAGATCACGGCCAGAATGACCCACCAGATGATGATGACCTGATGGCTGCCGCCGAAGATGAAGTCACCGAACAAAGTCTTGGCCCAGGCAGGAGACGTCAGCGGAACAGAGGCCGCACCGGTCAGGAGTTTCGAGCCAGCGAGCACCACACCCTGCATCGCAACAAGCGTTCCGAGGGTGATGATCAGCGTCGGCACCGTGGTGCGCACGGCGAGGATGCCGTTGAAAAGACCGACCAGAACACCGATGGTCAGGGCGCCGATGATGCCGAAGATAATCGGCAGATCGTAGTAGCCGGAGATAATCGCGGTGGTCATTGCCCCTGCCGGGATCATGGCCCCGATGGAAATGTCGATCTCACCGGAGATCATCAGAAGGCCGACTGGCAGAGCCACGATGCCGATGCGGGCGGCGTAGTTGAGCCAGCTGGCGGCGTTGGCGAGTTTGCCGAGTTCAACACCGCCGAAGACGACGTAGAAAACGAGGACACCGATCAGGCTGAGGATGGAAGCCGCAGCGGGACGGCGCAGAAGGTTTGCAATAAGGTCCATTGATCCGCCCTCACTTCTTCTTGGTTGCGTAGTTCATCGCGAGTGCCCGGAAGCTGTCGTTCGAAAGAACCGCTGCGAGGAGCAATGCGCCGATTATGATGGAGCCGATGTTCGGGTCGAGTGCGGCGAAGTAGATGCCCTGGTTCACCACCGCGAAGGTCATCGTGCCGAGCAGGATACCCACGACCGATCCTGCACCGCCGGTCAGCAGCACACCGCCGATAACCACACACATGATCGAGTTGAAGATGAACGACTGCCCCCCTGCAACCTGTGCGCTTTGGTAGGTCATCACCTGGGCGATGCCGACGAAGGCTGCGTTGAAACCGGACATCATGAAAAGGCCGATGGTGAGCTTGTCGGTCGGGATCCCGGCGTTGCGGGCGCTTTCGCGGTCACCACCGAGGGCAAAGACCCAGTTCCCGATGGGCGAAATGTGCAGGAAATAGAAGAACACCGCCACAAACCCGAGCCACCAGAAGATCGACACGTTGAACATGCCATTGATGAATTGGCCGAGGATCGACTTGGTCAGCGGATCAGGGACATAGGATACGCTGGTGGAGCCCTTGATCATCACAGCGAGGCCGAGGGTCATTCCCATCACCGCGAACATCACGCCAATTGTCACAATGAGCGACGGAATGGTGGTGCGGGTGACGATGAGACCGTTCACGAAACCGACGAGCAGACCGACACTCAGGCCGCCGAGGATGCCAACGATGGCTGGGAGTTCGTAGTGACCGGAGAGAATGGCCGCCATCATCGAGGACGCCGGGATGACTGACCCGACAGACATGTCGAATTCGCCGGAGATCATCAGAAGGCCAACGGGCAGCGCGATGATGCCCACTTCAGCGGCGATGTTGAGCCAGCTCGACCAACCGGGAGCGGACATAAAGACCTTCCCGCCGAGAGCTGCAAAGAAGATGTAGACGACGACAAACCCGATCAGAGAGCCCGTTTCGGGGCGCCTGGCCAAACTGCCAAGCGAAATGCCTTTCGCGCCGGTTTTCGGTTCCATTGATTTGTATCCGTTTGGTTGTGCCGACGGCGCGCCGACGACTGCGTGCGCAGCGGGCACCGTTGGCGGGAAATGCCGTCCGCAGTGAACGGGCGACCTCCGTTTTCATGTGGGAAAAGTGACCCGCGCGGTCGGCGCGCGGGTCGCCTCGGGAGACTTAGCGCGCTCCGGCTTTCACGCCTTCCATCACCAACTCAACGTTCGCGGCGTCGATGACGCCCGGACCGGTGAGGATTTCACGGGTCGGGATGGTCACGCCGTAGTTGACGAAGTTGTTGAGGATCGAAACGGCAAAGAAGCCTTGCTGATAACCCTGTTGGTCAATCGCACAATCCTGCGTTCCGGCCTGGATATTCGCAAGGATCGAGTCGTTGAAGTTCATGCCGCAGACATGGACACTGCCGGTTTTCCCAGCCTGAGCGATACCGGAAACGGTCGCGTTTGTATCGGCGTCACCGATGGCGAACATGGCGTCGATGTCCGGGTTTTGCAAAAGATGTGCACGGACAGCCTGAGCGACAGCGGTTGCGTCACCAAATGCGGTGGCCGGAAGCTGAAGCACGGAGCCCGTTCCGCCAACGGATGCAATGCCGTCGTTAAAGCCGCTACAGAACGCTTCGATGTTGGCCGCACCCGGAAGGGTGTTCACACATGCGCCGTTCTTATGGCCCGCGTTGCCGAGGTATTCGCCTCCGGCGAAACCGGATTTGTAGTCAACAGCACCAACATAGTTCAGAGCGCCGAGACGGTCGGCAGCTTCGAGGCCACCAGCGTTGTAGATAACGAGCGGGATGCCAGCGGCAACAACAGCTTCGAAAGCCGGGTCCATTGCTTCCGGAACCCAGTCCGGACCGACGATTGCGTCTGCACCTTGGTCGATGGCCTGACGGATAAGTTCTGCGGCATCCGGTCCGAGGTTGTCGTAATTCTGGGGGCCGAGCCAGGTGACGGAGCCACCCTGTGCTTCTGCAACTTTACCGGCTTCTTCGGCACCGAGCTTAACGCGGGACCAGAACGGGTCATCGGGCTTGCCACCCACCACGAAAATGTCGGCAGCCATAACGGCACCTGCAGCGCAGGCAGCGACAATGGCAGTAGTTGCAGTGGCCGCGAAACGGCTGAATTTGGTCATGATATTTTCCTCCCATAAGCTCCTGTCCTCCCAGGAGCCACCATGTGCACTCTGGATACGGATGCGGGAGGATTCTCGAAACACAAACTGAATAAATCTGTTGCATATGTGTCATTTTGTGTCATTCATAATGATACATTTCAGATACTACAGGCGGGCAACATCATGAAAAGGCCAACGATTTCCGATCTCGCCCGAGAGGCAGGCGTTTCCGTGTCGACCGTGAACCGGATTCTCTCCGGCGCAACAAATGTGAAAGCGAGCACCGCGCAGCACATTCAGAGGACCGCGGAAAAGATCGGATTTTACGGGCTTGGCTCCATCGAGGACCAAATCAAAAAGAACGCACCGCACTATCGGCTCGGCTTCCTGCTGCAACAATCGACGCGTGAGCTTTACCAACACTTCGGTCGCGAAATCACCAAGGCCTGCCGTGGCCGTCAATTCGACACAGCAGACCCGCTCATTGATTTCGTCGACCTCCTGACGCCGGAAAATATCTCGCAACGTCTCCTCGCGCTCGGGCGGAACTGTGATGCGGTGGCTCTGATCGCGGCAGATCACCCGCAGATCGGTCAAACGGTTCGCGCGCTAAGTGAGATGGGCAAACCCGTAGTCGCCTATATCACCGACCAATCCGCGCCCGAGCGTGCCGCGTTCGTCGGAACAGACAACTGGAAACTCGGCCGCACGGCGGCGTTCCTGATTTCGCAAATGACCAACCATACCGGACGCATCGGCGTCTTTCAGGGCAACCCGCGCTATCAATGTCAGGACGTGGCGGAGGCCAGCTTTCGCTCTTATATCCGCGAACACGCCCCGCATCTGAGCGTCGATGAGTGCCGATCGACCAACGAAGAACCCAATCGCGCCCATGAAATGGTGCGTGATCTGTTGAAATCGACCGATGAGATCGTCGGGATCTTCATGGTGGGCGGCGGCATCTCTGGCGTTCTTCGCGCGCTTCGCGAAGTGCCGCTTGAGCGTCGTCGGGGCGTAAAACTGATCTGCCGTGACATCGGCCCTGAGACGCGAAAGGGCCTCTCGGAAGGCCTGATCACCGCGGCTTTGTGCCACCCAATGGAGCACACGAGCGAAGTTCTGGTGCAAACCATGATCAATGCCGTTGCGAACGATGGCCCGCGCTCAACAGTCCACCACACCGTCCCGTTCGAGATCATTACACCTGAAAATATTTAGGTTTGCACCGGAGCACTTCTAACGCGTTGGACACTGAAACGATGACTATGACACCCTCGACTTCTGATGATGCCGATTTCGCTCAGAATGCAGCAGCAAAACCCTTATTTCATTGGGTCTCAAAACTCCAACCTGACCCCAAAAACGGACTCGAAAACCGTTGTCCCTTTGCGGGGACCCGGGGTTCACATGCTCTATCTCTCCGCCATAATTCCAAAAATGATGACGAAGAGTTTGCGGTAGAAATCCGATCTTTGATCGAGCTGGCGACCGCATTTCTCGGGTGATTGGCCCACCGAAATTCATGCCGATGTTTGCCGCAAAAGTGGTCGATCCCCTCTCGCCCAATCTGCAAGGTATTTGCGCATGTAAGCGACGAAGTTCTGAGCGGCGAGTTTGTTGCCTACGGGACCGGAAGTGATCGCGTAGATGTCAAAGCTCACTTTCGGCGCGAGCGGTTTGACGACAAATCCAGGCGGTGTGCTGAAATAGGCGGTAAACTCGTCCACGATGGCGGCCATGCGCGTCTGGCTGGCCAAGAGAGGGATAAGGATAAGCGAGTTCACGGCGATCGACGGATCGACCGTCATGCCGCGTTCGACCATTTCGTCCGACAACACGCGCCCAATCGGCCCCCGGGTCGTCGTGGCCAGAAGCGGCACGTTCCTTAAATCGTCGAGCGACAGCTGATCCTTCGCGGCGATCTCCATTTCCTCCGGCACGAGGACTACGAGCCGTCCTCGCCCGAGGTGGCTCAACTGCACGTCCTCTGCATGAATGCGTCCGGCGACGATGCCGATCTCTGCCTGACCGTTCTTCATCGCTTGAAGCTGTTGCCCGAGCGTGCCGACATCCACCGAGATGTGAAGATTAGGCATGTCGCTTTTGATCCGCGAGATCGCACCGGTCACGAAGTGCTGCGCGAGCAGGCCGACGGTCATCACGGAGAGGCGCGTACCTGTGCCTTTGCGCACGGCCTCAATCCGGTTTTCCAGCCGGTTCAACCCGTCGTAGAGAAAGCGGCTCTCGTTATAGATTGAATCGGCCTCCGCCGTCGGAATGACCCGTCCACGGTCAAGAACGAACAGCGTGAGCCCCAAAGCTGCTTCAAAATCGCGCAAATGACGGCTCACCGTCGGCTGGGACAGCTTCATGCTCCGCGCGGCGGTCGTGATCGACTCGTGCTCATAAACGGCACAGAACACCTGTAAACGTTGGAGTGTTAGCGGTCGCATGTTTGAGGTATCCCGTGAGTATATAGAAATATACTATCTAAAAAGAAAAAATTTTCTATTTCTGCAAGTCGCATTGCACGGCACGGTTCCAAAAACGACAGACACAGGGACGTAAGCCTTAAATGCAGGCACCTATTATCATCGCCTTTACTCTTCTCACGCTTCTTGCGGGATCGGCCATTGCCTATGTGATCGGCGCGTCGGCGATCCTGACCTTCATCGCGGCGGAGAAGACAAACTACATGGCGGTCCTGCCGCAGCGCTTATTCAGCCAGCTCGATTCCTTTGCCTTTCTCGCGATGCCGCTCTTTATCTTTGCGGGAGATCTGATGAACCGCGGGGGCCTCGCAACTGCCCTGATTGATTTCTGCATGTCATTCCTCGGGCGCCTGAAAGGCGGGTTGGGTCATGTGAATATCGCCACGTCCGTGTTTTTCGCGGGTGTGTCCGGCTCTGCCGTCTCCGACGCGGCGGCTCTCGGGAATTCTCTCGTCCCTGAAATGCAGCGCCGTGGATACACGCTTGATTACGCGGCAGCGATCACCGGGGCCTCGTCGATCATCGGACCGATCATCCCGCCGTCGTCGATCCTGATCTTTTATGGCGCATTGATGGAAACGAACGTCACCGCGCTCTTTGCCGCAGGGATTCTGCCCGGACTTCTGCTCGCAGCAGTGCTCATGGTCATGAACGCTTATTTCGCCCATAGAGACAACCACCCGGGCGGCAAGGATGTGGACGTGCCGCCGTTCTTCGCCTCGCTCCTGCGTGCGCTTCCTGCGATGCTTCTGCCCTTCATCATTCTGGGGGGCACGCTGTTCGGCTTCATGACCCCCGCGGAGGCCGCCGCCGTCGCCGTCGTTGCGGCACTCATCATCGGGTTCGCTTATGGCAAGCTGTCGCTCAAGGATGTCGGCGCGAGCCTTCAGCGCACGGGTGTCATGCTCGGCGGTCTGTTCATCCTGCTCTGTGCGATCTCGACCTTTAGCTACCTCGCCGCGCTGCTTCAATGGCCGCAGGCGATCAAAGCAACCGTCGAAGGCTGGGGCCTCGGCCCACTTCAATATCTCATGCTGATCAACGCCATTTTCCTTGTGGCAGGCATGGCGATGGATGTGAAAGCGGCGGTGGCTCTCTTTGCTCCGATCTTTGTTCCAGTGGCTCTGGCACTGGGCATCGACCCTGTCCATCTTGGCATCGTTATCTGCTTCAACATCACCACCGGCCTTCTGTCCCCTCCGTTGGGCGCGGTGCTGTTGATGCTCTCGACGACGGTCAAGATGGACTACTGGCGCCTGATGCGCGCGACCTTTCCCTTCTTCGTCGCCGAAGTTCTGCTGCTCTTCGTGCTGACATACTTCCCCCAAATCTCTCTGGCCCTCCCCCGCATTCTGGGTCTGGCCTCATAAAGAAACCGACAGTGGAGTGACATGATGACCTTTCTGAAAACATTGACCTATGCGAGTTCTATCGCCTTGCTTGCCGCCACAGCCCAAGCGGCGGAAGTCAAAATCGCAATGAACGGCGCGGACGATCCTGTCGCCAACGCCGAAGCCGCCTTTGCCCACGGGTTTGCCGATGCGCTCGAAGGCACCGAGTTCGAAGTCAAGATTTTCCCGTCCAACACCTTGGGCAGCGAGAGCGAGCGCTATGACCAGATCGCGCAGGGTCTCGTCGAGGTGAACCTCGCGACGACCTCCACCGCCTTCGGGATGTCCCCGCTCGTGAAAGGCGCGGCGATGCCGTTCTTCTTTGCGGATGCGGAAGAGTTCGACACGGTGATTGGCGAGAGCAACATCATGGCCGAAATGAACGGCCCGCTGGTTGAAAACGGCGTGCGCATGGTTGGCTTCAACTTCATCGGTGTCGGCATTGGCATCCACAATGCAAAGAAACCGATCTCCAAACTCGAAGACATGCAGGGCATGCGCTTCCGCGCGCTCAATGCTGAACAGCTCGCCTTCCAAGAGGCGCTCGGCTCCAGCGGCACCATCGTTGCCTGGGCCGAGGTTGCGAACGCGATCCAGACCGGCGTGGCGGACGGCTACTTCAACCCGCCGAACTCCGCCATCCGCACGGGTCACACCGAGTTTCTCAAGCATTTTACCCCTGCCAACATCGCCCCGTCGATCCGCTCCGTCCTGATTTCCGAGGACTGGTACATGTCTCTGTCTGATGAGGAGAAAGCAGAGATTGATGCCGCCATTGACGCAGGGATCAAGGCGAACCGCGATTGGGTCGATGCATGGTCCTCTGAGGTGCGGACCCGCCACGAAGCCGCAGGCGTGACCATCACCGAACTTGAACCCGGCGAACGTGAAAAGATGATCGCCCTCTCCGAAGGCGTCTGGGCCACAACCCTGAACCCCGAAGACCTCAAACTTTGGACCGACGCCAAGGCATCGGTGCAATAAGAACATAGGCCGCCCCCAATGAAGAACACCCTCGCCAATTCCGTGATCAAGATTTCGAACCTGCTTGATCGCATCGCTACCCTTCTCTCCGGGATAGCATTGGTTGTCCTTGTGGGGGCGGTCATGCTCCAAGTCATCGCGCGCTATGTGTTCAAGCAGCCGCCGGTCTTTACAGAGGAGCTCGCACGCTACGCGATGATCTGGGCCGGACTGATCGGCGCAACCATGTCGTTCAAACGCCGATTTGATCCCGCTCTTTTCAACGGAGCGACCCGAGGACCGAAGTTTCTCCTGCATGCAGCAAATGTCGCGAAGTCGCTGGTCGTCATTCTCTACCTCGCGCCGATCCTATGGCATGTATTCTTCGGCCCTGGCATGAACCCTGCGCGGGCGTTCATCACGCGACACAGCCGGACGATGGCGGACACCCTGCCCTTTACGACCTTCTGGGTGGCGATCGCCGTGCCTCTGATGATCGTCTTTATCTTCGTCCATCTCGCGGCACGCTGGTCCGGCGATACCGGCCTTGACGCACCCGAAGACGACGCAACCTAAAATCCCATTTTACGAGCAGGAGTTTTTCATGCAGGCGGACACTCTCATTCGCGGCGCCGATATTATTGACGGGACAGGCGCGCCACGTCGCAAAGGCGATGTGGCAATACAGGGCGACCGGATTGTCGCGACGGGTGATCTGCGTCACTGGTCCGCCGGCAAGGTGATTGATGCCAAAGGCCGCGTCGTCGCGCCCGGCTTCATAGATCCGCACGTCCACCACGATGGAGCGCTGTTTACGCAGCCGGACATGGAATTTATGACGAGCCAAGGCGTTACCACGGTGATCAACGGCAATTGTGGGTTCTCTATCGCGCCCGTGACGCTTGAGGGCAAACTGCCTGATCAGTTGCGGATGATCATTGATGATCCGCAACTCGTATTCCCGACCTATGCCGCCTATCAAGACCGGATCGCCAATGAACCGCCCGCAGTGAACGCCGCTTGTCTGATCGGACATTCGACCCTACGCATCAACGAACTCGCGGACTTGAACCAGCCCGCCGATGCCCGGCAACTCAAGGAGATGTGCCGCAAGCTCGATCAAGCGCTTGGCGAAGGAGCAATAGGTCTCTCGACGGGCCCTTTTTATCCGCCGTCCCGTGCTTCAACGACGGCCGAACTGATCGCTGTTGCCAAGGTCGCCCACGCTCATGGCAAGCTCTATGTCACCCATATGCGCGACGAAGGCGACCGCGTGATAGAGGCGCTCGAAGAAACCTTCACAGTCGGGCGCGAAAGCTGTTGCGGGGTACATGTCTCTCACCACAAGTGCGCGGGCATGAACAATCACGGCCTTTCGGAAGTCACCTTGAAGATGATTGACGAGGCCATGTCGAAACAGGATGTCGGCCTCGACACCACGCCGTGGGTGGCCTCGTCCACGATCCTCAACTCGGGACGCCATCGACAGGCCAGCCGTGTGATCGTTGCAGAATCCGCGCCCTTCCCCGAGATGGCAGGCCGCGACCTGAGCGACATTGCGGAGGAATGGTGCGTCGATCTAGACACTGCGATGGAACGGCTTTTGCCGGCGATGGGGGTGTTCTTCATCATGGATGAAAATGATGTGCAGCGCATTCTGAGCTATGAACACACAATCATCTGCTCCGATGGGATGCCCACCGGCAAACACCCGCACCCGCGCGTCTGGGGTACCTTCACCCGCGTCTTGGGTCGCTATGCGCGCGACCTGAACCTGTTCTCCCTCGAAGAAGCCATACGCCGCATGACCTCAATGCCCGCGGACCGGTTCGGTCTTGGCGGGCGCGGTAGGATCGCTGTCGGGGGCTTCGCCGATCTTGTGATTTTCGATCCCGAAACGGTGGCCGAAGGAGCGACATTTGAAACGCCAGTCCGCCCTTCTGTCGGCATAGATTGCGTGTTCGTCAACGGACGCGCAGTCTGGACCGATGGAAAGAAAACGGGGGCGCGTCCAGGCAGACCACTCACACAGACGGCGCCGTGTCAGATCGTTTAAGTGCGGCACGCACAGCAATGCCTCCCCTAAATTCACGCAGCCATTTCCGCGATGGCTGTGTGTCGGGCATAAACGAACATCAACCGAAGGGGCCCCATTTCTCGTCCGATGGGACGGCTTGATCTACGGCCATTTCACATATCGGTCAGGCGGCTTTATTTACAAACCGTCGATGCAACGCGATAGAGATTGGCCTCGCCGTACCAGGGACCGACGAACATCGCCCCAACAGGAAGCCCATCGACCTCGCCACACGGGACCGTCAGGGCCGGATGCCCCGTCACGTCGAATTGCGACGTCGAGACATTCACACCCAATGCGCGCTGCATAAAGTCTGAGAGACTTGTCTCTGCATCCGGCAATTTCGGAGCAACATAGGGCAACGTCGGCATCAAGAGCGCATCAACGCCACCAAGCGCGGCATCATATGCAGCCCGCATTTTGAGAGACAAGTTCTGGGCCTTGGCGTAGCTTTTGCCCTGCGTCTGGCGAAGTGCCCAAGTGCCTGTCAAAAGAGAAATCTGCAAGGTGATCGGAAGCTCCTCGGCACGCGATTTCCAATCCTGCATGGCTTCCATCAACTCGGGCGCATATTGCCCGCGCCAATTGAAGCCCATTCCCAATCCTTCCATCATTTGACGGGTCAATCCCTCGAGGCCAATCGGGGCCCAGACTTTATCGGCAATGTGATGTTCCGGGATTGAGACCGGCACCACTTCCACACCTGCCTCTTCGAGGCGTTCCGCAAACGCCCGAACCGTTTTCGCAACTTCAGGCTGCATGCCTTCGACAGAGAAGCCCTCTTCAAGAAGCCCGACCCTCATACCTTTGCCGCCACGCTCTAGTGATGCGGGATAGTCCTGTGCCGGCATTCCTTGCTGACGCGGATCGAGGCCGTCAGGGCCCGCCAGAACCGATAGCATCAAGGCATTGTCGGCAAGCGTGCGGGTCATCGGGCCCGCATGATCGAGTGTGGCCTCGATCGGCATAATGCCGGTGTAGGGGACAAGCCCGTGGGTCGGTTTCATTCCAATGATACCGCAATGACTCGAAGGAATGCGAATTGAACCGCCCTGATCTCCCCCGACAGCCATATCGACGTCCCCGTTCGCGACAAGTGCGGCGCAGCCCGAACTCGACCCTCCGGCGGATCGTGTTGGATCCTTCGGGTTGAGGACAGGTCCGCTTGCAGAGGTAAAACTCGCACCTGACATACAGAAATTCTCGCACACCGCTTTCCCGGCAATGCGCGCGCCCGCCTCCAAAAGCCGCGTCACGACAGTCGCGTCTCGCGATGGAATAAAGCCTTCGAGCAAAGAAGAGCCGTTGGCCATCGGCACTTCTGCGAGGAAGATATTGTCCTTCAAAGCAACAGTACGCCCCGCCAACGGCCCCTCTTCAGCGCCAACCAAATCACAGGTCGCATACCATGCGTTTAGAGCATGCTCTGGAAGGTGGCTGGTCACCCGGCGCGGATAGACGGGCTTTTCCGGGCTATCATCAAGTGCGTCACAAAGATCGTAGGCTTGGAAGCTGCCTTCCATAATCTCGGACATCTCAGCCGCCCGCTCTTTCGTGAGAGTCAAACCGAGCTCGCTGCCCAATGCGATCAGTTGCTGTGTGTCGGGTCGGTTAAATGCCATGATCAACTCCTTCAGGATGTCCCGTCAGAATTATTGAATTGGCAACTATTGTAAATGCTATATTTTAAAATTACTCATTTGCGATAATATTCAGATCATAGCCCTGCGCTTCAGCGATCAAAATCGATGCGCGCGCGCCGACGGGCCGCACTTCTGACCCATTGCGGGCCGAACGTCCGGGAAGAACAGACCCTAAATGGCTTCGCAATTGTGTCGGCACGGAGGATCGGCTCTGTTCCATAAGAGCCGCCAGATTATAGATCCCCTCATAGACCGACTGACCATACGCATTGACGGGTGGCGGAGAGTCTCCGAAGTGATTGTAGTAACTCTCGAGAAACAGACCGTTGTTTCGCGAACGCTGGTTCGCAAAGTAACTGGAAGCCGCGAACAGGTTTTCGGTATCGTCAGGCCCGAGGCCATAGAGCATCGTTTCATCAAAACCCGGAATGCAACGCGTGATGCGTCCCGCCAACCCTGCTTCGGCGAAGGCGCGATTGAAGGAAACAGAGTCGAGTCCGAGGAACATCGGAATCACGGTATCTGCACCGCTCGATTTCAAGTTCTCAAGCACCAATGAATAGTCGCAGTCGCCCAAGCGCTGAAACGCTTCGCCCACCACTTCGCCGCCCGCAGCCGCGATCAGACGCCGCGCGACAGCAAAACTTTCTCTGGGCCAGCGATAGTTTGATCCACAGAGAAACACTTTCCGGATTTTACGCTTCTCGGAAATCACACGCAGAGCAACACGAAGCAAGTCCTCTGTGGTTTCTCCGGTCGCGATCACGTCAGGGCTGTGTTCTCCTCCCTCGAACTGCGGCGTGTAAAGAAACGGGATGCGGCCAGCCAAAGCTCTCGTTACATCGGCGCGTGCGTAACTCGGAAACATGCCGATCATCGCCTCTGCCCCGCGATCTTCGACGGCCTCGAGAGCGAGTTGCCCCGAAGCGCGTCCGCAGTCCTTGGCAAAAAATTCGACGTGCCGACCAAGAATGCCGCCGCCTGCGTTAAGTTCGGTTACCGCGAGTTCAGCTGCCGCAACAGCGGAAGGAGACCACAGTCCGGCAGGGCCAGATTGCGCAACCAGCAGGCATAACCTCATGGGCGTCGAGGAATGGCGTGAAATCAAGGAAGCAGTCATGTTTTGAGCCTCCCACCGAGACACGCGCAGCTTCCAGTTCAAAATTCGCCAAAGCCCCTTGCCGGACATCGCTGTGTTAGTGGTGACCGTTTTTTGTGCTCTGCGCGTGGTGTCTGCGTGTTAATTTGCCAAAGTTCTCAGAATGCGTGAGAGCTCTGCACGATCTCCCGCCGCGATAGATTCGAAGACTTCGCTCTCACAGGATTCGACAGGCTTCGCTGCCCCAGCCTGAAGTTCACGACCGTGATCTGATATGAAAACCAAGACTTTACGTCTGTCTGTTGGAGATGGGGCACGATAAACCGATCCGGCTGACACGAGACGATCAACCATCTTCGTCATGGTCGGCGGATCGACCAAAGCCCAAGCTGCAAGGTCACTCATCGTCCGGCCATCCTCTTCCGCAAGCGCGGTGAGAATGCGGAAATGCTCGAGTGAAAGCCCCTTCTCTTTAAGTGTGGAGGACAGCGAACTTTCCAGTCTTCGATTAACTTGGGCAATCAAACGCGTGAGCGGCAATACTGACTCTGTCATCTCACGTAACCTCCAAAAACTTTCTTTTCCATTATTTGCCTTTTCAGTTAATTCGCTTGTCGTTTTGACGCAAGAAAAATTCCACCTCGCCCAAAAGTTCAAAAAATAGGCAATTTTCACTGAATTCCGGGATTCCAATAAATTTGCAAAAATAATAGTTGCTGTTTCAATTATTTTACTTTCAGTTGATCTCAACACTAAGCGAGACCGGAGAATATCCCGTGGCACATGCTCTCGAAGCAATCTCAATCAGCAAGACTTACCAGTCCTCGGATGGACCGAATACGGTTCTGCGTAACATGTCATTCCGTGCAGAGAAGGACGAGTTCTTTGCCTTCGTCGGGCCGTCGGGGTGTGGCAAGTCGACATTGTTCAACATCATCACCGGTCTTCTGGCCCCCGACACCGGCAGCATTGTTGTCGATGGGTCGGAAACGACCGGACGGGTCAGTGAAAAGATCGGATATGTGCTTCAGAAAGACCTCCTCTTTCCGTGGCGGACTGTCGAAGACAACATCATCCTCGGCCTCGAAATCAAAGGCGTCTCCAAGCGCGAAGCCCGCGCAATGGCCAGCGACATACTCAAAGATTACAAAATGAGCGGCTATGAGCGGAAATTGCCCGGTGAATTGTCTGGCGGCATGCGTCAGCGCGTTGCCCTTATGCGCACGATGGTGACCGATCCTCAAATCATCCTCATCGACGAAAGCTACAAGGCTCTCGACTACCCTCTCAAAATCGAACTGGAGGGTGAGTTGCTCGACCGTGTGAAAGGTTCGGGCAAAACCGTGATCTTCATCACCCACGACATCGAAGAAGCCGTGACTCTTGCAGACCGTGTTTACGTGATGAAAGCACGACCTGGTGAAATCGTCGAGGAAATCAAGATCGATCTGGGAACCGATAGCCACAACATCCCGGAACGGCGCATGTCTCCGCATTTCAACGAATACTACACACGGATCTGGAAACGGATCGGCGGTGCCCACGCCGCTGTCGCCTGAGCCGAAAGCTGGAAAGACTCTCAAAATGAGCACGCACACAGAAACCGCCCGCCAGGCGGCACGTCGCCCCCTCGCCAATCTCTTCCCGCTCACCTCCAATCCGATCGGACGCCGATATGTACTGATCGGCCTACAGGTCGCGATTACCGTTGCGCTACTCGCGACTTGGGAATTCGGGGCGCAGGCCGGCTGGATCAACCGCTTCCTCTTTGCCAGCCCGTCCATGGTTTGGGACGTTCTCGTCGACCGGGCTCTGTCGGGGGAATTGCTCGAAGATGTATGGACGACCTCTGTCGAAACACTCGTCGGCTACATTGTCGGCGCGATTGGCGGATCTTTGATTGGCCTCGGCCTATGGTATTCACGGTTTATTTCCGACCTCTCGGCACCGTTTATTGCAGCACTCGGGTCCATTCCGGTCCTCGCTGTGGCGCCTATGACGATCATCTGGTTCGGGACCGGCATCCTCGCCAAAGTCATGATTGTGGCCTTCTCCTGCATCGTCGTTTCGCTGACGACCTCCTACAAAGGCGCGATGCGTACGGACGAAGATCTGATCAACCTGATGCGGTCTTTTAACGCGAAACGGTCCGCGATCTTCCTGAAATTGGTGGTTCCCGCTGCGATGCCTTGGGTCTTCTCGGGTCTGAAGCTCTGTGTCGGCTTCTCCCTCGTGGGCGCAATTGTCGGCGAATACATCACCTCGCAGAGCGGTGTCGGTCACATGATCCTGCTCGGCTCCTCCAACTTCTCCATGAACATCGTCCTCGCCGGCATCGCGGTGGTGATGGTCATGATGCTTGTCTTCAACGCGCTGATCACTCTCCTCGAGCGCTTCATTCTATCTTGGGAAAGGAAATAAACATGAACCGTAGAACCCTCCTCGCCTCTACCGCTGCCTTCGGTCTGACGCTCCTGCCAGTTGCAGGCTCCGCACAGGACATGACCGAAGTGACCATCAACCAAGCGTTCCAGTCGCTGCTGTACCTCCCGCTCTATGTGGCTCAGGAACAAGGTTTCTTTGCCGACGAAGGTCTCGAAGTGACGATCGAAACCGGTGGCGGTGGTGCGCAGAGCTGGGCTGCTGTGATCGGCGGGTCCGCACAGTTCTCCATTCAGGACCCGGTGTTCGTCCCGAAGTCTCGTGAAATGGGCGCCGACGGTGTTGTCGTTGCTGGTGTCCAGAACGCGCCGACCGTGTTCATCTTCGGTTCTGACGAAACCCCGCTTCAAGATGATCTGTCCCTGCTCTCCGGCAAGCGCGTGATCACCTCCCCCGAGCCGGACACCACCTGGGCCTTCATGTCCTATCTGATCGAACAGGAAGGCCTCGAAGACGTGAACATCGTCAACGTGTCCATCGGCAACGAAATTCCTGCGGTTATGGCCGGTCGTGCCGACTACGCTCTCGCAGTGGACCCGCAAGTTGCTCAGGCCGAGCTCGATAACGGTCTCTCTTCGGTCTACTCCTTCTCGGCGAACAAGGACTGGTACCCCTACGCATTCTCCAGCCTCACCACGACCCAGAGCTACATCGACGAAAACCCGGAAGCTGCACAGGGTGTCGTGACAGCCTTCGAACGAGCGTCCCGTTTCATCTACGCAGACTTCGACCGCACCGTTGAGATCGCGCAAGAGTACTTCCCGACCCTTTCCGAAGAAGTCGTCCGCACCTCCGTGCAACGAGAAATCGACGCGAAAGGTTACCCGGAAAACGTGCTCGTGTCCGAGAAAGCTTGGGAAAACAACATGAACATCTCCGTTTATGCCGGCACGCTGACCGAATACCCGTCAGATGCCACTTCCTACGCTGCAAACGTCAACGTCGAGCTCGCCACGAAAGCAGCCGAAGCCGCAGACGCACTCAACTAAGGCGTCCGCCAAAATGATCGGCGTCGGACAGTTTCTTGTCCGACGCCACACCCCCCAAACCCCGTCCTACCAGACGGGTAATAATTGCCAAAATTTCCGGAAAGATCCCGATGCCGCTCCCTCTTGAAACCCGCCTCGCCATGATTGGCCTTTCCCACGATGAGATGACCTCCGATCTGCGAACGGTTGTCTCAGACTGGGCTACACGCTGCGAGGCACTGACGGCGTATGCAAAGGCGCATCTTGATCCCTACGAAACGCCGTTGAGCGCACGGGTTTCGCCATTTGGCCCTGTGCGCCGGGAAAGCGGTCGAGGTTTCACACTCGAACAGGACACCCGCGCCGGAGAGGCAAAATGAAAGACATGACTGAAACTGACCTCGCACAGATGGATATGACAGAGGCCGGACGTGCGGTCCGCGCTGGCCGTACAACTTTCGAAGAACTCACATGCGCCTGTCTGAAGAGGGCGGAAGAAACTTCGGAGCTGAATGCATGGGAACGCCTGTGCACCACGGAAGCCCTCGATGCGGCGCGGGCTCAAGATACGTTGCTCGCAGCCGGATATGACCTCGGCCCACTTCAGGGCATGCCGATCGGCCTCAAGTCCAATATCGCTGTTGCGGGGTTCCCTCATACCGCAGGATCCCAAATCCTCGCCGAACACATCGCGACGCGCGATGCGGATGTAACGCACCGCTTGAAACGTGCCGGAGCCGTTATTCTTGGTCAAACCAACATGCACGAGTTCGCGTGGGGCGGGACGACGGACAACCCACATTACGGACAAGGCCGCAACGCCCGGGACCCGAGCCGTATCCCTGCCGGCTCGTCGGGCGGTTCCGGTGCAGCTGTGGCGGCCGGGTCTGCCATGGCTGCACTTGGGACGGATACGGGGGGATCGGTGCGTCTGCCCGCAGCCCTCAATGGAATCTATGGATTGCGGCCCGGAGTCGGAAAGCTGCCCGTAGATGGTATTTTCCCGCTCGCGTTTTCCCTTGATACGGTTGGTCCAATGACGCGATCGGCGCGGGACGCGGCTCTCCTCTATCGAGCGATGTCTGGCGAAACCGACCCCTCGCTTGAGGCGCGACGCGCCACTTTACCGCGACGCCTCGGACTGCCCGTTGAATATGTCAGGGCGCGGCTCGAAGCAGGTGTGGAAGCTGCATTCGACGGATGGCTGAAAAGCCAGCGCGCGCGCGGCATAGAAATCGTCGAAATTGATCTGCCGAACATGGATCTTGCGGTAGATGCTTTGGTCATCGCCGATGCAGCAGAGCCGACCACCCTGCATGATGCTTGGCTCGATCGCTGCCCTGAGAACTACGGCGATGATGTCCGGGCACAACTTCTCGCCGGACGCAGTATTCGGGCGACCGACTATCTGCACGCTCAAAGATTCCGAGCCGCCTTTCGTCGTCGTGTTCTTGGCATTCTTGATGACGTGGACATGATCGTGATGCCGACGCTTCCGTTTGTTGCACCAGAGGTCGGGCAGACAGAAGTTATCCTTTCAGGCCATCGCGAAAGTGCGCTGACTGCAAATATGCGCTTCACGGCTCTCGCGAGCTGCGCAGCTCTGCCTGCGCTCAGTTTGCCAGCAGAGACTGGCGACGGGCTGCCAGTCGGAATTCAACTGATCGGACGGGACGGCGCAGAGAGCGACCTTCTCTCCTTCGCCGCGAGCTGATCTCATGATGAACTCCGATGTCCACCCGCGAGAAATGCGAGGTGGCTTGCCGATCCGCGCACTCGCGCTATTGATCGGTGTTTGTGCGATATGGGCCGGGAATGCGGTCTTTCTCCGGTATTCGATCGGCATCCGATCCCTGCCCCCAATCCATGTGGCGGCGGGCCGCTTTCTGATTGTTGCGGTCTTGCTGTCACCGCTTTTGCTGCGACCAATTACAAATCTCCCGCGCATTCTTGTCGCGGGCCTCTTAATGGGGGCGTGCCATTTCGGCTTCCTGATGGTCGGCTACGGGCAAATCACAGCCGTCGCCTCCGCCGTTCTCCTCCAGATCGGTGTCCCTTTGACGGCACTGCTCTCCATGGCTCTCGGCGCAGAACGTCTCTCGGTTCGCCGGCTCCTGCTCGTCGTCGGTTCAACCGTTGCGATCATCTTTGCGCTCGGTGGCCCGGGACAACTTGATCTGATCGGGGCAAGTTGCATCATCCTGGCCGCGGCGACGCTTTCTCTCGGCTCAGTCATAATGGCGAGAAGCGGATCTGTCGGTGCCCTTACCATCCAGGCGTGGACGTCCATTGGATCCGCCGTCGTTCTGTCGGCATTGGCTCCACTTCTTGAACCGGAAGGTCTCGGCGAGCTCACCGCACAACCTTGGCTCGCGGCCATCAGTATCGTCGCACCGGCCCTTATCGTGACTGTTGGCGCACATACGGTTTATTATCATCTCCTTAAAAACCATCCGCCCAGTCTGGTCTCAGCCGTCACGGTGCTCTTTCCTTTACTCACGATTGTCTTCGGGGTGGTGTTTCTCTCCGAGACACTCAGAGCGCAATTCGTCATTGGGACAACGATCGCCGTTCTGATCCTCAGCCTCCTCGTGATAGACCGCCGCCGCTGAAATGGCGCAATGTCGCAAAGTGAAAGGAAGTATGAAGGTGGATCAGCTCTTTTATCTTCACCGCTGCCAACGGATGCCTTCAAACACCCCTACCTCAAGCCATCCGCATCAGATCGAAAGAAAGTTTCTTTCATTCGGTGCCAAATAAAAAAGGCCCCACTTTCGTGGGGCCCTTGAAGCATTGAGCAGAGAGATCAAACGATCGCTTATACGCCGGCGTAAACCGGGAACATGCTAGCGTCGCCGTAGTCCTTGATTTTCTCCATGGACTTGAGGGCGTCCATGTCCTCGGCGGAGATTTCAAAATCGACGGTGGCGTTGCTTTCCATGTGGGCAGGCGTTGCGGTTTTCGGCAGCGGGAGCAGGTCCAGTTGCAGGCAGTAGCGGATCGCCAGCTGCGGCAGGCTCACACCGTATTTGTCGGCCATGGCCTGCACTTCGGTGTTTTTCATCAGCTCGCCGTGGCCCATTGGAGAATAGGCTTCCACGAGGATGTTCTTGCTCTGACAGTAGTCGATCAGTTCGAAGGGCGTGTTGGTGATGTGGGCGAGGATCTGGTTGACCATCGGCGCCACAGTGCCGTTGTCGATGAGATTGTCGAGGTCGGCTTTCTCGTGGTTGGACACGCCGATGGCGCGGATTTTGCCCGCTTTATAGAACTCTTCGAGCGCGGTCCAGGCGGCGAGGTTGCCTTCGAAATAGCGATCTTCGCCACCGAATTTGTCCCAAGGCGTCGGGCTGTGAATGATCATCAGGTCGATGTAGTCGACGCCCAGAAGATCGAGCGAGCCCTGGATCGCGGCTTTCGCGCCTTCATAGTCCTTGATGCCTGCGTCCAGTTTGGTTTGCAGGAACAGCTCTTCGCGCGCCACGCCGCAGTCACGCAAGCCTTCGCCCACACCGCGTTCGTTCCCATAGGCCTGTGCGGTGTCGATGTGGCGGTAGCCGAGTTTGACGGCGGCTTTCACGGATTCGGCGACTTTGTCGTCGTCAATCATCCAGGTGCCAAGGCCGAGTTTCGGGACTTCGACGCCATTGGAGAGGGTGAATGTCTCTTGAAGGATCATGAGATCTTCCTTTCTTTGCGTTTGGCCGTTTGCCGAACTGGGCAAACGGGGCTGTTTCCATCTGTCCCAGACGGGACATCGAACAGCCGGTGTCATCTTGATGTGCTCAATCTAGGCCAAAGCGTGAGCTATTATAATCCGGGCAAAATAGATGCCACTCATGACTCAAAATCATGAGTGACTCCTTTTAGCGCAAATCTAAGGTCAGCCGTTGTAATCTTCGTCCGCGACCTTCTCCATCCAGGTCACGGCAGAGCCATCGACGGTCTCTTGGATCGCATAGTGGCTCATGGCATTTTCGGGTGCTGCCCCGTGCCAGTGTTTCTCGCCCGCCGGGAACCAGACAACATCGCCAGCGCTCACCTCTTCGACCGGACCACCTTCGCGCTGAACACGACCACGTCCAAAAGTGATGATGATGGTCTGACCTGCGGGGTGGGTGTGCCATGCGGTGCGCGCGCCCGGCTCGAAGGTCACATGCGAACCACCGACGCGGCCCGGCTCTTCGGCTTGGAACATCGGATCGACACGCACGGTGCCGGTGAACCAATCCTCGGGACCAGCCATGGAGGGGATGCTGCCGGAACGGATGATTTTCATGGGGATACTCCTTTCAGAAACGCGGGCTCAGCCGCGCAATTTGTCAAAACGATAGGTCAGAGCCGGGCCGCCGGGCTGGACATAGGCCAGTTCCACGGTCGCCATGGCGAAGGGTTCGATGAACCTCGCGTTGCGCATGCCGCCACAGTCCAACGCCTCAAAACCGACATCGCGGATCAGCCCGAACGCGATTTCCTTGGCGCCCGCGTCATCACCATAGGTCATGACCTGCGGTGCAGGCCCCTGCCCTTTGCGGGCAAAGACCGGATAGAAACTTTCCGAGGGGTTGGTGTTAAAACATGACACCCAACGCGCCTCGGGACGCAGTTTTGCCAATTCCTCGGCACCAGACGAAGTCGTGCCGACGACCAGCGCTGTGTCACTGTCGTTGAGCGGCAAGGAACAGTTGAGCACCACCTTGCCCGCCAGATCCCCCGCCTGCTCCAAAACATCGGCGCGGCGCGACCAATGCACCGCCAAAAGCACCGCATCGGCGCCAGAGACGGCCTCCGCCACAGTGCCCGCAAAGGCGCCGACCTCGCTTGCAAGCCGGTCGAGCTTGGCACGGCTGCGGGCATAGGAAAAGGTCACGTCATGCCCCGCCTCGGCCCAGATGCGGCCGAGTTTGCCGCCCATGAGACCCGATCCCAGAATGCCGATTTTCATGCCAAGCTCTCCTTTCAGCGCCTCAGTTTACTCTGCGCGGTTCTCAAACACCTCTTTCGCGACCGGCATGGCGGAGAAGACCTTCGGCCAGCCCGCATAGAAGGCCAGATGCGACAGCATGGCGCCGGCTTCCTCTTGGGTCAAACCATTGTCCATGGCGCGGTTGAGGTGGAATGTCATCTGTTCCGGCTGACCGGCGGCGATGAGGGCGGCGACGGTGACGAGGCTGCGGTCACGCGGTGCGAGGTCCGGACGGAGCCAGAGATCGCGGAACAGCACGTCGCGGGTGTTGTCCACCACACCGATGCTGACATCGCTATAAAGCCCGCTGACAAGCTCCTCGCGCGCATCCTCGGCCTCTTGGTTCAGCGGCAGGAATTCAACCTCTGCGCCGGGAAGACTATCAGGCGTGATGCCACGGGCCTCAAACACGGGGGCTGCGGCTTCGGCGGCGGCGGTGGCGTTGCCAAGACCGGTGTAGAAGGCGAGATGGGTGATGGTCTCGGAGAGTTCCGCAGGCGTTACACCGGCGTCCAAGGCCAGCGTCACATAGCTGTCGAGGTTTTCGGTCTCATGACGGGTCATGAGGGCTGCAAAGGTTACGAGCGCGCGGTCGCGCACGGACATGGCCTCGCTCTCCCACTCGGAACCGAGGATCGTCTCGCTGGTGTAGGCCTCAAGCGCCGGAGCGACTTGGGCAAGCGACGACGGCACGGTGTCGCGCACGTCCTGCGCGAGAGCGGCACTGGTCATAAGGGCAAAGGCGGAGGCGGCGATCGGGGTCTTTTTCAGGGACTTCTTCGGGAACGTCATGGGGAACTCCTGTTGTTTGTGTCTGCTGCACATGTGGGGCGGATTGCTCTGCGGTTAATGCCGCTGTGCATCACCCCACTCATGAGCCGCTTTCATCAATCCCCTAAACACCCCTCTGAGATCAGATTTACGCCCGTTCCCTGAGCGCATCCAAGACCACCGTGAAGGCCGAAGACGGCCTCTGGCGGCTTGGGTAATAGAGGTGAAACCCGGGGAAATACGGGCAATAGTCATCCAGACAGATACGTAGCGCCCCACGATCAAGATGCGGCTGCGCCAGACGTTCGGGCACAAGCGCCAACCCATGCCCGTCAATCGCTGCCTGAAGCACCGGGTTGACGGTGTTGAAACAGGCTTGCCCCTTGACCTTGACGTTGATCTCCTGCCCGTCCTTGTCCTCGAATTCCCAGGCATAAAGCGCGCCATGGGTCGAGAGGCGCAGGTTGATGCAGCGGTGATCGACCAAATCTTGCGGCACATCAGGGGTGCCCAGCGCCTCGAAATACTCCGGCGCGCCGACACAGATCATCCGCTCGTCCGGCCCGATCCGCATCGCGATCATGCCGTCACTGACCTGATCGCCGTAGCGCACACCGGCGTCACATTGCGACGCGGCCAAATCGGTGTAGCCGTAGTCCATGACGAACTCGACATTGACGGCGGGGAATTGCTTGAGCACTGGCGAGAGTTTGGGCCAGAGAATGCTCTCGATGGCGTATTCCACGGCAACGATCCGCACGGTGCCAGTGGGCGTATCCTGGGAATCGTTGAGCGCCTGCAACCGGCTTTCGATTTTCTCGAAACAGGGGTTGAGGGTGGCCAAAAGGTCCTCCCCTTCCAGCGTCGGCGCCACCGTGCGCGTCGTGCGGGTCAAAAGCCGCAATCCAAGGCGCTGCTCCAGCCCCTTAATGGTATGGCTCAGCGCCGATTGCGACACGTTGAGCCGAGCCGCAGCCTTGGTAAAGCTGCGCTCTTCGGCCACAGCGGCGAAGGCGATAAGGTCGTTGATATTCTCGCGTATCATGAGGGAAGCCGGAGGTTGGGAGGTGATCATCTAACGGGTTCCCTCATGATATATGTTTCAGACTCATAAAGTCGACGGATTATGCGAAGCTCATAACGGGATCGTTATGGCGCAAGTCTCACGAGCCGATCGTCCGAGGCACCATCGCGGCGGGGCGAACGGTTGGTGGTGATGGCATAGACTTCATCGCCCACAACCAGAACATCGCGAAGACGCTCCCCTGCGGCATAGGCCTCTGAAACGGCGCCCGTCTCAGAGATACCCAGCACAGCACCTGCCCGAAGTCCGGCGAGCAAAAGCCCCTGCCCTGAAGACGTCAGACCGGACGGCGCCCAGGTGCTTCGACCGGAGTGCGCGAAAGGCGCCTGCATCCCCTCACGGGTCTCATCGCCTTGGATCACGGGCCAGCCGTAATTGCCGCCCGCGACAATGCGATTGACCTCGTCGTGACCGGATTGCCCGTGCTCTGCGGCAAACATCTGTCCCGACGCGTCCCAAGTGATCCCCTGCGGATTGCGATGCCCCAAAGAGTATACTGGCGAACCTGGGAAAGGATTGTCCTCAGGCACCGCGCCCTCCGGCGTCAGGCGCAGGATCTTGCCCGCAAGGCTCTCCACATCCTGCGGCAGCGCGCGGTTTTCGGTCCAGCCGGTGGTGACATAGAGCATCCCGTCCGGCCCAAAGGCAACGCGCCCGCCGTTGTAAAGCGGATGGCCCGGGATATTGTCCAAGAGGACGCGAGTCTCACGCCAAATCTCTCCGTCTCTCTCAACCTCGATCACCCGGTTATAGCGCTCTTCGGGCGTGCCAGCGTGATGATAGAGCACCGCGCGGCTGGTGTCGGCAAAATCGGGACGCAGCGCGAGGCCCAAAAGCCCCCCGCCACGATGATTCAGGATCGGCACAGAGGTCTCGACGGGCAGACGCGTAAAGCCCTCCCCGTCGAACAGGCCCAAGGTGCCCGCCTTCTCGGTCACATAGATCACATCGCCATGCGCCTCGATGTCCCAAGGGTAGTCGAGACCGTCCAAGACGGTCTCCCCCTGTGCCATCGCCACACCTGTCACGGCGCAGGTCAGCCCCAAGGCTACGCCCCGCAGCGCGGGTCTCAGCTTACCCACCATATTCGGCATCCGTGACTTTCTCGCCCCACTCAACCGCGGAACCGTCGACGGTGGCCTGAATGGCGTAATGCGTGACCGAGGTGCTGTCAGTCGCACCATGCCAATGTTCGACACCCGGCGGACACCAGACCACGTCGCCCGCAGTGATGACCTGTTTCTCCTGCCCGCGTTCTTGGGTCCAGCCCGTCCCATGGGTGATCACCAACATCTGACCTGCCGGATGCGTGTGCCACGCAGAGCGTGCGCCCGGAAGGAAGGTCACTTCGCCCGCACTCACGTCATTCATCTCAGGTGCAAAGACCGGCGCGACATAGGCAGTGCCGGAAAAAGTCTCGTCACTGCCGATCTGACCGGGGCGTTCGTGATGGTGGGAGATTTCGACGGATTGTGCGAAGAGCGCGGCGGGGGCCAGTGCAAGCGTCAGGCCCAGTGCAAGTGTGCGTTTCATAGGTGTTCCTCTCTCAAATGATGCATGTTGCAGACAACCTAGGTCGCGCACCCTTTCGGATCATGGTCACTTCTCTCAACGCATTCATGATGAGCCCTCATGAATGGCTTGCATGGAATAGCGATTATCCTCGCCGCGTTTTGCGCCATTTTATCGGCATACATTTGACCCCTTCCCCAAAAGAGGATGCCAAAGAAACCATGTGTGACGCGTGTAACACCTCCCCCGAACTTCTGACCCGTGACGGCGAGAGCCGCCGTGGCTTTCTGACAGCAGGGGCCGCCGCCGCTGTGGCCGCGCCGCTGGCCGCCACAGGCTTTGTCGGGGCCGCCCGTGCGCAAGACGCCCAAGACGCCAACGCTCTGGCCGAAAGCCAAGTGCAATCCTGGGCCGCCTTCGACACCGACGGCTCTTTTGCCCCCCACACCATCACCCGCCGCGCAGCCGGGCCGAAGGATGTGGTGGTCGAAATCATGTATAGCTCGATCTGTCACTCCGACATTCACACCTACAAAGGCGACTGGGGCCCTGCGGTTTACCCGCTTGTGCCGGGCCACGAGATGGTCGGCCGCGTTGTGGCCGTTGGTTCCGACGTGATCAAATTCCGCGAAGGCGACTTCGCCGGTGTCGGCACCATGGTGGACAGCTGTGGCGAATGCGCCAACTGTCTCGCCGACCGTGAACAGAACTGCCTCAACGGCACAACCTTCACCTATGGCTCCGAGGACAAGATCTCCGGTGGTGTGACCTATGGCGGTTATTCCAAGAAGATCGTCGTCAAAGAAGAGTTCGCCCTGCGCATCCCGCCGGGGGTTGACCTTGCGGGGTTTGCGCCGCTCTTGTGTGCGGGCATCACCACCTTCTCTCCGATCAACCACTGGGATCTGAAACCGGGTCAGCGCTATGGCGTGATCGGCATGGGCGGTCTGGGCCACCTCGCCGTCAAACTCGCCGTCGCAAAAGGCGCCGAGGTTGTGGTCTTTACCACCTCCGAGGACAAAATCGCCGATGCCAAGGAATTCGGCGCCACAGAAGCCTATCTCTGGTCCGACGAAGAGGCACTCGCACAACAGGCGATGAGCTTTGATCTGATGATCTCCACCGTCCCCGTGGCCTACGACATGCAGTCCTTCCTCAACATGCTGAAACTCGACAAGACGCTGGTCAATGTTGGCGCACTGTTCGAGGTCCAAGGCGCTCAGGGCATGATGATGGCGTTCAACCGCCAGAGCCTTGCCGGCTCCATGACCGGTGGCATCGCGGAAACCCAAGCCGTGATCGACTTTGCCGCAGATCACGGCGTGGCCGCGACCTATGAGATGATCACCCCGGATCAGATCGGCGAGGCTTGCCAAAAGGTCGTCAACAAAGAGGCGCGCTACCGTTATGTCATCGACATGACTGCGGCCTGATGCCATCCTGTCAGGACGGGCCACAGTGTCCGTCCTGACACACACCTTACGGAGCCAGAGAGATGTTCGCCCCCCTCTTCCGCACCGCCTTGCTCGGCCTCGCGTTGACCGCACCGGCCTTCGCGGACAGTTCCGAGACGACACTTCAGAAAGACAGTATGATGACGAAAATCCAGTTCACCTTCGGCTCAGAGGTTCTCACCGCCACGCTCGACGACACACCCGCCGGACAGGATTTCGCCGCCATGTTGCCGCTTGAACTGGAGCTGAAGGATTACCACGGCATCGAAAAGGTCGCCGACCTGCCGCGCAAGCTCGACACCTCCGGCGCGCCCCGGGCCTATAAACCCGAGACCGGCGACATCACGCTCTATGCGCCTTGGGGCAATCTTGCGATCTTTTACAAACCCTTCCAGAAATCCAACGGGCTTGTGCGTCTGGGCACCTTTGACGGATCGCTTGCGCCGCTGGTCAAAGCCGGTGACACACGCGTGCGGATCGCGATCATCGACTAGGGCCACACGCTCCGCGCCTTTCCCTGTTTACAGCCCTCTCTTTGAGTGCCAGTTTCCCGGCAGAAACGAACTTTGCCAGGACGCACCATGACCGACGACCTCACCGCCCGCCACAACGAAAAAATGCGCAAAATCAAAGCCGCGCGGGACAAGTTGATGGCGACAAAGACCGAAGAAAAAGGTCTCATCATGGTGCACACCGGCAATGGCAAGGGCAAATCCTCGTCAGGCTTCGGCATGATCATGCGCTGCATAGGTCACGGCATGCCCGCCGCGGTCGTGCAATTCATCAAAGGCAGCTGGGAGACCGGCGAAAAGACCCTGTTGCGCGAACGTTTCGCGGATGAAGTGCGGTTTTTCGTGACCGGCGAAGGCTTTACCTGGGAAACCCAGGACCGCGACCGTGATGTGGCAGCGGCGCAAAACGGCTGGCGCATCGCAAAGGAACAGATCCTCGACCCGGACATCCAATTCGTCCTCTTGGACGAGATCAACATCGCGCTGCGCTACGATTATCTCGACATCGACGAAGTGGTCGACTTCCTGCTCACTCAAAAGCCGCCGATGACCCACGTCTGCCTCACCGGCCGCAACGCCAAACCCGAGTTGATCGAAGCCGCCGATCTGGTAACCGAAATGACGTTGGTCAAACACCCGTTCAAGGACGGAGTGAAGGCGCAAAAGGGCGTGGAGCTTTAAATACATCCGGCCCCGGCGCGGTGTCGCACACGGGGCCGGTAGATCAATGCAAAGGTGGTTTACTCGTCCGCCACGCAAACCTGTCGCTGGGTGCCGAGGCCCTCGATGCCCAGCTCGACCACATCGCCATCCTTGAGATACTGCTGCGGCGACTTGCCCATGCCGACACCGGCGGGTGTGCCGGTCGAAATGATGTCGCCCGGATGGAGCGTGAAGAACTGCGACAGGTAGGAAATCAGATACGCCGGTTTGAAGATCATCGTCGCGGTCGTCCCGTCCTGCATGCGTTCACCATTCACGTCACACCACATCGCCAGATCGTCCGGGTCTTTGATCTCGTCAGGCGTCACCAACCACGGGCCGACGGGGCCGAAATTGTCCGACGACTTGCCCTTAGACCATTGCCCCGCGCGCTCCAGTTGAAAGCCGCGCTCGGAGACATCGTTCACGAGGCAATAGCCCGCTAGATGCTCCAAAGCCTTGTCTTCGCTCACGTATTTCGCGGGCTTGCCAATCACCAGACCCAATTCGACCTCCCAATCGACCTTTTCCGCCCCGCGCGGGATCAGGATCGGATCGTTAGGCCCACAGATCGCAGAGGTATATTTCGCGAAAATCACCGGCTCTTTCGGCAGTTCCATGCCGCTCTCCTCGGCATGATCGGCGAAATTGAGCCCGATGCAGATGAATTTGCCCGTGCCGCCCACACAAGGCCCCAACCGCACCTCTTCGGTGATCAAGGGCAGCGTCTCGATGTCGAGCCGATTGAACTCGCTGAGCCGCGTCAAAACATCGCCCGACAGGTCGTCCAAATGATCCGACAAATCGCGCAACCGGCCCTTGGCGTCGATCAAACCGGGCTTCTCCGCCCCCTTGGGGCCAAAACGTGTGAATTTCATGAGGTCCTCCTGTTGGGAGGAAGATGGCGCATCTGGGGGAAAGGTAAAGGGGGAAGTGTGTGGGGGGGGGAATGACGACTTGGAGAGGCTGGTTCGCGGACAAAGCTGCCGTTCGCCGCGATCGCTCGATATGTACTGCAAACGAGTTGGGAAAGGCTGCTGGAGACGTAGCGGAAGGCATCGGGGAAGACTTGTTCACTTTCTGGCGATACACTTGTGGTGACCGAAGAAGGCTTTCCGTAAAATAAGGAGAATAGAGTGGCGCCTGTGTCTGCAGTGTATTTTGAATTGAAATTCGGAAAGACCAATTCTTGGGTGGCAACGTTGGGTCCGACCCCAGAGATTGTTTACGATAAAATAACAGGTAAGGAAGATTTCACCGAACTCAGGAAAGTCAAAACTTACTGTTCGGCTTGGAAGCCTGGCGAAGATTGGACGCCACAGCCGATTTGTATTCACGAAAGAGATTCTGGTCGAAAACTGACCAGGGCAGATCGTATCATGGGTAGCGTAGTCGGTCCCTTTTTATCAGAAAATGCCGTCGAAAAAATGCGACCTCTTCTGGAGAGAGAAGGGTACGTTTTACCACTCGCCGTCAAAAATCATGACGAAAACTTCTATCTGTGGTGGGTTCCATGGGTGGAAGATAGCATCGACTTCGAGCGTTCAGAGAAACACGGCGGGGGCCTAACGATCAAAAAACCAGCGATCAATTATTACAAAGTTGAGGGGCTGACGGCGTTTCGTCGTCACTATGATGGTATGTATAATCCTGATGGACAGGAAAATGTTATTGTTAATGATGAATTTCGGCGCAACTGGTTGGATGAAGGATTGACGGGAATCTTGTTTGAGCCCGTGTGATAGGATGTAAATTCGACAAAGGCTCGATCTACGTTTCGCTGAGATTTTCATTGAAGTCCTCTCTAGCCGGACTTTCCCGCGCGGTTTCTCTGCAAAAGCGAATTGCTGCAACTGCTCACTCGGTAATATGGGCTTAAACCAGACCTTCGCTGCATATGACAAGAACCTCCCCCCTTGCGCCCCTACACACAATACCCGAAACACATGCGCGACGAAGGGAGACGCCGCGCATGACCGACACCCCACAGAGCACAAAACTGTGCACAAGACGGAGTAAGAACTGGAAAGCCCCGGCGGCATTCGCTTTGGCGACGCTGTTTTTCCTCTTCGAATTCATCTCCCGCATCGCGCCCTCCACTGCGACCACGGCGATCACACAGGACCTTGATCTGACCAAAGCCGGACTCGGCGTGTTTTCTTCTCTGTTTTTCTGGGTTTACGCGCCGATGCAGATCGTGGTCGGGCTGTTGCTCGACCGCTGGGGTGCGCGGCGGTTTGTCGTTCCGGCCATTGCGCTCTGCGCGGGCGGGATTGCCCTCATCGGTCTCGCGCCCAATGTGGTGATCGCCTCCGTCGGGCGGTTGATGACAGGTTTTGGCGCGTCTTTCGCCTTTGTCGGCGCGCTTTATGTGGTGAACCACTGGTTCGCGCCCGCGCGCTTTGCGCTGCTGTCGGGCCTCGTCAATGCGGTCGGCATGTTGGGCACCGCGATTGGCGTCGTTTGGCTCACCTCCCTGACAGAGACCGCAGGCTGGCGCCCGTCCTTCATCGGCATCGGGATCACCGGCGGCGCGCTGTTCGTGCTCGCCCTGTTTTTCTACCGCGAGGCGCCGTCCGCAGGCGATACGGACACCCATCCCAATCCGATCGGGCCGCTGAAACAGGTGATCAAAAGCCCGCAGGTCTGGCTTTTGTCCCTCGTGGGCGCCTTTATTTACATGCCGATCAACGTCTACGGCGGGCTTTGGGGCAACGAAGAGCTGATCGCCGATCACGCCCTCTCTGCCGTCTCCGCCGAGACCGCCGTCTCCATGGTGTTCTGGGGCATGGCCGCGGGATCGGTGCTTTGGGGGGCGGTGTCCGACGCCTTAGGGCATCGCAAATGGATCGTCTTCGCGGGCGCCGTTGCGGCAACCCTGTTCTGGGGCTGGGTCATTCTGGGCGGCAGCGGCAATATGGTGCTGATCTCCGCCGCGCTCTTTCTCGGCGGCCTGTTTTGCGGTGCGCAGATGCTGACCTTTGCCATGGCCAAAGAGGGACAGGACCAAAGTGCGGTGGGCACGGTCACAGCGTTTGTGAACATGATTGGGATCGGCGCGGCTTTGGTGTTTCAACCGCTGGTCGGCTGGCTTTTGGATCTCACTGGCGGCAATCATGCGCTTGCGCTGTCGGCGGTGCCAATTTGCCTCGGGCTGGCCGCGCTCATGATCCTTGCGCTCAAGGAACCCGATCAACCGCACCTCAGAGGCGGCGGTTCATAAACCTCAGTTCAGCCGCGAGCCATTGCAGCCGTCCTGCGGCATCATCATATCCGGGTGCGGCAGGTTCAAAAGCGCCTCAAGTCCCGCGTTGTCCGTCACCAGATCGGCCAGCGTCATATCGTCGAGCACGCCGTAGAACGCCTCCAAAGCCGCCGTTAGCGCAAGACGCAGACGACAGACGGCCTGCAAGGGACAGGTGTTGTCTGACGCGGCGAAACATTCGGCGAAAGGCACATGCGCCTCGAAGTGCCGGAACACCTCGCCAATAGAAATCTCGTCGGGCGCGCGCGCTAGAACGATGCCACCCGCACGTCCGCGCGTGGTCTCGATATAGCCCTCATTGGCCAAAAGATGCACCACCTGCGCCAGATGGTTCTCGGACGCATTTGCGACCTTGGCGATGCCCGCACGGCGCACCATATGGCCTTCGTTCACGGCACAGGCCATGAGCACACGCATGGCGAGATTGGTTCTGATCGTCAAACGCATGGCTGTTGGTCTCCATCTTGGGCTTAGACAAGGCGCGCGCGCAGGTTTCCGTAACGTTACAGGGCATCAAAACGCTGTGACGTTGATCTGGATCAGAAAGGTATATCTCAGATTACGAAATTAGTCGCCTCGAACGGCACGCGGAGCGATGCGCCTGACCGGCTCTCGACAATCATCTCATGATCCTCGAAGCGGATATCCGCAACGCCTGCCCAACCCTCGGGCTGATCCAGCACGACCGTCGCATGGCACAGCACATGGGTTCGGCCGCCTTCCAGCGTGAGCGCTGTGGTCACACCTTCACGCGCCACTGCATTGTCACCGAGCGCGGCCCGATGCCCCTCGGCCCCCGCCGCGCAGCCATCCTCAACCCCCAAAACGCCGTCATGCCGCCCGTCCCAAGGCGCATAGTCGCGCCCGCCGTTCGACATCCAGAGCATGGTGACCGGCATGACGCGGCTGTCTTTCACAAAGATCACAATGTCGCGCTCCCGCGCCCGCGAAACTGCGGTCCAGCCAAGGCCATCGACGTTTTCCTCGACCAATGTGACGAAATCCTCATCGCCTGTCGCGTGCGGATAGTGGCTCAAATCCACCTCAGACCCGTCCCGCGCGGGGAATTGCGTTAGATCGGCGCTGCGCCCCGGATAGGCCAGAATATGCGCCGCTTCCAAGGGCGCGACAGAGGTCAGCGCTGCGCGTTTGGGCGAGGTCGCAATGTGATCGCCGGGAGAGACGCGGATCATCGGGTGATGGGCAAAGGTCAGCCCCCCTGCACCGCCCGTGATCTCATGACGCTGATAGAGCACCGGTTGATCGGCGTAGAGCGTGATCTGCTTGGTGATCTTTGCCCCCATCACCGGACGCTCCAGCGCCAACTTCATCCGGGCGTGGTCTTCGGTCTCGGTGCGTGAGATAAGATGCCACGACGAATTGGCGCTCCAACCATGCGGTGGATCATTGATCAGATCTGAGGTGCCGAAAGGAGCGGCCAGAAAATCTCCCGCCAAATGGGCATCGACCACGCTCGAAGCCTCTGCCGCCAAAGGCGTGCCGACCCAATGCGCGGTGTGAAACACCTCGTGATCCTTAACAGTGTAACTTCGAATATTGCCAACAGATGCGTCAAAGCTCAGCGCAAACGCCCCGCAGCTCAGCCGCAACACCATCAGCCCCAAACCCTAACCACGGAACCCTGTCGCAACGACGAATTTCTCGGAACTGTCAGAACGCGAAGACGGCGGCTTGAAGTGCTGAACCTTCTCGAATTTCTGCTTGAGAAGATGTTGCAAATCCCCTTCGGCGCCCCCCGCCAGAACCTTGGCCACAAACGTCCCGCCCGGAGACAGCACATCAAAAGCCAGATAGGCCGCCGCCTCGCAAAGCGCCATGATCCGCAGGTGATCGGTCTGTTTATGCCCGGAAGAGGCCGCGGCCATGTCGGACATCACCACATCGGCCTCGCCACCCAGCCAGTCTTTGACCTTTTGATCGGCATCGTCTTCCATGAAATCGAGCTGATGAATCTCGGTCCCCGGGATCGGTTCGACCTCCTGCAAATCGACGCCCAGAATCGTGCCTATCTTCTTGCCGGACTTCTCGCCCAGAGCGTTCACGCGCTTCACAGCCACCTGACACCAGCCGCCGGGCGCACAGCCCAGATCGACCACCCGCGCACCGGGCACGAGAAAGCGGAACTTGTCGTCGATCTCCATGATCTTGAAGGCCGCGCGGCCCCGATAGCCCTCATCGCGGGCCCGTTTGACATAGGGATCGTTGAGCTGACGCTCCAACCAGCGGGTCGACGACAGCTTCCGCCCCCGCGCAGACTTCACCTTGACGCGCAAATCCCGCGCGCCGCGTCCCGATGTCGCCCCGGGTTTCTTTTTGTCACCAGCCATGAGTCTACGCGTCCTTTTGATCGAAAGGCCTTATAACAGAGCCGAAGCGCTCAGGGAAAGAGCCGCTTTTATGAGTATTTACACCAAGAAGAAAACCAATCCGTCTTCTTCTTGGCAAAAATACTCATTCAAAAATTAGCCAAAGGCCTTGAGCCGCGCCATGAGGCTCGAGGTATCCCAACGCCCGCCGCCCATGGTTTGCACATCCTTGTAGAACTGATCGACCAGCGCCGTGACCGGCAAGGGCGTGCCGGTGTCTTCACCCGCCTCGAGACAGATCGCCAGATCCTTGCGCATCCAGTCGACGGCAAAGCCGTGCTCGTAATGGCCTGCCAGCATAGTCTTGTGGCGGTTGACCATTTGCCAGCTGCCTGCCGCGCCGCCGGAGATCACATCGACCAAAGCCTCGCCGTCGAGGCCGGATTTTTCCGCGAGCAACAGCGCCTCGGAGAGCCCCTGCACCAGCCCCGCGATGCAGATTTGGTTGCACATCTTGGCGGTCTGGCCCATGCCGACCTCGCCAAGGCGTTTGACGATCTTGCCATAAGCGACCATCACCGGCTCGGCCTTGGCATAATCGCCTTCCGCGCCGCCGCACATGACGGAGAGCACGCCATTCTCAGCACCGGCCTGCCCGCCTGACACAGGTGCGTCGACATAGCCGATTCCGGCCTCTACGGCGATCGCGGCCAGCTCACGGGTGACTTTGGCGGACACTGTGGTGTGATCCACAAAGATCGCGCCAGGTTTCATCCCCGCAAAAGCGCCATCAGGACCGAGGCAGACAGAGCGCAGGTCGTCGTCATTACCCACACAGGCCATCACGAAATCTGCGCCCTCCGCGGCCTCGCGAGGAGTGGGCGCAAAACCGCCATCGTGCGCCTTAGCCCAGGTCTCCGCTTTCGCCGTGGTGCGGTTGTAGACCGTCACCGCATGGCCTTTCGCGACCAGATGCCCCGCCATCGGGTATCCCATGACCCCAAGACCCAGAAATGCAGCGTTCACCATGGCTTTTCCCTCGCGCGTCGATGTGGTTTAACGGCGCAAACCGTAGCCGCTCGCGGCCCGGCGTCAACATGCATTACCGCACAGCCGACAGGACCGCCCTCTCATGGCCCGGATTTTCTCTTTGTTGCTCAAGATCGTCTCCGGTCTCGTTCTCTTGACCGTTTTGGCGATCTGGCTGACCTATTGGCTCGCCGCGCGCTCCCTGCCGGATTACAACGCGGATTTTGAGGTGGCGGACATCAGCGCGCCCGTCGAGATCGCGCGAGACAACGCCAATGTGCCGCATATTTTCGGCGCCACGGATGAGGATGTCTATTACGGGCTGGGCTTCGCCCATGCGCAGGACCGCTTGTTCCAGATGATGCTTCTGCGGCGTACAGCGCAGGGCCGGTTGTCAGAAATGTTCGGCGAGCGCACATTGAAGACCGACGAGCTGATGCGGCGTCTTGGCCTTTACGAGGCCGCGCGGCAATCCGCACAGGTGCAAAGCCCCGAGGCTACAGCCGCACTCGAGGCCTATGCCCGCGGGGTGAACGCCTGGATCAAGGAGGTCAACGAAGGCGCTTTGGGACGCGGCGCGCCGGAGTTCTTTCTCTTCCCCTCAGAGATCGCCTATTGGCAGCCCGCCGATTCCATCGCGATCCTGAAACTCGTTGCCGTTCAGCTCTCGGATCAGATCCCGAACGAAGTGCTCCGCGCCCGCGCCTCTCTGTTGTTACCGCAAGAGCGACTGCGCGATCTCATGCCGGACGCACCCGGCACGGGCCTCGGGCTTTTGCCGTCCTACGCGGCGCTTTTCCCCGAGGCGCAGCCGGGCGTTGCCACCTCTGGCACGCAATATGCCCTGTCGCCTTTCCCGAAATCCGGCCTTGCGGGTGCCTCCAACGTCTGGGCCGCGGGTCCGGGGCGCTCGGCCACCGGCGCAACGCTTTTGGCCAATGACCCGCATCTGAATTTTGCCGCACCGGGCGCGTGGTATCTGGCACGGCTGCAACTGAGCACCGGCGGCGTGATTGGCGCCTCTGTGCCGGGGATTCCCGCGATTGTCTCGGGCCGACATGAGAGCTTTGGTTGGGGCATTACGGCGGCCTATCTGGATGACGCCGATCTCTACATCGAGAAACAAAACCCCGAGGCGCCGGGCGAAGTTCTGACGCCTGAAGGGTTCAAACCGCTGCGCAGCCGACCATCGATTGTCCAGATCAAGGATGCGGCCCCCGTCACCTTAACGCTGCAATGGTCCGACAACGGCCCGATCCTGCCGAACACCGCCTTTGACGTCGATACGATCACTCCGCCGGGACATCTCGTCTCTGTGGCCTGGACCGCCCTTGTGCCCGATGATCGGTCTATGACGGCAGTGATTGCGCTCAACCATGCGACGACGTTGACGCAAGCGATGGTGGCCGCGCGCGACTTTGCCGCCCCCGCGCTGAACCTCGCCATGGCGGACCCGGACCGGGTGCAGATGAAGGTCATCGGCCGCGCGCCCCTTCGTGATGCGCTGCATCAATCCAAGGGCCGCATCCCCTCGCCCGGTTGGCTTGAGGCGGATCGTTGGCAAGGTTGGCGCGATTTCGACGATCTGCCGCTCTTTACCGCCGATCGTGACGGCATCATCGGCAACACCAACAACAAAACCGTCGATGCCCCCTTCCCCGACCACCTGTCCTATCACTGGGGCGACACCCAGCGCATTCAGCGCTGGCAGCGTCTCATGCAGGCGCGCGAGGTCCACACCCGCGACAGCTTCATCGAAGTGCAAAACGACGTGGTCTCCCCAGCGGCACGCAACCTCTTGCCGCTCGTGGGGGCCGATCTGTGGTTCACCGGCGAGGCCGCGCCCGAGGGCACGCCCGAACGTCAGCGTCAACGCGCGCTCACGCTCTTGGCCGAGTGGAATGGCGAGATGAACGAACACCTACCGGAACCGCTGATCTACTATGCCTGGATGCGCGCACTCCAAGACCGTCTGATCCGCGACGAGATCGGGCCACTGGCGCGCGAGTTCACCCATGTCGATCCGATCTTCATCGAGCGTGTTTACCGCGACATCGGCGGCGCCTCGGCCTGGTGCGATGTCATCCAATCGGCGCCGATGGAAACCTGCACCGACATTGCGCGCCTCTCTCTTGATGACGCGCTTCTGTGGATCGGAGAGCATTACTCGACCAATCTTGAGAGCCTTCGTTGGGGCGACGCCCATATGGCGCAGCACGATCACCCGGTGTTGGGCGATGTGCCTTTGCTGAAATGGGTTGTGAACATCCGGCAATCGACCTCCGGCGGTGACAACACGCTGATGCGCGGCGTGACGGCTGGAGATGGGCCGCAGCCCTTCGCCAACGTCCATGGCGCGGCGTACCGTGGGGTCTACGACTTTGCCGACCCGGACAGCTCTGTCTTCGTCACCGCCACCGGCCAGTCAGGCCATCCGCTGAGCCGTCACTATGACGATCTGGGCGAGTTGTGGCGGCGTGGGGAATATGTCCCGATGAGCCTCGACCCCGAATTGGCCCGCGCCGCTGGCGTCGGCATCACGCATCTGGTGCCGGAGGAATGACCTCAGAGTGGGATAAAATGCGCGCGGGCGACTGGTATTGCTGCATGGATCCCGAAATAGATGCGCGCCGGACCAAGGTCTTTGACGCGGTACACCGCCACAACATGGCGCTGCCCTCGGAACGGGGTGACATCCACCCGGAGCTGCGGACCTTGCTAGGCGCCGCTCCCGAGACCGCGCGGATCGAGGGGCAGTTTCACCTCTTGTATGGCGAGAACCTGTTTCTGGGAGACGGCGCGTTTCTGAACGTCGGCTGTGTCGTGTTGGACAGCGCGCGGGTCGAGATCGGAGAAAACACGATGATCGGTCCGCGCACGCAAATCTACTGCGCCGATCACCACCGCGATCCGGTGCTGCGCGGGCAACTCATTGAACGCGCCCTGCCCGTCACGATTGGGAAAGATGTCTGGATCGGCGGCGCTGCGATCATCCTACCAGGTGTCACCATCGGCGATGGTGCGATTGTCGGCGCGGGTTCAGTGGTGACAAAAGACGTCGCGCCGGGCGCGCGTGTTGCGGGCAATCCGGCGCGGGTTCTTTAAACCTCACGCCTGCCCTTTGATCTCTTTCTTGTAGACCAGAAACGCCGCGCCCTTTTCCATCGCTTTGCGCGCGGAGGCATCGAGCGCCTTGTCTTCGAAGCGCTTCTGACCGGTGATGTCGCCGCCCTTCTTCATTTCCATAGCGGACCAGCCGGTCGCCTCGAGACCTTTGAAGGCCTTCGCAATCGCGAGCCTTTGCTCACCCGCCACCATGAACACCATCACGGCGTGACGCGCGCCCATGCGCAGGCCGGTTTTAGCGCCTGCGGTGGCCTCAAAGAGCATCATGAACAGACGCCTTTGGGTATTGCCCTCGCCGGCTGTCTTGGTGTCAGGTTTGGTCTTTGTCTTGGCAGCCTGCTCTTTGCTCATCTCACATCTCCCGAAATTGCTTTTCCTGACGCGGGGTCCAGAGAACCTTGAGCTGATAGCCGTCCTCGGCCATCTCCTCGCTCAAGACCACACCCTCCTCAAAGAGCCAGGCCCGTTTCTTGCCCTCGGCATAGGGCAGGACGAGATCGCGTTCAATCTTGTCTTCTTCGAAAAACCCGGAAATCGCCGACAAAAGCTCCGGCACGCCCTCGCCGGTCACGGCAGAGATGGCGAAAATGCCGTCTTCCTGCCCCGCACGCTCCATCCGGGCTGCGTGGGCCTCTTCATCCAGAAGGTCGATCTTGTTCCAGACCTCGAACATCGGAGCGTCTTCCTTGATGCCCAAGTCAGACAGGATTTTCAGGACATCGGCCTTTTGTTCCTCGGTCTCCTCGGCGGCAATGTCGCGCACATGAAGGATGAGATCTGCGTCAAGAACCTCTTCGAGCGTCGCGCGGAAAGCGGCGACAAGCTGGGTCGGCAGGTTGGAGATGAACCCCACTGTGTCGGACAGAATGATCTCGCGGTCGCCGCCATGGGCGTTCTCGATCACAAGCTGGCGCATGGTCGGGTCGAGCGTCGCGAACAGCATGTCTTTGGCGAACACATCCGCGCCGGTCACCGTGTTGAAGAACGTCGATTTGCCCGCGTTGGTGTAACCCACCAGCGCGACGATCGGGAACGGAACTTTCGCGCGCGAGGCGCGGTGTAGCTCACGGGTTTTGACCACCTTCTCAAGCTGACGGCGCAGGCGCACGAGTTGTTCGTCGATGGCACGACGGTCGGCCTCGATCTGGGTCTCGCCGGGACCGCCGACAAAGCCCAAACCACCACGTTGCCGCTCAAGGTGGGTCCAGGCGCGGACCAATCGCGTGCGCTGATAGCTGAGCGCGGCCATTTCGACCTGCAACACGCCCTCGCGGGTGCGCGCGCGGTCGGAGAAGATCTCCAAAATCAAGCCGGTCCGGTCGAGAAGTTTGACCTTCCATTCCTTCTCAAGGTTGCGCTGCTGCACCGGGGTCACCGGGCCGTCGATCAGCACAAGTTCCACCTCGGCGGCTTTCATGCGCTGTTTCAATTCCTCGATCTTACCGGAGCCAAAGAGATGGCCGGGCTGGATCTTTGGCAGGCGGACGATTTCGGAGCCCACGACTTCGAGATCGGGCAGCGCTGCGGCCAGCGCCACGGCTTCCTCCAACCCTGCCTGCGGCTCGCGGCGGTCTCGGTCGGAGGTAATGTCGGGATGAAGCACCCAAGCGCGGGTCTGCTTCACTTCATGTTCGTATAGTTCGGCCAAATGCCGCTCCTTTAAACGCGAGAAAGCACCCGCCGCCATACGACAGGTGCCGATATTTCATACCGTCACATATATCTGACTGGACGGATTGCAAGAGGGCTGAAATTACGCCTCTTCGCCGTCGTAGAGATTGATCGGCTGGGCCGGCATGATCGTCGAGATCGCGTGTTTATACACGAGCTGAGATTGGCCGTCGCGGCGCAGAAGGACGCAGAAGTTATCGAACCAAGTGATCACACCCTGAAGTTTCACACCGTTGATCAAAAAGATCGTCACGGGAACTTTGGTTTTGCGAACGTGGTTAAGGAAGGCGTCCTGAAGGTTTTGTTTATCGCCGGCCATGATCTTTGCCTTTTTTCTTGCGCTTTATGTTGCGAACTGTCCCTCGGGCGACAGCACTTGTGGACACCTCGCCGCAGATTCACTCGAATGTCAAGATAAGCGCCTGAAATTCCCCGCTCTTGTAAGGCGGCTATGGAAAACACGACACAAATTTACGTCACTCGGGACGCTAACATTCCTGGAATTGCGTTTCAGCGCCGCCAGAATTCCGGATTCAAAAGCGCGATGATCGCCAACATTTCAAGCCGCCCGAGTACCATTGTTGCAGCTAAGATCATCTTTTCCGCATCGCCAAGGCTCGCGTAGCTCAACGGCACATCGCCCACCACATTGGCCAGCGGCCCCGTGGTCGTGAGTGCAGAAATCGTGAACACAGCTGCTTCTTGGAAATGCAGGCCAAACAAGGACAAAAGCATCATCACCGCGGCGATGGTGAAGGCGAAGACCATGAAATAGACCCAAGCCACATATGCGCCCTCGCGCCGAATGCGCCGCGCATTGGCGCCCGCGCCGCCCACAGAGTGCGGCGAGATCAACTTTTCGATTTCACGCTCACCGTGACGCACCAAAGCGTAAAGCCGGAGCAGCTTGACACCGCCCGCCGTGGTCGCCACGCCGCCGCCGAAAATCGCCAGCCCCATGAGCAAAACCCCCGGCGCCTGAAGCCCGGACCAAAGCCGCGCCTCTTCCCAGCCGAGGCTCTCGAAACCGGCCGTCGAGAGGAAGGACAGCACCATGAACGTGCCGCCCCACAGGGACGACATCGCGCGGGCAAAGGTCCAGTCGCCAGAGACCTCAAGCACCGACACCCAATGGCGCAGGAACAGCAAAATCGGGATCACGACAATCAGCGCCAGACCGATTTTCATCTCCGGGTCGCGCCACAAAGGCGGCGCATCGGTGCGGGTCTGGTCGGCGGTAAAGGTCTTGCGCGAGAGCGCCAAGAACAGGAAAGCAAAGACCAGCGCCTCGCCGATGAAGCCGGTCCCCGCTTCGGTCAGCCCGCCGACGGGCGAAATGCCGGAGGTGGCCATCACGGACATGGCATGGCAGAGCGCGACATAGGGGTTCGAACCGATCATCGAGAGCGCAAACCACAGCGCCAAGGTCAGGCCCAGATAGATCGGGAACAGCTTGACGGTAAAGCGCGCGAGGCGTTCGGGCGCAGCCGCCACACGGGTGATCTGGGAAGCGCGCACTTCGCTTTGGCCCGCCCCGCGCGAGGAAAGCACCTCAAACCCGCCAAGGTTCAGAGGCGCCAGAACCGCGACAGCCGTGATCCAGGCGAAAAGCCCTCCGAGCCACCCCACCAGCGCGGTCCAGAGATGCACAGGGCGTGACAAGCGCGCCGGATCGTCGAACAGTGTCGCCCCCGTGGTGGTCAGCGCAGAAACCATCTCGAAATAGGCGTTGAAATACGTGGTGTCCTTGGTGGCCTCCGCAAAAGGCACGGCAAGGATCAAAGGCACGGCGGTGTAGGTGCCCAGTAGGGTCAAAAGCTGGTTTCGGCCTTCACGGTCCCGATCACGCAAACTGTCGCGATCCTCGGTCGCCTCGGGACGGAACCGGGCAATGGCGATAAACCCCGCGAGAGAGGAAAACAGCACCGCCGCATAGAAAAACGCCCGCGCATCATCCCATTCGCGCAGCACCATAGCATAGATCGCAGGGACCATCATCGCGCCCCCGCTCACCAGCACCAGCTGGACAAAAAATGGCATGCGCGAGAAGCGGTTCATCAGAAGTAATCAATCGACACTTGCAGCAGACGCTCGACCTCGGGCACGTCGTCCCTCAGCGAGAAAATGGTGATCACATCACCCTCGTCGATGCGCGTGGCACCGGTCGGCTTGACGTATTTGCCACCCTTGGAGATCGCGCCAACCAAGACACCTTCGGGGAAGTCGATGTCGCGGATCGGCTTGCCGGAAATCGGAGAGGTCGAGAGCACCTGTGCCTCGATAACCTCCGCCTCGCCATCGCCCACAGAATAGACGTTGCGCACCCGCCCGTGGCGAATGTGGCGCAGGATCGAGGACACCGTGGTGGCGCGCGGGTTGATATAGGCGTCGATGTCGAGCGCGTTGAGGATTGGCACCAGAGTCGGGTCGTTCACGAGACAGATCGCCATCTTCGCGCCGCGTTGCTTGGCGCGCACGGCAGCCAGCATGTTGACCTTGTCGTCGTCCGTCACACAAAGCGCGGCATCGGCACGGGTGATCCCCGCCTCGGCCAAGAGTTCCTGATCCAAAGCATCGCCATTGAGCACAATCGTGCGCTCCAGACTGTCGGCGGCCTTCTCGGCGGTCTTGCGGTTTTTCTCGATAATTTTGGCACGCACGCGTTCGGTGCGGGTTTCCAAGGCTTGCGCCACGGCCAAACCAACGTTGCCACCACCCAAAATGACCACGCGCTCTTGCTTGGCGTGGGTCTTGCCGAAAATCTCCAACGTCCGGGTCAGGTCATCGGAATGGGCAAAGACATAGACCTCATCTTTGGCAAAAAGCTGATCATTGGGCTCGGGCGCGAACAACCGCCCCTCGCGGCGCACGCCGACGACAATGGCGCGAAGCGTCGAAAAGAGATCCGACAGCTCACGCAAAGAGGTGTTGAGAACCGGGCAATCCTCTTCGAGCATGATGCCCATGAGCTGCACGCCGCCTGCGAGAAAGGCCTGTGTGTCGAATGCAGCCGGCGCCGCCAGACGGCGGAGCGCGGCCTCGGCGACCTCTTTCTCGGGCGAGATCACCACATCAATCGGCAGGTGATCGCGGCGGTAGAGGTCGGAATAAATTGCGGTCAGGTAGGACTGCGATCTGAGGCGCGCGATCTTACGCGGCACGCCAAAGACCGAGTGCGCCACCTGACAGGTGACCATATTCACCTCATCGGAATAGGTCGCGGCGATCACCATATCGGCGTCGCGCGCCCCTGCCCGCTCCAGGACGTCCGGGTAGGAGGCAAAGCCCTCGATGCCTTGCACGTCCAGCGTATCGGTCGCACGGCGCACCAGCGCGGGATTGTTGTCCACGACGGTGACGTCGTTTTTCTCGGAAGAGAGTTGTTTGGCGATCTGCCAGCCGACCTGGCCCGCGCCGCAAATGATGACTTTCATCGCATCACCTTTATTGCTTCGCCCCAGCCTTCGCACTTAACGGCGAAGGCGTCAACGCGGCTGTCGCGTCACATTTGGCCCGCACGTGGACTCACTCCGCCTCTTCCGAGACATAGGCCACGCGCCCGCCCTGTTTGTTGCCCGTGACAACGCCCAGAGATTTCAACTTGCGGTGCAGCGCCGAACGCTCCATCCCGACGAAGGTTGCCGTGCGAGAAATGTTGCCGCCAAAGCGGTTAATCTGTGTCAGCAGGTATTCGCGCTCGAAGAGTTCGCGCGCCTCTCTGAGCGGCAGCGTCGCAATCGCGGGAGACAAGACCGCCCGGCCCTCCTCTTCGCGTCCGCCATCCTCAGCAGGCAGCTCAGAGACATCAATCGCACCGGTGCTGTCGCCTAGGATCAGGACGCGCTCGATGACGTTCTTGAGCTGACGCACATTGCCCGGCCAAGCCATGGTCTGAAGCATCGCAGCGGCATCCTCGGACAGCGCGCGCTGCGGCAGGCCCTGTTCACGGTTCAGTTTCTCGATGAAATACCCGGCCAGTTCCGGGATGTCCTCGCGACGTTTTTCGAGCGCAGGCACCTCAATCGGCACCACGTTCAGCCGGTGATAGAGCTCCTCGCGGAAGGTCCCGGCGGCAATCTCAGCCGTCAGATCGCGCGAGGTCGAAGAGATCACTCGCAGATCAACCGAGACCTGCGTCGTGCCGCCCACTCGGGTGAACCGTTGATCGACCAACACGCGCAGGATTTTCGACTGGGTGCCAAGCGGCATATCCGCCACTTCGTCGAAATAGATCACACCGCCGTTGGCCTCCTCCAACAAGCCTTTCTCGATGCCGCGCTCCGGGCTTTCACGGCCAAAGAGCACCTCTTCCATCCGGTCGGGCTCGATATTGGCGGAGGACACAGAGACGAAAGGTGCATCGTTGCGGTCAGAACCCGCATGGATGAACCGCGCCGCCACTTCTTTGCCCACGCCCGCGCCGCCCGTCAGCATGACGCGGCCGTTGGATTTGGTGACTTTTTCCAGGTTGATTTTGAGCTGTTTGAAGGCGGTGGAGACACCGATCATCTCGACATCGCCCGACCCCGACCGTTTCAGCGTCGCGTTTTCGCGCCGCAGACGCGAGGTCTCCATCGCACGGGTGATCACCACCATAAGCTGGTCAATGTTGAATGGCTTCTCGATGAAATCGTATGCGCCCTGTTTGATCGCCGCGACCGCAATTTCGATGTTGCCATGGCCAGAAATGATGATGATCGGCACTTCCGGGTGCTCACGTTTGACATGTTTGAGAATGTCGATCCCATCCATCTCGCTGTCCTTCAGCCAGATGTCGAGGATCATCAACGCGGGCACGCCGTCAGCAATTCGCTTCATGCAGTCGTCGGAATTGGCGGCCAGCCGCGTCTCAAAGCCTTCGTCCTGTAAAATATCTCCGATCAACTCGCGAATATCGCGTTCATCGTCGACGATCAGAATATCAGACATGGTTTACTCCCGACTTCATCATTACACTGCAAGCTCTTGTTTTTCATCTTCTTTCACCACTTCCATCAAGGAGAGGCGAATGGTGGCACAGGCCCCAATGCGACCCGACGGATCAATCGGCTCACCATCCGTGAGCGTCAGCGTCCCGCCATGTTCCTCAATGATTTTCTTGACGATCGGCAGGCCCAGCCCAGTGCCTTTCTCGCGTGTCGTCACATAGGGTTCAAACAGGCGCGAGCGATCTTCCGGCAGGCCAATGCCATTGTCCGTGATCGTCACCACCGCATCGTTGTCGTCGCGCCACATCGCCACACGCACGGTTGGCTCATAGCCCAACTCAAATCCGTTTTCCTGCAAGGATTCAATGGCTTCTCCGGCATTCTTGATCAAGTTCGTAAAGGCCTGTCCGATCATGGTCGCATCCACTTCGACCCAGGCGTGATCCGGTTCGATCTCGGCCCGCACCTTCACATCCGGCAGCGCGTTTTGTTGCAACAGCACCGCGCCTTTCACCAGTTCGACCAAATCATGCTCGCGCCGCTCGGGGCTCGGCATCCGAGCGAACTTCGAGAACTCATCGACGATGCGGCGCAAATCGCCGGTCTGGCGCACGATCACAGAGGTGTATTGCTCAAGATCCGCCCGCGCCTCCTCATCGAGACCACGGCCGAATTTGCGCAGGATGCGTTCGGCAGACAGTTGAATGGGCGTCAGCGGATTCTTGATCTCATGCGCGATACGCCGCGCCACATCGCCCCAAGCGGCCAGTCTCTGCGCGCTCACCAGATCGGTCACATCGTCAAAGGCGACCACATAGCCCTCAAGGCGCCCCTCGACGTCGCGTCGCGTGGCGATCCGCACCAAGAGGCTTTCCTGTGCGCCGGAGCGAATGAGTCTCAGCTCTTCTTGCGCCACCTCGCGATTGCCCGCGCGCAGCACATCGAACAAAGGTCCGAATTCCGGCACCACAACGGCCAGCGCCTCGCCCGTTACGTCGCGCTCGCCGAGGCTTAGAAGCGCCTGCGCAGAGCGGTTCAAAAGCGTCACCCGCCCCTCGGCGTCCAAGCCCACGACCCCGGCCGTCACCGAAGACAGCACGGAATCAAACAGGCGGCGGCGCTGGTCGATCTGCTCGTTGCGGTCCAACAGCTCGTCACGTTGCAGTTTGACCTGCCCGGTCATCTGGTTGAACACACGGCCCAGGGTGGCGATCTCGTCCTGACCTTCTTCTTCCGGCACACGGACAGACAGATCCCCCTCACCCACCTTTTTCGCGGCCCCCGCCAGCCGCCCGATGGGCCGCGCAAGACGTTCGGCGAACCACAGACCCAGCCAAGTCGCCGCCAAAATGAGGATCAGCGCGAAGCCGATGTAGAGAAGGCCGAACTCGAAGAGCAACCGCCCCCGGTCGCTTTCCAACTGGTTGTAAAGCGCGATGCTGTCCTGTGTTTCATCCAGCAGATTGAGGATTTTGCCATCCACATCGCGGGTCACATAGAGATAGCGGTCAGAAAAGCCGGCCAGACGCTGCAGTGCGCGAGATTCATTTTGGTCCCAATCATCAATCAGCACCAGCTCGCCAGTCTCGGCACGGGCCAGATCGGCCTCGGATGGCTGTTCATAATCAAAGAGATAGGAGCGATCGCCGCGGGCTTTGATGTCGCCCGCCCGGTCGATCACATAGGCTTCGCGCAGGCCCCGCTGAATGAGGCCTTGTCCCTGGTTGAGCACCTGACGCAGTGCGCCATCGGGCAGGATCGTCACCTGACGGCGGCGGTCGATGATGAAATTGGCCAGCGCACGGGTGTCTTCCGAGAGGCCATCGTGGTGCTCGTCCTCATAGGCTTTGGCGGCCTCCAAAGAGGAGCCCACCACATTACGCACCCGATCAGAAAACCACCCTTCGAGGCCGAAGTTCACCGTCACCACGGCGAAAACCGCGACCATGACGGTCGGGATGAGCGCCAACAGCACAAAGGCACCGGAGAGCCGCAGGTGAAGCCGTGAGCCTTCGGAATGGGCGCGCCGCGCGGCGACGACGCTGGCAATGCGCTGCGCGACAAGCCCCGCGACGACGAGCACATAGACCACATCTGCCAAAAGCACGGAGCGCAGCACGGTTGAGGCCGGTCCGTGGTCTAAAGGCCCGAGAACGAGGAAGGTCAGAATCGCCAGAATTGGACCGAGAACGAACACCGCAAGCGTTGCGACATTCTGCAACCGACGCTGACGCCGCAGCCGAGTCAAACGCTGCCAGCTCTGCCGTCCGATCCGTTGTGCCATGGCTTTATCCGCCAGCATTTTGGCCACGTTGCGCCTCGTCTTTATCCTGCTCTTGGTCCTGCCCTCTTGCGCGGGTTGGACCAAAACCAAGACTAGGACCAAGACGCAAAGCACGGACATCCGTTGCAATCGGGTCGCAGCTGCGTGCTTTCCGCATCACTGCGCCCAAATCACCACGGATGTGGCCTTTTTACATCAACTTGCGGCGGCGTGTCACCTGAATATCGAGATCATTGATCTTTTTACGCAAGGTATTGCGGTTGATGCCAAGCAAATCGGCACATTTGGCCTGATTTCCGCCAACTGCATCGAGCGCTATTTCGATCAAAGGCCCTTCGACTTCCTTCAAAATCCGCTGATAGAGCCCCGGCGGCGGCAGGACTCCGCCATGCAGATCGAAATAGCGGCGCAGGTGTTTCGCCACGGAGGACGACAGTTTTTCGCCCTCGGAACCGCCCTGCAGCGGTTCCATCGCGGGCTGGTTGCCCAGCACCGTCTCCACTTCGATCCGGGTGATTTCTTCCTCGGGAGAGGTCACGATCAGGCGGCGGATGGTGTTTTCCAATTGGCGCACGTTGCCCGGCCAGCTGTAGGCGCGAACAAGCTCCATTGCCTCATGCGAGAAGCGGCGCGCAGACAAGCCGTCGCGTTCGGCTTTCGACAGGAAGAACTCGGCCAGAAGCGGAATATCATCCACGCGCTCACGCAGGGACGGTACGGAGATCGTGACGCCGCCGAGACGGTAGAACAGATCCTGACGGAAGGCGCCGCTTTCCATTTTCGCGGCCAAATTGGCCTGAGAACTGGCCATGATGCGGGGGCCGTTGTCGGTGAAACTGTCGAGCATCCGCACGATGCGGGCCTGCGCCTCTTCGTCGAGATCACCCACTTCGTCAAACAGGATCGAGCCGTTCTTGGCCTTGGAAATCACCGCAGCCGGGCCTTCCATCGTCGCCAGATCGGCGGCAGAGACCACCACGAAGGGCAGCGTGCGACGGTCGGAGAAATCATGGATCGCACGCGCGATAAGCGATTTACCCGTGCCGCTCTCTCCCGTGATCAGCACCGGAAGATCGGTGTTCATCACGCGGGCAACAAGGCGATAAAGCGTCTGCATCGCGGGCGTACGCCCCACCAGCGGCAGGTCCTCTTTCGGCCCCTCGGAGGGCGCTTTGGCATTCGACGGCGCAGGGTTTGCGCGGCGTTTGACTTCAAGCGCCTTGGCCGCGCGCTTCATCAAATCGGGCAGATCGAAAGGCTTCGGCAGGTAGTCGAAGGCTTCAGCCTCCGCCGCCTGAATTGCCGTCATGATGGTGTTCTGCGCAGAGATCACAATCACCGGCAGACCGGGACGAAGCTCCGCGATCTTCGGCAGCGCCTCCAAGCCATTTCCATCGGGCATCATCACATCGGAGATGACCAGATCGCCCTTCCCCTCCTCGACCCATCGCATCAGGGTGACCAAAGATGAGGTCGCATGGACCTTACATCCGGCGCGGGTCAACGCCTGGGTCAGAACGGTGCGGATCGTGCGGTCGTCATCAGCGACGAGGATCGTGCCATCCATGTTTTTCTCTCCTTGTCAGTTTCGCGCCAGACTCAAAACCGGGACCAAAGCTGTCCCTTGTCCGTCGCGCATCCCCTTTTTAACGGGGTTTTTCACAGTTTTATTACACATCGCGCCCTGTCCCATTCTTGCCTGCCCCACGCCTTCACGTCGAGGATGTCGCATCGCGTGGCGCGACAGGGAGGGAAATGCGGAACACGGTTTTACCCGGCGTCGAGTCGACCGAAATCCAGCCCTCGTGATCCGAGATGATCTTGGACACCAGCGCGAGGCCGAGACCCGTGCCATTCTCGCGGCCCGATACGAAGGGTTCGAAAATATCCGACGCGATCTCCGGCGGAAGACCCGGGCCGTCGTCAATGATCTCAACCTGCAACGGCAACGCCCCCCCAGTGCCGTCCTTGCGCCGCAGACGCAGCGACAGGTCGTAGAAGGTGCGTAGACGGATCACACCGCCCTCTTTGCCCGCAGCCTCGGAGGCGTTCTTGATCAGATTCAAAAACACCTGCAGCAACTGATCGCCATCGACAAACGTAGGCGGAAGCGAGGGGTCGAATTCCTCGATGAACTTCATATTCGCGCCGTAGGACAGCTCGGCGGATTTGCGGGCGCGGTCCAGCAGATCGTGGATGTTGATCGCGCGTTTCGCGGGGGGGCGCAGGTTGCCGAATTGCTCGACCTGCTCCAAAAGCGCCACGATCCGGCGGCTTTCGGCCACGATCAGATCGGTCAGTTCAAGATCCTCGGGGCTCAGGCTCATCGACAAAAGCTGCGCAGCACCCGTGATCCCCGCCAGCGGGTTCTTGATCTCATGCGCCAGCATTTCCGCCATGCCGATCGCAGACCGTGCAGAAGTTTTCACCTGATGTGCGCGCCCCAGTCGATCCGCGATCTGGCGCGGCTCCATCAACAGGATCAGCCAATCGTCCATGCCCTGCAGAGGCGCGATCTGGATGTTGCATTGCACGGGCGCAGCGTTGCCACCCGAAACATCGACATTGTTGATGAACAACGGTGAATCGTCGCGACGCACGCGGGCAAAGGCCTCTTCGAGCGGCGCATCAATCGCCAGTTTGTCAAACACCGGCACGCCCATCAGGGTGCGCGCGGAAGCGTTCAAAAACAGTTCCGCCGAGGAATTCACCTCGTTGATCAGATTGTCCGCGTCGATCATCACCGCAGGCACCGGCAGTGAAGGCCAGAGCATATCGAACCGCGCATCCGTCATGCGGCACATCCTTCTTTATCCGTAAAATCTCCGCTGAGCGCGTCCGGCAAGAGCGCCAGAACCGCTTTCGGCGCCTTCTCCGTCAGCACGCGCTTACGCAGCACCGCGGGCGTGCCGGCCGTGTCCATGTACCACCCCAGATGCTTGCGCATCACACGCCCGCCCAGGTCCGTACCATAGAACGCGACGCCGGCCTCATAATGTCCAGCGACCATCTCGGCGAATTCCTTACCCTCGGGCCGGACGGGTTCCGGTGACCCCGTCAGGTTCGCCGCCACCTGCGCCAAAACCCAAGGTCGCCCCTGCGCGCCGCGTCCGATCATCACGCCATCGGCGCCCGATTGCGTCAGAGCATCCTGCGCCGTCTCGGGCGAGGTGATGTCGCCATTGGCAATCACCGGGATCGACACCGACGCTTTCACGGCACGGATCGCCGCCCAATCTGCGCGCCCCTTGTAAAACTGGCATCGCGTGCGACCGTGAATGGTGATCATCTGAATGCCCGCATCCTCGGCGCGCTTGGCCAGCTCCGGCGCGTTCAAAAGCGCATCGTCCCAACCCAGTCGGGTTTTCAACGTCACAGGCACATGGACCGCCGCCACGACCGCCTCTATCAGCGTCAATGCATGATCCAGATCGCGCATCAGGGCCGAGCCGGAATAGCCGGAGACCACCTTTTTCGCGGGGCAGCCCATGTTGATGTCGATGATCCGGGCGCCGTTGTCCTCCGCGATCTTCGCGGCCAGCCCCATCGGCTCAGCCTCGCGCCCCGCAAGCTGCACGGCGGTGTTCTCGACCCCAAAGCCAAGTTCCGCCTTCTCGCGCGTGCCTGGACGCGCATTGATCATGTCGTGCGAGGCGACCATCTCGGACACGACCAAACCGGCCCCGAAGCTGGAGACCAGCGTGCGGAACGGCAGGTCGGTGATCCCGGCCATGGGAGCCAGGAACACGGGCGGGTCCAGTGTGAGTTGCGCCAAACGAACGGGCAAGCGATTAATCCTTGTGCATTTCGACCAGAGGTAGCCTCCACGGGCGCGAGTCGCAAAGGGGCGCGAGGGGCTTTCGAGGAAAAAAGGGGCGAAAAACGACATTCGCACAAAATTTAATCTATCAAACAGTCAAAAACAGCGCATTGCAAGGGCGCGCGCCAGCGCTTATCCCAAGTCGCATGACAAAAACTGCCGTCATCATCGTTGCCGCCGGACGCGGCACCCGCGCGGGCGGGACACTGCCGAAGCAATGGCAAACGCTCGGGGGCGGCCGAACCTCTTTGCGCGTGATCGACCACAGCATCGCGCGCTTCCGTGCGCATGCCGACGCAATCGTCGTGGTGCATCACCCGGACGACCAGGACCTCGCGCAAAGCCTTGAAAATGTGACACTTGTCAGCGGCGGCGCGACGCGCGCGGCCTCTGCGCGGGCTGGACTTGAGGCCCTTGTCGGACAAGGGATCGACACGGTTCTGATCCACGATGCGGCCCGCGCCTTGATCCCGTCTGCCGTGATCGAAGGGGTGAAAGACGCTCTTGAGCAGCACCAAGGCGCCGCACCTGCGCTCCCTGTGACGGACGCGCTGTGGCGAGGTGCGGCGCCTCAGAACGCGACAGAAACGAGCAATTTCGTGGACGGTACGCAGGATCGCAGCGGATTGTTTCGCGCACAGACACCGCAAGGCTTCGATTTTGAGGCGATTCTGACCGCGCACAGAGCCCATCACGCAGAGGCCGCCGACGATGTCGAAGTGGCCCGCGCTGCCGGCATCCGAGTAGCGATCACGCAAGGATCCGAAGAGAATTTCAAAATCACCCACCCGGAAGATTTCGCCCGGGCCTCCGCACTGTTGCGGCAAAAAGAGCAGGAGACGACACAGATGGATATTCGCCTCGATATGCGCCTGGGCAATGGCTACGACGTCCACCGTTTCGGAGAGGGCGATCACGTCTGGCTCTGCGGCGTCAAAGTCCCGCATGGCCGCAGCCTACAGGGCCATTCCGACGCCGATGTGGGCATGCATGCGCTCACCGATGCAATTTATGGCGCTCTGGCACGCGGTGACATCGGCCAACATTTCCCGCCGTCTGATCCGCAATGGAAAGGCGCCGAGAGCCATATTTTCCTGCGCCATGCGATCGGGTTGGCCCGCGAGATGGGCTATGAGTTGATGAATTGCGACGTGACACTGGTTTGTGAGCGCCCCAAGGTGGGGCCGCACGCGCAGGCCATGCGCGCCGCTCTGGCAGAGATTATGTCCGTGGATATTGAGAAAGTCTCGGTGAAGGCGACCACCTCCGAGCGGCTGGGCTTTACCGGCCGCGAGGAAGGAATCGCCTCACTCGCCACCGCAGCTTTGATCCGAACCTGACCTGATCCGCACCGCTTAAGAAGGAAGACCCAGATGAACCCTTTCGCCGAACTCATCGCGACCATGGCCCGGATCGGGTATATGCGTCCTGCCCCCGGCACATGGGGCTCTGCCGCCGCTGTGCCCCTGTTCTGGCTGCTTCACGAAACGCTGGGCGTTCCCGGAGTTCTGATCGGCACCGTCGTGATGTTTATTGCCGGACTTTGGGCCACGGGCGAGATGACGCGCGGGATGGAGAACCACGACCCCTCAGAGATTGTCATCGACGAGCTTGTCGGCATGTGGATCGCGCTGATCCCTGTGTCCATCGGCTCGGCCATGGCCGGCGCGCCCTCAACCGCGCTTTGGCCTGCCTGGCCCACTGCGTTTCTGGCGTTTCGTCTTTTCGACATCTGGAAACCCGGCCCTGTTGGCTGGGCCGACCGGCGCGGTGATGCCTTGGGTGTGATGCTGGATGACGTGATCGCCGGCGTGTTTGCAGCGCTGGTCGTGGTGGTCATGGCTGGGATTTACCACAAGGTGATCATGTGACGACCGGAATTCCAGTCACCCTCGCCGCTGTCACATTGGAAGCCGCGCGCGCCAAGGGCGTGATGATCGCCACCGCCGAAAGCTGCACCGGTGGCATGATCATCGGCAGCCTGACGGAGGTGGCGGGCTCCTCCGACGTGGTCGAACGCGGATTCATCACCTATTCCAATACAGCGAAACGCGAGATGTTGGGCGTCTCGCCCGTGACCTTAGCGCAATATGGCGCAGTCTCTGAGCAGGTGGCGCGCGAAATGGCCGAAGGTGCCGTGAGCCGCTCGCAGGCCCAGATCGCCGTCGCGGTCACAGGCATCGCTGGCCCCGGCGGGTCCGAACACAAACCCGAAGGTCGGGTCTGTTTCGGCCTTGCCTATGAGGGGCATGACACGATCGTGAAAACGGTGAACTTCGGGCCAATCGGCCGCGCCAATGTGCGCAGCGCCACCGTCATTACGGCACTGGAAATGATGCAAAACGCACTTGAGGCGTAAAAGCGCCTCGGCACAACACGGGTTTGGGAGGACTCATGTTCGAAACGATTTTGGTGATCCTCGCCGGGCTTGCAGGCGGCGCGCTCAATGCCGTCGCGGGCGGCGGCACATTTCTGACCTTACCAGCCCTGATCTTGGCCGGTGTGCCGCCGGTCTCCGCCAACGCCACCGCCACGCTCACCGCCCTGCCCGGCTATGTCTCTAGCGTCTGGGCCTACCGGCGCGATCTGCACACCACCGCCACCATGCCCGCCGCGCGGATGATCGCGATTGCGGCTCTGGGCGGGGTGTTGGGCGCTCTGCTTTTGCTGATCACGCCGAATGACACGTTTCTGGTGGTGGTACCTGCGCTCATGGCCTTGGCGACCCTGCTCTTTGCCGGTGGGCCGCAGATGATCAAACGCCTGTTTGCGCGCGAGATGATGGGACCTCTGGGGGCCGCAGTCGCACTCTTCGCCGTCTCCATCTATGGCGGTTATTTCAATGGCGGGCTGGGGATCATGCTTCTGGCCGTCTTGGGACTGATCGGCTTTACCGATCTGCATGCGATGAACGGGCTAAAGAACGCTTTGTCGGTGCTTTTATCGCTGGTCTCCGCCGTGACCTATGTTTTGGCGGGGGTGATCGCTTGGAACTTCGCCGCCGTTCTGGCCGCCGCGATGATTGCGGGCGGGTTCTTAGGCGCGCATTACGCGCGGCGCATCAAGAACACCGCTCGGCTCAAGCAGTTTATCGTCCTGGTCGGTGTGGTGATGACGGTGATTTTTACGGTGCGGTTGCTTTAAGCATTCAGCCGTAAAGCTCCGCCGCCCGGCGTTCAAACGCGCGCACGATGCGTTGCATGGCGTCATTGAACACCATGCCGATCACCCCTTGCAGGATGGCGTTCTTGAATTCGAAATCGACGAAGAATTCGACATCACAGCCGCCATCTTCTGCGGGCGTGAATTGCCACCAGCTTTTCATGTAGCGAAACGGACCGTCGAGATATTCGGTGTCGATGCGGCGCTCTTCGGCAAACAGTTTCACACGCGAGCCGAATTTTTCGCGAAACACCTTAAACGAGATCACCAGATCGGCGAGCATCAGCTCGTGGTCGCCCATATCGGTGCGCGAGCGAATGCGCGCGGCGGCATTCCACGGCAGGAATTTCGGGTAGCTTTCGACATCGGCCACCAGCGCATACATCTGATCGGCGCTGAACGGCATGTGCTTTGTTTCCTGGTGCGTCGGCATGGTCTCTGGTCTATGTTTTCCTTGCCTGATACATCTATGGCTGAGCCCAAAATTGCAAGTGTCCAAAACGGGACCGAAAGGGAACAGGATGACGCAGCGACCCTATCACATCGATGTCATGATCTCGGCCAAGGCGATCGCCGCCCGGATCGAGGACCTCGCGAAAGAGATCAGGCGAGACTACAAGGACACTGACAAATTGGTGGTCGTGGGCCTGTTGCGCGGCTCGTTTGTCTTTATTGCCGATCTGGTGCGGGAGCTGGAAATGAATGTCGAGGTCGATTTCCTGGAGGCCTCATCCTACGGCAATGCCACCGAGTCGTCGCGCGAGGTGAAAATCCTCAAAGACCTGCGCGGCCCCATCGAAGGCCGCGATGTTTTGGTCGTCGAAGACATCGTCGACACCGGGCATACACTGTCGGCTGTCATGAAACTCCTGCACTCACGCAACCCGCGCAAAATTGAGACCATCGCGCTTTTGGACAAACCTGCGCGCCGCGAGGTCGATCTCAAGGCGACATGGACCGGCTTTGAAATCCCCGACGCTTTCGTCGTGGGGTATGGCATCGACTTCGCCCAAGCCAATCGCAACCTGCCGTTCATCGGCTCCGTGGTGTTCGACGACGAAGACGCCAAAGAAAGCGACGGCGCGTGAACCAGATGCGCTGGATGTTACGCGCAAAACGATGGGCGCAACATCCGCCGTCCGCCAAGCGGGTGAAGTTCACCTTTGCGATCATCGCGGTTTGCGTTGCGATCTATGCGGTTGAGAAAACCGTCGGCCTGCCTGAATGGATGCAGGTGACCCAGACGCCAAAGATCAAGCTTCAGTGAGCTCAGAGGCCGGCGACACATTCTCCAGCCCCATCAGAAAATCTTCCTCCGCCTCCAACGCAAGAGCAATGCGAGACCGCGCTTGGCGAAGGCGTGGCGCATCGGCCAAATCGACATGCGAGGCCACGAAGATCGGCACGGGCGGGACTTCCAGAACCGGCGTGATCCGGCGCAACATCTTGGACGCATTGCCCATAAACACCGGCAACATCACGCGCCCCATGCCTTCCTCCGCCAACGCACGGAGCGTCAGAAAACTGTCGGAGGCCGCCATAAAGTGCACGCGCCGCCGCTCAAGTTCCTCGCGCAGCTTCTGCCCCGCGTGAGACCGCCCGATGCCGCCCGTCAGGCCCAGCCAATGATCTTCGGGCACCGCCTCGGATGAGGCATAAAAACCGAAGGCCATCTGCGTCGCCATGTCGCCGAACAAATCATCGGGCAGCTTGTAGGTCGGGCGCACCGTCACATCGGCGTGGAGCCGCGACAGGTCGAGGTGGCTGTTGGTAGACAAAAGCTCGAAACTCAACTCATGCCCATGCCCGCTCTCATGTGCGGAGAGCCGCGCCAGAAGTTTCGGCAGGACCGTTTGGCAAAACGTATCCGTCGAGGTGACACGGATGACACCGGCCAAAGGCGCCTCACCCACCTGCGCCAACCGTTCAACGGCGCCCACCGCGGCCTCAACCTCGCGTGCGGCTTCGATCAGGCGCAATTTTTCCGGCGCAATGTCATAGCCGCGGACAGATTTCTCGAATAACTCGACGCCAAGACGTTTCTCAATGGCCGCGACACGGCGCAAAACCGTGGCATGATTGACCCCTAACTCGCGTGCGGCCCCGGACACGGAACCCGAGCGCGCCACCGCGAGTACGAACCGATAATCGTCCCAATTTGGTCTGTGCATCATGTCCGTCCCTCCCCTCATCACACCTAAATATAGCATAGGTGCAGTGCGATCTGACTTGAGAGAGATCACTTGAAGGACGGTTTTTGCACAATTGGGCGCGATTCATCAGGAAAAATCGCGTTCAGGCGCCCAATCACGATACGTTTTGGAGAAGCGATCAGGGCAAAGGCGCGGTCTGAAACAACGTGACTTTCAACCCTCCATGGGCCACCGGCGCACCGGTCGGAAGCCACGGCAAACCCGTCGACTGCGCAAGCTGCGCATCCGAGGTGATCATGCCGACACGCCAGCCGGAGAACCGCGCGCGCATCACGTCACCGAAGGCACCATAAAGGGCATAAAGGTCTTTCTTTTTGCCAATCCGCGCGCCGTAAGGCGGGTTGACGATCACCAGTCCCTGCGCGCCTTCGGGGCGCTCGATCTCGGACACAGACACAGGTTTGAACTGGCAGAGATCCCCCACGCCCGCGCGTTCTGCATTGTCGTTCGCCATGCGAATAACGTTCACATTGCGATCAGAGCCGTAAAATTGCAAATCCGTATCCCATTTGGGGGCTTGGTCTTTGAAATTTTGCAGAGGCCGGGGGTCGAACCCGACCAGATGTTCAAAGGCAAAGGATCGCGCGCGACCGGGCAACAGCCCCCGCGCTATCTCAGCCGCCTCGATCACAAAGGTCCCGGAACCACACATCGGGTCCAGCACTGGCTCAGAGCCGGTATAGCCACAGGCCCGCAGAAAAGAGGCCGCCATGGTTTCGCGCATCGGCGCCTTGCCCACACCAGCCTTGAAGCCACGTTTGTGCAGCGCCTCGCCGGAGGTGTCGACGGAGAGGATGACCATATCGTCCTCGATCCGCACCTTGAGCACGACCTCGGCCTCGGGCGAGACAGGCGCGCCAAGCTCTTCGGTGATGGCGCGCTCGATGCGCTCTTGCGCCGCCCCTGCGTGGTAGATTTTGTTGCGCTTTCCGGTGACGACCTCGACCCGGAACGGCACGTCGGGTTTGAGCACCTCGCCCCAAGGGAATTTGCGGGCGCGTTTGTCGAGCTGCGCCAGATGCAGCGCTCGGAAATTGCCGATCCGCGCCAGAACCCTCGCCGCACAACGTAGGGTGAGGTTCGCCCGCCAGACGTCTTCCCAGGTGCCTTCAAAGGTCACGCCACCGCCAACGGCGACTGGTGACGGGAAACCCGCCTCCTCCGCCTCGGCCAACAGAAACGGCTCAAGCCCCGGCTGGGTGCCGAGGAAAATTTCGAATGTGTCTGACACTTAAGCTTGACCGAGTTTGGCGAGACGGTTCGCGCGCAACCGGGCGAAATCATCGCCCGCATGGTAGGACGACCGCGTCAGGGGCGTCGCGGAGACCATCAGGAAACCTTTGTTGATCGCAGCTTTCTCGTAGCTTTTGAACTCATCTGGAGTAATGAATTCCGCGACGCGGTGGTGTTTCGGCGTCGGCTGCAAATATTGCCCGATGGTCATGAAATCGATGTCCGCGGCGCGCATATCGTCCATGACTTGCAGAACTTCGGGGCGCTTCTCGCCCAATCCTACCATGATGCCGGATTTGGTGAACATAGTCGGGTCGAGCTCTTTCACACGCTGCAACAGACGCAGCGAGTGGAAATAGCGCGCACCGGGACGCACCTCTTGGTACAGACCCGGCACGGTCTCGAGGTTGTGGTTGAACACGTCCGGCTTGGCCTCGACGACGGTTTCCAACGCGCTTGGGTCGCATTTCAAAAAGTCCGGCGTCAGGATTTCGATGGTGGTCTCGGGGCTACGCTTACGCACCGCGCGGATGGTCATGGCGAAATGCTCCGCACCGCCGTCTTCAAGGTCGTCGCGGTCAACAGAGGTGATCACCACGTGTTTGAGGCCCAGTTTCTGAACCGCATCGGCCACGCGGCCCGGCTCGAAGACATCAAGCTCATCCGGACGCCCGGTGGCGACGTTACAGAAAGTGCAGCCACGGGTGCAAATCTCGCCCATGATCATCATGGTGGCATGCCCCTGTGACCAGCACTCGCCCGCGTTGGGACAGCCCGCCTCTTCGCACACAGTCACCAATTTATGCTCACGCATGATCTTATGCGTGTCCATGTAGCCCTTAGACGTGGGTGCCTTGACCCGGATCCAATCCGGTTTCTTCGGCTGGGCATTGTCGGGACGATGCGCCTTTTCGGGGTGGCGTTGGTCGGGGATCTTGAGATCACGCATGGCAGGATGCTTTTCCGTTTGGGCTTTTCCGTATGGATCACGATATAGGCAACCTGCCCGCAAATGTCTCGCGAAATCCGCAGATTTCCGGGGCGGGACCGGTTTCGCTGCAAGTGCATTGATACGCGCTTTAGAATCGCTCTAAAAGGTCTGCGACAGAATGAAGCGTCCCCTCTCCCGATGGGCGCGCGATCCAAGGAGCAAGATGATGAAAGCCGGTTACAAACTCCCCGAAGTGACCTTCCACACCCGCGTGCGCGACGAGAGCATCGGCGGTCCGAACCCGTTTAAATGGGAAGACAAAACCACCTCCGATTACTTCGCAGGCAAGCGCGTTGTGCTGTTCTCCCTGCCGGGCGCCTTCACCCCCACCTGCTCCACCTACCAACTTCCGGGCTTTGAAAAAGGCTTCGAAGACTTCAAAGCCGAAGGCATCGACGCGATCTACTGCATGTCCGTGAACGACAGCTTTGTCATGAACAAATGGGCGCAATCTCAAGAACTTGAGAACGTTGGCGTGATCCCGGACGGCTCCGGCGAATTCACCCGTCGCGTTGGCATGCTGGTGCGCAAAGACAACCTCGGCTTTGGTCTGCGCTCCTGGCGCTACGCCGCCGTCGTCAACAACGGTGTGGTCGAAGCCTGGTTCGAAGAGCCGGGTCTCTCCGACAACCACGGCGAAGACCCCTACGGCGTCTCCTCCCCGGAAAACGTGCTGAAGTGGCTCAAAGGCGAAGAAGCCGAAGCCGTCGCGTAAGACGCCCGCCTCTATCGATTAAGAAAGGCCCGTGAGGAACACTCGCGGGCCTTTTTGCATCTGCGGCATTTTGAAACTTGGGAATACCGTCGCATACCGGGAATACCACCAGCGCATGGCTTACCGCAGCATCAGCGCGATCACGACAAGTGCGGCAATCGTGCCCAAGGCCACCACGCGGTCCACCCCGGAACTCGGTGGCGTAAAGCCCTCCGCGATCCGCTTTTGCACGCCGTCCGGCGCCTGTCCGGTGGCAAGCTGCACGATCTGTTCGGGCGAGGCCAGCTGACCCTTCGTATCGCGGTAATGCGTCAAATCGATCCGCAGTGACGCCCCGCGCCCCGCCGCCTTCGCTGTCAGAAACACCTGTCGACGACTGCGCGTGCGCCGCGCGGTGAGCGCCAAAGCCTGATACTGCCCGAGATCATAGCGCCGCGTGCCGAACAGGCGCACTTCGGTGATCCGTCCCCGGCGCACCTGCAAGGTCGGACGCCCGCGCAAAGCCGAGAGGATGCGATAGAGACCGATCAGCATCACAGGGAGGGAAAATGCGGGCATCAGCCACCAGGCAAAGGTACCCGGCAACGGCATCCAGACCGCCAAGACCAGCATCGGCAGCGCCATGATCATCAGCAGTCCCAAAGCCACCCAGATCATCACAGGCCAGCGCCACCTGTAGAACAAGAGCCGTTCGTCCCGCTCAGTGTTCTGAGGCGCGTCCTGCATCTTTTGCGCCATCCTCTAGCCCCGTCCCCGCGCGTCAATCATCAACTCTTCGCCTGCCTCGGTCAAAAGCGCGGCCAATTCCGTGAACCAGCTTTTCACCTCTGTCGATTGCCTCCGCACCAAAGCAACGGTGCGTTCCGGTTGAGGGTCGGGAAAGCGCAGCACGGCCATATCGGGGCTCGCCGCCATCTCAGAACAGAGTGCGATCTCCGGCAGGAACGTCAGCCCGAACCCCTGCGCCACCAACCCGCAAAGCGTGGCCAGAGACGATGCGCCAAGGTCCACCGTCTGCCGTGTGCGTTTCAGACCGCAAACATCGAGCGCCTGATCAGCCAGACAATGGCCTTCGTCGAGGAGCAAAAGCGTATCTGGCGACAGTTCGGTCGGGCGTGGCGCACTTTGCGCGGTGAGCGCATCGATCCGAGATTGCGATCCCGCCAAGAGGAAATGATCGGTGAACAGGGGCTGCGCCATCAGCCCCTCGACGTCATAGGGCAGCGCGATCACGGCTGCATCAAGCTGTCCTTTCTGCACAGCTGACAAAAGTTCCGCCGTCTGCGCCTCCCGCACCCGCATATCGAGATCAAGCGCCGCCGCCTTGATCCGCGTCAGCGCGCGCGGCAAGAGATAGGGTGCGATGGTCGGGATCACGCCGAGGGTCAGCCGCCCGGTGAGGCCTTTGGACAGTCGAATTTCGGCTTCAAGGTTGCGGGTCATCGCGAGAATCTCGTGACAGCGCTCAAGAACCACCTGCCCGGCGCGCGTCAGACGAATGTCGCGCGGCAAGCGCTCGACAAGCTGCGCCCCGAGAGAGGCCTCCATCTCCTTGATTTGCTGAGACAACGCGGGCTGCGTGACATGCACGGCCTCGGCCGCGGCCGAAAAGCTGCGTTGCTCGGCCAAGGCTACAAAATAGGTCATTTGTCGGAGTGTGAGCATCAGGTGGGCCTCATGTTGATTAGATTATCTAATCGCATGAGGCCAAACTGACAACTTCACACAATGACGCGGATGATCTTAGCTCGGCCAGCGCTCGCAGGTGTTTGAGGGAGTTCGCGCCATGAAAAGGTCCACCGGACCTTTTCATGCTACAAAGGACTGGCGCTCCTCCAGGGCTCCACCCGTGAAACCCTCAAACGCTCCACTGGAGCTTTTGCCGGGGCACAGCCCCGGACCGGATTTCACCCAATCAGATTGCTATACCCCGCCTCATCATAATGCTTCTTCAACCGCTGCAAAGCAATCCGCAACACGATCTTGCCAGAGCGAGCCGACCAACCCATGCGTTGCTCCGCCTGCTCCATGCCCTCGAGATAGCAACAGCAGCGCAGCGCCACATCGCCCAGCCCCGCCCCGAGGTCCAGAAGCGCCGCTCCGACACGAGCGCGCGCTGCATCGGGACCGAAGCCGTTGATGTTGCCCGCAACCTCCTTCGGCGCGCCGGAGGTCAGGTAAAGGTCCCAATTCTGGTCCCTGCCCGCGCCCATCTGGGCCAGTTCGAAATCCTCGCGCAGACGCTCTGCCGCGCCCACAAGTTCGGGTGACAGGAAAGCCTCGCCTTCCTTGTCGCGACGACGGGCCAGCACCATAACCGGGCTTTCCGCCGTATTGTAGCGGACGCGCTTGTTGCGGCTTTCGCCCGCATCTAATGAAAATTCAGCGCGGACATCATAGTCCGGGTCCATCTCGCCAAACCGCGCGGGCGTCTCGGAAAAGCCTGCGCGCGCGGATTCGTCCTCTGCCAGAAATCGGCGCAGCGCAGCGCGGCCTGCCGAGGTGATCGTATAGCGCGTGATCTTGCCCTTGGCATTGGCGGCGATCCAATCCTTGAGCGCCATCGCCTGTGCGATCGGGCGATCGAGCACGGCGGTGCGCGTGGTGCGCCCGTCCGGCAGATCGCGCACCACGACCGCCTTTTCCATATCCCTCGCTACCGCCAGACAGGCCCCCGGTTCGGACAGGCGGCGCAAGATGCGGCGCGCTTCGCGATGGATCGTCGCGTCATCCGGAGGGGTGGCCCCCATGGGGGCGTCGAACGGGGTATTGTCGGTCATCGTGTCCTTGTCCTTGGCTTGGGGCTTCGTGGGGTAAGGCTGGGGATCGGTATTTTGGGGAGTGAGACGACTGAGCGAGACCAATGCTTCGTCGATCAACGGATCGTCGCGTTTTTGTTCAAGCTTGCGGACCTGTCGCATGACCGTAGAGGGCGCACAGCCCCCCTTTCGCGCCAGTTCCCGGATTGTGTCTCCGCTTTCGGTATGTGCGAGATAGCGCTCGGCCTCTTGCGGCACCCATTTCGGCAGACGCCCCCCCCTGGGCGCTCCCTTGGTTCATTGTCGGCTTCCCTGATTCCAGCATCTTTCCCCCGGCAGTTCTGTTCATTGTTTCCATTATTGATACGGTTATGACTTGAGGCAGAGATTTCGGCGGAGCAGCAATTACCCACCAGTTTTCCAAGAAAATCCCCAAATTTATCCCGAATCTTGCCACAACCATGAGTTGTATTTGTTACCCAAAAGTTAATTGCGGCCTCGTTTGTCCAGTATTGTTTCCTAATTCTAAACACTTGAGATCAGGACCGTTCGCATTTCGGAAACAATCCGCAACACACGCTCAGGTTGTGTAATTGTGTCATCAATGTGGCGTCATTGTGACAACACACCTCGACACGCCAAAGCTTTTATCCACAGAGACGAAACAAAGTGCGGCAAGACCACAACAGGAGATCAAATTCATGAACGACGTCACGACCCTGCTCAACGCCCTGCGCCGCCCCCGTCTTTTGATCCGGGCCGCGCGCTTTGGCTTGAACGACTACAACCGCAATCGTGACCTCAAGCGCGTGATGCGCACCAGCACTGCCCCCTCGCCCGCCCGCGCCCTCTCCACGTTGATTGAGGAAGAGGCCAAGATCGAGGAGATCCGCCGCTCCGGGGACGCAACCTACAGCGTGAAACGCCACGTAGAGCTTTTGATCGCCCTGATGGGCGAGGCGCGCCTGCTCCCGAGCGAACAACACGCAGCCTGATCCCGACAACGCGCCTCAAAGCCCCCGACGCCCCTTTAAGAAGGCAGGCACGGGGGCTTTTTCGTGCCTTTTTGCGCGCCAAACCCCGCAACAGCGAAAGCGAGGCGGGAATCCATCTTGCCTCAAGGCGCGCGCGCGCATAAAGGCAAGTCATGACCCAGACATCCCATGACCGCCTCCTCATCATCGACTTCGGCTCTCAGGTGACGCAGCTCATCGCGCGGCGTCTGCGCGAGTTGAATGTCTATTGCGAAATCCACCCCTATCAGAACGTCACCGACGCAAGCCTGAAAGAGTTCGATCCGAAAGCGATCATCTTTTCCGGCGGCCCGGATTCGGTGATGCGCGAGGGCTCGCCCCGTCCGCCGAAAGCGGCCTATGAGATGGGCGTGCCGATTCTGGGCATCTGCTACGGCCAGCAGGTGATGATGCACGATCTGGGCGGTCGTGTTGAGGCGGGCGAACATGCCACCGCCGAGTTCGGCCGCGCCTATGTGACGCCAACCGACAAGCACACTGATTTCTTCAACGGCTGGTTTATGGATGCCTCTGGCCGCGAACAAGTCTGGATGTCCCACGGCGACCACGTCGCCGAGATCGCGCCGGGTTTTGACGTCTACGGCACCTCTCCGGGTGCACCGTTCGCCATGACCGCCGACATTGATCGTCGCTTCTACGCCGTGCAGTTCCACCCCGAAGTGCACCACACGCCGAACGGCGCGACGCTTTATGAGAACTTCGTGAAAATCGCCGGGTTCAAGGGCGATTGGACGATGGGCGCCTACCGCGAAGAGATGATCGCGAAGATTCGCGAACAGGTCGGCGACAAGAAAGTCATCTGCGGCCTCTCGGGCGGCGTTGACAGTTCGGTCACCGCGATCCTGCTGCACGAAGCCATCGGCGATCAGTTGACCTGTGTCTTCGTGGACCATGGCCTGCTGCGGCTCAACGAGGCGGAGCAAGTCGTCACAATGTTCCGTGACAACTATAACCTGAACCTCATCGCAGCTGATGAATCGGATCTGTTCCTTGATGCGCTCGAAGGAGTCTCCGACCCGGAGACCAAGCGCAAAACCATCGGCAAGCTCTTCATCGACGTGTTCCAGAAATACGCCAATGAGATCGAAGGCGCAGAATTCCTCGCCCAAGGCACGCTGTATCCGGACGTGATCGAGTCGGTCTCCTTCTCCGGCGGTCCGTCGGTGACGATCAAATCGCACCACAACGTCGGTGGTCTGCCTGAAAAAATGGGCCTGAAGCTGGTGGAGCCGCTGCGTGAGTTGTTCAAGGACGAGGTGCGTGCGCTGGGCCATGAGTTGGGCTTGCCCGCGTCGTTCATCGGTCGTCACCCCTTCCCCGGGCCGGGTCTCGCGATCCGCTGCCCCGGCGAGATCACCCGCGACAAGCTGGAAATTCTGCGCAAGGCCGACGCCGTCTACATCGACCAGATCCGCAAACACGGGCTCTACGACGAGATTTGGCAAGCCTTCGCGGCCATTCTGCCGATGCGGACTGTGGGTGTGATGGGCGACGGGCGCACTTATGACTATGCGCTCGCCCTTCGTGCCGTGACCTCGGTCGACGGCATGACCGCGGACTATTACCCGTTCAGCCACGAGTTCCTCGGTGAAACCTCCACCCGGATCATCAATGAGGTCAAAGGCGTGAACCGCGTGTTCTACGATTGCACCTCGAAGCCGCCGGGCACGATCGAGCTGGAATAAGTCCAAGTTTCAACATGCCCCGTTTCGGGGCATGTTCCTGTTTTAAAGCCTACATTGATGTCAGCCCCCGCCCATTTTTCTTACGTGTTCAATCGCGGCTATGCGTTTCCGTCTCTAGTCTCGTTGTCGTCTTTGCTGCGCCAGAGCCGCAAAGGTTGCGAAGTTCTCCTCCTGACCGACTGCGCGACACCGCGATTCAAGGCCGCCTTGGACTGCCTGCGCGAGCGCCATCCAGAAGCCCGGATCAACCTCGTCGAAGACCCGACCCTCCCCGGCGCGGAACATCCCTTGGCGCATAAGGTGCGGTTGCAAAATTTCTGGCAGCTGTCTCTCTATAAGATCCTGCCGCGCAAAAGCCTTGCGATCGACGGCGACACTTTGGTGATTGAAGACCCTGCGGAGGCCTATGAAACGCCTCTGGGACAACATGCCATCGCCGCCGCCCCCGATTACCACTTTCAGGATCTCTATTACCGAAAGCGGTACTACCGGCGCTTCTATCCGTTCGAGCAAGACAAATGGCGTGACATTCCCGCCATCCTCCTTAAGAGCAAACGCGACATTCCCTTGCGCCACTACTGCAACAACGGCATCGTCCTGATCGATATGCCGAGACTGCGCGCTACAGGATGGGCGGACCGTCTTTGCGATCTTGACACCTGCCTGAGCACCAAACTGGAAAAAGGTTGGGAGCACAACGATCAGGACTGGATGAATTTTATGTTCGCTGGACGGATCGCGCCGATGCCGCTCCGGTGGAATTTCCAAATCATGTTGATCGTGCCAAGCCGAACACGCAAGCGCTACACACCCCGCCATATGCGCAAAGACTACAAAGACGGCTTTGCCCGCCCCGGCATCCTGCATTTCGCCGGAGATCGGAAACCCTGGCGGGACATGGAGACTGACACGGACCTGAGCACTCTGCATCGCGAGGCCTTCCTGCATTGGCGCAAAGAGGCTGAGCGTCTTTCGGAGGAAACAGGGATGGACATCCGCCACCTTTGCAACGACCCTTCGGCCGCTTGACAGATGTATTCATTGCCAAAATAACGCAGGCGTGTCGGGCACAGGGAGGAGACAAGGAATCATGGCTGGCAAAGTGATGCTCAGCGGCACGATGACATGTGCCGCCCATGAGATTGATCATGTTCTGGCACTGCTGCCCGAGCATATTCGTCTGTCGCGCGCCGAACCCGGCTGTCTCCAATTCGATCTCTGGCAGGACGAGGTCCGCCCCACCGAATTTCACGTCACCGAAGTGTTCCGCGACGCGCGGGCCTTTGCCGCCCATCAAGATCGCACGCAAAGTTCGGACTGGTGGCGCGTGACCCATCACATGGCCCGCGACTTCCGGACGTCCAACGTATGAGCGCACAAAGCCAGCCAATCAAAGCCGCGCTTTGGATGAGCGGCGCACTTTTGGGGTTTTCCTCCATGGCCGTGGCCGGGCGCCAGCTTGCCGGTCATCTCGATACCTTTGAAATCCTCGGCTACCGGTCTCTCATCGGCTTGATGATCGTTCTTACCATCGCCGTCACCCAGGGCCGCCTGCGCGAATGTCGCCCCTCCGCCATGCCGCTGCATGTCGGTCGCAATCTCGGCCATTTCGCCGGGCAGAACCTCTGGCTCTACGCCCTGACCCTGATCCCTATGGCGCAACTTTTCGCGCTCGAATTTTCCTACCCGATCCTCGTAGGCTTGGGAGCCACGATTTTCTTGGGCGAGAAAATGACCCCGACGAGGGCCTTCACCTCCGCGATGGGATTTGCCGGTATCCTGATCGTCGCGCGTCCCTTCGGCGCCGAAGGGCTCTCGATCGGCATCTTTGCCGCCATGGCCTGCGCTTTGGGCTTTGCCGCCTCGGCTTTGTTCACCAAGCGGCTAACGCTGACCGCGCATGTGACGATTTTGGGCATCATGTTCTGGATGGTCACGCTCCAGCTCGGATTTGGCATTATCTGTGCGCTCGCGGATGGCGATATTGCGCTGCCGCGGCTGGTCGATCTGCCTTGGGTCACCGTGGTGGCGGTCGCAGGTCTCGGCGCGCATTTCTGCCTGACCACCGCACTGTCGCTGGCGCCGGCCTCAATCGTCACGCCGATCGACTTTCTGCGCCTGCCAATCATCGCTGTCATCGGCATGATGTTCTATGGCGAAGGCCTCGATGCGCTGGTGTTTCTGGGCGCAGCGATCATATTTTCCGCCAATTACATCAACATCTTGGCAGAAAACCGCCGGATTTCCGCGCACTCCACCCCAAGTTGATGCACAAATGCCATGATCGCCCCGCTTTCAGTATGACGTGGCGTCAGAATTGCTTGAAAATTTGTCGCAGCTTAGGCTGTTTGAACAATAAGAGCGGTAAGTCGCTCACCTCGAAATTTTTAGATCGAAGCGAGCCGCGTGGCTCGTCAGGGATGGAGATCATGAAATCAAAAACAACACTTCTGGCCGCCTCACTTGCGGTCGGCTCTACCGCTGCGTTCGCAGGAGGCATGGATCGCTCAGGCCAATCCATTGCCCCGATCTTTGAGACAGGCACCTATGTCGAGCTGAGCTTTGGCTCCATCAGCCCTGACGTCAGCGGCACCTCTCCCATCTTTGGGTATTCGGGCGATATGGCCCCCTCCTACACGCAGGTGTCCGGCGCCTATAAGCGTGACCTCACCGACGCACTCTCCATGGCGATCATCATCGACCAGCCTTATGGCGCCGATGTCGATTATGGCAGCGCCGATCCCGGCTACTTGCTCGGCGGTTCCACCGCCACCGTCGATACGGTCGGTGTGACGGCCATCCTGCGTTACAAGCTTGGCAACGGCTTCTCCGTTCACGGCGGTGTGCGCAACCTAACGGCCTCTGGCGAAGTGTCCCTGCCGTTCCTGACTTACGACATGGAGACCTCGACCGAGAACGATTGGTCCTGGCTTGCAGGTGTCGCCTATGAGATTCCGGACATCGCTCTGCGGGCCTCTTTGACTTATCATTCCGACACGACAATCGACTTCGACGTCACGGAAAGCTCGATCCCGCTTGGCACGAACGCCTCTCAGATGCAGGTCGTCATGCCGCAATCCGTCAATTTCGATTTCCAGACCGGGATTGCCGCTGACACGTTGTTGATGTTCTCGGCACGTTGGGCAGAATGGACCGAAACCATCATTGACCCGAATGATTACCGCACGCTGGTTGGCGACAACCTCGTTGATCACAACGGTGACACCACCTCCTACAGCCTCGGCATCGGGCGTCGATTCAACGACAAGTGGTCCGGCTCTTTCGCGATTGGCTATGAAGATGCCACGGGAGGCCTGTCTGGCAACCTGTCGCCGCGAGATGGCTACACCTCTCTGACGGTCGGTGCGAAATACCAGATCACCGAGCAAACCGCGATCTCCGGTGGCGTCTCCTATGTCTGGCTGGGCGACACCGCCACATCCATCGCCTCCGAGTTCGAAGACAACACTGCCATTGGTGTCGGTCTGAAACTGTCGCATCACTTCTGATCCGACCGGACACGCATTTGAAAGGCCTCGCATCTCGCGGGGCCTTTTTTCATTTTCGCGCCATTCATCAGAAACCGTGATGCCGTTTTGCACAATTTCCGGTTTGCCAGCCACGCTCCCGCGCGCGATCTTACGCCGAACCTTGAGAGGACCGTCATGGCACCGCAAAAAACCATTCCGCCCGCCGCATGGGCCGGGCTTTTCGCCATGGGCGGCCTCTGGGGCTGTTCCTTTCTCGCGGTCGCCGTCTTGATCCGTGAGCTTCCGGTGTTCTGGATCGTCGCAGGCCGGGTCTCTATCGCCGCTCTCGTGCTTTGGACCTATGTCCTTGTCAAAGGCCTGCCCGTGCCGCCCCTGTCGCGCTACCTCTGGCGCTTCGTCCTTGTCGGCTGCCTGACCTCCGCCGTGCCCTTCCTGTTGATCTCATGGGCGCAGCATCACATCCCCTCGGGGCTTGCGGGCATTCTCAATGCATCCACCGCCATTTTCGGCGTGCTGTTCGCCGCGCTCATCTTTGCCGATGAAAAGCTTGGCCTGCGCAAAGGCACCGGCGTTCTCTTGGGCGTGCTTGGCATCGTGACCATCATCGGCATCGAGGCGCTTCAGTCCTTTGACCTCACCTCTTTGGGGCAGTTGGCGATGATCGGGGCAACCATGTGTTACGGGCTGTCGAACTGCGTCGGGCGCATCCTGCTATCCGATCTGCGCCCCGAGGTTGCCGCCGCGGGCATGCTCACGGGGGCGGCGATCTTTGCCCTGCCCGCTGCATTTCTTGTCGATGGCGTGCCACCTTTGGCGCTCAGACCCGAAACCTGGGGCGCGCTCTTGTATCTGGCGATCCTCTCCACCAGCCTCACCTACATCATCTATTACAAGGTGATCCAACTCGCAGGCGCCGGGAACACATCGCTGACCACGCTCATCGTGGCGCCGGTCTCCATCGCCTTGGGCGCGCTCGTTCTGGGTGAAAACCTCTCACTTCAGGCCTATTTGGGCTTTGGCCTCATCGCCTTGGGGCTTTTGGTGATCGACGGGCGGGTTTTGAGACGCCTAAGGCGTCAAAAACCCGCATAACACTTGCGAGGCCGCGCGTGGCATGGCACCACCATGCGCGACCAACAGGAACAGACACGATGCATTACGACACAGCGGCAGAGTGGCAAAATGCCGCCCACAAACGCCTTATTCTTTTCGGCATGTCGGGTCTCGGGAAAACCGTGATCTCCAACATGCTGCGCGACACGGGCGATTGGTATCACTACTCGATCGACTACCGCATCGGCACCCGGTACTTGGGCGAAGCCATTGACGACAATCTGAAAAAAGTCGCCATGCGCGAGCCGTTCCTGCGTGAACAATTTCTATCGGACAGCATCTATATCAAATCGAACATCACCTTCGACAACCTCGCGCCTGTCTCCTATTTCCTCGGAAAACCCGGCGACGAGTCTCAAGGCGGCATCCCAATCACAGAATTCCAGCGCCGTCAGAACTTGTTTGAAACCGCCGAAAAATCCGCTCTGATGGACACCGGACATTTCATCAATCGTGCCCAGACACTCTATGACTACCCGCATTTCGTCTGTGACACGGGTGGCTCGATCTGTGAATGGGTCGATCCCGAAGACGCCAACGACCCGATCCTGAGCGCACTCTCGAAAAACGCGCTCCTCGTGTGGCTCAAAGGGACTGAGGCTCATACCGAAGAGCTGATCCGCCGCTTCGACAAGGCGCCGAAACCGATGGCCTATCAGCCCGAATTCCTCGCCGCAATCTGGGACGAATATCTCTCGGAAAAAGGCCTCAAAGAAGATCAGGTCAACCCGGACGATTTCATCCGCTACACCTACGCCCGTGCCCTCAACCACCGCCAGCCGCGCTATGAGGCGATGGCAAAAAACTGGGGCATCACACTCGATTACGAAGATGTCAAACGCATCACCGGCCCGGACGACTTCTCTGCCCTGATCGCCGCCGCGCTTGATAAACGTACCGCGCAGGCATAAATTATCTCCCTGCCCTAAAAGGATCTTGTGAAATGCCCATCACCTTGCCCGAAAACCTTCCCGCCTATGACGTGCTCTCCGCCGAGGGCGTCATGGTCATGGGCGAAGGCCGGGCAAAGTCACAGGAAATCCGCCCGCTCAAAATCGCGCTTTTGAACCTGATGCCGAAGAAAATTCAGACGGAGAACCAATTCGCCCGCCTGATCGGTGCCACGCCTCTGCAGATCGATTTCAAACTGATCCGCATGAGCGAACATCAGACCAAAAACACCGCCGCCGAACATATGGAGCAATTCTACCGGCCGTTTTCCGAGGTCAAAGCCTCCGGCGAGAAATTCGACGGGCTGATCATCACCGGCGCGCCGATCGAGCACTTGCCTTTTGAAGAGGTCACCTATTGGGACGAGCTCAAAGAGGTTTTTGAGTGGACGCAAACCCATGTCTTCTCCACCTTCGGCGTTTGCTGGGGCGGAATGGCGATGATCAACTATTTCCACGGCGTGAAAAAATACGATCTGGATCACAAGGCGTTCGGGTTGTTTCAGCAGGAAAATCTGGCACCGAGCTCGCCCTATCTGCGTGGGTTCTCTGACCTGTGCTATATCCCCGTAAGCCGCTGGACCGAAATGCGCCAATCCGAAATCGACGCCGTGCCAAACCTGATCCCGCTTCTGGGTTCGGACGAGACCGGCCCCTGCCTGGTGCAGGACCCGGATCATCGCGCGCTCTATATCTTCAACCATTTCGAATATGACACGGGCACTTTGTTCGAGGAATATCAAAGGGATGTGGATGCGGGCAAAGAGATCATTCTGCCGAAACACTATTTCCCGAACGACAACCCGTCGTTGCGTCCGATGAACCGCTGGCGGTCGCACGCGCATCTTCTCTACGGCAACTGGATCAATGCGATCTATCAGGACACGCCCTACGATCTGAATGACATCGGGACCTAAGCGCGGTGCGTCTGCCTGAAGATCTACGGGAGTTGGGGCCAAGTTCTCATCTCTCCGGAAACCGCACCTTTGTGCGTGCCATGAAGACCCGGCGCAGGGGCGTTTTGGTCAAAACGCCTTCCGGCGCCGTCGTGCATGTCGAAGCCTACGGCTCAAAAGAGGCTCCGCCCGTGGTGCTGATCCACGGCGCCTCCGGCTCGACCTACGACATGACTTTCAGCCTCGCACCGGCCCTGATGGACAGCCACTGCGTCTATGTCATCGACCGCCCCGGCTTTGGCCATAGCCCGCGGATGAAAGACGAAAGCCTCGCCGCCCAAGCCCGCGTCCTGCGCGAGGCGATCCAGACCCTCGATAGCCGCTCCGCAATCGTCTTAGGCCAATCCTACGGTGGTGCAGTGGCGCTTGAATGGGCGCTGCAATCCGACGATCTGGCGGCTTTGGTTCTGGTCTCGTCACCCTCCCACGACTGGGAGACCGGGCATCCGCTTTTGCACCGCACGCTTGCCGAACCCGTCATTGGATGGTGGGCCTCCGAATTGATCCACGCGCTGACGCCCCAGTGGGTCATCGCCAAACAACTGGCCGAAGTCTTTGCGCCGCAAGAGGTCCCAGAAGGCTACGCCGACCACTTCCAGCCCCGCAATTCTATCCACCCACCGCGTCACCGTCAAAACGCCCGTCAACGTATTGCGTTGAAGGCGGAAATGGCCGCAATGGTGCGGCGCTATGATACGCTCACACTGCCGATTGAGAGTCTGCATGGCACGGCGGATGTCATCGTCCCGGATCACGTCCACGCCCTGCCCTTTGACGCCAAGGTGGCCTCCAATGCTCTCACGCGTCTGGACGGCATCGGACACATGCCGCATCACGTTGCGACAGAGGCCGTGGTCGAGGCCGTGAAGCGCGCCAGTTCTCGCGCCGCCACACATTGCAACCCGGATTGAAAAACCCCATAGTGTTAAGGCGATTAACACATAGGGCCTCATCATGACCGACCTGCCTTTTGACGGCGCCATCTCCCGCTATTTCGAGAAAGATGCGCCAAAATCCATCCGCAAAGCGGTCGAGGATGGCGGCAAGAAAGAGATCCTTTCGCCCTCCTTCCCCTATAACGAGTGGATGAAAAAGTCCGATTACGAGGATGAAATCAAGCTGTTGCAGCGTGAGCTGGTCAAGATGCTCGCCGATGTGCGCGAGACCGGCAAGCGCATCGTTGTCGTGTTCGAAGGCCGCGATGCAGCGGGCAAAGGTGGCACGATTAAACGCTTCCGCGAGAACCTGAACCCGCGGTCCGCCCGCGTGGTGGCGCTTTCGAAACCGACCGAGCGTGAGGCCGGGCAATGGTATTTCCAGCGCTACATTGACCACCTGCCGACCAAGGGCGAAATCGTGCTCTTCGACCGCTCGTGGTACAACCGGGGCGTGGTCGAAAAGGTCTTTGGCTTTTGCTCCGACAAGGAGCGCGAAAAGTTTTTTCATCAGCTGCCCGAGTTTGAGGACATGCTGGTCTCAGAGGGCATTCAGCTCTTCAAAATCTGGCTCAACGTCGGCCGCGCCGAACAGCTCAAACGCTTTCTGACCCGCGAACAGGATGTGCTAAAACAGTGGAAACTCTCGTCGATTGATGTCGAGGGCCTCAAGCGCTGGGACGATTACACGGCGGCGATTTCCGAAACGATGGAGCGCAGCCATTCCGAGGATGCGCCCTGGACCGTGATCCGCTCTGACGACAAATATCGCGCGCGGCTAAATGCGATCCGCTCGGTCCTTTGTCAGATCGACTACAAAGGCAAAAACGCGGACAACATCGGCGAGATCGACGACAAGATCGTCGATGGGCCGAGCCTGTTGATTACCGGCGACGAGGATGAGTAAGCCGGAATGAGCAAGCGCGGCTATCATCACGGCAATCTGCGACAAGCGCTGATCGAGGCGGCTTTGCAGCTGATCGAGGAAAAGGGCCCGACGGGCTTCACCTTGTCTGAGGCCGCCAAAACCGCAGGCGTCACCCCCGCCGCCGTCTATCGCCATTTCGAGGGCCGCGAGGACCTGATCGCCGAGATCGCCCGGCAAGGCTTTGAGGTCTTCGCCGATCTTCTCGACTATGCCTATGACACCGGCCAGCCCTCGGCTCTGGCGTCCTTTGAGGCGGTGGGCCGCGCCTATCTCGCCTTTGCTCGCCGCTACCCCGGCCATTACATCGCCATGTTCGAAAGCGGCATCTCGATGCAGCGCTCGCCCGAGTTGTTTGCCGTGGCCGAGCGCGCCCTGGGTGTCTTGGAACGTGCCGCGACGCAACTGTCGGAACAAATCCCCGAAGGCAAACGCCCCCCGGCCCAGATGTTCGCGGCGCATGTCTGGGCCATGGCGCATGGCGTGGTCGAGTTGTTCGCCCGTGGCACGCCCGGCGCGCGTGTGCCCTTCCCGCCCGAAGACCTTTTGGAAACCGGAATCGGCATATACTTGCGCGGATTGGGGTTAATTCCTCAAGACAAGTGAGGAGCGCCCATGCCAAATCAAATCCGGCCTCAACACAGTGCCCTGACCCGTCGCCACCTTATGATGAGCGCTCTGGCTGTGGCCTATCCTTGGCCCGTTCGGGCGGCTGATAAGCCCGAGACCATAAGCTATGGCGTGGAAAGTTTGGACATCTATCGCGCAGTCGCGCCGCGTGGCGCAGTGATCTATGTCCATGGAGGCGCGTGGCGCAGAGGCTCGCGCAAGGCCGTGGACGCGAAACCCGATTGGTTCAACAGCATGAACCTCGATTTCGTCTCCATCGACTACCCGATGCTGCCGAAAACGCATGTCACCGATCAGATCAAAGCCGTGCGGCAAGCGATCGACTGGTGTTTCGCCAATATCGCCACGCCTGAGCGCACCGTGGTCATAGGCCACTCTGCAGGCGCGCATCTGGTCGCTATGGCCGCACTCACGGGGTGGATGCCACAGCCAGCGGGGGTGATCGTCAATGACAGTGGGGCCGTCGATCTGATCACGCTGGCGCGCGCCCATCAGGGCCAGCTGCCTTTTGGCACATCAAACGCCTTTAAAGACCGCGACCAATGGGGGGCGTTGTCACCCGCGTACAATCTTGCGAAGACCCTGCCGCCCATTCTCGCCATCACCTCACAAGCCCACGGGCACGGTATGGCCATGTCGAATTTCGTCACAAATGCGCGGGCGAATGACGCGGATGCGACCTTATTCGATGGCTCTGATTACCGCCACGCCGAGGTGAACCGCACGCTGGGCACAGGCAAAATCCCCGATCTGGAGCGCGCCGTGACAGGGTTTATAACCAAGGTTTTGCAGCGCTAAGCCAACTCACGCGCTCTGATCAAACACCACCAACGCGCCCGGAGACCAGCTTACGCGGACCTGCGTGCCAACTCCCAGAACATCGCGGCCAAAGATGTTGCGCATCGAAATCCGCACCGGCTTTTCGACGCCCTCGAACCGCACGTCGTAATAGGTCATGTCGCCGTAATAGACGACCTCGTCGACCACGGCGGGCGCTTCGCGATGCGTAGCTGATTGGCCCTCATAGAGCAGCGTCAAGGTCTCGGGGCGGAAGCCCACCGTCGCCTCGCCAACAGGCACGCCGCCCGGGCATTGCGCCTCGGTGATCTCGGTTTCGCCCAGCCCGGCAATCTCGGCGAGATAGGTCTCGCCCTCTTTTCGAACCGTTGCAGGCAAGAAGTTCATCACCCCGATGAAATCGGCCACACGTTTCGAGTTGGGCTTGCGATACAGCACCTCAGGGTCGTCGCATTGCGCAATCTCGCCCTCGAACATCACCGCGATCCGATCGGACATCACAAGCGCCTCTTCCTGATCGTGGGTCACGAGAATAAAGGTGATGCCCACCTCACGCTGAAGCTTGATCAGCTCCACCTGCATCTGTTCGCGCATCTTGCGGTCGAGCGCGGAGAGCGGCTCGTCCAAAAGCAAAACCTTGGGCTTCAGCACCAGCGCACGTGCCAAAGCGACCCGCTGGCGCTGCCCACCGGACAGAGCATGCGCCGCGCGGTGACCATAGCCTTTGAGGCCGACCATTTCCAACGCGGCTTCGGCGGCCCGCATCTTTTCCGACTTCGACATCGACGCTTTGCGCAACCCGAAGGCGACGTTCTCAATCACGGAGAGATGCGGGAAAATCGCGTAAGACTGGAACACCATATTGGTCGGACGCTTGTTCGCGGGCACACCGCGCATGTCGCGGTCAGAGATCATCACAGAGCCGGTGTCGTAATCCTCAAAGCCCGCGATGGTGCGCAACAACGTGGTTTTGCCACAGCCAGACGGTCCCAAAAGCGAGAAAAATTCACCCTGTCGGATGTCGAGATTGATGCCCCTCAGCGCATGATAGTCGCCATAGTGTTTGTTGACGTTTTGCAGAGAGATCAGTGGTTTATCAGCAGTCATATCAGCCATAGTCAAAGAAAGCCCCCGGTGTCATTGCCCGTGCGCTTGGCGCCCCGGCGGCGGAAAAATTCGGCGATTGTGATGAGAAGGATGGAGAGCACGACAAGGATCGTGCCCAAAGCCATCACCGCAGGCAGCAGTTTCGGGAACCGCAGCATGGAGAAGAGATAGACCGGCAAAGTCGGCTCGGCGCCGGTCAGGAAGAAGGCAATGATGAATTCGTCCATCGAGATGGTAAAGGAGATCAACAGTGCCGAAATGATCCCCGGCATGACCAGCGGCAGAGTCACGAGGCGGAAGGTCGACGCAGGCGTCTCCCCCAGATCGTAGGCCGCCTCTTCGAGTGACGGATCAAGTGCTGCGAAGGCCGATTGCAGGATCGCGATGGCAAAGGGCGTGCAAATGAGCGTGTGCCCCGCGATCACCGACCATGCGCCGGTGTCCAAACCCATACGCAGGATCACAATCAAAAGAGAGACCGCGACGATGATCTCAGGCAGCACCAGAGGAAGCATGATAAAACCCATGATGCCCTTTTGGCCGGGAAAGGAATAGCGCGACACGGCCATGGCGGCGAAAATGCCGAGAGTGGTGGCCAAAACGGCGGAGGTCACAGCGATCTTCAGAGAGTTCAGCAACGCGCCGTGCATCTCGGAGAGGGTCAAAAGCTCGGTGAACCATTCGGTTGTGAAGCTCTCCAGCGGGAAGGCGATGATCGTCGAGCTGTTGAACGCAAAGAGCGGCAACAGAAAGATCGGCGCATAGAGGAAGATCAGATAGAGGATCGCGTAGGTCTTGAGCGATTTCATTTGCGCGCTCCTTTCTTTCCACCTGCGGCACGGTTGCCAAGGATCAGGAACGCAATCGCAATCACCGCGACGATCAGCATGGCGAGCACCGCCAAAGTGGCCCCCAAAGGCGCGTTGTTGAGGCGCAGGAATTGCGTCTGGATCATATTGGCGATCATCAGCCCCCCCGGCCCACCAACAAGGCGCGGCGTCACATAGTCGCCAATGGTCGGGATGAAGACGATCAACACAGCAGCGACCACACCGGGCGCAGCCAAAGGCAGGGTTACGCGTAGGAAGGTCATCGTCCTGCTTTCCCCAAGATCGCGCGAAGCCTCCAAGAGGGAGCGGTCGATTTTCTCCAGCGCGACAAAGATCGGTAGGATCGCAAATGGCGCATAGGCATGCGCCAGCGTGATGATCACCGCATTGACGTTGTAGAGAATGAAAGACAGAGGTTCCTCAATGATGCCAACAGCTTGCAACCCAGAGTTCAGAACGCCGTTATAGCCCAGGATCACTTTCCAGAGGAACACGCGGATCAGGTAAGAGGTCCAAAACGGGATGGTGATCAGGAAAATCCACAGCGATTTATGCTCCGGCTTCACCCCGAAAGACACGAAGTACGCAATCGGAAAAGCCAGCACCACCGTGATCAGCGTCACCAGCCCCGAGACCATCAGTGACCGTAGCATGAGCTGACGATAGAGCGGATCGGTCAGCGCCTCTTTGTAATTCGCCAGCGTAAAAGCAGTGTCAAAATCGCGAACGCCGGTCTGTGTCCAGAACGAAATCACAAAAATTGCTATCAAAGGCACGGCCAAAAGCAACAGCGCATAAAGTGCAGTCGGGGACACCAAAAGCATCCCGATCCCCTGCTCTGTTCGGAAAAAACGACGTATCCTGCCGCTCGCCGCCATGCTGTTTTCCTTCCCCTTAGTCTGGCCCATTCCGACCCTTATCCCCTGTCACTTGCCCTGATCCTGAAAATATTTTGATCAAATTTGCAAGGGCTTTCCCAAAGTCATCCCGACCCAAAGATCAATTTCATGGCATGTGCCGAATGTTCGACCATCAAACAGGCAGCGCTTCAACCCTCAGATGCCCGCAACCCATGTGCCGACAAAAACACCTCCATCGCCCGCGCCACCATTTCGGGCCGTACCGAGCACCGGTCTGCGGTAAAGGTGGCCTTGGGCGCGGCCCATGTGGTGACAATTTCATAGGCGGGAAAGTAGTCCACCGTCTCATATGTCTCCGCCAAGTCCCCCGCCGCAGCACGTAGAACGGATTTCGAATAGGTCGTCGCCGCCAAAACATGTCGCCTGACGCCGTCCCGACCAACCGCACCGATGAAACTGTCAGCAAAAGCTTCACATTCGGATTGATGCCATTCAAAAGCCGCCGAATCTCAACGAGATCGGCGTAAACCTCGTCAAAGGTGAAATTGTGAAACACGTAACGCGCAGGATTAAAATCACCCGCGATGACACCCGGCGCCATCGCTAGAACGCGGCCTGTTTCGCGATCGATCCAGCCCTCCGTCAGCCCCAGAGTGAAGACGAAAACCTCCATTTCCAGCGCCAGCTCTACCACCTTCAAAAGATGCGCGCGGCGGGCCTCAGTGGCGTCGTCTAGCGTTGCGAATCCATCTGGCTCCACGCCCGGGCGCAACGCGTCGAACCAGGCCACATCGCGGGTCATAAAATGGCGTTCGTCGACATAGATTTCAAACGCATCCTCAAGCAATTCGCGCAGCTGCCGCGCCGTATGGATATTGCCGTATCGCGCCGAATAGAGACCGTAACCGTGCCGCACGGCCTCCTCCTCGCTCATACCCTCGGGCTTTGGCTCCACATCCAGAAAATTCCCGCCCGCGCCCCGCAAACCCCGTCCGATATGCTGCGCAAAACAGCTTCCGGCGGTGGCGACGGCCGTCTGAGGACCAATTTCAAAAATCGGGGGGTAAATCTCTGGCCAACGGCGCTTATCCGCCTCGACCACGCCGCTTTTCCAAAACGCCTGAGGCGGCAAATCTGAATAGGGATTTTGCAAAAGACAGGCCTTTTCTGTTTCGAAAATTATGAAACAGCGCGGCGAAACTGCCAAGGGCGAAAACAGGCCCAGAAAAGAGAAAACCGCCACCGGATTTCTCCGTGGCGGTTTCCAGATTTCGGTTCCAGTAAGCGATTAGCGCTTGGAGAACTGGAAGGAACGACGAGCTTTGCGCTTACCGAATTTCTTACGCTCGACGACGCGGCTGTCGCGGGTCAGGAAGCCAGCGGCTTTCAGAGCGGCGCGCAGTTCCGGGTTGTAAAGCTGCAGAGCTTTGGAGATGCCGTGTTTCACAGCACCGGCCTGACCGGAGAGGCCGCCGCCTTTGACGGTGGCAACCACGTCGAATTCACCTTCGACGCCAGCGATTTGAGCCGGTTGTTTCACGATCAGCTGAAGCACCGGACGAGCAAAATAGACAGACATGTCTTTGCCGTTGACGGTGACTTTGCCGGAGCCCGGTTTGATCCAAACGCGAGCGACAGCGTCTTTACGCTTGCCGGTGGCGTAGGAGCGGCCCAGTTCATCACGAACGGGTTCACGCGGAGCTGCAACTTCGACGACGGTTTCGCCACCGGCGACGGCGTTCAGCTCGTCGAGGGATTTGATTTCATCAGCCATGATTATGCGCTCCGGGTGTTTTTCTTGTTCATGGACTTCACGTCCAGAACTTCGGGGTTCTGAGCTTCATGCGGGTGCTCGGCACCAGCGTAGACGCGCAGGTTGGTCATTTGCTGACGGGACAATTTGCCGCCCGGCAGCATGCGCTGCACAGCTTTGGTCACGACGCGCTCGGGGTATTTGCCCTCAAGCAGCTCGCCCATGGAGCGGGATTTGATGCCGCCCGGGTGGCCGGTGTGCCAGTAGAAACGCTCGTCGGTGCGTTTTTTGCCGGTCAGTTGCACTTTGTCGGCGTTGATCACGATGACATTGTCACCCATGTCCATGGACGGGGTGAAGGTGGCTTTGTGCTTGCCACGCAGACGCATAGCGACGATCGAAGCGAGACGGCCCAGCACCACGCCTTCGGCGTCGATGATGATCCATTTCTTGTCGATGTCCGCCGGTGTTGCGGAAAAGGTTTTCATAGGTTCAGCCCTTATGGGATAGGAATTCGATTGAGCGTGTTCTAAGCATTTCGCGCGCCACGTCAAGCAGCTCTTTTTATGATTTAATAAGCAAAAACAACATCTTAAAAAATAGGTATCATTTTACCCCAATCTTTTCCGGGGATTCCCAGCCCAAAATCGGGTTTTCCATAAAAAACGAACGGCGCGCCCCTCTCGGGACACGCCAAAGCATTCCAGATGCCAAGATGCAAAGCCTCAGAACCGGAACGTCGCGCCAAGCGTAAAGGTGCGGCCCCTCCCGCCGATGCCGCCATTGAGACTGGTGTCGCCGGAATTTGCTTCGACATAGTATGTGTCGAAGACGTTTTCCACACTGGCAAACAGCTCCGCCGTCTCGCTGACTTGATAAGTGCCATAAAGATCAAAAAGCGTGTAGGACGGTTTGTCGATCATCATCGCCGTCATGTCGGTAAAGCTCGTGTAACGCGCAACGACGCTGTCGCCGACATAGCGCATCCGTGCGCCGATACGGCCGTCGTCACCCTGGAACTTCACCCCCAGATCAAGCGTCAGATATTCATTCGGCAGTTCACCATATTGGTCATGCCCGCCGCCTGCCTGCTGACTGGCCGGTTGATCCGTGTCGGACAGTGTGACGGAAAGCGTGCCGAAGAAGCGCTCGGTCTCAAAGCCCCCGGCCAGTTCAATCCCCCGCAGCGTGGTCTTGCCCGGAACGTTGATGAACCGCACTGTGTTGTCACTGTCGGTCTCGAAGACGATGAAATCCTCGACATTGGATTGGAACGCCGAGGCCGAGACATTGTAGAGCTCGGTAGCATAGTTCACCCCGATCTCGAAGGTCTCCGCTTTTTCGGAATCGAGATCCGGGTTCACGCGGATCGTGGTGCCGCCGCCGGTGTGGGCATTGCCGTTCACGCCGTAGAACATCTCGGTCGCCGTCGGCGCGCGCATGGTTTTCGCATAGGAGGCATAGGTCGAAAGCGCGTCACTAAAGTGATAACGCGCACTCAGGTTCGGCAAAAGCTCCTCGCCCGAATTGTCCAGCGGCACCACGGTGGTCAGGTTATTCACCGTCTCGGGAATTTCCCCCGACAGCTCCCATGTGTCATAGCGCAGCCCCGCCCCGAAATCCCAGGCGCCCATCTGGTAACTGGCCTGCAAGAACGCGCCCAGCTTGTCCAACTCGCCCGAGCCATTGGTGCCGCCCAGCTCATTCACATCGTAATCGTTGTTCGACCACGCCAGCCCGTAGTCGAGACGCAGGTCGGGGGAGATACGGCTACTATTCGACACGGAGAAGCCCTTGGAAATATCCGTGCCCTCGCGCCCGATGTAAGAACCCGTGCTGCTGCGCCCCTCGCCTTCCGGGAAGTCAAAGGAGAAGTCCTGCCAATAGGCGCTCGCCGTGATGTCGATCAGCTCACTCGCGGGGTTGTAGCGCAGATCGGCAGAGACACTCTGGCGCTCCATATCCCAGATGTAGCCCGAGGAACTCGCCGGGAACATTTTGTTATTATAGTCCTGCGCCGCGACATTGATCTCAAGCGCGTCCGACGGGCGGAAGCGGGCTTTGGCAAGGATCGTGAGTGGCTCGTCCTGAGTATATTCGCTGGATTTGGTGCCATCGCCATCCGCATATTGCCCATTCTCATAGCCGGAAATCGCCAGCATCGTCCCCCAGTCGCCGCCGGTGGCGAAATTGCCCTGCATGGCGCCCGCCGCCGTCACGTGCGGGCCGTAGCCATTGGTGCCGGCGCTGAATTTCAACATCCCGCCAACGCGTTTCTCCCCATCGAGCACATCGTCGATGCCGATGGTGCGGAAATTCGCGGCCCCCGCCAGCGCGCCCATCCCCGCGGGCCCCGCCACAGCGCCTTTGGCGACATCCGCCCCCGCGACGAGACCCGGATCGACAAAGACCTGATCGTCATAGGACCCGCCATGCCCCGACATGTTGCGGAACGTCTGTGGGATGCCGTCGATCATCGTGTTGACGCGGCCCAAACCCTGCATCCCGCGAATGTTGACCGTGACGGCGGGGTTGTCCCCCGGCGAGCGCGTGAACACCCCCGGCACGGAACGTAGCGCGGTCGCGACATCGCCGGTGTAGCTGTCGCTGACGGCTTCGCCCTCCAACAACACGGTCTCGCCGCCAGACAGCGTCTGGACACTGGTGTCATTTATATTGCCCTCGACCACGATCAGATCAAGGACAGTAATGTCTTGCGCGAACGTGGCGATCGGACAACAGGAAACTAGAATGGCGACACTGCACTGCAGGCGCAGACGGACCCCAGCGGTCCGGGTCAAAGTGGTCATGGAAACCCCCTCATCGTTTGCATTTTCGATGTGCTGACGTCTTGGGGGCTGTCGCTACCTGGTCACTCCGCCTTCCGGATCGGAGCCAGCATGTTGCGCCTACAAAATCTTACTGTTTTTATCAAGAATAAATCTAGGTCGCGGAGAAACGTCGTTGCAAATTTGAAACAATCATTCGTGATATCAAACCTCATCGACACAAGTGACGCTCAACGTCTGTCGATTTCAAAACTGCGAAAAATGTATGCAATGGCATACAAGGCCATTTCACTCCGCCCCGAACTAGGCTAAAACAAAACCGACTCTTCCAGATATCTCATGGAGCTCCCCCAGATGACCAAGATCAAGGTAGACAACCCAATCGTCGAAATGGACGGCGATGAAATGACCCGCATCATGTGGGATTTCATCAAAAAGAAACTCATCCTGCCCTATCTCGACATCGATCTGCTCTATTACGATCTGGGTATCGAGAGCCGTGATGAGACTGAAGATCAGATCACCATCGATGCGGCTGAGAAAACCAAAGAAGTTGGCGTTGCCGTTAAATGCGCGACCATCACGCCAGATGAGCAGCGCGTCGAGGAATTCAATCTCAAGAAAATGTGGCGCTCGCCCAACGGCACGATCCGCAACATTCTGGGCGGGGTCGTCTTCCGCCAGCCGATCATCTGCAAAAACGTGCCGCGCCTTGTGCCCGGCTGGACCGACCCCATCGTCGTGGGCCGCCACGCCTTTGGCGACCAATATAAAGCCACCGATTTCCGCTTCCCCGGCAAGGGGCAGTTGACCATGAAATTCGAGGGCGAAGACGGCACGGTGATCGAGAAAGTCGTCTATGACGCGCCTTCTGCGGGCGTCTATCAGGCGATGTACAACCTCGACGACTCGATCCGCGATTTCGCCCGCGCCTCGCTGAACTACGGTCTCAATCTTGGCTGGCCGGTGTATCTGTCGACCAAAAATACCATCCTCAAGGCCTATGACGGCCGTTTCAAAGACATCTTCCAAGAGGTCTTTGACGAGGAATTTGCCGAAGACTTCAAAAAGGCCGGCATCTGGTACGAACACCGCCTGATCGACGACATGGTCGCCTGCGCGATGAAATGGTCTGGCAAATTCGTCTGGGCCTGTAAGAACTACGATGGCGACGTGCAATCCGACACCGTGGCACAGGGCTTTGGCTCGCTGGGCCTGATGACCTCGCAGCTGATGACGCCGGATGGCAAGATCGTCGAGGCCGAAGCGGCCCACGGCACCGTGACCCGCCACTACCGCCAGCACCAAGCGGGCGAAGCGACCTCGACCAACTCGATCGCTTCCATCTACGCATGGACCGGTGGCCTCAAGCACCGCGCGAAACTCGATGGCAACGAACAGCTGATGCGCTTTGCCACCACTTTGGAGAAAACCATCGTCAACACGGTCGAAAGCGGCTTCATGACGAAAGACCTCGCCCTTCTCGTCGGCCCGGATCAGGCCTGGCTCACCACCATGGGCTTCCTTGAGAAAATCGACGAGAACCTGAACAAAGCTTTGGCGGGATAAGACCCCCAGTCCATTCCGCCACAGATGGCCGGGGCTTCCACGCCCCGGCCTTTTTTCATGCTCTACCGCAGCCACAGCCGATAGTTCCGTTCCGGCGGCGCCTCTGGCGGAAGACCGATGTCATGCCGCAGATGCGGGCTCAGATGGGCGAGGCTTTTGGCCAAACGCGCGTCATGCCTCAGCGCGCGCCGCGCGGCAAAAGCCGCCTTGAGCACAGGCCAAAAGCCGTGGTTTTCGATCAAGGGTTCAAGGTGATGCCGCAGCGAGAGCGGCGCGGGAGGAAGAGTATCCAACATGAGAAATGCCCGACAAAAGCCGGCCTTTTATGAAGATTTGTAAGGATATGGGCGGCGCCACCTGTAAGACTGAACAGACGTTCAAACACAGGTCATGAACCGGCCCATCACGAAGACAGAGCCCGGCAGAGGCGCGTTTTCAGGGAAAATATCTGTTAAGATCGTCGAGCGTCGCATGCTCCCTGCCCACGTTGAACCCCAGCCGAACGGTTTTGTCCGCGTCCGGCGTGTCCTCGAAGGGTGCGTTGCGTGATAACAGTCATGTCGCCCTCCAATGTGGCCAGTTTCAATAAGATCAACATGACGGACGCCCGAAATTCAGGCAAAGGCTTTTTTCTTCCCCGACGAAAGCGTGACCTTTTCGCCGCAACGGCCCGCCAGCCCTTGCCTCTCCGGCGGCACTTCGTCAGGTTGTGAGAATGAGCGCCCAACCTGGTGCGCCCCTCAACATCCACGAATAACACTCAGGGACAGTTATGAAAAAACACCTTCTGACCGGCCTCTTCGCTCTTGCCGCCAGCCCCGCTCTCGCCCACCTGCCGCCGGCACAGCAGGGGTCTTTCATGGCGGGCGCGTCCCACCCGCTCTTTGGCCTCGATCATATCATCGCCATGGTCGCCGTCGGCATCTGGGCCCTTCAGATCGGTGGCAAAGCGGTCTGGGCCATTCCCGCCGGATTCGTCGGCGCGATGGCTCTGGGCTATTTCGGCGGCATCACGGGCCTGTCCCTGCCCTTCGTCGAACCTATGATCCTCGCATCCGCGATCCTGATCGGTCTTCTGGCCACCTTCGCCGTCAAACCGGCTTTGGCCGGCGGCGTGGCCATCGTGGCCCTGTTCGGCCTATTCCACGGTCATGCCCATGGCGCCGAACTTGGTGCGGCCAATGCGCTTGGCTTTGGCCTGGGCTTCGTGATCGCCACCGCCGCGCTTCATGCCGCTGGCATCATGGCCGCCCAACTCACGGGTCGCGCCTTGCCCTATGGCCCGCGTCTCTTGGGGGCCGTTGCGACGCTTCTGGGGCTGTCGCTTTTGATCGGCTAAGTCCCACATTTAATTAACCAAAAGCTTCAGATTGCGCGGGCGAAAATCCGCGAAACTTTTATTTGTTATATTGGCCTTAATCCTCGTGGAACTATGTTCTTCGGAAACGGAGAACAGAAGGTTTCCCGATCATGCAGATTTCCTCTGCCGCACAGCTTTGGGCGCAATCGCGCCTGCGTCAGGACCCGCAAGACCCGAAAACCGCCGCTCAGGATGCCGGCGGTTCTTCTGTCGCAGCGGACACTCAGAACCGGAAAAGTGCCAGTAAGGATACGGATCAAAGCGAAGGCCCGTGGGACACCTCCGCCGCGCGCAAAACCATCCGAGGCGCGGCCGATGTCTTTGCCAAATATGACCTGACAAAGATCACACCCGCCCAGATCGACGCGCTGACCGCCGATCTCAAAGTCGCGCGCTTTGACGATCTTGGCTTTGCCATGTCGCTCGAACGCCAAGGTGCGGCCTATCATGCAGAGATGGAGGCCTCCGGCAGCGTTTACGGCATCGGCGACGAGGATTTCGACGCCGACGCCCCGGTCGATCTCATCGCCAAAACCCGCTCCGAGCTTGCCTTGGCGCAGCGCTATGGTCAGGACACCGTGCGCCTCTCGACCCAGCTTTTCAAACTGGAAGAGGCGCAGATGAGCCGTGCCAGTGGGGCCTCCGCCCCCTCCTCCGCCCCGCAACTGGCCGAAACCTTGGTGTTGTTTCAGGCCCAACGTCTCTGGGTCGAATAAGCCCCACCTCGCGAAGCGTGTGCCATTCTTTTCATCACGCGCACGGGTCATGACCGCGCCAAGATCATGTCGCTCAGATTTCGCTGGACAGGTCAGTAAAGCTGTCCTAAATCTGCCCTATGCCAGCCCCTATGCCGATCCCACAAAACGCCCAGAAACACAGCCTCTTCGAGGATGCTCAGGGTTTTTCCATTGCGCTGATCACGACCGCGATCGGCCTGACGATCATTGCCCAGCTCGGGTTCATCACCGGCCAGACCGCAGGCCTCGCCTTGGTGATTTCCTACCTGACGGGCTATTCGTTTTCCTGGGTATTCTGGCTGATCAACATCCCCTTCTATGTGCTGGCCTGGTTCCGTATGGGCGCTGAATTCACAATAAAGTCAGCGATTTGCGTGACGATCCTCTCAATTCTTGTGGCGGTGATCCCGGACTGGATGACATTCTCGCATCTCGATCCACTCTTCGGCACCATCGCTTTCGGTATCCTGACGGGCTACGGGCTTTTGGGCACGTTTCGACACAAGGGATCTCTGGGTGGTCTCGGTGTGGTCGCGCTTTACGCACAAGACCGCTTTGGAATCCGCGCGGGCGTTGTGCAGCTCTGCTTCGACGCTGTGCTCTTTACCGTCGCCTTCTTTCTTTTCGAACCGACCCGTGTCCTGTATTCGCTCTTGGGCGCGGTGATCTTGAATGGTGTGATCGCCTTCAATCACCGCCGCGACCGGTATATCGCCGATTAAGACCGCCCACAGACACCGTAGAGGACAGACAAAAGACCATGCCGACGGACGCGCAAAAGCCCGAAAAACACACGTGGTTCGAGGACCTTCAGGCCTATCTTTTCGGCACCTCCATGTGTGCCTTCGCCCTCGTGATGCTGCGCTCTTTGGGGCTGATCACAGGTCAGATGGCCGGGCTGGCCGTGTTGATTTCCTATGTCACCGACCTGCCCTTCGGCTGGGTGTTTTTTGCCGTGAACCTGCCGTTCTACTGGTTCGGTTACAAACGCATGGGCAAGGTGTTCGTGGGCAAAACCTTTATCAACGTGGCGCTGATTTCCGTGCTCTCCGAATGGTTCCCCACCATGGTCTCTTTCGAAGGGCTCACGCCGTGGTTCGGTGCGGTGATGGTTGGTTTCATGACGGGTGCCGGCCTCATGGCGATCTTCCGGCACGGCGGCTCTCTCGGCGGCCTTGGCATTCTCGCGCTCTATCTTCAGGACGCGACCGGCTTCAAAGCGGGCTATGTCCAGCTGGCTTTTGACGCCTGCCTCTTTGCGGTCGCCTTTTTCGTCTTGCCCTTGCCGCTCGTGCTCTATTCTCTGTTGGGCGCGATTGTCGTCAACCTCGTGATCGCCATCAACCACCGCCGCGATCGTTATATTGCTATGTAAAACAACGTGTAATCCGAAAAGAGTGCCCGATGCCGACCCAATATATTTTTCTCATTCTTGCGATCTGCTTTGAGGTTGTCGGCACCACAGCCATGGCCGCGTCCCAGCAATTCACCAAGCTGATCCCCGTCCTCATCCTCGTGGTGTCCTACGGGCTGTCGTTCTACTTCCTGTCGCAAACGCTCAGAGTTGTGCCCGTCGGCATTGCCTATGCGGTCTGGTCAGGGTTGGGAATTGTGCTGATCTCTGTGATCGGGCTGGTGTTTTTGGGGCAAAAGCTCGACTTCCCGGCGATCCTTGGCATGTCGATGATCATCGCGGGCGTGCTGGTGATCCACCTGTTTTCTCAGACCTCTTCGCATTAAGTGCGTCAGGCGGGCCAACGCCCGCCTGATCACTATTGCATCTCGCGAATGCGCGCGGCCCGGTCCGCTGAGTCCGGATGGGTCGACATCCACTCGGGCGCCAGACCGCCATAACGCCGATCCAACTCCTCAAAGAACCCGGCCAAGGCTGCACCGTCATACCCCGCGGCCTCCGCCGTGCGCACGCCGACGTCATCCGCCGCGCGCTCATGGGTGCGAGAATAGGCCAGCGAGAGGACCACACCGCCGTCGAGGATGAGATCCTCGAGCACCGGCCCAACATCACCCGCCATCATGCCGATCAGCACATAGACCGACAGCGACCGATAGAGTTGGCGCAGCGAATGGCGTTCACTGATATGGGCCATCTCATGCCCCAACACGCCCGCGATCACATCGGCATCGCCAAATTGCTCGATCAAAGCATCGGTCACAACAATGGTGCCGCCCGGCAATGCGAAGGCGTTCGGCCCCATCTCGTCGATGTCGCGAAACTCAAGCGTATAGGCCCCGTATGGTGCCTCGGGCGCCACAGAACGCAGCGCATCGAAAATATCACGGATCTCGGCTTGCCGCGCATCAGAGAGATCGCTTTCCTCTGCAAAGGTGCGGTCGATCATCAGCATATTGCCGCGATCCATGCTTGTGACCACGGGCGCAGGCGTTGCCAAAATCGCGAGAGAGACCAAAAGGTCCAGCCCCCAGCGCCAAATCGCGATAGCCCCCAAAATGCACACAACCGCGAGAAGCGCCAGACGCGGATGCCAGCCTTCGAGCCGCGCGAGCCAGCCGCCTGTCGTCACCACGCCGAGCGCGCGAAGGCCCTCGCGGTCCGTCGTCTCAAACCGCATGCCTTCGTCAAAGGACAAAATATCGCGCCCCGCCGGTCCGACCTCGTGATCGATGGGGGTGCCTCGCGCGAGAACCTCCCCCGCTGCATCGCACAGACGAAGCTCAAGCCCTGAGCGCTGAAGCTCCGCCGCGATGAGCCGGGAGGTGCCGGGGGCATAGGCTTGCCCCCGAACCGGTGAATAGCTGTCCGCCATGGCTTACATGGCCACGCCGAGATCAATACCCTCGAAATCGACATAGGCATCGCCGATGGCCGAGGTTTTCTGGGCTTCACCGCCAACAAACTCATCAAGCGAGCCATTGGGCGCGACAAAGGTGTTAGCCGCCAGATAGCGCGTCATGCGGATGCTCGCGAGCGGGGTCAAAAGACCCAGGGAAATCACCACGAGGAACGCGTTGGAAAACGCCACCCACAGAAGACCCGCCGGCGAAATGGTCGAACGGAACTTATGCCCGCCTTCCAACTGGGTGCCCGCAAAGACGGCGTTGCGCAAGAACGCCTTGTAGATGAAAGCCATCGGCACAAGCGCCACCAAAGCCACCACATAGATCAGACCAAAGCGGATCATCATCTCCGGGGTGGGATCCGCAGTTTCCATTGCGAGTGCGGTGAAAACCTCGCCCGCGCCGATGGCCCAAAGGCCGATGCCGCCGATCACCAGCATCCAGAGGATCGCGAGGACAAAGGCTTTGTAGAACGGGCCGATGGGGCTTTCGAAGTGGAATTTCGCCGTGCCATAGCGGTGATTATTAGTGGAATAGCTGTGCTGTGCGCGGATCACGAACGGCAGCGCCAGATAGAGCGTAAACACCGCCAGAATGGGATAGAGCAGCATGGTGCGCAACGCGCCCCAATAGTTGCCCTCGAAATCGAAACGCAGCCCGGACCACGAGGTCATGCGGGCGTGAAACCGATAGGCTTTGTTGATCAGTGTCGGCACGTAGAGGATCAGCACGAGAAGAAGAAGAAGCCCCAGCGGCGGCAGCACGGTCACAATGATCTGGAACACGACATAGGCGACGATCACGATCAAACGCCCGATGAAAATCTGTTTGCCGGTGGCGTGATAGTCGAAACGACGACCCTCGATCTCGGTATGTTGGTAGAAATATTTCAACCGGCGCACCTTGGCCCAAGCCGAATAAATGCCGAGCGTCACGATGCTCAAAAGGAGGTTAACAATCCACACGCCGAAATATTCGCGTGCGGTCCCGGAAAACACCACCGGGCGATACTCTTGGTCTTGCACTCTCAATGTCCCTTATTATTTGAGAAGAATTATCTTTTTTAAAAATCGGATATCGCTTGAATTTGCAAAGGTAAAATTTCGGCGGCTTGTCCCCGTTCCGACACAGAAACCGGCACCGGAACGGCTTGCGGGCCGCGCAAACCGCCTAAAACCTCTCAAATGCGGTTTTACGTCTGGCTTTTTGTCCCGGACCGAGGTAGGCGCAAGCCAACTCATTTTCACCACGGAAACCCCTACCCTATGGATCTTCGCAATATCGCCATCATCGCCCACGTTGACCACGGCAAAACCACGCTCGTGGACGAGCTTCTGAAACAGTCGGGCACCTTCCGCGAAAACCAGGCCACCACCGAACGCGCCATGGACTCCAACGATCTGGAGCGTGAGCGCGGCATCACCATTCTGGCGAAAGCCACGTCGGTCGAATGGAAAGGCCATCGCATCAACATCGTCGACACGCCCGGCCACGCCGACTTTGGCGCCGAAGTCGAACGCATCCTCTCCATGGTGGACGGCGTTGTCCTATTGGTGGACGCCGCCGAAGGTCCGATGCCGCAGACCAAATTCGTGACCTCGAAAGCGCTGGCTCTCGGCCTGCGCCCGATCGTTGTCCTGAACAAAGTCGACAAACCGGACGCAGAACCCGACCGCGCGCTGGACGAATGTTTCGACCTCTTCGCCTCCCTGGACGCAAATGACGATCAGCTCGACTTCCCGCATCTCTACGCCTCCGGTCGCTCCGGCTGGTGTGACGCAGAGCTCGATGGGCCGCGCAAGAACCTCGATGCGCTGTTCAACCTGATCCTGAACCACGTCCCGGCCCCGCGTCAGCTTAAGCATCAGGACGAGCCGTTCAAAATGCTCGCCACCACGCTCGGCTCCGACCCCTTCCTCGGCCGCCTTCTGACCGGTCGCGTTGAAAGCGGTAAGATCAAAGCCGGCGCCACCGTGCAGGCTCTGACCCGCAACGGCCAAAAGATCGAGCAATTCCAGGTCAAGAAAATCCAGGCCTTCCGCGGTCTGGCCATGGCTGAGATCGACGAAGCTATCGCGGGCGACATCGTGTCCCTCTCGGGCATGACCAAAGCAACCGTGTCCGACACGATCTGTGCGCTCGAAGTCGATGAGCCGCTGGAAGCCCAGCCGATCGATCCGCCGACCATCACCGTGACCTTCGGCATCAACGACAGCCCGCTGGCTGGCCGCGAAGGCAAGAAAGTCCAATCCCGCGTGATCCGTGACCGTCTCATGAAAGAGGCCGAAACCAACGTCGCGATCAAGGTCAAGGACACCCCCGGCGGCGAGGCCTTTGAGGTCTCCGGTCGTGGCGAATTGCAAATGGGCGTTCTGATTGAAAACATGCGTCGCGAAGGGTTCGAACTGTCGATCTCCCGCCCGCAGGTGATCATGAAAGAAGAAGACGGCCAGCGCATGGAACCGGTCGAAGAAGTCACGGTCGACGTGGATGACGAATACTCCGGCGCCGTGATCGAGAAGCTGACGGGCGCCCGCAAAGGCGATCTGACCGAGATGAAACAGCAGAACGGCAAAACGCGCATCATCGCGCATGTGCCGTCGCGCGGTCTCATCGGCTATCACGGCGAATTCCTCACCGACACCCGCGGCACCGGCGTTTTGAACCGCGTGTTCCACGGCTGGACCGCCTACAAAGGCCCGATCCCGGGCCGTCGTCAAGGCGTTCTGATCTCCATGGAAGACGGTGAATCCGTGGCCTACGCGCTGTGGAACCTCGAAGAGCGCGGCAAGCTTTTCATCGGCGCTCAAGCCAAGGTCTACCAAGGCATGATCATCGGCGAGCATTCGCGCGATAACGATCTTGAAGTGAACCCGCTCAAAGGCAAGAAACTCACCAACGTGCGCGCCTCCGGCACGGACGATGCGGTGCGCCTGACGACGCCGGTGACGCTATCTCTGGAAGAAGCCATCGCTTACATCAACGATGACGAGCTGGTCGAAGTGACGCCGGAGAGCATCCGTCTGCGCAAACGCTACCTCGACCCGCACGAGCGCAAGCGCAACGCCAAGGCGGCTCAGATCTAAGTCTTCTGAGTATTTCAGCTGCAATGAAAACAAAGGCTCGCCCTCACCGGCGGGCCTTTTTCGCAATCCTGCGCAGAGACTGTGCGAGCGGTTTGACACTCCGGGCTTAGAGATTGGCGATGATTGCGCTATCGTTCTTCCATAAAGGAGGGTCGCCATGCGCAAAATTCAAACTCAGGGCGTGCATCACATCACCATCACCGGCGCCGACCGACAGTCGACCATCGACTTTTGGGAGGGCGTTTTGGGCATGCCCTTCGTCTTTGACCAACCCAATCTGGACGCGCCGGAACAAGGCCATCTCTATTTCGATCCGGGCGACGGGCGACTGATCACGGTCTTCACCTCGGAGGATCGCAAACCGGGGCGGCACCGGATTGATCAGGGGCCGGGCTCGCTGCACCATCTGGCGTTCAATGTCTCGAAAGTGACCTTTGATCAGGTGGTGGACCGGCTCGACGCACGCGGGGTGAAACACTCGGGCGTCAAAGATCGGGGCTTTATGGATTCGATCTACTTCCGCGAACCCAATGGCATGTTGATCGAGCTGGCCTCTTACCGGTTTGAGCCGCCTTTGGGCTTTACACACACCCATGTGCTGCACCGCGCACATCTGATCCGAGTCGCGGCGGGCGATGATCACATTGATCGGGAACATCTCGCCGATGCGATTGAGGAATTGTTGCACGAGGGCACAAACTCGCTCGCGACTGATCGCGCGGCAAAAAATCCCTTTTAGGCATGAAAAACGGCGCGGGAAATTCCCGCGCCGTTTTCACATCATGTGAAGGGTCTTACTCTTCCGTTTCGACCACCAAAAGCTCCCGCTCAGAGGCACCCTTGGCATGGCTTAGCGCCTCTTGGTATTCCGGCGAGTGGTAGCAGGCGACAGCGGCCTCGACCGTGTCAAACTTCGCCACCACATTGCGCGGGCGGTCCTTGCCCTCAAGCTGCACATAACGTGCCGCTCGGGCGATGAATTTGCCGCCGTGTTTGGCGATGGCCGGACCGGCCAGCTTGGCGTATTTGCCGTAGGCCTCCTCGTCGGTGACGGTCACATGGGCAATCCAGAGCGCGGGCATGGCTTATCCTTTCAACAGGGTTTCTGCGGCAGCAATCGCGGCATCGGCACCGGAGAAGTCCTTGCCCCCGCCCTGCGCCATATCCGGACGGCCGCCGCCGCCTTTGCCGCCGACCGCAGGCACAGCGGCCTTGAGCACATCCACGGCGGAGACTTTGTCGGTCAGGTCGTCGGTCACGCCACAGGCGACCGCCACTTTGCCGTCCTCTTCGGCGATCAACAGGATCACGCCGGAGACGAGGTTGTTTTTATGCGCATCGATCAAGCCGCGCAGGTCCTTGCCGGAAACGCCTTGCAGCGCTTGCGCGAGGAACGGGATGCCGTTCACATCCTGCGCCTCGGCGCCGCCTTTGGCGCCGCCGCCCATGCCACCACCAAGTGCAATTTGCTGCTTGAGATTGGCGACTTCCTGTTCGAGGCGCTTGCGCTCATCCGACAGGGATTTCACGCGCTCCACGACCTCGGAGACCGGGGTTTTGAGCAGCGCCGCGATCTCGCCCGCGCGGTGCGCTTCGGTCTCTAGATGCGCCAAAGCCGCCTGGCCAGTCAGGGCCTCGATCCGGCGCACACCGGCCGACGACGCGCTGTCGCCGAGGATCACACAAAGGCCGATGTCGCCCGTGCGTTTGACATGGGTGCCGCCGCAAAGCTCGATGGAATAGGTCTTGCCATCGGTGCCCTTGCCGGTGTCCGCCGTGCCCATGGAAACCACGCGCACCTCTTCGCCATATTTCTCGCCGAAAAGCGCCTGCGCGCCCAAAGCACGTGCGTCATCGGGCGTCATGATCCGGGTTTCGACGCTCGTGTTTTGGCGGATGTAGAGGTTGATGTCGGATTCGACCTTGGCGATTTCCTCGGCGCTGAGCGCCTTTGCGTGCGAGAAGTCGAAGCGCAGACGATCCGGCGCGTTCAGCGACCCGCGCTGTGCGACGTGATCGCCCAGAGCTTCGCGCAGCGCCTCGTGCAAAAGGTGCGTCGCGGAGTGGTTGGCGCGGATGGCGCTCCGGCGGGCGTGATCGACCTCGAGCGCGGCAGGGGCGCCAACTTTGATCTCGCCGGTCTCGATGGTGGCGAAATGGATAAAGACACCCGCGACCTTTTTCGTGTCGGTCACTTTGGCGATGGATTTTTCCACGCGGATCACGCCGCTGTCGCCGACCTGACCGCCGGACTCGCCATAGAACGGCGTCTGGTTGACCACGATTTGCACCGTGTCGCCCTCTTTGACGCTGTCCACGCGCGCGCCGTCTTTGACGAGCGCCACGACTTCGCCCTCGGCCTTCTCGGTGTCATAACCTAGGAATTCCGTGGTGCCTTTGTCCTCGGCGATGTCGTACCAGACAGTCGCATCCGCCGCTTCGCCGGAGCCGGCCCAAGCCGCACGTGCCTTGGCTTTTTGTTCGGCCATGGCGCTATCGAAGCCGGAGGTGTCGACCTCCACGCCTTTTTCGCGCAGCGCATCCTGTGTCAGATCGAGCGGGAAACCGTAGGTGTCATAAAGCTTGAACGCCGCCTCGCCCGGAAGCTTTTCGCCCTCAGGCAGGTCCACAAGCTCGTCTTCCAAAAGTTTCAGACCGCGATCCAGCGTCTGGATGAAACGGGTTTCTTCGAGCTTCAGCGTCTCTTCGATCATCGCCTGACCGATGCGCAGCTCCGGATAGGCGTCGCCCATCTGGCGCACCAGTTCCGGCACGAGTTTGTGCATGATCGGGTCCTTCGCCCCCAAGAGGTGCGCATGACGCATCGCGCGGCGCATGATCCGGCGCAGCACATAGCCCCGGCCCTCATTCGACGGCATCACGCCATCGGCGATGAGGAAAGAGGTCGAGCGCAGGTGGTCCGCGATCACCCGGTGGTGCACGTTCTTGTCACCATAGGGATCGACGGAGGTCGCATGCGCAGAGGCCTCGATCAGCGCGCGCATCATGTCGGTGTCGTAGTTGTCGTGCGAGCCCTGCAAGAGCGCCGAAATCCGCTCAAGCCCCATGCCGGTGTCGATCGACTGCATGTCGAGATCGGTCATTGTGCCATCGGCGAATTTCTCGTTCTGCATGAACACGAGGTTCCAGATCTCGATAAAACGATCCCCGTCCTCTTCCGGGCTGCCCGGAGGGCCGCCCCAGATGTGATCGCCGTGATCGTAGAAAATCTCGGTGCAGGGACCACAAGGCCCGGTGTCGCCCATCTGCCAGAAGTTGTCAGAGGTGGCGATGCGGATGATCCGATCCTCCGGCACGCCGACCTTTTTCCAAATCTCGAACGCTTCGTCATCGGTGTGATAGACGGTGGTGTAAAGCTTGTCCTTCGGGATGTCGAAATCGCGGGTGATCAGCTCCCAGGCAAAGGGGATCGCCTCATGTTTGAAGTAATCGCCAAAGGAAAAGTTGCCGAGCATTTCAAAGAACGTGTGGTGCCGCGCTGTGTAGCCGACGTTGTCCAGATCGTTGTGCTTGCCGCCTGCGCGCACACATTTCTGCGCCGTGGTGGCCCGCACGTAATCGCGTTTTTCCAGCCCGGTGAAGCAGTTCTTGAACTGCACCATGCCGGAGTTGGTGAACATCAGGGTCGGGTCGTTGCGCGGCACAAGCGGCGAGCTGTCCACGACGGTGTGACCGTTGCGTTCAAAATAGTTGAGAAAGGTAGAGCGGATGTCGTTCACGCTGGGCATGTGGGGCGCGTCCTTGCGGGTTTTCTTGGCATTCAAGCCGGTTTACCGTCCTCGCGCGAGGCTGTCCATAACGCGCGACAGCAAAAAGGGCCGAAACGCGTCGGCCCTTTGCTTTAATATTTGACTGTCGGGAGGAACTCACTCGTCGTCGAGCAGATCGTCCTTCTCGAAATCATCGCCGAGATCGAAATCAAGACCGTGGGCTGCACGGATTTTATCCTCGATCTCAAGCGCGACCTGCGGGTTGTCCTTGAGATAGCGTTTCGCATTCTCACGGCCCTGCCCCACGCGCTCATCGCCATAGGAGAACCAGGCGCCGGATTTGTCCACGACACCGGCCTTGACGCCGAGGTCCAGAAGCTCACCGGTTTTAGAGATGCCTTCGCCATACATGATGTCGAATTCCACCTGTTTGAACGGCGGCGCGACTTTGTTTTTCACCACTTTCACGCGGGTCTCGGAGCCGACCACCTCGTCCCGATCCTTGATCGCGCCGATGCGGCGAATATCAAGCCGCACGGAGGAGTAGAATTTCAACGCGTTGCCGCCGGTGGTGGTTTCGGGCGAGCCGAACATCACACCAATTTTCATACGGATCTGGTTGATGAAGATCACGGTGCATTTCGAGCGGCTGATCGACCCGGTCAGCTTGCGCATCGCCTGAGACATCAGACGGGCCTGCACACCAACTGAGCTGTCGCCCATGTCGCCTTCCAATTCGGATTTGGGCGTGAGCGCCGCCACCGAGTCGACCACAACAAGGCTCACGGCCCCGGACCGAACGAGAGTGTCCACGATTTCAAGCGCTTGCTCGCCGGTGTCAGGCTGGGAAATCAGCAACTCATCGAGATCGACGCCAAGTTTTTTCGCATAGATCGGGTCAAGCGCGTGCTCGGCATCCACAAAGGCACAAACGCCGCCTTTTTTCTGTTCTTCGGCGACACAATGCAGGGTCAGCGTGGTTTTACCCGACGACTCAGGGCCGTAAATCTCGATGATCCGACCCTTCGGAATGCCGCCGATGCCGAGCGCGATGTCGAGGCCCAAAGAGCCCGTCGAGGTTGCCTCGATTTCCTGCACCGGGTTGTCGGCGCCCAGTTTCATGATCGAGCCTTTGCCAAATTGCCGCTCGATCTGGGCCAGCGCGCTGTCGAGCGCCTTTTGCTTGTCCCCGTTCTGTTTACCGTCGTTCTTTGCCATATCTTTGGTCGCCGTTGCCATCTGTTTAATTCCTTATTTCACACCCGTTCCACAGCGTCCATCGTACAATCTGTAGCGCGCTTGGGCCGGGGTCCTATTCGGAGCTCGTGTTCGCCTCTTGTTCTCATTTATCTTTATGAGCACAAAAAGAGAACATTTCAACTTAAATTTCTGAAAATCACTGTGAGGCCAGATTGGTTAACGAATGGTAGCGAAAATGCGGCGACACGAAATTATTTTCGATGGCCGCCGTGTCACTCAGTGAAACTGCGCCTGCACCGTCGCGGTCAGCTCGGACAGAGAGAACGGCTTTGGGAGGAAAGTCGAATTCGGAATGCGCGATTGCTGCTCAGAAAAATGATCCTCCGCATAGCCCGAGACAAAGACCACCTTAACCCCCGGACGCTCTTTGAGCGCTTCGGACACCCAACTTGGCCCATCCATCCCCGGCATGATCACGTCGGATACGAACACGTCGATGTGCAGGCTGCCATCTTCGAGCGTTTCCAACGCCTCCTCGGCATTCTCCGCCTCGATCACGGTATAACCACGCAGGCGCAGCGCGCGCGAGGCAAAGGCGCGCACGGGCGCCTCATCCTCGACCAGAAGGATCACGCCAGAGCCCCGCACCGCCTGCGTCGCGACATCAGGCAACGGTTTGCTCGCCGCCTCAACCACAGCCTCAGCACGGGCCGTATGCGCCGGGAGATAGATGGTGAAGGCCGTGCCGGAACCCACGACACTATCGACAAAGATAAAGCCACCCGTCTGTTTGATGATGCCATAAACCGTCGAGAGGCCCAGCCCCGTGCCCTCGCCCGTGCGTTTCGTCGTGTAGAACGGCTCGAAGACTTTCTGGAGCCGCTCGGGCGGAATGCCCACCCCCTGATCGGACACGGTCACCATCACATATTCGCCCGCAGGAAGCGTCGCGCGGTCGCGCATGAACCCTTCGCGCAGAACCTCGTTGCGAGTCTCTACCTTGATCTCGCCCCCTGACGGCATCGCGTCGCGGGCGTTCACCACGAGGTTCATGATCACTTGCTCAAGCTGACGCTTGTCCACCCGGATCGGCAAAAGCCCCGCGTCGTGATTAAGGGTCAGGGCGACCTTTTCGCCGACAAGGCGGTTCAACAAATGGGTCAGATCAGACAGCGTGTCGCGCAGGTCGATGACCTCGGGTTTGAGCGTCTGTTTGCGCGAAAATGCCAAAAGCTGGCCAACGAGTGAGGCGGCGCGGTTAGCGTTTTGATGGATCTGCACGAGATCGCTATAATCCGGATCCGCCTTGTCGTGACGCAACAACAAAAGATCGCAATGCCCTGAAATTGCGGTCAAAAGGTTATTGAAGTCATGTGCCACGCCACCTGCGAGCTGACCGATGGCCTGCATTTTCTGACTTTGAACGAATTGCGCCTCAAGCGATTTCAATTCGGTCGCATCCGACAGCACCGCGATGAGTTCAATGTGTCCTTTTTGTCCCTCGACGCGATTAAGGGTAATCTGCAAAAACGTATCATTCTGGGGCCGCGAGGCCCGCACGAACTCAGGTTTGCGCGCCCGCCCCATGGCGACGTCGGTGACCCAATCCTGTACTGGACGTCCGAGCCCCTCTACCAGATCGCTCAGGCTCAATTGATCGTGCGTCGGGATCGACAAAAGCTCACGCGAGTGCCGGTTCGACTGCAAAATCCGCCCGTCGACCGCCACCTTTAAAAGCGCGACAGGAAGCGCATCAAACGCGTCCCATTCGCCGACATTCGGCGTCGTTTCCGGCAGGAAATACAATTCCTTACGCCCCGACTCTCCACTTTGAAACTGGGCGACACGAGCATAGACACGGCCCTCGACCCCGGCCAAAACATGGACATCGCCCGGACGGATCGGCAGATCGGTGATCATCCGGTCCAGCGCCTTTTCGCGATGACCGATCAAGCGACGCAAAGGTTCGTTCATATAGAGAATGGTGTTATTCTTGCTCAAGGTCAGCATCGGCAAGGAAATGGCATCACCATCAAGCGCACCGCCCCGCTCCGCCATATCTTCGAGCCGCCATAGAAAGCCGTCTTCGCCAATCAAATGCACCGCAAGTCGCATATGGCCATGGCGCATCACCACGTCTTCGCGGGCCGCGCCTTTCGCGAGCGCGCGCGACTGTAGGCGGCTGAGGGTGGCGGCCGGGGCGGCAAAGAGGTCTTCGAGTGCTGCCAGCAAGGTCTCTCCCCCGCGCCCCCCGAACCGCGCAACAGCGGCTCGGTTTTCATAGCCGATCACACCGTTCAAATCCGTCGTGAAAGACGGCGCAGCATCATTGGCAACAAAGGCGGACAGAGCCGCATAAAGCCTGCGCTGCATCCGTTTCTGACGATTGCTCAGCAGTGTCACGAGAAGTGCGGCCCAAAGCAACACCGCCCCCACGGCGAAAGCCATAACGCCAAGTCGCGGCAAGGGGATCACCAACGCACTCCCGCATAACACAGCCCCGCCCAAGGCGATCGCCAAACTATAGGGTGCCAGCCGTCCGGCCTGTTTCGACAATGGGCCTGCGGTCATCGTGGTTTGCACACGGTCCCCCTTGACTATGCGTCTGTGCTGCCGTTGCAATCCGGCATGTCTCGTTCATGGCCCGACCCAGCCGTCGGGAAAAATCAGAGAATTCGAAAGAACCCTTTGTTCAGATCGAGTTTTAAAGCGGTTTGGTTAATGTGCTTTTAAGGCCCGATCCCTTTCACGTTAGAACGTGAAGAGCTACCGGTAAAGTTGTATTGTTGGATTATTTTTCTCCCTTCGGGAGTCGAAACAGTCTCAACTCTGGCGTCGAAGAACCGCATAAAAGAACCCATCTCCGCCCTCGAGAGGGCTCAACAAGCGCTGTTTTTCAAGGAAAAACTCTAAATTTCGCGCAAGGAAGGCCGCGATTTGTCCGGCGTTTTCCATCTCAAAAAGAGAACAGGTCGCATAGGCGAGGCATCCACCGGGACGCACCAAAGTCGCAACCTCATCAAGAATATCGGATTGGATCGCGCCCAGATGGGAGAGCCGCGTGGGCGTCAGCGCCCATTTGCCTTGCGGACTACGGGAAAAGGCGCCCGACCCGGAACAGGGCACATCGCAGAGCACCAGATCGTAGTTTGAGGCAAGCTCAGATTTGCGCGCCGTGGTGATCTTAAGCCCTGCACGCCCGGCCCGCGCCGCGATGTCCTGCATCCTCGCCGGATCGACGTCGTGTGCGGTCAGAGTGAGCTTGGCCTGCGCGCCCATGGCGAGAGATTTTCCGCCCCCGCCCGCGCAATAATCCAGAACCGACATGCCGTCTTCGAGCGGCAGCGCGTCGATGATCGCCTGAGAGCCTGCGTCCTGAAGCTCGACAAGGCCTGTCAGGTAAGCCTGTGAGCGGGCCACGGCACGGGCACCCTTGGTCACTTTCAGCGCAGTTTCCGAGAGCGGATGCGGCACCGCCTCAATGTCATCATTGGCCAAATGCTCCAACGCATGGCCCAGCGTCGATTTCGCGGCATTGACCCGCAAGAACACATCAGAGCGCTGACGCATCCCCGCCAGCACCTCTTCCATCTTCTCACCAAGCGTCTCTTTGTAAAGCGGCAAAAGCCAGTCCGGGCAATCGAGACGCACACCCACAGGCGCATCCTCCAGCGCAGGGGCCGCCGCGCGTTCATCGTCGGTCAAGGGACGCGGCGCAAAGCGGTCCTCACAAAACAACGTGTCGGGATCGGTGCCCGCAGCGCGCAGAGCGCCGATCATCACCTGACGCGCGGAAGGCCGTCCCTGCCCGGCACCGCCCAACCAGCCATAAGACCGCAGGCACCGGATCGCATCGAAGACCAGATCGCGGATCGCGGCTCGGTCTTTCGAGCCCGCAAAGCGATGCCCGCGCGCCCAGGTGGTCAAAACGCGTTCGGCATTCTCGCCGATCAGCACATCGTCGAGAATCTCTATGGCGGCGGAAAGGCGAGCAGCGGGTGTCATGTGTTCAGCAAAAACAGGGTCTGTTGCAAAAAGCAACGGCGACCGGAGGCCGCCGTCGTTGTTTCATCCAAACGGGTCGGCTCAGCCGATCCGGTAGTTCGGGCTTTCGCGGGTGATCTGCACATCGTGAACGTGAGATTCCTTGAGCCCTGCGCCAGTGATCTTGGTAAACTGGCAGTTCGTGTTCATCTCGGCAACGGTGGCGCAGCCGGTATAGCCCATAGCGGCGCGCAAGCCCCCGACCATCTGGTGCAGCACAGTGCCGACCGGGCCTTTGTAGGGGACCTGACCCTCGATGCCCTCGGGCACGAGTTTGTCGGAGGCTGCATCTTTTTGGAAATAGCGATCCGCCGAGCCGCGCGCCATGGCGCCCAAGGAGCCCATGCCACGGTAGGATTTGAACGACCGGCCCTGATAGAGGATCACTTCACCCGGGCTCTCATCCGTGCCAGCGATCATCGAACCGACCATGGCGACAGAGGCGCCCGCCGCGATGGCTTTCGCGAAGTCGCCGGAGAATTTGATACCGCCATCCGCGATGATCGGCACATCGCCCGCGGCTTTCGAGCAATCCATGATCGCGGTCAACTGCGGCACGCCAACGCCTGCGACCATGCGGGTGGTGCAGATCGAGCCCGGGCCGATGCCGACCTTGACCGCATCCGCACCTGCGCCGATCAGCGCCTTGGTGGCCTCGCCTGTGGCAACGTTGCCAGCGATAATCTGGACGTTGTCGCCGAACTCTTTCTTGGCGCGCGCCACGGCGTCCACAACGCCTTGAGAATGGCCATGCGCCGTGTCGATGACGATGATATCGACGCCCGCGTCCACCAAAGCGGCGGAGCGTTCAAAGCCCGCGTCACCCACGGAGGTCGCAGCGGCCACGCGCAGACGACCGAGGCTGTCTTTACAGGCGGAGGGGTTCAACACCGCTTGTTCGGTGTCTTTGAGCGTCAACAGACCGGTCAGATGGCCTTTGGCATCCGTCACGAGCAGTTTCTCGATCCGGCGGGCTTTCATCAGAGAAATCGCCTCGTCGCGATCTGCGGGCTCTTGCAGGATGGCCAAGTCATTCGAGGTCATCACCTGAGACACAGGCGTGTCGTCGGAGGTCGCAAAGCGCATGTCACGGTTGGTGACGATGCCGACCACACGGCGGGCCTCGTCAATCACCGGGAAGCCGGTGAAATTATATTGTGCACAAAGCGCCTTAGCGTCCGCGATGGTCTGGTTCGCAGTGAGGGTCACCGGGTTGTAGACGATGCCACTCTCAAAGCGTTTGACACGGCGGACCTCGATGGATTGCTTTTCCACGTCGAGGTTCTTGTGGATCACACCCACGCCACCGGCCTGCGCCATGGCGATCGCCATGCGGGCCTCGGTCACAGTGTCCATCGCAGAGGACATCAGAGGGATGTTGAGCTGAATGGCCTTCGTCACAAAGGTCTTGGTGTCCGCCGTTGACGGCAGCACGGAAGATGCAGCCGGAACAAGCAATACGTCATCGAAGGTAAGCGCCTCGCGAATCTCCATCGGGTCTCTCCATGGGGGATACGGTTTGGCACGTCCCTATTGCATGGATGTCCCACAATGGAAAGGGCGTTTTGTGGGTTTCATCGAGATGTCACGCAAGATTTAGGGCCGCGCTCTTAGGAGAGGTGGCCCTATTTTGAGTATTTTTGCCAAGAAGAAAGCTCAAACCGTCGCGGCATTGGTGGATTTGGCCAGTTTGCCGCGGGTCCAGAGCTGCATGATTTTCACGGCAATATAGGTGATCACCAGCGTTGCGGCGACGAGTTCTAGTCCACCGATGAGGCGAAACGGCATCGGTTGCAGCGTGGCGGCCGCGAACATCAGATTGGCGAAGGCCGCGAGTGGAAAGGTGAAAGCGCCCCAGAGCGCGGAGAAGTCGCCCTTTGTCAGGTAGCGGATCCCGGCGAGATAGACGATCAGCGCGGTCACCCCGACCCAGGCGAAGGCCACCGCAAGCGTCGTATAGCCCAAAAGCGTGGCGACGATGCCGAAAAGCGCCACAGGAGCGACATGGATCGCCAAAAGCGGACGCAGCGGCGGCGGCACATCGGCGCGGGCGAATTGCATCGCGGAAATGATCCAGACGGCGGCTGCAATCGGCAGGGTCGTTGTGAAGATGATCTGCGACAAGCCGGTCCAGCCCAGCGGGACAGCCGCCAGAGGGGCGATGATGAAGCCGACGAAAGACAGATGCCACACCGGGGTGACGCGGCGCTGTTCGGCAGGACCGCGCATCATCCCGACAATAATCGCGAAGGCAACAAAGGCATGGCCGACGAGGGCGAGAGTCAGCACGGCTTTTGCAAAGACAACGCTATAGGGCACCATGGTGGCGGCGAAGAGAAAGCCCGAGGCAGTCATGGCGGAGAGACCAGCGCGGCCCGGCAGGATTTTGACATCCTCGAAGATGACCCCAAAACGGCGGGCCATTTTGGCCAGATAGGCCACGACCGCAAAAATGTAGAGCAAGGAGACAGCGCCCAAGATCATTTCCCCGATCCAGTTGGGCGCAGACGGCAAGAGGTTCCCCGCCTGACGCCACGCGAGCCCCATCCCCAAAAGCCCCAAGATCGGCGGAAAGATCGCCGGCGGCGTGGCGCGCCAGAGGCCTTGCGGCGGCGCGTTGAAGGGTTTGGGCATGATGCGGGGCGGTGTTTGTGACATTCTCAAGGGCCTTTCGCGCTCATATTGCGTCGCTTGAATATCATTCGTGACGCATTCATAAAAGACATTCTAGCACCCTGCCCCGCGCCGCAATGTCGCGTCAGTGGGAAACCTAGCCAGCCTGTCGATCTTCGCTTAATCTGGTGTCACTGGTTCAAGAGTTTTCCGGAGATATTTCGTATGGCTGCCGCCACTAAACAAAGGCTTCTCGCCGTTTTAATCGATGCCGACAATGTTTCTGCCAAACATGCAGAAGCCATCTTCGAAGAAATCGCTGCATTCGGCGAAGCCAGTGTACGCCGCATTTACGGTGATTTCAGTGGCGGCGCGATACAAGGGTGGACAAAAGACAAACTCGCCGAACACGCAATTATTCCACGGCAACAATTTGCGAACACCACGAAAAAGAACGCCTCTGACATCGCCTTGGTTATTGATGCAATGGACCTGCTGCACACGGGCCGATTTAACGGGTTTGTCCTGATTTCTTCCGACAGTGATTTCACGAGCCTCGCGAGTCGCGTCCGCGAGCAAGGTATGGATGCAATCGGCATGGGACTCCAAAAAACGCCCGTGTCTTTCCGCAATGCCTGTAACCGCTTCATCTATCTCGAAAACTTAGAGAACGATGAGAAAGCTCCCAAGATCAGTCCGGATAAGAAGAATGTAACTGCGCCGGCAACGAAAAAGAAACTTCCCAGCCCCAAAAAACTTATCGAAACTGCAATGGACGCAATTGATCAAGAAGACGATTGGTATCTTATCCAACAGGTCCACGAGAAACTGCGCTCAGCCAGACCCGACTTTGACCCAAGGAGTTATGGGCACAAGAAAATGGTTTCCTTGGTCGATCACCTGAATGGGTTTGAAACGAAACGCAATCAGAACAACCAGCCGATCATGCGTAAAACCGGGTGAGCGCCGGATGCAGCGGCCCCACCCGAAGGCGGTTTCCATCTAACGCGGATGCGTTCAATTTAGTCCTTCGGCCGCATCGATAGCCCATCGGCGAAGAGGTGCACTTTTTCCGGCGGGGCGGAGAGTTTTACCGTCTGGCCTTTGAGCCCCGCGTGGATACCCGGCAGCTTGGCGATCAAGGGCTCTTGGCCACGTTCGGCCACGAAATAGAGCAACGTCACCTCACCCAGCGCCTCGACCACATCCACCACGCCATCGACAATGGCCTCGCCCTCGGCCAGATGCATGTCCTCAGGGCGCACGCCAATGTTGACGCGGCGGCCCATGTCGGAGGGCTGCGTCGGAATCTCGGAGGTCGCAATGCCTTCGCCGTCGAGTTTGACCTTGGTTACCGCTCCCGTTTCGATGATCTCTCCGGGGATCAGGTTCATCGAGGGCGAGCCGATAAATTGCGCCACGAATTCATTGTCGGGCTTTTCATAGAGATCGAGCGGGCTTCCGACCTGCGCGATGCCTTTGTTCGCCAGCACCACGATGCGGTCAGCCAAGGTCATCGCCTCCACCTGATCGTGGGTCACATAGATCATCGTGCTGTCAGGCATGCTCTCTTTAAGCTGCGCGATCTCGAGACGGGTGGCGACGCGGAGCGCGGCGTCGAGGTTCGAGAGCGGCTCATCGAAAAGATAGACCTTCGGGTCGCGCACGATGGCGCGACCGATGGCGACGCGCTGGCGTTGACCGCCTGACAGCGCCTTAGGCAAACGATCGAGATAGTCTTCGAGTTGCAAGATATGGGCGGCGCGCATCACCCCCTCTTTGATCTCTTCCTTCGACTTCTTGGCCAGTTTCAGGGAGAAGGCCATGTTGTCATAGACCGTCATATGCGGGTAGAGCGCGTAAGACTGGAACACCATCGCGATGCCACGCTGGGCGGGCGGCACGTCGTTGACCAGAACGCCGTCGATCTCGAGCGTGCCGCCGGAGATTTTCTCAAGCCCCGCGATCATCCTCAGGAGCGTGGACTTGCCACAGCCGGACGGGCCGACAAAGACGATCAGCTCGCCCGTCGCGATGTCGAGATTGATGTCCTTGAGGACTTCGACCTTGCCGCCATAAACCTTGGCGACATTCTCCAGTTTCAGATCAGCCATCGCCGTCTCCCCTCCCTAAACCTCAGACCTTATACCGCAGCATGATCGCGGGCTGCCACGGGCCCAGATGCAGCTTGCCGTCTTCCATCGGCGAGGCAGAGTTCAATTCGCTGCCGACCTGATGCCAATTGCCCTTCGGCGCCTCAAGGCTCGTCGGTTGATCGGACAGGTTGAACGCACAGAACAGCTCTTCCTCGTCATTCTTGCGCGTAAAGACCAGACACGGCCCGTTGACGTGCATATCCTCCATCGTTCCCGTCATCAGCGCCTTATGCGCATGGCGGAAAGCAATCGCGCGGCGATAATGATGCAGGATCGCGCCCGGGTCATATTCCGACTGCGCGACGGCCAGCGGGTAGTGATCCGCGCTCACCGGCAACCAGGTCTGGCCTGCACTGGAAAAGCCGCCGTGATGCTGGGAGCGTTCCCAGACCATCGGTGTGCGGCAGCCATCGCGGCCTTTGAAATCCGGCCAAAACTGAATGCCGTAGGGGTCCTGCAGATCTTCGAACTTCAGCTCCGCTTCCGGCAGACCAAGCTCTTCGCCCTGATAAATACAGGTCGAGCCGCGCAGACACATCATCAGCGTCGTGAAGGCTCGCGCGCCCTGCGGGTCCAGGTGCCAGCGCGACATATGCCGCACCACATCGTGGTTCGAATAGGCCCAACAGGCCCAGCCATCTGCGGCCACCTCGGCCACCTTGTCCATCACGCCCTTGATGTACTCGGGCGTCGGCGTATCCCCTGACAAAAGGTCAAAGGCGTAGCACATGTGCATGAGATCATCGCCCGCGGTGTATTCGCCGAGGATTTCGAGATCGCGTTGGTCATCGCCCACCTCGCCCACGGCTGCGGCGTTGAACGGCTCCATCACGGCGCGCAGCTTGCGCAGGAACTCTAGGTTCTCAGGCCGGGATTTGTCATAGACGTGGTTTTGCCAAGTGTAAGGGTTCACCGCCGGGGCCGTCTTGGCCTGACGCTCTTCGGGGGCCAAGGGCGGGTTATCACGCAGCTCGGCATCATGGGTGTAAAAGTTGATCGTGTCCAAACGGAAACCGTCCACGCCACGGTGTAGCCAGAACTCGGCCACATCGAGCAGCGCCTTTTGCACTTCAGGTTCGTGGAAGTTCAGATCGGGCTGCGAGGTCAGGAAGTTGTGCAGGTAATATTGCAGCCGCCCCGCATCCCATTGCCAAGCCGAGCCGCCAAAGATCGACAGCCAGTTGTTGGGCGGCGTGCCATCCGGTTTCGCATCGGCCCAGACATACCAGTTGGATTTCGGATTGCTCTTGTCCTGACGGCTCTCGACAAACCACGGGTGCTGGTCGGAGGTATGGCTGAGCACCAGATCGATCAATACTTTGACGCCATATTGATGCGCTGTGTCGATCACCGCGTCGAAATCCGCGAGAGAGCCGAACATCGGGTCGACATCGCAATAATCCGCAACGTCATAGCCGAAATCCTTCATCGGCGAGGTGAAGAAGGGCGAAATCCAGATCGCGTCCACACCGAGAGAGGCGATATAGGGCAACCGCTGAACGATACCCAAAAGATCGCCGATCCCGTCGCCGTTGCTGTCCTGATAGGAGCGCGGATAGATCTGATAGATGACAGCGCCACGCCACCAGTCTTTTTCACGGGTGAAATGCGCAGGGGAGGAGGAAGTTGCGGTCATAGGATCACTCATTTTGGTTATTTAACGGAACCGGCCAGAAGGCCGCGAACCAGATATTTCTGCATGAAGAAGAACACCGTCAGCGGCACGGCGATGGACACGAAAGCGGCGGTCGCGAGGATTTCCCAATTGCCGCCTCGGGTGCCCAGAAGTTCGACGATCTGCCGCGTCATCACGGTGGTTTCTCCTGAACTGTCGATCAGGAAAACGAGCGCCACGAGCAAATCGTTCCACGTCCAGAGGAATTGGAAGATCGCAAAAGACGCCAGCGCCGGGAAGGACAGCGGCAGGATGATTTTGGTGAAAATCTGGAAATCCGTGGCCCCGTCCACACGGGCGTTCTCGATGATGTCTTTCGGCAGGCCGACCATGTAGTTGCGCAAGAGATAGATCGCGAGCGGCAGACCGAACCCGGTATGCGCCGCCCAGACGCCCAGATAGCCCTTGGAATTGATCGTGTCGCCGGGTTCAAAACCGAACATCCGGCCAAGAGCACCCACTTCGGCAAAGCGGCGCGCGTTGTCCTCCATCGGCGTGCCAACAAGGGCAATAAACCATTCGACGACAGCGCCATGGAAGCTCAACAGCGGAATGAGCGCCAGTTGCAGCGGCACCACGAGAAGGCCGACGATCACGGCAATCAAGAATGCCCGCCCCCGGAAATCCATCCAAGCCAAAGCATAGGCCGCGAAGGCCGCGATCAGGATCGGAATGACGGTCGCCGGGATGGTGACGGTCAACGTGTTGATGAACGCCTTGCCCATCTTGTCGGTGGCCTGCCCGTCGACCAGAACCGTGCGGTAGTTGTCGAGGGTGAAGGACGGAGGTGTGATCGCGGTCAGGAACACGCGCTCGCCGCGGCGGCCCGAAAATTCAGTCGAATTCACAAGGCGATAGTCACCGTTGACCGCAACAGTCAACTGGCCGTCCTCGCCCATATCGGCGGTGTCGCCAGGGGCGTAGGCGGCAATATCGCGAGACGAAATGCCCCAAGCGGAAATCTCACCCGCCGCCCCGCCCTCTTCGGCGAAAAGATTGCCTTCGATGACGTAATTGCCGTCGATCTGCTGCTGCGTCTCAGGGCTTGCGGTGCGGATCATCGTGTTCTGTTCCTGCGGGAACATCGCTTTCCACCAGCCGGAACTGGAGATTTGATCCGCCGTGCGAAACGACGAGACGAACAGCCCGACAGTCGGGAAGAGCCACAGGATGACGAGCAAAGCGACCGAAATATGCGTTGCCCAAACGAGAGCGGGTTTCTTACCGGCGATATTGTCCATAATCCCCTCCCCTCACTTCATCTCTTTGCGGGCGTTGTAGACGTTCCACACCAGAATGGGCGTCACCAGGAGCATAATCACCATCGCCGCCGCAGAGCCGACACCCCAGTCGCGGGCGCGGAACAGTTGGTCGTACATGTAATTCGCCAGCACCTGCGTCTCCCATTGTCCGTTGGTCATCGCAAAGACAATGTCGAAGACCTTGAGCACCACGATGGTGATCGTGGTCCAGACGACAACGATGGTGCCCATGATCTGCGGCACTTTGATGCGAAAGAAGATCTGGAACGGGTTGGCGCCATCCACGATGGCGGCCTCGATGGTCTCTTCAGGTACGCCCCTGAGCGCCGCTGAAAGGATCACCATAGCAAAGCCGGTCTGAATCCAGATCAGCACCACCATGAGGAAAAAGTTGTTCCAGAACGGAATGGTCAGCCAATTCATCGGCTGATCGCCCCCCAGCGCCAGATAGATCGCGTTCAAAATACCGATCTGCTCCGTGCCCAAGGGTCGCGCGTCATAGACCAGTTTCCAGATCACAGCAGCACCGACGAAAGAGATCGCCATCGGCATGAAAATCAAAGATTTGGCAATCGAGCCCCAGCGGATGCGGTCGGTCAGCTGCGCCACCAAAAGCCCGAAAGCGGTGGACATCGCAGGCACCACCAAAAGCCAGAAGGCATTGTTGCGCATCGCCTCCCAGAATTTCGGATCACCGGACATTTTACGGTAATTCTCAAGCCCCACATAGGCCCCGCCGAGATCGCGGTCGGTGAGAGACAGCCGCAGCGTCTCGACCACCGGATAGGCCAGATAAAGCCCCAAGGCCAAAAGCCCCGGAAGGAGAAACAGCCAAGGTCGGACCAGATTGGCGCGGTTGATATTGCGCCCGGCATTCTGCCCCCGCGCGGGGAAGATCACCTTGTCGAGGATGATGTTGGAAAAATAGAAATAACCGATACAGGCCCCCACGCCGATGGCGATGGTCAAAAGCCCCTGAAGTGCCGGATGCATATCTTCTCCCCTTCTCACAGGACCGCGCCACAGGCATGACACAGGTCCGTTCGTGCGCCGGTTTGCCCCTTTTCGAGGTCTGAGCGCGTCACAGCGCCTCCCGCTGAGGCTGCGACATCTCCGGGCCCCTCACATTTCCAGACGGGCCCGGAGTGTTTTCAAATCAAACGCTTACTTGAGAGCGTCCCAGGAATCCTGGATCGACTTGGCAACATCCGCAGCAGGTTCGCCGCCCGCGTAATCGACCATGCCGGTCCAGAAGGAGCCAGCGCCCACGCCACCCGGCATCAGGTCGGAGGCGTCAAAGCGGAAGGTGGTCGCGCCGAGAAGAATGTCATTCATTTTCTTCAGCGTCGGGTCGGAGAAGACAGAGGTGTCCACCGCCTTATAGGGCGTCAGGAAGCCTTTCTGTTTCATCCACGCCTCATGCGCATCGGTGGTTTTCAGGAATTCCATGAACTGATGCGCTTCGGGGCTGTCGTTGGTGATCGCCCAAAGCGTGCCTGCACCCAGCACCGGCTGGCCGAGATCTTTGCTCTCATAGGCCGGGAAGTAGAAGAAATCCGCATCCTCGCCCAACATCGTGTCCTCGGGGAAGAAGGCCGGAATGAAGGAGGCCATGTGATGCATGTAGCATTGCGGCGGCGAGGCAAAGAGGCCTTTCGGGCTGTCGCGGAAATCTGTCGAGGCCACGGAACCGGACCCGCCGGAGACATAGGCGTCATTGCGGGCAAACCACCCGAATTCCTCGATGGCTTCGATCACGCGCGGATCGTCGAATTTCACCTCATTGGTGACCCAGCCGTCATAGACGTCCGGTGTCTGCGTGCGCAGCATCAAATCTTCGACCCAGTCGGTCGCGGGCCAGCCGGTCGCCGCCCCCGATCCCAGACCGATGCACCAAGGCGTCTCGCCGTCTGCGACGATCTGATCGGTCAGCACCTTGAGCTCTTCCATGGTTTCGGGGATCTCATAGCCCGCGTCCTCGAAATTCTCCGGCACATACCAAACCAGAGATTTCACGTCGATTTTATAGGGAAACGCATAGAGGTGATCAGCGCCATCCTTACCCGTGTACGTCCCCAAAGCGGTCCAGCTTTCGCCCGCCGCGTAATTCTCTTTCAACCATTCATCCGTCCCCTCGCTCAGCGGCGTGAGGAACCCACGGCGCGCCATATCGGCGGCGAGACCGGGCTGCGGGAAAACGGCGATGTTGGGCGCGGAGCCCGCTTCGGCATCAATCACAATCTGCTGTTCAAAACTGTCGGACCCGACATAGGCGACATCAAGGCCGCTCTGTTCTTCGAAAACCGCCAAAACCTGTTCGACCATCTCTTGGTCGGCGCCGATCCACGGACCGGCAATCGTCAAATCCTGTGCCTGCGCGGCACCCGCAACCAAAGCGAGCGTGGCGGCACCGGAATAAAGTGTCTTTTTCATGTAAACCTCCCAGTTTTCATACCCGGACATGGGCAGTTCGACCCTAGCGCTATCAGATGGGAAATCAAATGGTTCCCCCGAACTCAAAGCGCTTTGGCATCTCTCCAAGCCTTGCCGAAGCGAACCTGGGAGTCAATGACCGTGATCAAGCATCAAGTGAACTCAGCATGCAAAACCTCTGCAATTGAAGCGAAGCGACCTGACGTCAGAGCCACAGATCCCCCAGCCAGCACGGCCAGAGCGAAGAGACTTTACCGCGACCCTAAGCCGCGGTTAGCATAGGGAAATCCTGTGCACGCTGTGCACGAATAAAAAGGCCCAAGATGAACCTGAAAGAGCTGTCCACCCTGCTCGGCCTGTCCCAGACCACCGTGTCGCGGGCCTTAAATGGTTACCCCGAAGTCTCCGAGGTGACCCGTGACAAGGTGATGAAGGCCGCCAAGCTGCACAATTACAGCCCCAATACCCGCGCCCGAGGATTGGCCACCGGACGCAATCATGCGGTGGGCCATGTGATCCCGCTGTCGACCGAACATGAGGTGGTGAACCCCGTGTTCACCGATTTCATCGCCGGCGCCTCGGAAATTTATTCGCGCGAAAATTACGACATGATCCTGTCGATCGTGCCCGACAGCACGGAAGCCGACGCCTATCGCAAAATCGCCGCCAAAGGTTCGGTCGATGGCGTCATCGTGCATGGCCCCAAAGCCAATGATCCCCGCATCGCCCTGTTGCGCGAGATCGGCATGCCCTTTGTCGTGCATGGCCGTTCAGGGATTGCTGAGGAAAGCGAATATTCGTGGGTCGATATGAACAACACCCGTGCCTTCGAGCGCGCCACCGAGTTTCTGATTGACCTAGGGCATCGCCGCATTGGGCTTTTGAACGGGTTGGAGACGATGGATTTCGCCCTGAAACGCCGCGAAGGCTACCGCGCGGCGCTGGCGTCTGCGGCGCTCAAAGAGCACAAAGACCTTTGCTACTCTTCTGAAATGACAGAGGAATACGGGTTCACTGCGACCATGGAAATGCTCGCACTCAACCAACCTCCGACCGCGATCCTAGCCTCTTCAATCATTGTCGGGTTTGGTGTGCGTCGTGCGCTCGACACCTCCGGCCTCAAGATTGGCAAGGATGTGTCACTGATCGTGCATGACGATGATTTGTCCTATCTGCGCAACGGCTCGAACGAGCCGATTTACACAGCGACCCGCTCGTCTGTGCGCATGGCCGGACGAATTTGCGCTGAGATTTTGATGGAACAAATCTCCGATCCCAACCGGCCCCTGCGCCACGTGCTTTTGGATGCGGAATTGATCATCGGCCACACCACCGGACCGGCGCCGAAGGACTAAGTCCCACGCCGCAGCCGCTTCGATATTTTCCGAAGATTTTTTTGTGACACCACAAAACCAAAGCGCTTTGGGGTTGCTTCAAGCGCAGGTTAGAGGCTAAGTGAAGGACAAACGCGGGGCGTTGCAGGGCACTATCCGCCCAGAAAAGTTAGCGCTACCCACGCCAATTTCAGCCGCCGCGCAAGACCCCAAGTCCAAGGAGGCCCCATGACATCCAGCTCCCCGCTCGCTCGATCTGCCCTGACCCGCAAAGACTTCCCGAACGGCTTTCTCTTTGGTGCCGCCACCGCCGCTTATCAGGTCGAAGGCCATAAATTCGGCGGCGCGGGCCCGACGCATTGGGACACTTTCGCCGCCACGCCGGGCAACGTGCTACGCGCAGAGGACGGCGCATTGGCCTGCGATCAATATCATCGATACGGCGCGGACATGGACCTGTTGAAAGACGGCGGCTTTGACGCTTATCGCTTTTCCACCAGCTGGGCGCGGGTGATCCCGGAGGGGCGCGGTGCCGTGAACCGCGAGGGGCTTGATTATTACGATCGTCTCACCGACGCCATTCTGGAACGCGGGCTGGAGCCACATCTGACGCTCTACCATTGGGAAATGCCCGCGGCTCTGACCGATCTGGGCGGCTGGACCAACCCGGATGTGCACCTGTGGTTTGGCGATTTCGTCGAGGTGATTGACGATAAGATCGGCGACCGCATGGCCTCGGTTGCGACCATCAATGAACCTTGGTGCGTCTCTTATCTTTCCCATTTCCTGGGTCATCACGCCCCAGGCCGCCGCGACATCCGCGCCGCCGCCCGGTCCATGCACCATGTGCTCAAAGCGCATGGCGAGGCGATCGCCCGCCTGCGCGACCGAGGCCGCAAGAACCTTGGTATTGTGATCAATTTCGAACACACTCAGCCCGCAAGCGACGATCCGAATGACATCCAAGCCGCCGCCACGCAGGACGCCACCAACAATCGCTGGTTCATTGAGGCCATCGCCAAGGGGCACTATCCGCAGGAAGCGCTCGCGGGCCTTGAGCCGCATCTGCCGAAAGGCTGGCAAGACGATATGGCCGCTATTTCCCAGCCCATCGACTGGCTCGGCGTGAACTACTACTTCCGCCAACTCGTCGCCCATGACGGCTCCTCGCCCTGGCCCCACACGAAGCCAGCGCAGGGCCATCTGGCCACCACGCAAATGGGCTGGGAGATTTGCCCCGAAGGCCTGCGCGCGCTTTTGGTCAACCTCAAGGACCGCTATGTCGGCGATTTGCCGATCATGGTGACGGAAAACGGCATGGCCTGGGACGATCATGTGAAAAACGGCGTGGTGCACGACCCGGAACGCTGCGCCTATATCACCGATCACATGGGTGCGATGCATCAGGCCATTGCGGAGGGCGTGAACCTGAAAGGCTTTTTCTACTGGTCGCTTTTAGACAACTATGAATGGGCTTTCGGCTACGAACGCCGCTTTGGCATGGTGCATGTGGATTTTGAAACATTGCAGCGCACCCCCAAAGCCTCGTATCACATGTTGAAAGACCTGATTAAACGGAGCTGAAAATGCCCAAACATCCCGCCGACACCCTCACCCTTCTGGCCGACATCGGCGGGACCAACACCCGCGTGGCGCTGGCAGATGGGGTGACACTGTTGCCCGACACAATCCGGCGCTATTCCAACCGCAAATTCCCGGGTCTTGAGACCGTGCTCCGGCAATATATCGCGGAAGAAGGCGATGTGGATTGCAAAGGCGCCTGTGTCGCCGTGGCAGGACCTGTGCGCGATGGTGTCGGTACCATGACCAATCTCGACTGGACCATCGACAAGGACACGCTGCGCCGCGCCACTCAGGCCGAACATGTGGCAATCCTCAACGATCTTCAGGCCCAGGGGCACGCTTTGGGCCTTGTCAACGAAGACAACATTCGCTCGATCATCACCGCGCCCGAGGCCTCGCCGCAGGCCGTGCGTCTCGTGGTTGGCATTGGCACTGGATTTAACGCGGCACCCGTGTTCGAGACCGGAATGGGCCGACTTGTCGCACCGTCGGAATGTGGCCACGCAAACCTTCCGATCCGCAATGAACATGAGCTGGCGCTCTGTAAATTCGTTGAAACCGCACATGGTTTCCCTGCAGTCGAAGATGTGCTTTCGGGCCGTGGCCTTGAGCGCGTTTACCTGTTTCTGGGTACCGAAGAAGGCGACGCGCATGAGAAATCCGCCGCCGAAATCATGGCCTCCGTCGAGAGCGGCGACGATCAGCGTGCGATCGCCGCGGCCCAGCTCTTCGTCAAGATTCTCGGCACCGTCGTCGGCAACCTGTCACTGGTGCAACTGCCCTTTGGCGGCGTCTATCTGGTCGGCGGCGTGGCGCGTCATATAGCGCCCTACCTCGATCGTTTCGGCTTTGACGAGGCTTTCCGCGACAAGGGCCGTTTTGCCGGTTTCATGAAGAATTTTTCGGTGTCGGTGATCGAGGACGACTACGCGGCGCTGACTGGATGCGCCTCTCACATGCATCACATGTATCCATAAGACTTTCTAGAACCAAAACAAAGACGCCTCCGCCACCTCGGCGGGGGCGTTTTCTTTTGCCTCGAACAAAATTTGATCGACGTAACCTCGTTTTAACTCCCTGCCCCTTACACAGAGTCCAAGAGAACGCAGATGTAAGGGAAAATTGAGATGCCTCACCCCTGCCGACATTCCGGAGTGCCGACATGACAACACATGTGCAACTCCACGACCGGCTCGATTATCACTCCGTGGCGCCCCTCATGGAAGAATTGAAAACCATCACCGACGACGAGCTGGTGATTGATGCGGCCAACGTGCGCCATCTTGGCGCGCTGCCGCTGCAAGTGATCCTCGCGACCGCGAAACAACGGGCCGCACAGGGCAAACACACCCGCTTGGCAAATGCCTCCGATGGTTGCGTCGATATCCTGAGCCTCTTTGGCTTTTCTCCTGAAACCCTGACCCAAACGGAGGCTTGGACATGAGCCTGGAAGTTCTTGCTGTCGATGACAGCCGCACCATGCGCGATATGCTCAATCTCGCTCTTTCCTCTGCCGGCTTCACCGCCCATCTCGCCGAAGATGGCGTACACGGTCTTGAAGTTCTCGAAGACATCCACCCCGACGTCATCATCACCGACATCAACATGCCGCGCATGGATGGGTTCGGCTTTATCGACGCCGTGCGCGCGGAGGCGAAATGGAGCCGCATCCCCATTCTCGTGTTGACCACCGAAAGCGCAGATGAGCTCAAGGCCAAGGCCCGCGCCGCAGGCGCAACCGGCTGGATCGTGAAGCCGTTCGACCCGGCCAAACTCGTAAAGGCCCTGCAAATGGTGGCTGGTTAAGAGGTTCCCTATGTCCGATCCGATGGCAGAAATCCGCGCCTCCTTTTTCATCGAATGCGAGGAACTCCTGGAAAGCCTCCAGGATGGCCTTCAGCTCATGGATGATGGCGACACAGACCCGGAAACGATCAACATCGTGTTCCGCGCCGTGCACTCGATCAAAGGCGGCGCCGGCGCCTTCGGCCTGGATGATCTGGTCCGTTTTGCGCATCGGTTCGAAACCGCCATGGACGAGGTCCGTGCCGGTCGTTTCCATCCCGATGGCGAGGCCATTCGCCTGTTCTTTGCCTGTGCCGACATTCTGGGCGATCTCGTCCGTGCCGCACGTGATGACGATCAGGTTGATGACGCTGTGACAGGTCCGGTCCTCGAAAAACTCGACAAACTTGTGGGCCTCGAAGAGGAAGAGGAGGAAGTCCTCGACTTCACGCCCGCAACACTATCGCTGGATTTTGGCGACGGCCTGCTGGACCTGCCGGATCTCCCCGACCTGAGTGCCCTGCCTGCCGCGGCCTCTTCCGTGGAGGGGCTGCCGTCTCTGGACCTGCCCGCCGACATGCCTGCTCTTACTGCAGAGGCCTTGGCGGAAACCACGACCAAAGGCTTCACGGTCCATTTCAAGCCAGAAAATGCGCTTTATGCGTCGGGCAATGAACCGCTCTATCTGTTCCGCGCCCTCCGCGACATCGGCGATATTTCCGTCACCTGCCACTGTGGCGACCTGCCAAACCTCAATCAGCTCGATCCGGACACCGGTCACCTGTCCTGGGATGTGACGGTTCACACCGAAGAATCCGAACAATCCGTGCGCGAAGTTTTTGAATTCGTCGATGGCCTCTGTGTGCTCGAGATCAAACCTCTCACCGGAACCGCTGCCATGATCGCTCCTGCATCGGCTCCCGTCGTAGAGAAAGTCGTCGAGAAAGCTGTCGAAACCGCAGCCCCAGAAGCAGCACCGATTGCATCCCCTCAAAAGCCCCCAGTGTCGATCAAAATGGTCACCGCACCCGCGCCAACCCCTAAGCCAGCACCCGTTGCAAAGCTCCCAGTGGACTCTGATGACGACACGCTGGACGAAGCTCCCAAAGACGAAAAGAGCGGGTCTTTCGCTCCGATCAAAGCCACCGGCACGCCGACGCAGCCTAGGGCAACGGTGCGCGTCGATCTGGAACGGATCGACCGCCTTGTGAACCTCGTCGGCGAGTTGGTCATCAATCAAGCAATGCTGAGCCAATCGGTCACGGAAGCCGGCCTGCCGCCCAATTCTCCAGTTTCGACAGGACTCGAAGAATTCCTCCAACTGACCCGCGACATCCAGGAATCGGTGATGATGATCCGCGCTCAGCCGATCAAGTCGCTGTTCCAGCGCATGGGCCGGATCGTTCGGGAATCTTCTGCCTCCGTCGGCAAGGATGTGCGCCTCTATACGGATGGTGAAAACACCGAAGTTGATAAAACCGTGATTGAAAGGCTCGCCGATCCGCTCACCCATATGATCCGCAACGCCGTCGACCACGGCCTGGAAAGCACCGAAAAACGCCTTGAAAGAGGCAAGAGCCGCGAGGGCCATGTCACTTTGACAGCCCAACACCGTTCCGGCCGCATCGTCATCGAGGTGAGCGACGATGGCGCAGGCATCAATCGTGAACGTGTCAAGCAGAAGGCCATCGAGAAGGAACTGATCCCGGCCGACGCACAACTGAGTGACAGCGAAATCGACAACCTTTTGTTCCTGCCAGGTTTTTCGACGGCAGCTGAAATTTCCAACCTGTCCGGTCGTGGCGTTGGCATGGATGTGGTCAAAAGCTCGATACAGGCTCTTGGCGGTCGCATCAGCATCACCTCACATGAGGGCGAAGGCACGACGTTTTCGATATCCCTCCCCCTCACCCTCGCCGTCCTGGACGGGATGGTGGTCCGTGTGGCGGACGAAACGCTCGTTGTGCCGCTCAATGCCATCCTCGAGACCCTGACCTTGACGGAGACCGATCTGAAAGCTCTAGGGCCCGAAACACATGTCGTTCAGATCCGCGGTGGCTTCGTCCCTCTGCTCGATCTTGGGGCAGAGCTTGGCTACCGCAAGCCACAAGACAGCTATGTCGGCGGCATCGTGCTCTTGATCGGCCAAGAGGACGGAAACCGGGCCGCGCTTGCTGTCGATGCGATTGAAGATCAACGCCAAGTCGTCATCAAAGGCCTGGAAGGCAGCTATGGGCGCATCCCCGGCATCGCGGCGGCCACCATTCTAGGCGACGGACAAATCGCTCTAATTCTCGATCCGACCGATCTGGTGGGTCAGGCTTCCGGGCGTACACGGGTCCGTCAGCCACAACACGCACTCGTAGGATAAAATCATGACTGACACCGAGAAACAGACCGGTTCCACTTCGATCGAACTCTTGTCCTTCCGCGTCGGCGGCCAGGATTACTCCGTGGACATCATGTCCGTTCGAGAAATTCGCGGTTCTGCGAAAGCCACGTCCCTGCCACATGCGCCCTTTTTCGTCAAAGGCGTTATCAACCTGCGCGGCACGGTGCTTCCAATTATCGACCTTTCGGCGCGACTTGGTCTTCAGAGCGGCGAAGACACGGAGCGCAACGTGATCATCGTTGTTGACCTTGGCGAACGCACAGCAGGTCTGATGGTCGATGCTGTATCCGACATCCTCGCCATTCCCTCGGAAGAAATGCAACCCCCGCCGGATCTCGCTGCCGACGAGGCGAAAACTTTTGTGTCTGCTTTGACTATCGTTGATAGCCGCATGATCCGCATTCTGGACCTCGAGGCCGTCATGCCCCCGCAGGGCGAGGAGGTCGCTTGAGCGAACTGTCTCCCATTCAAGGCCGACCACAAATGGCCAGCGCGATCTCTGATCGCGCCTTTTCGCGCATCGCAGCGATAGCGGCACGTGAAGCCGGGATCGTTCTGTCTGCATCAAAAGTTTCTATGGTCAAATCTCGTCTCACGCGTCGCCTGCGTGCACTCAAAATGTCCAGTTTTGACGACTACCTCGATTTCCTTGAAGCCTCGGGAGACCGAACAGAAATGAACAATTTCATTTCTGCTCTGACAACGAATGTGTCCCATTTCTTTAGAGAAAATCACCACTTTGAATATTTGGAGAGCTCGATTCTTCCCCGATTGAAACAAAAGCTGGCGAGCGGCGGAAAAGTTAGGATTTGGTCTGCTGGGTGTTCAAACGGTCAGGAACCGTATTCGATCGCGATGACGCTTTTGCGGGCGGCCCCCGATCTGGCCCAAAAAGACCTCAAGATTCTGGCGACGGACATTGACCCCGAAGTTATTACCCGTGCCAAAAGCGGGCAATATGTCGGTTCTTTGACAACGGGCCTCACGGACCCGACAATTGCGAGTTTTTTCAAGAAAAGCCTCCTTGATGGAGAGCAGGCCCTGACGGTTAATCCGAACGTCAGAAACATGGTCTCTTTCCGCCAACTCAACCTTCACGCCGATTGGCCGATGAAGGGCAAGTTTGACGTCATTTTCTGTCGAAATGTCGTCATCTATTTCGATGAGGAAACTCAAATTCGTTTGTATCGACGCTACGCCAACATCCTGGAACCAGGAGGCTGGCTGATGCTCGGACATTCCGAGCGTCTCAACGAGAGCGTCATACCACTTTTCGAAAGCACGGGCGTAACAACCTACAAAACAAAAGAAACTATCGCGTCACCCGCACCGGTTGGTGCGCATGAAAGTAAAGGACCAGTCTGATGGCACTTAGAGATCAACTCCGTGTCATGGTCGTTGATGATATGTCCACGAGCCGTGGGCTCATCACGAACGCTTTGGATTCGTATGGCATCAGAAATGTCGCCAGTGCAGCAGATGGACCGTCGGCACTTCAAAAACTGGCGGCCTATCCCGTGCACCTCGTGATCTCGGATTACAACATGCCGGGCATGGACGGTCTGCAGCTTTTGCACGCTCTGCGTTCCAATGGCGCCACACGTGGTATCGGGTTTCTGTTGATCACCGGACGAGCGGACCGCGAAATTATCGATATGGGCAAACGCCTGGGCATGAACAACTTTCTTAAAAAGCCCTTTGACCCAGCTGGGCTGCGCGGGGCAATCGAAGCAATTGTGGGCAAACTCTAATGAAAGCCTTCGCTGAACACTCCCCGCAAGAAAGCGGCACAAATGCGCCTGCTGTCATTTCTCTTGGGACTCTCAACAAACGTATCCAAGATGAAATGGTGGCACTTGTTATTCTCGCGGCTGAGGTTCAGATCGCTTTGGGACCGACTTTGGCAGAGGCGAAGTCGCTCTCTCCGGCGGTTCAGCGCAGTCTGCAAGCGATTGACCGGCTACATCAAACGATCGACGATCTGCAACGTGTGATGGGACATCTGGCGAAGCAATCCGAAGCCGCCACGGTCCAAATCGCCCCCTTGAGCGAAGTCATTCGCCTTCGACATCTGGCGCACAAACTGTTCGACAATATCGATGCGCCTTTCGCTTTGTCCGAGGACGACTCTGGCGAGATTGCTTGGTTCTGAACCGTTCCCCCCGCACGACCCCATCAGTATGAAAGATGAGACACACATGTTCATTCGTTGGTCCGGTCTGGAGGTCAAGAACGTGAGCGATCTTTCGAAATTTTCATACCAGATTTGACGAAGAAATTGAGATCCAGAACGCGGAAGGCTTCTTGCGCGCCCCTATCCCAAGTCGCCTTCGTCGCTCTGTCTCTGCTGCCTTCCCCGCTCCGAGCCCAATCCGTCACGACCGGATCTTTGCAGGTGCAGAACAAGGCCGCGAGCGAGATCTCCTCGCCCAAACCCATTCCAAAATTCATATATTAATCCATATAAAACATACCCTTATCAACGACCCCTCACACACTTTCATGTGAATTCTCGTAAACTCGGCGTGAAAATTCAGGGAAAAACCCCGAGAATGCTGCGCTGCGTCAATGCGTCGCGCTTGAGACTCGGGGCCAAGAGGCGTAGCCCCCAAGCCGCACAAACTCATGGTCGGCGTGCCGGTGACCAACGCAAAGAGTCGCCGGATCTGCCGGACAAAAACAAAGGCACGCACATTGCTTAGACTCAGGACCCTCCTGCTGGCCCTCGCCGGCGCTATTGCGCTGTCCGGGTGTCAGTACCATGTACTTTCGCCTCAGGGTTGGGTTGGCGATCAACAGCGCAATCTGTTGATCATCTCGACCCTGCTCATGCTCATCGTCATCATCCCCGTGCTGGTCATGTCGGTATATTTCCCGCTGAAATACCGTGCTGACCGCGAGGATACCTCCGATTACGATCCGACCTTCGAACATTCCAACAAGATCGAAGTCGCGATCTGGGGTGTGCCGATCCTGATCATCGTCGCGCTCGGCTGGTTCACCTATGTGTACACGCACCGTCTCGACCCCTATCGCCCGCTTGATCACCTCGAGGCAGGCGATCCGATCGAGGTGCAGGCCGTATCGCTCGACTGGAAATGGCTGTTCATCTACCCGGAATTCGGTGTGGCCTCCGTCAACGAGTTGGCGATCCCTGCAGGCCGTCCGGTGAATTTCTCGCTGACGTCGTCCACCGTGATGAACACGCTGTCGATCCCGGCGCTTGGCGGCATGGTCTATTCCATGACCGGCATGGAGACGAAACTGCACCTGATCGCGGATGAGACCGGCACCTTCCCGGGCCGTTCCGCGCATTATTCAGGTCCGGGGTTCTCGCACATGACCTTCGACACGCTGTCGATGACGGACGAGGATTTCAACGCTTGGGTTGCAGAAATCAAAGCCGACGGCCCCACGCTGGACCGCGCAAGCTACCTCGAACTTGAGAAGCCGACCATCGACGAGCCCGTGCACAGCTACGCCTCTGTCGAAGAAGGCCTGTTCCGCCGGATCGTCGAAATGTGCGTCGAAGACGGCAAGGTCTGCATGGGCCACATGATGATGCAGGACGAAATGGGCGGCGGTGGCCTTGAGGGCATTCCGCACGCGGAGGCCTATAGCTACGACCGCGCCCGCACCATCGACGGCTTCGGCAATCTCATTGATTTGCCCGAAGTTGAAGTGAAGGCCTTCCACGAAGCCTTCTGGAATGACCCCGACGCAATCTGTCGCCCGGATTTCGTTTTCGCGGAGAAGAAAAGCAATGGCTAACGCACAACCGGCGGAAACATTCTCGCCTATCTTCGGACGTCTGACGTTCGAGTGGATTCCGATCCACGAACCCATCCTCGTCGCGACTTTCGCGGGCGTCGCCCTGGGCGGCCTCGCGGTCCTCGCGCTGATGACCTACTTCAAACTCTGGGGCCCGTTGTGGCGCGACTGGATCGTCTCTGTCGACCACAAGAAAATCGGCATCATGTATATGGTGCTGGGCTTTGTCATGATGATCCGCGGCTTTGCCGACGCGCTGATGATGCGCGCCCAACAGGCGATGGCCGCCGGCGGATCAGAGGGCTGGTTGCCCCCGCACCACTATGACCAGGTGTTCACCGCCCACGGCGTGATCATGATCTTCTTTGTGGCGATGCCTTTCGTCACCGGCATCATGAACTACGTCATGCCGATGCAGATCGGCGCGCGCGATGTGGCCTTCCCGTTCCTGAACAACTTCTCCTTCTGGATGACGGTGTCGGGCGCGCTTTTGGTCAACATCTCGCTCTTTATCGGTGAATTCGCACGCGTGGGTTGGTTGGCCTTCCCGCCCTTGTCGGGATCGAGTTATTCGACCGGGCCAGGGATGGATTACTACCTCTGGGCGCTGCAGATCGCGGGTGTCGGTACCACGCTGTCAGGGATCAACCTGATCGCCACGGTGCTCAAGATGCGCGCACCTGGCATGAAGCTCATGGACATGCCGATCTTCACCTGGACCGCGCTGATCACCAACGTGCTGATCGTCGCCGCTTTCCCGGTGCTGACCGCAACTCTGGCGCTTCTGACGCTTGACCGCTACGCAGATTTCCATTTCTTCACCAATGACTTCGGTGGGAATGCGATGATGTACATCAACCTGATCTGGATCTGGGGTCACCCGGAGGTCTACATCCTGATCATCCCCTGTTTTGGTGTCTTCTCGGAAATCGTCTCGACCTTCTCGCGCAAGCCGATCTTTGGCTACAAGACGATGGTTTGGGCCACAGCCTGTATCATGGTTCTGTCGTTCGTCGTGTGGTTGCACCACTTCTTCACCATGGGTTCCGGCGCAAGCGTCAACACCTTCTTCGGCATCACAACGATGATCATCGCCGTGCCGACGGGTGTGAAGATCTTCAACTGGCTCTTCACCATGTACAAAGGCAGCGTGCGTCTCGAAGTTCCGATGCTCTGGACCATTGGCTTCCTCGTCACCTTCACCATCGGTGGGATGACGGGCGTGCTTCTGGCCGTGCCGCCGGTCGACTTCCAGCTCCACAACACGCTCTTCCTGATCGCGCACTTCCATAACGTGATCATTGGCGGCGTGGTCTTCGCGGTCTACGCGGCGGTGAGCTATTGGTGGCCGAAAGCCTTCGGCTTCCAGATGTCCGACAAATGGGGCAAGCGCAGCTTCTGGTTCTGGTTCATCGGATTCTATGTCGCCTTCATGCCGCTCTACGCACTGGGTCTCATGGGCGTCACACGCCGCATGAACTCCTATGTCGACGCCGGATGGCAGCCCTACTTCATCATCGCAGCCTGTGGCGCCGTGCTGATCCTCTTGGGCATCGCCTGTACTTTCATGAACTTCTACGTCTCGATCCGGGACCGGAAGAAGAACCTTGTGGGTGGCGATCCGTGGGATGCACGGACGCTCGAATGGGCCACTCAGTCCCCGCCCGCCCCTTACAACTTCCCCTTCGATCTGGAAGTGAAAGGCCGCGAAGCGTTCTGGACCATGAAACAGCAAGGCTTCAAATGGCCGACTGAGAACTACAAGCCGATCCACATGCCGAAAGGCACGGCGACCGGTGTGGTGCTCTCTGCGATCGCGATGATCTTTGGTTTTGCCATGGTCTGGTACATCTGGTGGCTCGCCATCCTGAGCTTTGCCGCAATGGTCGGCATCGGGATCGCGCATACCTTCAACTACAAGCGCGACTACTACATCCCCGTCGATGAAGTCGCTGCAACCGAAGCAAAAGGAGCCGCCGTATGAGCCACTCCCAAACCGCAAGCGTGCGCGTCGCCGACCACGAGGTGCACCACGCAAGCCCCACGCCCATCGGGTTCTGGATTTACCTGATGAGCGACTGCATCATCTTCGGTGCGCTTTTCGCGACCTATGCCGTCTTGGGCGGCGGGTTCGCGGGCGGGCCGGGGCCGAAGGATTTGTTCGAGCCTGGGTTCGTCGCCATCGAGACGGCTTTGCTGCTGTTCTCCTCGATCACTTTCGGCCTCGCCATGCTGCAAGCCGACAAGGGCAAACGCGACGGCACGATGATGTGGCTGGTGATCACCGGCCTTCTGGGCGCGGGCTTTATCGCGATGGAACTTTATGAGTTCCGCCACCTGATCCACATCGGCGCAGGTCCGGATCGCTCGGCCTTCCTGTCGTCGTTCTTCGCACTCGTGGGCACCCACGGTCTGCACGTGACAGGCGGTATCATCTGGCTCGTGACGCTTCTGACGCAGATCAAGGCGCACGGGTTGACCACCGCGAACATGCGTCGCCTCGGCACGCTGTCGATGTTCTGGCACTTCCTCGATCTGATCTGGATCGGCGTGTTTTCCTTTGTCTATCTCGTGAGGTTGATCTGATGTCTGCTGATACACATACGCACCACGACGATCACGCCAGCCACGGCCACGGCACCATGGGTCAACTGATGATCGGTTTCGCGCTGGCCGCGATCCTGACCATCATCCCCTTCTACCTCGTCATGGCCGAGGTAGAGATGAGCCGCACCGCTCTGGTCGGCATCATCATGGGTCTCGGCGCCGTTCAGATCATCGTGCATCTGGTGTTCTTCTTGCACCTGAGCACGAAATCCGAAGAGGGCAGCACTTTCATGTCGACCATGTTGGCGGTGATCATTCTCGTCATCGTTCTGGCGGGCTCTCTGTGGGTCATGCACAATATGAACGAGAACATGATGCCCGAGCATGAAATGGATCAGATGATCGAAGAGATGCAGAGCCTTCAGTCCCAACAGGGCTGATCTCTCCTCTCAGCGCACACCAAACGCCGGGGCCCACGTGGCCCCGGTTTGCCATCAAGGAACCCGATATGCGCCCTGCCCGTTTTTTCTCTGTCAAACTGATCGTCGCCACCCTGATCGCCGCCATCGGCCTCGTCGGCTTCACAAGCCTCGGCATCTGGCAGGTCAAACGCCTGTCGTGGAAACTCGACCTGATCGAGCGGGTCGACACGCGCTTGGCCGCCGATCCCGTCTCGGCCCCCGGCCCCTCCGAGTGGCCCGCGATCACGGCGGAGAAAGACGAATATGCCCGCGTCACCTTGACCGGCAGTTTTCTCAATGACGACGAAGTTCTGATCTACACGCCCTCAGATTTCGGCCCCGGCTATTGGGTGCTGACCCCGCTCGAGCGCCCGGATGGTACCATTGTCATGGTCAACCGCGGCGTCGTCCCGCAAGAGCGCGGCCTCTCGGGGGACTTCACCCGCATCATCGGCGAGACAACTCTCACCGGCCTCTTGCGCCTCTCGGAAGACAAAGGCTGGCTGTTCTCGCGCGACAACGACCCCGAAGGCGGTAACTGGTATCGCCGCGATATCGCCTCGATCACCGAGGCCAAGGGCTATGCGCAAGCCGCGCCGTATTTCGTAGACCAAGACTTGACCGACCCACGCGGCTGGCCGCGTGGCGGCAAAACCGTGGTGAGTTTCCGCAACTCCCATCTGAGCTACGCGCTGACATGGTTCGCGTTGGCCGCGGTCATGGTGATTGGCTACGTCCTCGTGCTGCGGCTTCACTTTCGCCGCAACGACTGACGCGACCATCACACAAACGAACCGGCACGAAGCCGGTTCTTTTATCCATCAAAAATATTTATAAACAATATTTTGCGACCACAAACTCAGGCAACCAAATGCCCGGTCAGGGCTCGAGTGCCTGAAGCAAATGCTCAATCTGGTCGAGCAGTTTCTCGATATTCTGGGCGCCGATCTTGTCTTCGATTTCCGCATAAATCTGCGCGCTTTGCGGCGCCAGCTCACGAATGAAACTGCGGCCCTCCTCCGTCAGCCCCACCAACATGCGCCGCCCGTCCGCCTCATCGCGATGCGCCTGAAGAAAGCCGCGCGCCTCCAGCGTGCGCATGATCCGAGTCAGTGAGGGTGCGAGGATACAGGCCTTGTTCGCCAGAAAACTCGCGTCCGTCTCCCCGGCCTCTTCGAGCACGCGCATCACGCGCCACTGCTGTTCGGTGACCTCATTGGCGGCCAGCATGGGGCGGAACCGCTCCATCACAACTTCGCGTGCGCGCAACAGTGCTATGGGAAGCGTTCGGTGCGTGCGCGCCAAGCCAAAACCATCTTTATGCGTATCGGGTTGCGTCTCTGGATGTTTTTGGGGCGCCATCAGGTCTTGTTCTCCTTTTTTGTCATTTTCCATCGAAGATTGTGGGCGGGTTGACAAGCAGAATTACATTTAACATGTTAAGCAACAAGTAAGGGAGAGAGAATCGTGCCGCATTTAGCGATTGAATATTCGGCGGGCCTGGAGGCGCGTGCTGATATTAAAGGCGTTTGTGAAAAAGCCTATGAGGCCATGCTCACCGCCGGAATTTTTCCGAAAGCCGGGATTCGTGTCCGCGCGCACAAGGCCGATGTGGCCATCGTGGGCGATGCTTTGCCGGAAAACGACTTTGCCGCAATGACCCTGTCGGTGGGCGCCGGTCGCTCGACCGAAGCGCTCAAAGAAGCTGGCGACATGATCTTTGCCGCCGTGCAGGAGGCGCTGAAAGGCCCGCTCTCCACCCCTCATTTCGCCCTCTCGCTCGAAATCCGGGAAATCAACCCGGAACTGAGCTGGAAAGACACCCCCATTCACGCCCGCCTATCGGGCAAAAGCTGAAGGAAAGACGATGAGCGCTCTCGAAGAGAACCTATCCAAAGCCAAGGCCTATATGGCTAAATTCGCCGAAACCGGCGTCATGAACCACATCGGCGGCGAAAGCGTGCCCGCCAAATCCGGCAAGGTCTTCGAGACCACCTCGCCGGTCGATGGCAAAGTGCTTGCTTCTGTTGCCAAGGGTGACGAAAGCGACATCGACGCCGCCGTCGCCGCCGCAAAAGAAGCCTTCAAAACCTGGTCCAAAATGCCGGGCAAAGAGCGCAAGGCCATTCTCATCAAAGTTGCCGAAGGTATCGAGGCCCGCGCCGAAGAGATCGCCTTCACCGAGTGCATGGACACCGGCCAGGCGCTGCGCTTTATGTCCAAAGCCGCGATCCGTGGTGCCGCCAACTTCCGCTTCTTCGCGGATCAGGCCCCGACCGCAGAAGACGGTCTGGCACTGCGCAACCCGAACCAGATGAACGTGACCTCGCGTCGCCCGATCGGCCCGATCGGCGTGATCACCCCGTGGAACACGCCCTTCATGCTGTCGACCTGGAAAATCGCGCCCGCTCTGGCCGCCGGTTGTACCGTTGTGCACAAGCCCGCCGAATTCTCGCCGATGACCGCAAAACTTCTGGTTGAAATCGCCGAAGAAGCCGGTCTGCCGAAAGGTGTTCTGAACCTCGTCAACGGATTCGGCGAAGACGCCGGCAAAGCCCTGACCGAGCACAAAGACATCAAAGCGATTGCCTTTGTGGGCGAAAGCCGCACCGGCTCGCTGATCATGAAACAGGGCGCAGACACTCTGAAGCGCTTCCACCTTGAGCTGGGCGGTAAAAACCCGGTCATCGTCTTCGACGACGCTGACATGGAACGCGCGGTCGATGCCGCCGCCTTCATGATCTACTCGCTGAACGGTGAGCGCTGCACCTCGTCCTCGCGCGTGCTCGTGCAGGAGAACATCTACGAAGAGTTCACCAACAAACTCGCCGATGTCGCCAGCCGCATCAAGGTCGGTCACCCGCTCGACCCGGAAACCGTGGTCGGCCCGCTGATCCACCCGGAACACGAGACCAAGGTTCTGTCCTACTTCGACAAAGCCAAAGCCTCCGGTGCGACCATCGCTGCTGGTGGTGAAAAAGTCGGCGAAGAAGGCTGCTTCGTGCGCCCGACGCTCTTCACCAACGCCTCCAACGACATGGACATCGCCCAAGAAGAGATCTTTGGCCCGGTTCTGACCGCCATCCCGTTCAAGGATGACGAAGAGGCGCTGAAACTCGCCAATGACGTGCAATACGGTCTGGCCGCCTACCTGTGGACCAACGACCTGAACCGCGCCATGTACATGACCGACAACCTCGAAGCCGGCATGATGTGGGTGAACTCGGAAAACGTCCGTCACCTGCCCTCGCCGTTCGGCGGCGTCAAAGCCTCCGGCATCGGCCGTGACGGTGGCGACTGGTCGTTCGACTTCTACATGGAGACCGTCAACGTCTCCTTCCCGCGTCAATACCACAAGGTGCCGAAACTCGGCGGCTGACGCGTCCGAAACCAAACATGGGGAGGTGGCTTAGCGCTGCCTCCCCCACCAAAACGACAATCGCACAAAAAGAAGAGAGTGAGAGACATGCCCATCCCGGCCCCAAATCTCTATCCCCCGTTCAACATCATCCGCCTGAGCCACGTTGTGTTCGGCGTCAAAGACGTTGCCGCGTCTCGTAAATTCTACGTCGACATCCTCGGCCTTCAGGTCACGGATGAGACGGCAGACACCGTCTACATGCGCGCCCTCGAAGAGCGCGGCCACCACTGCATGGTGCTGCAGAAATCCGACGTCAGCGAAGTGAAATCCCTGTCCTTCAAAGTCTTCTCCGAAGAAGAGCTGGACAAGGCAGAAGCGTTCTTCAAATCCAAAGGCCACGCGACCGAGTGGGTCGAGCGTCCCTATCAAGGCCGCACACTGGCGACCGTCGACAACTACGGCATGCCGATTGAATTCTATTTCAAAATGGACCGCCTGTCGCCGATCCACCAGAAGTACGAGCTCTACAAAGGCGTGAAGCCGCTGCGCATCGACCACTTCAACTGCTACTCGCCCTCCGTGGACGAAAGCGTTGCTTTCTATAACGAACTTGGCTTCCGCGTCACCGAGTACACCGAGGACGAAGAGAGCGGCAAGCTTTGGGCCGCTTGGACCCACCGCAAGGGCGGCGTGCATGACATTGCCTTCACCAACGGTCTGGGCCCGCGCCTGCACCACACCGCGTTCTGGGTGCCGACACCTTTGAACATCATCGATCTGTGCGACCTGATGGCCACCACCGGTTACGTGACCAACATCGAGCGCGGTCCGGGCCGTCACGGCATCTCCAATGCCTTCTTCCTCTACATTCTGGACCCCGATGGGCACCGGATCGAGATCTATTGCTCCGACTACCAGACGGTCGACCCGGATCTCGAAGCGATCAAATGGGACCTCAAAGACCCGCAGCGTCAGACGCTTTGGGGCGCGCCCGCACCGCGCAGCTGGTTCGAGCATGGCTCCACCTTCAAAGGCATCGAGCCGCAGGAAAGCACGCTCGCGGCTTCCCCGATCATCGCTCCGTAAGCGACATCACACCTCCGGGACAGGCGCCTCCGTGCCTGTCCCTTCCCTACAAGACCTGTTTTCGAGGACATCCCCATGCTCAAAGACCCGACACTGATGAAAGAGGCCGCCCTCGTAGGCGCCGAGTGGATCGCCGCTGGCGACGACGGGATCAAAGTGACCAATCCGGCCACGGGCGAGGTGATCGGTCGCGTGCCGCGTCTGGGCGCGAAAGAGACCGAAGCCGCCATTGCCGCCGCAGAAGTTGCACAAAAGGACTGGGCTGCCAAAACCGCGAAAGAGCGCGCCACCGTGCTGCGCCGCTGGTACGATCTTATGGTGGAAAACGCCGACGATCTGGCGGAAATCCTGACCCTCGAACAGGGCAAACCTTTGGCAGAGGCCAAGGGCGAAATCCTTTATGGCGCCTCCTTCATCGAATGGTTCGCCGAAGAAGCCCGCCGCGTCTACGGCGACGTCATTCCGGGCCATGCCGCAGACAAGCGCATCGTGGTCATCAAACAGCCCATCGGCGTTGTCGCCGCGATCACGCCGTGGAACTTCCCCAACGCGATGATCACCCGCAAAGCGGGCCCGGCACTGGCCGCGGGCTGCTCCATCGTGTTGAAACCCGCCGGTCAAACGCCGTTCTCCGCCATCGCTCTGGCGGTTCTGGCGGAACGTGCCGGCCTGCCCTCCGGTCTCTTCTCTGTGCTCACCGGCTCCGCGCGTGAGATCGGCGGCGTGATGACCAGCTCGGATGTGGTGCGTAAGCTAACCTTCACCGGCTCGACCGAAGTCGGTGTCGAACTGATGCGCCAATGCGCGCCGACCGTGAAAAAGCTCGCGCTCGAATTGGGCGGCAACGCGCCGTTTATCGTGTTCGAAGACGCCGATCTCGACGCGGCGGTCGAAGGCGCGATCATCTCCAAATTCCGCAACAACGGCCAGACCTGCGTCTGCGCCAACCGCATCTATGTGCAATCTGCCGTCTATGACGCCTTTGCCGACAAACTCGGCAAGCGCCTGTCGACGCTGAAAGTCGGCGATGGCATGGACGCGGACACCGTGTTCGGCCCGCTCATTGACGACAACGCCGTCGCCAAGGTGCAGGAACATATCGCGGATGCCACCGGCAAGGGCGCCACCGTCGTGCAGGGCGGCAAGCCGCACGCTCTGGGTGGTCTGTTCTTCGAACCGACCGTGATCAAGGGCGTGACCCAGGACATGGCGGTCGCGACCGAAGAAACCTTTGGCCCAGTCGCGCCTTTGTTCAAATTCGACAAGGACGCCGATGTCGTGGCGATGTCCAACGACACCGAATTCGGCCTCGCCTCCTACTTCTACACCCGCGATCTCGCACGCGCGTGGAAGGTCGGCGAACAGCTCGAATACGGCATGGTCGGCATCAACACCGGTCTCATCTCTACTGCCGAAGCCCCCTTCGGCGGGATCAAATCCTCGGGTCTGGGCCGCGAAGGCTCCAAATACGGCATCGAGGAATTCGTTGAAATCAAATATCTCTGCTTCGGCGGGATCGTCTGAGGAGGACGCCCTATGAAACCCATTCCAGCCCGCATTGCCGCCTTTCACGCCAATGGCGCCGACCGTTATGGTGTTGTGACCGACGATGGCATCATCGACATGACGCCTGAATACGGCAGCCGTTTCGCCACGCTGCAAGACGTGGTCGAGGCCGGTGCGCTCGAAGAGGTGCTTGCATCCTCTGAAGGCCGCGCTCCGACCTACCGCGAAGAAGATGTCACCTACCTCATCCCGATCGCGAAACCGGAAAAGCTGATCTGTATCGGCGTGAACTTCCCGGATCGTAACGCGGAATACAAAGACGGCACCACGGACGCGAAATCCTACCCGTCGATGTTCATCCGCTTCCCGCGCTCCTTCACCGGCCACAACGGCAACATGGTGCGCCCGCCGGAGAGCGAGCAGCTCGATTACGAAGGCGAGGTCACCATCGTGATCGGCAAAAGCGGTCGCCGCATCGCGAAAGAAGACGCCTACGATCACATCGCTGCGCTGACGCTCTGTAACGAAGGCACGATCCGCGACTGGGTCCGCCACGCGAAATTCAACGTGACTCAAGGCAAGAACTGGGACAGCACCGGTTCCATCGGTCCGTGGCTCGTCCCCTTCCGCTCCGCTGATCAGCTCGACGATATCGAACTGACCACTCGCGTGAACGGCGAAGTGCGCCAGAACGACCGCACCTCGCGCATGATGTATGACTTCCGCTACATCGTTAATTATGTCTCCACCTACTGCACGCTGGTGCCGGGTGACGTTATCGTTTGCGGCACGCCGACGGGGGCTGGCGCGCGCTTTGATCCGCCGATCTGGCTCAAGCCGGGCGACGTGGTCGAAGTTGAAGCCGAAGGCATCGGCATCCTGCGCAACGGTGTGGAGGACGAGTGATGCTCGCCCAATCCGACATTGATGCGGCAGCCTCCGCCCTGCTCACCGCAGAAGAGACGCGCGAACAGATCGGGCTTTTGTCGCTGCAGCACCCGGAGATCACGCTGGACGACGCCTATGCGATCCAATCTGCGCAAATGGCGCAGAAACTGGCGCAGGGCCGCGAGATCATCGGCTGGAAAATCGGCCTGACCTCGAAGGTTATGCAGGACGCTCTGGGGATTTCCACCCCCGACAGCGGCGTGATCTATGACGATATGGATTTCGCGGATGGCTGCACTGTGCCTGCCACCCGCTTTATCCAGCCGCGCATCGAAGCCGAGATCGCTTTTGTCATGAAAGCCCCGCTTGAGGGCAAGGTCACGCGCGAGGACGTTTTGGCGGCCACCGATTTCGTGGCCCCCGCCATCGAGATCCTCGACACCCGCATCTTGCGCGCTGACCCTCAGACCGGCAAGACGCGCGTCATCTTTGACACCGTGTCGGACAATGCCGCCAACGGGGGCATCGTTTTGGGGCCGCAGAAACACGCGCCCGAGGCCTTCGATTTGCGCTGGGTAGGTGCGATCCTGACCAAAAACGACGAAGTGGTCGCCACCGGTCTAGGCGCGGCTGTGCTCAACGATCCGGTGATGGGCATCGTCTGGCTGTCCGAGCGTATGGGCCAATACGGCCAGCGCATCGAGGCGGGTCAGGTTGTCCTCGCGGGCTCCTTCATCGCGCCGATCGAATGCCCCTCGGGGACCAAGATCGAGGCCGATTACGGCCCCTTCGGCACCGTGTCCGTCAATTTCGAATAAGGGAGGACCACATGCCTGCATCGAAAAACACCTTCAAAGCCCGTCTCAAGGCGGGTGACGTTCAGATTGGCCTCTGGCTCGGCTTGGGCGATCCCTCGGCGACCGAACTGGCCGCTGGGATCGGCTTTGACTGGCTCTTGATCGACGGCGAACACGGGCCCAACGGTCTGCGCGATGTGCTCGCGCAATTGCGCGGCGCCGGGGACAAAAGCCAGGTTGTCGTGCGCACCCGCGACGACAACCGCGCCGAGATCAAACAGATGCTCGACATCGGCGCGCAGACCCTACTCGTGCCAATGATTGAAAGCGGCGATCAGGCCGCCGAGGTCGTCCGCTCGATGAAATACCCGCCGCAAGGTGTGCGTGGCGTCGGCGCGGCTTTGGCGCGCGCGTCGGAGTACAACGGCATTCCCGACTACCTGCAAACCGCCAATGACGAGGTCTGCGTCCTCGTTCAGGTCGAAAGCATGGCAGGTGTCGAAGCGCTCGACGCGATTCTCGCGATCGAAGGCATCGATGGCGTCTTTGTCGGCCCCGCCGATCTGGCCGCTGACATGGGCTATCTCGGCAAACCCGGCGCGCCCGAGGTGCAGGCCGTGGTGGTCGAGACCCTCAAACGCATCAAAGCAGCAGGCAAGGCAGCGGGCATTCTGACGTCCGATCAACCACTTGCGCAATCCTATCGCGAGCTGGGCGTGGAATTCCTCGCCGTTGGTTCCGATGTCGGTGTGCTGCGCGCCGGGTTGACCGGGCTCAAAGCCAAGTTTTCCTGACGTCAATGTGACCTCTGTGGGGCGTGCGATGCTTGCTTGCCCTACAATTAACATGTTAACTTAACGCTTGATAACTTAACTGGGAGAGGCCTGTGTTTCGATGCTCCGGAGGCCGCGAAACACCAAGATCAGCGCCGATCCCCGTGACTTCACATCTGGGAGGATCAGAATGAATATCACCAAACGTGTCTTTCTCGCCGGTACGGCTCTCGCCGCGACGTTGAGCGCCATGCCCGCTTTCGCGGAAACCGAGCTCGTGCTTTCCAGCTGGCTGCCGCCGCGCCACCCGCTGGTCGTCGGCGCGATCAAGCCCTGGGCCGAGAAGGTCGAAGAAGTGACTGAAGGCCGCGTCACCATCCGCGTGCTGGCCAAGCCGCTGGGCGCCCCGCCCGCGCATTTCGATATGGCCCGCGATGGCGTCGCCGACATCACCTACGGTCTGCACAGCTTCACCAGCGACGACCGCTTCCTGCGCTCCCGCGTCGGTCAGTTCTCCTTCCTTGGCGACGATGCGGTGACCACCTCAACCAACTTCTGGAACGTCTACACGCAAGACCTCGACGCCGCCGGTGAACACGAAGGCACCCATGTTTTGGGTCTCTTTACCCACGGTCCGGGCGTGCTTTTGTCCAAAGACCGCAACTTTGCAGCACCCGATGATTTCGGTGGCTTCAAAGTCCGCACCCCCGGCGGCTACCCGGCCGATCTGATGAACGGCGTCGGCGCCACCACGCTGTTCATGTCCTCAGGCGAAGTTTACGAAAAACTGACCCGTGGCGTGATCGACGGGCTTTGCATGGCGATGGACTCCGTACGCGCCTTCAAACTCGACAAACACATCACCGATGTGATGACGGTGCCGGGCGGCCTCTACAACACGTCCTGGTTCCTCGTGATGAACGAAGGCAAATGGGACAGCATCTCTGCCGAAGACCAAGAGGCGATCATGTCCGTCTCCGGTGCCGCCTTCTCCGAACTGGCGGGCAACGCCTGGGACGAAGCCGACGCCACCGGCTATGAGGCCACCACCGAGGCAGGCATCAATGTCTACCCGGCGGATGAGGCCGTCTTGGCACAAATCCAATCCGTGGCAACTCCGCTCGAAGAGGCCTGGGTCGCTGCCGTGACCGAGCAAGGCTTTGACGGCGCCGCCGCTTTGGCCGCCATGCAGACTGCAAAGCCTGCGCAATGAGCTCTCTCGATAGCCTCAATTCGAAGCCCCTCCGGGGGCTTCGTTTCTTCGTGGAACGCGTGCTTCCGGCCTTTGCCGCCGCTCTCATCCTGATGATGGTGGCGGTGACGGTCCTCGACGTGGTCGGACGCTATGTCTTTGACCGTCCCCTGCCCGGCGCGTTCGAACTGACGCAAATCCTTCTGGCCGATCTGGTGCTGACTGCCCTGCCCTTGACCACGCTCAAAGGCGCGCATGTGGAGGTCGATCTTTTGAGCCAGGTTTGGTCCAACAACACCCAGCGTCTCGCCGGACGCTTTGGCGGCACGATGATGGCCGTGGTGTTTTTCATCCTGAGCTGGACCGTCGCCTCGCATGGGCTTGGCCTGATGGAAGAAGGTGCGCGGACCAACGATCTCGCCCTGCCCGTCTGGCCCGTGGCGGCGCTTGCGGCGCTGACCTATCTGCTCAGCGGCATGGTCGCGCTCATTCCAGAACATATGCGTCAGGAGGTCTGACATGCTAGAACCGTTGATCGCCACCATCATCTTGCTGGGGCTCGCGGTGTTCCGCGTGCCGATCGCCATCGCCATGATCGTGGTCGGCACCGTTGGCTTTGCGCTGTTGCGCGGTGTGCCCGTCTCCCTGACCATGCTGTCGACCACTGCGTTCGACACGGTGTTCTCCTATTCTCTGTCGGTGATCCCGCTGTTCATTTTCATGGGCAACCTCTTGGCCCATTCGGGCGTGGCCTCAGGCCTCTTCTCTGCCACCCAGCGCCTTGTGCGCCGTCTGCCGGGCGGTTTGGCCATGGCGGCTGTGCTGTCCTGTGGCGGGTTCTCTGCGGTCTCCGGGTCGTCTCTTGCGACCGCCGCGACCATGTCGAAAGTCGCCATGCCGTCGCTGCGCCGGTTCGGCTATTCCGACAGCCTCTCCGCCGGTGCCATCGCCGCAGGCGGCACGCTCGGCATTCTCATTCCGCCCTCGGTGATCCTGATCATCTACGGCATCCTCACGGAAAGCGACATCGGGCTGTTGTTCCTCGCGGGCATCATCCCCGGTCTTTTGGGCCTTTTGGGCTATGTTCTTGCCGTCTGGGCCGCTGTTCTGGTCAACCCGAAACTGGCGCCGAAGGACTATGAGCTCGATGACCATCCGGTTGAGGGCCTTTACGGCGTGATCCTCTCCGTCGCGCTCTTTGCCTTCATCATGATCGGCATCTATGGCGGGTTCTTCACCCCCATTGAGGCCGCAGGCATGGGCGCGGGCATGGCACTTTTGATGGTGGTCGTCACCGGCCACGCCAAATTCGCCGAAGTCTGGCAATCGCTGATGGAAACCGCAATTAGCACCGCGATGATCTTTCTCGTCATCATTGGCGCCGAGGTGTTTTCCAACTACATCAATCTCGCCGGTCTGCCGGATGAGCTGGCCTCTTTCGTCGAGGGTCTCGACGTCAACGCCTGGGTCGTCATGGCGATGATCATCGTGATCTACCTGATCCTCGGCACCGTGCTTGAGAGCCTGTCGATGATCCTCTTGACCGTGCCGATCTTTTATCCGCTGATGTATCAACTCGATTTCGGTCTCGATATTCTCTACGACCCGGAATACGCGCTGATCTGGTTCGGCATCATCGTGGTCGTGGTGACCGAAGTATCACTGATCACGCCGCCCGTCGGCATGAACGTATTTGTGCTCAAGGCGACACTCCCGGACCTGCCGCTTAAGACGATCTTCAAAGGCATCCTGCCCTTCTGGATCTCTGACATCCTGCGCCTGTTGATCCTGATTGCCTTCCCGGCCATCTCGCTCTGGCTGGTCGCCTACTGACGACGACAAAACAACCTTCCCTCCCGGAAAACACATCCAACTTGATTTGGATCAAGGAATTCGGGAGGGCCTTCGCTCCATATGCTTAACATGTTCACTATAATTGGGAGGATACCATGGGTGAAATCGTAATGGCCGCTAAGGTCACGCACGTTCCGACGATGGTCATGTCCGAACTGGACGGTCCGCTGAAGGGTGTGCGTCAATCCGCCATCGACGGGCATCGCGAATTGGGCCGCCGCGCCCGCGAAGCTGGCGCCGACACGTTTGTCGTGCTCGACACGCACTGGCTCGTCAACGCCGCCTATCACATCAACGCCAACCATCATTTCGAAGGCATGTTCACCTCGCATGAATTCCCGCAATTCATCAAGGACATGCCCTACACCTATGAAGGCAATGCCGCGCTTGGCGATCTGATCGCCGAAACCGCGCGCAACAATGATGTCTACACGCTGAGCCACCAGGTCGACAGTCTCGATCTCGAATACGGCACCCTCGTACCGATGCGCTACATGAACATGGATCACGACGAGTCCCTCAAGGTCGTCTCCGTCGCTGCCATGTGCACCGTGCACTCGCTCGCCCAATCCCGTCGCCTCGGCGCCTCGATTGCCGAAGCGATCAAGAAATCCGACAGCAAAGTCGCGCTCATCGCCTCCGGTTCGCTCAGCCACCAAATCTGGCCGAACGACATCTATGCGGAGAACAACGGCACCTTCACCATTTCGTCGAAATTCAACGAAGTGGTCGACCGCCGCGTTTTGGAACTCTGGCAGAACGGTGAGCACGAACTCTTCCTCGAAATGCTGCCCGACTACGCGAAATATTGCGACGGTGAAGGCGACATGCATGACACCATCATGCTCTACGGCGCACTTGGCTGGGACCAATATAAAGGCAAGGCCGAGGTCGTCACCGACTACTTCCCCTCTTCGGGCACCGGTCAGGTCAACGTCTTCTTCCCGCTCTGATCCGGGATCACATCATAAAAAAAGCGCCCCGGTTTTTCCGGGGCGTTTTTTTTCGGAGAGCTTGAGGTTAGGACAGTGGCACCACGTCCAATTTCAAAAACTCTTTCGGCGTCTGGCCAAAGGCCTGCCGGAAACAGCGGTTGAAATAAGACAGGTCTGAAAATCCCGCCTCATAGGCAATCGAGGCAATCAGATCGTCGCGCCGTCCGGCCTTGCGATCTTCAAGCCCGCGCCGGGTGTGCTCCAGCCGTTTGAGCATGAGATATTTCGTCGGCGTCGTGCCGATGGAGGCAAAGCCCCGCTGGATCTGACGCACGGACATGCACAGATCGTCGGCCATATGTTGCACCGACATATCGGGATTCCGGTAATGCGTATCGATATAGGCCTGCGCCGCAGTGAGCGCATGCGAACTGCCAAGATCGGCTTCGATCCCCGCGAAATCCTCGCGCCCCGAGCGTTCATGCAACATTGCGCCCAACAGCCCCATCACTGCTTCACGCAGGTAATGGCTGGTCGAATTGTTGGCCTCGGTCGTGCTGAACACTTTCGCCAACACGCCATAAAGCGCCATGTTCGTGGGATCGTGTCGCGGCAGGCTCAGCCCGCCCCGCAACAGATCATAGCCGAATCGCGAATGCAGTTCCGCGCGCGGCAGGTGCAGCGATAGCTGGCGGTTGAAATGACCGAAAAAGGTGAATTCCGACGGCGCCGCGCTGTCGATCAGCACCATGTCCCCCGGCGACATCATCACCGAGACATCGGCCTGACTCATCAGCGCCTTGCCCTCTTCCTGAACGATCAGAAAATAGTGCTCGCCGCTTTCCTGTTTCACGGATTTCTGTGTGCGCACAACCTGTTGCACGTCCATCGCCATCCGCGCCATCTCGATGCCGGCCCGGTGTTCCAGCAGGGCGCCACCGCGCATATTGGTGCGCTCCTTGCCCGGACGCACGTCGAACTGCCCGCAGACAGAGCGCAAATCCGCGACAAAAGCGTCGACCGAAGTCTCGGGATATTTCACAGGGGGCAACATGGAATGACAATGCCGCGCGCCCTTCTAATTTACAAGTTAATTAATGCGTCAATGCGACAATTCACTGTCGCACACAGCAAGGTTTCATGTCGCCAGAGTCCAAGACCAAACGCGCGTGTCGCAGCATTGTTACAGGTGAAATATGGGAGGAGAGACTATGCTGGAACTCGGCATGACCATCGACGGACAAAGCGTCCTCGGTTCCAAAACCTTTGATGTATTCAACCCCGCGACGGGTGAGTTGGTTGGCCGCGCGCCCAATGCGACGGTGGACGATTTGAACCGTGCCGTTGCTGCCGCGAAAGCCGCCTTTCCTGCATGGGCTGCGCTGCCGGATGCGGAACGTCAGGCGCTCTGCGCCGGTCTCGTGAAAGCGATCGAGGCCAATGCCGACGAGATCGCCCACACGCTGACGCTTGAACAGGGCAAGCCCTTGAACGGCATGGGCTCGCGCTTTGAGCTGGGCGGCGCAATGGCTTGGGCCGGTCACACCGCAAGCCTTGAGCTGCCGGTGAAAGTGCTTCAGGACAACAACGAAGGCCGCGTCGAACTGCACCGCAAAGCCATTGGGGTCGTAGGTTCCATCACGCCATGGAACTGGCCAGTGATGATCGCGATCTGGCACATCGTGCCAGCGCTGCGCGCGGGCAACACCGTGGTGATCAAACCCTCCCCCTTCACGCCGCTCTCCACGCTTCAGGTCGTCGCCGCCATGGCCGCGACGCTTCCGGCGGGCGTTCTGAACGTGGTGACCTCCGACGACACGCTCGACAACATCGGTGCCGCAATGTCGTCCCACCCGGACATTGGCAAGATCGTCTTCACCGGCTCCTGTGCCACCGGCGCGCGCGTGATGAAATCCGCCGCCGACACAATGAAACGCCTGACGCTCGAGCTCGGGGGCAATGACGCGGGCATCGTCCTGCCGGATTGCGACCCCGAAGAGATCGCCGAAAAGCTGTTCTGGGGCGCCTTCATCAACAACGGGCAAACCTGCGCCGCGATGAAACGCCTTTACGTCCATGACGACATCCACGACGCCGTCTGTGACGCCCTCGTCGCCTATGCCCGCTCGGTCAAGATGGGCAACGGTCTCGATGAGGCCAGCGTTCTGGGCCCGGTCGCCAACAAAATGCAATTCGATAAGGTCAGCGAGCTGGTCGCCGATGCGGTCCAGAGCGGCAATGTCCTTTTGGGCGGCGCCCCGGACGAGGGCCTGTTCTTCCCGATCACGCTGATCTCCGATCTGCCGGACGACGCGCCGCTCATTCACGAAGAACAATTCGGCCCCGCCCTGCCGATCATCCGTTTCACCGACGTTGAAGAGGCGATCAAAGCCGCCAACGCCAGCGAAAACGGTCTCGGCGGTTCGATCTGGTCGAAAGACATCGAGAAAGCCAAGGCGCTGGCGCTGCGGCTCGAATGCGGGACAGCGTGGATCAACAGCCACGGCGGTCTCAACCCGGTTGCCCCCTTCGGCGGCGCCAAAATGTCCGGGATCGGTCGGGAGTTCGGCGAAGAGGGTCTCTTCGAGAACACCGAAATCCAGGTCCTTCATATCTAAGGGAAAAATCATGTCTCAGGAATTCGATTACATCGTCGTCGGCGGTGGGTCTTCGGGCTGTGTCATGGCCTCCCGCCTCTCGGAAGACAGCAGCAAACGCGTCCTTCTGATCGAGAGCGGCCATCGCGACAGCCACCCCTATATCCACATCCCGTCGACCTTCTTCAAAGTCATCGAAAAAGGCCGCGACATCGTCCCCTATGTGGGAGAACGCGACGAGGGCGTGAACGGGCGTGAATCCGTTGTGCTTCAAGGCCATGTCATCGGCGGCGGCTCGTCGGTGAACGCGATGATCTACATTCGCGGCCATGCCAACGACTACAACCAATGGGCGCAGCTCGGCAACAAAGGCTGGTCCTATGAGGACGTGCTTCCCGCGTTTCGCGATGTTGAGAACAACATGGTCTTCTCCGATGGCTTCCACGGCACGGACGGCGAATTGCGCGTCTCCGAGGCGCCGAACAAACACCCGCTGTCGCGCGCCTTCATCCGTGCGGGCCAGGAGGTCGGTCTGCCCTACAACCCCGACTTCAACGGCGCCGAGCAAGAGGGCGTGGGCTTTTACCAATCCACCACACACAATGGTCGCCGCTGGTCCTCCGCGCAGGCCTTCCTGCGCAAGGCGGAAAAGCGCAAGAACCTGACGATCATGACGCAGACCCGCGTCGGCAAGATCCTGTTCGAAGGCAAACGCGCCACTGGCGTCGAGCTGGAAGACGGGCGCAAAATGACCGCGAAGGGCGAGATCATCCTCTGCGCCGGCGCCATCGAGACCCCGCGTCTGATGCAGCTGTCGGGCGTCGGTCCGGCGGAACATCTGCGCGAACACGGCATCAAGGTCGTGGCCGATCTGCCGGGTGTCGGTTCGAACTATCAGGACCACATGGAAAGCACCGTGCAGGGCGAAACCTATGAGCCGATCTCGCTCTACCGCGAGGACAAAGGTCTCAAGGCCGTGCGTCACATGCTGCGCTATCTCCTGACCAACACCGGACTTGTGGCCTCCAACGTGGTGGAATGCGGCGGTTTTGCCGACGTCTCCGGCGCGGGCCAGCCCGATGTGCAATTCCACTGCATCCCCTTCATGGCGGGCTGGGTCGACCGCGCGCCGATCGAAGCCCACGGCTTCCAGATCGCGCCCTGTTTCCTGCGTCCGAAATCGCGCGGCTCTATCCGTCTGCGCTCGTCGAACCCGAAAGACAAGGCGCTCTTCGATGCCGCGACCTTCCGCGACAATGACGATCTCGAGGTGCTGACCCGCGGTGTGCTCAAGGCCATCGACATCATGAACGCGCCCGCGATGCAGAAATTCATCAAACGTCGCGCCCTGCCCGAAGAGGGCCTGGAAAACGACATGGACGCGCTGCGCGACTACGTGCGCCAGACCTGCAAAACCGTGTTCCACCCCAGCGGCACCGCCAAGATGGGTGTGGAAAGCGACAAGATGTCGGTCGTCGATAACGAGTTGCGCGTGCGCGGTCTCGAAGGGCTGCGTGTGGCGGATGCGTCCGTCATGCCGACGCTCGTGTCCGGCAACACCAATGCTCCGGTGATCATGATCGCAGAACGCTGTTCGCGTTTCATCACCGGCAAAGAGAGTGTTGCGGTCGCATAAGGCCGCAACGAATTTCAGGGAGGAAAAACCATGTTGAAGACACTCAAAACCACGGGCACCGCGATGGGCCTGATCTTTGCAGCCGGTGCGGCCTTTGCCGCCCCGAACTGTGGCGCCAACACCGGCGAGGCCGCCACAGGCACGCCGATCAAAGTGGGCGGCATCCACGGCAACGCGGCCCCGGGCGATTTCTCGTCCTCGACCGCCGCGGCAGAAGCCTATTTCGACTGTGTGAACGCCAATGGCGGGATCAACGGTCGCCCGATTGAGTATCTGGTCGAAAACGACCAGTGGAACCCGGAACTGGCGTCGCAAGCGGCCTCCAAACTGGTGGTCGACGAAGACGTCGTAGCGCTCGTCGGCAACGGTTCCTTCGTGGAAATGTCGGTGAACTCAGGCTTTTACAAAGACCAAAACGTCATGACCATGGCCGCCGCCTGCGCCGCGTCCGAATGTTTCGAAAGCTCGAACATTGTCTCGACGAACCAAGGTCCGCTTCCGTCGTCCATCGGCGCGGCGATGTATATGGTCGAGGAAAAAGGCGCACAAAACGTGTCTTGTATCGCGCTCACCATCCCGAACTCCGGTCCGTGGTCTTGTGGCGCTGCCGTCGAATACATGGAATCCAAAGGCTTGTCGGGCACCGGCGTCTACCTCAATCCGGCCTCGCCTGACGTGAACTCGGGCCTCTTGGAAGCCATTGCCTCCGGCGCCGACACGATCATCGTCAACCTGCCCGCCGGTCTCGGCATCGCTGTGCTCAAAGCCGCCGAGGAACAGGGTCTGGGCGACGCCTACCAATGGGCCTCTTCCACCCCGCTCTATGACCGCGATGTGCCGGCCGCTCTGGGCGACTATTGGGATGGCAAACTCTTCGTGAGCGCCGAGATGACGCCGTGGGACAAAGGCGGCGAGGATGCCACCAACTGGCTCGCCGTGATGGACGCTTACGGCGAAGAGAAAGACCCGCGCGACAGCTTCAGCCAGGCGGGCTTCCTGTCGGCCAAGATCTTTGTCGACACGCTTCTGGGCATGGACCCCGCCGATCTCGACGACCGTGCGAAGGTGACGGACGCCATCACTGCGATCAGCGGCTATGAGAGCGATCTGGTCTGTGGGCCGTTCTACGTGGGCGAGGCCGACCGTCACATGCCAAACCATGCTGGCACGATGGTTGTCGTGAAAGACGGCGGCTTTGAAACCGTGCGCGACTGTTTCGAATATGACAGCCCGTATTTCGCGCCGATCTTCGAACAGGAAGTGGCGCTCGGCCTGCGCTGACCTCCCAACGCAGACCCGCCGCGCTCCTTGGCGTCTTTACGGCCTCCGAAACAGGGGGCGCGGCACCCATTTGAAATCAGGGGAAAGATCATGTGGCAAGTGCTACGGACGGCTGCGCTATGTCTCGCAGTCTGCGCAGGAACTGCGCTTTGGCTAGGATCGGGGAAACCCGTCATGGTTCAGGGGATGTTCATCGTCTCCGGGCTCGCCGTGGGCTCGCTTTATGCGCTTGGCGGCATCGGGCTTGTGGTGCTCTATCGCGCCACCGGCGTGTTGAACCTCTCGGCGGGCGCCATTGGCATGGCCTCGGTCATGGCTGCCTGGCAATTCGCGCAATGGGGCCTCTTTGGGCCTCTGGCCTGGGCCTTGGGTCTCGCCATCGGTGTCGCTCTGGCGCTGTTCTACGGGCGCATGATTGCCCCTCAGATGGCCTGGCGCGAGCCCGTGGTCAAAGCCGTCGCCTCGCTGGGCTATGCCATCGCGATCCTTGGCGTCGTGGCCTTTATCTTCCCCGATGAGCCGCGCAAGTTCTCGCTGCCGACCGACAATATGGCCGTGATGATCGGCGGTCTGCGCGTCACTGTAACCCGTCTGATCGTGGTGGCCGCCGCCGTGCTTCTGGTGATCGGCATCACCGTCTCGCTCAACGTCACCCGCGTCGGACTTCAGATGCGCGCGCTGGCCAACAACCGCTCGATTTCTTCGCTGATCGGCATCCCGATCCTGAAGGTCGAGACCATGGCCTGGGGCCTCTCGGGGCTGTTGTTCGGCTTCACCGGGCTGATGTTCGGCGATCTGGTGCGGCTTGAGCCCTCCGTCATCACCTTTATGGTCATCCCCAGCATCGCCGCCGCGATCTGTGGCCGTTTGCAAAGCCTCCCCGATGTGCTCATGGGCGGGTTGACCATCGGGGTGATCGAAAGCCTTCTCACCTTTTCCGACACGTTCAAACAGGTGCGCCCTATTGCGCCCTTCGTGATCGCGGCGCTCGTCCTTTTGGCGATGAACCGGGGCCGCCGACTGACCTTCGCGGGAGACGATTGATGCGTTCGACCACCAACACGATCTGGGCCGTCTTTGGCCTCGCACTGATCCTTGTGCTGCCGGCGTTTGCAGGCGGGCAATGGATCAAGATTTTCACCTCCACCACCACCTTTGCCATGGCTGCCGCAGGGGCCGGGTTCCTCTACACCCGCCTCGGCATGGTTAGCCTCGTGCAGGTCGGCCTTATGGGCGTGGGCGGCTGGGTCACGCTGCGCCTCAACCATGCTTTCAACTTTCCGTTCGAGATCAACCTGATGGTCGCGGGCGCTGTCACGATGTTTCTCGGCAATCTCATCGCGCTTCCGGCGCTTCGGATGCGCGGGCTCTATCTGGCGCTCATCACCCTGATGTTTGCCGCCGGTCTCGACATCGTCTTCACCGCCAAGCAATTCCCGAATGGCGCGGCGGGCTTTTGGGGCGTTGGCACAACCTTTGCCGCCGACATGCGTCGGCCTCTTCTGGCCCAAAGCGACGCCGCCTATCTGCGCTACACGATGGTCTGGCTGGTGATTGGCTTCGTGCTGATCGAGCTGCACCGCCGCATGGCCCCGGGCCGCGCCTGGGCGCTCATTCGCAAATCCGAAGCCGCCGCTCTGGCCTCTGGCGTCAATGTTACGCTCTATAAAACCTGGGCCTTCGGGCTGTCGGGCCTGCTCGCCGGTCTTGGCGGCGGTCTCTTGGCCGGAAGCCTTGGCCTGTTGGACTCCGCCACCTTCCGCGCCAGCGAAAGCGTCATGCTCTTTGCCCTCGTCATCGTCGGCGGTGCGCGCTTCTGGTACGGGGCGGTGATTGCCGCCGTGCTGTTCCGCGTCGTGCCGGGGCTGTTGAACAACTGGGGTGTCGATGCCGATCTGTCTCTGGTGATCTTTGGCGCGGCCCTGCTGCACGCCGTGATGACCGCACCGGATGGTTTGGCCGGTCAGATCAATGGCGCCGTGCGTGCGCTAATCCCCGGAGGGAAAACCGCCGAGACCAAATCAGACAAAAAAGGAGCCAAGGCATGATTTCCATTGAAAATCTCACCGTGCGCTTCGGCGGTGTCGTGGCGCTCGATCACATCGGCGCCGAGTTCTCCGCCAATGTTTCGGGCCTGATCGGCCCGAATGGCGCGGGCAAGACGACGACGATGAATGTGATCTCCGGCTTTCTCGACGCCCACAACGGCCATGTGATTGTCGAGGGCACCGATCTGGTGAAACTCGCGCCCCACAAGCGCGTGCAATGGGGTCTGCGCCGGTCGTTCCAAAAGGAACAAATCGCCAATGACCTGACAGTGCGCGAGAACCTGATGGCGATCACCGATCACTTACGCGGCTCGCGGGGCGACAAACGCGCCGATCTGGAACGTGCGGCGGAGTTTGCCGGTGTCACCGGGATTTTGGACAAAATGGGCCGTGACCTCAACACCTTCGAACGCCGTCTCACCGATGTCGCTCGCTGTGTCATCGGCCACCCGAAGATGATCATGTTCGACGAACCCGCAGGCGGCCTGACGCCCGAAGAGACCGAACGTCTGGGCGATCTGATCCTCGGCATCCACGATCTGACCGGCGCAAAGGTGCTTGTGATCGACCATGACGTCGAGCTGATCGAGCGCATCTGCGCCGAGACGCTGGTGTTGGATTTCGGCAAACGTGTCGCCTTTGGCCCAACCTCGGAGGTGCTGCGCGATCCGGCGGTTCAGGCGGCCTATCTCGGCATCGAAGTGGAGGAAGAGCATGCTTGAGCTTTCTGGTGTGACCATCGAAAAAGACGGCGTGAAAGTGTTGAAAGACGTCTCGCTCACCGTCGAACCCGGCAAGGTGACGGCGCTTTTGGGCGCCAACGGTGCCGGAAAGTCTGAGCTGGTGTTGGGCATCGCAGGGCTTTTGCCCGTCACGGACGGCGAAATCCGCGCCGATGGCAAGACGATCACCGGACAGGCCCCGAACCTCATCCGCGCCGCCGGTGTCGCCGCTGTGCCGGAGGGGCATCAGGTGCTCTCAAAACTGTCGGTCGATGACAACCTGCGCGCCGCCGCCTCGCTTTTGTCTTTGGCGGAGACCAAAGAGGCGCTCGACCGCGTTTATGCGCTCTTCCCTGAATTGGCCGAACGCAAACGCCAGATCGCGGGCACCATGTCGGGCGGCCAGCAACAGATGCTCGCCATCGGCCACGCCCTCATGGCGCGCCCGCGTTACGTGTTGATCGACGAAATGTCGCTAGGTCTCGCGCCCTTGATCGTCAAACGTCTGGTCGGCGTGGTCTCGGAACTGGCCGCCTCTGGCGTGGGGGTCTTGCTCGTGGAGCAATTCGTCGAAGTGGCGCTGCAACTGGCCTCCGACATTGTTGTGCTGCGCAAAGGTCAGGTGCGTTTGGCCAGCACGGCGGAGGCGATTGCCGAGAACCGTGAGCTGATCACCGAGGCCTATTTCTAAAGCCCCCTCACCCACATAAAAAATGCGCCCTGACTCTCAGGGCGCATTTTCCATGTCGAAAGAGACTTAATCTCGTTTCGTCATCTCAGGTTGCCATCTCAGTTCGCCATGGCCAGCTGTTTCGGCAGTTTAAAGGTCCAGACCGTGCCACCTTGGTTCAGGTAGTTGACCTTTTTGGCCACTTCACCGCCCCAGAGCGGAACCGCGCCACCCCAGCCGGAGACGATGGTGACATATTGCTCGCCTTCGAACTCATAGGTCACAGGCTGACCGACGATGCCGGAGCCCGTCTGGAAGGACCAAAGCTTTTCACCGGTCTCGTCATCCAGCGCGATGAACTCGCCTTCCGGCGTACCAAAGAACACGAGGCCGCCCGCCGTGGTCATCACCCCGCCCCAAAGCGGTGCGTCGTTCTGGAAGTCCCATTTGATGTCGCCGGTTTCCGGCTCGATCGCCTTCAAAGACCCGATGTGGCTTTCAAAGATCGGCTTGATGGTGAAGCCCGCGCCAAGGTAAGCCGCGCCTTTTTTATAGGAAATCGGCTCGTTCCAGATGTCCATGCCCCATTCGTTCGACGGCACATAGAACATGCCGGTCTTCTGGCTGTGCGCCATTGGCATCCAGTTTTTGCCCCCCAGGAAGGACGGCACAGAGAACACCATCTCACCCTTGTCGGCTTCCAAAGGATTGCCCGGACGTGCGTCTTCGACAAAGATCGGGCGGCCGGTCTCGTCGATCCCCTCGGCCCAGGTGATGTTGGACACAAACGGCGTCGCGTTGACGAAGGCGCCGTCTTCGCGGTTCAGCACGTAGAAGTAGCCGTTGCGGTCGGCGGTGGCGTAACGCTTGTTGCCGTCTTTATCGGTGAAGGACACAACCTCGTTCACCCCGTCAAAGTCCCAGCCCTCGCGCGGCGTGGTCTGGAAATGCCATTTGATCTCGCCGGTGGCCGGGTCGATGCCCAGACGCGAGGCGGCATAAAGGTTGTCGCCAGTGTTACCTTCGCTGGGCGTGCCTGCCCCGCGCAGGTGCGAGTTCCACGGTGCCGGGTTGCCGGTGCCAAAGACCAGCGTGTCGGTGTCCGCATCATAAGAACCGCCAAGCCATGTGGCGCCGCCGCCGGTCTTCCACATATCTCCCGGCCATGTCGCGTTGAGCGTGCCGGTCATCGTGCTCTCTTCGCCATTGAGCGTGCCCATGTGGCCCTCGATCACCGGACGGGTCCAGACGAGGTCGCCGGTCTCTGCGTCACGCGCCTGTACTTCGCCGACGATGCCGAATTCGCCGCCAGAGTTGCCGGTGATCACCAGTCCATTCACGATCAGCGGTGCCGCCGTGTAGGAGTAACCCTCTTTATAGTCCGCAATTTTCTTGTTCCATTTCACATCGCCGGTCTTGAGATCAAGCGCCACGATGCGCGCGTCCAGCGTGCCGAAATAGATGTTGTCGCCATAGATCGCGCCGCCGCGGTTGATCACGTCACAGCACGGCAAAATGCCTTCCGGCAGACGTGCGTCATACTGCCAAAGCTCCTCGCCGGACTTGAGATCGATCGCATACATCCGCGAGTAGGATCCTGTCACATACATGACGCCATCGTAGATCAGCGGCTGGGTTTCCTGGCCGCGTTGTTTTTCGCCGCCAAAGCTAAATGCCCAGGCCGGGAAAAGGTTCTGGATGTTGTCCTTGTTGAGCGTGTCGAGCGGCGAATAACGCTGAAGATCGCGCCCCATGCCGTTGGTCAACACGTCGCCTGGGGTGGCCGCGTCGTTCAGTAGGTCTTCCTCAGTGACCCCGGCAACGGCGCCGCCTGCAAGCCCGAAGCTCACGATGGCTGCGGTGGCAGCAGTGACAAACCTGTTCATTTTGTTCCTCCCATAGAAATCAAGGCGCGATCCCCCGGCGTGACAGACCAAGCACGAAGGACAGGGCTCATAGCTCGCCATGTTCTGCATGCGGGCCCGTTCCGCATATTGGCCATTGGTCGTAGGCGGGCTGCGACTTGCTTTTCCCTGTGCTTTGGTCGTATTTCCCGCGCCCCCGCCCCGCCCTAGGCTCACATGTCAGGGAGGACCGATCATGACCAAATTCTCGAAAGGACTTGCCGCACTGGCGGCGGCGATTTCACTTACAGGCACGTTGGCGGCAAAGGCCGAAGACATGCCGACGCTCAAGGCCGCGCTCTACATGTCCGGCACGGTGGCCTGGGAGGTCGACACCATCCGCCACAACGGATTCGACACCGCGCAGGGGTTCCAGCTTGACGCCATGGATGTCGCGGGCGGCGCCGCATCGCGCGTGGCCCTTGCGGCGGGCGAAGTGGACATGATCGTGGCCGATTGGCTTTGGGTTGCGGCCCAACGCGCCGAGGGCAAAGACTATGTGTTCGTGCCATACTCTAAGGCAGTCGGCGGGCTCTATGTCCCGAAAGACAGCCCCGCGCAGAGCCTTGCCGATCTCAAAGGCGGAAAGATTGGCATTGCAGGCGGGCCCAATGACAAAAGCTGGCTGATCCTGCGCGCCTATGCGGAACAACTGACGGGCCAAGACCTCGCCGCCGAGACCGAACAGGTGTTCGGTGCTCCGCCGCTGATCTTCAAATCGGCGCTCTCGGGCGAAGTCGATGGCGCGATCAATTTCTGGCATTTCGGTGCTAAGATGGAAGCCTCCGGCATGCGGCTTTTGAGTTCGACCTCTGACGCCGCTCTGGCTCTGGGCCTCAACCCTGACACCCCGCTTTTGGGCTATGTGGTGCGGGGCGAGGTGCTGGCCGAACATCCCGAACTCGTTGCGGGCCTCGCCGCCGCTTCCCGTCAGGCGAAGGACCTTTTGGCCACGGATAACGCCGCATGGGACCGCCTGCGTGACCGGATGAACGTCAAGAACGATGCACAATTCGAAGCATTGAGAGCCGGTTGGATCGCGGGTATCCCCGCCGAAGGTCCGGTGTCCGAGGAAGACGCCGCCAAAATGCTTGTGCTCATGGCGCAGCTCGGCGGCGAGGATCTGGTCGGTCAGGCAAAAACTCTGCCCGAAGGCACATTCTACGACCCGGCGTCCTGAGACATGACCTGCATGCGCACCATATCGGACCGTTCCGAGGCGGCTTTCCCAGTGAAGGCCGCCCTGCTGCGCCTTGATCTGCGCTCCGTATCCACGGATGGTGCGCAGATCCTCGGGCCGATCACACTCGACATCCGCGCGGGTGAAACCGTCGCTCTCACAGGGCCATCGGGTGTCGGCAAGACCACGCTTTTGCGGGTCATTTCCGGACTGCACAACTACTATGAGGGCGAGGTGACGCGCCCGCCCCGGCTCTCCGCTGTGTTTCAAAGCCCGACACTTTTGCCGTGGCGCACCGCCTGGCAAAACCTCACGCTGACCAGCGGAATTTCAAAAGCCCATGCGCTTCACTGGCTCTCCGCCGTCTCTCTCGCGGATCGCGCCAATCACTTTCCGACACAAATGTCCTTGGGTCAGCAACGCCGCCTTGCGCTTGCCCGCGCGTTCGCGGCCTCGCCCGATCTGTTGCTGATGGACGAAGCCTTTGTGTCGCTCGACCCCAGACTGGCCGATGAGATGATGCATCTGTTTGAGACGCTGCGCGCACAGCACGGCACGACGACGCTTTTGGTCACCCATGACCGCGCGGAGGCCGCGAGGCTGGCGGATCGGGTGCTCTGCCTCGACGGACGCCCCGCAACTCTGCGCGCGATCCCTTAGATCACTCGGAAATCGACGCCAGATAGGTGACGATGAAATCCTGCACCGTCGGGTCGCTCACGCCCACGTGGCGCATCTTCGTCCCCGGCACAAGCGCGTCATTGTCCTCCATCCAGGCCCGGATCGCGCCTTTGGTCCAGACAAAGCCCGCGTTGCTCAGCGCGTCAGAATAGGGATAGCCCTCAAACGTGCCCGCTTTGCGCCCCACAACGCCGGTCAGCAATGGACCGTAGCTCGCCTTGTCCGCATCGACGGAGTGGCAGCGGTGACATTCTTTATCGAAGAACTCGGCGCCCGCAGCGGTTTTGATGGCATCATATTCGCCCGCAAAGGCAACCGTTGCAAAAAGTGCCGGGAGCACGGCTGAGGCGATATGTTTGGCTTTCATGAGGGTCTCTCCTACGCGACTGTTTGATTGATCATCGCGCGAAAGCCCCCACCAAAGGGTTGACCTGCCTCAAGAAAAGCCCCCGACATAGGTCGGGGGGCTTCTACGACTTTGGTCGTAGTCTCACGTTAAAACAGGTTGAGATAGCGCCATTCATCGGCATCGGGCGTCACCTCGTCGAGGTCGTACCCCGCACGCTGCAACCGCTGCGCCACAGCCAGGCCGTCCTTGGCAGCCTCATCCACAAGTGCCCTGCCCGCCGCATCGTCCCGCGCCACGCCCCAGCCGCGCATCAGATCGAGCCCATGGTTGAACTTGCCCACCGGATCGCCCGCCTCGGCCGCCTTGCGGTTCCATTCAGCGGCGGCCTCTAGATCCTGCGGCCCGCCCAGAGCATTGTCGTCAAGCTGGCTCATCCACGTCATCGCCCCGGTCCAGCCCGCGTCCGCACATTTGGAAAATAGCTCGCGCGCCAACTCGTGACGCCCGGATTTCGTAATCAGATAGCCCTGTGAACAGATCACCATGCCGGTGTCGCCCTCGCGGATGTTCTCCATCACCTGCGCCATAGACATCTCATGCGGGTTGAGCGTGCCCTGTTCGTCGATATGGGTGTCTGGGCCGAGCTCTATAGGTACGTCTTGCGCGCATAACGGCGCGGCAAAGACCAGCGCCAGACCAAGGCAAATGCGTTTCATGTGACAGTCCTCCCGCATGCGAGCATGCCAGAGGCGGCCCGCAGGACGAATGAGACAAAGGTCCAAGGCGCCCTGCGACCAAAGTCGCAGTTCAAATCTTGCGCCCTATCATCCGTTTTGCCGGGTCGTAGCCCCAAAGCGCCAAAGCCATGAAGACAATCAACGCCCCCGCGCAGACGCCCCAAGCCAGCGGATTGGGCGCCATATAAAGCGCGAACCGGATGCTCTCGACCCCATAGGAAAACGGATTGAGGCGACAGATCGTCTCCAACAGTGCCGAGGCCTCGGCCATTTTCCAGAGCGGATAGAGCGCGGTGGAGAGGAAGAACATCGGAAAGATGACGAAATTCATCACGCCCGCGAAATTTTCCAACTGTTTGATTGTGGACGACAAAGCGATGCCAAGCGCGCCGACCATGAGAGCGGTGAGAAAGAGCGCCGGCAGGATCGCGACATAGCCCAAAGGCGCAAATGTGATGCCGTAGAGCGCGCAGATGGCGAGAAAGGCATAGACCTGAAGCACGGAGATCAGCGCGCCCGCGATCAGTTTGCAACTCAAAAGCCACCAGCGCGGCAGCGGCGCCGTGAGCAAGAGCCGCATCGTCCCCATCTCGCGGTCCATCACCAAAGAGAGAGAGGATTGCATGCCGTTGAACAGCAAAATCATGCCACAAAGCCCCGGCACGATGTAGGTCTCATAGGTGATATAGGTCTGATAGGGCGGCGTGATCGAGAGGCCCAGAGCGGCGCGAAAGCCTGCGGCGAAGACAAAGAGCCACACCAGCGGTCGCACCAACGCCGCCAGCATCCGCGCGCGCTGGCCCAGAAAGCGCAACGCCTCTCGGTGGCAGATCACCCAAAGTGCGGCCATGGCATGTCTCATGCGCCCTCGCTTTCGGTCAAGTTCAGGAAATGCTCCGTCAATGCCGCGCCCGTGACCGGCACAGGCCCCTGCTCCAACACGCGTCCTTTGTGCAAGACCACAAGCCGATCACCCGACCAGATCTCATCGGTCAAATGCGTTGCCCAAAGCACCGCCAGACCGGTGTCTGTCGCCAGCCCGTGAACATGCGCGACCAGATCGCTGCGGGTCTGCGCGTCGAGCCCCACGGTCGGCTCATCCAACAGCAACACCTCGGGGCGATGCATGAGCGCGCGCGCAATCTCAAGCCGCCGCCGGTGCCCGCCATTGAGATCACGCACCCGCTCGCGCGCGCGTTCCTCCATACCCAAACGGTCCAAGGCTTCTGAGGCCGCGACACGTGCAGCGCGACCCGTAATGCCATGCAACCCCGCGAAATAGAGCATATTGCGCCAAACTGAGAGGTCTAGATCGAGCGTCGGCTGTTGAAACACCACGCCGGTTTTCGAAAGCGCGCCCAGCGGATCACGGGAAACATCATGTCCCGCAATCTCAATCCGCCCGGACCGAGGCGTGAACAGCCGGGTGAGAAGCCCAAAGAGCGTCGATTTCCCCGCCCCGTTCGGTCCCAAAAGCGCGCAAAACTGACCCGGTGCAACTGAAAAGCTCACGCCATCCAGCGCGCGTTTCGCGCCCCAATCGTGGGTGATATTTTCGACGTTTAATCCGGTCATTCGCCCGCTCATGCGCTCACTTATTCGATCGTGATCTCAAGCCGTTGCAGATCGCCCGAAGATTGCGGCACACGCAACTCGTAGCTGCCCGGTTTGATCGCGACAAAGCCAATCTCCATCGTTCCCGCCTCGTCGAACTCGACGCTGTCGATGCCGAGAGGCCGGATTTCCAACCCTTCGATCACAATCTCATCGATCCAGATCGCGCGAAAGAACCCTGCTCCTTCGAGCGCCAGTTCCTGCGAGCCATCGGCCTCGATCTCGATCTCGTAATAGGTGCCGGATTTGAGGCGAAGCGGCGCTTCGGCCAACGGCTGCCCGGCGGAAAGCAGGATCGGCGGCAGGTCTTCGGAATTGGTGGCCGACAAGATGCCCGCGAGGCCGAAACTCGGGGACTCATGATCATCGGCAACCGCGGATGTGGCGGCAAGAAGTGCCGCAAGGAAAGGTGCGTAACGCATTGAAAAACCCTCTTTATAGAACGTCATGGGCGGACCGCCGCGTCCATTACATTTGTGAGGGGCGCATAGCTGCGCCCCAGGGGAAGCGACCCACTTTGACGGTCTTAGTCGGCTTGCGGGAGGCGACATCAATCACCGTGACATCACCGCTCACCCCATTGGTGGTGAACAGCTGGCTGTGATCCGGAGAAAAGGCCATGTGCCAGACCCGGCGGCCTACGAGGATGTAGTCCTCGACCTCTAGCGTCTGGGTGTTAACAACCGCGACATGGTTCGACGGCCCCAGCGCCACGAAAGCGGTCTTGTGATCCGGCGTCAGCTCGAACCCCACGGGTTGTATCAGGTCGGGGTGCACGCCTTGAATTTCAAAGTGGATTTTGCCGGTCTCGCTTTGATCTGCCGTGTCAAACACCGTGATCGTGCCGCCAATTTCCGACGACACCCAAAGCTCGCTGCCGTCCTTCACAAATTCCGCATGTCGGGGCCGCGCATCGACCAGCGTGTTGGCGTAGATCTTGTGCGTCTCGGTGTCGATCCAATGCGCCATATTCGTGGTCTCGGAGGTGGTGATGACCGTCTTGCCATCGGGCGACACGGCCATGCCTTCAGGCTCGATACCGACGTTGATCTGGGCCACCACTTTGCGCGTCTCCACATCCACGACCGTGGTCACCGCGTCATCCTCATTGGCGATCCAGAGGTGACGATCATCGGGATGCAGCACGAATTGCTCCGGGTCCTCCCCCGAGGGCAAATCGTGCAGAATCTCGCCCGTCTCTGGGTCCATCACCTGCACCGCATCGCTGTCGGAGGCACAGATATAGAGCCGCGTATGATCCGAATTAAAGGTGATGCCGCGCGGGCGTTCGCCCACCTCAATCGTACGCACGACCTCCAAGGTGTCGATGTCGATCACGGACAGCGTGTCGTCCTTTTCATTGCTGACCCAAATTTCGGAAGCCGTCGCTGGCAACGCAAAAGCCAGCGCCAGAAGGCTTGCAGACATCTTAGTTTTCAAAGGCATGGCACTCACTTTCCATTTGATCCAATCCCAAAGTGTCGAGCGGATTGCGGGCATGTTCGAACCCTTCCGGCGGCGCAGAGGCCACCTGAGCATGGGCATTCACCACCGGGATCGGTTGGCGCATCTGGCCGTTCCAATTGCGAAAACTCAAAGGTCTGCCCTGAAAGGCCGCCAGTTCAAATCCGTCTGACAAAATGTAGTCGCGCAACACCGCAGGCTCCGCCGATCCGGTCCGCGTCACCGCCTCGCCGATCACCCGAACAGCAGCCCAAGCGGCATAATCTTCTGCCGTCATGTCGCGCTGCGCGAGGTCTTCAAACCGGCTTTGCAACTGCGCCGCGCCCCATTGTTCGACGACGGACGCCCAGGCCTCTGCTATCAGGCCCACAGCGCCTGCGACCGGGCGCGGCTCCCATGTGTTGTGCTCGATGTAGCGGGCGAAATCGTCATGCGCATCGGCGACCAGCACCACGTCATGTGCCTTGAATTTTTGGGTAAACAAAGGCACTTCGCGTGCCGCCGCGCGCCTCAGGTCAGTGTCAAAAGACCAACTCGCTTCCGAGACGATCTTGAGTCCAAACTTTTGCGCGGCGTCACGGTAACTTTGTGCCAAAGCCGCATCTTCCGCGCTTGGACCCTCGATCAGTGCCAGCTTGGTCCAGCGTTTCTCCATCAAAACCTGCATCAAGGCATCCGCCTCCATGCCCAGTTCCGGCACGGTGTGAAACAGGTTGGCGCGACAGTCAGAACTGCGCAGGCTGGGCGCCTTTTCCGACACATTGAACATCAAGGACGCCCCCGCCGCAGGCAGATCGGCCACCTGCAACAGGGTCTCCGCCCCCATGTCGAGCAGCAAGAGATCATACCCCTCAAACATCGCCTGCGCCTCCGCGATCAGATCCCCCTCCGGCGCGACAGAGACCACATCCAAGGAATAGCGATGACCGAGAAACCCGCCCGTCGTCCGATTGTCCGCGAGCGCAAGTTTTGCCCCCTCGATCCCCCGCTCGGGCGGTATCGGATCTAGGCCCGACAACACCGGACGTGGCGGCATCTCAAGCCGCAGATAGCCGATTGAAATGTCGATCTCTTCCGCCCGAAGACCGCCGGGCACCACAGAGACGCAGGCCATAAAACCTATGGCACACCAGGTCCTTATCATCGTCGTCCTCCCTCCAAAAATCCTATGCTGCGCAAAGTCGGAGGCGAACCACGACCAAAGTCGCATGCCCATTCGGACAGTGGCACCAAGGTCTAATGGCGCCCGCCTTCGCGGCGGGGATATGGATTGGAAAACGATGGGAGGACCCTATGATCCGCACTGTGAAACGCACCGCTTCGCTTACGACACTGACCGCCACTCTGGCCGCCGCCATTGCGACTGTCGCTTTCGCCCATGGCGATGTGACCCCGCAGGCGGTGAACACAGACGCGCTCCCCGATGTCGGTGAAGAGTGGCTGACCGAAAACCCCTACCGAGTGGATGCCGCCGGTGAGGAGGTCTGGCTCAAGGCCATCGAGATCGGCTCCTCCGGCTACAACCAGAACTGCGCGCGGTGTCACGGTCTGGGCGGTGTATCGGGCGGTCTCGCCCCCGATCTGCGTTATCTTGAGGCCGAGGAATATGGCGACGAATGGTTCGTGGAACGCTTTCAGCATGGCATGACCCAGAACGGCGTCACCAAGATGCCCGCCTTTGGCGAGTTACTCGGCCAGAAAGCCGCCTGGGCGATCAGAACCTATGTCGAAACCCGCCCCGACGATGGTGCGCTCGACGACCACATGGCTCGTCTGACGGAAATTCGCGACCACCTTCTGGCCGGTGATGTGGAAAACCCGACCTCCGTGCAAGAAGAGCTCGCCAGCATCGCCGCCGAGGTCGAAACCGGCTCTGGCGCGCCGGTCGCCGACAGCGTGGCGTTCGAAGCCTCGCGCAATATGACGGACGATCCCGCAACGTGGAAACACACGGCCGATCTTTTGACGGTTGGCCTCTCCGCTGCGGAGTGAGCCATGGGCACACCGCATAGAGCAGTTGGTCCTCTTCTGGGTCTCATCGCCGGTCTCGCATTTGCGGGGCCGGCCTTGGCGCGTTGTGAGGACTATGTCCCCGGCCCGAAACCACAGAACACCTTCGCGCAGGATGTGGGCCGCGAATTCGACCGCATCATAGACGAAGGCTGGATCGAGTTCGCCCTCTACGAAGATTTCCCGCCCTGGTCCTATGAAGAGGGCGGGAAAGCCAAAGGCATCGACGTCGAAATCGGTCGGATCATCGCCGAAGATTTGGGGGTCACGCCTCGGTTCCGCCTCGTGCAGGCCGACGAAACCCTCGATGCGGATCTGCGCAATTACGTCTGGAAAGGCGCCACGGTGGGCGGACGCGTCTCTGACGTCATGCTGCATGTGCCCTATGACAGCGAGTTGACCTGTCGCATCGAACAGGTTGTTTTCACGGGGCAATATGCGGGCGAAGCCTTGGCCATCGGCTATAACGAGGCCGACTATCCCGACGCTAAACCGACGCCTGCCTATTTTCGGTTCGACACGGTGGCGGTAGAAAATGACAGCCTGTCGGATTTCTATCTGACCTCTGTCGGGCGCGGCGCGATCGGGGACGCGATCCATCGCTACCGCTCTTCGGATGCGGCCGTCGAGGGCATGACCTCGGGCGAAACCATGGCCGTCATGGCGCCCCTCGCGGTGATCGAGGCTGGACTTGAAGAGGGGTTCGGCGTCCATCAACCGCCCCTGCCCGGTCTGGTGCGCAACAGCTGGACCGTGGGCGTGGCCGTCAATCAGCAGCACCGCGATCTGGGTTATGCGGTCGATTACGCGATTGAAAAGGCGCTGGCGGATGGTCGGATAGAAGCCATTTTTGTCGAACATGGCCTGAGCTTTCTGCCGCCCGAGCGGTGAGGATTACAGCGAGGTCAGGTTGCCCTCAACATCCACCAGATAGACCCGAGACAGGCCGAGCTTTTGCTTGGCCATCTCGATCTCAGAGAGAGACATGAGGCAAAAGGCGGTCGAGGCTGCGTCCGCCAGTGCCGCCTTGCCGGCACCTTTTGCAACCACGGTCACGGTCGACCACATGGGCGCGCCGCCTTTGGGGTGCAGGATATGGGTCTCACCGCCCACCGTCATCGCCGCGGGACTGGAGGTCGCCATCGCCCCCGAGCTCAGGTGAAGCGCGCCCAGGCGCCCGGCTTCGGGGTCTTCCAGGCCAAGCCGGAACGACCCGCCCAAAGCGGTGAATTCCCCCATATTGATCAGCGCCTCACCATAGCCGCGCGCAGCTAAAAGAGCGGCGATCCGGTCCGTCGCATAGCCCTGCGCGATGCCGTTGAAACTGAGCTTTTGCCCCACACCCAGATTTATGTGATCCACCTCACGCGTGACCCGATCCAGACCGATCAAATCGCGGGCGGCTGTGACATCTTCACCCTGTGCAAGAGCCTCCCAGAGCGGCTGGATTGTTGGATCAAACAGGCCTTGCGTGGCGGCATGGACCTGATGTGAGAGCGCTAAAATCTCGCGCAGTTGGGGCGACAAAGCCCCCTGCCCAGACGCATTCAACTTCGACAGATCGGAGGCCGGATCATAGAGCGAAAAGCGCCGTTCCAAGGCACGGATTTCCGCGATCACCGCCTGTAAATCCGCCTCAATCAGCCCGTTCGCTCCCCGCAAATCAAGCGAAACCTCCGCGCCGAAGGCAGAGCCTGTCCAACGTTCTGTTGTGGCCTGCGCAGGCGATGCCAAGGCACAGGCGGACAGGGTCAGAAACCGACGCCGGGAAAGTCTCATGCCGCAAATTCCTCTTCTTTGGCCTGTGGTTTGACCTGCCGCTTCGCCGCCAGAACAAGTGGCACGCATTGGGTCGGATCATCATGGATTTTCACGCAATCAAGACATTGGAAACATTCATCATATTGGATTTCTCCGGTCTTCTTGATCGCCCCGTAACGGCATTTCACGCGGCAAAGCTGGCAAGGGCTTCCACAGTCCTCGCGTCGCGCGATCCAGTCACGGCCCCGGAGCAACCCTCCGATCGCCATGACCGCGCCCAAGGGGCAAACATAGCGGCAGAATCCTTTGAAAAAGACGAGGCTGGTGGCCAAGAGAAACACCGCATAGGCGACGTAAATCCACTCGCGCTGAAAGTAGACCGTTACGGCAGTTTTGAACGGCTCGATCTCAGCGGCTTTTTCGGCGTGATCCGGGGCCACGAAGGCCACCATGATCAGCCCCGCCAGCGCGACGTATTTCCCTTTCTTGAGCCGACGATCCCAGAGCGGCGTCGCCTCGCGTTGGCGCAGCCTCAAAGCCTTGCCGAGATGGTGCAACACCTCCTGCATCGCGCCGAACGGACAAAGCCAGCCACAAAACAGCCCTCGCCCCCAGAGCACAAAGCCGAGGATACTGACCGCCCAGATCATCAGCGAAAACGGGTCATACAAGAGCACAGAGAGGCTACCATCCCCCACGGCGGCGCGCAGAACGGCCAAGACCGTGACAACGGAGAGTTGCCCCTGTCCCCACCAACCGATGAACCCGATCACCACGCAGAGGATGCCGAGCCGCATCGCGGTGAAATACCGCTGAGCGGCAAAGCGGTGCATCAAGGGGCCGACAAGCACCAAAAGCGTGGTCAGGAACAGCGCGAGAGCGATCAGATCGGCTTTGCGATTGAACGCCGCCTCAAGCCAGCCGGGCAGCGGTTTGTGGACCTCGGGCACGATGTAAAGCCGCTCTGGCGCTTTGTAAGTCAGTTCGAAATGCGTGTCGCCGATCTCTGGCTGGAACATGCCATGTTCGCGCACGGCCTGCACCCGCAACACCCACTCCGAGATCGGATCGAACCCCAGCCGCCGGTCGGCGCGCAGGATCATTGCGGTCTCGGGTTCTGGCACATCAGAGGCCAGCTCGACCCATATGTCGGCATCGCGCAGCGCGACGGGAAAGCCGCCCTGCTCCGCCGACAGCCGATCCGGCGCGGTGTTGCGCACGAACTCCTCCGACACCAACCCGTGCCGCCCGGAGTCCATGACCAACAAAGGCTCTGCCTCGGGCGAGACCTCGAGAAACCGCTGCACCTCGGCATAGGTGCCGGGGGACAGGACCGCCCGCGCCACCGAGGGCGCGCCGATGTCGATGAGCCAGAGATCGAGGTAGCTGCCCTCGGGATCGGCCTGTGCCTCCGGGTCGTCATTGGCCCAAATCGTACCGGCAAAGCCGGCGTCCAGTTCGGCGTTGGTGACATGGAGATGACGCGCGATGCCCTGATCCACGAGATCGGCCCAGGTCAGCGCCTCATCGAAGTCGGGATCCGGTCGAGCGGGCGTACTTGTTGCGAGCCCCTGCATCTTGTCGCGAGCCACGATCAGCGCAGCGGCGAGGATGCTTTCATGCGCGATCCGCACGCTCGCTGTCGCCTTGCTCACCCCGTCGAGGTAGACCAGATCGGACCCGCCACCGCCCGCACCATAGGGCACGCCGACGACAAGGCTCTGGGTGATCGAGAGGCCGGGATATTGCGCCAGAAATTCGCGAAACGGCGCCTCGCCAAGGCCCGAGACAAAGACCGGTTCATATTGCGACAACAAGCGCACATCAATAAATGTGCCACTTTTATCCAAAAGAACCAATGCGTTAATCGGCTTTCCTGAGAAGCCAGGCAAAGGCGCAAGCGGGCCGGTTTCGAACACATAGCCCACCTCGGCCCCGCCGGAATTCAAAAGATGATAGACGCCTCGCGCGTCGATTTCCTCGCCCAAGGCGTAGGGTGGGACAATGAGGCTCGCGATTTCGTCACGCGGCAACGGCTCAGGTCCGGCGGCCGCGACCGACAGGGGAAAAGAGGTGAGCACGATCCAAATCAGTGCCCGCAGTGAGACAAAGAGGCTGCGCATTTGATCACGCTAACAATGCCCGTGCACGCAGCGAATACGACCAAAGTCCAGCACGCCCTGCGACCCTGCCCGCGCTACAGTCATGGTCGGAGGAGTTCATGCAGAAAACGCGGAGATATTCGGCGGGCTACACTGCCCTGTCCTTGGCGGGGCTGGTCGCGCTATGGGCGTTCGCGGCTTGGGTGAAAGCCGATCCGGAAACTCTGCCTTCGCCCATGGCCGTGCTGGCGGTGCTGGCCGATCTGATTGCGAAGGGCACGCTCTGGCCACAGATGCAGGCGACGCTCATCCGCGTGCTGCTGTCCTTTTCCGCCGCGATGATCCTTGGCACCGGCCTTGGAATTCTGCTCGGGCTGTCTCCGCGTCTCAATCGCCTCTTTGACCCTTGGGTGACGGTGTTTCTGAACCTGCCTGCACTGGTGGTCATCGTGCTCTGTTATCTCTGGATCGGCCTCAATGAGGTGGCCGCGATCACCGCCGTCACGCTCAACAAACTGGCGCAAGTGACAGTGACGCTGCGCGATGGCACAGGCGCGCGGGACAAACGGCTTGATGAGATGGCGGGCCTCTACGAAATGCCCCGCACGCGCTATCTACGCCACGTCGTTCTGCCGCAGCTCTCGCCCTATCTCGCCATCGCGGGACGCAACGGTTTGGCGATGATCTGGAAGATCGTGCTCGTCGTGGAATTTCTAGGCCGTTCCAATGGGATAGGCTTCAAAATTCACCTGCATTTCCAGAACTTCCAAACCGCACATGTGCTGGCCTATGCGCTCAGTTTCGTGGCCGTGATGCTTTTGATCGAGTTCGCAGTCATCCAGCCGTGGGAGCGCGCCGCGGGACGCTGGCGCGGCGACACAGGTAGCGGCACGGGCAGCGTCAAACCTCGGACTGCGGCGCCATGACAAAGCGCTCAAGGTCTTGCGGCGCGATGGGTTTGTAGAGGATTTTCACACCTGCGCCAAAACTGTGCTGCACCACCTCCGGCGAGCGGTTTGCGGTCACAAGACGCGCCGGAATGGGACCGTAGAGATCGCGCATCTGGCGGATGACCTCGATCCCGTCCATCCCGTCGCCCAACTGGTAATCGACCAGCATAAGATCGGGCACCACATCGAGTTCGGCGACCAGAGACAAAGCCTCTTCTCCGCTTTCCACTGCCACAACCGCCAGCCCCCATTTTTCAAGCAAAAGCGTCATCGCACGGCGCACATCCTCGTCGTTTTCGACCAAGAGCGCGATCAGCCCAAAAACCTGATCCGGGGCGGTGGGGGCAGATTGAAAACTCGCAAGATTTTGCGCCGCGACATGCCGCGCCTCGGCGAGATCAATGCCAAACACCGTGCCTTTGCCCACCTCGCTGTGAAGATGGATCGGATGACCTAATTGTGCGCAGGCACGATCCACAATGGCGAGCCCAAGTCCCATACCGACCGAGGCTGAGGCGGAGGTGCCAAGGCGATGAAATTCCTGGAAAATCGCCTGTTGGGAGACTTCAGGAATGCCGGGCCCTGTGTCGCGCACTTCAAGACGCACGCGCCCGTTCGCTTTGTGCCGCGCGCCCACCAGCACCCGCCCCTCGTCTGTGTAGCGGATCGCATTGGACAACAGGTTCTGTAAAATCCGCCGCAGATAGGTCGGGTCGCTTTCGACGATCTTATCCGTGCGCAAGACGCGCAGATCAATGCCCTTGGCGCGCGCCGCCGGAAGATATTCCTCGCGCAGCTGCAGCAACATTGGCGCCAAAGGCACCGGCATAATGTCGAGCGCGGACCGCCCGGCCTCCAGTTTAGAAATGTCGAGCAGCGCAGAGAGGATGTTCTCGACACTGGCCAGTGCGTTTTGCGCCTTCGCCAGCGTCTCTTGCGCCAGCGGGCTGGTCACATCATCCTCCGCAGAGGCTACAAAGAGCTTGGCGGCGGACAGGGGTTGCAGCAGGTCGTGGCTTGCGGCGGCGACAAAGCGTGAGCGCGCGGCGTTGGCGCGTTCCGCCCGCCCCAACGCATCTTCGAGGTCCAGCGTCCGGCTCATCACCCTCGCCTCGAGCGTCTCATTGGCCTGCGTCAGCTCTTCTAACGCTTGCCGTTCGGCGGTGACATCCATCACCGACATCACGAACCCGCCATCCGGCAGATCTTCGGCGGAGACCACCAGCACCCGGTTGTCGACATGTTTGAGTTCAAAACTGATCGGCACGCGCGGCGCCTGACCGTAGACCCATTTCAACAGCGCCTCGGGCGTCATCCCGTCATTCAGGCTCAGGGCCGTCTCAGCGCGCTGATACATCGTGTCGAACCGCGCACCGATCCGCATAAAGGACATCGGCAAGCCCATCAGATAGCCAAGACGTTGATTAAAGCCCGCAAGCCGCGCCTCTTTGTCAAAGATGCAAACCCCCAAGGAGACGTGCTCTAAGGTGGCGCGGATCATCTGGGCCTGATCGTCCAGCATCCGCCCCCGTGTTTCGCGTTCGGTCAGCACCAGATCAGAAACATCGGTCTGCAAGATCACGGTGCCATCGTCAGGGGTGCGATGTTCGGAAATCTGTATCCAGCGGTCGCCCTCCACATGGATATTGAACACCACATGCCGGTCCCTGTGCCGCTCGACCCGACGCTCCGCCCAGGCATAAGCCGTGTCCGTTTCGGTCAGATCGAGATGCTTGGATTTGCCGACCAGTTCGGCATAGTCTGAAAAGCTGATCCCCTCATGAAGCGCTGCGCGCACATCCGGCAAAAAACTCGCAAAACGCGAGTTATACATGACCAATACGTCGTCTGAATCGAACAGCGCAAAGCCGTCCTGCACCGTCTCGATCGCATTGGCGAGGTTGCGCCGCGCGGTGTCGAGATCGCGGTTCGCCTCCGCCAGCCGGGCGTTCGACACATTGAGCAGATCGAGCGCATACTCCAGATCGACTGTGCGTTGCCGGACCTGCTCCTCGAACATGGCGGCGCGCTGAAACTGGGCATAGGCGGCGCTATGTTCGTTCGAGCGCTGTTCCGTCTGACTCATCAGCACATCGACAATCTTCAACAGCTTTTCGCGGGAGCGTTCCGGGGTATCCGCCGGATTCAGGACAAAATCGGACGGACGGCTCATGCGCTCGTCTCCTCAGCAGGAGAGGCACCTGAACAGGCCGACAATTCGCCTCCGGTCATTTCGGAGTTAGGGGGATAGATTGCAACGCCGGTGAAGGTCTGGTTCACATGAATCGCACCGATCTGTTCGCCGTAGGTGGAGAAGCCCCGCACTTTGTGTTTTCGCAACAACGCGGAAACCTCGGATTTCTTCTGCGTTTGCTCGGCCTCGACGCGGCGAAAGATACAGTCAAAGGCCAGAACCATTTCCGGCGCCGCAGGCTTTGAGAGGGTTTCAAGCGTGTTGCTCAAATGGCCAACCATGTCCTTGGGTTCCGCCAAAGTCAGAACCAGCCCCTGATCAATCGCGGCAAAGAACGACATATCGCCATTCGGCTCCGCCGATTTGATCGCCCGTACATGGTGTTTGCCGCCGACCTGCACCACCACGGGGTTCGCAGCGAATACGCGGTCATTCAAAGCTGCCGGGTCCTGCCCGATCAGGCGCGCATATTCCACCGCAGCGGGTTCCGCGTTGATCTCCTTAACGACACGGGTGTCCGGCTCGGCCTCGGTGACGACCATGCGCTTTTCGGTGACCTGAAAATGATCGTAAGAAAACACCCGCACCGGGCAATGGGTGCGGAAGAACGTCAGCATCGCCGCGTTTTCGGTGATCTGGCGGCCATTGAGCAGAAAGGTTTCCTTGAACCGCACCCCATCGCCCGCGGAGCCGCCAAACAAAGGCACAGGCCCCAGCCCAGAGGCCAAGGCGGCGGTCAACGCGTCTTCGCGCTCCGAGAGGCCATCGACCAGGAGCATCGCGAATTCATGCTCGAAATGCGGGTAGCGTTGCGACAGGATTTGCCGCGCCCGGACCAGGCCGCTCATCAGGTCTTGAGACGTGCAAGCCTTGAGATCAGGCACAAGGATGGTTTCGACGCCGAAATGTTCGACCGGAAAGCCGACTGCGAGGATCTTGTCCTCGTCATAGCCCTGCGCGGTCAATTCGCCCGCCGTCGAACAGCCCATCACCCGCCCCCAAGGCACCTCTGCCTTGATCTGGCGCGCCAGAGCCACGCGATCCACACTGGGCGCGATGAACATCAGGACGATAGAAAACGGACCCTTGCCGAGCTTTTGCACCAACTTCCGGATCGCCTCCGGATCATCTGCCTCGACCTCGGCCGAGTGCACCACGGGGGCGCCCGCGCCAAATCCCGAGCCGCTCCCTGCGCCAAAGGTCGCACCGAAAGCTGCGTTCTGTTGTTTCATGCTGTCCTCCGTCCCTCATGAGAGGGTGACGGAAAGTCAGGTGTCAGGCAAGAGGCTGTTGAAATTGGCTTCTTGGGCGATGAGCACGGCTTGTGTCCGGCTTTGCACCCCCAGTTTGCGCATGATGGCCGTCACATGCGCCTTGACCGTGGTCTCGGCGATCGAGAGTTCATAGGCGATTTGCTTGTTCATCTGCCCCTCGCAGATCAGCTGCAAGATCCGCGCCTGTTGTTTGGTCAGATGTGACAGACGGATGAGCGCCTCTTCGCCGGAACTCAACGGCATATTGGCGTCGCCTTCAGAGTATGCACCTTCGGGGGCGTAGATTTCGCCATTGGCGATATGCTCAAAGGCTTTGCGGAACACATCGCGCGGCGAATGTTTCGGCACAAAACCCGCCGCCCCCACACGAATGGCCGAGCGCACCACGCGCGGCTCCGCCATAGAGGAGACGATTACAACCGGCGTGCGTGGGCAAATTTTGACCAAACGCACCAAGCCATCGAGCCCGTTCACATCCGGCAAATTGAGATCGAGAAGGATCACATCCGGCTCAAGCCCGTCTTCCAGCACCGTCAAAGCCTCTTCGAGCGCGCCAGCGGTCTGCACACGCTCAATCCCCAACCCCGCTTTCAGGGTCATCGACAAGGCATCACAAAAGAGCGGGTGATCATCAATGATCAGGGCATTTTGCAGCGCACCTTCGACGCGGATGGAGGGCTTATCGTTCATAGGAAAACCATTTCTCAACTGTCTCTATCTCAGCCTAACAGAGAGCAGCGTTGCCGGACATTGGCGAAAAGTCTATATTTTATTGCCGAGGCTTTCTGGTTGAATAGGCGCCGCTTTGGACGCCTGCGCGGTCTGCGCGCTTAGCCTCTCACCCCCAAATGCCCCATCTGTGGCGCTTGAAACACCTCGCTGAAATAGTCAAAGAACATGCGCGTCGCCTCGCTCCACTCCTGCCCCTTGCGCCAGGCCAGACCGACGTCCATCGACGGGATGTCACGGTCCACCACCACGGTGCCGATCCGGCGCCCTTCGAGTGACCATGGCCGGTGCACCATATCGGAGAGGATCGTCACGCCCTGCCCGTTGGCAACCATGGAGCGCACAGCCTCGGTCGAAGAGGTCCGAAGTTTGACCTTGGGCACCAATCCTGTTGGCCCCCAATATTTCATCGAGGTATGTGCCGCCTCGTCGACGGTCAGCATGATGTAATCCTCTTCGGCGATCTCCTCGAAATTCGCCTGACCCTGGATTTGCAGCGGATGGTTTTGCGGCACCCAGAGCCTTCGCGGTGAGCGCAACAGGGTTTGCGTGTCCAATTCGGGACTTTGCGTGTTCGAGGTCAAGAGCACCGCCATATCGAAGCGATTGGTGATCAGCCCCTCTTCGATGCTCTCGCGGTTCAACTCGCTCAGACGAATGTCGAGTTTGGGGAACCGGTGCTTGAGACGGTCGAGGTGGAAAGGCAGGAAATATCCGATCACCGTATAGGTCGCGGCGATGTTGATCGTGCCTTCGATCTCGGAATGCCCCTGAACCACATTGCGCGCCATTTCGACCTTTTCCATGATCTCGCGCGCCGCGCCCAAAAGTTCGCGCCCCGGGGGCGTCAATTCCATGCCATGCGCGGTGCGGACAAACAGGATGGCATCGAGATCCTGCTCCAACTCGCGGACGGCGGTGGTGATCGAACTTTGCGAAATTCTAAGTTCGCTGGCGGCGCGGCTGACCTGACCGAGCTCGGCGGTGGCGATGAAATATTTCAGTTGGCGCAGATTCATGATGCTGTCCCCGTTCGGATTCTCCGATGACTGGCGGAGTTTTATTCCGAAACATCCTGTCGCAGGACGCCGAAAACGTAAATTTCGAATTTACTGATATGCATTATCAATAAATCCAAACAACCTTGAGGGGATTTTATTTCAATTTCGCTCAATATCGCATCAAACCCCTGTTTAAAGTGATCTTCTGATCATCCATCGCCCAAAACATCATTCTGTTTTTTCGATAATGCACGAACAATATTTTGAATTTTACAACATGAAGATTTTTTTCAGAGGATGGGTCCAACAAGATTAAGGACCAGACATGCGAAAGATCATCGATTTGAATTGCGACATGGGAGAGGGCTTCGGACATTGGGTTCTGAGCGAAGCCCCCGATGAAGAGCTGATGGCTCTGATCTCCTCGGCCAACATCGCGGCCGGGTTTCATGCCGGCGATCCGAATTCTATGGATCGGGTGATCAAACTTGCACAGGCCTACGGTGTGGGCCTTGGCGCGCATCCCGGCTACCGCGATCTTCAGGGCTTTGGCCGCCGCTACATCAAGACCACCCCCGAAGAGCTGGTGAATGACATCATCTATCAGGTCGGCGCGGTGCGCGAATTCGGGCGCCGTCACGGCATTCGCCTGCAGCACGTCAAACCCCACGGCGCGCTCTACATGGAGGCCGCCGTCAACGAAGACCTGTCGCGCCACATGATCGAAAGTCTGGCGGCGATCAGCGGCGATCTCTTGATCTTTTGCATGGGGGGCTCGAAAACCTACGAGGTGGCCAAACGTCTGGGCCAGCCGGTGATCCGGGAATTCTATGCCGACCGCGACTATGGCGACGACGGCTCCATCGTCTTCACCCGCCGCGTGTCGCGGCCCGATCCCGACGAGATCGCCCAGAAATGTTTGCGTGCCTGCGTCGAAGGCAAGGTGACCACTGTCACCGGCAAAGATATCGACATCGCGTTCGAGTCCATCTGTTTCCATTCCGACACCCCCGGCGCGGTTGAGATCGGGCGCGCCATACGCGCTGCTCTCACCGAGAACGGGATCAACATCGCACCGGCCTCCGCCGTGCTCGAGACCGCCTGAACCGGTCCAAACAACAGGGAAAACAAAACATGAGCGACATCCAATCCCCCCTCCCCGGCACCTTCTACCACAAGCCCTCTCCTGAAGAGCCGCCCTTCAAGGCGCCGGGGGATGCGGTGGCCGTCGGCGACCAGATCGGTCTGATCGAAGTGATGAAAACCTTCATCGCAGTGACCGCAGACATCGCGGGCACCTTCAAAGGCTACAACGTCGACGACGCCACCCCCGTCACCGCAGGCGCCGTCTTGGCGGAGCTTGACTGACATGGCGATCCAACGACTGTTCATCGCCAACCGTGGTGAGATCGCCGTCCGCGTGGTGAAAGCCGCGAAAGCCCTCGGCATCCACACGATTCAGGCGCATTCCGAAGCGGACACAGAGATGTTGGCTGTCAAACTTGCCGATGAGGCCATCTGCGTCGGCCCCGCACAATCGAAAGACAGCTACCTCAACATCCCCGCGATCTTGGAGGCCGCGAAATCCACCAAAGCGGACGCGATCCATCCGGGCTATGGCTTTTTGTCCGAAAGCCCCGCCTTCGCCCGCGCCGTCGAAGAGGCGGGTCTGATTTTCGTCGGCCCCTCCGCCGACACGATCGAACGCATGGGCGACAAAGTTGCTGCCCGTCAGGCTGCGGAGGCCGCTGGCGTGCCGGTTGTCCCCGGGTCCGACGGGCGCATCGACGTCTCAGAGGCGTTAACTGTCGCCGAAAAGATCGGCTATCCGGTGATGATCAAAGCTGCCGCCGGTGGCGGTGGGCGCGGCATCCGCATCGCGAAAAACGAAGCCGAACTGAAAACGCTGGCCCCACAAGCTAAGGCCGAAGCCGAAGCCGCCTTTGGCGACGGGGGGCTTTATATCGAACGCGCGATCCTCTCGCCGCGCCATATCGAGGTGCAAATCCTGGGTGATGGCGAAACAGCCGTGCATTGCTATGAGCGCGAATGCTCGCTGCAACGCCGCCGTCAGAAAGTCTGGGAAGAAGCAGGTGCGATGTGCCTCGACGACGAGACCCGCGAAAACCTCTGCGCCTCAGCCGTGGCACTGGCCAAAGCGGTGAACTATCGCGGCGCGGGGACGCTTGAGTATCTCTACGATGAGGCGGCGAATGAGTTCTACTTCATCGAAATGAACACCCGCATTCAAGTCGAACACCCCGTGACCGAAATGGTCACCGGCGTCGATCTTGTGGCCGAAATGATCAAGGTTTGCGGCGGGGCGGCACTGTCGATGACGCAAGATGAGATCAAAAAGACCGGTCACGCCATCGAAGTGCGCCTCTGCGCCGAGGACCCGTTCCTGAACTTCATGCCTTGGCCTGGTGTGGTCTCGACGCTCAAGGAACCCACCGGCGACGGCGTGCGCTTTGATCACTTCCTCTCCGAGGGCTATCAAATCCCGCCCTTCTATGACTCCCTGCTGGGCAAGGTCATCGTCCACGCCGAGTCACGCGAGGCCGCCATCGACAAGCTGGTGGAGGCACTCGAAAGCATGGAAATCGGCGGCACGAAAACCACCGCGCCGCTGCATCTGGCCTTGGCCTCCGACCCGGAGGTGCGCAAAGGCGCCTTCCACACGCAATGGCTCGAGCCCTGGCTTGAGGCTGGCAACCTGTCCGCAACCAAAGGAGACGCCGCATGAAAACGCGTTACACATATGGCGGGGACGAACATATCTATGTCGAGATCGACGATGAAATGTCGCTCGACGCCTTCTTCATCGCGCTCTCTTTGTCGAACATGGTGCGCGAGGCGAATATCCCCGGCGTGACCGAGATCCTGCCCGCCAATGCCTCTTTCGAAGTGCGTTTTGATCCGGACGTGATCGCGCCTGACGCGATGATGGAGAAGATTAAAGCCTTCGAACATCAGGCTGAAGCGCAGGAAAAGCGCCTCGATACCCGGATCATCGAAATCCCGGTCTATTACGAGGACCCCTGGACCCACGAGACCCTGATGCGGTTCCGTGAGCGCCACCAAGACCCGACCGGCAGCGATCTCGATTACGCCGCGCGGATCAACGGCTATGATACGGTCGCCGATTTCATCGAGGCGCATCACAGCCAGCCGTGGTTCGTCTCCATGGTCGGCTTTGTCTCCGGCCTGCCGTTTCTCTACCAACTCGTCGAGCGCGACAAACAGCTCGAAGTGCCGAAATACCTGCGCCCCCGCACCGACACGCCGAAGCTGACGGTGGGCTATGGTGGCTGTTTCTCCTGCATCTATTCCGTGCGTGGCGCGGGCGGTTACCAGATGTTCGGCATCACGCCGATGCCGATCTACGATCCGGAGCAAAAGATTAGCTATCTCAAAGACTTCATGGTCTTCTTTAAACCCGGCGACATCGTGAAATGGAAACCCATTGATCGCGCCGAATACGACCGCATCACGCAGGCGGTCGAGGATGGCACCTACACGCCGCGCATCGCCGAGGTCGCTTTTGATCTCGACGCGTTCAACGACGACATGACCGGCTTTAACGCCAAGCTAATGGAGGCCCTCAATGACGCTTGAGATCATCAAACCCGGGCTTGCAACAACCATTCAGGACCTTGGCCGCCCCGGCTATTTCCACCTCGGCATTCCCGAAGGCGGCGCGATGGATCGCCTCGCGTTCCGGGCCGCGAATATGCTCGTCGGTAATGACGAAGGGGCCGCGGGATTGGAAGCCGTCTTCATGGGGCCGGAGATCAAATTCGGCGCCGAGATGAGCGTGGCCGTGACAGGCGCAGAGATGCCCATGTTCCTTGATGGTGAGCCGCGCGAAACATGGACCTCTTTTACGGTGAAACCCGGTCAAGTGCTGTCCTTCGGCTTTCTGAAAACCGGCGCGCGCATCTATATCGCCGTCTCCGGCGGCATCGACACGCCCCCCGCACTTGGCTCGCGGTCGACCTATCCGATTGGCGCGCTGGGTGGCTTTGAAGGCCGCGCCATTGCCGCAGGCGATGTGATCCCTGTCGGCGACCGACCGGTGGTGGCAGAAGGGCGCGTGGTCCCCGACGCGCTCCGCCGCCGCCCCGGCACCCCGGCCGAATTGCGCGTCCTGACGGGCCTTTATTGGCACCGTTTGACCGAAAAAAGCCAAAAGGCGTTCTTTGACGACGATTGGGTGGTCGCGCCCGAGGCCGACCGCATGGGCTACCGTTTCCGTGGCGGCCAGCCGATGGAATTCGTCGACCGTCCGCAGCCCTTCGGCGCAGGTTCCGATCCGTCGAACATCGTCGACGGCTGCTATTCCTACGGCTCCATTCAGGTTCCGGGCGGGCTTGAGCCCATCGTGTTGCACCGCGATGCGGTGTCGGGCGGCGGGTATTTTACCCTCGGCGCTGTGATCTCCGCCGATATGGACCTGATCGGGCAATTGCAGCCCAACACGCCGGTCAAATTCAAACGCGTCGACATGGATGAGGCGCTGGCCGCCCGCGCGGAGCGCAAAGCCATGATCGCAGACATGCGTCAGTCCCTCTCCTGAGGGGCCGACGTCCTTACCGGGGGCATGCGCCTCCAAACCACCATTGGGGCGTCCGCCCCAGCTCGTAAGTCAGAACACACAAAAAGCGGCACAAAGCCGCCGTCCCTGATGAACCAACAAGGAGTCAGAACCATGAAACTCGCCCTGATGACAGGCGCGGCCCTCGCTGCGCTGGCCACCGCCGGCTTTGCCGAAGACTGGTATCCCTATGAGGCCGAAGAGGTGACCCCCGCCTTCTCGACCGACGGGACCGCCAGCGCCGTCACCTACACGCCGCTCGAGAAAGCCGATGCGGCCTATGACATCTGCGTGTCCTTCCCGCATATGAAAGACGCCTATTGGCTCGGTGTGGACTATGGCGTCGCAGAGGAGGCCAAGCGCCTCGGCGTCAAGATGAACCTCGTCGAGGCGGGCGGCTACACCGAGCTCGCCAAACAGGTGAGCCAGATCGAGGATTGCGTCGCCGCAGGGGCCGACGCGGTGATCATCGGCGCGATTTCTTACGATGGCTTGAACAACGTGATCGCGGAAACCGCCGCCAAGGGCATTCCGGTGATCGACGTGATCAACGGCGTCTCCTCGCCTGATATCTCCGCCAAATCTCTCGTGTCCTTCTACACGATGGGCTTTGAGACCGGCAAATATCTGGCCGAAAAACACCCGGCGGGCAGCGATCCGGCGAAAGTCGGCTGGTTCCCCGGTCCGGCAGGCGCAGGTTGGGTCGAGGCCGCGAACTCCGGCTTCATGGCCGCGATTGAAGGCTCCGCCGTTGAAGTTCTGGAACCGCGCTATGGCGACACCGGCAAGGAAGCCCAGCTCAAGCTGGTCGAAGACGTGCTGCAATCCGATCCGGATGTGAGCTACCTCGCGGGCACTGCGGTGACCGCCGAAGCCGCACAGGGTCTTTTGCGCGAACGCGGTCTGACAGATGAGATCGGCCTTTTGGCCTTTTACATGACCCCCGGCGTCTACACCGGCATCCAGCGCGGCATGATCGCGGCGGCACCGGCGGATTCCATGGTCATTCAGGGCCGGATCGCCATGGATCAGGCCGTGCGGATCATCGAAGGCAAGGACTACGTCAAACACGTCGGGCCGAAGATCTTTGTTGTCGACAGCGACACCATCGGCGATCTGTCCCGCGATGCGATCCTGCCGCCGGAAGGCTTCCGCCCCGTCTTCTCCGTCGAGTGATCGCCTGATCCCTCTTTGATCCGAAGACTCGGGTGAGGCCTTGCCGTCTCACCCGATAGGAGGCCCCATGACTCTTCCTCTACTCACGACCCACAACCTCACCAAGACCTACCCCGGCGTGCGTGCCCTCGATGCCGTGGATTTTGATCTCATGGCGGGCGAAGTGCATGTTTTGTTTGGTGAAAACGGCGCGGGGAAATCCACGCTGATCTCCATGCTCGCAGGCGCCAACACGCCCTCCGAAGGCAAGATTTACCTCGATCATCACGAGGTGGCCTTCGACTCCGTGGCCCGCGCCAAGGCGCATGGCGTCTACACCGTGTTTCAGGAATTCTCCCTCATCCCCACGCTCACCGTGGCCGAGAACATGTTTCTCGGACAGGAGCCGCGCATGGGGATTTTGATCGATCATGCCGAGATGCGCCGCCGGGCGCAGGAAATTTTCGACGAGCTGGGATTCCCGATCTCCCCCACCGCGCAGGTCTCGACCCTGTCGCGCGCGCAGCAGCAGATGCTGGAGATTTCCAAAGCGTTTCACGGCGATCTGAAGGTGCTGATCCTCGATGAACCCACCGCCTCCCTGACCGAACGCGAGGTGGATCACCTGTTCCATTTCATCGAGCGGCAAAAGGCCAAAGGCGTTGGCATCATCTATATTTCGCACCGGATGCAGGAGTTCAAACGCATCGCCGACCGCATCACCGTGCTGCGCGACGGGGCCAAGATTGGCACGGTCGAGATGGCGGGCACCGATGAGGCCGCTTTGGTCGAGATGATGACCGGACGCCAGATTGCCGACATCTATCCGACCATCGCGACGGAACCCGGCGATGTGGTGCTTGAGGTCGCGGATCTCGCCACCCCCGGTGTGGCCCGCTCTTCGCTCAGCCTGCGCCGAGGCGAGGTTCTGGGTGTGGCGGGCTTGGTCGGCTGTGGCAAATCGCGGTTCTTCCGCGCCATGATGGGGCTTGGCCCCCGACGTTCCGGCACGGTCCACTTGAACGGGCACGACATCACCGGACTGCCAACGCGCGAGATCATCCGCGCAGGTCTCTATTACCTGTCGCCCGATCGCAAACACGAGGGGCTGGATCTGGCCAAGACCTCGAACGAGAACCTTGCGCTTAATGTCGTGACCTCCGGTGCGCCCGTCAAACGCGGCTGGATCGACTGGCGCACGGTGCGTGATACGGTGGCCGAGATCGCCACGCGGGTCGAGCTGCCCGAAGATTACCGCGCCCGGCGTGTGTCGCAACTCTCCGGCGGCAACCAGCAAAAGGTGCTCTTCGGCAAGGCCTTTGGCCAGAAGGCCGATGTCTATATTTTCGACGAACCCACCGTAGGCGTCGATATGGGCACCCGCGCGGCGCTTTACCTTAAAATCAAGGCTCTGGCCGAAGCGGGCAAGGCGGTGGTCGTGATCTCCTCCGATCTGCCCGAAGCAATCAACCTGTCCCACCGCATTCTTGTCTTCGCCAATGGCCAGGTCTCGGCAGAGCTGCCGCGCGCTGAGGCCAGCGAAGACACCGTCCTGAGATATTTCTTCACCGAAAGCGAGCCCGTCCAATGAGCGATGCAACCGCACCGGCGCAGGTCACACCGCGCGCCAACCCGATCAAAACCCTGTTCATCCGCGTGGGCGTGTTGCCGTTCTTTCTGGGCATTGCGCTGGTGGTGTTCTCCTTTATGTCCGACAAATTCCTGACCGGGCAGAACCTGATGAATGTCGCGCGCCAGTCGGTCTATCTGGTGCTCGTCTCCTTGGGGCAGATGCTGGTCCTGGTCTCCGGCGGGTTCGACCTTTCGGTCGGCACCGCGATTGCGCTGACCTCTGTGGCCTCCGCCCTGTCGATGACATGGGCCGCAGGTGTCTTTGACAGCGTGTTCCTGATCATCGCCATCGGCATCCTCGCGGGCGGCTGCGTCGCGCTGATCGTCGGGCTGATCAACGGCGTGGGCGTGGCCTATTTCGAGGTCTCACCTTTCATCATGACGCTGGGTGTGTCCTCAGTGGGCGCAGGGCTTGCGCTTTTCATGACCGGCGGCATCCCGATCTCCGGCCTGCCCATTGCCTTTGGCGACACCTTCGGCTTCGGAAAATGGTTCGGTGTGCCCGTGCCGGTGTTCATTGCGGTGATCTGTATCGTCGTGATGTGGCTGATGATGCCGCGCACCACGCTTGGCACCCGCATCTATGCGGTGGGCGGCAACATCAAGGCGGCGCATTTGTCAGCCATCGACACCAAGAAGACGCTGGTTCTGGCCTATGTGCTCTGTTCACTGATCGCCGCGCTGACCGGCGTGCTTTTGACCGCCCGCGTGGAAAGCGGCGAGGCCAATCTCGGTGGCACCATGGCACTTGAGTCGATCGCCGCCTGTGTCATCGCGGGCGTGTCTCTGAGAGGCGGCATCGGGCGGGTGCAGAACGTGGTCTTGGGCGCGTTTTTTATCGTCATGGTGCAAAACGGCATGAACATCGCGCGGGTGAGCTCCTACATGCAGATGGTACTGCTGGGCAGCCTGCTGATCCTTGCGGTGATCTTTGACCAGATGCGCTACCGGATGATCATGCGCGGCGCGTGACCGCGCGTGTCATGAACGAAGCACAAAAACCGCGCCACTCCTAAAGTGGCGCGGCTATTTCCATAATCCATAAACTCAATCCAAATCTGAGACTTGCGAACAAAATCTCATCCGATTTCTAATCCAGAAACAGCGCGCCGGGATTGAGGATGCCGCGCGGGTCCAGTTGGGTTTTCAGCGCCCGCATCATGGCCAGCTCCTCTGGACTGCGGCTACACCCGATCCAAGGCGCCTTGATCCGGCCAATACCGTGTTCCGCGGTAACCGCGCCATTCCAGTCGCGTAAGAACGCGTAAATTTCCGCCTCGATCCGATGTTCCGCCGCCGTACTGCCGTCATGCGCGACCAGCAAATGCACATTGCCGTCGCCGATGTGACCAACCTTGATCACGCCGCCCGCCTCCTTCAGCGTTGCAAGTCGCGCGTCAGCCGCCTCACAAAACGCCCCCAACGCGGAGGGCGAGACACCGATGTCGAAGTTGATGTGATGCCCGAAGGCGTCATCCACCTCGCCCACCGCCTCGCGCAGGGCCCAAAGCGACTGTGCTTCGGCCACAGATTTTGCCAGAACCCCGTCCACGGCGATCTCGCGGTCGAACAAATCTGCGAACAGCTCTTCGAATTCCTCTTCGGCCCTGCCCGTTTCTGAATCGACCTCGATCAGAACGTAAAAGCCGTATTTGTCCGCGAGCGGCGACACCGCAAGCGCAGCGGTGTCACAGACAAAATCCCAATAGTCGGGCCACATGCCTTCGAAGGCGACGATGCGCGATCCGAACCGCTCCCGCGTGACATTGAGGCAGCGCAAAGCCGCCGCATGATCCGGCAGCGCCAAGAGAGCCGTCGCCGTGCCCGGCACATGCCGGTGTAGTTTGAGCACCGCGCGCGTCACAAATCCAAGCACCCCTTCGGAGCCGATGAACATATGTTTCAGATCAAAGCCCGAGTTGTCCTTCACGGTTTTGCCAAGACGTGAAATGATGGTGCCGTCGGCCAGAACCGCCTCAAGCCCCAACACATTGTCACGCGTCATGCCGCGCTGGAGCACGCGGATCCCGCCCGCGTTGGTGGCAATCGTGCCGCCGATGGTCGCGGAGCCCCGCGCGCCGATATCGACGCAATATTCGAGACCGACCGCACGCGCGGCTTCCTGCACCGTCTCAAGCGGCGTTCCCGCCCAAGTCGTCAGGGTCATCGCCTCTTCGTCGACCTCAATGATCCCGCTGAGGCGCTCGGTCGAGATGACAACCACATTCGGCGGACAGCTCGCGCCACCGGACAGCCCGGTGCGCCCGCCCTGCGGCACCACCCCAAGACCATGCCGATTGCAGATGGCCATCAGCGACCCCACCTCTTCGGTCGTGCCCGGACGCAGCACGGCCATAGGGGCCGTGCCGGCCAGACCGGATTGATCTGTGGCATAGCGCGCACAATCCTCCGCCCGCGTCAAAATCCCCTTGGGACCAAGGACTTCACTCAAAGCGACAATTGCATCCTGATGCGCAGAGTTCTGTTGAATGCCGGTGCTGTCCATCTATGATACGCTCCTTGACGCTGACGTGTTCGTTCTCTGGAGACCCCTATGCCCCCCAGCAAAATTCTTGGGCGACTGCCCGGTTTGCGGCATTTTATCGAAGTGGCCCAGCTTGGGTCCTTTCGCGCCGCGGCGGACAGGCTGCATGTTGCGCCCTCCGCGGTCAGCAAGCAAATCAAGAACCTCGAGATCGCTCTCGACATCGAGCTGTTTCGACGCGACCGTGGCCGCGGCGGACTTGAGCTGACCGAAGCGGGTGAAATTCTTTTGTTCCGCTGCGCCTCGGTGATCAACGAGTTGACCATCGCACAGGACGAAATCGACCAGTTGCAAGGCTTGCAGCGCGGACATCTCAGGCTCGGCGTCAACGAAGTGCTGGCTTCCGATCTTTTGCCCGGTCTGCTGCGGGATATGAGTTACAACCATCCCGGCCTTAAATTCTCCATCTATGTGGAGAACACACGCGAGATTGTCGACCGGATGCAGGACGGCGACATCGACATCGCCCTGGGCTACAACTTCCCGCCCTCGGCAGAGATCGAGACGCTCGCCACCCTGAAACGCCGCACCTATGTGGTCACCTCGCTCAATCACCCGATCGCGCGGCTGCGCTCTGTGCGACTGTCGGATATCGACGGCGAGCGGATCATTTTCCCCGACCACTCCGTTCCGATGCGGCAATTGCTCGAGGACGCCCTGGTGCAGAGCGGTGTGAGCCTGCATGAAGTCATGAGCACCAACAGCTTCACCCTCTTGCGGCAAATGGTCGAGAGCGGCATGGGCATCGGCATCGTCTTCGGCCGTTTCCTGCAAATCCGCCGCGAACAGATCGCCTTTGTCGAGCTGACCGACCTGCCGTTCGACAGCCCGCCGGTCGCCTGTTGCCGCATGGCCGGGCGCACGCCGACGGCCTCTTCGGTCGCCTTCGCCGCCGCGATCAAAACGCTGTTCAACAATTACGGCGGCTGAGCCCGTCATCTCTTGGCCAGCGGGGAACGATTGTAGTTCTTGTAGATGAGATAGCGGGAGGTCTCGCGTCCGAGTGCGCCGAACCATTGCGGCACATGCGGACCCATCCAGATCGCGTCCCCTGCGCCCACCGGATACCATTGATCATCCAGACGATAGACGCCGCCGCCATCGAGCATCAAAAGCCCGTGCTCCATGAAATGCGTCTCGACATAGGCGAGCGAGGACCCTGGGTGAAAGTTCATGACATTGAATTCGCCGTCAAAACCCGCATCCGTCGGGAGCAGTTTTTGCACCATCAGCCAGTCGTCACCACGCAGCGGCGTGCCCTCGACCTCTGCCACCGAACCGAGGACGGGTGCAGGCACCTCCCCGCGTGCGAGGAACACCCATTCGAAGAAGACGAAAGAGGCCCCCGCCGAGGCGCTCAATGTCGCGCCATCCTGCGGTGGCAGAAAGGCATAGCCCTCTGCCCCAAGCGTGCCCTTCCCGGACAGAACCACTTCGCCCTCCAGCACAAAGAGAAAGCGTGCGTTCCCGGCGGGCGCAGGCGCGATGTCACTTAGACCTTCCGCCGTCCGCACCAATCCCATCGCGAATTTCGCGCCCATGTCCGGGCTGATAAGAAAGGCGATCTCAGCGCCCGGCCACTCCGGCTGAGTGATCCATTCATGGCTCTCGGGAGTCAAAAGCGCGTGGTTGCGGCGGATGTCGGAACGGGTGTATCCAAAGCTGGGTTTCATTGGGTCTCTCCGGTCGGGCGCTGGCCCGCATAGGTCAGGATCAGGCCGCGCAACAACGCCATGCGGCGCGCCAACGGCGAAATGAGGATGTGTTCTTGCGGCGAATGCCAATTGTTGCCGATCGCGCCGAGGCCGTCGAGGGTCGGAACCCCGGCTGCACAGGTGAAATTGCCGTCGCTGCCGCCCCCGGAACGGGTTTCGATCATCGGCGCGCCAAGCTCGGCGTTGATCTCAGTCGCGCGGGCGAACATGGCGAGTGTCTCGGGCGTGCGGGCCAGACAGGGCTTTTCGATTTCGCCCGAGAGACGGATACTCACATCCGGATCATCGGAGCGCAGGCTTCCAAGCTGGCGTTCGATCTCATGGCCGAGGCTATCGTCGGCGAAGCGGACATCGAGATCGCAGGCGGCATGCCCTGCAACCACATTGGGCTCGGTGCCGCCACGAACACGGCCCACATTGACCGTGGTCTCGGTTTCGAGATCCGTCATGGCCTCAATCTGACCGATGGTGCGGGCCAGTTGCAGGATCGCGGAGCGGCCATCGGCAAAGGCAGACCCCGCGTGGCTTTCGACACCATGGAAATCGAGGGTGTATTTCGCGCGCCCCTTGCGGAAGGTGATCGCCTCATCGCCGCGCGCGGGTTCAGGAATGAGCGCCGCGCCACATTTGCGCGCCTCCGCCTGAATAAGCGCATACGAGGTGGGCGAACCGATTTCCTCGTCGGAATTGTAGATCAAGGTGACGGGACCGGGCAGAGCCACACCGCTCTCCACGATGTCGCGCATCGCACTGAGCGCGAGATAGCCGCCGCCTTTCATATCCGCGATGCCGGGTCCGTATTGACGGTCGCCATCGCGCCGGATCTCAACCGTGCCGGGGGCGCAGACCGTGTCGATGTGGCTCGTCACCAGAACACCGGGGCCATCACCGCCTTTGAACCGCGCAATCAGATGATCGCCCATGTCGTCGCGTCCAGAAATACGCTCGATCTCAGCGCCCAAAGGCGTGAGCTGTGCTTCGATCAGATCGACGAGGCGGGAAATGCCCGCAACATCGCCCGTGGGGGTGTCGATCCGAACCCACTCCATGAGGCCCGCAAGAATGTCTTCGCTTTGCATCGTCATGATCAGCTCAGGCTGTCTTCGTAATCGACCCAGATCGAGGGCGCGAGTTTGAGTGTTTCGCTGGAGGGATAGTTTGCCTGCCAATGCGCCGCCAGCGTGCTTCCGGTTTCGGCCCAGACGCCCGGGTGGCTCACGGCCTCTGTGAGGAACTCGGAAAGCGCGGAGAAGCGATGCCCCCACCCTGCGCGCGCCGGAGAGACGCACATGTTGAAGTAGCGCCCCCGGCGGTATTGCGCCTGAAACTCCCGCCGCCAGTTGCGTTTGAGCGGTTCGAGGCGTTCAAGCCCGACACCTGCGCGCGGGAACATCAAAAAGAACGTGTCGTCGAAGTGGTAGTAATACGGCAGCGTCAAAAACGCCTCGGATTTCTCGACATCCGTGACCCACCAATAGGGCGCGTCATCAGCCAGACCGTTGCCGAAGTACGTGTAGCCCTGAGCTTTCAAAAGCGAGATCGTCTCATCGGTGACGGCACCGGTGGCAAAGCGATCATCCGGACGGGACAGGGAGAACCAGCCTTTCGGCGCATCGCCGCACACGCGGGTGAGAATGTCGGTGGCCTGCGCGATATGCGCCGCCTCTTGACCTGCCTCAAGCGTGTTGGGATCTTCGCCAAACAGCCCCTGCGCCGCGATTTCGTGACCGCCGTCCAGAATGCGTTTCATCGCGTCGGGATAGGCCTCCGCGATCACGGCGGGCACGGCGAAAGTGGCTTTGACGCCCGTGCGCGCAAAAAGGTCGAGAAAGGCCGTCAGACCCTCGGTCATGCCGAAGTGCCAGGTCGGATAGGCGATATCTTTCTCAGTGATCCCCTTGGCGGTTGCAGCCGGGTTCAGGTTGAGCGTGAGGCCGAACCCCATCTGCTGCCCTGCGGGCCACTGGATGGCCTCGTCGAAGATGCCGATCTCGTCGCTGGTGGTGTAATTGTCTTTCCACGGCATGGGCTTACTCCTGAGAAAGGGATTGCGAAGGACAGGGATGCGCGGCGATGATGTGCTGCGCCAGCGCGTCACAGGTCGGGAACCAGACGCCCGGCAGGGTCTTCATCCGCTGAATGAGACGTTCCAGCATATCAACCCGCATGGCGTGGCCGGACACGAAGGGATGCAGCAGGAAATTGACGTAACCGCCGACTTTGTACTGCTGCTCGAAGGCCGCCCACCAGATGTCGAAGACCTCATCGACATCCATAATCCGCTGCGCCTCATTGGGCGTATCAAGCCAGCCAAAGCTGAAATACATCGCGTCATCGAGGGCATAGTGGAACGGCAGTTGCAGGATCGGGTTTTCGCCCTTCGCGTCATATTCATAGAATGGGCGATAGGTGGCGGAGGTGAAGGAATTGTAGACCACGCCCTTTTCACGGAGGAGTTTCGGCGTATGGCTCGACCGCGTGCCGGTGACAGGCGTGCCGGAGATCGCTTCGAGCGCGGCAATGGCGCGGGTCAGATGCGCGTCTTCAATCGCCGGATCGCTCGGCACGTCGTGCTCCCACATGTGGTCGGCCAGCTCGTGACCTTTGGCGACAACGTGTTTGAGTACTTCGGGGTAAAGTTCCGCGATCCGACCCGGGGTGAACAGCGTCACCCCCACATCGTTGCGGTCGAACATCTCCATGATCCGCCAGATACCGACACGGCCGCCGAATTCGCCCTTGGCCTTTTGGCCCCAAGTCTCGTTGAGGAGACGGCGCAGCAGCATCGCGTCGAAATCGAGGGTGAAGTTGACCGCGAGTTTCACACCCTCGGGATACTGGATGTCGGGAATATCCAGTCGCCTCTGCGCCTGAAACCCTGCGGCGGCGACCAAACTGTCGTAGCGGGACGGGTCGGTTTGGCTGGTCTGGCTCATGGTTTAATGCTCCGTGAAGACTTTGAATTAGAGACGGTCGCCGCTGGGCGGAAGGCCACGGCGGCCTGAGCGGCCTGGAGACCGGAAATGACGGGATTGATCACCGGAACGCCGACTTCATCGGCCAGCCGTTCGGGAAGCCCCTTGGCAAAGGACATCGCCAGACAGCCTAGGACGAGCACATCAGCGCCCTCCGCAACAGCGCGCTTACCTTGGGCCACAACATCGGCGATGTGGCGGTCGGGATCGGCGACGAGTTGCGCCACCGATCCGCTGACCAGAATTTCAGAGACGAACATGGCCTCAACCCCGATCCCCCTGATGCGGCGGCGCAGACCCGGTGGTGTCGGGTCAGAGGAGAGCACAGAAAAACGCTCGCCCAAGGGGATTGCGGCAAGAATGCCCGCCTCTCCGGGGCCGATCACAGGCACGCCGGAGACTTCCGACAGGGCCTCGGCCGCGGGATCGCTGAAGCACCCAAGAACCACCGCATCATAGCCCTCTGTTTGCCAATCCGCAGCCGCCTCTCGCAACGCAGGGAAAACCAGTGCGATGTCGGCTGCGGATTGGACAGCGGCAGGACCAGTCTCAGGGGACGCGATCTCGATCCTGCAGGCAGGGGCCCAGGCCCGGAGCATCTCCAGTCGGCGCTGCACCTCTTGTGGCCCTGCGGTTTGATGCAGCGGGCTCACCAGTTGATAGAGCAGACGGGGGGCGTCCGGCATGTGTCCCATGGCGGTGTCTTTCTTTGAGTGATGGGCGTCGGATCAGAACGCGCGTTGCAATCCGACGAGTTTTTGAACGAGGCCCACGCCTGCAATCGACAGAATGATCGAGATCGTCGCCGCCGCGGCTGCAGTGGGTTTGAACTCGTAGGTCAGGAAGTCGAACAGTGCGAGTGGCAGGGTGTTGCCCCCCAGCGGTTTGAGCAGAAGCGAGATCGTGTAGAGATCGAAACTGTTGATAAAGGCAAAGATCGCCCCCATCGCCAACCCCGGCATGACCAGCGGAAGGATCACCAGCCGGAAGGTCTGCCAGCCCGTAGCGCCCAGAGAGGCGGAGGCCTCTTCCAGCGAAGACGGCACCTGCCGCAGCGCAGCCGAGATCGAAACATAGGCGTAGGGAAAGGACATCAGGATGTGGCCGAATTGCAGCCCGGCGACGGTTTTGCCCAGTTCGATCTTGTAGAGAAAGAACAGCAAACCGACGGCGGTGAGCAGTTCGGGCACCAGCAGCGGCAAGGTCATGCCCAGCTGGAACACGCCCGACAGTTTACCCGAAAGCGCCTGCCCCGCCAAAGCGGCCATCATCGCGATCGCGCTCGTCACGACGGCCGTGATGGCCCCGATCCGAAGCGACATCAGAAGACCATCGACAAGATCCTGACGCGCGAAGAATTCCTGATACCAGCGCAGGGACAGGCCTTGCGGCGGGAATTCGATCATCAGCCCATTGGTCAGGGAGGCGCCCACGATGGTGACAACCGGCACCAGAAGAAAGACGTAGAGCGCGATGATCAGGACGGCAAAGCCAAGGTTCACGTGGCGTTGCCCGCCAAAGGTTTTCGCAGCCATGCTCATGCGCGCGCCCTCTCGTTAAGTTTCCAGGTGAGGCGCGTGAAGAGCACCACGATCAGCACCGTTGAGACCGACAGGACAATCGCCAGCGCCGAGCCAAAGGGCCATTGGAAGGTTCCGGTCAACTCGCCGATGATCAAAGTCGGCATGTAGCTGACCATTTGTCCGCCCAGAAGCGCCGGGGTCACATAGGCCGCGACGGCGAGAACGTAGACGAGGATCACGCCGGGCTGGATGCCCGGAAAGCTCAGAGGCAGGATGATGTCGCGAAACACCTGATAGCGGCTCGCCCCCATCGAGGCAGAGGCTTCGGTCAGGCTCTGTGGGATGTTGCGCAGCGCATTGTTGATCGGCAGCACCATGAAGGGCACAAAAACGTGCACAAGGGCGAGGATCACGAGCGACTGGGTAAAGAGCAGACGCAACGGGCGTTCGATGATCCCCAGCGCCATAAGGCTCTCGTTGAGCGGGCCATTGAGGGCGGCGACGATCATCCAACCGAAGTTGCGCACCAAGACACCGGTCATCAGCGGTGAGGCGATACAGGCGTAGAGGAAAACGGCTTTAAACCCTTTGGCCCGCGACAGGTGCCAGGCAATCGGATAGCTCACGATCAGGCACAGCAGCGTTACGATCCCGGCAGTCGACAGCGAGCGCCACAGCACGCCCCAGTAGTACCCGTCGCCCAAGATACGGGTGTAGTGCATAAACGTATAGTCATCGCCGAAAGGCTCTGAGCTGCCGGGCGTGCGAAAGCTCATCTCGACCATATTCGTGATCGGCAAGATCATGAAGATAAAGATGAGAGCCAGCGCTGGCAGAGCCAGCGCCCAGGTCAATTTCTTCGAGCGCATCATGGCGCGACCTCCGGCATCAGCCAGACATGCGACAGATCAATGGCAACGCCGACCCGATCCCCCACCGAAACCGCATGGTTCGGCGGCGCGGTCAGTTTCAGCCGACCGCCTTCGGGCAGCGCGATCTCACAGTGAAGCGACGCGCCCAAGAAAGCGCATTTGATCACCTCACCCTCAAAAGTCGCCGCCTCTCCGGTGGTCACAAGGCTCAGGCTCTCGGGGCGCAAAAGCAATTCCGCGGCGGCGCTGTCCGGCAAGCCGGGGACGCCATCCACCTCGATATCCGCGCCCGCGACATGCACCGCGTAGCGCCCTTCACCAATCGGCTTGACGCTATTGGCGGTCAAGAAATTCGCTTCGCCGGTGAAATCCGCGACATAGCGTTCGGTCGGCTTTTGATAAATCTCACGCGGGGTGGCGAATTGCGCCACACGTCCCGCTTTCATCACCGCAACCATATCCGACATGGCCATGGCCTCGGATTGGTCGTGCGTAACGTAAAAGGCCGTGATGCCGGATTGCTGCTGCAAATCCCGAATGAGCCAACGCACTTCGTCGCGCAGACGGGCATCAAGGTTGGCCAAAGGCTCGTCGAGCAACAACAGGCGCGGTTTGAGCACGAGCGCGCGGGCCAAGGCGACACGTTGCTGTTGCCCTCCGGAAATCTCGCGCGGCAGCCGATCTTCGAGGCCGGTAAGCCGCACCAGTTTCATCACATCGAAGACACGGGTCTCGATCTCGCTCTTCGAACATTTTTGCAGGCGGAGCCCGTAGCCGATGTTCTCGGCTACGGTCATGTGCGGAAACAAGGCGTAGTTCTGAAAGACCACGCCGAATTTGCGACGGTTGGAAGGCACATTGAGGATGCTCTCGCCATCCACCAGAATGTCACCCCCATTCGGCTCGTGAAATCCGGCAAGACACCGAAGCGTCGTGCTTTTGCCACAGCCGGAGGGGCCGAGCAGCGTCACGAGCTGCCCGGATTCGGCGGTGAGAGAGACACCATCAAGCGCAAGAAAATCATTGTAGGACTTGCGCAGGTTTTTGACTTCAACCGTCGTCATTTCTTAGATCGTCCGTTCCCAGAGGTCGTTCAGAGCCGGCATGATGGACAGGGTCTCATCCCAATCGAACCGGATCGCTTGTGACACCACCTCAGGCTGAAGCGGCCATTTTTGCAACTCTTCAGGCAGCTCGACGGTTTTGTTCGTCGGCGCGATGAGCCAGTTCTCTGCCATCCAAAGCTGAATTTCGGGGCTGAGCACGAAGTTCACGTAGTCCAGACCAAGCTGTTTGTCGGGGCTGTTTTTGAACACGGAGAAGGAGTGGTCGAACACCATCATGCCCTCTTCCGGCACAACGTAGTCGATCGGCACGCCCTGTTCCTGCATCGCCTTGATTTCCCCGAGGTCGATCGGAGCAACTGCGATCTGGCCCTGCGTCAGAAGCGGCGTCAGCTGTGCGGAGTAACCGATCTGCGGGAACGGGCCGAGCTCTTTGAATTTCGCGACAGCGGTTTCGATATCGTCGCGACCGGAACCAAAGTGCTCACCGGCCCAGAGCGCCATCATGGTCGCTGCGGAGTTGGTGATTTTGTAGAGCCCCAGAAGGCCGCGGAAGCGTTCGTCCCAGAGATCGGCCCAGCCTTTGGGCGGCTCGGAAATCATATCGGTGCGATAGGCTAGAACCAGCGGTGCCAGCATGCCGGTCACGGCGGTGTTGCCTTTGAGAACCGCAGGATCAATCACGTTGGCCATGTTCGGCACGAGTTCCGGGGTCAGCTCCTCGAAATAATCGTCGTTGCGGATCATCGCGGTGTATTTTTCGTTGAGCATCACGGCCGGGAACGGCGGATTCTCGGGACCGGCTGCGCGGAAGTTCGAAATCCAAGCCATGCCGAGACCGATGTCGAGATCGAAATCCTTGCCGATCTGCTCAGCGAATTTCGGCATCACATATTGGCGCCAGTCGTTTTCCCAGCGACCGCCAAACATGTTCACGATGAAGGTGTCGGACTGCGCAAAGGCCGGAAGGCCGATGGCGCCAAGGGCGGCGGCCCCGGCGGAGGTTTTGAGGAAATTGCGTCGCGTTAGACTCATAGGAGGTCTCCTGTTGGGTTTCTTTGTTGTCGGCCGACAGCAGCACGGGGAAGAAACCGCTGCCGACCGTATATCCCCGCATTTTTGAGAGCGGGATTCTGGGGTGAGCTACATCTCGATGTTGTCGGGGTCGAGGTGCAGATCGATCAAAACGGGACCGGTGCGGTTAACAATTGCGGCACAAGCCTCGTCGAGACTGTCCGCGTCGGTAACACCCACCGCGGCAAACCCGAGCGTCGCGCAGGTCGCCGCAAAGTCTATGGGGGCGATCATCGAGAGCTGGGGGTCCATATTGCGATTGGTGAACTGAACATGCTCGGCGCCATAGCTGCCGTCGTTGCACAGGATGATGATCACATCCGCCTTTTCACGCACGAGGGTGACGAGTTCGCTCAGCCCGGAGAGGGAAAACCCGCCATCGCCCGCGACGAAAACTGTCGGACGATCCGTGACCGCGGTCGCGGCACCAATGGTTTCGCCAAGACCGCAGCCAATAGCGCCGAAATGCGAGGTGTAGACCAAATCTGCGGGGCGCGTCACCGGCAGGTTGCGCCACGCGGAGGTGACGAAACGCCCGAGATCGGTGACGAGCACGCGCTCCTTGGGTAGCGCTTGATGTAGGCGGCGCAAGGCCGGAACCATATCGACACAGCCGGGGGCCACGTCAGAGGCATCTGGGATGCGCGCGAATGTTTCGGCCTCTTGCGCCAGAGGCTCGAAAAGATCATCCGTTGCGCCGGACCCGGGGATTTCCGCGAGGTCCAGAAGCTCCGTAAACGCGCGCGCCGTTCCGGCAATATCGCCGATCAATCGCAGGGTCGGCGTGTCGAGGCGCGGGTTTTCTTCTGCGTCAGGCAGGATTTGGACGACACGCTTGCCGTTGGTATAGGCGCGTTCTTCGGTGGTGTGCTTGCTGAGGCTGGCCCCGAAGGCGAGGATACAGTCAGATTTCATAATCACATCGGTCGCCGTCGGATGGCTCAGCCCGCCGCAAATGCCGATGTTGAATGTCTCGCCCTCGAACAGGCCCTGCGCTTTGAGCGTGGTCGCCAAGGGCGCCTCGATCCGCTTGGCCAGCGCGACAAGGGCGTCGCGCGCCTCTGGCGAACATGCGCCCCGACCGGCAAGGATCAAAGGACGGCGGGCGGAGGCCAGCATGCCAGCGGCTTCTTCGAGAAGCTCCCCCGACGCAGGTGCCGCCACATAGGCCGGCAGCGGTGGGGTAGAGGCGCGGGCCGGAAGGTCTTCCCACATCAAATCGACGCGCATGTTGAACACGACAGGACAGCGGCGATGCGCCGCGATGCGGAAGGCCCGATCAAGATCGTCGAGAGCTGTCGCAGGGCTGCGCATGTCGACAAACACGGCGCCTGCGCTTGCCACAACTTCTCTTTGATTGATCTTTTGCAGGTGTTGCAGATCGCCGGGCGCCGTGTCGCCGCAAAGCACAACAAGCGGGATGCCACCGCGCGCCGCCTCGGCAAGCGCGGTCACCACATTGGTCAGCGCCGGGCCGTGCGTGATCGTCGCAACACCGGTTTGCCCCGTGGTCTGAGCATAGCCGATGGCCGCCAAAACGACATTTGCTTCATGGGTGCAGGCGATATAGCGACCGATATTGGCATCGATATAGGCCTTGACCATAAAGAGGTTCGCGTCTCCGACGAGACCGTAAAGATGCGTGGCACCATGGGTCTTCAGCGCCTTGGCCAATCCCTCGTGCAATTTGATGTCTGTGGCCGTATCTCTCATGTCTCGTCGCTGGTCTATTCGATGGGTCTATTTGATTTCTGAATCGACTATACGTCCGAACACATATGGTAAAAAGTTCATTTTACTCCCGCCAATAGTTCCAAAATGGAACTTTATGAAAGCAACGCCACAAAGACGATTGTCCGGCGCTTTGCCGCTGCCCCACCGACAAACGACCTAAGTCCCTTGTGCCAAAGGGCTCTGCGCCTCCGGCCTCTTCATTGTCGCCGACCACCTCCTCCCGCGCATGTCCGCCAGGCGGACACATCAGTCTTCCGCATATCCTTTCGCCCAGCGCGCTCCCTATTTTCGGTTCAAAAGCGTTTGGGAGGAACGCAATGAAAACGCACCAGACCTGCTTGATTGCGGGCATGAGATCATCCCGAACCGTGACTGCGAAAGGATGGCATCCATGCCGCAACTGACGTTCAAGACACTCATATCGCATGGTTTCCTGGCGGGTGCCGGGGCCTGTTTCCTGTTTGGCACGGGCGTAACCGTGGGCGATGTCGCCCTGCGCGCCATCGTCAATAAAAACATCCCCGGCGCGATTGAAATGACCTCGCTCTCCATCGGCCTTGGCGCGCTCTTGTCGATGCCGGTGTGCTACGCCAAGCGCACCCATGTCACCGCGAAACTTTTGTCCGAACTATCCCCCAATCGCTTCACCTACCCGCTGGGACTGGTTGGCGCGCTGGCCTCCGCCGTTTTCGCGGCGATTCTGGTCTGGATCGTCGCCGAAAATGCGATTGAGAAACTCGGATCGCCGGAAACCACCGCGGATCTCGGCCTGCCGATTCCGGTGTTGATCACGATTGTCGCATTGGCCTTGGCGGCCAGTCTGGTCGCAGCACTGGCCGGGCTGCGCTTTGCGCTGCGCAATGAGAGGGATTGGGGATGAGCGGACTTCTTTTGGGCGGCCTCGGCTTTGCTGCGGCCATCGTCATGATCTTTCTCGAAGTGCCGGTGGCGGTTGCCTTGGGCCTTGTCGGCATCCTTGGGTCCGCGCTGATCATCGGCTTTGACGGCTCTATGGCCATCGGGGCCACAACCACCTGGGACAGCCTGACGAACTACACTTTGACCATGCTGCCGCTCTTTGTGCTCATGGGCAATATCGCGGCGCGTTCGGGTCTGTCCTCGCGGCTCTATCAATCTATGTCGGTACTGATCGGTCATCGCCGTGGCGGGCTGGCTTTGGCCACCATCGGCGCCTCTGCGGGCTTTGGCATGATTTCCGGGTCTTCTCTGGCGACCACCGCCACCATGGGCCGGATCGCCATGCCGGAGATGCAAGAGGCGGGCTATTCACGCTCGCTCTCCGCAGGGTCAGTCGCCGCCGGTGGCACGCTGGGCATCCTGATCCCGCCTTCGACGGTTTTGGTGATCTACGCCTTCATCGCGGAGCAATCCATTCGCGATCTGCTTTTGGCCACCGCTGGTCCGATCTTCCTCGCCGTGCTGCTCTATTGCATGGCGATCTGGGTGCCGATCTGGTTCGGCTGGTCCACCGCGCCGCAACGCGACCGCGCGACCGCGCAGGAACGCAACGCAGCGCTCAAGGAGCTTTTGCCTCCCGTCGGAATTTTCGGCCTGATCATGGGCGGGCTCTATACTGGCGTCTTCACCGCCAATGAGACCGCCGCCATCGGGGCCTTTGTCGTGCTGCTCTACGGCTTCCTGTCGCGGCGCCTGTCGCTTTCAGGGATGATGTCGGCGCTGATGGACACGGCGATGACCTGTGGCGCGCTCTATCTCGTGCTGATCGGCGCAAACCTGTTCAACTTCTTTCTGGCGCTTTCCGGCCTTCCGTTCTCATTGACCGGCATGTTCTCCGGCATCCTCGATCAACCCATGTTGGTGATCCTTCTGATGCTGGTGATCTATCTGGCTCTTGGCACGCTGATGGACAGTCTCGCCATGCTTTTGCTGACCGTGCCGCTCTTTGTGCCCATCGCACAGGCCGCCGGGATCGACCTTGTCTGGTTCGGTATCTTCGCGGTGATGGTCGTGGAAATGGGGCTGATCACGCCGCCCGTGGGCATGAACCTCTTTGTCCTCAAGACCGTGCAGGCCGACGTAAAACTCACCGAGCTTTGGAAGGGCGCGACGCCTTTCGTGATCGCCGATTTCATCCGCGTCGCCATCATCATCGCGCTTCCGGCCATCGTGATCTGGCTGCCCTACAACGCCTTTTAAGAACATAAGGGAGGAAACCATGTTCAACCGACTGCTGAAATCCACCGCTGTGGCCTTGGCTATGACGACGGCGCTGACCGCCGCCTCCGAGGCCCGCGAGCTGCGCGTCTCGTCTTTCGAACCGGCGCAGGGGTTCTACTCCGCGAAAATCCTGCAACCCTGGATCGACGAGCTGAACGCGAATCTCTCAGACAAGACCAGTCTGAAGCTCTATCCCGGCTCCATCCTCGGCGCGCCGCCCGCGCAGGCCGAATTGGTCAAGGCCGGTGTCGCCGACATCGCGCTGGTGGTGCCGAACTACACGCCGGGCCTTTTCCCTCTGACGGGTGTGGTCGAACTGCCGGGTCTGGTCGACACAAGCACAACCGGCGCCGATATTCTCAACACGCTGGCCGAGGATGGCGCGCTTGATGCGGAATATGAAGACTACAAGGTGATCGCGCTCTTCACCACGCCCGCCTACCGGTTTTTCATGACCGACAAAGCCGCAGAGACGCCCGCCGATCTCGACGGGTTGAAACTGCGCTCGCCGTCGAAATTCGGCTCGGAACTCTTCGACATGGTGGGTGCCTCCGGTGTCGGCATCCCTGCCCCGCAAGTTTACGAGAACCTTGAGCGTGGTGTCGTCTCCGGCGCCGTCTGGGTGATGGACGCCTACCGCACCTTCCGCCTCAACGAGGTCGCGCCGAACATCTCGACCACGGGCTTCATGTCCTCGCCCATGTCCATCCTTATGAACAAACGCACCTATGACGGACTGTCTGACGCGGACAAGGCGGTGATCGACGAGATGTCAGGGCGTGCCACCGCCGAATGGATCGCCTCCATCGTCGATGAGACCGATGCGGAAATCGAAGCGGCGTTTCGCGCTGAGGGCGAGGTGACCTTTATCGACCCGGATGAGGCCGGCATGGACACTTGGGCCGAGGCCTTTGCAACCGCGCCTCAGCTTTGGGTCTCCGATCAACCCGACCCGGCGGCGGCGCAGGCGGCCTTGGACCGGGCGCATGAGGTGGCGGGACAGTAACCCTCCCCCCTTTCACCACTGGCCTTGTCCGCTCTTCGGACGGACAGGGATCCCGCCTCGGGGTCAGTGCGCTGGCCGTTTAAACTGAGGCATTCCGAATTCAACCAATGGAGACAACCATGGCGATCATTGCTCTGGGCTATCTCGGTGTGCGCTCCGACAAGCTCGACGACTGGTCCGATTTTGCCGGCAAGCTTTTGGGCATGCAGAAAATCGACCGCGGCGGCAAGGCCGTTGCCTTCCGCATGGACGACAAGGTGCAGCGGCTTCTGGTGTCCGATGAACCCGGCGAAACGCTGGCGTTTCTGGGCTTTGAAGTAGCCGCGAAAGACGATCTGCAACTCTACGCCGGGCGTTTGGACGCAGCAGGCGTCAAGGTCACGCTGGGGTCCAAAGAGCTGTGCGACCGGCGCTTTGTCGAGGGGCTGATCTGGTTCGAAGACCCGGGCGGCAACCGCGTCGAGCTTTTCTACAACCCGATGATCGCCTCTGATCCCTTCGTGCCGGGCCGTCCGATTGATGGGTTCAACACCGGCCCTCTGGGCATGGGTCACGCGGTTTTGCACGTCAAAGACATCGACGTGATGATGCCGTTTTACCGCGACCTCTTGGACTTTCACGTATCCGATTACGGTCTCGAACCCTACGGCCTCTATTTCTTCCACCTGAACGACCGGCACCACAGCTTTGCCATGGTCGGCTCCGGTCAGCTCGGGTTCCATCACTTCATGGTCGAGTTTCAGAACCTCGACGATCTGGGCCAGGGCTATGACCTCGCCCAGATGGACGAGGGCCGCGTCGCCTATACGCTCGGGCGGCACACCAACGATTACATGACGTCCTATTACGCCCATTCGCCGTCGGGCTTTTTTGTCGAAAACGGCTGGGGCGGGCGGTTGATCGACCCGGAAACATGGGAGCCGCATCAGACCCATGACGGGCCGAGCTTCTGGGGCCACGAGCGGCTTTATCTCGAAGAAGACCAAGGGCGCAAACGTTTGCGCGACATGCGCTTGGATGCCGCCGAACGCGGTCGCCGCAGCCCGCCGGTCGCGGAGTGTCCGTGGCTTTACGGCGAGCTTGCCAAAAAGAATGCAGCAGGGAGAACATAAATGGAGCATTTTGACGTCGTCATCGTGGGCTACGGTCCTGCGGGCGCCACGCTGGCGCATCTCTTGGGGGCCTGCGGGGTGAAAACCCTCGTGCTGGAACGCGAGAGCGCACATTACCACCTGCCGCGCGCGGTGCATTTCGACGCCGAAGTCATGCGCGCCTTTCAATGGATCGGCATCGCGGACGAGATGGCGCCCAAAACCCATCGTCACCCCGGCATGCAATTCGTCGACCGGGACGGCAAGATGCTCCTCGATTGGCCGCGTCCGCAAGGCGAAGGACCGCAGGCCTGGAACGCCAACTACCGCTTCCATCAGCCCGATCTTGAAGAGCTTTTGCGCAACCATATGGCGGAGCGCTCCGACGTGACCGTGCGGTCGCGCTGTGAAGTGTTCAACATCGACGATCAGGGCGACAAGGTCGCGCTACGCTACGAGGATATGACCAAGGGCAAGGTGCATCACGTCACCGCCAACTACGTCGTCGGCTGCGATGGCGCGCGCTCTCTCGTGCGCCGCTACATCGAGAGCGACATGGAGGATTACGGGTTTCACGAACGCTGGCTCGTGGTCGATGTGATCCTCAATGAGGACAAGCCGGAACTGGGCGATCATTCGATCCAATATTGCGTACCGGAACGTCCCGCGACCTATGTGCGCACGCCGGGGATGCGGCGGCGGTGGGAGATCACCGTGCTACCCGAGGAGGCCAGCCACGAGATCGCCAAGCCGGAACGCGTCTGGGAATTGCTGTCCGATTGGCTCAAACCCGAAGAGGCTGAACTGGAACGCACCGCCGTTTACACCTTCCATTCGCTCGTCGCCGCAGACTGGCGCGAGGGGCGCCTTTTGCTGGCGGGCGATGCGTGCCACCAGACCCCGCCCTTTATGGGGCAGGGCATGTGCGCGGGCACCCGCGATGTGGTGAATCTCTATTGGAAACTCGCGCTGATCTGCAAAGGTCTGGTCACGGGCGATGCGGCGGAGGCGCTGCTCGACACCTATGAAAGCGAGCGCAAACCCAATGCCGCAGAATACATCAAAACCGCCGTGCGGCTGGGCGGGCTGATCAACACGGTCGGCACCGAGGAGGCGCTGCGCGCCGCCCTGCCCTCCGCCGATGGCTCGGCACGCATGGAAAGCATCGCGCCGCCGATCGGGCCGGGGCTGGGTATCGGCGACAAGGCTGGGCGTCTGTTCGGTCAGCCGCGCATGTCGGATGGGAGCCGCATGGACGATGTCTTCCCGCATGCTTTCGTCGTCGTGGCCGAGACCGAGCTGGCCGGAGGTCTCGCGCTTCCGAAAGGCGTGGGTCTCGTGACGACTGAGAATTCCAACGCCGCCGAACACCTCGCCCGTCTCGGTGCGAAGGCCACCGTTCTGCGCCCCGACCGTCACACCTTGGGCGGGGCCGACACAAAAGCGGAGCTTGAGACGCTCATTGCCCTCATCCTTCCCAACCCGCTTGAACCCTCTTCTGAAACGCAACAACCGGAAATGGCTTAACCCATGAAACTTTGCTCTTTCACCAAAGACGGCGTGTCCTCCTACGGGCTCGTCACGGACGCTGGTATCGTCGATCTCGGCAAACGCTTTGACGCACCGACGCTTCGCGATTTTCTGACGACGGAGGATCTGGCCTCTGCCGAGAAATTCGTCTCCGCCGAGGCCGATTACGCCTTTGACGACGTCAATCACGAACCGGTCATCACCAACCCAGACAAGATCATCTGTGTCGGCCTGAACTATCACGCGCATATCAAAGAGACCGGCCGCGAAGAGACCCCGAACCCGGTGCTCTTCGCGCGTTACCAAGGCTCGCAGATCGGTCACAATGAGGCGCTGATCAAGCCGCTCGAATCCGACATGTTCGACTATGAGGGCGAGGTCGCCGTGATCATCGGCAAGGAAGGCCGCCGTATCTCGGAAGCGGACGCGATGGACTATGTCGCGGGCTATGCGCCCTATAACGACGGCTCCGTGCGCGACTGGCAGAAGCACACGCATCAGTTCATGCCGGGCAAGACCTTTGCCGGCACCGGTGCCTTCGGCCCGTGGATGACCACCGCCGACGAGATTGAGGATCACACCAAGATGCGCCTGCAAACGCGCCTCAATGGCGAGACGGTGCAGGACACCACGCTCGACATGCTCGTCTGTTCGATCCCGCGTCTGATCTCCTATTGCTCGACCATCCTGCCCTTGTTGCCCGGCGACGTGATCGTCTCCGGCACGCCGGGTGGCGTCGGCGCGCGCCGCACCCCGCCGCTATTCATGAAAGACGGCGATGTCTGCGAGGTCGAAGTGTCGGGCGTTGGCATCCTGTCGAACCCGGTGAAGGCGGAAGTCTGAGCTTCGATCTGGTGCAGAGGCGTGGTGTGTGAAATGGTTTTCCCATGACCAAAGATCACGCCACGTCGACGCCCCGAAAGGCGCTGTCCAATGGCTCCGTGCGATCCCTCGCGCGGGGTCTCTCCATTCTGCGCCACGTCAACAAAGTCGGCGAAGCGCGTCCCGGCGAGATTGCGAAGGCTCTGGGCATTCCCCGCCCCACCGTCTACCGCCTTTTGGAAACGCTTGAGGAATTGGGCTATGTCGCCTTTTCCGCCACTTCGAATTATGTCCGCGTAACACGCTTTGCCGCCGCACTTGGCGACGGTTATGCACTGACCTCTGAGATCACTCAGGCCGCAGGCCCGATCTTTGGCGAGTATGCCAAACGCGTGGTCTGGCCTCTCGATCTCAGCGTCTACAACAACGCCGCCATGGTGGTGCAGGAAACGACCCACGGCCGCTCGCCTTTGTCCATCGACCGGGGCATGACAGGGTTTCGCATGCCGGTGCTGCGGACCTCTGCGGGACGCGCCTATATGGCCTTTTGCCCCGACGAGGAACGCAACCTAATCCTCGATCACCTGCGTCGTCTGAACGTCGAGGAAGACCAACCCTATCTCGAAGAGCCGATGCTGTCGCATCTTTTGGACGACACCCGCGCCCGCGGTTTTGCCATCCGTGACAGTGGCGAGTTCCGACAGGAGACCGCCTCCATCGCTGTGCCGATCCTGTCGCGTGGCGTGGTGCTGGGCTGTATTTCCCTGATCTGGATCCGCAGCGCCATGACCACTCGGCGGGCCGCCGAAGACTACGGCGCGCCGCTTCGGGAAATCGCCGAGAAAATCGCCGCGTCGCTTCCCGACTAGAGCGGGTTGTCCTCCATCTCGCGAGCAATCCGGTCATCCAGTGGCACCTCATAGGTCATCAGGATCGTGCCCAATACGGTATAAAACCCGACCGTGGCGATGATGTCGAAGACGGCCTTTTGCCCGAAGACCTCCGCCAGCCGACGCTCCAGCGCGGGGGGAAGTTTCTGGTGGTCAATGATGGCATCCACCGCCTGCACCAAAAGCGCATCCTCGCCTTCGGGCGTGGCCAGAACCGCCTTGATCCGGTCATCCCCCATGCCAAGCGCGCGCGCACGAGACACGTGATGCGCCCATTCATAAGACGAGCCAAGCCGCACACCGGTGCGCAGGATCACGATCTCCGAATTCTGGGCCCCGAGCGTGCTGTCCTTGACGAGATGCTGGCGCAACGGCGCCCAAGCCCGCAGGAGCTCCGGGTGATGCGCCATGGTGCGATAGACGTTGAGCGCGCCCGCAAACCCCGCGCGCAACTCTGCGATCTCTTCAGGCCAGACGTCATCCGTCAGAGGCGCGATGGGCTCGGGAGTTTTATCGGGCGCGGTGCGTGTCATCTGCTCTTCCTTTTGTTGCGAGAAAGCCTTGGAAACGTCTTTAGACCAAATGTCTTTTCTCAAATGTCCGCACAATGGACGCCACCCACGCAGGAGATGCGCGCGCAGACCCATTCTGGTCTGATGGCGACACTCGCAGGAGGGCGTCATGAAATTCTATCACTCACCCGGCTCATGTTCCGAGGGAATTCTGCTTTTGCTCGCGGCCTGCGGCGCCGAATACGAGTTGATCGTCACTGATCTCAAGTCCGGCGCGCATCGCGATCCGGCCTACCTCGCGATTAATCCGAAAGGCAAAGTCCCCGCGCTCGGGCTCACTGACGGCACGGTGCTCACCGAATGGCCCGTCATCGCCTATTGGCTGGCCAAAGCCTATCCGGACGCCGGGCTGTTGCCGTCAGGTTTGGCGGAAGAGGTGAAGGTCATGGCGCTGACCGAACATATCGTCTCGGGCCTCCACATGAGGGGCTCGGTGTTTGCCATGATGCCACAGAAATTCCTGCCCGACATGACGGCACAAGCCGAATTGCGGCGCTATGGGCAAGAGATCGTGCGTGAGGGCTTCGACGTGTTGGCCGAGCAGCTTGGCGACAAGGAGCACCTCTTTGGCGCGTTCTCTATCGCCGATGCCGCCGCATATTATCTCATCTCATGGAAAGAGCGGATCGGGATCGAGCCGCCGGCGGTGCTCGAAAGCTACCACCAGCGGCTCACGTCCATTTCTCCGATCTGATCGATGTCGGTTCAGGTCTCCGAGCGCGTGTTGAAACGCAGGGATGAGAAAAATGACAGCGCAATGATCGTGGCACCGAGCAGGCCAGTCACGACCTCCGAAATATGCACCACGCTTTGCGCAAACATGATGATCGCAAGCGCGAGGATGGAATAGAAGGCCCCATGCTCGAGAAAGCGGAACTGGTTGAGGGTTTCTTTCTCTACCAGCATGATCGTCATGGAACGCACATACATCGCGCCGATCCCAAGGCCTATGGCGATCAGGAACAGGTTGTTGGTGAGGGCAAAAGCGCCAATCACGCCATCGAAGCTGAACGAGGCGTCGAGCACTTCGAGATAGAGAAAGGCACCCAGCCCCCCTGCCCGTGCAGCGCTTTGAATCTCAGATTCTGCGTCCAGAACATGGCTGAGCGTCTCGACGCACATAAACACCACCAGCCCCATGATCGCCGCTTTGAAAAAGGTTGCCTGATCTTCCGTGCCCAAAAACAGCCCGAAGCCAAGCACCAACAAAAGCACCGTGCCATAGGTGACGCCCTTGATCGTGCCCATCGAGCGCAGCTTGCGTTCGATGCGGTGAATCCAGTCGATTTCCTTGGCCTCGTCCATAAAGAACGACAAAGCCACCATGCCGAGGAACGCGCCACCGAAGGCCGCGATGGAGAGGTGACTCTCTGACATGATGCGGGCGTATTCCTGCGGCTCACTAACCGACAGGCGCAAGGCCTCAATCGGTCCAACCCGCGCCGCGATCGCCACGATGGCCAAAGGAAAAATGATCCGCATGCCAAAGACGGCAATCAGGATACCCCAAGTCAGAAACCTTTGCCGCCAGACGGGCGTCATGGTCTTGAGCTTGTTCGCGTTGACGATGGCGTTGTCGAAGGACAACGAAATCTCCAAAACGGCAAGAACGGTCCCGATCAACAGAAATGACAGGGCCGCGCTGAGCGTGCCGTCGAACCGGTAGCCAAGCCAAAAGGTCGCCATGAGGCCCAAGACGGTCACGAGGATCGCCCATTTGAAATAGTGAAGTAGCGTTTTCATATCGTCCTCTCGGAAAATCGTCTCAGGCGCCAGCAAGAGCCAGACGCGCGCGGCGGCGTTCGGCCTGAACATCGGGATCGGAATCGAGCCCCGCGGCCAGAAGCCGTTGCGTGTATCCCTGTTTGGGGTCTTCGAAAATCTGGCGCACCGCCCCCTGTTCCACGATCTCGCCACGCTTCATGACAAGCACGCGATCCGCGAAATCGCGCACCACCGGCAGGTCATGGGCGATGAAGATAAACGCGATGCCAAGACGGTCCCGCAGTTCGCCCAACAGCGCGATCACCTGCGCCTGAATGGACACATCAAGCGCGGAGACCGCCTCGTCACAGATGATCAGATCAGGTTCGAGCGCCAAGGCCCGCGCAATCGCGATCCGCTGACGTTGCCCGCCGGAGAATTGATGCGGATAGCGCAGCGCGTGCTCTGGCTGAAGCCCGACCTGTTCGAGCAATTCCTCGACGCGGCCGCGCCATTTCGCCTTCGGCAGAATGTCGGGATGGATCACCCAAGCCTCGGAAATGATGTCGTAAACCGACATATGCGGATTGAGGGATTGGGTCGGGTCTTGGAACACCATCTGCAACTGACGCCGCAGCTTGCCCATCTCTTTCGGAGATTTCGTGAGAATATCCTCGCCCTTCCACGCGACAGTGCCGCCCGAGGCCTCCTCCAAGCGCAGCATGAGCCGCGCAATCGTGGATTTTCCGGAGCCGGATTCCCCCACAACGGCTAGCGTTTCGCCGGCGTAGAGATCGAAATTCGCATCCTTGAGCGCGTGAAATTGGCCGTAGTTCTTTTTCAGCCCCCTGACTTCAAGGATCGGCGCCTCGCGCTGCGTGCCATCGCGCATCTCGCCCTTTCCGGGGGCAGCGGCCAAAAGCTTGCGCGTATAGGGGTGCTGTGCGTTGTGATAAAGCTCGCGCGGAGTGCCACTTTCGACGATCCGTCCGCCTTCCATCACCACCGCGCGGTCGGCGGACTCTGCGACGACGCCCAGATCATGGGTGATCAGCAAAAGCCCCATGCCCGTCTCTTCCTGCAATTCCTCCAGCAGAGACAGAACCTCGGCCTGCACCGTCACATCAAGTGCTGTGGTAGGCTCATCCGCGATGAGAATATCAGGCTTGAGCACCAGCGCCATGGCAATCATCAGGCGTTGGCGCTGACCGCCCGAGAACTCATGCGGATACTTGCCCATCGAGTCCTTGGCATTCGGGATGCCGACACGTTCCATCAACTGCAGCGCACGCTCGTAGGCCTCGGTTTTGGAGCGCCCATGCGCCATCGCCGTTTCCGCGATCTGCCAACCGACCGGATAGACCGGGTTGAGATGGCCCAGCGGGTCTTGGAAAATCATCGAAATGCGTTTTCCGTTGAGGCGACGCCGGTCCTCTTCTGAGGCTTTCAACAGGTCCATCCCGTCGAACAGGATTTCCCCGCTGGTGATCTCGCCGGGCGGCATGTCGATCAAGTTCATGATCGCAGAGGCCGACACCGATTTGCCTGATCCGCTTTCGCCGAGGATCGCGAGGGTTTCGCCACGGTCCAGATGCCAGGAAATGCCGTTCACCGCGTTAACCATGCCGTTGACGGTGTGAAACCGGACGGAAAGATCACGGACTTCGAGAAGATGATCAGCCATTCTTTTTTCCTCCGACTTCGAGGCGCCAGCGTTGCGTCGGATTGAGCGCGACACGCATCCAGCTTGACAGCAGATTGAGGGACATGGTGGTCAGGATGATCGCCAGACCCGGCCAGAACGCCAGCCACCACGCGTTGGTGAGATACTGCCGCCCCTGGCTCACCATGAGACCCCAGGTGATCTCAGGGGCCTGAATGCCGATCCCGAGGAAAGACAGAGCGGATTCAGCCAGCATGACAAAGGCGAAATCGAGCGTCGCGATGGTCAAGAGCGTGGGCAGGATCACCGGCAGAATATGTTTGAACACGATCCGGCGGTGCGAGGCCCCCATGACCTTGGCGGCCTGAACGAACATCCGCTCACGGACCTCCAAAACTTCGGCACGCGTTGTCCGCAGGTAGATCGGGATGCGCGTGATCGCGAGCACGAGCACGAGGTTTCCGATCGACGGCTCCAGCATATAGAGCACGATCACGGCCAAAAGCAGCGAGGGAAAGGACATGATCACGTCAGCCAGACGCATGATCACCTCGCCCGTCCAGCGCCCGGCATAGCCCGCGATTAACCCGAGGGTTGACCCGACCACGAGAGACCCAAGCACCGCGCCCGCCGCGATCACCATGGTGTTCTGCGAGGCGACAATGATCCGGGCCAGCAACGGCCGCCCCAATGCATCCCCGCCGAGAATGTAGAAAAACCCGCGCGTCAGCTCAAACGGCGGCGCATTGCGCGCCCGCAGGTTGGTTTTCGCGGCCATCTCTTCGAGAAACATCGGTCCGAAGATGGCAGACAACAACACGACCAACAAAAACAGGATCGCGACAAAGGCCAGTTTGTCAGCCCAAAGCATGCGCAGAACGCGGCGCAGGCCGGTCGACCCTTTGGGCGCGATGACGGGCGTGGTGGTGGCGGTATCGGTGGTGGTCTCGCTCATGCGTCCCTCCTCAAGCCCGGATACGCGGATCGAGCAGCGCATAGGCGATGTCGATCAGAATATTCATGATAAAGATCGCGATAGCTGTGACCATGATGGCCGCCAGGATCACGTTGAAGTCACGCTGAAGGATCGAGTCGATCATCAGTTTGCCCACACCGGGGAACCCGAAAATCGTCTCCACCACCACCGCGCCATTCAAGAGCGCCGCCGCCTGATCCCCGATCACGGTGATCACCGGCAGCATGGCGTTGCGCAGCGTGTGGACAAAGATGACAGGGCGGTTTTTGACGCCTTTGGCGCGCGCAGTCTTCACATAGGGCGAACCCAGCGCGTTGATCATGGAGCCGCGCACGATCTGGAGGATCAAACCGAACGGGCGGATGAACAGCACACAGATCGGCAAGATCCAGTGCCAGACGGTTCCCGTGCCAGAGGTCGGCAACCACCCGAAGTTCACGGAGAACAGAACGATGCCCACAATGGCGATCCAGAAATCCGGCGCGGAGGCCCCGATCAGGGACAGCACAGAGGCGAAGCGGTCAAAGGGACGCCCGACATTGAAAGCCGCGATGGAGCCCACGATGATCGCCGCAACGGTCACAAGCGCCATAGTGATCAGAGCAAGCTGAAGCGTCCAGACAAAGGACTCGAGGACCACATCAATAGCAGGCCGTGCTTTGCGCAGGCTGTCCCCGAAATCGAGTTGGGCAAGATCGGAGAGATAGCGACCGAACTGGACCAGAACCGGGTCGTTCAAGCCATGGATTTCTCGGAAATTTTCTCGCATCGCTTCAGAGGCATCCACCGGCAGATAAAGCGCGGCAGGATCGCCCGTCAGGCGCGAGAGGAAGAACACGAGGACGATCAGGACCATCAGCGAGACGAAACTCGACAAGGCCCGTTTTCCCAGCATCTTTTTCATAGGGCTCTCCGTCATCAAATCGAAACACGCACGGGGGAGGTTTGCCCCGTGCGTGTCCCGGGAGGCAGGACTTACTTCAGACCGATTTCGGACAGTTGAAGCTGGCTGTTGGTCGCGATGGTCGGGGTGAAGTCGACATTTTCACCCACGCGGGCATGGCCCACCATGTGGAACAACAGGACGTCGGCGACGACTTCGTCATGCAGGTAGCCGAACAGCTCGGACCAGAGCGCGACACGTTCGTCACCGGTGGCGGCCGTTGCGCGTTCGATCAAATCATCAGCCTTGGCATCTGCGATGCCCGCCTGACGGCCGTCCGAATGGTATTTGAAATACATCGAGAAGACCGGATCGCCGCGCGAGTTGTCGTGCTGGGCGCCCACAAGGATCGGCTGATCCTGAACATAGGGCTTCGAGTAATACTGTTCATGCTCGGCCACTTCGACCATCTGCAGACGGACGTTGAACCCGACCTCGGACAGCATGGACTGGATCGCCTCATAGGTTTCGGTCGCGCCCGGGAAGTTCGCGGTGCGGCCCACCAAAAGGATCTCGGTGTCCACCGGAACGCCATCCGCCTTGGCCTCTTCCAACAGCGCCTTTGCGCGGTCCGGATCATAGGCCCAGGCCTTGGTCTCCGGGTTCCAACCGAGCGTTGTCGGCACGTTGATCGCCGTTGCGATCTGGGTCCCGTCGGCCAGAATGGTTCCGACGAAGGCTTCACGATCGATGCCAAGGTTCAGTGCTTCGCGCACGCGCTTGTCATTGAGAGGCGCCACGCCGTGGTCGATCCGCAGATAGGTGGTTTCCGAGTTCGGATAGGACCGGTCCATCTCCGTGGTCGCATCAATCGCGGAAATCGACGGCGCGATATCGGCCTCACCGGTTTCCACCATCGCCGCACGCACGGACGGATCAGAGCGGAAGGCATAGGTGGCTTTGGTCACCGCGGGCTGCTCGCCCCAGTAATCGTCACGACGCTCAAGCGTGATGCTTTGGCCCGGCTCCCAGTTGGACAGGACATAGGGGCCCGTCCCCACCGGCTCACGCGTGAATTCGATCGGCGTTTCGGACGGCACGATGGTCAGCAAGGACAACAAAAGCGGCAGGATCGGCTGGGCCGGATCGGTTTTAAAGTCGATGGTCAGATCGTCCACCACGCTCGGCGTGATCGAGATGCCTTCGTAATAGCGCGAGATTTCGCAGGTGATCTGATCGCTGCCCGCGCGCTCAAAGGAGTGCTTCACATCGGCGGCGTCAAATGCGGAACCGTCGGAGAAGGTCACACCCTCGCGCAGATGGAAACGCCAGGTGGTGTCATCCACAAGCTCCCAGCTTTCGGCCAGACGCGGCTTCAGGCCTTCGTCGCCACGCACATCAAGTTCGGTGAGGGTTTCGCTGATATTGCCAAGAACAATACGGCCGATGTTCGAGCGTGTCGCCATACAGGGTTCGACGAGATCAGGCTCTTCGCCAAGCACGATGGTTACACTGGCATCCTGCGCAAACGCCGGGCTCAGAGCCGACGTCGCCAGAAGCGCCCCCGCGAGAAATGTAGTCTGTTTCATGTTTCCTCCCTGAAAGCAGATCGCTTTCCAAAACTTTTGAACGCTTGTGCGCCCATTTTCGTCCGGGTGCTTATGAGCACCTCAGATGCGCCACCGCCTCCCTGCGGATTCTGCGCACCTTCAATATTGGTAAAGTTGAAAACTAAAGTCAAACCCAGAAATTATTTACCCCCTTTATTTGAATTTAATAACTGTTTTTAAACGATTTTAAATGACATTGATTTCCCAAACCTCCCTCCGATGCGCCACGGATATCCTTCTCAACTTGACAAGTTGTTCACTAATCTGCTCACTTGTTAGCCAGACCACCAGGGGAGGAGACCCGCATGACGCCGACCGAAATCGCTGAAAACATGGATGGAAAGCTCACGCCGCGTCCTGACGGCCACTGGGCGATTCTTCCGGCGGAGACGATTCAGAATCATGCTGCCTTTCTCGCCCGCCTGCCTGACGGGGCGCTTGCCTGCGCCTGGTTTGGCGGCACACTCGAGGGCAAGTCGGACATCTCGATCTACGCGACCATACTGGACGAAGGCGCCACAGAATGGGGCCCGTTCGCACGACTGACGGACGACCCCGACCGCTCGGAGCAGAACCCCATTCTCTTTACCGCACCCGATGGCAAAATCTGGCTTTTCAACACCGCGCAACCCGCTGGAAACCAAGATGAATCTCGCGTTTTCATCCGCCCCGTGATCCGCGAAGGCGATCACCTCACATCGGGCGCGAAACGCGACATCGGACTTCCGAACGGCACATTCATCCGCGCGCGCCCCTTTGTCCGCGACGATGGTGCATGGGTGCTTCCCCTGTTCTGCTGTAACCCGCGCGACGGCATCCGCTGGACCGGGGCCTTCGACACTGCGGCAATCGCGGTCAGCACGGATGACGGCGCAAGCTGGTCTGTGACGGATGTTCCCGACTCGCCGGGCGCGGTTCACATGACCCCTGTGTCTCTTGGCGGAGACGACATGGCCGCCTTCTACCGCCGCCGCCAATCGGATTTCGTGCATCGCTCCGAAAGCCATGACGGCGGGCGAAGCTGGAGCGCCCCTGCCCCGACAGACGTCCCGAACAACAACAGCTCAATCGGGGTCGCCCCTCTGAGCGACACGGTTCTGGGCATGGTGTGCAATCCGATCTCGGCCGCGGAGTCCTCGTCTCGCCGCGCCTCGCTCTATGACGAACTCGAAGAGGAGGACGACCGCCCCGAGGGCGAAGGCTGTCAGCCGATTTGGGGTGTCGAGCGCGCGCCTCTCTCGCTTTGCCTGTCCTCCGATGGCGGCAAAAGTTTTCCTATTCGCTACACCGTCGAAACAAGCGCAGGCACATGCCTGTCGAACAACTCGATCGACGGCCACAACAAAGAGCTGTCCTATCCCGTCCTCCTGCCCCGTGCGGATGGCGGATTGGACATCGCCTATACACTCTACCGCCGCGCCATCCGGCATGTGCGCCTGAGTGCAGAAACCGTGGCCGACCTCATCGCCCAAACCGCCTGAAAGGAGCGCATCATGCCCACCATGGATCGCCTCATCACCATTCATCAGCCCAAACGCCTTGAAATCGGCGTCGGCGCGGCCGCAAAGGTCGGGGATTGGGCCCATTTCGCTCAACGCCCCCTGATCATCGCCTCCGGCCCGACCGCACAATACGTCGATCGGCTCGGCCTCGCTGGCGAGATCAAAGTCATCGAGAATGTGCCGCCCGAACCGGACCTGCCCGCCTTCGAGGCGGTTCTGGATGAGGCGCGCGCGCACAACCCCGACCTCATTGTCGGACTTGGTGGCGGATCGGTTTTGGACATCGCCAAACTTGTCGCAGCACTTTGGAACAGCCCCCAGACGCTCACCGATGTGGTTGGACCGAATAAGGTCGCAGGCCGTGACACACCGCTTGTGCAGGTCGCAACGACCGCAGGAACAGGCTCCGAGGCCGGTATTCGCGCCCTGATCACCGACCCGGTGTCAAAGTCGAAGCTGGCCGTGGAGAGCCCGCATCTGATTGCAGATCTGGCCGTCCTTGACCCTGAACTCACCTATTCCGTCCCGCCCGCCGTGACGGCGGCGACCGGCGTGGACGCCATGGCGCATTGCGTCGAGGCCTTTACCAACATCAAATCCCACGACCTGATTGACAGCTATGCCCGCATGGGGTTTGGGCTTGTCGGGAAATACCTCAAACGCGCCGTCGAGGACGGCACCGACAGCGAAGCGCGCGCCGGGATGATGCTGGCCTCCTATTATGGCGGCATCTGCCTTGGCCCTGTGAACACGGCGGCGGGGCATGCGCTGGCCTATCCGCTCGGGACACGACTGTCCTTGCCGCACGGACTGGCCAACGCCATCATTTTCCCACATGTGCTGGCCTTCAACCAACCGGTCGCCACTGCGAAAACCGCCGAAGTCGCCGAGGCCCTCGGCCTCCGCAATGCCGGAAGCCAGGACGCGCTGAAAGCGGCGGCTTTTGAATTCTGCCGCGATCTCGGGATCGAAATGCACCTCAAATCGCTTGGGGCAAACGAAGCGGACCTTGGCGCCTGGGCCGAGGAAGCCCACGCGATCCGCCGCCTGATGGACAACAATCCGCGCGATATGAGCGTCGATCAGGTGCATGCGATCTACCGCGACGCATTCTGATCGCGACACACGACATGAAAAAGGCGCGCCCCACCAAGGAGCGCGCCTTTTTCATGCAAACATTTCTGTAGCTTACATCGACAGATCAAGCATCCCGCCACCAAACAACCGCTCACGCGAATGGATGATATGCGTGCGCATGGTCTCACGGGCGCGCTCCGCATCACGGGTCCGGATCGCCTCATAAATCCCGCGATGCTCCCCCAAAACATGCTCAAGCGCCGCCGCCCCATCGGACATCAGCGCATCGCCGTGCATCTTCATCCCAACGTAAATATGGTCCCGCAGAGCCTTGAGTGTTTCAGCGTAATACTGGTTGTTTGACGCCCGCGCGATTGCGAGATGAAAGGTGAAATCCGCGTCCTCACGGTGCAGGCGCGATCCGGTCGCATCAGACAAAAGATCGAGCGCGCGAAGCATCTCGTCGAGACTCTCATCATTGCGCCTCTGCGCGGCAAGCCCAGCCGCATCAACTTCGACGGTCAGCCGGAATTCATAGCAGCGCTGAATATCGGCAAAGGTTTCGACCGGCGTGTAGCCCAGAGCCGGCTCACGCTTGACCCGCACGAAATTCCCGGCGCCTTGGCGCGACACGATCAACCCCTCCTCGCGCAACTGCTCTAGCGCCACGCGCAGAACCGGGCGCGAGACGCCGAACTGACCAGAGAGATCCTTTTCCGCCGGAAGCTTTTCATTCGCACCGTAATCCCCACGGGTGATGCGATTTTTCAAGGCGATATAGACCTTTTCCGAGAGAGACGGACGGGAACTCCGCGACGCCCCCTTTTCTACGTTTTGTTGGTCCATGCTGCCCTCACCGGCGTTCCATCGTTTCTTTTACAAGTTCTGCCAAAAGCTCCGGCGCACCGAAACCGCCCGACTTCGTGACGATCTGCAGTCTACCCCAGCTCACCTGTACCTCAAAAAGCGGCAGGCCCGGCCGCAACTCGGCGGTCACTTGTAAACTGTTTACCCCCAGCCGGTCCAGTATCGCCTGCGCACTTTCACCCCCACAAATCAGCAAAGCTGCGGGACAAGTGCGCCCCGCGTAACGTGCCACAGTTTCCGCAAAGCGACGCGCGGCCTCTTGTCCTGTGATGTTGCCGCCACCCTCGGAAATCGAAAGAACCAGAGGCCCTTCGGAAATCTGCTCATCCGGAGCCACCCCATCGGGCGCGTCACGCACCGCAACCCCGTTCGGCAACGCCGAAATTTGCGCCCGCGTCACAGGATCTCGCGATCCATTGGCGATCATCAGAGGCGCCCGCAAGCGCGCGCGATCAGGCATCTCAACACCTGCGCGACGGGCCAGCGCGAAAGACAGCCCCCGCGCGCCAATCCAGAGCGCGCGCGCCCCGGCCTCAGCCACCAGTTGATCAAGATCGGCATCCTCCGCACAGTCCGGCACCTCCACAGGGTCCGCGAAACAAGCCGCCACATCGATGGGGGCCTGAACCCCCTCCCCGACCAGCGCGCCCGCCTCGACCCTGCGCCCCATTTCAGGGATGGCCGGACAGGCGATCGCAGGCGCCGCCCCGTACCAACGCGCCATCGCAGCGGTCTCAGCGGCAATATTGCCCTTCAACCGCGAGTCGACTTTTTTCATCACAACCTGAAACGCCGAAGGCCTCACCAGCTCAAGCGCCACAGACACACGTGTTGCCGCCTCTTCTGGCGAAATCTCACGACTGGACGTGTTCACAGCCAAAACATCCGGATTAAGGGCAAGCGCCTCCGGCACCGCCTCGGGGCTCCGCGCCACGACAACCTTGCGGTGACGCCCCGCAAAGCCGACCGCCGAGTCGAGCGCACCCGTCAAATCATCAGCTATGATAAGCACTTCCGTCATGATATTTTACCAATTTTACAGATATTGACTTCAACCATACACGAGAAAACACAAAATAATATACTGTTTTTATGCGTATAAATTATATTTTCGCCGAGATGGCGCCAAATTGTTGAAACATCTTTACCTATAAGTTATCCCTTGTCGCAAGATCGCCATCCCGAGGAGGCCAAAATGAGCGAACCAGTTGTGATCACCATGGGAGACCCCTCCGGCGTCGGAGCAGAGGTGACCGTCAAAGCGCTCGCGGATCGCGATGCGGCCATGCGCGCCCAAACCATCGTCATCGGCGACCGGGACACGATGGAACGCGCAGCAAAGGTTTGTGGCGTCTCTCTCCCGATCCTCTCGCCCGAAGACGACGGTGACGGCATCCGTGTCGCGCATGTTCCGATCGAGGGGCTTCCCGGCGAATTCGGCGTTCTGTCACCGGCCTGCGGCGAGGCCTCATTTCGCTACATCGAGCGCGCCGTCGAGATGACAATGTCTGGCAAAGCAGCCTGTATTGTCACCGCCCCTATCAACAAAGAAGCGTTGAACGCGGCGGGGCATCATTACGACGGCCACACGGGGATGTTGGCGCATCTGACCGGCTCGAAATCCTCTTGGATGCTGCTCGCGTCGGAGCGCCTGAACGTCGTGCATGTCTCGACCCATGTTTCGCTCAAAGACGCCATCGCCCGCGCCACCACCGAACGAGTGCTGGAAACCATCCGCACCGGCCACAAGCATCTGAAACGCATGGGACTTGAGGCGCCGCGCATTGCGGTTGCCGGGATCAATCCGCATTGCGGCGAGAACGGGTTGTTCGGCAATGAGGATGATCTTTACATCGCGCCCGCGGTCGAAGCCGCCCGCGCCGAGGGGATCAACGTAGAGGGCCCAATCTCGGCGGATACGGTCTATCATCGGGCCTATCAGGGCGCCTTTGATCTGGTCATCGCGCAATATCACGATCAGGGACACATCCCGATCAAGCTCGTTGCCTTCGATACGGCGGTCAATGTGTCGCTCGGCCTGCCGATTGACCGGTGCTCCGTCGACCACGGGACCGCCTTCGACATCGCAGGCACCGGCATCGCAAAACACGACAACATGCTCTGCGCCCTCGATTACGCGGCCAAAATGTCCGCAGCCAAAAGGACCTGATCCATGAGTGAGCACAAAGAAGCCTTCGTCGCGCTTGTCACCTGCTTCAACGATGACGAGACCATCAATTATGAGGCAACGCGCGCCCAGGTGCGCCGTCAGATCGAAGCGGGCAACAACATCATGTGCGCCGGCACAAACGGTGATTTCTCCGCGCTGACCTTTGACGAGAAAGTCCGCCTCTGTGGCGAGGTCGTGGACGAAGTCGGTGGCAAAGCCAAGGTGATCGTCAATGCGGGCATGCCCGCCACTTTCGAAACCAAACTTCTCGCCCGCGAATTCGACCGGATCGGCGTCGATGGCATCGCGGTGATCACACCGTTTTTCATCGCCTGCACGCAAGACGGTCTCATCCGCCATTTCACCTCGGTCGCGGATGCGGTCGAGACGCCGGTCTATCTCTATGACATTCCGGCGCGCACCCAGAACCACATCGAACCGGACACGGCCCGCGTGCTGGCCGAGCACGGGAACATCGCGGGCATTAAGGATTCCGGCGGGGCTCAAGACACGCTCGAGGCCTATCTGACGGTCGGCAAAGAGATCGAAGGGTTCGACGTCTACTCCGGGCCGGACCATCTCGCGCACTGGTCTCTGGGCAATGGCGCAAAGGGCTGTATCTCCGGCCTCGGCAACGTGTTGCCGGATGTGCTCGCGGAGATTGTGTCCTGTGTGAATGCTGGCGACGAGGCTGGCGCAGCGGCGGCTCAGGAAACCTACACGGCGTTCCGCACGGATCTTTACAAGCTCGGTTTCCCGCCGGCTCTCGTGAAACGCGCGCTCTATCTGCGCGATCCATCTGTCGGCGCCTCACGCCAACCGGCGCTTTTGCCCGACCCCCAACAGGACGCAGAGATCGACGCCATTCTGAAAAAGTACGGTCGATAACGCCGACGATCCAAGGCCGACCTTTAAGACCGCATAAATCCGGGGCGACATACCATCGCCCCGGATTTTCTCATACCCATCTCAGACAAACCGGATGCGTGTGCCCCAGTCATCCTCATAGGAAAGCGGCTCTCCCCCATCGCGACGCACAAGTTCGACATAGTCCAGCCCCGCGTCACGGTCGGATCGACGCCCGGATCGCGCGCTGAACCACTCGTTGACCGCGACGTGGTGGTGATAACCACCTGTCGACAGGAACACGGCATCATTTCGCGTGCTCACTGCATCGAAGCCAAGCACATCGCTCCACCAGTTCCCGGCGCGAGTGGCGTTGCCAACCTTCAGATGCACATGGCCAACACTCGTTCCGACAGGGGCGCCTGCCCAGCGCGGCGGGAGCAGACCCAGGGTGCCCATGATCCCATCGACATCCAGCGCAAAGCTGCCCATCTGCACCTCACCCGCGACCCATTGCCAGCTCTCTTCCGGTGTGTCGGCGTAAATCTCGACGCCATTGCCCTCCGGGTCGGTGAGATAGATGGCCTCGCTGACACGGTGATCGGCCGTGCCCGTGACGGGCAATTGCTGTTCGATGGCCATGGCGATCCAATTTGCAAGATCGCGCCGCGATGGCAAAAGAAACGCGGTGTGAAACAGGCCGGACTGACGATCGTTAGGGAGGCGAAGCCCCTCCTCCTGCGTCAGAGCCAACAGACGATTGCCCCCGACACCAAGCCAGATGGTCGATCCCTCACGGCTCAGTTCTTCAAGGCCGACGGCCCATTGATACCAGGCAGACAGCGCCTCCGCGTCACGCGCCTTGAGGCCCACGGCGCCAACATGAATAGGCGCCGAGAGCGGCAGGCTGTTGGACGCCTGCGCGATCATCGGAAGGGAGGCGGCACAGGCCGCACCCCCCATTGCTTTCAAAAGCGTTCTTCGTTGCATCACAGCTCTTTCTTGATCAGCCGATCCAGCGAGAAGCGGCCGCCACCTTTGGTCACAAAGCTCAGGGTCACAGCAGACCAGATCAGCGAGAGTTCTGCGCCCTTATAGCCCTGATCGAGCTTGATCCAGTGGAAGTAGATGGTGACCAGCAGGATCACCGTGGTTCCAGCAGCAGCAAGACGCGTCAGAAGGCCAAGCGCGAGAAGCAAGCCGCCCCCGAATTCGGTCACAGAGAGCAGGATGGACCAGAACCAGCCCGGTGCAAAGCCCATGCCGGCGACCATATCTGCGGCGCCAGTCGGGTTTTGAATTTTCGGCCAGCCATGGACCATCAGGGCCACGCCACAGATCACACGCAACCAAAGCTGTGCGAGCGGTGCGGTGGCGGCATAGACGGGGGCGAGTGCCGGAATAATGAGAGCGGTGCGGTCGGTTTCGTTAGTCATAAGTGTATCTCCATAGAATGCGTCCACCACAAAGGCGACGCGAAAAGTCAGGCGCCGAAGCGCCGCGATAGGGGAATGGAGATCAGGCTCTCGGAGGTCGGAAGTCGGGCGGAACACTCCGATCCGAGAGGTCGAGTTCTTTCTGAGAGAGTGCAAGTTTGGAGCCAGCATCACGCGGCGACGCAGGATCGCGGGCCTCGGTGATGGTGCAGGTAAAACAGGGTTTCTCTGCCGGAGCCTGGACAGTCATGCCCACGCCGGGGGCGTAGCACACGTCTGTGACGACCACTGTGCTTGGACACACAGTTCTCCGCGCCGCCGAGGCGGGCAGAAGTGCGGACATGAGAATGGCCGCAGCAGTCAGACAAAGGCAAAGGTAACGCAGCATTGGCGCTCCTCGGTGAAAACTCGCTTCGAGACTTCTAGCCCTGCAGGAATTTCCACCGCAAGTTTACCCCGCGTTGGTAACGCAGATGTTATGAGATGAAACGAAGCAATGACGTTTCAAACGCACGAAGCTGACGCCGCGCATCCCTATCCGCATAAATGGATGCTTATAAAACCGAGCCGCCGAGCGAACAGCGCCCCCTGCGCCTGCATAAATATAGGGCGAAAGGTCTCAAAACGACGCGTCGAGAGAAGAAAGATCATAGAAACATTGCGTGCTGACGCCCTGTTTGATGCCAAATGGTCCCTGACTACACTGCAGAAACAGGAATACGGACGTCATGAATACGACACCTCGCGACCTTCAACCTCATGCCGTCTCCCCCGTCGAAGGTTACCTCCGCACCCTCCTGTCAGAGCTTGCAGACCATCATGACGGCGAAGTTGCGGACTATATTCCGGAACTGGCCAAGGCCGACCCTAACGATTTGGCCGCCGTTGTCGTGACTGTCGACGGCAAGATTTATTCTGCGGGCAACTTCGACCAGACCTTTACGATTCAATCCGTCTCGAAACCTTTCATGTTCGGCTACGCGCTTCAAAACCACGGCATCGACCGCGTTTTGCGCAAGGTGGGGGTGGAGCCAACGGGCGATCCCTTTAACTCCATCACGCTGGACGACATGAACAATCGGCCATTCAACCCGATGGTGAACGCAGGCGCCATCGCGATGTCGGAGCTTCTTGTCGGCGAAACCCATGCGGAGCGCGAAAAATCGCAGCTCGAGTTTTTCAGTCGCTTCGCCGGGCGCGATCTCACAATCGACGAAAAGGTGTACCAATCCGAAAGCGACACCGGACACCGAAACCGTGCCATCGCCTACATGATGCTCAATGCCGGTATGATCGACGGCCCCACGGAAGAAGTTCTCGATCTCTACTTCCGGCAATGTTCGATCCTCGTCTCCACCAAGGATTTGGCGGTCATGGCCGGAACGCTTGCCGCGCATGGGCGCAATCCGCTCACCGACACGCGTGTGATCTCGCCCGGCGATGTCAGAGATGTGCTCTCGGTCATGGCGACCTGCGGCATGTATGACTACGCCGGACAGTGGATGTTCGATGTCGGACTGCCCGCCAAGAGTGGCGTCTCCGGGGGGATCATCGCCGTTTTGCCGGGGCAATTCGGGATTGCCGTCTATTCCCCGCGTCTCGACAGCGTCGGCAACTCCGTGCGAGGCATCGAGCTGTGTAAACGCTTCACCAAAGATTTCGGCCTGCATGCCTATGCCGACCGCAGCGACACCCGCGCCGTGGTGCGCCGAGTGTATCATGGCGATGCCGTGACCTCGAACCGAGTGCGTTCCAAACGCGAGGCCGACCTTTTGAAAGAGATGGGCGGCACCATCCGCGTCATCGAAGCCCAGGGCCCGCTGCATTTTGGCACGACTGAGCGTTTGATCCGTCAGGCGAATATGTCGGATAGCGAGTGCGAGACCCTGCTCATCGATTTCCGGCGTGTCGCCTATGCGGATCGCGGCGCGCGAATGCTGCTCAAGCAATTTGTGAACGCGCAGGCCGAACGCGGCACCAAAATCGTCTTCGTTGAGGCACAAAACAATCCCAACCTCGGCACTTTTCTTCAGGCCTTTGAGCCCGAGGTCTTGTCTGGTCAGCTGTCCTTCGTCTCGCATTTCGATGATGCGCTGGAAGAGGCCGAAAATGCCTGCCTCGAAAAACATGGTGTGCATCATGCCGAAGAAAAGCTGTCTCTTGCCGAACTTGATCTGTTCCAAGGGCTCGACGCCGCAGAAATCGCCGCACTTGAGCCTTTGATCCTGACCTTCGAGTTCAAGGAGGGCGAGACCATTTTGACCGCTGGCGACGTGGGTCAGGTGATCTTCGTCGTCGCGCGGGGCTCCGTGGGAATTCACCTCGGTACATCGGAGGATCTGTCGCACCGGATTGCCGGAATTGGCCCGGGCCAGAGTTTTGGGGAAATGGCGTTGCTGGACGGCGGACTGCGCTCGGCCAATGCGTTCGCCGAAACATCGGTGCTCGCCTATGGCTTTGTCGTGGATGAGGTGCGTAAGCTCGCGGAGAAACATCCCCGCATTCTGGAGATGATCTTGGCCAATATAGTCCGATCGCTCTCGAACCGGCTGCGTGCAGCGAATGATGTGATCTTTGCTTTGAAATAGCCTCACGCGCGGCCCGCCGATCAGACGGCAATAGGCGTGTATCCCAATAACTTATTCAACCGGAAAATGACGTTTCCGGGCGCATAAAAACTTCAAGAGTTGTAAATCATTCCCGCTTTGTCCAAGTTCGTCCGGCAGGAGGATGAGCGCAAACATGACACATACAAATCGGCCTCAGACGGTCCCCACACCGTCAAAGCAGGATGCAATCGTCGGCGCGATCGTCGCCATCGGGGTGATTTCCATTCTGACGGTCACCTTTGCCATTGCGGCCGCAACGCTGATCTATTCGGGCCCGCTTGCGCCCTATGCGAACCGTGGGATCGGGCTGGCACTTCTCGGCGGGATCGCGATGCCGATCATTGCGGCGCTCCTCGGGTCTTACCGTGGGGTCGTCTGTCACCTTCAAGAAGTTCCCGCGATCATTCTTTCGATTTCTGCGGCATCGCTTGCGGCATCGGCGAGCAGCGGCGAGACCGCCTTTGCAACGGTCGCCGTTTTTGTCGGCCTGTCCTCTCTTGTGACGGGCGGTATTCTCTATCTCGCGGGCGCATTGCGTCTCGGGTATCTGGCGCGCTTCGTCCCCTACTCCGTGATCGGGGGCTTTCTCGCGGCCACCGGGCTTCTCTTGGTGCTGGCCGCCCTTGGCATGATGACCAAAAGCGAGATGTCCCTCGCCCACCTTGGCCATCTCTTCCATTCCGGCGAAGCGATCAAATGGCTGCCATGGCTCGGTTTTGCCATTTTGCTCGTCGTGATAACCCGCTTGATCTCGCATCCGCTTGTTTTGCCCGGGCTCATCGTCTTTGGCTGTGCGGCCTTCTACGGCACGCTTGCGGTGCTAGGGGTCGATCTGGACACGGCGCGAGATCTCGGGCTGCTCCTCGGCCCCTTCAGCAACAGCGGTTTCCTCGACGGCCTCACACCATCTATCGTATTCGAGGCCGACTGGGCGGCGATCCCCAGAGAGACGGGCGGCATGTTGACCGTCGCCGCGATGGTCGGGCTTGGGTTGCTGTTGAACACCAATGGCATCGAAATGGCGACAGGGCGCGATCTCGACCCTGAACGCGAGTTGAAGGCGGTTGGCGTGGCCAATGTCGCGGCAGGGGCCACCGGCGGCATCGTCGGGTATCACCTTTTGGGCGAAACCGCGCTGGCCAGCCGCATGGGGGTCACCGGATTGACCGCAGGCCTCGCCGCCGCCCTGAGCAGCGCCTTGGTCCTCTTCCTGGGTGCCGCTCCAATCGCCTCTGTGCCGGTGGGCCTCATCGGCGCGATTGTCGCCTATCTTGGCTTTGATTTTCTCTATGAATGGCTCTGGTCGAAACGAAGAAAGCTACCGACCTCTGATCGCCTCATCATGCTTTTGATCGTCGCGCTTGCGGGCACCGTCGGGTTCCTGACGGCGTTCAGCGTCGGCCTGTTGCTGGCCACCGTGCAATTCGTGGTATCCTACGCCAGCATCAATGTGGTGCGCTTGCGGTCCGATGCCGCCTACCGTAGGTCCTCCGTCGAGCGCAGCCCGGAGGATCTTGCCCAGCTCGAACTGAAAGGCGATGACGTCCTGATTTATGACCTGACGGGGTATCTCTTCTTCGGGTCAGCCAATAGCCTGCTCGACAAGCTGCGGCGTGAAATCGAACCTCCCGCGCATTTTCGCATGGTCGTTCTGGACTTTGCGCAGGTCAAAGGTCTCGACACCTCCGCGATCTTCGCCTTGTCCCGGATCTCGCGCGTTCTGGACCAAAACGGCATTCGTCTCGTCCTAACCGGTTTGTCCGACCGTGTCCGGCGACAAATTGTCAAAGCTGCCAGTTTTAGCGAGACCACACAGCTGCGCGACACGCTGGACGAAATCCTGATCGAAGTTGAAAATGACATCCTCGGACCCGAAAAACCGGGCAAAGATGTCGATGACATTCTGGCAGAACTGGCAAAGCGGCATCCGCACGCCGACATTTCAAGTTTTACCAAGGTCATTCATTTGGCGCCCGGCGACACCCTGTTCTTGCAAGGCGCGCAATCGAAGGAAATGTTCCAACTTGTCTCCGGTCGATTGCAGGCCGAAATCGCGCGACGCAATGCGCCGCCCCTTGTCGTGGCCCGCTTTCTTCCCGGTTCGATTGTGGGCGAAATCGCCTATTACGCCGAAATCCCCCGTACGGCCTCCCTGCTTGCCGAGACGGACACCGTGCTGCTTCGCATCGATCTGGACATCTTGAGCACCAAACCGGACCTCGCCGCTCTTGCCAGCGAATTCCACCGGGACGCGGCGCGCCATCTGGCCCACCGCCTGACGCGCATGAACCGCATGCTACGCGACGCGCGTTTCTAAGGTTCGGAGAGCCGGGCCTTACGCGCGGTCCAACTCTCCCTCACCTTTTCTCCGACTTTATTTGTTCAAACGCGCCGCACGGACATGCCGGTCGATGCCTTTGAGGGTGTAGTCCTGAACCGAAATACCTTGCTCGACGAGACCCGCAGCGGCGATGACGGCTTCGCTCAGAAACACCTCGCCCGCGCCCGCCACCGCAGAGAGCCGCGCGGCGAGATTAACGCCCTCCCCGAAGGCACTGATTTCCTGAAGCGCGCCGTTCGCCGAGGCCACGGTACAGAGGTAGACCGTGTCCGTGTGAACGCCGATCCCCGCCGGGATCTCTTGTTCTTTGGCTCGTTCCTCGGCAAGTGCATGTGCGATATCTTTCGCCGCCGCCACCGCCTTTTGCGCATGATCCGGCCCCGCAAAGCCCGGCGGCCAGACGCCGATCACGGAATCCCCCTGAAACTGAAGCACAAAACCGTCGTGCTTCCAGAGCTTCTCCAAAACGATGGCCCGCATTCTCATGATCAGCTGCGTGAAATCGCGTGGTGTCATCTTTGACGACAGCTCAACGGACCCCCTCAGATCACAGAACAACATACTCAGTTCGACGTCTGCGCCGCCAGGAAAGGCTTCGAGGAAACCGTCGCAGGCGTTGCAGTAATTCGGATTGCGTGCCGAAGGATGAAGTTTGGCAAAGCGCATCACCCACCCCCCAAGGCCGCCCATCGGCGCATAGCACAGATGGCAACGCGGGCTTCCGGGGAGCATCTGATAGCGTTTCTGTTTCTTGGCCAGAACCGGATGTCCCACCTGGAACACCTGATACCACAGCTCTTCGTTGCCATCCTGGCGATTGAAATCAATGTTTGAAGCGGTCTGGGTCATTTCATCAGGGCTTTCGGTGTTTGGCTCATGATCAGCGAGGGGGTGTGGGGCGAGAGATCAAGTTCGGCACTGTTGCAGACAGCGGTCGCCGCGAGCACGGTATTCTTGACCGTCACGGTGAGAGGCGTCCCCATGCCGCGGTAGAGCATCGTCAGGTTTTCTCCGTCTTTGAACGGTTTCTCATCCGGCAGAAAATGCTCCCCAGTCTCCGGATCGTTCAAACGCATGCTGGGCACAGTGACGACGACACCGGCCTCAAGCAGCGGCTTATCAAGCCATTCAGGCGCCGCCTTCAGGCTCATGACATTGTCATAATCCGGCCCAAAGAGCGGCGCTTCAAATGGCCCGGTCGCAAGGCGTGCGGTTTGCAGGTTGGTCATATGCGCCTCCTCCCCCTCCCCGAAGAGCAGATAGGTGGCGAATTCCGGCTGGATCATGTGATGTGCAAAGGGCCGAAAGGTCACAATCCGCTCGACCGTCACTTCGATATCGGCGACGAGCGGCGTGGTGCGTTTCAAATCCCACGGGAAAAAGTGCGGCGCTTCCATATCCACGCCGCTGAGATCCGGGAGCCCCTGAAAGATGTTGCCCTTAAACGTGACCCGACGCCGGGCAGGCAATTCAGGCACCATGAAGTGGTCTGAATCGTCGTTGCAAAGCACGAAGGAGTCGAGCGGATATTGCGCCCGCGTCTTTTCCAGCTTCAGCTGCGCCTCGACGGGAAGCGTCACTTTCATCACCAGTTGGTATTTGTGTTCCTCGTGGTGGTATTGGGTCATGTGAACGCCGAAATGGGCGTCATCCCCGACCAGCAGGAATGCGTGCTGGTGCGGGTGGTTGGAGATGAATTGCGGCGCTGGCCCGCAATGATCGATGGTTTTGTGATCCATTTTACGATTACCTCTTACTGTGCGTTTGCCGGCTCAGGGCGCCGTCAGCCCGTATTTCTTGCGCAAGTCCGCCGCGACGGAATGTGCCATGTCTTTGAGTTCCGAGATCAGCCGCGGCGTCATGTCCCCTTCGGCGGTCGAGGTCATGAACGGGTTTTGCTGGGTCGAAATGAGAAACTTGATCGGAACATCCGGGACCGTCTCGACACCGATGCGCGTGGCATAGTGTTCGACAAAGGCTTGGCCGTAAGTGCCCGGATCGAATTGTGAGGCCGTCACAAACAGCGGGGCCTGCGGAACCTGATCGCCGCCGAACTTTTGCACGCTGAGCTTTTGAAACAGCGCATCGTTGAACGCGTTGAGCAAGTCCACGTCACGATTAAGACCTTCCGCCGTCTTGAAATTCAGCGTGTAGGCAATGATCGTCTGGTCCGATCCAAGTTGGCGGAACAGATCGCGCAACTCGGGGTCCGCAATGAGTTTTTCGACCAAGGCGTCATCACTCACAGGCACGATTTGATTGGCAATGAGCGCGCGCTCCGCTTCGATCTCCGCCTTTGTGCCGCCAGCACGCTCCGACGGAAGCCTTTGGAACGGTGTAACCGTGACCTCGTCATCCCGCGAAAATCCCGCAAGGAGGGCTGCGTAAAACCGTTTGGAGTTGAACATGCATTTGGCGAGCAAGCGGCCATATCCGGTGCAATCCGTCGGGATGACGCTGTGCGACAGATAGACAGCGGCGGCGGCAGCGCCGGGTTTGGAACCTTCGATGCCGTACACCCCGACACTCGGCACCGTGCCGCCATGGAACACAACGGGGGCCGCGAAGGCGATCACATCGCGCATCGCACCATTGCGGTAGCACAGGGCGCCAGCGGCATAGGGAATGAAACCGGCCTTATGCGGATCGACCGTCACCGTGTCGCACCGGCCCAAGGCTTCGTATTGGCGCGTCACATAAGCGTTCAACTGCATGCCCGGCCCGAGGCCGATATCATGGGCAAAATTCGGGTCACTCGCGTTCGGGTTCTCGTTTTCGCCATCGGGCGCCTCAAAAACGCCAATGTATTTCGCATAGAGCCGCGCCTCTTCGTCACTCCCCGACAAGCCGTTGTCTTCGATGTACCGATCGAGTTTCGAGGGCCGAAGCATCGACGCAAAGTAACCACCCCATGCGGCATCTGCATGGAGTGTGAATTCGAGACCCATCTGGCGATATTCATCGCGAATATCGGCGATCTCGCTCAAGGGATCGACGGCGCTTTCCTCGGTCGTCCCGATGACCGCCACGACCTCCAGAACCGGCCGCTTTTCGTCGAGGCATCGGTCGAGATGCCGCCGAAGTTCGATCACATCCATACGACCGTCGAGATCGACCGGGATCGGAAGAACCGAAGACCGGCCCAACCCCACCAAAGACGCCCCTTTTGGCCATGAATAATGCGCCGTCGCCGGCGCGAAGACGACCGGGGCCGGCATATCCGGCAGATATTGACGGTAGAAGTCGATCAGCCCCAGATCCTGAACGGTCCGCCCTTTGATCGCCGTTTCAATCGCGCTCGCCTCGATGCCCGCCGCCGTCGTCATTCTGGACGACAGACCCACAGCCTCGTCCACAGGCAGGTTCAGAAGATCCCAAGTGTCGAGATCCAGCAAACGGCGCCGTCGACCATCCAAAGTCGTCACCGTCAAGGATTTCGCCGCCGCAAGAGTTTTGTCCTGACGGATCGCCGCGACCAGCGCGAGGGGCAGAAACTTCAGGTTGCGCGCGGCCCAAAGAGATTCCCCATTGGCGACACTCCCATCGCATGTGATATGCCCCCAAGGACGCGGCAGATCGGAGACTTCTTCGGGATCACGAAAGCCCAGCATCCGGCAAATGTCGTCGGACACCGCCATTTCCAAGAGGGTCGTCACCGGCGAGGCCTCGGTCGCGACATTGTTTTGGTTGTAGAGCAGACCTGCAAAATGCCCCACCACGGCGGGCAAGGTGGTGTCCCAATACATATGCGACTGATTGCGATAACTCGACAGCGGGATAGAGCCCTGCATGTGTGCGAGCATCTCTCCCAGCCTGTCCTCAATCAACGCGATGCCGCGGCTGTAGTGACTGTCCTGATCGGTAGCGAAGGCCTCCGGCGGGGCCATTCTCGGATCGTCCGGCTGGAAATCCCGACGGGCTTCGATGTTCGAGGAAATCGCCTGTCCGATCAGACGGCGGAGCGCGTCTTCGTTCTCGCCTTTCGGACCAACGAACCATGCGAGCGGCGACCCCACGGGCGAGAACCGGTCAAGGCTCAAACTGTCCCGATTGTATTTCCGAAACCGATCCATGGATTTGAACAGTGCTTCGCTTCTATGACCATCTGACATTCACTCGTCTCCCGTTCGCGTCGTCTCCAGCCGGGGAGACAAATCTGATTGCTGAAACCCTCTGTCGCGGGATCAAAAATTCTCTATCTTCGGCGCTCTGAGGCTCCCTGCGGGCGTGAACCCTAAAAATGTCCCGTAGAAAGACAGTTCTTCCTCCAAGGATTGTCGTATCGTGTCGGCTTTGCGAAAGCCGTGACTTTCCCCCTCGTAGAACTCATAGGCCAAGGGCAGCTTGCGCGCGTTCATCTCGTCGATCAACACATGTGCCTGCTCCGGCGGCACCACCGGATCGTTCAACCCCTGAAAGAGAATGATCGGGCACGCGATATCACTCGCATGGAACAGCGGTGATCGGGCGCGAAAGAGCTTTGATGCCTCCGGGTATGGGCCCACCAAAAGCTCCGCGTAATGCGCTTCGAGTTTGTCGGTGATCCGGGCAATCATTTCGAGATTAGAAATCCCGTAATAACTCGCGGCAACACTTAGCAAATCCGTGAAAGCGGCCAGAGCCAAGGTCGTATATCCGCCCGAACTGCCGCCGCGCGAGATGATCCGGTGCGGGTCAATCGCACCCTCTTGCGCAAGGGCTTTGACAACCGCGACGCAATCCTCGACATCGACCTCGCCCCAACGTCCATACATGTCGCGGCGATAGCTTCGCCCAAAGCCGGTGCTTCCGCGATAATTGAGATCGGCGACCGCAAAGCCTCGGCTGGTGAAGAACTGAATGGTCAGATTGAGACTGGCGGAGGCCGCCGCTGTTGGACCGCCATGGACCAAGAGGATCAGAGGCGGCGCCTCGTCTTGCATGCCGTCATAGCGACTATTGCAAGGGGCGTAGTAAAACGCATGTGCGGTCGCATCCCCATCGGGTCCAGTCGGGAATGTCTTAGACTTAGGGATCGAAATGCAGGCTTGAACAGTCTCTTCCAACGCAGGTGCCGTTTCGCGTAGACGCTCAAATTCGCCGGTTTTCGGGTCGAGCAGAATAAGGGCTGCTGGCTCCTGAAAAGACCCGCCGAGAAAGACGACGCGATCCTGAACAACATGCAGATAAGCGATGTCTGTGAAAGGGCAATCGACCTTTTCCGTCTCTCCGGTCTCCGGGTCAATGCACATCAGTGACCAAATTCCCGCCTCAGTCATCGCGGCGATGATCCGACCATCCGGAAGAAAATCGAAACTGGAGCCGCCGAGACGCCAAGGCGGGGCCCCGAACTCCGCAGGACGTTCCGTGATGGGCTGAAGCGTTCCCGAGCGCAGCTCACAGATATTGAGCCAGCGCTCGCCCTCGATTTCGACCTGATCCGAGAGCGCGCACAAAGTGCCTTCGGGGGACCATGTCGGCTGTCCGATCGCATCGTCCGAATAGCGCATCAGCTTTTTCAGAACCGGATTGAGGGTCGCGTCGATCTCATGGGCCGGCGCTCCGGCCACATGGGTGACGTCCCGAAGTTCGCCAGATGGGTCGACCTTGGCACACCAAAGCCGCGTGCCCTCCCATGGCATCGACGGATAGGACCACGACACCCAAGCAAGCTCAGTTCCATCGGGAGACAGGCGCGGCGCGGCGTAAAAGTCTTCGCCCTCCGCCAGAATGCGCGGCGCCTTAATCCCATCAAGATCCAGCGCGACGAGACTCTGACGCGGTTGCCCGTTTGTCAGCACCGTCTGCTCTTCCATGACGCAATAGACGACGCGACGATCCGGATCGATTTCGTAATCCGCATAACTCGCCGCCGCTGGTGGCGTGATCGGGACAGGCACCTCGCCCACGTCCATTTTGTGGACTCTTTGATCAGAGGTCTTTGGAAAGGTCTCGGGTGAGAAGTGCGTAAACACGACGGTGCCGTTGCGCACCCCCATGGCCGCGCCGCCATAAGAGTTCACCAGCGCGCGCGCATTGAACCAGCGTGGCAGAATATCCTTCTGAGCGCCATCAGGAGTCTGACACATGATCGCACTGCGCCCCCCCTGATCCGGGCGCGTCTCAATCCAGTAGATCGTATCGCGATCCACACAGACCTGTTCGATTTTCCGGCTATCCTCGACCAGCATTTGAGCAGAAATCGGGGACTCCCATGCGCCGTATGGGCAATGTTCAACACCAGTGCGCATAGTCCCTCCCCCCGAGCTCCAATCGCAACCACCTGATTGATATGCAAAACGCTACAGACAGAGGTGCTTTCGAGCAAGACCAAGCCCCGAAAGCCGCGCTTTTGAGGGGTGTTTTTTTAAATACGTTAAAAAATGTGCCGTTTGTGACCTGACTTTTATGACATCAGACGCATTAAACCCGCCGTGACTTGGCCGGTCATACAACCACCCATCAAGCGCAACGGCTGCGGAAACCGGACGGATGGGAATGTTTAAACAGGAAAGGACGCTCCGAAAAGCGCCCTCCCCTGTTTCGCTTTAATGACGGAGGCGCGCTCTTTAGCGCTCGCCCCGCACATAGGCCGCGCCAAGCGCCGCCGGCAACTTCGCATTACGTCCGGCAATCAGCAGGACAAGCATCACGGCGACAAAGGGCAGCATCTGGACCACATCGGTCGGGATCGCGACACCTGCAACCTGAAGCGCCGTCGCCGCCGACAGGCAGGCCCCGAACAGGACCGCGCCAAACAGAACCCAAAGCGGACGCCCGCGCGCCAACATCGCCAAGACGATACCGATGAAGCCGTTGCCATGCGTCATGAAAGGCACAAAGACACCCGCGCCAACGATGGACATAAAGGCCCCGCCGAGACCGACCATGCCGCCACAGGCCAGAACGGCAAAGCTCCGGATTGCCAGCACGTTTTGCCCGGCGGAATCCAGCGCCGCAGGTTTGTCCCCTGCCGCCTGCACAGCAAGTCCAAGATGGGTGCGGCGGTAGACATAGACGAGGATCGGCACGAGAGCGACGGCGAGATAGACCACGGGTTCGCGGTCAAACAGCGCCGGCCCGATGATCGGAATATCGGCCAAACCGGGGATGCGCCATGTGGCGACATCCGACAGCCGCGGATAAAGACGGCTGAACTGCACATGATGCAAAAGCGCCGTGGCACCTTCGGCCCCGAGCGTCAAAGCGATCCCGATGACAATCTGGTTGAGGCCCATACGGACGCAAAACAGCACCATCAAGGACGAGACCAAGAGGCCCCCTAAAATGCCGCCCAGAAACCCAAGCCCCGTGCTTTCGGTGGCCCAAGCGATGTAGAAGCCGAGATAGGCGCCGCCGAGCATCATCCCCTCAATGCCAACGTTGAGCACGCCAGCCTTTTCCGAGAGTTGTTCGCCGAGACCCGCGAGCAAGAGAGGCACGCCGGCGGCGGCAATCCCTGCGATCAGGGCGATCAGGAAAGTATCCGTGAACAGGGTCATATCAGGCTCCCGCTTTCTGGCGCTTGGCGCTGTAGTATTCGGAGACCGCGAGCATCACGAGCAGGATGCCGATGGTCACAAGAGTAAAGTAGTTTGGCACACCTGTGCGCCGTGCCGCACTTTCGGCCCCGATCGAGAGGATTGAGAACAGCCCGACAAATCCGATCGCCGCAAAACCGTTGAAGCGCGCAAGGAACACCAAAGGCACGATGGAGAGCGAATAGGCCGGATTCCAATCGGCCCGCACGTTGCCATATTGGCCGAGGATCGCTACGCCGCCCGAGAGCCCTGCGAGACCGCCCGAGATTGCAAAAACCATGACGGTCAGAAGCGGCACCGCGAGGCCCGCGTGCACCGCGGCGCTCGCATTGCCGCCGACCACCCTAAGACGGAGCCCGAAGGCCGTGCGGGTCATCACGAAATGCACCGCCAGAATGGCGACCAAACCAATGATCAGCCCGCTGGAAATCGTCGTGCCGAAGAGCGTTGGCAAACGGTCCTCGACCGCCAGCGTCCGGGTCTGTGGCACCGTGGTGCTCGGGTCCAGAAAGACGAGTTTCACCAGAACCGAGGCGAGCGAAATTCCGAGGAAATTCATCATCAGCGTTGTGATGATCTCGTTGAGCCCCTGATAGGCCCGCAGAAACGCAGGCAATAGCGCCCAAAGCCCCCCGAAGATGGCCGAGATGGCCGCCCCCGCCAAAAGTCCGAGCCAGACCGGCACATGTGGTGCCATCAAAGGTGTCGCTGCGGCACAAAACACCGCCCCGACAAGAAATTGCGCGTCGCCGCCCAAGTTCCAGATCCCCGCCCGAAAGGCGACAATCAGAGAGGCGGCGATCAGCAACAAAGGCCCCATTCGGGTCAGCGTCGCCTGCACGCCGGTCGGCGACAAAAGTCCGCGCCCGAAGACATATCCGTAGTAGGAGAACGGATTCACTTTGAGGATCAAAAGGATCACGCCCGAGAGGATGAAGGCCATCAGCACCGGACCGAGGCTCATCAACAAGACCCCCGCGATGCTGCGCAGTTTCTGACGCATCTCGGTGGTTTGAACCGTGTCATCTGTCATGGTTTGAGTGTTCATTTTTCTGCCCCGCTCATCAGCGCCCCAATTTTATGGCGTGCGCCGTCTTCATTCTCGACAATGCCGGCGACCCGGCCCTGATCCATCACCGCGATGCGGTGACTGAGCTCCAGAAGTTCATCGAGTTCGGTGGAAATCAGGATCACGGCAGCCCCGCTCTGCGCCGCCTCGCGAATGCGCATCTTGGTCGCCGCAATATTTGCGAGATCAAGCCCATAGGTCGGCTTCTCGAAAATCACCACACGCGCGGCGCCCGCAAGCTCACGCGCCAGAAGCACCTTCTGGATATTGCCGCCCGAAAGTTTTCCAACGGGCGTGTCGATCGATGGCGTGCGAATGTCGAATTCCTTGACCTTCTGGCGCGCATTTTCGCGGATCGCCTCGGGTTGTTCGATCCCGCCACGCCAATAAGGCGTCTGGCCGATTTCTTTCAGCAAGAGATTGATCGACATCGGAAATGTCCCGACCGTCCCTTCGCCGAGCCGATCGTCGGTGACGTATCTGAGGCCCTTTTCCCGGCGTTGCCCGATGGTCATTTTGTCAATGTAAGCGCCATCCAGAATGATCCGACCATCAGAGACCGGCGCCTGTCCGGCAATCGTCGAGGCCAGTTGCTTTTGACCGTTGCCATCAATTCCGGCGATGCCGAGAATCTCCCCCGGCCAGACCTTGAACTCGATATTCTCAAGCGGCACACGGCCCGATTTGGCATAGAGCGCCAACAATTCGAGCGTCGGCTTCGCGGATCGGTCCACCGTGGTCGCGTCGGGACGATCCCGTTCGCCAGTCGAGGCCTCGCGGGTGCCGAACATGAGCTGCACCACCGCATTCGTCGCCTCTTGCGGGTCAAGCGATTTGAGCTCCTCGGGGGAAAGCCCGCCAACCTTCTTGCCCAGACGCAGAACCGAAACCCGGTCCCCGTAGGCCACGGCCTCGTTGAGCTTGTGGGTGATAAAGACCACCGCCATCCCTTCGGCCGCCAGACGACGCATCAACTCGCCAAGACGTGCCGCATCATCGGGCGTGAGCATCGCTGTCGCCTCGTCGAGGATCAGAAAGCGCGCGCCGCGCATCAAGGCACGGGTGATTTCCGCTTGCTGGCGTTCGCCAAGCGAGAGATCCCCGGTCAGCGCCATGGGATCAAGGCGCACACCAATCCGCTCGGCGGCTGCGTTCATCACCTGGGCGGTGCCTTCGCGATCCGGCTTCTGCCACCACTTCCGTCCGAGCGTCGCATTTTCAACCAACGTCAGACTCGGCACCAACATTGAGTGCTGGAACACCGTGGAAATCCCGATCTCAAGCGCCTCCCCCGGCGAACCGATCGGCTTCTCAACCCCGTCGATCAAAATACGTCCGTCATCGGGCTGTTGCAGCCCGGAGAGCATGGAGACCAAGGTCGATTTTCCGGCGCCATTTTCCCCGAGAAGCACATGCACCTCGCCAGCGCGGAACTCCATGTCGATGCTGTCATTGGCAATGATGCCCGGATAGCGCTTGGTCACCCCTTCAAAGGTGACAATCGGCGGGGCCTCCGTGCCGGAGGGAATATCGGTTGCGCGGGGATGTGCGTCTAACATGTTAGTCTCCAGTGTTGAGGACGGGCCCCGAAGGCAGGGCCCGCCCGTTTTCTTTCGCGGAGGAACGTCCGCCTGGCGTTACTCGCCTGTCACCAAGGCATGTACAGACTCCGCGTCGAAATGCGGCTCAACCACGACCTCGCCGGACACGATCTGATCTTTCACGGCCATGACTTCGCCCCAGATGTCTTCGGGGATATGCGGGGATTTCAACAGAGCAACGGAACCGTCCTCAAGGTTGATGCCATAGTTGCGCGTGCCGAATTTGTCAGCGCGTATATCTTCGATCATCGCCTCGTAGACCGGGGTCAGATTCCAGAGCACGGAGGACAGGAGATACCCCTTGTCGATCGGAGTCTTGTCACCGATGACGTCGATGAACATGACCTTGCCACCGTCAGCAGCCGGGGTCGTCTCAACCGCCTGAAGCATCCCGAAGGACGAGCCGTTCCCCTGGCCAAAGATGATGTCGGCACCAGCAGCGATCAGCGATTCGGTGACGCGTTTGCCACCAGCCGCATCGGAATAGGCAGCCGGCCCGATCACCGCATAGCGGATGACCAGTTCAGGATTCGTCGCCTTCACACCCTCGGCAAAGGCTGCGGACTGCGAGTTCCACGACGGCGGCTCACCGGAGGTTACGATGCCGACTGTGCCCGAACGGGTCATCTTCGCGGCCAGAACACCGGCCAGATAAGCCCCCTCGTGACCGGAAGCGGTGTAATCCACGACGGACCCTTCGGTCAGCGCACTCGGACTGTCGACGATTGCCACTTTGACACCCGCCTCTGCCCCAATCTCGGGAGCGGCCGTGTTGTAGCCGCTGGCATGGGCGACGATCAGCCCCGGCTCTTCTTCGGCCAGTTCACGCAGGGTCGGACGCACATCGCCGTAGCCAAGGTTTTCGGCCACGATCACTTCGACACCAAGCGCCTCACCGGCCGCCACAGCGCCGTCGATCCCTTGTTGGTTCCAGCCGAAATCTGTGCCCGTCTCTGGCGTCAGAATGGCCAGAGAGGTGATCTCCTCGGCCAGCACAGCCGTGCTCATCCCGGTCGTAAAGGCAAGCGCGGTCATCAACCGCAATGCGCCCTTCGTGGTCTTTGTCATCATCATATTTCGCTCCATCTGTTGACAAATTTTGTTTTTAGCTTTCCGTTTCCGTCGCACTCGCCCTGCTTTCGCCCGGCGAATTTCTTTCCCCCAATCGAGGATTCCATCGTGTCCCATCTCATCCGCTCGCTTGTGCCCGCCACCCTCTGCCTGTCGCTCATTGGCGCTTCCGCCATGGCACAAGGGCACGGTCCGACACCCAAGCGCGGCACCGAGGGGCTCGCTCCTGTGGTCTTTGATGTCGCCAACACCGGTGAGGTGGAATTGTCCTGCACGGCGAAATTGGCGCATTGGTATTCTTTGGAACTCGGTCGCGCCGCACATGGCGTTTCGCTGTCCGCCACCTTCTGGTCGAACCCCGAGACGGGTGAATTTTTTCTGCTCAATCCGATCGGCGACCAGATGCCGGTCGAACGCCTCTGGTGCGGCGTGAGCGGCCGAAGCTGGGAGACGCGTTTCGAAATGCCCTTGGCCCGGACCGTCGGCCAATCTGAGACAGATCTCATCTTTGACTGCGCGGCACAGCCGAAAGGCGCCGTTCCCGAAGACGTCACCGAAACACGGTGCACCACACGCTGACGCAGGTCAGCGCCCCCATATTCCTCTCCGGGCGCCTTGCCCAACGAGGAGGATGGCAACAAGACGACAGCATCTCCGGCCATTGGCCGGTTTTGCGCGTGTCTCGGGTCCAGCACTCTCTGGTTCACCATTGTCTTCCCTGAAAATATCGAACGCGCAGCGCGCGCCCTGATGTGCGTGTGCCTGTTGACCTGTCTGCCATCTCTCTAAGGAGCGATCAGCCGCCGGGCGATCCCGACCAAATCAACCGATTTCGACTCAACCATACCGGCAACCAAATTACCGTCAACAAATCTCAACCGTTTTATTGGTTGTTTTTAGCACACCCCTTCAACCACCAGAGCAAAAGCACAAAATTCAGACAGATGGTGAACTTTTCCCTTGATTTAGAGTGCTTTTTCATCGTTTTGAGAAAAACCCGGCGCCAAACCTGCCGCTATTCTGAGCAATCTTCCATCGTGAATTCGAAAACTTTGTCTCAACCATTTTTTTTGGTTGCACTCTCTTGGTTGACCGATCTAGCGTGACTCATCACTCGGCGATCCGACATGCACCGCGTCTCGGATAACCACGCCACCCGCAACAGGGACTTCAGGAGAAGCTATGACAGTGCAAGAAACATCCAAGACCGCGAGCAAACCCGCGCACCGGCTCAAAACCGGCGCCGAGTTCAAAGCCTCGCTCGACGACGGTCGCAACATCTGGATCGGCAAACGCAAACTCGACAAAGTGACAGATGAACCGGCGCTCGGCGCAGGTGTCGAACTGCTGGCTGAGATGTTCGATGACCAGTTCAAGCCGGAATTCGAAGACGCGACCACATATCTCGATCCCAAAACCGGGGAAGTCGTGAGCCGCGCCTGGCAATTGCCGACCACGGTCGAAGAACTCGCCGATCGCCGTAAGATGATCGAATACACCAGCCTCAAGACCGCTGGCACCTTTGGGCGTCCGCCGGATCTTTCCCCAGCCATCGTCGCAGGCCTCATGGCCTATCAGGATGTTTTCAAAGAGAAAAAATCCATGATTGACGGATGTAATCCGGACTTCGCCGAGAACATCGAAGCCTATATGGACTTTGGCCGGAGCACCAACCTCACCGCCTCGGAGAGCCTCGCAGGCCCGCAAACCGACCGCTCAAACCCGAAGGCGGCCGAGATGGCCTTCCTCCGCGTGACCAAGGCACAGGCCGACGGCATCTATGTCTCGGGCGCGAAAACCGTGGGCTCGATCGCGGCGCAAGCCAATGACATCTTCTTCACCAACCTCGGCGGTCTGACCACCACCCCGCCGGAGGCCTGTGTCTGGGGCGCCGTCCCGATCAACGCCGATGGCATCACCATGATCTCCCGCGAGATGGTGTCGCAACCGGGCGCCAACAAGTTTGATCACCCTGTGTCTTCCATGGGCGAAGAAGCCGACCAATTTATCGTCTTCGACAATGTTTTCGTCCCGAAAGAGCGCATCTTCAACCTCGGCGACCCGGATGGCATGTCCTGGTATGGCCGTGCCACGGTCTTTGCCCACTGGCATGTGCTTACCCGTATGGCCGTGAAATCCGAGCTGTTCGTGGGCGCGGGCCAAATGGTCCTAGACGTCCTTGGCACCGGCAAAATTCCGGCCGTTCAGCAGATGCTCGGTGAGTTGATCCAGTATTCCCAGACGCTGCGCGCCTTTGTCGTCGCCGCTGAAGCCAAGGCAACACAGCTGCCGTCCGGTGTCGTAACCCCCGATGTCTCCATGCTCACCGCGGGTCGCCTCTACTCGATCGAACATTATCCGCGGATCATCCACATCCTGCAAGAAATGTGCGGTCAGGGTCTGGTCATGCGCTTCGGCAAAGACGCGTTTGAGAACCCCGAAATTGGTCATTACCTCAATGACTTGCTTCCGGGTCACGGCGTCTCCGCCATGCAGAAAGAACTGTTGATGAACTTCATCTGGGACATGACTAGCGGCTCTTTGGCCGGTCGCGTCGCGCTCTTTGAGAACGTCAACTCCTCGCCTGCCCCGCGCCTGCGCGCCCGCCTCTTTGACGAGGTGAGCCGCGAGAGCTTTGTCGATCAGGTGAAAACCATCGCAGGTATGGACTGGTAATCGGTCCTCACGGGCGCGCCTCGCCCCCTCTTGGCGCGCCCCTCAACAGCAAGAGCAGACTTATGACCGACTTCCCTCTCGTAGACGCCTTTTACGCTGCGTATAATCGCCATGATGCGGATGCCGCCACCGCCCTTTATGCACTCGAAGGGCGTCACGACGAGATCGCCATGGGCAAGTCGCGCAGCGGGCACGACGCCCTGCGTGACGGGTTGAACGGGTTCTTCAGAATGCTCCCCGATGTATCATGGACCCCGCGTGAGAGCGTGCGCTCTGCTGAACACATCGCAATCTTCTACTCAATGACCGGCACGTTTACGCCACGCCCGACAGAGGCCCAGCCCGCTCCCGCCCCCAAAGCGGTGGAGCTGGACGGAATGCATCTGTTCAAATTTGACGGCGATGAGATCGTGCTGACGCAAGACTACTGGGACAAAGACCAGTTCATGGCCCAGATCGGATAAGACATGCTAGACAATTACGACAGGCTCGACGCCACCGCGATCGCCGAACTGGTGAAGAGCGGTGAGGTCAGCGCGAAAGAGGTTTTCGAGAGCGCCATGGCGCGCATTGAAAAACTCGAACCGCATCTCAACACCATCGTGCATCCGCATTTCGATCTGGCAGAAGCCGATATTGATGCAGGCCTTCCCGACGGCCCATTCAAGGGCGTGCCCTTTCTCGTCAAAAACACCGGCATTGCCGTGCGCGGCATGGAAATGTCGACGGGTTGTCGTTTGTTCAAGGGGCATGTGGATCAGACGGACTGCACGCTTGTGGCGCGCTACCGCGCCGCCGGCATCACCATTCTGGGCAAATCCAACACGCCCGAATTCGCTCTGAGCTTTGCGACCGAGCCACGCGAATTCGGCGTCACGCGAAACCCCTGGAACCTCGCACATGGACCGGGCGGCTCCTCCGGCGGCTCAGCGGCAGCCGTTGCCGCCGGTCTCGTGCCCTTTGCCAACAGTTCCGATGGGGCGGGATCGACCCGCCTCCCCGCCGCGCATACGGGCTTGTTCGGCTTCAAACCGAGCCGGATGCGCAATCCTTTGGGGCCGGTTGCGGTCGAAGGGATCGCAGGCATGTCGACGCCACATGCGCTCACCAAGTCGGTACGCGACAGCGCCGCATTACTGGATATTTCCGGCGGCGCGGATATTGGTGACCCCTACGCCCAGCCCGCGCAGACCGAGAGCTACCTCGCTTCGGTTGCACGCGATCCGAAACCTCTCAAGATCGGGCTGACACTTGCCTCGCCGCTCGGCACGCCGGTCGATCCCGAGATTCTCGCGCGAACGGAAGAGGCGGCCAAACTCATGGAGAGCCTCGGCCACCATGTCGAGATCGTTGAAAGCGCCGGCTATGATGCGCAAGCGCTCAAGACCGCATGGCAAGTCATCCCCGGCGTCAATGTCGCCAGTGCCGTTCTGGCGCGCGGCAAGGCGCTTGGAATCAGCGACCCGATTGCCGAACTTGAACCCGCCAATGAGGAATGGATCCGCAAAGCGCTTACGCTGATGGGCATGGACTATCTTGCCTCGGTCAACCAGCTTCACGCCACTGCGCGCGGACTTGGACAGTTCTTTGAGCGGTTCGACATTCTGATGTCTCCGACAAGCGCCGAATTGCCGCCGAAACTCGGCATCATGTCGAGCCAGTCACAGGGACTCGATGCGTTCTATGACCAATTCTGGGCGCACAGCCCCTTCACCTGCGCCTTCAACGCCTCCGGCTTCCCGGCCATGAGCCTGCCATTCGGACTGTCGACATCCGGCCTGCCAATCGGTGTGCATTTCGGTGCGGCACTGGGCGGTGAGAACCTGCTTTTCTCGCTCGCAGGCCAATTTGAACGCGCAGCGCCCTGGGCTGACATGCGCCCCGACCTTTCGGAGTTTCTCTCATGAGTGATCTGATCAAACTCGACGCCACCGATCTCATCGCAAAGGTGTCCTCGGGCACCGTGAAACACCGTGACGTGGCCGAAGCCTATCTGGAGCGGATTGCCGAGAAAGACGGTGCAATCGGAGCCTATATCCATACCGACCCCGACCTCGTCCGCAAAAGCGCGGATGCGCGCGACAAGGCCGAAGCGGGTCCGCTCGCGGGGCTTCCAGTGGGCGTGAAGGACGTGATCGACACGGTGGACATGCCGACGGGATATGGCTCTGAAGCCTATGCCGGGCGGCAGCCCTATTGGGATGCGCCTTGTGTGGCGCAGTCCAAAGCGGCTGGCGCATTGATCATGGGCAAGACCGTCTCGACGGAATTTGCCATGGCCAGTTCAGGCAAGACCCGCAACCCGTGGAACCTCGCGCACACGCCGGGTGGCTCCTCGTCGGGCTCCTGTGCCGCCGTGGCTGCGGGCTTGGCGTTGATGGCTTTTGGCACCCAAACGGCCGGTTCTATCATCCGGCCCGCCTCCTTCTGCGGCGTGGTCGGCTACAAACCCACGTTTGGACTGCTCGAACCGGCCGAGGTCAAGGTTCTGGCCCATTCTCTTGATACGCTCGGGTTGGTGACGCGCAATGTGCGCGATGCGGCGCTTGCGGCCTCCGTGCTTGCCGGGAGACCGTCTCTCAAATTGCCCGAAGATCTCCCTGCGGCGCCGAAAATCGGCCTGTTCCGCACCCCGCCCTTTGACAGCGCAGATCCCGCGACCGTAGCAGCGCTTGATCTTGCGGTCCAACGGATTGAGGCCGCCGGCGGCTCCGTGGTCGAGATCGACGTGCCTGAGAGTTTCATCACGACCCACGCTCTGCATCTCGCCATCATGGGATGGGAGGTCACGCGCGCCCTGTCCTTTGAGCGCACCGTGCTCTGGGATCAGCTCACCCCCGTAACGCGCGATTTCCTGACCGAAAAAGCGCTGGTCGATGCCCCCGCCTATGACGCCGCCTGCGCCGCGCTGCCCAAGGTCGCAGCCGAACTGGCGGAGGCCATGACGGACGTCGATGTGCTCTTGGCCCCCTCGGCGCCGGGCACCGCCCCAGAAGGATTTGCAAGCACCGGCGCACCGATGTTCAACACGCCTTGGACGCTGCTTCACATGCCCGCTCTGAGCGTTCCGGCGATTGTCCACGACGGTCTTCCCGTTGGCGTTCAAGTGATCGGGCGGGTCGGCGAAGACGCTAAAACATTGGCCATGGCAGCCTTTGTCGAAACCTGCCTCGATGCACCGCGAGAACTTCAATGAAGGGACAAAACCCACTTGAACGCCTGAGCAGCCAAGACGTGCGCCAGAGCCTGCAATGGGCGGCGCTTCTGGCGGCGGCCATCGGGCTTGCCACCCTGCTCGGGCTCATTCACTTCCCTGCGGCGCCGCTTTTGGGCGCGATGATTGCGGGCATCGCGTTTGGCGGCAGCGGCAGCCATCTGCGCGTGCCCCGCCCCGCCTATGTGTTGGCTCAGGGCGCTGCGGGTGTCTTCATCGCCACCTCCATGTCCCCGGCCATTTTGGTGGATGTCGCTCAGGACTGGCCACTTTTGCTGGCGATGACCTGCGCCACGTTGTTTGTTGCCTTTAGCATCGGCTGGGTTCTGAACCGAACGACCGGAATTTCCGAGGATGTCGCGGTCTATGGCAGCCTGCCCGGCATGTCTGGTGCCATGGTGATCATCGCCAACGAACGCGGTGCAGACGCTCGGATCGTGGCCCTCATGCAATATGTGCGCCTCGCTGCCGTGATCCTGTCCGTCGCCCTGTTCGCCGCGCTCCTGCCAGACAGCCCCGAAGCCAGCCTGCCGCCGCGCGACATCTCACCGCTCTCTCCGATCCTCGCCCCGCTGCTTGCGGCGATCTCTCTGATTGCCGTCAAGATCAAACGCCTTCCGGCGGCGGGCATGCTCATTCCGCTGATCCTTTGCGCCGTGATCGAAGCGACAGGCCTTTTGCACCTCCATGTGCCAAACCTCATGATCCTCGCCACTTTCGGCATCATCGGCCTCGAAGTCGGGCTGAAATTCACGCGCGAAGTGCTGGGGCACGTGATCCGCCTGATCCCGGCCGTCTTGGTTTCGACCGTGATGCTCATCCTGATCAGCGCCGGGCTGGGACTGCTGCTCTATGCGTTCACAGACATCGACATCAAGACCGCCCTTCTGGCCTCTGCCCCCGGCAGCATCGAAACCGTTGCTCTCGTGGCGATCGCCACCAAGGCCAATGTCGCCGCCGTTATCGCCTTTCAAACGGTGCGGATGTTCACCGTCGTATTGTTTGGCCCATTTCTCGTAGACCTGCTGATGCGTCTGCCGATCTGGGCCTTTCCCGGAAAAACCGCTTCACGGAGAGAAACATGATCATGCCAATGGTTTATCCTCAAGCCGACGCCGTCGAGGGCCTCAAGGCCGCCATGCGCGCCTACCCAGCAGGCGTTACCGTCATCACCGCCGGAAAGGGTGAGGCGCGCCGCGGTCTCACGGCCACGGCATTTACCTCGGTCACGATGGAGCCCCCGACCGTGCTCGTCTGCGTCAACCGCAATGGAGAAGCGCATCGGGCGATCACCGAGAATGGGCATTTCTGCGTGAATATCCTATGCCAAGAGGCCCTCGACGTCGCAGAAAGCTTTGCCGGAATGACCGGCAAGACCGGCGCCGACCAATTCGAAGGGTTCGAATGGGTTGAGACCAACGTCGGCGCCCCCGCTTATGCGTTTGCTCAGGCTTCGGTTGCCTGTGAACTCAAAGAGGCGATTGAAACCGGATCACACAGCATCTTCATCGGGGAGGTGCGTGAAGCCGCACTCAACCCGGACCGCCAACCGCTATTGCACTACAACCGCGGCTTCCACGCCGTCGGCGCCGTCAGATAAAACAGGAGCCCCCATGTCCATCAGCAACGCAGATTTTGTCCTCGCGTGGAAAAACGTGTTGGAACAATGCCAACTCAAGCCCGGCGAACAAGTGGCCATCCTGACCTCAGACGACAGCAATATGCAGATCGTCGAATGCGCGCGCACCGCCGTGGGTCTTTTGGGCGGCATCATCACCATGATCAACCTGCCGATGATCAATGGCGACAAGGCCCTGTCGCGTGACAAATCCGGCTATGTCGGCCAAACCACCCAGCTTGGCCTTGGGGTCAACACTGCGGCACTTGCGGCCCTGAAGGCCTCCGATCTGGTGATCGACACGCTTCAGCTGCTCTTTTCCCACGAACAGGAAGAGATCCTGAAAACCGGCACCCGCATGTTGCTGGCGGTCGAGCCGCCGGAGACCATGCTGCGGATGATCCCCTCGCCCGAAGCGAAGAACAAGGTCATCGCGGCAAACAAATACATGGAACCGGCAAAAGAGATGCACGTCACCTCGAAGGCCGGCACCGATTTCCGCTGCAAACTCGGGCAATATCCGGTGCTGTTGCAATATGGTCTGGCGGACGAGCCGGGTCGCTGGGATCACTGGCCGAGCTGCATGATCGCCCGATGGCCCGACGAAGGCTCTGCCGAAGGCACCATCGTCATTGACGAAGGCGACATCCTTTTGCCGTTCAAGCGCTATGCGGCAGACAAAATCTATCTCACCATCGAGAAAGGCTTTGTCACCAAGATCGAAGGCGGCTGGACTGCGGAATACATGAAGAGTTTCATGGACAGCTTCAACGATCCGGATGCCTTCGCCATGGCCCATGTCGGTTGGGGGCTTGAGAATCGTGCAAGCTGGACGACGCTTGGGCTCTATGACCGCGAAGCGGCCCTGTCGATGGATGCGCGCTGTTTCGCCGGGAACTTCCTGTTCTCGACCGGTCCGAACACCGAGGCCGGTGGCAGCCGAGACACGCCCTGTCACATGGATATCCCGCTGCGCGGCTGTTCGCTTTCTCTCGATGGCGTGCCAATGACCAAGGATGGCGTTGTCGTCCACGACTGAGATTTTCGACGACAGTACATACAAAAAAGGCGGCCCTTTGAGCCGCCTTTTTCATTTCTTTTCTGTTATTTAACCTCGGATGACGGCTTCTGCCGCCGCGACCGCCGCTCCAATATCAAGCGGCTTGCCGAGCAGTTCCCCCATCGCGCCACCAAGTGCAGTCAAAGCAAGAACCGTGTAGAGCGGAAATGCCGTCGGCCCCATATGTCCAACGCGCACCAGCTTGTTGAATGTTTCCGCCCGCCCCGAAGAGATCACCACGCCATATCGTGCCTTCATCAGGTTTCGCAGGACGGTTTCGTCGATGCCCTCGGGCAATTTGATCGTGGTGCAGGTCGGAGAGGCGATGTCTTCTCTTGCGACCCAAAGCTCGAGCCCCATGGCTTTCACGCCCGCGCGCATGGCTTTCGCCGTCTTGGCATGACGCGCCCACACATTTTCCGGCCCCTCTTCCAAGTAGCGATCAATTCCTGCTTCGAGGCCGTAAATTTCTGAGACGGAGGGGGTAAAGGGGAAGCCCTCGGATGCTTTCCATGCGTCTTTCCAATCCAGAATGGAGAGAATTGAGGCCCGAGGGGCGACAGGATTGGCCTCCATTTTGGCCCATGCCCGCTCGGACACTGTCAGAATTGAGAGAGCTGGCGGGCAACCGAGACATTTATTGGGGCCCGTGACCAAAAGATCGATATGACAGGCCTCAACATCCACCTCGACACCGGCCCAGGCCGAAACGCTGTCGACCACATAGAGCGCCCCATGTTTGCGGACCACCTCGCCGATGTCTTTGATCGGGTTAATCGTCCCTGAGGGCGTATCGTGGTGACAGACCGCAACCAAATTGATTTCCGGGTGGTTGGCTAGGAATTCATCAACCACAACCGGATCAACCACATCGTTATAGACGACGCGGATCTCGTGGAATTGACCCGCGCGAGGCTTGAGCCATTCCCCATATCCGGCCCCGTAGACACCCGACGCCAGATTGAGCACGGCATCATCGGGCGCGACCAGAGAATAGGCCGCCGCTTCGAGGCCCAGCACAGGTTCCCCCTGCAGAACAATTGGGATGTCAGAGGTCCCGAGTGCCGTGGAAAGTTTGCGCATGACCTTTTCGTAATAGGCCATAAATGACGGATCATAGTCATAAAATACTGGCTTTCCGAGCGCGGAGAGAACTTCTGGATAGCAGTTGACCGGTCCGGTCGTAAGGGTGAAGAGCGCGGGGGCGTCCGCCGCCGCCATCATATCTTTCATCGTGGTCATTCCTGTTTCCTGACGCCTATGGCTGTGCCGGATCGCACGGAGTCGGCGTGAACCTCCTTCATGCAACCACAGCTCCGCGACCACACGCAACCAAAGTTTCACCATTTTCCAGTTTTTGGTTGCATGATGCCGCTATTTCACTCAAATTCAGGGAAACACGTTTAAAGGTTTATTGGAGGGTAAGGGCAGAATGAACGACAAGGCGACATCAGATCAGAGTGTAAAGCGCACAGACCGGGAGGAAGATCTGGTCGAACACCTTCGTGGTCTTCTCAAGGCCTCGGAAGACCTGCCCCCCGAGCGCATCCTTGCAGAGACGCTCAAAGTGTCCCGTCACAGCCTGCGCAAGGCGCTCAAGGTGCTGCGCGACAATGGTGAATTAACGCCCGCGAAAAGCGGTCGCCGCGCCCATTCCGAGACCAGCAGCCCAGCCCCCAGCAGTGCGAAACTGGTGCAATCCACCAATCCGCTGGAAGTCATGGAAATGCGCCTGATGATCGAACCCGCACTGGCGCGATTGGCTGCGCTGCGCGCCTCTCCCGACGAAATCGCTCATATTTTGCAAACCGCGCATTCCCCCGCCGACCTGAGCCCGGCTCAGGCGGACCAGGACTTCCACCGCGCGGTTGCGGCAGGGTCACGCAACAGCCTCGCGTCCGAACTTCATATCCTTTTGCACAGGGTCCAAAACGATGCCCGCCTGCGATTTACGGATGCGGACAGCGATGAACACACGACGGTTGAGCGCGTGAAAGCGCGCGACCTCGAACATCAAAGAATTGCGGCGGCGATTGCCTCCCGCGACCCGCTGACGGCGGAACGTGCCATGTTCGATCACCTCGAGCGCACACAGAGAAAACTTATGGGATTGGGAATGAGGCCGGGCGATGCCGCATAACACTGACGAACTGACGAGCGACCTTCTTATTTTGGGAGGTGGCTCGGCAGGCTGCATTCTGGCCAACCGCCTCAGCGCCGATCCGAAAGTCAAAGTGACCCTGCTTGAAGCGGGCGGATGGGCGAAAGATCCCGACATCGCGAAACCGGATATGTGGCCTTTTATTCAAGGCCGCGCGTTCGACTGGGATTTCGAAACCACACCACAAGCTGGCACAGCCGACCGGGTCCATCGTTGGGCGCGCGGCCGAGTCCTCGGCGGATCGAGCAACCTCCATGCTATGTTCCATGTGCGCGGCCACCGCGAGGATTTCGCCCGCTGGGCTGAGGTGTCGGGGGACGACCGCTGGAGCTACGACGGTCTTTTGCCGGCATTCAAGGCCACCGAGAACTGGAACATTCCCGAAGATGCTCTTCATGCCAGCGACGGTCCGATGCCGATTATGCTACCGGACGAAACGCAGAGCCATCCTCTGGTGAAGGACTATATCAAGGGATGGGTCGCGCTTGGCATGCCGCGCCTGCGCGATCACTGCGGCGAGCACCTGATCGGCACCGCCCCCAACGCGCTGATGATCCGCGACGGCAAACGCGTCACGACAGCAGATGCATGGCTGACACCGGAGGTCCTCGCGCGTCCGAATCTGACGATCATCGAGAATGCCCCCGTGCAGCGATTGATCCTCGACGGCACCAAGGTTATCGCCGTCGAAGTCGCCTCAACCAATGGCCCGATCCGTTACGAGGCCGATGAGATCATCCTGAGCCTCGGAGCGATCGGAAGCCCGACCACCTTGATGCGCTCCGGCATTGGTGATCCCGCGCGCCTTGCCGCAGCGGGCGTGGACTGTGTGATCGAACGGCCGGAGATCGGCAAGAACCTGCACGACCATTTGTTGGCCGCAGGCAATATCTACCGTGCGAAACGCGAGATTGTGCCCTCGAAACTGCAAATCTCGGAGTCCTTGAGCTATCAGGCCGAAGACCCCACCCGGACCGAAGGCCGCCCTGACATCGTAGTCGGCTGCGTCGCGGCCCCCAGTGCTTCGGAAATGTTCGACAACGCACCCGCTCCCGGCGAAGGTTTCACGCTGCTCTTTGGCGTCACCAATCCGACCAGCCGGGGCGAGTTGACGATCACCGGACCGAACCTCTCCGATCCTGTAAAGATCGACCCGAATTACCTCGCCACGGAACACGACCGACATATGTTCCGCGTCGCGCTCAAACGGGCACGCAGCATCGGCCAGAGCGACGCGCTTGCGCCGTGGATCGCGGAGGAGATTCAGCCCAGCCCCGAGGATTTGGTCGACGATGATGCCATGGATGCCTTCATCGCGAAGGCCGCGATCACACATCACCACCCGGTCGCGACCTGCCGGATGGGCGCGGATGACGATGCCATCGTCGATGCGGATCTGAAAATGCGCGGGCTCGACAATCTCTGGATCGTTGACTCATCCATCATTCCGGAAATCACCGCAGGCCCCATCCATGCCGCCGTGATGGCCATCGCCGAGAGCTTTGCCGCGTCACGAATGGGGAACGCGCCGCGTGCAGCATTGGGTTAAACTCTTTGCCACCAAACTGCGCTCATAAGTGCGGTTTGGTGGCAGGAGAAACACGTGACGGCCCTCACGCCGGCACGAAATCCAGCCCGATGTCCAGCACTGGCGCACTATGGGTGATCCAACCCAGAGAGATCAAATCCACGCCAGAAGCCGCCACCGAAGCCGCCGTCTTCGGCGTGATCCCGCCCGAGGCTTCGGTGATCGCGCGCCCGTCAACCATGGCCACCGCCTCGCGCAACATCTCCGAAGACATGTTATCCAGCAACACGGCGTCCGCCCCGATCTCAAGCACCTGGGCCAACTGATCCAGCGTGTCCACCTCGATCTCGATCTTCACCAGATGCCCCGCCACAGCCCGCACGCCTTCAAGCGCCGGACGGATACCACCGGCCAGCGCGATATGGTTGTCCTTGATCAGAACCGCGTCGGCGAGAGAGTAGCGGTGGTTCATCCCACCGCCCGCGCGCACCGCATATTTCTCCAAGGCCCGCAGCCCCGGCGTGGTCTTGCGGGTGCAGGTGATCGCCGCTTTCGTGCCCGCGACCGCCCGCACCAGCTCCGCCGTGACAGAAGCGATGCCGGACAGATGCCCCATGAAATTAAGCGCCGTGCGTTCGGCAGTCAGCAAGCTGCGGGACGGACCTTCGAAGGTGGCGACATGAGTGCCGGGCGACACCATCTCGCCATCTTCGACAAGGCGGGTGAACTTGATCTTGGGATCGACGAGGTGACAGGCAATCTCGGCACAATCAAGGCCGGCAATGACGCCTTCCGTGCGGGACACGGCAGTCACAACCGAGCGATGCCCGGCGGGGATTGCACCCATAGACGTGATGTCCCCGGCAAGGCCGAGATCCTCTTCAAGCGCACGGCGCACAACGGGTTCGATCATCAGGTGAGGCAGAGGAGAAAGGGTCACGTCATATACTCCGAAACGAGGTGGGGCTTGGCCGGAACCAGATCAGCGGTCGCAGCCAGAATGTCATCAAGGGTCATCCGGTGGCGGATGGCATTGCTCAGAAGGTTCGGGAAATCGCGCCGCGCATGTCCGCCCCGCGTTTCAAGACGCAGCGCGGCAAATCCCGCAATGGCGAGCGCAACGAGGGCGGGATCAGACGCCGGGCCGTCGCCCAAGGCGAGCGGACGCAAACGGCGGATCGCCTCTTCAAGCCCCGCCTTGTCACGGATCAGCCCGAGATGACGCGAGACGATGGGTCGAACGGCGTCCACATCGGAGCGTGGCAATGGTCGAGGAAGAGTTGTGCGAATAGACACTTTTGTTGAGTGTACCGGAGTTTCGTCCAAGGCCTTCGCCGCACGGCGCGCCATGACCACCGCCTCCAAGAGAGAGTTGCTGGCGAGCCGGTTGGCGCCGTGCAACCCCGTCGCGGCGCATTCTCCAACCGCCCAGAGGCCCGCAAGACTTGTGCGCCCAAAGGCGTCCGTGGCCACGCCACCCATGTGGTAATGCGCTGCCGGGCGGACCGGGATCGGGTCTCGCGCGGGATCAATCCCCGCCTCACGGCACAGTCGGTCGATGGTGGGAAAGGCTGTGGCAAATCGCGGACCGAGCACGCGGGACGCATCGAGATAAACACGTTGCCCATGCTCGATCTGGGCATGGATCGCACGGGCCACCACGTCACGCGGGGCCAACTCCGCCCCTTCGGTGTCCAGCATAAACCGCTCTCCTGCCCCATTGAGCAGCCACGCCCCCTCACCCCGGACCGCTTCGCTGACGAGGGGCAGCGGCGTGCGCGGGACATCGAGCGCGGTGGGATGGAACTGCACAAATTCCATATCGGCGAGAAGCGCGCCTGCGCGGGCGGCCATCATGACGCCCTGCCCGACATTGCCGGAGGGGTTTGTCGTGGCATCGAAGAGACCGCCAAGACCGCCGGTCGCCAGCACCACCTGCGTCGTAGGCAGAATGCCCGCATCTGTTTCCGTCTGAAGCAAAAGCCCGGTGACACGACCTTCCTCGGTGAGCACGCGGCGCGCCTCCACCCCGGTCAACAGCGTGATCGAAGGCGTCCGGCGCACGGCTTCGGCCAAGGCCAATGTGATCGCGGCACCCGATCCGTCGCCACCTGCGTGAAGGATGCGGCGTCGACCGTGGGCCGCCTCGAGACCGAGGGAAAAGGTCCCATCGGGCTTGCGGTCGAACCGCACACCATAGTGTTCGAGAGTCGCGATTGCATCGCGCGCGTCTGAGAGAATCCCACGCGCCACGTCCTGATCGCAAAGCCCCGCTCCGGCCGCGAGCGTATCGGCAAGATGCAGGTCGGGATCGTCATCGGGCCCAAGGCTTGCGGCAATGCCACCCTGCGCCCAAAGACTTGAGCTTTCGCGGCCAAGTTCGGCGCGGGTGACCAGCACCACGGGCCGAGGCGCCAGTTCGAGCGCGGTGATCAGACCGGCAATGCCGCTCCCGACAACGGCGATCTGACCCGCCAGAGGATCAAGGGACTGCATCACACTGCGAGCATACGTTCGACGGCGCGGCGCGCATCATCGGCGATGGCCGGGTCGATAGTCACTTCATGCAGTCCGGTCTCAAGCGTCTCGCGGATGTTGCGCAGGCTGATCCGTTTCATATGCGGACAGAGGTTACAGGGCCGCACGAACTCCACATCCGGGTGGTTCACCGCCACATTGTCGCTCATCGAGCACTCGGTCAAAAGCAGCACGCGCGCTGGCTTCTCATCCCCGACATAATTCGACATCACTGCCGTCGAGCCAGAAAAATCCGCTTCTGCAACGACTTCGGGCGGGCATTCGGGATGCGCGAGGATCGTCACGCCGGGATAGGCCTCGCGCATGCTGCGCACATCTTGCGGGGTGAACAGTTCATGGACTTCGCAGTGGCCTTTCCACGCGATCAGTTCGACATCCGTGTCCCGCGCAACGTTTTGCGCCAGATATTCGTCAGGCAGCATCAAGACCTTCGGCACACCGAGGGATTCGACGACCTGCTTGGCGTTGCCGGAGGTGCAGCAAATATCGGAGGCGGCTTTGACTGCGGCGGAGGTGTTCACATATGTCACCACCGGCACATCCGGATGCGCAGCCCGCAAAAGCGCGATGTCTTCCGGCGTGATCGAATCCGCCAGCGAGCATCCAGCGCGCATGTCCGGGATCAGAACGGTCTTTTCCGGGTTCAGCAGCTTGGCCGTTTCCGCCATGAAATGCACGCCTGCCAGCACGATGACATCGGCCTCGACGTCCACGGCTTTACGAGCAAGCGCCAGACTGTCGCCCACGATGTCCGCCACCCCGTGAAAGATTTCGGGGGTCTGGTAATTATGCGCGAGGATGACCGCGTTTTTCTCTTTTTTCAGTTCGAGAATGGCCGCGATGTCATCCTCAAACAGCATCCAGTCCGGGTGCGGAATGATCTTGGAAACGCGGTCGTAAAGCTCAGGCAAGCGCATGGTCGTCATAGGGTCCTCCTTGTACTCGATTTGAGTACATCCGAGGCATGACTTATTCTCCATCTGAGTTTATGTCAAGACCATGACAGTCAGTGCCGTGAATATGGAAGGCGCGCGCCCGAAAGGCTGCTCGCTTCGACGACGGCGGGCCGGTAGCGGAACAGCTTGGCAGGCCGCCCGCCCGTCTCACTCGACATCTCGCCGGTTTCCTCGATCAGGTTCTGCTGATCGACCTGCCGACGGAAGTTCGATTTATGCAGTCTCACCCCCGCCAAGGCCTCGGTCATCCGCTGAAGATCCAAGAGCGTAAAGCTATCGGGCATCAACTCGAAGACCACCGGATAGTATTTGATCTTGGCCCTGAGCCGCGTGATCCCGGTGGCCAGAATACGCCGATGATCGCTCGCCATTTGACGGCCAAACCCCGCCTCCTTCTCAAGCTCGGCCTCATAGATCAGCTCATAGCGCTGCAAGACCAGATCTTCGTTCCAGAGCTGACCATTGAGCCCGAAAAGAAAGTCGACCCTCTGCCTACGGACCTCGTGATCGCCAGCCCAGTCCAAAAGCCGCTCAGAGAGACCCGTCAACAGATCAGGACGGCCGTCCCGGTGGTCTTCCCAAGGGAAATATTCATACCAGCTGCGCCACTCCGGGCGCCCTGCCCCAAGCGTCACCTGTTCGCGCACAAGACCCAGATAGCCAATCGAAATATGTCGCGTTTGCGCGGCACCGGTCCCAGCATCAAGCGCCCTGTCACGATCCGCAAAGGTATAGAGTTGCTCCAGATATCCGACGGGGTGCCCGGTCTGGCTTTCCACCCAGGCGCGCAGACCACTTTGCAGCGTGCGATGGCTGGTCTCAAATGGCCCGGACGGCAAGGCCTCACCGGCATCAATCGTCATGACACGCGGTTCATTATCCGTCACGGCGACGAGAACAGCGATCAGTTCGGCGTATGCGAGGCTCTCGGACACGAATATTTTCCTACGTCAATGAATGTCTTGTGTCTTTGCGGGACTGTCGGACTTTCATTTACCGCGTCATGTCTGGTTCCGATAGCTCTAAGACGCGGAAATTGACCTTTTAGTCTATTCTTGCGGCGCACCTGCTTCGGTTCTCGGTAAAAGGGAGTTGCTAGAGAAGTTACTCTTCCCCAAGGTTTGGCGGGGGGGGTCCTCTCTGCCGCGCAGGGTCCGCCGCAAGCGGTGACAGCGGCATCACAGTTTCGTCTGATGCTTGATCTTTAAATGAAGCAATTATGAGTTGGACAGTTTGGAAATGGAAGCGTGTCCGACGGAGAATTGCTTCAAACTTCGCATGTAGCGAAAAAGAAGCATCTGAGCACCGGACCACATCTGTTCCAACAAGATTGAACGGTTTTATTGCTCACATCTACACGCAGCTTGTGCATAAGATCCTCGACATTTCGAAGCGAAAGCCGGAACAGCACTTAGAGCAAAAGGCTAGGCGAATGATCTCGGGGCGCGTTTGGTTATGGCAGAAGGCAAAGAAACTGGCTGACCTGCTCAATCGAATGCCTCTATCTCCGCCGCCCTTGCCACTACCTCTGAGGAAATCCCAAAGATTTCAGAGCGCCATGCAATTCCTGGTACTTGCGCGGGTTTTTGATTGGAAAGGCCTTGAAGAAAGCGTCGATCGTCGCATCGCTTCTGCGCGCCCGGGTCTCACTGGCCCAGTAAAGGGCTTTCTCCTCATGTCCCGCTACCTGATGGATCGCCGCGGCAAAGGCGCTGATCAGATAGTGTGCGCCGGGTGTGCGGGCGCCCTGCTCGGCCCAATAGGCGCCCTCTTCCATATTATCTTGATGAAAATGCGCGATCCCCTTTGCGCTGAGCATCGCATACCGGAACGGATCAAGCGGGCTCAGCGTGACCGACCGTTTGAGATTGCCCAGCGCCTGCCCTCCATCTCCGGCCATGATGTCCGCCCACACATGAGCATAGAACCCCTGTGCAAAGCTGGGGCTCAGGCTGACCGACCGCTCGAGCCAGGACTGTCCCGCCAAAGGATCTCCGCGTAGCCAGTTGGCGCGACCAAAGGTGAAATTGGCGAAAGGATCCAGAGGATCAAGTTCAAGGCTGCGCTCCGCGTGCCTCTGGGCATCCTCGATGGATTTTGGCCGATCATTGCTATAGCGCAGGAAAGCGTCCTGAAAGCTAACGAAAGACCGGGCCGCGTGGGCGCGGGCGAAATGCGGGTCAAGCTCGGTCGCGCGCCGAAAATAATCGGCGGCAGTGGCATTGTCTGCTTTGTTAAAACGGTAAGCGTGCTGCAGGCCCAGATGATAAAGAGACCAAGCGTCCAAGTCCGAAGGTGAGCGGAGATGCGCCAACTGGGCCTCGTGCTGGGGCACATGCAGCTCCAAGGCCGAGACAACAAGCGCTACGATCCTCTCCCGAATTTCATGAACATCGTCGATTTTACCCGACAGCCGATCCCCCCAGACCACTTGAGCGGTCTCGGCATCCACAAGCTCCACCGCGATGCCTAAGGAGCGGCCGAGCAGTTCCACTTCGCCCGACAGGACATAGGTGACACCAAGCGCAGCACGGATCGTGTCGATATCTTGTGCAGGCGGTCGAAAACGGAAACTCGACCCACGCGCGATGACCGAGAGCCAGCGCAGGCGGGAGAGCGTCGAAATCAGTTCACCGGGGATCGCATCTGCGATGGTGCCAAAGGCTTCGGATATACCGATCAGATCGAAGGGCAGCACCGCAAGCGTCGGTTTGCGATCAACAGGCCCAGCCGTCTCTGACGGCCCCTCCACCTCGTGTTCCTCGACGCTGACCAACGTCGTGCGAGTCGTCGGGATAACCCGCACCTCCGTCCCAAATCGAAATCCTCGCCCGTGCACGGTTCGAATGTAGCGCTGCTGTTTGCCATCGTCGCCAAGCGCACGGCGCAGGGATTTGATGACGGTTGAGACGGCGGCATCCGAAATGAAACGCCCTTCCCAGACCTTTTCGATAAGCTCATCCCTTGCGACCAGCCGCTCGGCGTTCTGCACAAGATGACCGAGGACCGCGTAAGCCATGGGTTCCATCGACACGGCTTCTTCGCCGTGGCGCAACTCGCCACGGTCGAGATCCAATACGAAGTCATCGAAAGCGTAGTGCACCTCGTCACCACCAGCCAAACCCCAAGTATCCTCATAAAATACCCACGCCATCCTCAAGACGACAAGAGAATTCTCCAGCTATTGCTAGGTCATCGGAACACACACCGAGATCACAACAAGGGAGAAAGACCTCAAAACCCGACGAACGACGCTCAGCGCACCGTGCAGAATCACGGGCCAATTCGCGAGGTTCGGCACCAGCACAAAGTGGCGGGATCGCCGTCACAACTTACCCAACCCAACCAAACACCCATCAAAAAAATCCATCAGGAAGGACATCCAATGCAAACCACCACCACAGTTTCAAACGGCGTCGACACCGAAGCCCTCATCGGCGCACGCGGCGCATTCGAACAAATGCCCGAAGCGGCCGCCTTCAAATTCCGCAGCACCTGCGAGTGGAACGAAGGCACCAACAACGTTAACCTGATCAACGGCTACTTTGGCCTCGGTGAGAACCACGAGCGCAAACAGACTTTCCGCATCGAAAGTGATCACCCCGCGGTTTTCGCCGCCGCCGACCGTGCTCCGACCCCGCCGGAAATCGTGCTCGCAGCCCTTGCCAGCTGCCTCACCGGCGGTGTTGCCGCCGTCGCCCAACATCGCGGCATCCAATTGCACAAGATGCGTGCTATGGTGGAAGGCGACATCGACGTGCGCGGCATCCTTGGTATGGACGGCGATATCCGCAATGGCTTCTCGGACATTCGCGTGACCTTTGAGATCGACGCCGACGCAACCGAAGACGAAATCCGTGCGCTGGTCGCCCAGTCGCAAAAGCGCTCCGCCGTGTTCGATATCCTCACCAACCCGACGAACGTCAATGTGACGGTCGCCTGATCCGCCCGGTCCGACAGGAGGCAATCCAATGAAACATATCGGAACTCTCATCATCGGCGCCGGTCAGGCCGGTCTCGCGATGAGCCGCTGCTTGTCGGACCGTGGCATCCGTCACGTCATTCTGGAACGTGGCAAGGTAGCAAATTCGTGGAGCCACGAACGCTGGGACAGCCTGCGGCTCCTCACCCCCAACTGGCAAAGTCGGCTGCCCGGCTTTGCCTATGACGGCCCCGACCCGGACGGTTTCATGTCCATGCCCGAGGTCGTTCGTTATCTCGAAACCTATGCCGAGGCGAGCAAGGCGCCTGTCGAAGAGCACACCAAAGTTCGTGCTGTCTCACCCTCCGGCAGCGGCTATCTCGTGGAAACCGACCGTGGCACCTGGCGTTGCGAAACACTTATCCTCGCCACGGGCGCCTGCAACATAGCCTCTGTTCCTGCGCTCTCAGGCGATATTTCCAAGGAAATCGACCAGATCACCTCGCTCGCGTATCGCAACCCCGGCCAATTGGCAGACGGCGGTGTTCTCGTTGTCGGCGCCTCTGCGACTGGCGTCCAGCTTGCCGCTGAGATCCGTGCGGCGGGTCATGATGTGATCCTCTCCACCGGAGAGCACATCCGGATGCCGCGGCATTACCGCGGTCGTGACATTCAATGGTGGATGGAGGCCGGAGGCATTCACGCGACCCCAATCGACGAGGTCGACGATGTCAATCGCGCCCGGAGCGTCCCGTCGCTGCAACTGATCGGCTCTCACGACCGTCAGTTCTGTGACCTCGCCTCCCTGTCCGACGCTGGCGTCGAGATCGTCGGTCGGCTCGGCGGCGTTCGCGATGGTATGGCGCTTTTCTCCGGCGCGCTTGCCAATCACTGTGCCCTGTCTGATCTGAAGATGAACCGCCTGCTCGACGCGCTCGACCTGTGGGCGGAGGACAACGCGGTGCCAAACATCGGCGCCATCGAACGCTTTGCGAGCACACCAGTCCCAAGCCCCTCGCGTCTGATGATGCCGCTGTCGGACGGACGGATCAAAACGATCCTCTGGGCGACAGGCTTTCGGCCCGACTACAGCTGGCTCAACCTGCCGGTCTTTGATCGTAAGGGCGCGCTCATGCACGACCGAGGCATTGTCGCACCGGGCCTCTATATTCTCGGCCTCCCGTTCATGCGCCGCCGCAATTCCGCGCTGATCGACGGTGTCGGTCACGATGCCGCAACGCTTGCCGATCACATTCTCATTCAACGCGGTCGCTCGGCGGCCTGATAGGAGACTTCCATGACGACTCTCTCAAAGATCAAATCCCAAGAGCCCCCGAAGCGGGATCAGGTGATCCGCGATGCACAGAACGCTGTTATCGACAGGATGTCTCAGGACCTTGAGGCCGCTTGCAGCACATTGGTGACCACCGGACGGATCGAAGAAGGTCTCGCCTGTCATGTCACCCAGGGCAAATTCGAAGCCATGCTCGACTTGGGGCGCGGGATGGGCGGTGATGCCGCTGGACCCAGCCCCGGCTTCTTTGCCCGCGCCGCCGTCGTCGGCTGCGTCGGAATGGGCGTCAAAATGCTGGCCGCCCGCGAAGGGTTCGTCTTCCGTTCGCTCGAGGTCACCATCGAATGCGACTTCGATGATGCTGCGCTCATGGGACTAAGCCCGCGCACCGCGGCGCCGCTCATGTCGCGCATTCGGATCGAAATCGACACCGGCGATGATCCTGCCGCCGTTGATGACCTGGTCGAACGCGCCCTCGCGATGGACCCCTGGTTCCTCGCGCTTCGCGACGCCCAAGTCGTCCAACATGAAGTTCACCTCACCGCTCCCGCGTCGGAACAGGTTTCGGCCACGTGACGCTTTCCAAACGCACAAAGGATACCAAGACCATGCATAGCACCACAATTTCCCGCGAGATCGCCCAGCCGAAAGCTTCTATCCTCGATACCATCGGCGACACCCCGATCATCCGCATCAACCGGCTTGGCCCCGATCACGTCGATCTTTTCGTTAAGGTCGAAGCCTTTAATCCCGGAGGGTCAATCAAGGATCGTTTTGCTCTTGCCGCCATTGAGGCCGCAGAGGCGAGCGGAGAGTTGAAACCCGGCCAGACGATCGTCGAGGCGACCTCGGGCAATACCGGGATCGGCCTTGCTCTGGTCTGCGCGGCCAAGGGCTACCCGCTCGTCGTCACAATGGCGGAAAGCTTTAGCGTCGAACGGCGCAAGCTGATGCGGTTTCTCGGCGCCAAAGTGGTGCTGACCCCTGCGGCTCAGAAAGGCACCGGCATGCTGGCAAAGGCCGAAGAACTGGCGCGTGAACATGGCTGGTTCCTTGCCCGTCAATTCGAAAACGAAGCCAATGCGGACATGCATTCCCGTACCACGGCGCGCGAAATTGTCGACGCTTTCGGCGGCACAGGCCCCGATATCTGGGTGAGCGGGTTTGGCACCGGCGGGACCTTGAAGGGCGTGAGCCGCGTGCTCCGCGCCGAATGTCCGCACACAAGGATCATAGTGGCCGAACCTGACAATGTCCCGATGCTTCAAAGCGGGATCGCGCAGGTTCGTGACGCAGAGGGGCGCCCCGCAAGCCATCCGTCGTTTCGCCCGCATCTCATGCAGGGCTGGTCGCCGGATTTCATTGCGAAGCTTGCCGAAGATGCCGTCATGGCGGGGGCCGTCGACCAGTATCAACCTGTTTCAGGCAACGCCGCCTTGCAGGCTGCCCGTGATCTGGCCGCGAAAGAAGGGATCTTCTGCGGCATTAGCTCCGGTGCAACTTTTGCCGCCGCCTTGCAGGTCGCTGAAACCGCGCCTGCCGGGTCCAAGATCCTCGCAATGCTTCCCGACACCGGCGAACGCTATATGACCACCGTCCTCTTTGATGAGGTTGGCGAAGACATGAGCGAGGAGGAACTTGAGATTTCGCGCTCCACGCCGGGTGCTCGCTTTGATGTCGCCGCCCCCGCTCCTGCACCCGCCGCAGCAGCGCCCGCTCCGTCGTGCAAACCAGAAGCGGCCGCGATGGTCGATGACATCGTCGCGGAGCATCCGGTCGTCATGTTCGTACTTGAATGGTGCGAGTTTAGCTGGTCCGTGCGCAAACTCTTTGCCGCCGCCGGCATCCCCTACCACGCCGTGGAACTCGACGCTGCCGTGATGCAGAAAGACAATCTTGGTGGCGAGTTGCGTGCAGCCCTTGGCGTCAAAGCCGGAGCACCAACAATCCCACAAATCTTTGTCGGCGGAGAACATGTCGGCGGCGCAACGGATACCTTCGATGGCTTTAAGGACGGTTCGATGACCGAGCGCCTTGCCGCCGCCGGTGTTCCCTTTGACGCTTCCAAAACAACCGATCCCTACGGCTACCTGCCGAGCTGGATGTACCCGAGGTGAGTCATCATGAATATGCCGCGCCGCCCCGCAGACCATGCTTCGGACGATCTCCTCGTACGAACTTCCCGCTATTGTCAGGCCTATCGCACGCGCCAGCGTCCGATTGACCCGACGGTGACACCATCTCAGCTTAGAGAAAGTTTCTGTCTGCCTCTCAGCGAGCACGGGGAGCCTGCCGCTACCGTGATCGAAGACCTGATCGCAGCGGCGGAACCCGGACTGGTCGGCAGCACTGACCCCAATTTCTTTGCCTGGGTGATCGGCGGCTCCGACCCGGTCGGCGTGGCGGCAGATTGGTTGACCAGCACCTGGGGCCAGAATGCGGCTATTTATCAGTCCTCGCCTGCGGCAGCCGTCGCGGAAGAAGCAGTGGCGAGCTGGCTTCTGGACCTTCTTGATCTCCCCCGAGCAAGTTCCGTCGGGTTGGTCAACGGGGCGACAATGGCAACTTTTGTTGGCCTCGCCGCCGCACGAGATGAGGTCCTCCGGCGGCATGGCCACGACTACGCAACCAATGGATTGCAGGGGGCGCCACTGGTCCGCATCTACTTGAGCGACGATGCCCATGTCGCCAATTACGCGGCTCTGCGCCAGCTTGGCTTCGGCGAAGTCAACATCCACAAGCTACCGTCAAATGCTGCTGGGCTTATGCGCGCAGGTGACCTGGCGCGGGCGATGGAGGAACATGTTGGCCCGAAAATCGTCATCGCACAGGCGGGGCATATCAACTCGGGCGGGTTTGAGCCGCTCGCGGAGATCGCAAACATTGCCCGCACGCATGATGCCTGGATGCATGTCGATGGCGCATTCGGGCTTTGGGCACGGGCCTCTACCGCTCATCAACATCTGACTGACGGGGCCGAACTTGGCGACAGCTGGTCCGTGGATGGACATAAATGGCTTCAGATCCCCTATGCGTCAGGTTTTGCCATTGTGCGGCACCCGGACGCACATCGCCGCGCGATGAGCATGAATGCCGGCTACCTCAATAGTGGCGAAAATGACGGACGCAGCCCATCGGCCTATGTGCCCGAGCTGTCCAGACGCGCAAAAGGGTTTGCGGCATGGGCTGTCCTGAGACATTTGGGACGACAGGGTATCGAAGACCTCGTCGAGCGCCATTGCGCGGCGGCAAAAAATCTCGCCTCGCGTATCGAACAGATCGACGGCCTCTCTGTCTTAAATGAAGTCACACTCAACCAAATCATCGTCGGCTGCGAAGACCAAAACCTCGAAGACCGTCTCATTCCCGCACTCAGCACACAGTTGAATGAACGCCAGCGCAGTTTCGTCAGAACCGCACGTTGGAAAGGCCGGACGATCCTGAGACTCTCGATCATTTCAAAAGACACGGAAACGCGTCACACCAGTTCTTTGGCGAATGAAATTGCCACAGCATGGCAGATCGTTACGGCAGACGCGCACGCGTAAACAGATGCTATCTGTCGAATTCAACCCTGTCTCTTCATAGACAGCAAAGCTGTCCCTTATGCCTCGCAGAAACAGTGCCACTCGGCGAGAGCGGCGGCGTGGTTTACTTTGTAGCTTAGTCTTGAGGTGAGGCTTCGCTCCGAGTTGAACGGGTTGTAGATGGAAGTGAGCGGACGACGACAACGAAGTAAATCTCAGTCCTTCATAGTAGCGGGCTCAAAAAAGTCCGTTTCTTCGGCCCCCTTCTCAACAGCCGTCCTCATTCGGGAAGTTTTTGAAATCCATCGGCGTCCCGCCTTCGGCATTGATTTTCAAAACAGAAATCTGGCTTTCAATCGCCTCAAAGCTTGTTGCGTCCTCAACGCTCCAAACTTTATTCAAAGCGTCCTCGCAGGGCGTTTGTGAGCGGGCTTCAGATGCGGCAAATGACAAGAGCACACCGAAGGCGGAGACTGTTAAGGTTGAGATGGTTCTCTGAACAATTGTCATTTCGACGCTCCTTCCTTGATCTTGCCCCGCAGAGGCAGGCGATATGCTTTTGCATGCTTTTTGACCGGACCTGAGTGCTTCGCAATTTGCGATTACTTCAAATCGCTCGGATAGACTTGCTCCGGCGCGATCGAATAACTCCAATCGAGACCCGCATTTTTCCAACCGTTCACCGCGCGGTGTCCGCGTTCAATGCCATCTTTCGCTTTGTCACCTTCAAAGCCGTCAATGACGGAATAAACCTGTGTATAGCCAAGCTCATAGATGATGTTGGCGGCTTTCGCGCTTCGAGAGCCGGAGCGACAGATGATGACGATTGGCGCATCATCCGGCAGGTCAAGTGTCTCGGCATAATCAAGAAAGTCGAACTCAAACGAAGGGTTCGGCTCCAGATCATAGCTGCGCTTCTCTGGATCGTAATGAGCCGTCTCTGGCATCACCATCAAAGGGATATGAACATTCACCCTTTCAGGAATGCCAACAAAAGAAACTTCCGGACGACTACGAACGTCAATCAAGAGAACGTCGTCGTTTTTCAAAACTTCGAATGCCTCAGAAGCCGTCAGGTAAAGCGCCGCTTTGGTGCGTTTCGTGTCAGGGATATTCTGAGTGTCGTCGGCGAGTACGGGATATGCAAGAAAGCCAGCAATAAGCCCGAGCGTTGCGCTGACAGCGGCAGTAGAGCAAGCCATAGCTTTGTCTCCATTTCAGCGGGCACTCACGACTCTAAAACACACCACGCACACGAGTGCCCGCTGTCCGAAAGGGATGCAAAGATGTGATTGAAAGCGTCTTAGGCCAAGAGACTTACGCTAGGTAATGTAACAGAATCGTGAGTTTTGAGCAAGGTTTCCATCCTCCGCCCCCCCCTATTTCACGCTCAGGCCACAACCATGAATGCCATTGATCGGCTTTAAAATGGAACAGCAAGATGCTTGATAAAAAATGAGCATGTGCGAGAAATCAAAGTGTTGCTCCTCATATGCTGGCTAAACGATGAGACGCCTCATGCCTGCACCTGAGGCAGACACGCGATTGATCGCATATTGGGAACTAGGCCATATTCCGCTGAATGGTGCTACCAGACGAATTCGAACTAGTCCGGGCATGGACCGCATAGCTGCCCCTTATGCCGCGCAGAGACCGCGCCACTCTGCGAGAGCTGCGGCAAGGTTCGATTTGAAAAGGTTATAGAGCGAGGCGTTCGCGGCGGAGAACGCCTGAAAACTCTGATCGAAATGCCACTGCCAACGGCTCGGCCGCATTCCGTCGGCGCGGCGCAGTGAGGAAACCAGCATTGAGGTTCCGCTAGGCTACAAAACGCCTTCGGCTCCCGCCACGTTCTCCTTGACGGCAAGGTAACTGTCGGGCGTGACCGAAATCGTGTCGATCCCAGCTTTCACCAGCAAGCGGGCGAAATCCGGGTCATTGCTGGGGGCCTGACCGCACAGTCCCACCTTGCGCCCCGCAGCGTGGGCTTTGGCGATCACCGTTTCGATCATCCACATCACTGCCGGATCACGTTCGTTGAATTGCGGAGCAAGCGCTTCGGAATCCCGGTCGATCCCCAAGGTCAGCTGTGTCAGGTCGTTCGACCCGATTGAAAAGCCGTCAAAGCGCTCGGCAAAGGCTTCGGCGCTGATCACATTCGAAGGTATCTCGCACATGACATAGACTTGAAGGCCGCCCTCTCCGCGCTTGAGCCCATTCTCCGCCATGATCTCGAGGACGCGGTCCGCCTCGTCCAAAGTGCGGCAGAAGGGGATCATCACGATCACATTGTCGAAGCCTTTCTCTTCGCGCAGCTTCTTGATGGCGCGGCACTCCAAGGCAAACCCATCTTTATAGCCGTCCGAATAGTAGCGCGAGGCACCACGGAAGCCGATCATCGGGTTCGCTTCTTCGGGTTCAAACATCCGCCCGCCCATCAGATCAGCGTATTCGTTGGTCTTGAAATCGCTCATCCGGATGATTGTCGGGTTCGGGTAATAGACCGCCGCGATCCGAGCCAGCCCCATAGACAGTTTATCGACGAAATAATCCCGACGATCCGCGTAACTTTTGGTCAGCGCATCGACCGCCTTTTGATCTTCTACGTCAAGTTGGTCATGGCGCGTCAGAGCCAGCGGATGAACTTTCACCTCGTTGCTCACGACGAACTCCATCCGGGCAAGTCCCACGCCATCCGTCGGCAGCCGCCACCACCGCATCGCGGCAGACGGGTTGGCAAGGTTGAGCATCACTTTGGTCCTTGTCACAGGCACGTCGTCCAAAGGGACCTCCTGCACTGTCACATCCGCCTTGCCGGCATAGATCAGGCCGTCTTCCCCCTCGGCACAGGACACCGTGACCATCTGATGATCATGCAGGACTTTCGTGGCATTGCCCGTACCGACAATGGCAGGCACGCCAAGCTCGCGGCTGATGATCGCCGCGTGCGAGGTCCGGCCCCCGTGATCCGTTACGATCGCGGAGGCGCGTTTCATGATCGGCACCCAATCAGGGTCCGTGGTCGAGGTCACCAGAACTGCGCCATCGACGAAGCGGTCGATGTGTTCCGCCGTCTCGATGATGCAAACTTCACCACTGGCCACTGCGGCTCCGACACTGAGGCCTTTGGCGAGGACCTCACCTCGATTTTCCAGCGTGTAGGATTTCATCGCGCCGGAGTTGGCATGCGATTGCACGGTCTCAGGCCGGGCCTGTACGATGTACAAAAGCCCGTCTTCCCCATCGCGCGCCCATTCCATGTCCATCGGGCAGCCGTAATGGGTTTCAATTGACACCGCAGCGCGCGCCAGTTCCAAGATCTCCGCATCTGTCAGAACGATCTGTTCCCGCTCGGATTTCGATGTGGGCACATTGCGTGTGGCAACGGTGTCATCGGCGCCATAAATCATCTTAATCTCTTTGGCGCCCAGCGCCTTGTGGATGATGGGCGTGGTTTCGGGTCGGTTCAGGAAGGGTTTGTACACCTGATACTCATCGGGGCTCACCGCGCCCTGCACGACGTTTTCTCCCAAACCCCAAGCTGCGTTGATCAACACGACCTTGTCGAAACCGCTCTCAGTATCGAGAGAGAACATGACGCCCGATCCGCCAATGTCAGAGCGCACCATCTGCTGAACACCGATCGACAAGGCCACCTCCAGATGATCGAAGCCTTTCAGTTCGCGGTAAGTGATCGCCCGATCGGTAAAGAGAGAGGCGTAACATTTACGGCAGGCGGTCAGCAGGGCCTCCTCTCCGACGACATTCAAAAACGTCTCCTGTTGACCCGCGAAACTTGCATCCGGAAGATCCTCTGCCGTCGCGGACGACCGCACAGCCACCGACGGATTTTCCCGCCCGACACGTTTCCCCAATGCGCGGTAAGCCTCGCGGATGTCGGCCTCAATCTCAGCGGGCCAGACACCGGAACGGATGATCGTTCGGATCGCAGCCCCCGCCTCTGCCAAGGTCGCTCGACCGTCGGACAGCTTCTCCAGTTCCTCTTTCATTCCCCTGCCAAAATCATTGGCTTCCAGATATTTGCGATAAGCCCCAGAGGTTGTCGCGAACCCCGGCGGCACACGAATACCCGCGGCTGTCAGAGATTGAAGCATCTCGCCGAGAGAGGAGTTTTTCCCTCCGACCTTGGCAACATCCTCCCGTTTCAAATGCTCAAGCCAAATCAGTGATTGGCCGGTGTCACGGTTGCTTTGATCCATGTCCATTCTCCTCTCTCCCATGATTGAAGGTATCGAAAGCCCAAAAATGCGCAATGATCCGGGTCAATGTGGGCGCAAGTCTGTTTTTTCCGCTCTGCAGGGCGGACAAGACTGATGGGACATTTCAAAGAAGGATGATGGAAATCCGGCGCATTTTGACATGGATCCTATACAGATCCCCTTCCGGTCAATAAGCTGAGGCTATCGAAACCGGAGCTACGAAGGTGGCACAGGGACCAACTCATTTCGGAATTGTCGTGGCTGTCCGCGGGGCAGTTGTGGATGTTGCGTTCCCCTCGGGTTCCCTCCCCGCGATCAACACTGCCCTCGAAATCGACCGACCGGATCAAGGCACCTTAGTGTTGGAGGTTCAGGCCCAGCTGGACGGCACCACGGTGCGCGCGATTGCTTTACAAAGCACCAACGGACTTGCCCGCGGAGTGCCAGTGCAGGACATGGGCGGACCGATCAAAGTGCCTGTCGGCGCCGATGTTCTGGGGCGCCTTCTCGATGTCGGTGGGGTGCCTGGCGACAATAAAGCTCCCCTCCCAGATGACATTCCACTTCGCCCCATCCATCGAGCCCCGCCGCCTCTTCAGGCGCAAGGGGCGGTCTCTGAAGTGTTCCGCACAGGGATCAAGGTTATCGACCTGCTTGCGCCTCTGGCCCAAGGCGGCAAAGCGGCGATGTTCGGCGGCGCGGGCGTCGGGAAAACCGTTTTGGTGATGGAGCTGATCCATGCGATGGCCTCAGAGTATAACGGCATTTCCGTATTTTCCGGTGTTGGCGAACGTTCGCGTGAAGGTCACGAGATGCTGTTGGATATGACCGAGGCGGGCGTTCTGGACCGGACCGTTTTGATCTACGGCCAGATGAACGAACCGCCGGGCGCGCGGTGGCGAGTGCCGATGACCGCGCTGGCCATTTCCGAATATTTTCGTGACGAAGAACACAAGAACGTGCTTCTGCTGATGGACAATGTTTTCCGCTTTGTTCAGGCTGGGGCCGAAGTTTCAGGCCTTTTGGGGCGTCTTCCAAGTCGCGTGGGCTATCAGCCGACCCTGGCCACGGAAGTGGCACAGCTGCAGGAGCGGATCGCCTCGGTCAAAGACGCCGCTGTCACGGCAATTGAGGCCGTCTATGTGCCCGCTGACGATTTTACCGATCCGGCGGTGATGGCGATTGCAAGCCATGTCGACTCCACAGTCGTTCTGTCACGCACCATGGCAGCCGACGGCATGTATCCCGCGATTGATCCGATTGCCTCCTCCTCGATCCTTTTGGATCCGCAAATCATGGGGGAGGAGCACGTCTCGGTCGCAAACCGTGTGCGCGAAGCCATCGAACACTACCGCGAACTCCAAGATGTGATTTCGCTCTTGGGAATGGAGGAACTTGGCAGCGAGGAGCGCCGCATGGTCGAACGCGCGCGCCGTTTGCAACGCTTCCTGACACAGCCCTTTGCCGTGACCGAAGGGTTCACGGGCATCGAGGGGCGCAGCGTTGAGATCAAGGACACAATCGCCGGATGCAAAGCCATACTTGAGGGTGAGACCGACACATGGGACGAGGCCTCGCTCTACATGGTCGGTTCGTTCGAGGAGGCCCGCGCCAAAGAGGAGGCTGCCCGCAAAGGGCAGAAGGCGGCATGAGCGAAGGCAGTATCAGCAAAGGACTTCATCTGACGGTAACGACACCAATGAAAGTATTGCTGGACATGGATGCCGTATCCTCAATCCGTGCCGAAGATGAAAGCGGAAGCTTTGGCATCTTGCCCGGCCACACTGATTTTCTGACTGCCCTGCCCGCCTCCGTAATCATGTGGCGCGACCAAGCCGGTCAGCAAGGATTTTGCGCGATCCGCGCCGGACTGATGACAGTCACGGAAGGAGCGCACGTGGCCGTGGCCTGTCGAGAGGGCGTTTTGGGCTCTGATTTGCAGGGGCTTCGGGCGGATATCCAACAGACCCGCGGCGACGAGGCCGAGGCAGACCGTCGCGCCCGGGTCGAGCAGATGCGGCTTCATACGGCCGCGGTGCGGCAACTGATGCGCTTTCTGCAACCTCAAACCTCGTCCGCATTCGACCATCCCCCCGCGATCGCCCAGTCACTTGAAGGCAAGGACAAATGACACAGCCGCATGCCGTAAAAGACGAAGTCGAAGATGCCGCCCTTCAAGCCGTTGATCGAGCCCGGTTGGGCCACGACGACCCGGAGCCGTCCTTGGGGGCGCGGTTGGGACAAATCGGCATTCTTGGCTGGGCCATCGTCACACCGATGCTTTTGGGCATCGTTCTGGGGCGTTTCGCGGATCGGCATCTGGAAACCGGCATCTTCTTTACAGCCCCCGCGATTTTCATCGGCGCGGCGATCGGGTTTCACGCAGCCTGGAAGTGGATGCATCATCAATGAGCTTTTCTGTTTCACTCTTTGCGCTTGGGATCGTCGTCGGCTTCGTCTTGGGGCTGATCCATTTCGCCAGCCTCAAACGCGTCACCGCGCTCTACCTCGCTGACGGTCCGGTCTGGCGCGCGATAGGATTGCAAGTGCTGAGATTGGCCGTCCTGGCCGTTGCTTTGATCCTTATGGCGCGCCAAGGCGCCGTACCGCTTTTCGCGACGCTTGTCGGGCTCCTCCTCGCCCGCACTCTGGTCCTGCGTCGAGCCAAAATGGAGGCGTGATGGATAACCCGCTCACTCTTGATCCGCTCTTTCATCTGGGTCCCGTGCCGATCACCGCACCCGTAGCGGTGACTTGGGCCATCATGGTTGCTCTTGCACTGTTTTCTCTGTTGGCAACGCGCCATCTCAAATTGCACCCCGGCAAAATGCAAACGGTTTTGGAAGGTTTCGTCACGACCATCGACGGACAGGTGCGGGACACGATGAACCGCGATCCAGCCCCTTACCGTGCGCTGATTGGGACGATCTTTTTGTTTGTTCTGATTGCCAACTGGTCCTCTCTGATCCCCGGCATCGAACCGCCAACCGCGCATCTCGAAACCGACGCGGCACTGGCCTTGGTCGTATTCATCGCCACCATCGCCTATGGCATTTCCGGGCGAGGGTTGCGCGGCTATCTAGCGACCTTTGCCGAACCGAGCTGGGTGATGATCCCGCTCAATCTGATCGAACAGATCACCCGGACCTTTTCACTCATCGTGCGTCTTTTCGGCAATGTGATGAGCGGCGTTTTCGTGGTCGGCATCGTCTTGTCGCTGGCGGGGCTGTTCGTGCCAATTCCGTTGATGGCGCTCGACTTGCTGACCGGCGCAGTGCAGGCCTATATTTTTGCGGTGCTTGCCACGGTGTTCATCGGCGCCGCTGTCGGGGAGCAACCGAGGAAGGACAGCGATCCAAAGAATAAGGAGGACATGACACCATGACCGGAAATCTCATTGAAATCGTCTCGATACTGGCAGCTGCCATTGCGGTCAGTTTTGGCGCCATAGGGCCAGCTTTGGCCGAGGGGCGTGCCGTGGCCGCAGCCATGGACGCAATCGCCCGGCAACCCGAGGCGGCTGGAACGCTCAGCCGGACGCTCTTCGTCGGCCTCGCCATGATTGAAACCATGGCGATCTACACCTTGGTGATTGCCCTGCTGGTGCTTTTCGCGAACCCCTTCGTCTGAAAGGCACACAGCCATGACCATTGATTGGTGGACCTTGGGGCTTCAGACCATCAATGCGCTTGTCTTGATCTGGATTTTGGCGCGGTTCCTGTTTCGCCCGGTGTCTCAAATCATCGCCAAGCGGCAGGCTGCTGCACAGGCCGATCTGGATGCCGCACAACAGGCGCGTTCTGACGCCGAAACCGCATTGGCTGAGGCACGACGAGAGGCCGCGCGCCTGATCCAGGATCGGGCGAAGGTGCTCAAGCACAGCCATGATGCCGCGGAAAAGGCGATGCAGCATCAACTTGAATTGGCCCGCCAAGATGCCGAGAAAGTGCGTGCCGCGGCAGAAGAAGACATCGCGAAGCGGCGCGCAGCGGCAGATGCGGAGATGAAACATCAGGCAACGATCTTGGCCGCGGACATTGCCGGTCGATTGATGACACGCCTGCCGGACGAAGCCCGTATCGAGGGGTTTACTGAGGGTTTGATCCAGTCAATTGCCGACTTGCCGGACGTCACCCGCGACGGGATCGGCGTAAACGGCCCGATCCCACTGCGAGCCGCACGGAAGCTGAGCGCGCATGAGGCGGCACGGATCAAGGCGCGGCTCTCCGAGGTTTTGGGGCGCGACGTAGAGATCAGCATGAGCACCGATCCAGATCTTTTGGCCGGTCTCGAAATCGATGCAGATCACGCCATCCTGCGCAACCATCTTCGGGCTGATCTTGAACGGATCAAAGCGGAGTTAACCGCCGATGACTGATCATCCTGTTTTTGCCAATTGGCTCGACGAGAGACGCCGAAAACTGGCGCGCACCGGGCTGGCTCCGGAGACCGAAGTGGTGGGGCGTGTCGAGCGGGTGGCCGATGGAATCGCCCGAGTGACAGGTCTGCCGGATGCGACGCTTGGTGCCTTGTTTCGGTTCGAAAGCGGCGGCTACGGTTTTGCGCATGGGTTGGGGCGCGATGACATCGATGTCGTACTTTTAGATGATGCAACAGGCGTCGAGGCCGGGCAAAAGGTTATCGACACAGGTGAGGTGCTGCGTGTGCCCGTGGGCGAGGCGTTGTTGGGACGCATCGTTGATCCTTTGGGGCGCCCCCTTGATGGAGGTCCTGCGCCCCATACCGAAGAACGCCACCCGATCGAGCGGCCCGCGCCCTCGATTATCGAGCGCGATCTTGTCTCTGAACCTTTGGAAACCGGGACATTGGTTGTCGACAGTCTCTTCGCGCTTGGACGGGGACAACGCGAATTGATTGTGGGAGACCGAGCGACGGGTAAAACTGCCCTCGCGGTCGATGCGATCATCAATCAAAAGGACACGGATGTGATCTGTGTCTATGTCGCCGTGGGACAACGGGCGACGGCCGTCGAACGGGTCGTGGCGGCGGTGCGCGAACATGGCAACATCGCGCGCTGTCTCTTTGTGGTCGGCGGGGCGGCGTCGGCGCCGGGGCTGCAATGGATTGCCCCTTTTGCCGGGATGACCATGGCCGAATACTTTCGCGACAAGGGACAGAACGCCCTGATCGTATTCGACGACCTTACCCAACATGCGATGACGCACCGTGAACTGGCTTTGCTCACCCGCGAACCGCCGGGCCGGGAAGCTTATCCGGGGGACATTTTCTACCTGCATGCGCGTCTTCTGGAGCGGGCGGCAAAACTGTCCAAGGAATTGGGGGGCGGATCTTTGACCGCTCTCCCGATCGCGGAGACAGATGGCGGCAATCTGTCTGCCTATATCCCGACCAACCTCATTTCGATCACCGATGGACAGATCGTGCTCAGTTCTCATTTGTTCGCCGCCAATCAGCGGCCAGCGGTCGATGTGGGTCTCTCGGTCAGCCGTGTCGGCGGCAAGGCACAGAAAAAGGCTTTGCGCGCCGTTTCGGGGCGCGTCAGGCTCGCGTTTGCGCAGTTTCTGGAGTTGGAAATGTTCACCCGTTTCGGCGGCATTTCCAATCCGCGCGTGACAAAGCAAATTGCCCGAGGCGAACGGATCAGAACGCTTTTGACCCAACCGCGCTATGCGGGGTTACGCCTTGTCGATCAGGTGGCCCTGTTGGCTGCCCTCGCGGACGGAGCGCTTGACGACTGTGAGCCGAAAGATATCCCTGAGTTGCGCCGCCGCTTGCCCTCGGCCTTGGATGAACGGGCGAAAGTGGCCGTTCAAAGGGTCACCTGTGAGGGCACTTTGCCGGATGAGGCGCGGTCCGCCTTGGTGGCGGTTGTGACAGGACTTGTCCATGAGATTGCGGGACAGAAAGGCGGTGCTCGATGAGTGCCGCCTACTCCGATGTTGCCGCCCGCATTGAAACGGTTCACAAATTGGAAGCCGTGATCGCCGCCATGCGCGGCATTGCCGCCGCCCGGGTTCAGGAAGCGCACGCGCATACACGAAGCATCCGCACCTATGCCACCACGATTGGGGATGCCATTGGTCATGCCCTGAGTTTCGTGCCGCTTCATGACAAACCGCCAAATGACACCGAAGAGACGCGCCATGTGGTCGTGCTTTTGACCGCCGAACAGGGGTTTGCAGGCGCCTTTAGTGAGGCAGTGTTTGCCGCGGCAGCTCCGGCGTTCGAGGGCGCATATGAGCTTTTGCTGATCGGAGGCCGCGGCCTTGAGATAAGCGCCGAACACGGCCGCGACGTCAGTTGGTCTGCCTCGATGATTGCGCATCCGGCAGAGACCTCCGGGCTTGCCACTCGGATTACTGATGCAATCTATGCACGCCTTGCCAAAGGCGATGTGTCCCACGTGTCGATCATACATTCTGAACCGGGCGAAGCGGGGCAGATCGAAATGAAGGTGAGCCGGTTGGTGCCCTTTGACTATGGCCGTTTTACGATCGCGGACACATTGGTCCCGCCGCGTTTGACCCTGCCACCGGAACAGCTTTTGGAACGTTTGGTCGAGGAATATCTCTTCGCGGAAGTGAGTGAGGCGGTCATGTTGTCCTTTGCCGCCGAAAACGAAGCACGGATGCGGGCGATGATTGCGGCGCATGACAATGTGGTCGCCTCGCTTGAAACACTTGTCGCCGCATCGCGCCGACTGCGCCAACAGGAGATCACCGAAGAAATCGTCGAGCTCGCCACAGGCAGCATAACGCAGGACGCCTGACACTCACCCACACGGAGAAAGGAAGTCACATGTCCCGTTCAGATGGAACCGACCACAAACCTTTTCCCGCATCAGAGCTGTGTCGCGATGCGCAATTGCCGTGGTGTCGCCCGAAATCCGAAGATGAGGACAGGCTTGCCCCCGATCTGGTACGGGCGATCATGGCTCATCCGAATTACCGGCAAGCCGATGAGGACGTGAACTTCCTGAACCGGGGCGACATGCGCGGGACCCGGCTACAATTGGACTATCAAAAGGCGGAGACGCTTTTACATGAACATGGCATCGCGCATTCCATCGTGGTCTTTGGCGGCACACGCATCTCAGAACCTGCGGCCGCGCAAGCCCACGTGGCGTCCCTCACGTCGCAACATGATGCGGAGCCAGACAACGAAGACTTGAAAAAGCGCCTGAGCATCGCCAAGCGCATTGCCGCGAAAAGTGTCTATTATGATATCGCCCGCGACTTTGGAAATATTGTCGGACGATATAGCGGCGAAGAGGACAATCGGTTGGTGATCGTAACGGGTGGCGGTCCCGGCCTGATGGAAGCCGCCAACCGGGGCGCGCATGACGCGGGCGCCAAGTCCATCGGCCTCAATATCACCCTGCCTCACGAACAATTTCCGAACCCCTATGTGACGCCCGGGCTCTGTGTGCAATTTCGATATTTCGCCCTGCGCAAATTGCATTTTCTGTTGCGGGCTCGTGCGCTCGTGGTGTTCCCGGGCGGGTTCGGAACTCTGGACGAATTGTTCGAAACACTCACACTGATCCAGACTCGAAAGATTGCGCCCGTGCCGGTCATTCTGGTGGGCAAGTCTTATTGGTCGCGGGTCTTCGACATTGATTTTCTCGTCGACGAAGGGGTCATTGATCCGGAAGATCGCAATCTGTTCTGGTTTGCCGAAACCGCTGAAGAAATCTGGGAGGATATCGTCAGATGGTATGATCGCTCGGGGAAGCTCTTTGTCGCCTCCCCCTCTGCTGACCCAATTTCCTAAAGGAGGAGCCCATGAAACTGTCATTTCACGGAGCGGCACATCAGGTGACCGGATCATGCCATTTGTTGGAATGCGGCGGGCGAAAGATCTTGATAGATTGCGGGATGTTCCAAGGCAGCAGCGAGTTGCATGAAAGCAATGCCGCGGACTTTGGATTTGAGCCGCGCGAGATCGACGCAGTGCTATTGACCCATGCGCATCTGGACCATTGTGGGCGACTGCCCTTACTGGTGAAACGCGGCTTTCGGGGAGAGATCATAGCGACATCCGCGACAAAGGACTTGGCCCGGCTCGTGATGATGGACTCGGCACATCTTCATGAAGAGGAAGCGCGCCGACATCATCGCCACGGTTTGCACGGCGGGCCTCATGAGGCGCTGTACGACACGATGGATGCACTTGATGCCGTGGACCGGTTCGGGCGCGTGGCGAAGTTAAAACAAGCCATTCACCTTTTCCCGGGCATTACCGCGACATTTTATGATGCGGGACATATTTTGGGATCGTCTTCGATACTGGTCTCTCTGACGGAAAATGGACGCACGCGCAAAATCCTGTTCTCGGGGGATATCGGTCCCAACAACCGCCCGCTTCTGAATGATCCGGATCCGCCGTCGGATGCCGATATCGTCGTGATGGAAACCACCTATGGTGATCGAAACCACCGTCCGCTGGACGCATCAATCACCGAGTTCCTAGAGGCCATTCAACAAGCCGATGCGCGGGGCGGGAATGTGATCATCCCGACCTTCGCGATGGAACGGGCGCAGGAGCTTTTGTGGTTTTTGCGGCAGGGGATGCAGTCGGGCGAAATCCGTAAATCGCTCAAAGTGTTTCTCGATTCTCCGATGGCGATTTCCGCGACACGCATTTTTGCGCGCCATCAAGAAGCCATGCGTCCAGAACTGGCGGCGCTTATGGACAAGGGGATCGATCCCTTCAAACTTCCTGATCTGCATTTCACTCAGGAGACCCAAGAATCAATGGGGCTGAACCGCATTCGTTCCGGCGCCGTCATTATGGCAGGGTCAGGGATGTGTACGGGCGGCCGGGTGCGTCACCATTTGCGCCATAACCTTCCGCACTCGGATTGTAGCGTGATCTTTGTTGGTTATGCCGCCGAAGGCACATTGGCCCGGATCATCATTGATGGGGCCCGAGAGGTGAAACTCTTTGGCGATCTGGTACCGGTGAAGGCGAAAATTCATACAATCAACGGCTTTTCGGCCCATGCCGATGCAGACGATCTCAAACATTGGCTTGCACGTACAGGACACCCAGAGCGGATATTTCTCGTCCACGGGGAAGAGAAAGCGATGCAAAAATTTGCTCAGGGTCTCAATCCGAAGACAGTGGAAACACCGAGGTATCATGCGACTTACGAACTTTGAAATCAGCGAGGCACAGGCAGTTTTGAGACGAAAGGAGTTATGTCAGATTAAATGGATTGGCCAACTGTTGAGTGTTCTGGCGCTTCCTTGCGTTACGCCCGGCAAGGTCTTTCCCTGACAGGACAAGTATTCCCATCTGGCAGAGAACGGGTCGAGAAACGGCACGTTAAGCCGATTGCGCGGACGGGAAATATTCAAACAGTTCTAGGAAGTAAAACGTCTCAGTTCCCGGCACGGCTTCGTAAGCGACGGAAAAGCCGGGGAAATCACAGCCAAGTTTGCATGGGGATTTTACACTAGGGTAATGGCGGAGAGGAAGGGATTCGAACCCTCGAGACGGTTCCCCGCCTACACACTTTCCAGGCGTGCGCCTTCGACCACTCGGCCACCTCTCCGCCGGCGTCTATAGTGGAGATCGTGGGGGGGGTGCAACCCCCCGATTGGAAGAAAATGAATGTTTTTTAACGTTCCGCAAAACCGCCTTAGCACAGACGGGACTTTTCACCATAAAAACAAGGAGATGAACTCAATCCAACAGGATCGACACACGGCGATTGTCGCGGCCTTTTTTCTCGAGCTTGCCAATGCGGATACGGCCGATTTCAGAGGTGCGCGCCACATGCGTGCCGCCGCAGGGTTGCAGGTCAATCTGATCCCGCCCCTGCCCGATCCGAACCAGCCTCACGCGCCCCTGCGTCTGGGTCTGCCCGGTCGGCGGCATGACCGACATAGTCTTCACAATCGCCGGATTGGCGATCAGCTCTTCGTCAGTGATCCAATCCTCTGAGACGACCAGATCGCGCTCGATCAGCGCGTTTAACTCGTCTTCGAGCGCCTGTTTATCTGCGATGGGCTCCGGCATCTGGAAATCCAGCCGGCCCCTCTCCGCACCAATCGCCCCGCCCGTCACGGGATAAGGCAGAACGACGGACAACAGATGCAGCGCGGTGTGGATTCGCATGTGGTGATGACGACGCATCCAGTCGAGGCGCTGGGTCACTGTGGTGCCGATGGGCGGCAGAGGCGCAGGTTCGGCGGGAATCAAGACGATCTCGTCGCGGGCGCTGTTGGGCGCGCCTTTCACCGTCGTGGCAATGGTCAGACCACCGCTCACGCCCCCTTCAGACCAATCCAACCGCCCGCTGTCGCCGGGCTGGCCGCCTCCGGTGGGATAAAAGACCGTGCGATCCAACACCACGCCCCCCTCGGAAGTGTGGCGCAGCACCTTGGCCTCGGCCTCTTGCAGATAGGCATCCTCGCGAAACAACAGCGCCGTCATGTGCTGTCCCCGTCCGCGTCGCCCTCCGCATCCTCGTTGAAATCCTTGTCCTCGAGCATCCGAGAATCCACCTTGCTGGGCGCCTCATCCGCTGCGCTCTCAGTTGTCTGAACCGGATTTGTTGCTGCCGGTTTTGGCGACAGTACCTCGGGGTTGCGAAGCCAGATGTCGCGCTGCGCAAAGGGAATTTCGATGCCTTCCTCGGCAAAGCGTTTCGCGATAGCGTGGTTGATGTCGTTTTTCACGGCCACAATATAGGTCACATCGCGCAGGATCGCGCGGATCTCGAACTCCAGCGCATCTGCGCCGAAATTCAGGAACAAGACCTGCGGCGCCGGGTTCATCGCGACCATCGGCTGGTCCTCGGCGATCTCCCGCAGGATCGCCTCGACCTTGCGCGTGTCGGTACCATAGGCGACGCCCACAGGAACGATCACCCGACCGATGAGATTGCCGCGCGTGTAGTTGGTCACTTGGTTGGAAATCAGATCGGCGTTCGGCACGATCAGGTCGGTCTTGTCAAAGGTCTCGACCCGCGTCGAACGCACGGAAATGTCACGCACGAAACCCATCTGGCCGTTGCCCACATCAATCCAGTCACCTTCCGAAATCGGGCGCTCGATCAACAGAATGATGCCGGAGACAAAGTTCTGCACGATGTTCTGAAGGCCGAAACCGATGCCGAGAGACAGCGCACCGGCGACAATCGCCAGCGCCGAAAGGTCAATCCCCGCTGAAACAATGGCAATGATGCCGGACAGAAAGACGCCAAGATATCCGGCGCCCGCGATGATCGCATTCTGACCACCCTTGTCGAGTTTGGTTTTCGGCAGCACGGTGCTTCTGAGCGCCGCCTTGAACAGGCGCGTGGCGGCGAGGCCAATCATGAAGACGATGACAAAGGTCACGAACACGCCGGGCGAGATGGTCACACCGCCCAAGGACACGCCCTCGTTGATCTGCACCCAAAGTTCCAAGAGCTGATCTTCACGCATACCCCAGATCAGCGCGAAAAACGGCAGGGAGAGAACGACAATCAGGAAGGAGGTTAAAACCGGGATAAGCGCCTCTTTTGCGCTCTCCTCTTGACGGGTCACTAGCGCATAGAGGTCGTAGCCGAGCCGCGAGAGCACCGCGACAAAACCCATGAGACCGAGCGAGCGCAAGAGCGGGAAAACGATGCTTTTCGCCGCTTCCATATAGCCCGTCGCCGCCAAGAGCACCGCAATTACCGAGGCAATCAGCACGATGCGGGCGATGGTTTGCAGGATCAAAGAGCCAAAGCCCTGCCCCTCCACCGGGGTCTCGGATGGCTCTTCTTCGGAGGCTGTTGCCTTAGATGGTGCCAGAATTCGCGCCAGTCGGAACAGGGCAAACCCCGCGACCACCACCAGAGGGAAGGTCAGAACCGCCAAGGTGGCAGGTGTGTAATTGTCGATATCCGCCAGCTCGATCAGCACATCGTTGAGTACCGACATCATGCCCGCCAAAGCGCCCATGGTCATCGCCTCGACGCGGCGCACGGCGCCCAGATCGAGGATCGGTTCTTCTGTCTCCGTGGCGTAGAAAAGACGCCCGGCGATCCAGCGCCAGAAGAAATACACTAGGCCGATTTGCGGGATCGCCGACATCACAACAGTGGCGCGTGGGCCCAAAGCGCCCGTCAGCGTCGCCGCAACGTAAATCGAAACCAAACCGATCAGCGGCATCAGAATTTGTAGCAAAGAGGCCAGGAAGCCAGTGACGCCTTTGCCTGCCTCCCCCGAGACACGGCGGCGCACCCATGCGGTGATATTTTCCGACCAATGCCGCCCGCGCGTGATGAAAATCAGCGCCACCAAAAGCGTGAGCCCGATCATCGCGCCATTGGTTTTCAAGGTGCTGCGCCCGGTTTGCGAGCCGGCGTTCTCGACAATCGACGTCCAGCCCGTGACGCCAGTCTGTGCCAGCGCACTAAAGGCCGCGGGCCAGAGCGTCGGGTTGAGCGGGCTTGGACCGAGGCTCATCAGCGCATCGGCCTGCCGCTCAGTCAGGGTCTTGTCGATTTCCGAAATCAGCCCGTTGGCGCGGGTATAAGCCTCTTCGGCCGCTTTGATCGGCGCTTGCGCGCTCTCCAGTTGGCTGTTCAGTTCCCGGCGGCGCTGAGCGATCTCCGCGCTTTCCGTTTCGCCCTCGGCCGGTGCTGCGCCTAGGGCCTCGATCTGAGCCTTCAGCGTCTCAATTCTCGTGGAATTTACGCCCTCGGCGGAGAGAAAGCTTTCGCGCCAGGTCACGAGCGCGTCCCGCAAGTCCTCCAGCGCGGCGTTCGAGGTGTCGCCTGCGGAAATCTGCTTTTCCGCGGCGCTGGCCTCGCGTTCCCATTGATTGTAATCGGGAGAAGACCCGTCCTGCGCCACTGCCGACAACGGCAGGGCCAGAACGAGAATCAGAATAAAGCGGCGTAGGAACTGTCTGATCATACCCCTTCGTATACGTCAGGCAGATCACGCGGTCCACGGTCAAGCCATTCGGGCACAGGAAGTTGTTTTTCCTTGAGGAACTCCGGGTTGAACAGCTTGGACTGATAGCGCGTGCCATAGTCGCACAGAATGGTGACGATCGTATGCCCCGGCCCCATCTCGCGCGCCATGCGCATGGCGCCCGCGACGTTGATGCCCGAGGAACCGCCAACACAGAGACCTTCGTGTTCCAACAGATCAAAGACAACCGGAAGCGCCTCTTCGTCCGGGATTTGATAGGCGAAATCCGGGGTGAATCCTTCGAGGTTGGCGGTGATCCGCCCCTGCCCGATGCCCTCGGTGATCGAGCCGCCTTCGGATTTCAACTCGCCGGTTTTGTAGTAGCTATAGAGTGCGGCCCCCATCGGATCGGCAAGACCGATCTTCACGCCCTTGGGCTGAAGCGCCATGCCAACGCCCGCAAACGTCCCGCCGGAGCCCACCGCACAGATAAAGCCATCGACCTTGCCGCCGGTCTGATCCCAGATCTCCGGGCCCGTCGTTTCGATATGCGCCTGGCGGTTCGCGACGTTGTCGAACTGATTGGCCCAAATAACGCCATTTGGTTCGCTTTGTGCAAGTTTAGCGGCCAGACGCTCGGAATAGCGCACGTAATTGTTCGGATTCTTATAGGGTGCAGCGGGTACTTGAACGAGTTCCGCACCTGCGAGACGGATCATATCCTTTTTCTCTTGGGACTGCGTCTCCGGAATCACGATGACGGTGCGAAAGCCCAAAGCAGAGCCCACAAGCGCCAGACCGATGCCGGTGTTGCCCGCCGTCCCTTCGACGATCGTGCCGCCGGGTTTCAGCGTGCCCTTCGCGAGCGCGTCCTGAATGATGAACAAAGCGGCGCGGTCCTTGACCGACTGGCCTGGGTTCATAAATTCCGCCTTGCCGTAAATCTCACAGCCGGTCGCCTCCGACGGGCCTTTGAGCCGGATCAGGGGCGTGTTGCCGATGCTGTCGATCATATCGCGTTTCAGGGCAGAAGGAGCAGACATAGATATATCCTTTAAATCTCGCAGTCCCTGAATGTGTAGGACGTGCATTCCGCGAACTCAAGACAGCGCCAGAGAGACAGGGAGGCTGTTCCGTTTTTTCACAAAATGCCGGAACGTGCGTTTGCCGGAAGCTGCTGCACCGCGCGGATTTTCACCCTCGCAAAGCGCCGTCGCGTGGTGTCAGTTTCAGCCAGACGCCCTCTTTCGAGCGCACCGTCAGATGCGCGACGGGCACGGGCGTCTTGTCGGCAACGGTCTCGACGCGAAAAGCACGCAGCATGAGCGCGAGGAAAAGCGGCCCCTCGACCATGGCAAAGCCCGCACCGGTGCAGACCCGAGGCCCCGAAGAAAACGGGATATAGGCATCGCGCAAACAGATTTTACCGTTCTCGGTTTTGAACCGATCCGGGTCGAATTCATCCGGGCGGTCCCAAAAAATCTCATGCCGCCCAAGGTGCCAAGGCGAGAGCACGATCTGCGCGCCTTTGGGCACGTCGCGTTCGCGAAGCCGCACCGGACATTTCGCCTCACGCACCATCATGGGCACCGGTGGGTAGAGCCGCAGCGTTTCGCGGAACACATCTTTGGTAAAGCGCAGTTTCGAGAGATCGGAGAATGTCGGCGCTTCGGGCAAGCTCAGTGCCTCCTCGGCAACACGGTCCTGAACCTTCGGATTCGCCGCCAAAAGCCAAAGCGCCCAAGCCAGCGCCGTGGCCGAAGTTTCATGCCCCGCGAGGAAAAAGATCGCCACCTGATCAACCATCTCGTCGGTGTCGAACCGCGCGCCAGTCTGCGGGTCGGCGGTGGTCATGATCTTCGTTGCCAGATCATCCGGCGCCGTTCCTGCCTCGATCTCCGCCATCCGTTGCGAGGTCAGATCGGTGATCAGCTTGCGGATCGCCTTGGCGCCCTCGCGCGTGCGCTTGCGATGAAACCTGGGCAGCCATGTAGGCAACGGGATGAAGGCGGCGATGTTGAGAATGGGCTGGGCGCGTTGATAGCCTTGGAATTCCTCAAAGACTTTCGAGGCGGTGTCATGGGTGATCGGGATCGAGAACAGCGTGCGGAAAATCACATCCGCCGCGCCCTCGGAGGCATAGGGTTCAATATCGAGCGGACCCTTTTGGTCCCTGACCTGATCCCTGATCCGCGCCACCATCGCCTGCCCTGCCCCAAGCATCGCCGGAAACGTGTCTTTGAGCCGCCCACCCTCAAACGCCGGATCGATGATGCGGCGTTGTTTGAGCCAAGTCTCGCCGTTGGTCAGAAACACCGAATTGCCGAGCAAGGGCCGCAGCCCCTCAGCCACACGCCCCGATTTGGGAAAATTCATCGGCTCCTCATTGAGCACGCGTTTCACCAAAGAGGGCTGATTGACCAGAAAGCTGCGGAAAAACGGCGTCTTATATTCCGCCATCCAGGCGCGATAGAGCTTGGCCGGTTGCGCCGAAAGAATGTCCTTGCGGAACAGTTTGACGTAATTGCGCAGGCTGGTTTTCTCGGGGCGCGGGGTGGGTTTTGGCGGGATCATCGCGCGCCCTCCGGTGCCATCTCTGTGAACTTATTGGCCGGTGTGTCGATCCGCGAGGGGCTTGGCATAGCCTCCGCAAATCTCGCGGCCAGAGTTTTGCCGCCAACGGTGATTTTGAAATAGTCGTAGTCGCCGGGCCGATCAAAAGCGCAGAGATATTGGAAATGCCGCCGGAAGAAACGGCGCTTCATCGTGGCCTGTTTCTCGGGGCTGAGCGTCTGAGTGAAGGCGGCGGAGATCACCAGCGGCCATTTCTGACCTTCGGGGGCGACACCGGAAACCTTGATCGGATCGCAGAGCGCGAAAGAGCACGGATCACCCGGCGCTGTAACATCGAGCCAGAACACCTCGTCCCGCGTCGAGAGATAGGCCAGATCGCGGCGCAGCACCTTGGCTTCCGGCAGGTAGGACACCATCGGGACCACATGACCGAGGGTGAGAAAGGACAGAACGGGCCCTTTCTCAGGCACCTCGCCCGCGCGGATCAGATCGGCCAGAATCGACACACCCAAATGCGCACCGGAGCTATGTCCGACGAGCAGAACCTCATCCCAGTCTTGTGTGAGAGCTTCTGCGATCTCGGCGCGAAACTTGGCCATGCGGGCGTCGAGCATTGGCGGATTGGCCCCGCACCAGCGCGCCGAAAAGCCGTAATCGTGCATCAGGTAATAAGCGAAGAGCTTGCCGTCTTTCGCCTTGAACCAGCGCAACAGCGTATAACCCGCAACCAGTCCGAGCGCGAAGCCCGCCCAAGTCGCCCCGATGAGACCCGCGATCCAAGTGAGTGCCCAGACAAGCAACAGCGCGAGCACCAGCTGAGCCAGCAACACACCTATCGGGTAAAGCGCCGCAATCACCGGCCCGCGCCTGAGCTTCATCAGGCGAAACAGCGCGCCGGTCGAGATGTAGATCCAGGTGGTGCGCAACAGGATCAGATAGGTGCGGAAAACCCCCGCCTCCATGCTGTCCTGCACAATATCAGACCAGACGAGCACGTCGATCTCGCTGTGGGTCTGGCTCCCCTCGATCTCGCCACGGGCGGTCCAACCGAAATTACCGCCTTTTTTCGGAGAAAGAGACAAACTGTATCCGGAGATTTCTGCCTGCGCGGCGCCCTCCTTGCGATACAGCTCGCGGTAGCGGCGCGGTGGAATGGGGTCGTATCCGGGGATGTAGAACACCCGCCGTCGCCTCACCTCATGCCCCTGATCGCTCATACCGAAAACCTTCAACGTTTCCGGAACACTAGCGTGGGTCATAAGAGAATTTAAGCCCTTTTAGCCGAGCTGGCTGAGCGCCGGGAAGGTTTCCAAAAGCCAATAAGACAGACGCGAGAAGGCGCCGGTGACCATCAGCAGACCGACGAGCAAAAGAAGCCCGCCCATGATCTTCTCAATGAGGCCCATGTGGCGTTTCAGGCGATTCATCAGACCGACTGCGCGGGTGATGAAAATCGCGGACAAAAGGAAAGGCAGCCCCAGCCCGACCGCATAGGTCGCCAAAAGCGTGGTGCCGCGCGAGACCGACCCCTCGGAGGCCGCCATCGACAGGATCGCGCCCAGTTGCGGCCCGATGCAAGGTGTCCAGCCAAAGGCAAACGCGAGACCCAGGACGTATGCGCCCAGAGCGGTGCCGCCCTTGTCGCCTGCGTCAAGACGCGCTTCGCGGTCGAGGATCGGAATGCGAAAGACGGAGAGAAAATGCAGGCCCAAAATGATGATCACGACACCTGAGATGCGCGCGAAAAGCACCTGATTTTTCAGAAAAAACATACCGAAGGCCGAGGCCGTGAAGCCCATGAACAGAAAGACCGTCGACAGCCCCAGAACGAACATCAAAGCGGGCAAGATCGCCTTGCGCGAGGCTTTACCGCCGCCCGTGAGTTCCCCCATGGAAATCCCGGACATATAGGCCAGATAGGGCGGCACGATGGGCAGGACGCAGGGGCTCAGAAAAGACACCATCCCCGCCGCGAGTGCGACGAGCATGGAGGGCAGAAGCGTGGCGTCAAAGAGATCAATTCCGAACATGTTTTGCTCATGCCACAGGAAAGTCGTTCTGACCAGCGTTGTGACTGTCGCAGCGGCTCACATTCTCGTTTGCGCCTGTCGGGCTCGCGTTCGCATATCGGGCAGGTGGGCAAATGAAAGCGGCCGGGACTGTGCCCGGCCGCTTCATATCATTCCGTCGCTATCTCAGCGGCTCCACCAGCCCCTGCGCTTCGGCTTATCGGCCTCAGGCTCGGCTTCGGCATTGGCGGCCTCTGTTACGGGCTCAGGCTCTGCTGCGACCGCTGGGGCCTCCGGCTCTGCCGGGCTCTCTGCTACAGGTTCAGGCGCAGTTTCAGCCGCAGTCTCGACAACTGTCTCGACCTCAGCAGACACCTCTGCCACCGGCGCCTCCACAACCTCAGCCACTGGCTCCGGCGCAGCCTCTGCCGTCACCTCTTCCGAAGTGACCTCAGGCGAAGCCTCAACGGCCGGTTGCTCTGCAACTTCTGCCGCAGCCTTTTCCGCCTCAGCCGCAGCTTTCGCAGCCTTATCGGCCTCGATCTCCGCCTTGGTGCGACGCTTGCGCTTGGGCTTCGGCGCCTCTTCTGCAGCGGCCTCACCTGTGGCTTCCGCAGCAGGCTCCTCGGCCTTATTGCGACGGGTGCGGGTGCGCTTCGGCTTTTCTTCGACAGGCGCTTCTGCGGCCTCTTCCGATGCTTCGGCACTCCCCTCAGAAGCCGCCTCTTGGGCAGGCTCTGCCTTTTTGCGGCGGCTGCGGGTGCGTTTCTTCGGTGCCTCTTCGGCCGGGTTGGCCTCAGAATTGTCGTCAGAGCTTTCCTGAGCGGCCTCGGCCTCTTTCGGGGCCTCCGCAGCCTCTTCAGAGGTTTCACCCTCAGCGTTTTCGCCCTGCTCGGACCCGTTCTCACCATTTTCATCGCGCGACTTGCGACGACGACGACGACGACGACGTTTCTTCGGCTTTTGGTCCTCAGAGGTCTCTTCCGCAGTCTCAGCGGCGCCCTCTTCGGCCTCGTTCACCTCATCCTCGACCTGATCCTCGGCTTCGTCTTCGTCGTAATCCGACATCAGATCGGCGGAAGCGGAGATCACCGTCGTGCTCACTTCCGGCACCACGCGGGTCGCGGTTTTAAAGCGCTCGATCGTGAAATCCGGCGAGATCAAGAACGGATCGGCTTCGATGCGGATCGCCATGCCATAGCGCGCTTCGATCTGGGCGATCATTTCGCGTTTCTGGTTCATCAGATAGTTGACGATGGCCACCGGCGCCTTGAGCAGCACCTCGCGGGAGCGCTTGCGCGTCCCCTCTTCTTCCAACTGACGCAGGATGGACAGCGCCATGTTGTCATCAGAACGGATCAGACCGGTGCCGTGACAATGCGCACAGGGCTGGGTCGTCGCCTCCAACATGCCGGGGCGCAGACGCTGACGCGACATTTCCAACAGACCAAAGCCCGAGATGCGGCCGACCTGGATGCGCGCGCGATCGGTTTTCAGCTTGTCTTTCAGACGCTTCTCGACCGCCGTGTTGTTGCGGCGCTCTTCCATGTCAATGAAGTCGATGACGATCAGACCGGCGAGGTCGCGCAGACGGGCCTGACGCGCCACCTCTTCGGCGGCCTCCAGGTTGGTCTTGAGTGCGGTGTCCTCGATCGAGCCCTCTTTCGTGGCGCGGCCCGAGTTCACGTCCACAGCGACCAAGGCTTCGGTCACGTCGATCACGATGTAGCCGCCGGATTTGAGCTGAACCACCGGGTTGAACATGCCCGCGAGGTAGCTTTCGACCTGATAGCGCGCAAAGAGCGGCAATTGGTCGGCGTAATGTTTCACGTTCTTGGCGTGGGACGGCATGATCATGCGCATGAAGTCCTTGGCCTCGCGATAGCCCATCTCGCCTTCAACAAAGACCTCATCGATGTCCTTGTTATAGAGGTCGCGGATCGAACGCTTGATCAGGTCGCCTTCCTCGTAAATCTTCGCCGGTGCGGAAGATTTGAGAGTCAGTTCGCGGATCTGTTCCCACATCCGTTTGAGATAGTCGTAATCGCGTTTGATCTCCGTCTTGGTGCGCTGAGCGCCCGCCGTGCGGATGATCAGGCCAGCGCCCTGCGGCACTTCCAACTCGCCTGCGATCTCTTTGAGTTTCTTGCGGTCTGCGGCGTTGGTGATCTTGCGCGAAATGCCCCCACCACGCGCGGTGTTCGGCATCAGAACGCAGTAGCGACCAGCAAGCGACAGGTAGGTGGTCAGAGCCGCGCCTTTGTTCCCGCGCTCTTCCTTAACGACCTGCACCAGCATGACCTGACGCACTTTGACGACTTCTTGGATCTTATACTTGCGCGGCCGCGGCTTGCGCTTCGGGCGCACTTCCTCGTCGGTGTCGTCGTCAGCGACGCTCTCGATGGAATCGTCCTTCTCGGCGGCGGTTTCTTCGTCGTCACCATCTTCGTCGTCGGACTCGTCATCAGAGTCGTCCGCGTCGTCGGAAGCGTCTTCCTGCGCGGTCTCATCGTCAGAATCGTCGCTGTCCAAGACCGCTTCCTCGGCTTCCGGCGCATCTTCCGGTTCTTCGACCGGCGTTTCCTGCACGGTGAAGGCAGGCGATGTGCCCTCTTCGACGGTCGCCTCGTTGGTGTCTTCCGAAATGTCTTCCGCCTGCGGCTCGTCTGCGATCAGCGCATCCGCCTCGGAGCCTTCGGGTTCGATCACATCCATGCCCGAGACCGACGCAGCGTTTTCAGCCTCTGCCACATCTTCTGCAGGCAGATCGACCTCTTTGGTCTCCACGGCGTCTTCGCTTTTGACCTCTTCGGCCCGAACTTCATCAGATTTTGAGCGCGACCGCGAGCGGCGGCGACGAGAGCGTTTCGGCTTCTCGTCTTCCTCTTCCTGAGCTTTTGCGTAGGCCAGCTCTTCGGCCAACAGGGCCTCACGATCCGCGACCGGGATCTGATAGTAATCCGGGTGGATTTCCGAGAACGCCAAGAAGCCGTGGCGGTTGCCGCCGTAATCGACGAAAGCCGCCTGCAGCGACGGCTCGACGCGCGTTACTTTTGCGAGGTAGATGTTGCCAGCAAGCTGGCGTTTGTTTTCCGATTCAAAGTCGAATTCCTCGACCTTGTTTCCGTCGACCACCACAACGCGGGTTTCCTCCGCGTGGGTGGCGTCGATGAGCATTTTCTTTGCCATTGAATTTGTCTTCCGGCACCCGAAACGGGCGCGCCCCTCCTGAAAGAAGCGTCACAGGTTTCCGGGTGATGTTTTGGGGCGAGCGGGTCGGCAGAGGCAGCGGTCGCAAACGGACGGCGGCCAAAGGGCCCCGTGTCTGCGTTTCTTCGTGCCTGTGCGCGTTGCATCGCGTTTCTTCTCCGGCGCATCGCGTGATCTCTGTCACTCTTGCGCCCATTTAAATCCCGCTTGTCCTGATAAGGAGTGTTCGGGACGGTTCGTGCCGAGGTTTTGTCATTCCATGCGGCGGTATCGGTCTGTTCTGCGGGCGGCGCCTTACAGTCGATCGTTTTCGCGACCCCGGGCCTCCAACACACGCATACAGCGAATCTTTCACACGCGGTTTCCGGGCGGGAATGCCACCGGACCTGCGTTCTTATATCAGTAGTGATGCATGTGCCTTTAGACAACACGCAAATTCATGGAAACGACATTTTCGCCCTTGGAAACCCGGCATCAAGACGTTTCGCCGCAAAAAATAGCGCCAGACCACCCGACGAAAGCCTTCTCACCTGCGCACCGAAAAGCGGTTTCAATGTGCAATCAAACAGAGGTCGGGTGCTGCGCTGCACATAAGTTTCACTGTTTATTTTCGCTCAAAAAACTAGATTGACCATCAACACTTAGCAAAAAAGCGCAGAACTCTGCGCAACCCGAAAGGATGTATCATGACCCGTATCGCTGTTCTCGTTGGCTCGCTCCGTAAGGACTCTCAGACCCTTAAGCTCGCCAAAGCGCTCACCAAAATCGCCCCTGAGGGCCTTGAATTCGATTTCGTCGAGATCGGCGACCTGCCGTTTTTCAACGAAGATCTCGACACCGACACGCCGCCCGCCTCCTGGGTGCGCTTCCGCAAAGAGATCAAAGCCGCTGATGGTGTGCTTTTCGTGACCCCGGAATATAACCGCTCCATGCCCGCCGCGATCAAAAACGCGCTGGATGTGGGTTCTCGCCCCTATGGCGACAGCGCCTGGACGGGCAAACCCGCCGGCATCGTGACCGCAAGCCCGTCGGGCATCGGCGGTTTCGGCGCCAACCACCACCTGCGCCAGCCGCTGGTGTTCCTCAATATGCCCGCCATGCAACAGCCCGAGGCCTATATCGGCAACCTTTGGAACCTCTTTGACGAGGACGGCAAGATCGTCACCGAAGGCACCGAGGATTTCCTCAAATCCTGGCTCGAAGCCTATGCGAAATGGGTGGCAGACCACATCTGAGGCTCCCTCGCTCAGATATAAGAAAGGCGTCCCATGCGGGGCGCCTTTTTTGATGTTTACGGGTTTTGATGTTCAGGGCCCAGCTCAGAGATAATCCGAGCGTTGCAATCCGTATTTGGCCATTTTCTCATTCAGCGTCCGGCGCGGCAGGCACAGCTCGTCCATCACCGCCACGATCGAACCCTTGTGGCGGCGCATCGTGTTGTCGATCAACATGCGCTCAAAGGCCTCGACATATTCCTTCAAAGGCTTGCCCTCGGTGGTCATCGTCTGCTGCTCCGGCGCGTCAGATTCCGACAGCAGAAGCGAGGTGATCGAGCCAGACCCGCGACGGCTTTGCAGCACCGAGCGTTCGGCAACATTGATCAGTTGACGGATGTTGCCCGGCCAAGGCGCCTGCAACAATTGGGCCGCCTCCTGCGCGGAGACCTCCGGCGCGTCGCAGCCGTATTCCTCGGCAAATTGCTGAGAAAGCTGCGTAAACAGCAACAGGATGTCTTCTCCACGCGAGCGCAGCGGCGGCGTGGTGATCTTCATCGCGGCGAGACGGAAATAGAGGTCGGGACGTAGCGCAGACTCACAGGTCCGCCCCTGTTCCTGAAGGTTACAGATCGCGATGATGCGCGTCTCCGGCGGCGTGCCCTGTTCGTCGATCCACTTCAAGAGACGCGCCTGAAGCGTCATTGGCATGGCCTCGATGTCTTCAAGCACCAAGGTCCCGCCCCGCGCTTCCTCAATGAGCGGTTGAATTTGCCCGTCCGGGTCCGGCCCAAAGAGCCGCCGCGTCAAATCGGCCTCGTCGCGCCCCGCGCAGGCGAAGGTGATGAATTTCTTCGAGGCCCGCGTGCCGACCGCATGCAAAGCGTGGGCGACCAAGGTCTTGCCCGTCCCCGTCTCGCCATCGATCAACACATGCCCGTCAGCCTGGCCGAGATCGAGAATGTCCTCGCGCAGCCGCTCCATCACCGGAGACGCACCGATGAGTTTGTTCATGATGCCGGTGCCGTCAGACAATTCGCGGCGCAAGGCCCGATTGTCGAGCGTCAAACGCCGGGCGTTGGTGGCTTTCTTTGCCAGTTCCGTCATCCGGTCCGGGTTGAACGGTTTTTCAAGGAAATCAAACGCCCCGATCCGCATCGCCTCCACCGCCATCGGCACATCGCCGTGGCCGGTGATCATGATGACCGGCAACCCGCTGTCGGTGCTCATCAGCTTTTTGAGAAACTGCATGCCATCCATGCCGGGCATCTTGATGTCGGTGATGACCACACCCGGATAATCGGGGCCCAAAGATTTGACCGCATCTTCCGCGCTGGAAAATGTCTCCGTGTCAAAGCCCGACAGCGCCAGCCATTGACTGATGGATTGGCGCATATCTTGTTCGTCATCGACGATCGCGATCTTCATTGCCGTCGCCATGGGTGTTCTTCCTTTTTCTTGTAGCCCGTTGGGCTAAACGTCTCAGAGAGCCGATTGGTTCCCAAAATTCTGTCGTTTATTCCGCCGCGTGCTGTGCCTCGCGCGACAGCGGAAGCACCATCTCAAAGGCCGCGCCGCCCGTTGGCCGGTTGCGCGCCATCAGACGCCCGCCCAGTTCGGCCACGATCCCCGAGGAGATCGCAAGGCCCAGCCCGACCCCGTCACCCGGCGCCTTGGTGGTGTAGAAAGGCTCGAAGAGATCGTCGAGGTTTTCGATGCCTGTACCGTTGTCACGCACGGTCACACTTGCTTGAGTGCCGCCCAAAACGCCGCCGGTGACCATGATCTCGATCTGCGGCTCCTCGGAGGCTTTGCTGGCGTCAAAAGCGTTGCGCAACAGATTCACCAGCACCTGCTCCAACCGCACGCGGTCGCCGTCGACCATGACAGGTTCGGGCGGCAGGCTTTTGATGATCTCCACCGCGCCCTGACGGAACTGCGGCTCCATCATCGAGAGCGCCGAGGACACGCAATCGCGCAGGTCGATCTCCTGCAATTGATCCGAGCCTTTGCGGGCGTAGGATTTCAACTGTTTGGTGATCGCGCCCATGCGTTCGATCAGATCGTCGATCCGCCCGAAAGAGGCCAAAGCCTCCTCCGAGCGCTTGCGTTTGATCAACAGCCGCGCGCCTGCAAGATAGGTTTTCATCGCGGCCAGTGGTTGGTTCAACTCGTGACTGACAGCTGCGGACATCTCGCCCAACACCGCCAATTTCGACGATTGCGCCAAGGTCTGCTCCGCGACTTCAAGGCTCTTCTCTGCGCGTTTGCGTTCGGCGATCTCGCGTTGCAGGGCCGCGTTCAACTGGCGCAGCTCGGCGCTTTCGCGTTGGAACAGACCCGCACGCGACACGGCACGACGCGAGGTCATGTAGAAAGCGCCGGAGAGAAGAATGGCAAAGCCCATGATCTCAAGCGCCAGAAAGCCGTTCACCCGTTCGCGCACCGAGGCGTAGGTGGTGAACGACGTCATGCGCCAGCCGCGAAACGGAATACGGCTTTCCAGACGCATCACCGCCTCGCCACCCAAATAGGTCTCATCCGGGCTTGCCGACCAATCCGTCGTCAGCTGAAACGCGCGTTCGATGGCGGTGGGCGCATCGCGGGTGGCCAAGGCCTCGCTTTCAGATTTCGAGCGCCAGCGCGGTTCGGTCGAGAGGATGATATTGCCCTCGGAATTAACCACGATCACCGCATCCGAAATGCCCGCCCAGCTTTTCTCGAACTTGGCGAGGTCAACCTTGACGACGATGACACCTGCGAGTGACCCGTTGACGTCGATCCGGCGCGAATAGGTGAATTCATAGGCGCCATTGTCGAGTTGCAGCGCCTTGAAAATCGTGTCGTTCGAGCGCAGGGCATCGACAAAATTCGGGCTTTGGCGGTTGTTCGTACCCAAAAGCGAGCGATCCGTGGCCGCGACCACCCGGCCGGTTTCGTCCAACAACGTGATCCCCGCCGCGCCGATCTCGTCGACATAGGTGATCAGGTGTTGCGAGGTCTGCTGAAAATCATTCGAGGTGAGCGCGCCAACCAGCACCGGGTCGCGCGACAAAAGTGTCGGCACGATGGAGTTTCGCTGCAACTCACTCATCAGGTTACCCGCGTAAAGCGCCTGACGCACCTCGGCGCGGTTGCGGGTCACGGTGGTGTAGCGCTCGGTCAGGAACAGGTTCGACACCCAGACCACACCCACTGCGGCCATGACAAAACCGACCAAGGCCAGACGCCCGGTCCAGCCCATGGTACGGGATCTTCCCGCTTCAGATTTTCCCCCGGTGTCACTCATACTTAGAGATTACGCGCCCGTGGGCATCGCCCGCAAGGGGAAGCCATCAGCCCACAAAGCAGCAACGCCCCCGATTGGGGGCGTTTTGAGCAAATTCTTGCCGGAAAACAAAGGTGTCAGGCGGAAACCACCGCATCGATCAGCGAGGTGAAGAAATGCTTGCCATCTTCATTGCCATGCGCGGGCTCTGCGGCGCGCTCCGGGTGCGGCATCATGCCGAGCACGCGGCGGTTTTCCGAGACGATGCCGGCGATGTCGCGCTTGGAGCCGTTCGGGTTGTTGACATAGCGGAACGCCACCCGACCTTCGCCTTCGAGCATGTCGAGCGTATCCTCGTCGGCGGTGAAATTGCCGTCATGGTGCGCGATCGGAATGCCAATGTGCTGGCCCTGCGTGTAGGCAGAGGTATAGGGGCTGTCGGTGGTTTCGACCGAGAGATCCACTGTGCGGCAGATGTATTTCAAACCGGCGTTGCGCAACAGCGCACCCGGCAAAAGCCGCGCCTCGGTCAGCACCTGAAAGCCGTTGCAGATGCCAAAAGCGTAGCCGCCACGTTCGACGTGGGCTTTGAGTGCTTTGGTGATCGGCGAGTTGGCCGCAATTGCCCCACAACGCAGGTAGTCGCCGTAGGAAAAGCCGCCCGGAACACCGATCACATCGACACCGGCCGGAAGATCGGCCTCTTTGTGCCAGACCATGGTGACATCGGCGCCCGCATTTTTGAGCGCCATATACATGTCGCGGTCACAGTTGGAACCGGGGAATTGCAGAACGGCGGCTTTCATCGAGGAGCTCCTTGGCAGCATGAGCGGCAGATAACTTGGGGCCTGATACGCCGAGGTGGCGCTTGGATCAAGTGTGATCCGACGCCGAACCTCGCGCGAACTGAATTTGTCGCTCCAGCGGCCTCCCTTACGCGGGCTGCAGATCCTGTCGCGCCTCGCGGACATAGTGTGCAATTCGGTCGAAATGCTTGTCCCATGTGCCGCAGCACCCGCCGAGAATATCAACAGACGGATAGGCGCGCGCCAGATCACCCATCATCTGGCCAAGTTCTTCAGGGTCGCCCTCTTCGATATGCCCCAACTGACAGAGCGAAATCTTGTCCATCTTCGCGGCGTTCGGGCGCAAAGACCGCAAGCGCCCTTTCCACACCCCCGCCTCCAGCGCGGGCGCAAATTCCACGGGATGCGAACAATTGATCCCGTAGGAATCGGGCTTTGCGTCTCCTGTCTCGGCATCCGTCGCCTCAATGGCCGCTTTGAGCGTCGGACCGGACTTCAGTCTGTGGGTGCTGTCGAGCGTGAAGGAGATGTTCACCGGCAAGCCCGCCGCTGCCGCAGCGCGACTAATTCCGACAGCTTCGGGAACATTGTTGAGTGTCGCCGCCCAAACGATATCGACGTCACAGTCCTTGAGCGTCGCCAACTGTGTGCTGTGATAGTCTTCAGCCTCCTCGGCCGTGATATTGCGGTTCAACTCATAGGCGTCGCCGCGCGGCCCGACACAGCCTGCTATCGCGATAACAGGGATATCATCCTGATAAGGCGCAGACACATCTCTCAGAAAATCGATACACTTCTGCTGCATCTCCACGAGGCCCTCAGGCGAATACCCGAGTTTTTCGGCCCAATCGGGGCTCGCACGGTAATCGAACCCCGCCATCAGAGCGCCGAACCCGTAGCGTGCCGCCACATCGAGGTAGCGCCGATACATATCGCGCATATCCTCGACCGCCTCCGGTTTATCCATGAGTTCGAACATCGCGAATTCTCGGAGTTTGTGCCCGTGGCGATACATGATCTCCGTCTCGACGCCGCCCTCGGCGAGATAGATCAACCCGTCCTGCCGTGGAAAAGTAACTCCTAGATTTGCCATCTCCCCCTCCTCCGCTTTGATCCGAAGAGTTTACCACAGACGGCAGGTTTCTCGAAATTTCCCCAAATCTCTTGCACAAAACGAAAAAACCGCCCCCGAAGGAGCGGTTTTCGAAAGGTTGCGAAGCAGACTCAGGCTTACAGCAATTCCACCCGGTAGCTTTCGATCACCGTGTTGGCGAGCAGTTTCTCGCACATTTCGTTGATCGTCGCTTCGGTGGTGCCATCGGCCAAATCGAGCTCGATCACCTTGCCCTGACGGACTTCGTTCACGCCGTCAAAACCAAGCGCACCCAGCGCGTGTTGCACGGCGGCGCCTTGGGGGTCCAGAACACCGTTTTTCAGCATAACAAAAACGCGGGCTTTCATGGGGTTATCCTCTTTCGGGCAGTCTTTGAAAGTTCAGTTGATCAGCGTCGGCTTATCGCCGATCGGGCCATTCGTCGGCAAAACACCCAGACGACGCGCCACTTCGGTGTAGGCATCGGTCAGCGAGCCGAGATCGCGGCGGAACACATCCTTGTCGAGCTTCTGCCCGCTTTCGATGTCCCACAGGCGGCAGCTGTCAGGCGAGATTTCATCGGCCACGATCAGACGCATGAAATCGCCATCCCAGACACGACCGATCTCGATTTTGAAGTCGATCAGCTTGATGCCCACGCCATACATCACACCGGACATATAGTCGTTGACGCGCAGCGCAAGTGCGACGATGTCGTCGAGGTCCTGCTGAGAGGCCCAGCCGAAGGCGATGATATATTCCTCGGGCACCAGCGGATCGCCCAGAGCGTCGTCCTTGTAGGAGAACTCGATGATCGGGCGCGGCAGGCGCATGCCCTCTTCGAGGCCGAGGCGTTTCGCCATGGAGCCGGCGGCATAATTGCGCACGATGACTTCGAGCGGGATGATCTCGCACTGGCGGATCAGCTGCTCGCGCATATTTAGGCGCTTGATGAAGTGGTTCGGGATGCCCAGAGACGTCAGGCCGGTCATGAAAAACTCGGACAAGCGGTTGTTGAGAACGCCCTTGCCTTCGATCGTCGCCTTTTTCTCGGCGTTGAACGCGGTGGCGTCATCCTTGAAATACTGCACCAGAGTGCCCGGTTCCGGACCTTCGTAGAGCGTTTTCGCTTTGCCTTCGTAGATTTTCTTGCGGCGCGCCATGGGGCCTCCAAAAGCTAGTGGGGCCGGGAATCGATGCGACCGGCCACTTCAGATGCGCTCTTTAGGGCAAGGCGGGCGTCGGGGCAAGGTGGGCTGCAAATCTGATCTACAATTGTCGCCGGAGATCGACATGGTGTCGGGTTTTAATTTCGCCCAGAATTTCAACGAAACATTGATCTAGCTCCTTGCTCCCCCCATGTCGGGCGGGCATAATCTGAACCAAAGGTTGAATGAGGAGAAGCCAGCCATGACCACTTTCGACGAACGTGAAGCTGCGTTTGAAAGCAAATATGCCCATGACTCTGCGGCTCAGTTTCGCGCCGAATCCCGCGCCAACAAGAAACTCGCTGTTTGGGCTGCCGAGAAACTCGGGAAATCTTCGGCAGACCTCGATGAATACATCAAAGAAGTGATCCGCGCGGATATGAAAGAGGCCGGCTTTGAAGACGTGCTCACCAAAGTCGCCGAGGATCTCGGCGGCACTGCGGATATGCAGGAGTTGCGCACACTTTACACCGGTTTCCTCAGTGAAGCCAAAGCCGAGCTGGCAGAAGGCTAAGCCTCCGCTTCACAGCATCATCGCCATATCGTCACTGCAACGTGACGCCCTGAGAGGCCTGCAACCCGCGTGCAGGCCTTGTTCTCATAAAATCTCTCCCAATATCCGCTAGGACGCCCCTATCGCAGGTCGCGTCAAAGCCACGCCCCCGTCCCGATCCGGAACGGTCTGATGGCTTTAATCGAATATTGGGAATATGCGCTTAAGGCTTTCAAAAACACCTCAGCGCTTCATGGAACGTGTGCCTCATAGAGACACGCCCCTGAAAGGTGTATCCCACGGGCTGCTGCCTTGGCCGCTCCGACAGGCCCAAAGGTCGACAAAGGAAGACCGCTCATGCGACACAGTCAGATCGAGATCGAGGACGCCCTCACACGATCGTCCATCCTGAGCCCGCCTTTGGATGAGGCCGCGACGCCTGCACCGTTGGATCACCCCACGGATCGCCCTACGGATCGACAAGGCGACCGCAAAGGCCTCTCCAAACTCCTCGGCAAACAGATGGTGCCGCTGGCCGTCATGGTGTTTTTCGCCTGGCTGTTGTGGGAAAAAGTCGCGCATCTCGACATGAAAGCGGTGTTTGCCACCGTCGCCACGGTCACCCCCGGTCAATGGGGCCTCGCGGGGCTGGCCACACTCGCCAGTTTCTGGGCCGTCGGCCAATACGACCGGGTGCTCCACGCCCAACTTGGCACCGGCATTTCCGACAGTTCCGCCCGCAGTTCCGGCATCGTCGCCATCGGCCTGTCGCAGGCGCTCGGCTTCGGCGCGCTGACCGGCACACTCATCCGCTGGCGCATGCTCCCCGAACTAACGTTGTGGCAAGCGGCGCGGTTGTCCGGCGCCGTGGCTCTGTCGTTCCTCATGGGCTGGGCTGTGGTGGCCACCATGGCGCTTGTGGTGTTTCAACCCGAAGTGCCGTGGATGGAAACACTGGCAATCGGCGCCATCGCGCTTTTCCTCACGCTGGCCGCGCTCTCGATCTACCCGCCGCGTGCCTTGGTCCGCCTGCCCTGGCCCTCGATCAAGACCATGGTCACCGTCGTTGGCCTCGCCGCCATCGACACGATCTGCGCGGGCCTCGCGCTCTATGTGCTTTTGCCCGATCACCTATTGCTGCCTCTCGGCCATACCGTGTCGGCCTATCTCTTTTCTCTCGGCGCCGGTCTGATCAGTTCGACCCCCGGCGGTGTTGGTCCGTTTGAGGCCACATTGGCGTCCCTGCTGCCTGCGATCCCGCTTGAGCCACTTCTGGGTGCCGTGGTCGCCTTTCGCTTGATCTACTACGGGGTGCCCGCCGCAATTTCGGCGCTGTTCGTTTTGCGGGGGCCGCGTCGCTGCAATCTGGCGCGCGAGCCGCATCTGGTGAAAACCTCCCCCTCGCCTTACCTGCCGCCGCAACTCGAAGCGCAGATTTTCGCAGCTCCGCGCGCCGAAGCCGGACTCTTGCGCACTCGTGATTTCTCTCTTTTATCCGCAGCCGACGGCACGCCCCTTGGGTTGGCCTCGCCGATTGGGCAATCGCTGGTGATGCTCTCTGATCCGATTTCTCCGCAGTGTCCCGGCCAAACCCGCACCGCCCTTTCCCGTGCCGCCTCACGCCGTTACCGGATGCCCGCGATCTACAAATGCGGTGCCCGCATGGCCGCCTCCGCCCGCTGTGCAGGCTGGCAAGTGCTACCCACCGCCGAAGAAGCCTGGCTCGCGCCTGCAGAGTTCAACCTCGAAGGCTCCAAAACCCGGCAGCTGAGACGCGTCCTGCGCAAGGCCGAAGAGGGACGCATCCGTGTCACCGAAGGCACGCGCAATCTGCCACTCGACCAAATGGACCGCGTGGCCGCCGAATGGCTGGCGATGCGCGGCCAAGAGCGCGGCTTTTCTATGGGCACCTATGATCGCGATTATATTTCCTGTCAGCGGGTGTTCTTGGGATGGCAAGGCACCAATCTCGTGGCCTTTGTCAGTTTTCATGAGAGCCGCAGCGAGATGACACTTGATCTGATGCGCTCCGGCGAAGCCGCGCCCGATGGCTCGATCCAGCTTTTGATCGTCAAAGCCATTGAGGTCGCCCGTTCACAAGGCGTGCCCCGCCTGTCCTTGGCCGCCGTGCCATGGCAAGGCGAAGATCGTGATCCGCTGACCTGCTGGCTGCGGCAAAAATTCCTGACCCGCTCCGGTGCAGCTGGGTTGCGCCGGTTCAAATTGGCCTTCGCCCCACATTGGGAAACGCTTTATCTGGCTGCACCCACGCGACTGGCACTCACTGTCGCTGGCATCGACATCCTGCGCCGCGTGACCGCGCCGCCGCCGAAAGTGACCGCAAACCCGATGAAAGCCGCCCGCTCCGCCACTCACCCGACCTTGCGTTTCTCCAAGCTTCTGGGGCGCCGCCGCAAATGAGACCGTTGCAGCGCCAGTTTTCGCGGAGACACTTTGCCTCCAGCCGAGAAAGGCTTTAGGACATCCGACATTGCATTTTCCGGAGACCACATGCCCGCTACGCATACCGACACCGTGTTGAGCCGCCTTCTGGCCTCCCGCGACTGGCTCTTGGCCGATGGCGCGATGGCGACGTCTCTCTACGACATGGGGCTGGTGCGAGGCATGGCGCCGGAGATGTGGAATTTAGACAGACCGGAGTGCGTCCTGACGGTGCACAAAGACTCGATCGCCGCAGGGGCAGACATTCTGCTGACCAATAGCTCTGGTGGCACCTCGGCGCGGCTGAAACCCATTGGCGCCAAAGGTCAGGTCTTTGAAATCAACAAAACCGCAGCCGCCTTGGCCCGCCAAGCCGCCGACGCAACCACACACCCGGTGGTCGTTGCGGGCACTATGGGACCGACCGGAGAGATTTTGGCCCCGATGGGCACACTCTCCCACGAGGCTGCCGTAGAGATGTTTTTTGATCAGGCGCAAGCGCTGAAAGCCGGCGGCGTCAACATAGCCTGGATCGAAACCATGTCTTCGCTCGAGGAATTGACCGCCGCCGCAAAAGGCGCCAGCGAGGCGGGGCTCGCATGGGTCGGGACGATGAGTTTCGACACGGGCGGCGCGACGATGATGGGCGTCACCCCGGCGCAGCTCTCAGCGCTGGTGGAAAATATGGCGCCGCCGCCTCTGGCCTACGGCGCGAACTGCGGTGCGGGGCCCTCCGCTGTGGTGCGCAGCGTTCTGGACCTGACCGCCCGCGCGCCCGAATGCCCCATCGTGGCCAAGGCCAACGCCGGTCTGCCGCGTGTTATCGAGGACAAACTGCGCTACGATGTTACGCGAGAGACGATGGCCGATTACGCTCTACTGGCGCGTGATGCGGGCGCACAGATCATTGGCGGATGCTGTGGCACCTCGCCCGCACATCTCAAAGCCATGAAACAAGCCTTGGAGAGCACCCCCAAAGGCCCCCGTCCAACGCTTGAACAGGTGGTGGCACGCCTTGGGCCGTTTTCGGCCAAAGCGGACAGTGCCGAGGACGCGTTTTAAAACAGGCTCAGTTGATCGCCGGGTTTCGGCGGCACGGAGAACAGGTCGCAGCGCAGAGGCGTCCCCTCGCGCGTGAGCCCCGTGCGGTTCAACGCGATCTCGAAGCGTTTCAACATCAGTTCCGCCCATTCGCCCTCGCCCTGCATCCGCGTGCCGAAGCTGCTGTCGTTGGCCTTGCCGCCACGCAACTCGCGCACCCGGTTCATCACCCGCGCGGCGCGATCCGGCACATGGGTTTCAAGCCATTCCTCGAACAGAGGCGCGACCTCCAGAGGCAAGCGCAGCATAATATAGGCCGCCGCTTTGGCCCCGTGGGTGGCCGCCGCAGTCAGAATGGCCTCCAACTCATGATCGGTGAGCGCGGGAATGACCGGCGCGACCATGACGCGGACCGGAATGCCCGCCTCCGCGAGCGCACGTATGGTTTTCAGCCGCCGAGCAGGCACCGGCGCTCGAGGTTCCAACTGACGTGACAGGCGCGAGCCCAGCGTGGTCACCGACACGCCGACATGCACCAGGCCTTTCGCGGCCATCGGCGCCAAAATATCGATGTCGCGCTCGATCAGCGTGCCTTTGGTGACGATGGTCACCGGGTGATTGTGCTCCGCGAGCACCTCGAGAATGCTGCGCATGATGCGGTCACGCGCCTCGATGGGTTGATAGGGATCGGTGTTGGTGCCCAAGGCAATCGGCGCGACCTCATAGCTTTTGGCCGCAAGTTCACGCCGCAAAACCTGCGCCGCGCCGAGTTTGCGCGTCAGCCGGGTTTCGAAATCCAATCCCGGCGACAGACCGAGATAGGCATGGCTCGGGCGGGCAAAACAGTAAGAACAGCCGTGTTCGCAGCCGCGATAGGGGTTGATCGAACGGTCGAAGGGAATGTCTGGACTGTCGTTGCGGGTGATGATCTTGCGCGGGCGTTCGTCCACAGTGGTGGTGCGCATCACGCTTTGCTCCAACTCCGCATCCCAACCGTCGATGAAGGTTTCGCGAGCGAGACGCTCGAACCTCCCGGCGGCATTGGACGTGCTGCCACGGGCCTTGGGCACCAGCCCCAAAGGCAGGGTCTCGTCGAAAAAATCACTCGAACAAACGGTGGAGATTCTGGATTCGTGGCTCATGCCTCAAGCATGAACAAAAAGAGAACATTTGCCAAGTAGAGAACTTGGCCCTACCGTCCTCAGGACGCTTTTTGCGCGGTCTCTATGATGCGCTCAACCATGGCGCGCAGACCGTTGGAACGCTGCGACGACAGGTGTTCGTCGAGGCCCAGTCGCGCGAGCTCGGCGGGCGCATCGGTGGTCAGCACCTCGGAGACAGTCAATCCGGCAAACAATTCATGCAAAATGGCAATCAGGCCTTGCACGATCATCGCGTCCGAGGCGCCTTGGAACTCGAATTTACCGCCCTCGATCGTCGGCACCAGCCAGACCTGCGAGGCGCAGCCCTCGACCTTGGTCGCGGGGACTTTGAAGGCGTCATCCAATGGTGGAAAGGCCTTGCCCATTTCAATCACATGACGATAGCGGTCCTCCCAATCGTCCAGAAACTCAAAGGTTTCGACAATCTCTTCGAACTTCTCTTGCGCCATGATCGGACCCTCGGTTTTGCTGCCAAATTCACATAAGCCGTTGCCCGGCAAAGGTCCAGTCCGCCGCCTTTGTCCTGCGTTTTGAGCCGGGGCGCTGCAACGCGGGCTTTTCAATAGGGGGCTTTTCGGGTAGCCCTTTCATCACGAAGGTGTAAGGGAGAAGCCGATGCGGCGTCAGGTGATCATTTCGGGGCTGGTTCTGTCACTCATGGCGGGGTGCGCCACAGTGAAAGAGTCGCGATTCAATCCGCTCAACTGGTTCGGCAAATCTGAATCCGTTGCGGTCGATCAGAATGGTCAGAACGTCACTGTGCTCAAAACTCTCGCCCCCCGCAAAGGCTACCCGGTCTTTGTCGACACCCGCCCGCTGGCGCCTCAGATCATTGAGATGCAGATGGTCAAATCCGCCTCCGGCGCGATTGTGACCGCGACCGCCGCCCTGCCCTCTTCCGGCTATTATGACGCCGAACTGGTCGCCGTGCCGTCCGAGAGCGCCGACACATTGGTGTTCGATTTCCGTCTGCGCGCGCCGTCGCAAAGCGCCCCTGCGGGCACGGCCGCACAGCGTCAGATCACGGCCGCGAAGTCGCTGTCGAATGCAGACATCGCAGGCATTCGCACTGTAATCGTGCGCGGCGCGGATGGGGCACGTCAGGTCCGGCGCTAACTGCGTCGCAAAGTCGTGTCCCTGAGCGGCTTTACATCCCGACCAACGCGGAGCATGCTGCGTCTTTGACCAACCAGTTAAAGGCACGCATATGTCGGATTTCCCGCGCAAAATCATCATCGACACGGATCCTGGACAGGATGACGCCATGGCGATCCTTCTGGCGCTTGGCTCGCCCGAGGAGATCGACCTTTTGGGCATCGTCGCTGTCGCGGGCAATGTGCCGATCGAGCGCACTTCCGAGAACGCGCGAAAAATTTGCGAAGTGGCCGGGCGACCCGATGTGTTGGTTTTCGCGGGCTGTGACAGGCCGATGGCACACACGCTGGTGACCGCCGAACACGTGCACGGCAAAACCGGCCTCGACGGGATCGAATTGCCGACACCGACGATGCCTTTGCAAAAGCAGCACGGCGTGGATTTCATCATCGAGACGCTACGCCGCGAGGCCCCCGGCACGGTGACGCTTTGTCCGATGGGGCCTTTGACGAACATCGCGACGGCTTTTGAAAAAGCCCCGGATATTGTCGAGCGCGTGCAGGAAATCGTCCTGATGGGCGGCGCCTATTTTGAGGTTGGCAACATCACCCCCGCCGCCGAGTTCAACATCTACGTCGATCCGGAAGCCGCCGATATTGTGTTCAAATCCGGCGTAAAGCTGACGGTGATGCCGCTGGATGCCACCCACAAGGTGCTGGTCACCGCACCGCGTTTGCAGGCGTTCAAGGAGTTTGGCAATCACCTTGGCGAGGTGGTCGCGGGTTGGCTCGACTTTTTTGAGCGCTTCGACATCGAGAAATACGGCTCTAAGGGTGGCCCGCTGCACGACCCGACGGTGATCGCCTATCTGATCAAACCGGGGCTGTTCTCCGGGCGCTTCATCAATGTCGAGATTGAAACCCAGTCGAAACTGACCCGCGGCATGACCGTTGCCGATTGGTGGGGCGTCACGGATCGCCCGAAGAATGCGATGTTCATGGGGGATGCGGATGCGGATGGGTTCTTTGATCTATTGACGGAGCGCGTGCGACGTCTGGGATGAATGAGTATTTGCGCCAAGAAGAAGACGCACTAGGTTAGGCGCATGACCCAGTTCGACAATTCCTATGCCCGCCTGCCGAAAGAGTTTCACACGAGGATCGCGCCGGAGCTTTCGCCCGCGCCCGAGGTGATGCTGTGGAATGCGCCTTTGGCGGAGGCTTTGGGCGTGTCCGATTGGGATGCGCCGATGCTTGCGGGCAATGTCATCCCCGAGGGCGCCGATCCGATTGCGCAGGTCTATGCCGGGCATCAGTTCGGCGGCTGGTCGCCGCAACTGGGCGATGGGCGGGCGGTGCTTTTGGGGGAAGTGCTCACAGAGGATGGCCGCTTTGACATCCACCTCAAAGGCGCGGGGCGCACGCCCTATTCGCGCAATGGCGATGGACGGGCGTGGATCGGGCCGGTGCTGCGTGAATATATCGTCAGTGAATTCATGCATGCGGCGGGTGTGCCGACGACACGGGCTTTAGCGGCTCTGCGCACTGGTGCAAGGGTGCAACGTGAGCGCGCCTACCCCGGCGGGCTTTTGGTGCGCATTGCGTCCAGCCACATCCGAGTTGGCACCTTTCAGTATTTCACCGCACGCGGCGACGAGGCCTCTGTCAAAATTTTGACCGACCATGTCCGCGCGCGGCATTACCCGCAGGCCAAAGATACGCTGGAGCTTTACGCCGAAATCGTCAAAGCGCAGGCGCGATTGATCGCCAAATGGATGGGGCTTGGCTTTGTCCACGGTGTGATGAACACGGACAATATGGCAGTGTCGGGCGAGACGATTGACTACGGCCCGTGCGCCTTTATCGACGGCTATTCGCCTAAGGCGGTCTATAGCTCCATCGACCAGTTCGGGCGCTATGCCTATGAGCAACAGCCCTCGATTGCGCATTGGAATTTGGCGCAATTGGGGTCGTGTTTCGTGCCGCAAATGGAGGAAGAGCTGGGCGGGCAGCACAAGGCGATTGATGCGCTGACCGAGGTGCTGAATGCTTTTCCGGAGGCCTATCAGGCGGAATGGCGCGCGGTGTTTGGCGCAAAACTTGGGATTGCCGATCCGAATGAGGCGGATTTGCCGCTCATTCAGGACCTCTTGGGCCTGATGGCCAAGGATGGCGCGGATTTCACGAATACGTTCAGAGGCTTGCTAGACGGCTCTGCGCGGGATTGGATGTTGGACCGGGAGGCGTTTGATGCCTGGACCCCGCGTTGGGAGGCACGGCGTTCTGAGGCTTGGCAAGAGATCATCGCCAAGGCAAGCCCCACCGTCATCCCGCGCAATCACCGGATCGAAGAGGCCATTCAAGCCGCTCTTGAGGGCGACGATCGCAAGGCGGAGCGTCTGGCGCGGGTGCTGAGCAATCCTTTCGATTTGGCGGAAGACGATCAGGATTTGACGCATCCGCCGACCGAAGATCAGATGGTGCACAAGACGTTCTGCGGAACTTGATCTCTCACTTCGAGCGATATTTCCCGAACAACCGCTTGTTGCGGGTGATGAAATCCCGGATCAGGCTGGCGAAAGGCGTGTCGCGGTCGAAAGCCACATAGATCGCGCCTGACACAGCCCCCACAAGGCCGCCGCCTGCATCGACGATCAGGTCCCACATCGTGTCCTGAAGGCCGGATTTCTGCATATTCGTGCCAAACGCCTGATCCATCGTATACTCGAAAATCTCCCAGATCGCGCCGATGGACATGGCGAAACAAAAGGCGAAGAGCCCCATCGCCCATGGGGGAGCGGCGTAGCGGTCGCCTTGGAACAGCATAAAAATCGCAATGAACCCCACAAGGCCAAAGCCCAGCGCCGAGCCGCCATGCAGCACGATGTCCCACCACCAGTAGCGATTGTAGAAATCGCCCACCTCGCCCAAAAACAGCGTCGCGAAGATGAAAAGCACGATCCCCGCCATGAAAGAGCGAGGGATGTAGATGTGAAAGCGGCGCGCGAAGATCATCGGCATGAGCGTCAGCCCGAATGTGCCCAGCGCGATGAAAGACGAGGTGTAGCGCGCTGCCACGAGACCCGCGACGAATTCCGCCAAAAGCGCAACCCAAACGAGGCGCATCACCAAAGGCTGGCTGCGGGCCTTGGCCATCAGATCTTGCAAGCGCTCTTTGAGGGGCCTCTTTTGGTGCGTCACGGGTGAAATCCTTGTCCTGAATGCCTATGTTAACCAGATGATACCGAAAGTGGAAACCGGCGCCCTGCGCCTCGCCTCTTATAATCTGCGCAAATGCAAAGGCACGGATGGCAAACGCGCGCCCGGACGGGTGTTGGACGTGATCAACAGCCTTGAGGCCGATGTGATCGCGCTGCAAGAAGCCGATCTGCGCCTGGGGCCGCGCCCGGCCGCGTTACCCTCTCGGATGATCGACACGCACACGGATTTCAGGCCTCTGCCCGTCAACACCTCGCCTGTCTCCGTCGGCTGGCATGGCAACGCGATCCTTGTGCGCAAAGGGGCCTTGGTCGAGGCGGTGCATCGTTTTGATCTGCCGGGGCTGGAGCCGCGCGGGTCTGTGGCGGTCGACCTGCCCAATCTGCGGGTCGTGGGCGTGCATCTGGGCCTGTTGCGCAGCTCCCGCCAGAAACAGCTTCACGCCATTCGCGCGCATCTGGCCAAGCTCGACGACCGTCCAACCGTCATCTTGGGCGATTTCAACGAGTGGTCCCGCACGCAGGGCCTCGATCCGCTGCGCGACGCCTTCGACATCCATGCGCCCGGACGGTCGTTTCATGCCTCGCGCCCGATGGCGGCCCTTGACCGCATCGCCTTTATGCACACGCTCGAGATGCGGGATGCGGGCGTGGCGGAGACCGTGTTGTCGCGCCAAGCCTCCGATCACTTACCGATATGGGCCGATTTGCGCCTAAAAAGCCCCTGACAAGCGCCTGATCTGACGGGAAACTTTCCACGTTCCCCTACCGTGCCTGCGAAAGCGGTATGCGATAATCTGTGGTGTGCTTTGCCAGAAATCGTCTTAAACCAGAGGCAAGACGATTTTAAGGTTCCCCTTCAAGGTTTCCCCCATGACACTTCTGCAAATCACCTCGCTTCTGATCGTGCTCGCCGGCGCTTTTGGAGCGATCAACTACCTGTTTTTGAAACTGCCCTCCTCCATCGGCATTCTCGTCGTGGCCCTGATCGCCTCTCTCGCAGTGATCGGCCTCGACGTGATTTACCCCGCCTCTCAGGTCGAAGAGACCATCCGCGCCGAGGTCATGGCGATTGATTTCTCCGACGCGCTTTTGGAGGGGATGTTGGGACTGTTGCTCTTTGCAGGCGCGCTTCATGTGAAGGTCTCCGATCTCAGGGCGCAGTGGAAGCCGGTGTTTCTCATGGCGACCTTGGGCGTGGCGCTGTCCACGGCCGTCGTCGGCGCGGGCTTTAGCTGGCTGACCGGCATGCCTTTGTTGATTGCGCTGACCTTTGGAGCGCTCATTTCTCCGACAGATCCGGTGGCGGTGCTGGGGGTGTTGCGTCAGGCGTCCCTGCCCAAGAACCTCGAAACCAAGATCGCGGGCGAGAGCCTATTCAACGATGGCGTGGGCTATGTGGTCTATCTGGTGCTCGTCGGGCTGGCCTTTGCCGGCACAGGCCACGGGGAAAGCCACGGGCCCGAGAATGCCGTCGAAGGCGCGCTCTGGCTCTTTGCCCAAGAAGCCATCGGTGGTGCGCTCTTGGGCCTTGTACTGGGCTGGCTGACCTTTCGTGTGATGCGGTTGATTGATGACTACGCTTTGGAGGTGCTGATCACCTTGGGGCTTGCGTTTGGCGGCTATGAATTGGCAGTCGCGCTGCATGTCTCAGCACCGATCATGGCAGTCTGTGCCGGTCTTTTGATCGGGGATGTGGGCGCAAAATACGGCATGTCCGAAGAGACCCGCCGCTATGTCGATGCCTTCTGGAAGATGATCGACGAAATCCTGAACGCCATCCTCTTCCTGATGATCGGCTTTGAAGTCTTTGCCGTCGCGTTCGACACCACCTCCGTCATCGGCGGGCTCATGGCCATCGTGCTGGCACTCCTAGCGCGGCTCACGGCGGTGGCGATCCCGGTTCTGATGCTCAAACCCTTCTCGAATTTTTCGAAGGGCACCATTCCGATCATGACCTGGGGCGGGCTCAAAGGCGGGATTTCCGTCGCCCTCGCCCTGTCTTTGCCGGACAGCGAATGGAAGCCGCTGATCCTGACGGCGACCTATATCGTCGTGGTGTTTTCGATCATCGTCCAGGGCCTCACCGTCGCTGCCGTCGCCAAACGTGTCGGCCCTGAACCGGAGTTGGATGTATGACCCGCTACCTGACCTATGACGTCTTCACCGACCGCGCCTTCGGCGGCAATCCTCTGGCCGTGGTGCCCGACGCGGGTGCCCTGCCCGAAGAGCAGCTGCAAAAGATCGCGCGCGAGTTCAACTACTCTGAGACCGTGTTTCTCTTCCCGCCCGAGAACGCCGGGAACACCGCGCGGCTCAGGATTTTCACGCCGACGATGGAGATGCCCTTTGCCGGTCACCCGACCATCGGCGCGGCTGTGGCGCTCTCGGAACTTGGTCACGGGCCGGAGTTGCGGCTTGAATTGAAGGTCGGATTGATCACGGCGAAGGTGGCGGACGGCAAAGCGGAATTCACTGCCACCCAGCCACTGAAAACCTTTGCTCATCCCGACCCCGCTCTGGTCGCCAAAGCGCTGGGACTGGCAGAGAGCGATCTTAAATCCGCGCCGGTGATGGCGGGGATTGGGCTGCCCACGACATTCACAGAGCTAACCTCCCGCGCAGCTTTGGCGCGCATCACCTGCGATATTGCCACCTTTCGCGAAGGCCACGCCCGTTACCAGACGGAACATGATTTTGCTCAAGCGGCTTATTGGCGCGATGGTGATACGGTTCACATGCGCATGTTTGCACCTCTGGACAACATCCCCGAGGACCCCGCGACGGGCTCCGCTGCAGCCGCGCTTGGGCGTCTGTTCCAAGAGCGTGTCGGCAATGATGTCACGATGACAATCCATCAGGGCGACGATATGGGCCGCCCCTCGCGCATTTCGGTGCATGCGACACCCGACGGTGTCACCATCGGCGGTCAGGCGATCCGCATGATGGAGGGCACCCTAGTCTTTTAAGGCTCAGCCCGATTGAGGGCCGCAACAATTGCGAGCAATTCGCAAAAGCGGGCTGGACCAATCCGGCCCGTTTTTTTACTTTTAGGTCGAACACCTGAGCCGGAGTCCCCATGACCGACACGATCCTGACGCGTTGCGAGGCCAAAGGCCTGCGCCTGACAGAGCAACGCCGCGTCATCGCCTCTGTGCTCGAAGAGGCGGCGGATCACCCGGATGTCGAGGAGCTTTACGCCCGCGCCTCCGAAAAGGATCCGAAAATCTCGCTCGCCACAGTTTACCGCACGGTGAAGCTGTTCGAAGAGCGCGGCATTTTGGACAAGCTCGAATTCGGCGACGGACGCGCCCGCTATGAGGCGGCGGACCGGGCGCATCACGACCACCTGATCGATATGGAAACCGGGCAGGTCATCGAATTTGTCGACCCCGAAATCGAAGCGCTTCAGGAAAAGATCGCGGAGCGTCTTGGGTTCGATCTCAAAGGCCATCGCCTCGAACTTTTCGGCGTGCGCAAAAAGGGCTGACAAGAAAGGCTGAGTGGTTTCGCCCTCCCCCGTCTGCGGCTTTGGACGCCTCACAGAGCTTGCCGCTTGGGTGTCCTCCCCGCTAGGTCTGGGAAAACACTCAGGACCCACCATGCACAACCTCCGCGCCATTCTTATGATCATCGGCTCCATGGCCTTTTTCACCGTGGAGGACATGTTCATCAAACAGCTGTCCAAGACTTTGCCGGTGGGACAGGTGCTGTTGTGCGTCGCCTTCGGGGGCGCGAGCGCCTTTTTGATCTGGGCTTTGGTGCGTCGTGACCCGATCTTGGCGGCGCGCAACTGGCGTCCGGTGATCTTGCTGCGCGCTGCGACCGAAGCCGTGGCCTCCGTCTCCTTCGTCACCGCGCTGTCGCGGGTCGATATTTCCACGGTCGGCGCCGTGTTCCAATCCATGCCGCTGGTGGTCACGCTGGGCGCCGCGCTGTTTCTGGACGAGCGCGTCGGCTGGCGACGGTGGAGCGCGATTGGCGTGGGGTTTGCCGGCGTGTTGATGATCATCCGCCCGGGGCTGACGGCCTTTGAACCGCAGGTGCTTTGGGTGCTGATCACGGTCGCTGCCGTGGCCACGCGCGATCTAATGACACGAGTTATGGACGTGGCGGTGCCCTCCTCGGTGGTGTCGTTTCAGGCTTTCCTCGCCGTGATCCCGGCCGCAATGTTCAATCTCTGGATCTCCGGCGACAGCGCCGCCGCCTTTACCCCATCTTTAACCGCCATGACCCTCATGGCGATTTCCGCGGGCGTGCTGGGTTATGCGCTGATCGTTGCGGGCATGCGCATTGGCGATGCCTCCGCCGTCACACCGTTTCGCTATGCACGGCTCGTCTTCACGATGATTGGCGGCATTCTGGTCTTTGGCGAACGGCCCGACCTGATGACCTATCTCGGCTCTGCGCTGATCATCGCCTCCGGGCTCTACAGCTTCTTGCGCGAACGCAAACTCGCGCGGCTCGACCGCGAGACGCTGATCGCCGATCTCGAAGCGCCCCGGATTTGATCCCTGTTTTAGCGCCATTTTAGAATGCGCCGTTTTCAAAGAGTTGGCCGATGTTAGCGCATGGGTTGTTGACCTATACGCCCCGGCTGGTATCAAGCAGGCGACTGGCCCGCTTAACCAAATTGCAAAGGGACACCTTCAATGAGCACCATCATCGACATCATCGGTCGCGAAATTCTCGACAGCCGCGGCAATCCGACCGTGGAAGTGGACGTCATTCTTGAAGACGGCACCATGGGCCGCGCCGCTGTGCCGTCGGGCGCCTCGACCGGCGCCCACGAAGCCGTGGAAAAGCGCGACGGTGATAAGTCCCGCTATCTTGGCAAAGGCGTGCTCGAAGCTGTCGCCGCCGTGAACGGTGAGATTGCCGAAGCGCTCGTCGGCATGGACGCCACCGAACAAGAAGCCGTGGACGCCGTGATGATCGAGCTGGACGGCACGCCGAACAAAGGCCGCCTTGGCGCCAACGCCATTCTCGGCGTGTCGCTGGCCTGTGCGAAAGCCGCCGCTGACTATTCCGCCCTGCCGCTCTACCGCTACGTGGGTGGCTCCGCCGCACGCGTGTTGCCGGTTCCGATGATGAACATCATCAACGGCGGCGAGCATGCCGACAACCCGATCGATTTCCAGGAATTCATGATCATGCCTGTCTCGGCATCGAACGTGAAAGAAGCGATCCGCATGGGCGCCGAAGTGTTCCACACCCTGAAAAAAGAGCTTTCCGCCGCGGGCTACAACACCGGCATTGGCGACGAAGGGGGCTTTGCACCGAACATCTCCTCGACCCGTGAGGCGTTGGACTTCGTTCTCGCTGCGATCGAGAAAGCCGGCTACAAACCGGGCGAAGACATCTACCTCGCGCTCGATTGCGCCTCGACCGAATACTACGAGGGCGGCAAATACGAGATGAAGGGCGAAGGCAAATCGCTCACCTCCGAGGAAAACGCCGACTACCTCGTCGAGCTCTGCAACGACTACCCGATCATCTCCATCGAAGACGGCATGGCCGAGGACGATTGGGCCGGTTGGAAGCTTTTGACCGACAAACTCGGCGATAAAGTCCAGCTCGTGGGCGACGATCTCTTCGTGACCAACCCGGAGCGTCTGGCTTCTGGCATCGAGCAAGGCGTGGCGAACTCCATGCTGGTGAAAGTGAACCAGATCGGGTCCTTGTCCGAGACGCTCAAAGCCGTCGATATGGCCCACCGCGCGCGCTACACCAACGTGATGTCGCACCGCTCGGGCGAGACCGAAGACGCGACCATTGCTGACCTCGCCGTGGCCACCAACTGCGGCCAGATCAAAACCGGCTCCATGTCGCGCTCCGACCGGATGGCGAAATACAACCAGCTGATCCGCATCGAGGAACAACTGGGCGCAACGGCGGAATATGCTGGGACCTCGATCCTGAAGAAGTAATCTTCAACGCTTTACGAATTAGAGAAGCCCCGCCAGATTGGTGGGGCTTTTTGTTTTAGGGAGAATTATATGCGGCTTTGTTACTATACACCTTCGAAGCATTTGATTTCGACGCTTCAAAACAAGCATTTAAAGGTCTCTCGCTTCAACAAATGCAATGACATTTTCGAACTCGGAAACTTTCGTATTCCTTACGATACTGACTTGACGAAGCGCCAAGAAGCTCGCCGCCCAATTCGAGATTGGAGCAACCGAATGGACGCACAATACGGCCTTATATGTTTCTCAGATAACCATTACTCCCCTCTTATGTGGGCACATTATGCGGATCGAAACCGCGGAGCATGTTTAGTATTTGATTACCATCCCGAGAAATCGAGAGGAAAACTAGTTAGAGTCGAATACAAGGCGAGCCGCGAAGAAATCTTACCCGACGAGACCGTCGGTCTGCCTGAAACCAATATTTTTGGGCTAAGCGATGCAGAGCTTCAAAGATGCTTTGCAACCAAGCAAAGCCAATGGTCCTATGAAAAGGAGCATCGGCTAATCGTTAACCTCGAAGAGATGAAAACTGAGAGGGATAACCATTTCTTTGATTGGGGAAATTCTCTAAAATTAAAAGAAGTTTATGTAGGTTCTAATCCAAATATTTGCACGAAAGCTCTAGAGACATCTGTAGACGGACGCGTGATCCTAAAACAGAAAAGAGCGGGTTTCGGAGAATATCAAGTCGTTACCCAACAAGATAAAAAACTATGGAAAGCGGCAAAATGCTCCTCTAAAAGTTGCTGTTTGTCGAAGAAAAGTAACGATGAGGGCTGCGCCTAAACGGGCCTCAACATTGCCACCCTCCCCCCATTACTGCCCCATCATCCTTTCATGCACGGCCATCATTCCCCGTTCCGCCATATCCGACACTTCGCCCGCATGAACATGAAGTGCGGCGACAATCTCCGGATCGTCTGAGGTTTGCACCACCACAATCCCCTCCTCCGTCACCTCAATCTCCGTCTCAATCGCGCCGGTACGGGCAAAAAAGATGTTGAGCGTGGGGGATTGAACGAAGACCTGCGGGTCACGTCCCTCTTCCACCCGTGCGGTCATGCCGACGACGTGGCTCACGAGTGCGGCCATCACCTCAGGGTCAGTTGAACCGGTTACGGTCCGGATGCCGTTGGGGAGGTTTTCAACCTCACGGGTCAAAGTGGTGAAGCCCTTGAACATCACCTCCATCTCGCGGCTTTCCTGCACCGTTGCGTCCCGACCGCGCAGGCCCGGCATATTGATCTCGTCATGCCCCGTCGCGCCATGCATATGCGGGTCCGATTGCGCCATGATCATCTGAGGAAGGAGGCCAAAGGCCACAGAAAAAACCATAGAGAGGGCGGGTCTGCGCATGGGACGGTCCTAGGTCTTGTGGGTGTTTAAAATCTTGTAGCACAGGAAAGTTCACCAGCGCATCACGATCTGAACAGCTTGTAAATCCTGCGCGTCTGCGTCACCTTCCCGCCATGACCACAGCTTCCCTTTCCAGCCCGCTTCCCTGCCCACTTGAGGATGGCATCCACGAGTTGCCCTCCGGCAAGCTCGCCGCGATTGTCACCTATCTCGAAATGTTCGCCCGACCGGAACCGCGACCCGCGCCGGAGCAGCCGGGATTGGAACTGGTGCGTCATGAGGCGCCCGATCACGAATGGTATCGTGCGCTCTACCGTCGTGTGGGCGAGGATTGGCTTTGGTTTTCGCGGATGTATATGGCGGATGAGGCGCTTGCCGCGATCCTGACGCACCCGGATGTCGAGGTCTATTCCGTGCGGAAAGACGGCACGGACCTTGGGCTTCTCGAGTTGGATTTCCGTGATCCGGACAACACCGAACTGGCTTTTTTCGGTTTGGACGACAGCCTGATCGGGGGCGGCACCGGGCGGTGGTTGATGGAGCACGCGCTGGACAAGGCTTTTTCTCGCCCGATCAAACGGTTTTTTGTCCACACCTGCACCCTCGACAGCCCGCAGGCCGTGGGGTTCTACATCCGGTCGGGCTTTACCCCCTATGGCCGCGCCATCGAGGTGATGGATGATCCACGCATGAACGGCCCGCTTGCAGAAACCGCTGCGCCACAGATCCCGAGGATTTGAGCCAAATCGAATTCCCTCTTTCTTTTCCGTTTTCTCCAAAGGATGATCGGTCAAAGAGGAGGAATTGCTATGGGTCCAATCACCCGCGCAGAGAAACAGGTCGGCCTATTCACCGCGATCTATGTCATCGGGTTCACGCTTTGGTTCTTTGCCATCGGGAATTTCGAATTCGTGATCTATGTGTTGACCATGCTGATCCTGATCGGCCTGGTCGCTACCAGCCTGCGCAAGGTCGAATACCCTCCCTGTCTCCTCTGGGCGCTCACGCTTTGGGGGCTTTTGCACATGGCTGGCGGTGGCGTTCCGGTGAACGGGTCGGTACTCTATACGCTTGAACTGATCCCCTTTGTCAGCGATGGCGAAATGACCATTCTGAAATACGATCAGCTGGTCCATGCCTACGGCTTTGGTGTCGCCGCATGGCTGTTGTGGCACATCATGACCCACGCATTTCCCGTGCTCAAAGGCACGAAAACCGCCTTTGTCCTGCCGGTACTGGGCGCGATGGGGTTGGGCGCGCTCAATGAGATCATCGAATTTTCCGCCGTGCTTATGGTGCCGGACACCAATGTCGGCGGCTATATCAACACCGCGCTTGATCTTGTGTTCAATGCCATCGGAGCGGTGATCGCGATGATGATCGTCACCTCCGTCAAGCGCGACAGCTGATGCAAAAAGACCCCTCATTGAGGGGCCTTTTCATACAAGTTCACCTTTTAAAACCGTACAGGATCACTGGTTACTGAAAACGGGGTTTAGGGGCATTTCGCCGTGTAGTAGGTGCCGTCGCCGTTGGAGTAGGCACAGGTCGCAGCACTTGCGTCCTTGGCGACAAGAGCGCCGGCAGCAGCACCGCCCAAGGTGGCCAGAACGGTCCATTCATCGTTGGAACCAAGCGCATCAGCGGTGATGTAGCCCAGACCAGCACCGGCAGCAGCGCCCATCGCGGTGCTCGTGTCGGTGTTGCTCATCTGACAAGCGGCGAGCGTCGGCGCGGCAAAGGCCATCGCCAGAAGGATTTTCTTGGACATGGAAGTCTCCCGTTGATCTTATTGCTGTGGGATCAACCTCGGCGCCGCCGAAATGGTTCCTAAAAAAGTGACCAAAACGTAAAAAATCGTGAGAGAAATCAAGGCAAGCATCTGAAATCATGATAAAAGAACTTTCCGCAGACGAGATCATCGTGAAGCTCGATCTGGCCCCACACCCCGAAGGTGGGCACTATCGCCAGACCTGGATCGCCGAAACCGAAGAGGACGCACGCGCCACAGGGACTTGCATCTATTTCCTGCTCAAGGCGGGCGAGCAAAGCCATTGGCACCGGGTCGATGCCGCGGAAATCTGGCACTACTATGCGGGCGCCCCTTTGGTGCTCTCAATGGCGGAAACTGCGGCAGGCCCTGCGCGAGATGTGATCCTCGGGCCGAATTTGGCGACCGGCGAAACGCCCCAGCTGATCGTGCCGCCACATCATTGGCAGGCGGCCAAGACGACCGGGGACTGGACCCTTGTTGGCTGCACGGTCTCACCCGGATTTCGGTTCGAAGGATTCGAATTGGCGCCGGAGGGTTTCGACATTCCGCGTGCCTGATTAGTGCCTTGCGTGAGATAGTTTCGAGTTACGGGGAATACTGTCGCATTATTCCCCACAGATTTCGCTAAATGGTAAGGTTTTCCAGACTGGCTTAAAAATGACGTTAGGTTAACTTAAACGTGTTAACCAGTGTCGGGGGGGGAACCAGTGACCACACGTTTTCCCATTGTTCCGAGTTTTGGACCCGGCAGATTTGCGTCTCGCAAACTGTCGGGTTTCGTTCTCCTCCCATTTTCTCCTTCCGGACTTTAAGGGCTTAGCGATCACTCCGCAGTCGCAGACGCGACATCTGGCCGCGAGATACGCCCACCCCCGATCGCCGCACGCACACCCGTGGTCGAAGGCGCAGATGTCGGCATCCCATACATCACCCGCACCGCAAGATAGGCGAAAGCCTGCGCCTCAAGCATATCGCCATCAAGCCCCACGTCTTCGACCGGCAGGACGGGACACTCTACCCCCGCTTTGAGCATCGTCATAAGCGTCGCGTTGTGCCGCCCGCCGCCGGTGACATAGAGCGCCGAGGGTGGCGTCGGGCAATGGTCCATGGCGCGCGCAACAGAGGCGGCAGCAAAGGCGGTCAGGGTGGCGGCGGCATTCGCGTCGGAGAGCGGTTCGACCGCCTCGAGAACCCCGTGAAAATCGTTCCGGTCCAGAGATTTCGGAGGCATCTTGTAAAAATAGGGATGTTCCAGCCCCTGCGCCACGATCTCCATCTCCGGCTGCCCCGTGGAGGCAAGTGCGCCATTAGCGTCATGGGTTTCGCCCCGACGCGCGCGCATCAGATCGTTGACCGGCGCGTTCGCAGGACCAGTATCGAAGGCCAGCAACGCACCCGTCGCAGCAGGATCCGCCGCAGTTGGGTCAACCCAAGTGAGATTGCCGACACCCCCGAGATTGAGAAACACCACCGGCGCGGTGGCACCGATGTAGCGCGCCAAAGCGTGATGGTAGAACGGCGCCAGAGGCGCGCCCTGCCCGCCCATTTCGACATCCGAGGAGCGGAAATCCCAAACGACGGGAACCCCCGTGACCTCCGCCAAAACCGACCCGTCGCCCGCTTGATAGGTCCGCCCCTCGTCGGGCGCGTGGTTTAAGGTCTGGCCATGAAAGCCGATCAACTCAAAGCCCTCAAGCCCGGACAAGGCCTCGGCGTGCGCCGTCTCGATCAGCTCGGTCAGCTCATTCGAGGCCTGCCAGGTGCCAAGTTCGGCGCGGAACATCTCTTGCTCAGGCTCCGAATAGCCGCGAAACGTACTCTCGCCGAACTCGAAAATTTCGACACCATCGGTTTTCAACACCGCCACATCCACCCCGTCCAGAGACGTGCCGGACATACATCCGGCGGCCCAGATCGGAGACTTCTTACCCTGACTGCTCATCACACTCTTTCCCTTTGGTGCGCACCCCGATATATCAGGCCCCGCTGACCCTTTGAACGGAAAATGTGACAGATGACCTACCATCCCAAATCGGAATTCCTGCGCGTGATCATCGAGCGCGGGTTCTTGGCCGATTGCACCAATTTGCAAGAGCTGGACGACGCGCTGAACAACGGGATGGTGACCGCCTATATCGGCTATGACGCCACGGCGAAATCGCTGCACGTCGGGCATCTGTTGAACATCATGCTGCTGCGCTGGTTCCAGAAGACCGGCAACAAGCCGATTACGCTGATGGGCGGCGGCACGACGAAGGTGGGCGATCCGTCTTTCCGCTCCGACGAGCGCCCGTTGTTGGGGCCGGAACAGATCGACGAGAACATCGCGGGCATGCAGCAGGTGTTCGACCGCTACCTCGATTACGCGGATGAGGGCAACGGCGCGCTGATGCGCAACAACTCCGAGTGGCTCGACGCGTTGAACTACCTTGATTTCCTGCGCGACATCGGGCGGCATTTCTCGGTCAACCGAATGTTGTCGTTTGAGAGCGTGAAATCGCGTCTGGATCGAGAGCAATCGCTGTCCTTCCTCGAATTCAACTACATGATTTTGCAGGCGTATGACTTCCTTGAGCTAAACCGCCGTTATGGCTGTCTCTTGCAGATGGGTGGCTCGGATCAGTGGGGCAATATCGTCAACGGCATCGACCTGACGCGTCGTGTGCTCGACAATGAAATCTACGGCCTGACCACTCCGCTTCTGACCACCTCGGATGGCCGCAAGATGGGCAAATCCCAAGGCGGCGCGGTCTGGCTCAATGCCGATATGCTGTCGCCCTACGAGTTCTGGCAGTTCTGGCGCAACACCACGGACGCCGACACCGGCCGCTTCCTCAAGCTCTACACCGATCTGCCGGTCGAAGAGTGCGAGCGTCTAGGCGCGCTTGAAGGCTCCGAGATCAACGAAGCCAAGATCATTCTCGCCAATGAAGTCACCTCGCTTCTGCACGGCGTCGAGGCTGCGCAGGCGGCAGAGGCCACCGCGCGCGAAGTGTTCGAGAAAGGCGGCGTGGGCGATGACCTTCCGACCGTGGAACTGGCGGCGTCCGACATCGGCGACGGCATTTCCATCGTGCAGCTTTTCGTTAAATCCGGCCTCGCCGACAGCGGCAAAGCAGCGAAGCGCCTCTTTGCCGAGGGCGGCGCCAAGGTGAATGACGAAGATCACAAAGATGCTGGCCTCTTGGTCACCACCGAGATGCTCAAAGAGCCGATGAAACTCTCAGCGGGCAAAAAGCGCCACGCTTTGGTGGTTTGCAAGGGCTAAGGCCCTGTTCGAGCAACGACACAAAACAAAACCGCGCAGCATTTGCGCGGTTTTGTGATATTAAATGACCCTGATATTCATGGATTTTTTGCGTTTTTGGGCGCAGAATACACGCATGAAGAGAGTCGCTTTCCTTCCCCTTGTTCTTATGGGCCTCGTCAACACGGCGCAGGCACAGTCTTTTGACGCCGGCCAATGGATCACCGGCGACGGCTGGATCGCGCTTGGCGCCTCCACCGTCGACACAAAAGATGCGTGGCTCGGGGGCGATGGCACTTGGACGACCGCTTGGGACGGGCTTGGGCTCAGCTTCGGGGCATTCGGCACCTTGGGTCGCGAACATGAAACCTACGCAGCGCTGAGCTATAGCCTCAGTTCCGGCGCCCGGTTCGAGATCGGCAACCCCCGCCCTGCTTATGATCAATTCGCCCGACCGCTGCTCTCTGACGTGATGCTGCCGGAAGCGCTGATGCGCACCGACACGGGTTTTAGCCGCCTGACCGACGGCACGATCACCGAGGACGACTATCTGCCCTATGGCGTGAGCTATCAAAACGCAGGCATCGCGACCTCTCTGCATTATGTCGATGAGTATGACGCCACGGTGCTGGGTCTCGGCGGCGCGTGGCAGAGCGGCGCATGGCAGTTCGAAGTGGCGCTGGAATATGTTGATGGCGACACGAATGACGCCAACGCCAAGCTACAAGGGCGCTATGAATTGGGAGCGGGCGAGATGTCCGGCACGCTGTCCTACAATGAGGCCAACGACGCCCCTGCGGCGGTGGAACTGGCCTATCGCCACCAAGTGACGGATAGACTGTCTTTGACCGAGCTGATCTCCGTGCCCTTCGAGGAACCGGAAGACGGCGTGGCGCTTTTGGGGGCGAATATCTACCTGCGCGGCTCGACATCTTTGGACCTGTCGGGCGGCTATGGCGCGGGGGATGGATTGGCCTCTGCCGCGCTCAGGTTCGAGTTTTAAATCCGAAAGACAGACATGAAAAAGGGCGCCCGAGAGCGCCCTTTTCTATTGATGGACAGTTACAACTCAGTCCGTAACGGTGACAGACGTCATCACATCCGGCTCACCGATGACGGCGCCGTTCGGACCGGTGCCGCGTTTGATCTGATTTACCACATCCATGCCCGAGGTCACCTTGCCGACCACGGTGTATTGACCGTCGAGATGCGGCGCGGGGGCGAACATGATAAAGAACTGCGCATTGGCGGAGTTCGGGTTCTGGCTTCGCGCCATGCCAACGACGCCGGTGTCAAAGGACTGATCCGAGAACTCAGCCTTCAGGTCGGGATAGGTCGACCCACCGCGCCCGGCCATTTGCATCGAGAAATCGGCTGCGCCCATCTTGCCATATTGCACATCGCCGGTCTGGGCCATGAAGCCGTCGATCACGCGGTGAAATACAACATTGTCATAGGCGCCTTCGTTGGCGAGCTTGGTGATTTGTTCGACATGGCCCGGAGCCACATCATCGAACAGGTCGATATGGACAACGCCATTGGCCTCACCCGAGACGGTGATGTCGAGACCGGTTGCAAAAGCCGGCCCCGCCGCCAGAGCGGCGATCAGGGTGAGCGATTTAAGCATCGGCGGCCACTTTCATGGAGATCATCGCATCCGGATACATCGGCGGCTCGCCACGGGTGATCTTGTCGACGGCGTCCATGCCGGAGATCACGCGGCCATAGACCGTGTACTGACGGTTCAGGAAGTGGTTGTCGGAAAAGTTGATGAAGAACTGCGAGTTGGCGGAGTTCGGGTTTTGCGAACGCGCCGCACCGATGGTGCCGCGATCATGCGGAATGCCGGAGAATTCGGCCGGAAGATCCGGCAGATCAGAGCCGCCGGTGCCTGCGCGACGCAGCTCGAAATCCTTGTTTTGGTTGCCGAATTTCACGTCGCCGGTCTGCGCCATGAAACCGTCGATCACGCGATGGAACACCACGCCGTCATAAGCGCCGGAACGGGCCAGTTCTTTCATCCGCTCGCAATGCTTAGGCGCGATGTCGGGCAGAAGCTCAATGACCACTTCGCCGCCTTCGAGCGTGATGATGATCGTGTTTTCAGGGTCTTTGATGTCGGCCATGACTGGCTCCTCCGAATAGAAAACCGTCTGCAAAACGGTCAAAATTTGCCGCAGTTTAATCTGCGTAGAGGGCAAGGGAAAGGGCGATCTCGCCTCTCCTTTCCCGGATCGCGCCCGTGAGCGGTCACGGCGGTTGACGAAGCGGTGATCAGAGTTCAAACAAGTGTCAGATGTCAAAACCTCCCCGAAAGGACCGACTGCTATGGCTTGGAAAACCCTCGATGATATGGAGCTGGCCGGCAAGGTCGTGCTGACCCGCGTGGACATCAACGTGCCCGTGGCCGATGGCAAGGTGACCGACGCCACGCGGATCGAGCGGATCAAGCCGACCATCGACGATATTCTGGAAAAAGGCGGCAAACCGGTGCTTTTGGCGCATTTCGGTCGTCCGAAAGGTCAGGTCGTGCCGGAGATGAGCCTCGGGCTGATCAAGGATGCTGTGGCCGAGGTTCTGGGTGTGCCGGTCACATTCGCGAGCGACTGCATCGGCGGCCCGGCGAAAGAAGCGGTGGCCAATCTGGGCGCAGGCGAGGTTTTGCTTTTGGAAAACACGCGCTTTCATGAGGGCGAGACCAAGAACGACGGCCAATTCGCCGCCTCCCTCGCGGCACTTGGCGATGTTTACGTCAACGACGCTTTCTCTGCGGCGCACCGCGCGCATGGCTCGACCGAAGGTGTGGCAAAGCTTCTGCCGGCGTGCGCCGGTCGGTTGATGCAGGCTGAGCTTTCGGCACTCGAAGCCGCGCTGGCGACCCCTGATCGCCCGGTCGTCGCCGTGGTCGGCGGCGCGAAAGTGTCTACCAAACTTGACCTGCTGGGCAATCTGGTGCGCAAGGTCGATTATCTGATCATCGGCGGCGGCATGGCCAATACGTTCCTTGCCGCCGAGGGCGTCGATGTGGGCAAATCGCTCTGCGAACACGATCTGGCTGACACCGCACGCGAGATCATCAAGAAGGCCGATGAGGCCGGGTGCGAAATCGTGCTGCCGGTGGATGTGGTCATCGCCCGCGAGTTTAAGGCAAATGCCGAAAACGAAGTCGTTCCGGTGACCGAATGCCCGGCAGATGCGATGATTTTCGATGCCGGTCCGAAATCCGTCGAGCGCATCGGCGAGATCATTGAGGGCGCCAAGACCCTGATCATGAACGGGCCGCTGGGCGTGTTTGAACTGGAGCCTTTCGGCAAGGGAACCTTTGCGATGATCGACAAGATCGCCGAGCAAACCAAGGCTGGCGCTCTGGTGTCGGTCGCGGGTGGCGGCGACACGGTGGCTTCGATCAACGCCTCGGGCCACGGCGAAGATTTCACCTACATCTCGACCGCGGGCGGTGCGTTCCTCGAATGGATGGAAGGCAAGGAATTGCCCGGGGTTGTAGCCCTCGACTAAACATCAAGGCCCGCCGAGTTTGGCGGGCCTTTTCATTTCCGCCCAGCCTCTTCTTGATACAAAAAGCGGCCCTGAAAGGCGCATTTGCGCTGTATCAAGACGTTGCCGGGAAAAGCGGCATAGCGTGCCGTCGAGACAAGCCCTGCGCGCCACCTGCAAGAGATTCCAGAAAGTTAGCGCCACCAAGATTGCGACAGACCGCCGGGCAAGGTAACTCGGTGAGTGAGAACTGAAAGCCCTCGGGACCGAGGGGGATTTGAGTCAAAAAGAGGAATGAGATGTCTATTCAAGAAATGACCGCCAAAATGGGCGAAGGCCAAGGCTTCATCGCAGCACTTGACCAATCGGGGGGCTCCACGCCCAAGGCGCTCAAACTCTACGGCGTCGAGGAAAGCGAGTATTCTGGTGACGACGAGATGTTCGACATGGTGCACGCCATGCGCTCGCGCATCATCCAGTCGCCGTCTTTTACTGGCGACAAGGTGATCGGCGCGATCCTCTTTGAGATGACCATGGACCGCGAAGTGGGCGGCAAACCGACCTCTCTGTTCCTCTGGGAAGACAAAGGCGTGGTGCCTTTTCTCAAGATCGACAAGGGGCTCGAATCTGAAGCCAATGGCGTCCAACTGATGAAGCCGATGCCGGGTCTCGATGACCTTTTGGCACGTGCCGCCAAGCTCAAGGTCTTTGGCACGAAAGAGCGTTCGGTGATCAACGCCGCCAATCCGGAAGGCATCAAGGCCGTCGTGGACCAACAATTCGAGATCGGCGAACAGGTAATCAAGGCCGGTCTGATGCCGATCCTTGAGCCAGAAGTGACCATCACCATCGCGGACAAAGCCGAGGCAGAAGCGATCCTGCGCGAAGAAATCCTCAAGCATCTCGACGCCATGGACGAAAGCAAACAGGTCATGCTGAAGCTGTCCCTGCCGACCGAGGCCAACTTTTACAAGCCGCTGGTGGACCACCCGCGCGTGTTGAAGGTCGTGGCTCTGTCGGGCGGTTACGGTCGCGATGAGGCCAATGACATCCTGTCGAAAAACACCGGCATGATCGCGTCCTTCTCCCGCGCTCTATCCGAAGGCCTGAACGCCAAGCAAAGCGACGCGGAGTTTGACGCCACGCTGAAAGCCGCAGTCGACAGCATCCAGGCGGCCTCCATCGCAGGCTGATCTGCGCCGAAGAAGTTTCTCGATAGGGCGTCCCAGATGGGGCGCCCTTTTCGCATGTAAAACGCGCTCCCCCACGCCCTGAGTTCGGCCCATCCACGTCCTTCGCCTCGCAAAAACGAGGTGAGTCGCGCCGCCCACGCCCCGCCACAAGCCCGAAAGAGGTGGGAAAGATATGTGCATTTCCTCACTGGAACCCGGTCGCGAAAACCCTGTAACACTTTTACGAACATATATGCTGCATTTGCGAAATCACATCGCCGTTTCATCAGCGTAAATCCGCATCCTGCGCATAGAATCCCACTTGCGCGATGGACAAAAAAGGTCAAAAGGCGTTGAGATTAGGAGGAATTCCGCCCGCATTAAGCAGCATTCCGCCAGAGACACCCTAAGATTGGCATTTTGTGCTGCACAGCAAAATTGACGCCCTATTTACCCTCCAGACCCTGACATCACGGAGTGCCAGTTTGACGATTCCCGCCGGTTCCGCCGCAACCCTTGAGACTTCCCCTGACAATCTGCGCCGCCGCCGGTTTCTATCGGCTATGGCAGGCTCCGTTGCCCTCTCTGCGGTAATGCCCTCTTTGCTCTTGGCCCAAGAGGCCGAAGTTCCTGCGACCGAGGCTCCTAACGTAGAGCCCGCACCTGCGGAACCTGTCGCGGCCCCCGAGTTTCCGCCTTTCAGCTTTGATGCACTCTCTGAGGAGATGCGCAAAGCGGCCGGTGAGAATTGGCACGAGGCGGAGAAGATCGAGGGCGCGCTCGCGGGGCTCGATTACGATGCTTACCAACGCATCCGCTTCCGCCCCGACCACGCCCGCTGGCAGGATGAAGGACAGGCCTTCCGGCTGCACGCCTTTCACCTCGGGTGGCTGTTCAAAGAACCGGTGCATATTTTTGAGATCGTGGATGGCCGTGCCCAGCCGATGGAGTTCTCCACCCATGACTTCGAATATGGTGGCAATGTCAGCGAACAGATCCCCGAAGACACGCCGATGCCGGGTGTTGCGGGCTTTCGCCTGCACAACCCGCTCAACCGCGCCGATATTTTCGACGAGCTGATCGCATTCCTGGGCGCGAGCTATTTCCGCGCTCTGGGTCGGGGGACGGTCTACGGCCTCTCCGCACGTGGGCTCGCGGTCAACACCGCCATGCAGGGCGGCGAGGAATTTCCGCGCTTTACCGATTTCTGGATCGAACGTCCGATGCCGGGCGCCCATCAGATCACGGTCTATGCCGCCCTCGACAGCCAATCCGTGACCGGCGCTTACCGCTTTGTCATCACCCCCGGTGAGGACACCGAGATGGAGGTCTCCGCCCGGCTGTTCCTGCGCGAAAAGACCGACCAGATCGGCATCGCGCCGCTCACCTCAATGTATCTCTTCGGCGGGGCCGATCCGCGCGGCTTCGACGATTTCCGCGCCTCTGTGCATGACAGCGAATATCTCGTGCTCAACACCCGAGGCGGCGAGACTTTCCTACGCGCTCTAAACAACCCGCCGCGTCTGGCGAGTTCTTATCTGGGCGCGGAGAACCCGCTGTCTTTCGGCCTCGTCCAGCGCAGCCGCAATTTCGACGATTACCTCGACGCGCAGGCGCATTACGAACGCCGCCCGTCCTTGATGGTTGAGCCGATTGGCGATTGGGGCAAGGGCACCGTGCGCTTGGTGGAAATCCCGTCGAAACTTGAGGGCAATGACAATATCGTCGCATTCTGGGTTCCAGACGGAAAGTTCGACAAAGGCGCGGCGCTTGAATATGCCTACCGGCTGCACTGGGGCATGGACCCCAAAGGGGACCGCAGCGTCGATCGCGCCCGCATCCTGCGCACCCGCGTGGGCGAAGGCGGCGTGGCCGGCGTCGAACAGAAAAGCGATACCCGCAAGTTCGTGATCGATTTCGGGGGCGGCGCTCTGTCGACCCTGCCTGCCGATGCCGTGCTTGTACCCGAAGTCAACAGCGGCCGTGGTGTCATCACGCAGGCGATCGTGAGCAAGATCAGCGGCACAGACATCTGGCGCCTTGTGATCGAGGCCAAGACCGATCCCGGTAGCGTGGCGGAACTAAAAGCGGCCCTCGCGGGTTATGGACAGACTTTGACGGAAACGTGGCTTTACCAATGGATGAGGGAATGACTGTGACGCGAGCTTCTCAACAGACCGAATTTGATATGGGCACTGATATGAACCCCGACGCACATCTGGATGCGGCTCAAAATTGGCTGCCGCCCGAGGCACCGCTTGAGATGCCGCGCCAGGTTCTTGAGCGCGAAACTCGGCGCACCGAATGGCCCCGCCTTCTGCGCCTGATCCTGCCCGGCAAAGCCGTCTGAGGCCGAGAGACAAGATCATGTCCTCTTCGCCTCGCAAGGCCGCGCGCAGGGCCCTGCCCGCTGATGCCCGCACCAAGCTGATCCGCACGCTGGCCCTGAGTTTCGCACTTTTGGCGGCGCTCACCGCCTCTACGCTTTTGGCCGATGCCGCCATTCAGGATGGTGTTGACGTCTGGGACGTTGTGCGCGGTGTGTTGATCTTTGTGACCACCGCCTGGCTCGCCTGGGGGGCGACGCTGTCTTTCGTCGGCCTCGCACCGCGCGTCGGCAAACGCCGCCCTGCGCCGGAGTTGCAAACCCCTGCCCCGCGCCTTGTCGTCTTGGTGCCGATCTGCAACGAAGACCCGGTGACGACCTTTGCCCGCATCGCCGCGATGGATCAGTCGATCCGCGCCGAAGCTCTCGCCGCCGACATCGCGATCCTGTCTGACACCCGCAATGATGAATCTGCGCTTTTGGAGCGTCAGACCTATCTGCGCCTGATCCGCGAGACGCACGGAGAAGGTCGCATTTTCTACCGTCGTCGCGACGACAATCGGGGCCGCAAGGCGGGCAACATCGAAGAATTCATCCGTCGCTCCGGCAGTGCCTATGATTTCGCGCTGATCCTCGATGCCGACAGCCTGATGGAGGGCCGCGCCGTGCGCGAGATGGCCGCCAAGATGCAGGCCGACCCGAAGCTTGGCCTGTTGCAGACCCTGCCGAAAATCATCGGTGCGCGGTCGTTCTTTGGCCGGGCGATGCAATTCGCGGCGAGCTTTCACAGCCCGATCTTCACCCGTGGCCTTGAGCGACTTCAGGGCAACACAGGTCCTTTCTGGGGTCATAACGCCATGGTGCGGGTCAATGCCTTTGCTGAAAGCTGCGCTCTGCCGGAACTGGCGGGACCGCCGCCCTTTGGCGGGCATATCCTCAGCCATGACTATGTCGAAGCCGCGCTTTTGGCGCGCGGTGGCTGGCGCGTGCAGGTCGATCACACCATCAGCGGCTCGTTCGAAGAAGGCCCCGAAAACATCCTGTCCTACGCCAAACGCGACCGCCGCTGGTGTCAGGGCAACCTGCAACATTCCCGGCTTTTGCTGTCTCCCGGCATCGCGGGCTGGTCCCGGTTCGTGTTTTTGCAGGGTATCTTTGCCTATCTCGTTTCCGTGCTCTGGGCCGCTTTCCTGATCACCTCTGTGGTGGCGACAATCCTTGCACCGGTGCCAAATTACTTCCCCGAACCGCATATGCTGTTCCCGGTTTTCCCGGACGACCGGACCAAGGAGATCACCGCGCTGATCGTGGGCATCATGGGGCTTTTGATCCTGCCAAAATTCGCCATTCTCTATGAGGCCTCTGGCACGCGGCGCACCGCGCGGTTTGGCGGATCGCTTCGTGCAGGTTTCTCGGTTGTGGCGGAGATTTTACTGTCCTCACTGATCGCACCTTTGATGCTGATGTATCAAACCAAAGCCGTGCTTCAGGTGCTCTCCGGTCGCGATGGCGGCTGGCCCGCCAACCAGCGTGGCGAAGGCGCTTTGACCTTGATGGAAGGCTTCCGCGCCGGGCTTTGGATCATGCTCACAGGCGGCGCGGCGCTGGCTTTGGTCGCCCGTGTGGCACCCGATCTGACGCTTTGGCTCCTGCCCGTCTGTCTGCCGATGTTGGCAGCGCCTTTCCTGATCGCATGGACCTCGCGTCCGCTCACACATGCCCTGTTTCTGGTGCCCGAAGAGCGCCGCCCTGCCCCGGTGATCCGCAGCTATCGCGAGATCCTTGGCCGTTGGCAGGCGGAGCCGCGCGCAGATGTGGCATCCCCGGAGGTGACCCATGTCCCGGCATGACATCGCGGTGCCGAATGAGTTGGCCCAGCCGGTGAAACGCCCGCGAGATCCGCGGATCGACGCGTTTCGCGGGCTGGCGCTCTTGATGATCTTCATCGACCATTCGCCGCACAATCCCTATGAATATCTCACCGTGCGCAACATCGGCTTTTCCGACGCGGCGGAGGCGTTTTTCATCATGTCCGGCGTTGCCGCCGGTCTGGCCTACACCGGCCGGTTCGAGGCCCGTCACGAGAAAGGCCTGTGGCAGGCCATGGCGCCGATGTGGAAACGCTCCTGGACGCTCTATCTGGTGCAAATCCTGCTGACCTCTCTGGCCATCGCGATCTTTGCCGCAGGCGCCACATGGTTTGGCGTCGACGAGTTGCTGACCAAAATCAACCTCAGGCAGGTGTTCAACAACACCGCCGAGGCGCTCATCGGCATTCCTCTACTGGGGCATCAGCTTGGCTATGTGAACATTCTGCCCGCCTATTCGGTGCTGTTGTTTTGCGGGCCCTTGATGATCCTCTTGGGGCTCTGGCGGCCCATGTTGCTTTTGGGGCTGTCGGCCGCGATTTGGCTCGCGGCGGGCATTTGGCGGATCAACCTGCCGAATTACCCCAATCCGGGCGGCTGGTTTTTCAACCCTGTCGCGTGGCAATTCATCTTTGTCGTCGGGCTTTTGACGGGGATTTTCCTGCGTCGGGGCGAACGCTTTTTGCCGAAAACGCCGTGGCTCTTTTGGCTCGCGGCCGGGTGGCTCGCGGTGGTTCTGGCATGGCGCTATGTGCCGGAATTCGGGCCGTTCATGAACCATCAGATGGCGGTTCTGGGCAAGGCGGGCCTGCCGTTCAACATGGTATCGCATGACAAGACCTTCCTCGCCCTGCCTCGTATGACCCATGCTCTGGCGCTGGCCTATGTGTTGTCCTGCCTGCCTTGGGTGACACGTCTGACCGGCTCGAAAGCGCTGTCGTTCTTGCGGCTGTTGGGGCGTCAGGGCCTTTTGGTTTTCGCAGCGGGCACGGTGCTGGCGCTCTTCAACCATGTGATCATGGGCTATTACGCGGAGGCAGAGTGGCTCGGGTGGGTGCTCCTACCCTTGGGCGCATTGATCCTGATCGCGGTCGCCTGGCTGGGCGATGTTCAGAAGTCTGCAAAGCGCAAAACCGCCGCGCGTCAGGTGGAGGTTGCGGCACCGCCCCTGCCTGCAGAGTAACACGCAAGTGTATTCAGGCCGCGCACAATCCGTTTCAGCATTTTTTTGCAGATGATTCGTTTTTGGGATTCACAGCGCGAATCGCCTGTGGCATAAGAGGGTTACGGAGGGGTTCCGCCAAAGAGAACGCCCCGTGAGGCAGTACAGGTGATCTGACTCCGGTCGGGCATCTTTCATACAAAAAGGTAAGAAGCCTATCATGGCTCATCCGCGTAAACGCCCCTCGCTGGCTGTGCTTTTGTACGTCGGCGTGATGGTCACCCTCGGTGGCTATTTCACCTTTGCATCCGTGCAAGGGGAGTATGGGCTGTTTCGCCGCTTGCAGATCGAGGCAGAATTGTCCGAGTTGCAAGCGGTGAGCGGCAAACTCGACGCGGAGCTGGCCGTGATGCGCAACAAGACTTTGCGCCTGTCCGACAGCTATCTCGATCTCGACCTTTTGGATGAACAGGCACGCGATGTTTTGGGCTATCTTCGTGCCGATGAGATTGTGATCCGCTGACATCCAGACATCCCCTGCCCGAAAGGCAAAAGATGACACAGACAGCCAATGACACCGCACCGTTTTTGACCCGCCGCCGGATGATTTTGGGTGGCACGGGTCTTTTGGCGTTGTCGGCCTGTGGCGGTGGCTATGGCGGCGCGCCTGCGAACCCCGAGGATGCCTGCGCGATCTTCCGCGAGCGCCCGCATTACCAAAGGGCGCTGGAGGCCTCCGCACGCAAATGGGGTGTGCCGGTGCATGTGCAAATGGCGCTGATCTATCAGGAATCCACCTTCCGCGCGACCGCCCGCCCACCGAAACGCTATGTCCTGTTCATCATCCCGAAAGGCCGGGCCAGCTCCGCCCGCGGCTATGCGCAGGCGCTCGACGGCACATGGGACGACTACCGCAACGGCCCGGGTCGCGCAGGCGCCAGCCGCAGCAACATCCGTGACGCCACCGATTTCATCGGCTGGTATGTCTCGACCAACAACGCCGCCTTGGGGATTACCAACACCGACGCCCGCAACAGCTATCTGGCCTATCACGAAGGCCGCACAGGATACCGGCGCGGATCGCATAATGGCAAGACGTGGTTGCTGAATGTGGCGGATGGGGTGGCTGCGCGCGCGGCGCGCTATGAGGCGCAGCTGGGGTATTGTAGTCGGTGAGCGGCGTTAGGCCGCTTCAAACCGTTACGGCAAGTAGTCCCGCGCGAAAATCATCAGCAAGCCAACAATTGAAAAGAGCATTGCATAACTCGCCACAACATACGCAAGGGCCTTTAACCACTTTTTCCGCAACTCGGGAAATATCTCCCCCGCCAACAAGCGACTAAAATTATTCTGCGGACTTTTGGGGTCAGCGAGAGCTTTCCATGGTACGTACGAAATATGCCCCTCTGATATTTTAAACATCGTGGAAATAACTTTCGACTGCCAAAAGAAGAAAATGCCAAACGCAATAACAGCATTGGCAAACGATACAAAAACAAGAGCATAAACGAGAATGGCCATGACGCTATTCTAACGTCTGGATGCAGCGTCAGACAATGCCATGAAGTCATTGGGCATTTCATCTCCGAGCTTCACCGCCCCCCTCCTGCCCCGCCATTCCCAAAACGCATAGCTGCCACCCGCAATGCATATCAGAAAATCCGTGCAATCGTGACTTACCTCCTCTATCATATAGTTTAATACTAAACTATCAGCCGTGATCTTGGAGGAGGAGGCCTGATGGCACCCCGTAAAACAGCGTCCAAACCGGCAAGCCAAGCAAACGTCTCTAAAGACGAGCTTCTTGCCTATTACAAAGACATGCTTCTTATCCGTCGTTTCGAGGAAAAAGCCGGCCAGTTGTACGGCATGGGCCTCATCGGCGGGTTCTGTCACCTCTATATCGGCCAAGAGGCCGTTGTGGTCGGGCTTGAGGCCGCCACGAAAGAGGGCGACAAGCGCATCACCTCTTACCGCGATCACGGGCACATGCTCGCCTGCGGCATGGACCCGAACGGCGTGATGGCCGAGCTGACCGGTCGCGAGGGCGGCTATTCCAAAGGCAAAGGCGGCTCGATGCACATGTTCTCGAAAGAGAAGCATTTCTACGGCGGCCACGGGATCGTCGGTGCGCAGGTGCCGCTCGGCGCCGGTCTGGCATTTTCAGACAAATACAAAGGCAATGACAATGTGACCTTCGCCTATTTTGGCGATGGTGCAGCCAACCAGGGTCAGGTCTATGAGACCTACAACATGGCCGAGCTTTGGGACCTGCCGGTCATTTTCGTCATCGAAAACAATCAATACGCCATGGGCACCTCGGTGGCCCGCTCGACCAAATCCCCGTCCCTGTGGGAACGCGGCGCGGCTTACGGGATCGAAGGCGAGGAAGTGGACGGCATGGACGTTCTGGCCGTGAAAGAGGCCGGTGAGCGCGCCGTGGCACACTGCCGCGCGGGCAAAGGGCCCTACATCCTTGAGGTGAAAACCTACCGCTACCGTGGTCACTCCATGTCCGACCCGGCGAAATACCGGACCCGTGAGGAAGTGCAGAAAATGCGCGAAGAACGCGACCCGATTGAGGCCGTGCGTTCGATCCTTTTGACCGGCAACCATGCGACCGAAGACGATCTGAAGGCCATCGACAAAGACATCAAGGCCATCGTCAACGAATCCGCAGAATTCGCCAAGGAAAGCCCGGAACCGGCGCTCGAAGAGCTTTGGACCGACATTTACGCGGACGAAATTCCGCAGCACAACGCCTGATCCGGGGAGAACGACACAATGGCAACCGAACTTTTGATGCCCGCCCTTTCTCCGACGATGGAAGAAGGCACGCTCGCGAAATGGCTCATCAAGGAGGGCGACACCGTCTCCTCCGGCGACATCATCGCGGAAATTGAAACCGACAAGGCGACGATGGAATTCGAAGCCGTGGACGAAGGGATCGTCGGCAAGATCCTCGTGGCCGAGGGCACCGAGGGTGTGAAGGTCAACGAAGTGATCGCGATCCTCGTCGAAGAGGGCGAGAGCGCGGACGACATCGCGGCCCCTGCCCCCGCTGCCGAGGCTCAGGCCCCTGCGGCGACCGAAGCACCGGCGTCTGCTCCGGCGAAAGCTGCGGCTCCGGTCGAAGTGGTCTCCAAAGCCTCCCCGGATTTCCCGGAAGGCACACCGATGAAAACCCAGACCGTGCGCGAAGCACTGCGCGACGCCATGGCTGAAGAGATGCGCCGTGACGAGAACGTCTTCCTCATGGGGGAAGAGGTCGCGGAGTATCAGGGCGCTTACAAAATCTCCCAAGGCATGCTGGACGAGTTTGGCCCGAAACGCGTTATCGACACGCCGATCACCGAGCACGGCTTTGCGGGCATCGCCACGGGTGCGGCCTTTGGCGGGTTGAAACCGATCGTCGAATTCATGACCTTCAACTTCGCGATGCAGGCCATCGACCACCTGATCAACTCCGCCGCCAAGACGCTTTACATGTCTGGCGGTCAGATGGGGGCACCGATGGTGTTCCGTGGTCCGAATGGGGCCGCCGCCCGCGTGGGCGCGCAGCACTCCCAAGACTACGCCGCATGGTATGCGCAAATCCCGGGCCTCAAAGTGGTCATGCCCTACTCGGCAGCCGACTACAAAGGTCTGATGAAAACCGCGATCCGTGACCCGAACCCGGTGATCTTCCTTGAGAACGAAATCATGTACGGCAAATCCTTTGAAGTGCCGGACCTCGAAGATTTCACCATTCCCTTCGGCAAGGCCCGCATCTGGCGCGAAGGCACGGATGTGACCATCGTCTCCTTCGGCATCGGCATGACCTACGCCTTGGAAGCTGCGGACAAACTGGCCGCAGAAGGCATCTCCGCCGAAGTCATCGACCTGCGGACGCTCCGTCCGATCGACTACGACACCGTGCTGGCCTCCGTGATGAAGACCAACCGCTGCGTGACCGTCGAAGAGGGCTTCCCGGTCGGTTCCATCGGCAACCACATCTCGGCTGTAATTATGCAGCGTGCGTTTGATTATCTCGACGCGCCGGTGATCAACTGTGCCGGTAAAGACGTGCCGATGCCCTATGCCGCCAACCTTGAAAAACTCGCGCTTGTGACCACCGACGAAGTCGTGGCTGCCTGCAAAGAAGTCACCTACCGCTAAGGAGAACCCGTTATGGCTATTGAACTTTTGATGCCCGCGCTGTCTCCGACGATGGAGGAAGGGACGCTGGCGAAATGGCTCGTGAAAGAGGGGGACTCCATCTCCTCTGGCGATGTGATCGCAGAGATCGAGACCGACAAGGCGACGATGGAATTCGAAGCCGTTGACGAAGGCGTCATGGGGAAAATCCTCGTGGCCGAGGGCACGGAAGGCGTGAAAGTGAACGCGCCCATCGCGGTGCTTTTGGAAGAGGGCGAAGACGCCTCTGCCGCTGAGAACCTCGGCGCCTCTGCGCCCGCTCCGGCGGCAGCAGAAGCCCCGAAAGCCGAGGCGGCGGCTCCTGCCCCCGCAGCTGCTGCGGCCCCTGCCCCGGCAGCTCCGGTTGCAGCCTCCGGCGAGCGCATCTTTGCCTCGCCGCTGGCGCGTCGCATCGCAGCTCAGAAAGGTCTCGATCTGTCTGCGATTTCGGGCTCCGGTCCGAAAGGACGTATTGTGAAAGCGGATGTGGAGAACGCCACTGTCGCGCCGAAAGCCGAAGCTCCGAAAGCTGCTCCGGCCCCGGCTGCTGCAGCCGCTGCGCCCTCTGGTCCCTCGGCGGATATGGTCGCGAAGATGTACGAAGGTCGCGAGTACGAGGAAATCAAACTCGACGGCATGCGCAAAACCATCGCTGCGCGTCTCACGGAAGCCAAGCAAACCATCCCGCATTTCTACCTGCGCCGCGACATTCAGCTTGATGCGCTGATGAAATTCCGCGCCGAGCTGAACCACCAGCTCACTGGCAAGGGTGTGAAGCTGTCGGTCAATGATTTCATCATCAAGGCCGTGGCCAACGCGCTACAAGAAGTGCCGAGCGCCAATGCCGTTTGGGCAGGCGACCGTGTGTTGCAGATGAAAGCATCCGATGTGGCCGTCGCGGTCGCCATCGAAGGCGGTCTGTTCACGCCGGTTCTGAAAGACGCTGACATGAAGTCGCTTTCGGCCCTGTCGAAAGAGATGAAAGACCTCGCGCATCGCGCCCGCGACCGCAAGCTTGCGCCGCATGAATATCAGGGTGGCTCCTTTGCGATCTCCAACCTCGGCATGTTCGGCATCGACAATTTCGACGCCATCGTGAACCCGCCGCACGCAGGTATTCTGGCGGTCGGCACCGGGGTCAAGAAACCGGTGATCGGCGAAGATGGCGAGATCAAGGTCGCGACCGTGATGTCCGTCACCATGTCGGTGGATCACCGCGTGATCGACGGCGCGCTTGGGGCGGAACTGCTCAAAGCCATCGTCGAAAACTTGGAAAATCCGGTGGCGATGCTGGCTTAACGCCAAGCCTCATCATAGTGTTACAGAAGGCCCCGCAAGTGCGGGGCCTTTTGCGTAAGGGGTGAATGGATGTTGAGGTTTTTCTGGGGGCGGCACAGGCTTAGAGTGACACGGTCACCGGATCTGCGAGGCCGAATTCCTCTTGAATGGCAGAGAGCCGCGCGGGATCGGTGATTTCCAGATTGGCGAAATAGAGCAGCTTATCGTTGCCTTTGCGGATCTGCATGTTGTCGCCGTGGTTGACCACATAAAGCATCGCCGGAAATGGAACCGGGTCCAGAGGAAAGCCAAGTCGCGCCGCACGGGGGGCGTAATTCTTGTGACCCTTGCCAATCATGCGCAGGAAGAAGACAGGAAAGGCCTGTTTGCCCCAGTCCACCGCGAAAAAGGCGCAGGAGCCGCAATGCTCCCAAAACTCGGTCTCGCCACCGATGGCCCGGCCCAAAGGGGCCATGCGCCCGGACAGCGCATCCATCATATAGCCCTGTTCGACCAGATAGCCCCGGCCATTGTTGTCCTCTGCCACATAGCGAAACAGATCGGGGTGCAGCAGATCGTCGGCATCGAGATGCATGACATAGCTGAACCGGTCGAACGTCCGTGCGGCGTATTCCGCCATCAACCGCACCTTGATCCTCTGATCGGAGACGTTGGCGGCGGCATGATGTGGCGGAGCAGAAACGAAATGATAGCCGTCTTTTTCGGGGAAATTGTCGGGCCGGTCCTGAGAACAGAGGATCACTTCGACATTCGAATAGCTCTGCGCCCGAATCGAGGCCAAGGTCAGTTCAAGAATATCGCAAACACTGTGCCAGTCGTGCGCCCGCGCCTTGCCGACGAGCGGGATCATCACGAGGATAAGCGGCGCATCCTCCGGCTTGTGTTTCCGAGCGAAAACATGGCGGTAGCCCGCGGAAAGCAGCGATTTCACGTCCATCTGAGCAGCGGCCCTACTCAGGCCTTTTCGCCGCGTGCACCAATCAGTTGGTTCATCGAAATCGACGGCTGGGAACAGCCAGCCTCACCCACGACTTTGGCGGGAACACCCGCGACCGTGGTGCAATGCGGTACATCATTGAGGACGACAGAACCCGCAGCGACGCGAGAGCAATCGCCGATCTTGATATTGCCGAGCACCTTGGCGCCTGCGCCGATCAGGACACCGTCGCCAATTTTCGGGTGACGGTCTTCGTCCTCTTTGCCGGTGCCGCCGAGCGTCACGGAATGCAGGATCGAAACATTGTCGCCGATCACAGCCGTCTCGCCAAAGACCAAAGCATGGGCGTGGTCGAGGAACAGCCCCTTCCCGATGCGGCAGGCGGGGTGAATGTCGACGGAGAATTGCTCGGACATGCGCATCTGGAAGAAATAGGCCAGATCGCGGCGACCTTCGCGCCAGAGCCAGTTGGAAACGCGATGGGCTTGGATCGCCTGGAAGCCTTTGAAATAGAGCAAAGGCTGGATGTAGCGATGGCAGGCCGGATCGCGGTCGTAAACGGCAGCGATGTCGGCACGCGCAGCCTCAGAGAGCATCGGATCGCCCGAATAGGCGTCGTCGGCAATCTCGCGAATAAGCTGTTCGGACATCTCGGGAGAGGCAAGTTTCTGCGCGATCCGATAGGCCAGCGCATCCTCCAGCGTCTCGTGATGCAGGATACAGGCATGGACCAACCCACCCAACAGAGGCTCGGCCTCAACGGCTTGCCGCGCCTCGGAGACGATCTGGCTCCAGACGGGATCGAGTTTTTTCAAAGTGGTGCGTGTCTTGGCCATGCGCTTTTCCTCTTTTTCGAGAGTGTACTATAGATAGTCCCGAATTCAAAAGCGCAAGAGCGTAAAGATGAAAAAGACCCCGCCGCAGGTGCGCGACGGGGTTTGTGATTTTGCGTGATCGACCGGATGGTCGTCGTCCGCGTGTTATTCGTAGGGCAGTGAGAATTGGACACAGTGGATGGCGAGGCGGATCACTCCGCCTGCATCGAAATCCCCGCCCTCTCCGGTGAGGATCAGATCCTCGGAGGCATAATAGGTCAAAGGCGTGCCGGTGAGACCGCGCAGCCAGCTGCCTTGTGAGAGCGAAAGACCTGAGCCGTAGCGGTTCGAAGACCCCGCCACACCAAGCGAAAAGCCCGTGAGCCCGCTGCCGGTGATGTCGCTGAGAACCCGCCCTGTGACGCCATAGACGACGGATTGTCCGGGGAGCGCAAAGCTGGCCGCAGAGGTGGTGCCGGCGGTTATCGTGTGATCGATCTCGATGACACGCTGCACCATGCCCGCACCATTTGCGGAGAGGGTCTGAAGGCCCAGCACCCAATCCGCGCCATCATATCCGGCCCAGCCATTTTGATCCGCGATATAGGCGCGCATGCCCAAAGTGGCGGGCACAAACGCCCAGCCGCCGTTGACATACAGCGAGATCATCCCCGCCTGACCGGACCAGTCCTTGACAGGGGCGGAGCCCACACCGTAAGCGTCGCCCTCTTGCGGCGTCAAAGGCGGTGTGTTGCCGGTTACGGAGAGGAGCGTGAGCTGCATCAGCCCGTCGATCCGGCTCAGCGCCTCATTCACGGTCACATGTTTCTGGGCCTGCGCGGCCTCGATCAGCGGCAGGGCAAAACGGGTTGTATCACTCATTGATCTCAATCCTTTTGAAGAGGCCCGCGCCGAAGCTTTCGGACATTTGGGCAACGTGGATTTCATAAGCGCCGGTCAGACCGTCGCTGGTTTTCTGAGAGGCCGTGTAGGTCCAGCTTGTGGAGCCGGTGGTAACTTCGCGTAGAATGGCGCCGTCCTTGATGACCCGGACGAGGTAGAGCTCATAGCTTTCACCCAGTGGCACCTCAAAGGATTGCCAACTGTCGCCATCGATACGCGTTCGCCGCACCCAACTCACCGCCGTGCCGCCCGTCCCTGTCGGCACCGCTTGGAGATGCGCGGGCGCATAGGGCCGCAATCCGATGCCATCGAAAGCCTCGACATAGTGGCTGAAGCTCGTGTCATCATAGGCCCGGTTCGACGGCCCGATCCGGTAGTGACGCGCCAGACCACGGGACGACTGCGGCAGATCAAGCTGACGCAATGTCGTGTCGATCAGCACAAAGCGCGAGCCCGCAGGCCAGCTTTGCGTCTTATCGCCCGTGTCCAGACCATCCGTACCAGCCTGCCCGCGAAGGCGCAGCGAGATGTCGTAGGTGTTCTCACCCACGATCTCGGCATTGGCGAATTGGAACACCTCCCAATTGGACGAGGTGCCATCGCCGATGGCCGCGACATTGGCGCCATTGAGCACATCAAGCGGGTCGACCGAGGACAATTCCCCCCGTGTCAGTTTGACCCGCAGCACAGAACCGCGATCCCAGAGGCCGGGTTTGGCCGCATCAAGTGCAGTCTGCGTGACCCCGATTGTGGCCCAGCTCGGCACCAGAGTGTTGAGCGTATAGCCACTGTCCGACGCCGACGCATAGACCGCCGCAGAGCCCGGCCAAGGATTGGCCGTCACCGCGATATGCGGTGTGTAAGGCACCTCGTCTCCGGTCAACAACGGCAAGTCAAGGAACAACGGATAGACCGGCACAGGCGCGGAGAAGGCCTTGGCCTCGATGATCTCTTCGACCATGTCGGAAGGCTCATAGACCTCCTGCTCGACCCGCACGGCTTCGATCTGTTGCTGTTGACCAAGGGTGGCGTGATCGACGCGGTAGCGCAGCGTGCCCTCTTCGGTCTCGACGCTGATCACATCGCCCGCGCCATAGGACATGAGCGACGGCGACAGGGAGAACCGTGCCGTATCCCGCGCAATCCGCGCCTCGGAGAGCCAGCGCTCGACGATCTGGCGCCCCTCGGCCCGCGTGAGTGCAAGAGGCAGTTCGGATTGCGACACCAGACGGCTTGCCTCATCCGGGAAGATCGCCTCCTCGGAGCGCGCCGCATAATCGCCGTCGGCATCGACAAAGGTCAGCTGAACGCGGCCAGCGACCTCGGCCTCAGGCGCACGGACGCGCTCGAACAGACCGTCCAACTCGTCGGAAACCGCAAAATCCGTATCCGCCAGCGTCAGCTGCGATTTGCCATCCCGCGAGCGGAAGATCAGTTGCCCCTCACGCTCGACGGCTTCGAAACCATAGGCCAGCATCAAGGGTTGCAGCGCCGAACGCGCCCCCGCGATGTCGTTGACGTTATAGCCCCGGAGCACGCCCCAAAGCTCGGTTGTGTCGATCTCTTTCACGCCGGACCGCACGCAGATTTCGGTTACGACATCGGCCACAGACCGCGCGGTCGAACGCCCGTTGAGCCAATGCCCCTTGGCGTAACTGTCGCCATCGGACCACACCGCCGTGACCGACGGAAACGCCGGATAGGGCCGCGCGTCCCACGCCCAGACATGGGCACGGGTCATGTCGATCATCGGGCCGTCATAGACCTCGGAGGTCGGGTTGTTCTCATCCTCGCCCCAATAGCCGGTCATCGCCCGGATGTACTGAAGCTGGATGAAATCATCCCGCCGCCCGTTAGAATAGGCCGGAAGTGCGCTTTCCGAGGATTTCGCATCCAGAAACTTGTTCGGCTCATTGGTGCCCTTGTCGATCGCGGCACAGCCCAGTTCATCGACCCAGGCCGCATCGAATTGCGGCCCGCGCAGCGCCTCAGGATCATTACCGGAAAACACGGTGGCCTCCGCCCCGTTGGGCCAGATCAGCGTTCGTCGCGTCGCATGCCATGTCGGTCGCCGGTCGGGGGGCGAACAGGCCAGAATGCCACTGTCGCCAAACACCATCACCTCGCGCGCCTGATCATAGGTCTCGCCGATCAACGCCACCCGTTTCGCGCGGCCTCTTTGTGTCGCCCGGCTTCCCTCAACCATCGACCGCACCCATTCGGAGCCCGCGCGCGTTTTGCCTGCACCGCGCCCGCCCATGATCACCCATGTGCGCCAATCGCCCTCCGGCGGCAATTGGTGATCCAGCGCCCAAGCCTCGAAGAGGTAAGGGAGCGCCATAAGCGCCCCCTCCCCCAACGTGTCCAAAAACTCACGCTGTGTCTCTGGTGGCTCTGAGGCGAGCCAGCCGATCAAGGATCTCAGATTTGGCGGCGTCAAAGTCGATCTCTCCGCCGCCGAGCTCTCCGCTTTTGCGTTTGTGCTCATCGAGACGTTTCCTTTCGTCGAATGAGGTGTTCAGCGCCTTGTTGAGATCCGCCATGTGCTTGGCGATGTCCTTCGCCGCATCCGGATCTCCGGCCTCAACACCGAGTATGGCCTCGTTGACGGCCCCGATCGCCCGGAGCACGCTCTGGTCGGCAATCTTCACCAGATTGTCCAACCCGTGTTCATCCCCCACAGATGAAGTCACTTTCATTGTCTTCGCCTCTCATGCTTGAGTGTTCTCCGCACGAGAAACGCGAGGTTTTTCGGTGCCCCTCAGCACTTTGACGGGACGTAATTGGACCCCCTCAGGTCCCTTTCGCCTCATCCCCCACGCTTTCCAGCAAGACCACCCTGCGACAAAACCCGTAAAATTGGTTAAAGCCAGCGCGCGGCGTCAGCGTATCAAAGCATTAACCTTTGCCACATGACTGCGGCTTTGTTCCCACTTGAAATCGCGGCCCATTTTGCGCATCACCGAAAAGAAAACGAGGAACCGCCATGGCCAGCGCCTTTCACGCCAAGCTCTACGCGCTCTACGAGGGCGACAGCGACCGCGCGCATGTCTTTCGCTACGCGCTTTTGACCTTCGACATGGTGACCATCCTCTTCGTCATCGTCACCTCATTCTTCCCGCACCCGCTCTGGGTCGAGATCACCGATCTGGTGTTCGGCTTCCTGATCCTTCTGGACTTCTCCGCGCGGGTCTATGTGGCCGATCGCAAGGTCCAGTACCTGACCCGTCCCTCGACGCTCGCCGACATCCTCGCCATGATCTCTTTTCTGGCGCCGCTCGCGGGCGAAGGCCTTGGCTTCCTGCGCATCCTGCGCACGCTCAGGCTCTTGCACACCTATCAGCTGATGAACCGGCTGCGGCAGGACTTTAAACTCTTCCGCAAACACGAAGAAGTCATCGTCGCCGCGATCAACCTACTGGTCTTTATCTTTGTCACAACCGGGCTGATCTACGCCTTGGAGCACGGCCACAACCCGCATATCCGCAACTACGCAGATGCGCTCTATTTCACCGTGACGACGCTCACCACCACCGGTTTTGGCGACATCACCCTGCCCGGCACAACGGGTCGCCTGGTCTCCATCGCCGTGATGTTCTTTGGTGTCACGCTGTTCCTGCGCCTCGCCCAAGTGCTCTTTCGTCCCACCAAAGTGCGTTACGAGTGCGAAAGCTGCGGGCTCATGTTGCATGACGCGGATGCGACCCACTGCAAACATTGCGGCGCCGTGGTTCATATCCAAACCGAAGGCCTTCTGTAGCGTCTCCGGCGGGAGTATTTTCCCACGGAAAAGACGCTATTCCACGGCTGTGCCGAACAGCGTTACCATGGCCGCGATTACCGTCACGGCGACGAAAAAGGCGATATGGATGGCTGATTTGCCAGCACGGCGCGCCAGCACTACGGCGATGGCGCCCTGCACCGTGTAATAGGCGGCAAAGGCCTTGGACGCCCAGGAAATGATCTGGAAGACGTCGAGGCCCCATGTGATCATAAGGCCCAAGGCGACCAGCCCGGCATAGCCGATTTTCACGGGCACCCGGCCCTTGGTCAGTTCCTCAACCAGCCCACCCGCACCGGAAGTGTCCGCCACAGCCGCCGAGAACTGCGCCGCGAGCGCCGCGATCACCAGCATCATCGGCAACACCGGCGCAACGATCCGCATCATGTCGATAATGGCCGTTTCCGAGGTCTCGATCTGATCGGGACGGAATACATAGGCCATGAGCAGCACGTAGATCATGTAGATCGCCGCCGAGACCCATTGCGCAATGCGCATCGAGCGGATGCGGGTCTTGGCGTCGTACTCCTCGCCCAGATAGTGCGAGGTTTCAAAGCCCTGCACCGTGACCACAAGCCCGAACAACAGGCTCAGCGCTGGCCAGCCCGTCAGGCTCGCGGGCGTCACGATCAACGCCTCAGTGCTGGCTTTCTCCGCGAAAAACCATGCCAAGCCGACCAAAAGCCCGGCAATAATCGACAGTTTCAGCCCGACAGACACCTGTTCCAACCGCTCCAATGCCGAAAACCCTTTGGTCCAGCCGGTGATCAGGATCACACCAAACACCGCACTGGTCACCAGACGCGCCGCAACCTCCGTGTCCCATGGCGTCAGACTGACAGCAAAGGCGCCCAAAAGGTTGAGATAATAAGCGACCGAAATCACATAGGCGAAGGACAGCACCCAAGAGGCCAGATGTTCGAGCCGACCGCTCAGCGCATCATGTCCGCGCTCGTCCAATGCCGCGATATTGAACCGCACCGCAGCGCCGATCGCATAGGCCAAGAGACACAAAAGCGCCATCGCCAGCGGTGTCCACGCCCCGTAAGCCTGCGCCAAAATAGGTCCCAAAACCAGAAAGCCCGATCCTATGATCGAGGCCAATGGCGTCACAGTCGCTTTCCAAAGCTGTGCCTGCGCCAGCCGCGGCCAACTCAAAAGCCCCGCCACCAAAAGCGTCATGGCAATAATGGCACTGGTTTCCATCGTCTCGTCCTTAAAAAGCAAAAGGGCGCAGCCTCGCCGCGCCCTTTTCATATCGTCTCAATAGCTTACTGGCTTGCGCGTTCGGCTTCGATCTCGCGCCATTTGGCGACATTGGCGTTATGTTCCACCAAGGTCTCGGCAAAGGCGTGCCCGCCCGAACCATCTGCCACAAAGAACAGATAGGGCGTCTCATCCGGGTTCACCGCCGCCTGCATCGCCTCAAGCCCCGGGTTGGCAATCGGTCCCGGCGGCATGCCCTCAATCACATAGGTGTTGTAGGGGCTGTTCGATTGCAGCTCCGACTGACGCAAACCGCGCCCCAGCACGCCGACACCATTGGTCACGCCGTAAATCACCGTCGGGTCCGTCTGAAGCCGCATGCCACGACGCAAACGGTTCTCGAACACAGAAGCCACCTGACGGCGCTCTTCCGCCAGCCCGGTTTCCTTCTCGATGATCGAGGCCATGATCAGCATCTCTTCCGGCGTGTCGAACGGCAGGCCATCGACACGCGCCGCCCAGACCGTGTCGATCCGCTGCTGCTGCGCCGCTTCCATGCGAGCAATCAGGTCGTCCACATCGGAGCCTTCGCGCACTTCATAACTATCGGGCGCCAACATGCCCTCTGCAGGCATCTCGTCCGTCTCGACAGAGCCGGTCATAAAATCAGCCGCTTTGAGGCTTTCAACGACGCGCCACACGGTGGTGCCCTCGGCCACCAACACGCGATAGCGCGTGTCCGCCTCGGACCGCACCTTGGTATATTCAGCCGGAATCTCCTGAACCGCGTCGCTCTCTGCGATGGGTTCGAACTCGGCGGTTTCAACATAACTGCCGGTCTGCGGATCCAGTTCACGCACCTGAATTTCGGCGCGGTTCACACCGATGCGGTAAACCACCTCGGTGCCACAAGTCGACGCACCGCCACGGGTGATTTGATCAATGATCTCCACCATGGAGGCGCCTTCCTCAACAAGGAAAGACCCGGCCTTAAGTTCTTGTGACTTCTCAGAATACTCGGCACCGATACGGAAAATATGCGCATTGGAAATCGCGCCTTGATCGGCCAGATTTTCGGACACCCGCCGCATGGTCGAGCCCGACGGCACACGCAGACAGATCGCCTGATCAAGAGGTCCTTGAGCAGAATATTCCCGTTTGCCCCAAGCCACCGCCCCCGCCAAAGCGACGAGGGCGACGATGAAGAGGGTCAGCGCATTCGAGGCGATGGATCGCCACATATCAGCTGTCCACCTTTTTCAGAACCAGAGAGGCGTTGGTGCCGCCAAAGCCGAAGGAGTTCGACAGTGCCACGTTGATCTCGCGCTCACGTTTGGCATTGGGCGCTAGATCAAGTTTCGGTTCAACCGCCGGATTGTCGAGGTTGATCGTCGGCGGAGCGACTTGGTCACGGATCGCCAGCACACAGAAAATCGCTTCAACAGCCCCAGCAGCGCCCAGCAGGTGGCCGATGGAGGATTTGGTGGAAGACATCGTGGCCTTGGAGGCCGCATCGCCCAACAGACGCTCAACGGCGGACAATTCGATCGTGTCGGCCATGGTCGAGGTGCCATGCGCGTTGATGTAGTCGATTTCGGACGGTTCAATCCCTGCGCGGGCCAGTGCCGCCTGCATCGCGCGGAAACCGCCATCGCCATCCTCGGACGGCGCGGTGATGTGATAGGCGTCGCCCGACAGGCCATAGCCCACGACCTCAGCATAAATCTTCGCACCGCGCGCTTTGGCGTGTTCGTATTCTTCGAGCACGACAACACCGGCGCCCTCGCCCATGACAAACCCATCACGGTCGTCATCATAGGGACGCGAGGCGTGGCTCGGATCGTCTTTGCGTTTTGTGGACAGTGCCTTACAAGCGTTGAAGCCCGCGATACCCAGTTCACAGATCGCCGCTTCCGCACCGCCTGCGACCATCACATCCGCATCACCATAGCCAATAAGACGCGAGGCATCGCCGATCGCATGCGCGCCGGTGGAACAGGCTGTCACAACCGCGTGGTTCGGACCTTTGAAGCCGTAGCGGATCGACACCTGACCGGAGATCAGGTTGATCAGGGAGCCCGGAATAAAGAACGGAGAAATCCGACGCGGGCCTTTTTCTTTCAAAAGGACAGCCGCATCCGCGATGGACGACAGGCCACCGATGCCGGAGCCAATCAGCACACCGGTGCGCAGGCGATCTTCCTCGCCCTCGGGCTTCCAATCCGCATCTGTGAGCGCCTGTTCTGCCGCAGCAATGCCGAATAGGATGAAATCATCCACCTTCTTGCGCTCTTTGTTCGACATCCAGTCCTCGGGATTGAACGTCCCGTCGGTCCCATCCCCGAATTTCACCTCACAGGCGTAATCGGTCGCCAAATGGCTCGCGTCGAACCGCTGGATCGTGCCAGCCGCCGATTGGCCGTCCAAAAGGCGCGACCATGTTTCCTCCACGCCGCATGCCAGCGGCGAAACCATTCCAAGTCCAGTGACAACTACTCGGCGCATCCGTGCCCCCTCATTTTTCGTCTGCGTTTTCTTACACGGCTCCGACCGGCGATGGAAGTCCGAGACGGGATTTGCCGCCAAATCGGCGAATGGTAACCAGATATTGAGGCTTGGTGGGCAATCAAGAGGGACGTGCAACCGATAGAAACGCCTATGCTCTCGCTCTCACTCCCCCTGCTCGGCCTCTTGCGCCTCTGTTTTCTGGCAGTTGTCGGCCTGTTCTGCGTGGTTCTGCCAAAGTCTGCCAAGGCTGATCCCTCTTGCGGGCTCGAAGACTGGCTCACCTCGCTGAACGCCAGCGCAAATTCCTATGTCGCCGCTCTGGGAAGCGCGTCGGAACACGAAGCCGCGCGGCAATTCCGCACCGAAATGGAACGCTACGACCGCGACAGGCTTTTAAAACAAATCCGCGATTCCGATTTGGGGCAAAACGAAAAAGCCCTGATGAATTACATCTCGTCGCGCCGCCATCTTCTTGATTTGCATGAGGGGAACTGGCCCGAAATGGCCAAACGCTATGGCTCCGACCCGCGCTTTGGCGCGCAAGCCAACACGCTCGAACGCTATCTGACAGCCATTCCCTGCGACCCGGATGCGCCGGATTTCCTCAACGCCGCCGCAGAGGATGACCAAAGTTTTATGGCCCGCTTGTCCGGGGGCGTCGACGAAATGATTTCCCTCCTCACGCCGAAAGAGGAGGAAGAGCCCGCGCCCGTCGACCCCACAAATTTCGACGAGTTTCGCCCACATCCGCCTGCGCCACGCGAAAAGTCGACCGTCGCTTTAAGCCCCTCGGGCAACGTCGCCTTCGCCTTGGGGATTTTCACCTTTATCACGGCCATCACCTCCTGGGTTTGGATGCGCTACGGCATCGTGCAACGCCGCGCCATCCGTTACCCCTGCAGTTTGCCGGTGATCATTTTCGATGGAATCGCCCCGGTCATCGGCGAATTTCTCGACATCAGCCAGATCGGTGCGAAAATCGAAAGCGATCTTACCCTGCCTCTGCGCCAAAAGATCAAACTCACCTGCGGTCCGGTCGAGCGCAAAGCCCGCGTGATCTGGCGCAACAATCACTTCGTCGGCGTGAAATTCGACCGTAGCCTGTCCGAGTTGGAAATGCGCTCGCTCCTGGGCCCCTATGCCGCGCAAATATCCGCAGAACGCGAGGAAGCGCGTCAAATGGGTCTCGACATCCCCCTGTCCTCTTATGCTCCTGCCTCCTTCAAACCCGCGCTTACGCCGCCCGAAGAAAACCTTGACGACATTGAGGCCGCCCCTTCAGACCGCGATACCTCAGAGCAAGAGCCGCCCGATGCCGCAGCCTAAAAGGAAAGGACACAGGCAAAAGAAAACGGCGCCGTCCAAAGACCACGCCGTTTCAAAATCTAGTTCTGATCGGCCCCCTATTGGGCGCCCCCAAAAGGGTCGGATCAGGAAGCTTCGGTGATGAACTTCACCGCGTCGCCAAAGGTCTGGATGGTCTCGGCTGCGTCGTCCGGGATCTCAATGCCGAACTCTTCTTCGAATGCCATAACCAGCTCGACGGTGTCGAGGCTGTCTGCGCCCAGGTCGTCGATGAAGGACGCGGTTTCCGTCACTTTATCTTCTTCAACGTCGAGGTGCTCGACAACGATCTTTTTCACGCGATCTGCGATGTCGCTCATGTTCTTTCCTCACAGTTTGGGGCCCGTTGCCCGCTTTCAGCTTTGGCCGCTCGGACCACTCTCTTTACATGCCGACGTGATCGGATCGTTTCAACCCTTAAACGCCCACATGCCCACGGGCGCTTGACCGCCCGTGCTCAATCTGCGCTGCTCATAGCACAATCCTTCCCGGTGGCAAATGTTTTGTGACGCCACGTCCGAAAAGGCTTTATGCGCTCAGAGCATAGCCATCCCGCCATTCACATGCAGCGTCGTGCCGGTGGTATAGCCTGCCTCTTGCGAGGCCAGATACAACACAGCCGCCGCGATCTCTTCCGGCGTGCCCATGCGCGCGCTCGGGATCTGTGCGTTGATCTTGTCTTTTTGATCGTCCGTCAGCTTGTCGGTCATCGCGGTCGCAATGAAGCCCGGCGCAACGCAGTTCACGGTGATACCGCGCGTTGCAACCTCGTAGGCCAGCGATTTCGACATGCCGACCATGCCCGCTTTCGACGCCGCATAGTTGCCCTGCCCCGGGTTGCCGGTCGCGCCGACGATCGAGGAAATATTCACAATCCGGCCCCAACGTGCCTTCATCATGCCGCGCAGCACGCCTTTGCACAGGCGCATCGTCGAGGTCAGGTTCACGTTCAGCACGCTTTCCCACTCGTCATCCGACATCCGCATAAACAGGTTGTCGCGCGTGATGCCCGCGTTGTTCACCAGAATATCGACAGAGCCCATCGCCTCGGCCGCCTGCTTCGGCAGCGCCTCGACAGACTCCTTGTCAGACAGGTTGCACGGCAACACATGCGCACGCTCACCAAGCTCTGCCGCCAGCGCTTCCAAAGGCTCCACCCGCGTCCCGGACAGCGCCACAGTTGCTCCCGCATCATAAAGCGCCTTGGCAATCGCACCACCGATGCCCCCGGACGCGCCCGTGATCAGCGCATTTTTACCAGTCAGATCAAACATTTCCAATTCCTCCGAAGCTTTTCGCTTCTTTTGTCCATAAAATATTCCGGGTGAACCGCGCCCAAAGGCGCGGTGAGGGCGGAGCCCTTACCCTTTCAGCTTCGCGATGTCTTCAGGCGTGCCCACGGCACTGCAAGCGATGGATTTCTCAATCCGCCGCACCATACCCGAAAGCGCCTTGCCCGCACCGATTTCCCACATCTCGGTGACGCCCTCTGCCGCCATGTAGGCCACGGATTCGCGCCAGCGCACGGAACCGGTCACCTGCTCGACCAAAAGCGCCCGGATCAACGCCGGATCGGTCACGGCGGAGGCCCGCACGTTCGCCACCAGAGGCACTGCGGGGGCCACGATCTCGACATCGTCCAAGGCCTCGGCCATCACCTCTGCCGCAGGCGCCATCAGCGCGCAGTGGAACGGTGCGGAGACCGGCAAAAGAACCGCACGTTTCGCGCCTTTTTCCTTGGCGATCTCAACGGCGCGCTCAACGGCGTCTTTGTGACCGGAGACCACAACCTGCCCCGGATCGTTGTCATTCGCCGCCTGACAGACCTCACCTTGGGCCGCCTCTTCCGCCACGTCTTTCACGGTCGCGAAATCCAACCCCAGCAAAGCTGCCATGGCGCCCACGCCCACAGGCACAGCCTTTTGCATCGCTTCGCCACGGGTGCGCAAAAGCCGCGCCGTATCGGCCACGGAGATCGCACCCGCCGCAGCCAAAGCGGAATATTCACCCAAGGAGTGCCCCGCCACAAACGCTGCATCCGTCACCGCAAAGCCCTCGGCCTCCAGCGCCCGCATCGCCGCCAAAGAGGTCGCCATCAACGCAGGCTGCGCGTTCTGCGTCAGCGTCAGCGTCTCGATCTCGCCCTCCCAGATCAGCGAGGACAGGCTTTCACCCAATGCCTCATCGACCTCTTCGAATACGGCTTTAGCCGCAGGATATGCCTCGGCCAAAGCCTTGCCCATACTGATGGTTTGGGCGCCCTGCCCCGGGAAAACGAATGCGCGCGTCATGCTCGCCCCTCCAACTGTCTCAATGTTGCAGACGGGTCTAACGGTCTCACGCGCAGGCGGCAAGCCCGACATGGGACCCACCGTCACTCAGCTTGATCGCATCGACGCGCCGGATCACCCATTGGAACAGAGATTAAGATCAGCGCAAAGAACGCGGCAGTGTCTTTGAAGCCGCCTTGCGCGTCATGCGCTGAGACCGAAGACGCGTCGCGTCGGCATTCTCCGTGACGGACATTACTGGCGCGATAGGTTCGGCCCGCAAATCCGTATTCAGATCGTACCAAAGCTCCCGCAGCACCGTTTCACTGCCCTCGAACAGCGTCTCTATCGCACCCAGCGCGCCGAAACGCACATCGAGATGCGTTGTCCGGCTCGGCACCGGACTGCGGCGCACGAACACCGATCCGATCTCCTCAAATCCGATCACAGTGTGCAACCGCGACTCTGCGCGGCGGTTCACCCACACGATCCGAAGCTGGTGGCGCAGCAAATCAACCTGCACCTCACGACCAAAGCCGCGCTCCGCCAGATAGCCCAGAGACAACCCGACGATGCCAAGGATGATCGACAGGCCCAACTTGATGCCCAAAAGCCCGAGCGCAAAACTCGCCCCCGGCCAGAGCCAAAGCGCACCCATCGCCAGAAGAGAGAGAAAAGACAGCCCCCGCAGGCCCACCTCCGCCCGCGCCCGCATGTTGCCCGAACCGTCCTGCTGCGTGAGACAATAGCCCCACCCCGTCTCTCGCCGAAAGATCGTCCCGCGATCCTTCGTCCTCACGGGTGCCGCGCTCGCCCCGCGCACCAAATCAGAAGACAGCGTCATTCTGTACATTCCTTGTAGTCGTCTCATCCTTAGGTTGTAATGTTGGTTAATCAGGGCGGGAATGTGACCAGCTTACGGTGTTTTTTTGCGGCGTCGAAAATCACCCATCCAAGCCACAGATCAACGCCGGAGTTTATTCTTGAACCGAGGCCCGAAATGCGTATAAGGGCACATCCTTTCGCAAGATACGTATGAACCGCGCAGTCTCTCGTGGTCGGGCCGCGGAAGGTCAAATGCCCGTCCTATGAAATGCGCTTGAACATGATTGGAGCACCCATGCCGCTTTACGAGCATGTCTTCATTGCGCGTCAGGACCTTTCCAACGCGCAGGCCGAAGGTCTCATCGAACATTTTGGCACCGTCCTCGCCGACAACGGCGGGAAACTCGTCGAGCACGAGTACTGGGGCGTCAAAACGATGGCCTACAAGATCAACAAAAACCGCAAGGGCCACTACGCCTACCTGCGCACCGACGCCCCGTCGGAAGCCGTGCAGGAAATGGAACGCCTGATGCGTCTGCATGACGACGTGATGCGCGTCCTGACCATCAAGGTCGACGCGCACGAGGAAGGCCCCTCCGTGCAAATGCAGAAACGTGACGACCGCGAAGAGCGCCGTCCGCGTCGCAACTGATCTTGCTTGGAAAGGACCTAACCTATGGCCGCTAAACCGTTTTTCCGCCGCCGCAAAGTCTGCCCGTTCTCCGGCGACAATGCACCTGCGATCGATTACAAAGACACCCGTCTTCTGCAGCGCTACATCTCCGAGCGCGGCAAAATCGTTCCGTCCCGCATCACCGCAGTCTCTGCGAAGAAACAGCGTGAACTGGCCCGTGCCATCAAACGCGCTCGCTTCCTCGCCCTGCTGCCCTACGCTGTGAAGTAAGGAGTAGATCCCATGGAAGTTATCCTTCTCGAACGCGTGGCCAAACTTGGCCAAATGGGCGACGTCGTGTCCGTCAAAGACGGCTACGCCCGCAACTTCCTGCTGCCGCAGGAAAAAGCGCTGCGTGCCTCTGAAGCGAACATCAAAGCTTTCGAAGCTCAAAAAGCTCAGCTCGAGGCCCGTAACCTCGAGTCCAAGAAAGAGGCCGAAGCTCTGGCTGCGACCCTCGACGGTCAGAAGTTCGTCGTGATTCGCTCCGCTTCCGACGCTGGCTCCCTCTACGGTTCCGTCACCCCGCGTGACGCCGCAGACGCCGCCACCGAAAACGGCTTCACCGTTGACCGCAAACAGGTTGCTCTGAAAGCTCCGATCAAGGAACTCGGCCTGCACGAAGTGCACGTCATCCTGCACCCGGAAGTTGAAGCCACCGTCATCCTCAACGTGGCTCGTTCCACCGAGGAAGCCGAGCTTCAAGCCGAAGGCAAATCCATTCAGGAGCTTGCTGCAGAAGCCGAAGCACAGGCCGAATTCGAGATCTCCGAACTGTTCGACGACATCGGTTCCGCCGCGTCCGACGACGACGATCTGGCCGAAGCTGTCGAGGCAGAAGAAGAGTAATCTTCTCCCTGTCGAAAAATTCGAAAGCCCCGCTGTTTCAGCGGGGCTTTTTCTTTGGTCTTCCGTTCTTTGGCGTCACTTACATCTTGTGATGATCGCAGGTCACATTCGGATTGAACGGCATCAGATCACCAGACGGATTTTCCCGGAACAACCAGACATGCTGGTCATAATGCGGCATAAACCCGTGCGCCTCATCCCCCGGCGTCTCCGGGTCGTCCGCCATACGGTCCCACATGCGCCCATTGATCATCGGTGCCTCCTCATTTCCGGCGGCCTTCCAAGCCGCCTCGAACACCAGATTCTCAATCCCGACCAGCTCCATCGAGCCGTCCGCTTGGGGCTCGTAAAGCAAAATCGCCGGCTTCATGAAATCCGTATGCGTGCCGGTGCCATCAACGCGGCCTCCCGGAGGCGCCAGTTCAAGCATCGCGGGATGCAGATAATGAATACCCATTCCACCCCACTCCGCAGGCAGACCTTCCGCCGCCGCTTCCACGCAATGGCCCGATGGATCGGGAATATAGCCCTCAGCCAGCGCAACATTGACGTCCTTATACTTTTCCGCCGCACTGCGCAGTTCGTCGAGATCATAGGTCTCCGCCTGTATCGCCCCCGCGAAGCCAAGCGCAGCGACAAAGCCGGTTGCAAGTTTTGTGCATTTTCTCATGATTTTCTCCTCCCAAAGTGGACGCAAATCTTACGTCTGCGCCCACCTACATGGTGCGCGACTTGGCGAGTCGTCACAAGTTGGCCCTTTTTGCAGGCCCTCAGCGAGGTTTTGCCGAGCAAAACCACAACATCTTGGCAGAGAGGCCCGAACATGATCAATAAACACAGTTGAATTTTTAATGAGCCCCCCATGACCGCAGTCGCCCGCCGGACCTTCCTTCTGTCTGCACTCGCCCTCGCCGCCTGTGGCAACAAGGCCGAAGTCTCCCGCAACCGCCCTTTCGATCCGCCGCTCTACCCCAATGAGACGCCGGAACTGCGGGCTCTGATCAACAAATGGGCCGACCATTACGAAATCCCGCGCGAGCTGGTGCATCGTCAGGCCGTGCGCGAAAGCACCCACCGCCCCTGGGCCCGCAATGGACCCTATTGGGGCCTCCTACAAATCCTGCCGCAAACCGCCCGCACCATGGGTCACCGCGGCCCTGCGGAAGAGCTCTTGGACCCGAATGTGAACCTCGAATACGCAGGCAAATACCTGCGCGGCGCTTATATGGTGTCCGGTGGCGACATTGATGGCGCGATGGGCTGGTACGCGCGCGGCTACTACTACGAAGCCAAGGAAAAAGGGCTTTTGTATGAGACGGGACTGCGCAGCTAACCGCTTCGTTGTCTGAAAATATCCGGCAATCGCAACGAAGGGGGCAGAGCCCCCTTTTTCTTTGCCCACATTGCATACGACCACCGCGACAAAAAAAGGCCGCCTCCTCACGGAAGCGGCCTTCTGTCCCTCGCTTTATGCGAGATGTCCTTTAAGGACTTATCTTATTCGTCGTCGAGGCTTTCGACAGCTTTTTCCAGCTCTTCTTTCGAGACTTCTTTCTCGGTCAGTTGAGCGTTTTCAGCGATGTAATCGACCACTTTGTCTTCGAACAGCGGAGCCTGGATCTGCTGACGCATCTGCGGGTTTTGCTGAACGAATTCAAAGAACTGACGCTCTTGGCCCGGGTACTGACGCGCTTGCATCATAACCGCTTGGGTGAACTCTGCGTCGGTGATCTGGATTTCTTGCTTCTGACCGATGTCGGCCAACAGAAGACCGAGGCGCACACGGCGCTCAGCCAGCGTGTTGTGCTCGTCGCTCACCTCGATTTCCGGGTGATCGTGACCGTGCACGTCCGGGTTTTCCTCGTGCCACAGCTGGTGCGCGATTTGTTTCGCTTCAGCTTCAACCAAGGACGGCGGCAGATCGAAGGACACAACAGCGTCGAGTTGATCCAGCAGGCCACGCTTCATCACAGCGCGGGCGGCGCCGGCGTATTCGGCCTCGAGACGCTCAGCGATCTGGGATTTCAGGGAGGCGAGGTCTTCGGCGCCGAACTTCTTCGCCAGCTCGTCGTCGATGGCGGAATCAGCCGGAGCTTTGACCGCTTTGACTTTGCACTCGAACACGGCGTCTTTGCCGGCCAGGTTCTCTGCGCCGTATTCCTCGGGGAATTTCACTTCCACGTTTTTCTCGTCGCCAGCTTTCAGACCCACGAGCTGCTCTTCGAAGCCCGGGATGAAGGAACCGGAGCCCAGCACCAGCGGGTAGTCTTCTGCAGCACCGCCGTCGAAGGCTTCGCCGTCAACTTTGCCGAGGAAGTCGATCACGACTTGGTCGCCATCCGCAGCTTCGCCGTCTTTGTCTTCAAAGTTCTGCGCGGTGGCCGCCAGGTTTTTCAGAGCATCTTCGATCTCATCTTCGCCCGCTTTGACGACGAGTTTCTCGAGCGTCACGGTGGAGAGGTCGGCTTCCGGAATCTGCGGCAGGGCTTCGTAGGTCATGGTGACGATGACATCGTCGCCCTCTTTCCACTCTTCGCCGCCTTCCATGGTGACATTCGGCTGCATCGCCGGCTTGTCGCCAGAGGCTTCGAAGTGATCGTTCATCGCGCCATCGACAGCTTCCTGCATGGCTTCGCCAAGAACACGCTGGCCGAATTGCTTTTTGAGGAGCGCCATCGGCACTTTGCCTTTGCGGAAACCCTTCATCTCGACTTCGGGCTGGGCTTCCTTGAGCTTCTCGTTGACTTTGGTGTCAAGCTCAGCGGCGGTGATGGTGATCTGATAGCCGCGCTTCAGACCTTCGTTCAGGGTCTCGGTGACCTGCATCTTGGCGTCCTTTTTACGTTCTTACGTCTCTTCCGGCCGCTGGACCGCGACCTGATAAATCAGACGCCCTTCTAGGGGCAGAATCCCTATCGCGCAAGGCTATTCCGCCTGTATTTGCGCGTCTCTTTGAGTGATGGCCTCTGTGTCGGCCTGATCTTGAGGTTGAGCAAGACAGCAACAACTTTGTTTGCATTGGCTTTCATCGTTTCCCTGCCGAAAACGACTGCCAATTGCTGCTGTTTGGGAGGTATAGCCCAACGTCATCCTCTGAATGAGGTGGTGGTGCGGGTGGAGGGACTTGAACCCCCACGCCTTGCGGCGCCAGAACCTAAATCTGGTGCGTCTACCAATTTCGCCACACCCGCGTGGGGGCTCAGATAGCAAAAGGTTTTTGCGAGGGAAAGAGGCAATCGCATGTGTTGCTCAGCACATCGAACAACCCGCTCAAGAAAATGCTGTCCGGTAACACAAAATTACCATATTCTGCTGAACTATTGAGGCAGAGACATTCAGAGGCCCTGACATGACCTATAAAGGCAGCGGGCGCGATCACGAGCATGACGACGGGAGAACTCCGTCGATTCCGCTCCGCGTGCGTGACATTTTACCCAATCATGACAGGGGCCTGCCCCTCGGGACCAAGGTTATGACTGCCGATGGCATCCTGCCCGTGGAGTATCTTGAGCCCGGTGATAGGGTGATCACGCGAGCGGGGATGCGCAGATTGCTCGGCATCGACACGCCTGCGCCGAAGCGGTTCAAATTGACCTTCGAGCGCGAAGAAGTGATCTACGCAGACGGCCAAATGGTAATGAGCGAGACAGGATTGCCCTTTTCCGCCTGATAGTCAGCACAGCTAGGGAATGAGAAAAGCCGCCCCTTTTGAGGCGGCTTTTGTTTTGAGCATTTAGACCCGAAAATATGGGCCACGAAAAAAACTAAAGGCTCAGCGCTCGAAAGACCTTTGGCAGCTCTTCGGGCAAATCCTCGGCAATCAGGCCGGGGCCAAAACTGCGCGCGGCCTCGACATGCAGCCATGCGGCGGTCTCGCAGGCCTGATGCGAAGAAAATCCGCGCGCCAAGAGGCCCGTGATCAACCCCGCCAGCACATCTCCCGAGCCAGCCGTTGCGAGCCAAGGCGCGGCACGATCATAGACGGCGGCATGGATCGAACAGCGTCCATCGGCGGTTGCGATCACTGTATCGGGCCCTTTGAACAGCACCGTGCAGCCTGCACGCTTGGCGGCTTCGCGGGTGGCATCCACTTTACTATATGCCGGACCTTTGATGGGCGGTTCGGCAAGTTTGGCGGCCAGGTCGGGGAAGAGGCGTTTGAACTCGCCCGCGTGGGGCGTGAGGACGCAATTTTCATGCAGAGTGGCAAAGCCAGTTTCGCTTTCCGAGAGCGCCGTGAGAGCATCGGCGTCGAGCACAGTGGCGCGTTTGGCGGCGAGTGCATGAGGCAGGAATTCCACAGCGCGTTCGACACCGAAACCGGGACCGATGCAGAGCGCATTGAGGCGTTTGTCGGCCAGCACACGAGACAGGATTTCCGGCGTGTCAATCTCGGTCAGCATGATGGCGGTGATCTGGGCGGCGACTTCTGTGACGGCCTCATGCGGGGTGCCGAGGGTGACGAGGCCAGCGCCGACACGCAGCGCCGCGCGGGCGGCGAGACGGGCGGCCCCGGTTTTGCCAGAGAAACCGGAGAGGATCAGGGCGTGGCCGTGGGTGTATTTGTGATTTTGGTTCGACCGAATTGAAAATGTGTCTTTTCTGAGATGATAAGGCTCTGGACGTCCGACCAGTCGCACACGCAAAATCTCATCGGTTTTTGACTTTGAGAATTGTGCCTGTGCCTCCTCTGATGTCAGAGGTTTTGGGGCATTTATAGTGGCAATTATATCCTCGACAAACTTAAACCTCGGCACCGGCAAGCCAATATCGCAAACAGTAATTTTTCCGCAAACAAACGGTCCCCGTCCTAAGAAATGGCCAATTTTTTGTTTGTGAAAGGTTACGGTCAAGTCTGCTTTCGCGCAAACCCCGCCCAGAGAGGTACCACTATCAGCACAAAGGCCCGAGGGTATATCAACAGAAACTGCCCGGAAGTGAGGATTATGCTTATGGAGATAGCTAAGCGTATACGAGATACTTTTTGAAATTGACCGTGTCAGCCCGGTACCAAAAAGCGCGTCGATATAAAGATTGCAGCTAGGCAACCAAAATCCCTCCGGGACAGGTGACACCTCCCCCATCTCCCCCCATCGTTCATAATTCACCTTTGCATCCGGCGGCAGCTTGTCGGGATCGCCATAGAGGAACACTTCCACCTCCCAGCCGCGTTGCTTCAACAGGCGCGCGATGACGAAGCCGTCACCGCCGTTGTTGCCGGGGCCACAGAGGACGACGGCTTTATAGGAGGTCTGCGCGAACTCGGGCCATTCCGCCATGACGGCCTCGACCACACCCGCACCCGCGCGCTCCATCAAGTCGAGGCCGGTGACCTCTCCACTGTCGATGGCGGCTTGCTCGATGGCACGCATTTGCGCCGATGTCAGAATCTCGCTCATAGCGCGCCTCCCCGTCTCATCAACGCAACAGCGCCGAAAGCCACAAGATCAATGGCGCGCATTTGTGCACGGGTCAGCAATTCTGCCATAAAAAACCTCATAAGTTTTCAAATCGCCCTTTTTGAATCCACATCGCACAAATAATATGCAGAGCAACGCGAATCCTGTGGGCGTTTCACTTGCCCTCAGGTTAGTCGATTGTGGCCGGATAAGAGAAATGGTCTCACAGTCAGCAAATGAAATTTAGGGAGTCGAAGGTCCATGAAAAAGATCGAAGCGATCATCAAGCCCTTCAAGCTCGACGAAGTGAAAGAAGCGCTGCAAGAAATCGGCGTACAGGGTCTTTCCGTAGTCGAGGTGAAGGGCTTCGGGCGTCAAAAAGGGCACACAGAGCTGTACCGGGGCGCTGAATATGTTGTGGACTTCCTTCCGAAAGTGAAAATCGAGGTCGTTCTATCGGACGATCAGGTGGACGGCGCGATCGAGGCGATCGTGGCTGCGGCCAAGACAGATAAAATCGGCGACGGCAAAATCTTTGTCTCGCCCGTCGAGCAGGCCATCCGCATCAGAACAGGCGAGTCTGGCGAAGACGCGCTTTAAGGGAGGCGCATGGCGCGAAACCCTGTGGCAATCCGGGATCGCGCCTTTCGCCAAAACGCAATACTCAACCAAAGGACAAGGTCAAAAATGAGCATCCAAGACGTTCTCAAGACCATGAAGGACGAAGACGTCCAATATGTAGACGTGCGGTTCACCGATCCGCGCGGCAAACTTCAGCACGTGACGCTGCGCCACACTGAAGTGGACGAAGACTTCTTTGAAGAAGGCTTTATGTTCGACGGTTCCTCCATCGCTGGCTGGAAATCGATCGAAGAATCCGACATGAAACTGATCCCGGATCCGGACTCGGTTTACATTGACCCGTTCTACGCCGAGAAAACGCTCTGCGTGCACTGCACCGTGGTTGAGCCGGACACCGGCGAATCCTACGACCGCGACCCGCGCGGCTGTGCGCAGCGCGCCGAGGCTTACCTGAAGTCCTCCGGCATCGGCGACGCATTCTACTGCGGCCCGGAAGCTGAATTCTTCCTCTTCGACGACGTGCGTTACTCCGTCACCCCGAACAAAGTGGGCTACCAGATCGACGCCGACGGCGCTGCCTGGAACACCGACGCTGAGTTCGAAATGGGCAACCTTGCGCACCGTCCGGGCTACAAAGGCGGCTACTTCCCGGTGAACCCGTCCGACGACGGCCAGGACATCCGTGGCGAAATGCTGACCACCATGGCCAACATGGGCATGAAGGTCGACAAGCACCACCACGAAGTGGCAACGTCGCAGCACGAGCTGGGCATGATCTTCGGTCAGCTCACCGAGCAAGCCGACAACCTGCAGAAATACAAATACGTGATCCACAACGTGGCTCTGGCCTACGGCCGTTCCGCGACCTTCATGCCGAAGCCGATCAAAGGCGACAACGGCTCGGGTATGCACGTGAACATGTCGATCTGGAAAGACGGCAAGCCGCTCTTCGCTGGCGACAAATACGCTGATCTCTCCGACGAAGCTCTGTGGTTCATCGGCGGCATCCTGAAGCACGCGAAAGCGCTGAACGCCTTCACCAACCCGTCCACGAACTCCTACAAACGTCTGATCCCGGGCTTCGAAGCTCCGGTTCTGCGTGCGTATTCCGCTCGTAACCGCTCTGGCTGCGTGCGTATTCCGTGGTCGGAATCCCCGAAAGCAAAACGCGTCGAGGCTCGCTTCCCCGACCCGTCCGCAAACCCGTATCTCTGCTTCGCAGCGCTCCTGATGGCCGGCCTCGACGGCATCAAGAACAAGATCGATCCGGGCCCCGCTTCCGACAAAGACCTCTACGATCTGCCGCCGGAAGAACTGGCCGAAATCCCGACCGTTTGCGGCTCTCTCCGTGAAGCGCTCGAAGAGCTCGAAAAAGACATGGACTTCCTCACCGCAGGCGACGTGTTCACCAAGAGCCAGATCGAAGGTTACATCGACCTCAAATGGGAAGAAGTGTACTCCTACGAGCACACCCCGCACCCGGTCGAATACGAAATGTACTACTCCTGCTAAGCGGCACGAGACATACAGATTTGGAAAGGGCTCCCTCTCGGGGGCCCTTTTCTTTATCGATCAACTCTTTTGAATCAATGCCGCCTGCGCAATTTCTGAACGATAAACGCCGGGTCCACCTCGCAGCGTTCCGCCCGGATTTGCGCCCAGATCAGCCCGGTGAAAATCACCGTACCGCCAAGGATATTGCCAACCAGCGCGGGCAGGATGAAACCAAAGAGGCCCTGCCCCACAGTGAGATGATCTGTGAACATAAGCAAAACCGCCTCACAGGTCCCGGCGATCACATGCGAGAACCCGGCCAGAGAGATCAGCCAAGTGACAAGAATGATTAAAAACAGCTTGGACGATCCGGCATTGGGCATCATCCAGACCAGACAGGCGATGAGCCACCCGGCGCCGATGCCCAGAAACAACGTCTGCCAGACGCCGCCCTCCACCGCATGTTCCGAGATTGCTACCAACGCCTCGAACACCTCCGGCTCCGTGAAGCGGATGTGATAGACCGCCGCGGCGAAAAGCGCCGATCCGGCGAGATTAAAGAGCAAAACAATGCCCCAAAGCTGCATGATCCGCACAAACACCCGATGCGTCGGGCGGGTCAGAAATGGCACGACGGCGGTGATGGTGTTCTCGGTGAAAAGCTGCATTTTCCCCATGATCACAATGACAAAGCCGATGGCATAGCCGAGGTTCTCCACCAGAGGGCGCCAATCCGTATCGGGCAGATGCGCATGAAACAGCGCCTTGCCCAGCACCGAAAACCCGAGCGCCAGCCCGGCGATCATCGCGGACATGGCCAGAGATGAATTCGGCCGTTGCAACTCTTCGGCGCCTTCGCGGCGGATCACCTCAAAGACCAGAGGAGCGGCCATGCTTGACGCCTCTTCAAGCACCTCTTCCTGATGTGCCTCGGATTGATGTTTTGGTGTTTTCTGCGACATATTCCGCCCGTCCTTCGAGAATGCACTCCCATCTCTTTCAACGCCGCAAGAGGCCCCGATGTTCCCATCTGTTTCCATCCCCGCGCCGCTGCGGTAAGCCCTCGCCATGACCATTGCCAAAACCATCGCGCTGCGCCCTCATCATCTCTTGTGCCTGCTGACCTATGTCGGCAAAGGCTATTCTCCCGCCTTTGTTGCCGGCTATGACCGGATCGTCGCGCGACTGAGTGCGGGCGAAGAGATTGAGATCATCTCCGGCCCCGACGACATCTGCGCACCGATTGCCTGTGATCTCACCGAGCATTGCCATGGAACCTCGGTGATCTCGCGGGACGCACGCGCCGCTCAGGATGTGGCCCAGCTCCTCGGCACAGAGATCACCCCCGGTGCGCGCCTGACCCTTACGCCAGAGATCACCGCCGCCCTACGCGCGGCATTCGCCACCGGTGAAATCCGAAGCGCCTGCCCGGGCTGCGAATGGGAAGCGCTCTGCACGGAGGTGGCCAAGGACGGCTTCCCGGGGGGGCGCTTCAGGCCCTGACATGGCCCCAGTGGCTCGAGCCTTATTCGCGCGCACAAGCGAACATGAAAAGAGGCCTTAGCGCTTTATTTTTCCCGATCTCGCCCAAATCCTGCCACGGCGTCTCGCTAATCTGATCCCGCAGAGATCATAGAATGAGGCCCCGATGTTTGGATTGTCGCGAGAGTTGCACCCACTCGACAGCCGCCACCCGAACAACCGCAAGATCGACCGCGCCATCAAAGAACGGCGCGAAGGGTTTCGCACGGCAGAAAAAGGCCATGCGACACGGCATTTCTTTTTGCCGCCCAAAGCAGACACGGCCCGCACCCGTCTGGCAGAATTGAAATCCAAGCCGCATCTCACTCACAGCCAAGAGCGCGAGTTTACAAGCCTTGAGGCCCGCCTCTACGCACTGGATCGTCATCAGACCGAGAAAGACACGCTCAGACGCTTTCCCATGCCCCTGCGTTTGATTTTCGGCACGCCGATCCGTGCCTATGCGATGATGCGTGGCCAATGGTCAGTGCGTGGCCGCAAAACCCGTGACACATGGACCATCTGGCATCTACTGGCGATCGGCGCAGTCCTGATCCCGATGATCCTTACCGAGGGCGGCCTTGTCCCGGCGATCGAGGCGCTGATTGACGAACTCAGGATCGGCAGCACCTCGCTGACCACAAAACCATGAATGATAAACCTAACCCCAGCCGCTTTGCCCGTTTCATTGACGGCGTCTACAGCATGGGCTTCTGGTTTCGCTTCAGCGGGTTCTTCATCTTTCTCGGTTTGCTTGTGGTTCAGGACGACCTGCGTCACGCCCTCTTCGGCCTCCTGCGGGACGGCATCGTCAATCTGATGGGACGTTAGGCCTCGCGCCAATAGCGCGTTTGAAACCGGTAATCCTTGCGCGGACCTGTGACGCGCCAACTGGCCGACCAGTTGGGCCAATCGCCGAACTCATAGCGCACCTGATAGCTGTCTGGATCGCAGGCGTGATCGGCCTCAGGCGTGGCCGCATTCGGATCGAAGCTATGGAAAAACCGCCCATCGTCGAAAAACACCGCGATCTCTTCCGCGGGGGCCACGGCCGCCTGCCAAAGATACCGCCGCTCTGCTTGCAAGGGCTTATCCCGCCCCGGCAGATGCAAAAGCCCGCGCTCTTCCTGCCAGAACCCGCCTTGATCGTGGGACACAAATTCGCAAGTGCCCGTCAACTCGAAGCACGCATCAGCGCGAAAATCCTCGATCTCTCGCGCCATGGACCAAAGCCCGGCAAAGTCTTGCAATCGGATCATCCCACCCTCCTCACGGCGCTGGCCAAACGGCACGCCCGCAATCTGTGGCGTTTTTCTCAGGATCATCGCGCTCTGACCAGCGTTTTCTCATCCGCTGCGCCATTGGCTTTTGCCCCTACTATGTATGCGTCAGACTTGCGCGCCGCGCCCCATCCCCGTAAGAGAGCCGCGACGCGTTTGAAACCTGAAAGGCCTGCCGATGATCCCCCGTTATGCCCGCAAAGAGATGGTCGACATCTGGGAACCCGCCACCAAGTTCAAAATCTGGTATGAGATTGAGGCCCACGCCTGTGACGCCCAAGCGAAACTTGGCGTGATCCCGCAGGAAAACGCGGACGCCGTGTGGAAAGCCAAAGATGTCGAATTCGACGTTGCCCGCATCGACGAAATCGAAGCCGTCACCAAACATGACGTTATCGCCTTTCTGACGCACTTGGCCGAACACGTTGGCTCCGAAGAAGCCCGTTTCGTGCACCAAGGCATGACCTCCTCTGACGTCTTGGATACCTGCCTCAACGTTCAACTCGTGCGCGCCGCCGACATCCTCCTCGAGGGCGTCGACAAGGTTCTGGCCGCGCTGAAAAAACGCGCCCTTGAGCATAAGATGACCGTTCGCGTTGGCCGCTCCCACGGCATCCACGCCGAGCCGACCACCATGGGTCTGACCTTTGCGCGCTTCTACGCCGAGATGGATCGCAACAAGAACCGTCTCGAAAAAGCCAAATGGGAGATTGCCACCGGCGCGATTTCCGGCGCTGTCGGCACCTTCGCCAACATCGACCCGGCCGTCGAAGAGCATGTTTGCGAACAGATGGGCCTGCGCCCGGAGCCGATCTCCACGCAAGTCATCCCGCGTGACCGCCACGCCATGTTCTTTGCCACTTTGGGCGTGATTGCGTCGTCGATCGAGAACATCGCGATTGAAATCCGCCACATGCAGCGCACCGAAGTGTTGGAAGGCGCTGAGTTTTTCTCCATGGGCCAAAAAGGCTCCTCGGCGATGCCGCATAAGAAGAACCCGGTTCTGACCGAGAACCTCACGGGTCTTGCCCGTCTCGTGCGCATGACCGTGGTACCCGCGATGGAAAACGTCGCCCTGTGGCACGAGCGCGATATTTCGCACTCTTCTGTGGAGCGCGGCATTGGTCCGGACGCCACTGTGACCCTCGATTTTGCGCTCAACCGCCTCGCCGGTGTGGTCGACAAAATGATCATCTACCCGGAGAACATGTTGGCCAACATGAACAAATTCCCGGGCCTCGTGATGTCCCAGCGCGTGCTTCTGGCGCTCACCCAAGCCGGTGTGTCGCGCGAAGACGCCTATTCTATGGTGCAGCGCAACGCGTTGAAAGTCTGGGAAGATCGCGTCGATTTCCGCGAACAACTTCTGGCCGACGAAGACGTGGTCAAGGCGTTGGGCGTTGACGGCATCAATGCGAAATTCGACATGGATTATCACACCAAACATGTCGACACGATCTTTAAGCGGGTGTTTGGCGAATAAACGCGCTGTTCAAACCCCTGAGAAAATCACTGATTCTGTGATACAGTCTCCCGAAGGTCACCATGCTTTCGGGAGATTTTCATGTTGAAACGCGCCCTTCTCGTCACTGTCCTGCTCGCCCCCTTTTCCCTCGCCGCTCAGGATGCCAGCTGCTCACACGAACAAAAACTCGCCTCCTGCGCGGATGGCTACACCTGGGACAAGGAAACCGGCACCTGCGTTGAACAGGTCATGGGCTAAGCGCCACCGTCCCGAACGATTTTTGGCAAGTTTCTCACCGCTGGTCACTTTGCGTTAAGGCTCATCCTCCATGGTGATTCCAACAAAGTGAATCGCTAAAATGGCTGTGAGGCGCGCGTGGAAGGATTGCCACAAATATCCGATGACATGGGGGCCCTGCCCGATCTGGGCGGGCTGGAAAACATGGGGGGGGGGTAATGAAAGCTTCGACCTACCACCTCCCGTTTCTCGCATGCCCGCCCGCCTGTCGAAAAAGGCCAAAGCAGCGATCATCGTCAAACTTCTCGCGTCTCAAGAGGTCAAACTGCCGCTGGCCACATTTCCCGAAGAGATGCAGGTCGAGCTGGCCCATCAGCTGACCGATCTACGCTATATCGACAAGACCACGCTAACTTCAGTGGTCGAGGAATTTCTCGGAGAACTCGAAGCTATCGGACTTAGTTTTCCCGGCGGTCTTGAGGGGGCCCTCAACGTGCTCCATGGCACGATCTCTGCGACGATCGCCTCGAAACTGCGCTCCAATGCGGGCTTCTCGCTTACCGGCGACCCGTGGCAACGCATTTCAGATGTCGACATTCCCCGACTGTTGCCCATCCTTCAGGAAGAAAGCGTCGAGGTGGGCGCCGTGCTATTGTCGAAACTCAAAGTATCCAAAGCCGCGCAGCTCATGTCCATGCTCCCCGGTGAACGCGCGCGGCGTGTGGCCTATGCAATTTCTCTGACCTCCTCCGTCTCGCCCGAGGTGGTGCAGCGCATCGGCCTTTCGCTGGCCGCGCAACTCGACGCGCAACCGTCTCAGGCCTTCGCCGACGAGCCGCCAGAGCGCGTCGGCGCGATCCTCAATTTCTCTTCGTCGAGCACTCGTGACGGTGTGCTTGAGGGGCTCGACGAAACCGACAAGGCCTTCGCCGAGCAGGTCCGTAAGAACATCTTCACCTATGCCAACATTGCCACCCGCATCGACCCGCGGGACATCTCAAAAGTCGTGCGAGGTGTCGAGCAGGATCAACTGATCAAAGCGCTCGCGGGCGCCACCGGCGAAGCTGCCGCCTCCACCGATTTTATCCTCTCCAATATGTCCAAACGCATGGCGGACGGGCTGCGCGAAGAGATGGAGAATCTTGGCAAGGTGAAGGACAGCGATACAGAAGAGGCGATGAACGCAGTCGTCAGCGCGATCCGCGATTTGGAAGCCACCGGCGAGATCTTCCTTTTGACCGGCGACGACTGAGACTGCGCCTCCTCCGCCCTATCGCGGATCGCTCTCGTGTTTGATCCGCTGGACAAAAGGCGGCGCCGCTCCTAGCGTCACCCCTATGAATTGGTTTTCCCGCCTCCCCGCGCACTCGCGCGGCGTCATCTATTTGCTAATCTCCGTCACGGCTTTTGCTGTGATGGATATGACCGCCAAACTTTTGGGGGAGCGCGTGAGCCTGTCCCAAGTGCTTTGGGCGCGCTATGCCGGGCAGCTCCTGGTGTTGGTTCTGATCTTCGCACCGCGCTTGAGTCGCGCGCTGCGCACAGACCACCCTTGGCTTCAAATGCTGCGCGCCATCATGCTCCTCGGCGCGACCGCGTTCTTCTTTGGCGCGCTTCAACATCTTGGGTTGGCTGAGGTGATCGCGATCGCCGAATTGCAGCCGATGCTGATCACCTTGGGGGCAGCACTGTTTCTGAAAGAAAAAGTCGGCCCGCGCCGGGGCTTGGGCGTCGCCTTTGGTCTGCTCGGTGCCCTCATCATCATCCGCCCCGGCTCTGATGTGTTCACCCCAGCTTCCTTGATGCCCTTGGCCGCGGCGGCCTGCGTCGCGACCTATGCCCTCGCAACTCGGCACATCGGCCTCAAAGAAAGTCCGATCACCGGCCTGCTCTACTCCGCGCTCTTTTGCACTGCGTTGATGAGTATAATCGTGCCCTTCACCTGGGTGCGCCCGGACGCCATCTCAGTGGGGCTGATGCTGGCCATCGGTTGTCTCGGCACTCTCGCGCAATTGACCTTGATCCGCGCCTATTCCGTCACCGAGGCCTCCGCCATCGCCCCCGTTTCACACCTCGGCCTCCTCGTCGCCGTCGCTCTGGGCTATGTCGTCTTCGACAGTTTGCCGGATCTCTGGACCGTTCTGGGTGGCCTTGTGATCGTGGCCGCCGCGCTCTATGTCTGGCACCGAGAACGCAAGACCGGCACAGCTGTCACCGTGCCCGAAGAGATGGGTCAGCCATGAAAATCAAACGCGGAGAGATCGAGGGGACGCTGGGGCAGTACCTGGGCAATCTCGCGACGCGTGGACTTTTGGCACTGGCACTGTCGCTGCCGTACAGCGCGCGAGTGCGGTTTATGGGCTGGTTCATGGCGCGGGTCTTTGCCCCTTTGGCCGGCTATACGTCCCGCGTGCGCGAAAACCTGCACCACGTCCTGCCCGATCTGCCCGAAGAGGAGGTCAAACGCCTGACGCGGGCAGTACCGGACAACGCGGGCCGCACATTGATCGAGATTTACTCCGGCCCGGAATTCATCGCCAAGATGAAAGACATCCGCTTTGATGGCCCCGGCGCCGAGATTCTGCGTGACGCACGGGACAATCGCCGCCCTGTCATCTTGCACACCGGGCATTTCGGCAATTACGACGTGCCGCGCGCCGCCCTCATTGCCCACGGCTATGATGTCGGCTCGCTTTACAATCCGATGAAGAACAAATTCTTCAACGCGCATTATGTCAAAGCGATCGGCACCATCGGCCAGCCCCTTTTTCCGCGCGGTCGTAAGGGGTACGCGCAGCTTTTGAAACATCTGAAATCCGGCGGGATGATCGGGTTTCTCTCTGACGTCTATGTCCATCAGGGCGCGATGCTGACGTTTTTCGGAAAACCGGCCCGCACCGCGCTTTCAGCGGCAGAGCTCGCGTTGAAATATGACGCGCTGCTTGTGCCGATCTATGGCGTGCGCGAAGCGGATGGGCTGAATTTCCGGGTTCAGGTCGAGACGCCGATCCCACATGGCGCACCGGAAGAGATGGCGCAGGCCCTGAACGATAGTCTAGAGGCCATCACGCGGAAGCATATGGAACAATGGTTCTGGATTCACCGCCGCTGGAAGCCGGAGCGTCTTGCGAAAGCCATGGCGAAAAAGGCCGCGCAAGATCGCATGTCTTAAAGCATCAAGTTACAGCAGCAAATCCGCGACGACACCGACGGTCACAGCGCCGATTGGCTCGCCCGTAGACGGATCGACAATGGTGGCCGAGACCTGCGCCTGAGAGATGCCGATTGAGGCATCGAATTCGATTTCGCCGATCTCCATACCGTCTTTTCCCGCGCCAAAAGAATTCTTGAACTTGGCCTCATCTCCCTGCCAATAATCCGAGGGCGCGGCTGCGGCAGCCACGTTCAAGCCCTGCGCATCCATAACGAAAATTTCCGCGATCACGCCCCCTGCACGGGCGATTTTGTGCAACAAACGCTCGGCCGAAGGCCCCTTCACCACCGCATCGACCAATGGGCGTTCCTTTTCGCCGACCTGAGCCCGCCACTGCAGATCGAGGTCGAGAATTTCCGCTTCTGTCAGATCTTTTGTGCGCTCGTTCTGCGCACGAATAGCACCAAGCAGCGTTGGTTCCTGCACCAAACCGGCGATCTCCTCGTCGAAATACGCCTGAAGCACCTGAGAGATATCATCTCGGCTCAGCAGCCCTGCCTCTGGCTCAGCAGCCCTCATGGGCAGACTAGTCACGACAAGCGCAACCAACGACGCAAAAATTGCCCGAAACAGGATCCAAACAGAGTGAAAGGGGAGTGGGGGCATAAGGCGCACAACAGTCTCCAGTCAGGTTGCAACGCGCAACATCGGGACCTTGTTAGCGGCGAAGCCTTTACGTTGGATTAAACCCGGTCACCAAATCGCACGACTTCACTGCGAGGCGATTTGACCGATGGGAGCCTCGGCGCGCACTGCGGCCAAGATAGGACCAGGGCCGTTGGGGCTTGTCGCCTGAAGCAGCACGGCGGCGCTGTCGGGGCCATCGAGATCAAGCGACACGGCCAGAGGCTCCTGCCCATTCCAATCGACGAGCGGGCGCCATTCGGTGACAATATTGGTGTAATCCACCTCGCGCCCGGCGTTTTCACCACGGGTGATGGACACGCGTTCATGCGGATCAAAGCGCACGATTTGCAGACGCATGTTGGCGGGCAAACCGCCCATCGGCATCGCCGTAATCATCAAAGTCTGACCCGATTGCGACACGGAAAGGTTCACGGGCGCGGCGGGTTGGGCCTTATGGCGCATGATCAGATCGGCCAGATGCATCGGCTTGGCGCCCACCAGATGATCGGCGCCCTGCACAATAAGTTGTGGCGTGTAGATCGTGCGTTTGCCAGCGGCATGGGCATAGGCTTTTTGACGCTTAGTAAATTCCGGTTTCGCAAACTCATCGCGCCAGCCGATGTAGTCCCAGTAATCGACATGCAAGGACAGCGGCAAAACCCCCTCGCGTGTCGCAAGCTCGGCCATCATTGCATCAGCGGGCGGACAAGAGGAACAGCCCTGCGAGGTGAAGAGTTCCACCACGACGAGCGGCTGGTTCGCCTCTCTTTGAGCGTCTTGAGCGACCCCGGGCACCGCGAACGGCAAGGCAACAGCAAGCGCCAAAACTCCGCTCCGCAGGGCGCGAGAGGGGAGAATGGATGTCATAGCTGCAAAAATCTGTCGCATGTCGGCTCCGTCGGTTGCCCAACAGGTGTAAGCCGATTGCGCGTTTCAGGCCAATCAAGGATTTGCGAGATGCTGTTACAGGGCGTTGAACGTGCCGTGAGGGTCACAGCCGGAAGACCAATGCAAAAGGGCGACACATAATGTGCCGCCCTTCTTCAAACTTTATCTCTGACGGATCAGAAATGTGCGGATTTCGCCGTGCTCGGCACCTGAAGCGGCGGGGCGAATTTGGTCAGGTCGATGCCTTCCACCGCGTGCTTGTACTCGTCGAGCGTCGGCGTGCGGCCGAGGATCGCGGAGAGCACCACAACAGGGGTGGAGGCCAAGAGGCTTTCGCCTTTCTTGTTCTCGCTGTCTTCCACAACACGGCCTTGGAACAGGCGGGTCGAGGTCGCCAGAACGGTGTCACCTTTGGCGGCTTTCTCCTGGTTGCCCATGCAGAGGTTACAGCCCGGACGTTCGAGGTAGAGCGTGTTCTCATACTCGGTGCGCGCGTTGGCCTTCGGGAAGAGATCGTCAAACTCGAAACCGGAGTACTTCTGAAGCACTTCCCAGTCGCCCTCTTCCTTCAACTCGTCGATGATGTTGTAGGTCGGCGCGGCCACCACGAGCGGCGCTTTGAATTCGACCTTGCCCGTCTCTTTCTCGAGGTTTTTGAGCATCTGAGCGACGATTTTCATGTCGCCCTTATGCACCATGCAGGAGCCAACAAAGCCCAGATCCACCTTCTTCTCGGCGCCGTAGTAGGAAACCGGGCGGATGGTGTCGTGGGTGTAGCGCTTGGACACGTCGGCGTTGTTCACGTCCGGGTCGGCGATCATCGGCTCGTCGATCAGATCGAGATCAACAACAACCTCCGCGAAGTATTTCGCACCTTGGTCCGGGGTCAGCGCCGGTTTCGCGCCGGAGGAGATCTCCGCGATGCGCTTGTCGGCTTTGTCGATCAGGCCCTGAAGCGTTTTCGCCTCATTGTCCATGCCCTTGTCGATCATCACCTGAATACGGGATTTCGCCAGTTCCAGCGAGCCGATCAAGGTGTCGTCATTGGAGATACAGATGGAAGCTTTCGCCTTCATTTCCGCGGTCCAGTCGGTGAAGGTGAACGCTTGGTCCGCCAGAAGCGTGCCGATGTGCACTTCGATCACGCGGCCTTGGAAGACGTTGTCTCCGCATTGCTTGAGCATCTGCGCTTGGGTGGCATGCACCACGTCGCGGAAGTCCATGTAATCCTTCATTTCGCCTTTGAAGGTCACTTTAACGGACTCGGGGATCGGCATGGTCGCCTCACCGGTCGCCAGCGCCAGAGCCACGGTGCCGGAGTCGGCGCCGAAGGCCACGCCTTTGGACATGCGGGTGTGGCTATCGCCGCCCACGATGATGTCCCAGTCATCCACAGTGATGTCGTTCAGCACCTTGTGGATCACGTCGGTCATGGCGTGGTAGTGGTTTTCCGGGTCACGCGCGGTGATCAGGCCGAATTTGTTCATGAAGGACATGAGTTTGGGGATGTTGGCCTGCGCCTTTTTGTCCCAAACAGACGCCGTGTGACAGCCGGACTGATAGGCACCGTCCACGGAGGGTGAAATCACGGTGGCGGCCATGGCTTCGAGTTCCTGCGAAGTCATGAGACCCGTGGTGTCCTGCGAGCCAACGATGTTGACCTTCACACGCACATCGGAACCGGCCAGAAGCGGCTCTTTCGCCAGAACGCCGACGGCGTTGCGGTTGAAGATTTTCTCAACAGCGGTGAGGCCTTGGCCCTCTTTGGTGATCTCTTTCGACGGCGCAAAGACCAGCGGCGCCTCGACACCGAGGGTTTCAGCGGCGATGGTCTGGAGTTTCTTACCGAAGACAACGGCATAAGAGCCACCGGCTTTCATGAACTCGACCTTTTGCGGCGTGAAGGCGGAGGACACATCAGCCAGCTCGGTGCCGTCAGCGTCATAGAGTTTCTTCTCTTTGGTGTTGATGGTCAGCACCTTGCCCGTCTCGACAGAGTATTTCTGCTCGAGGATCGGGTCGCCATTCTCGTCAAGCACCGGCTTGCCATCGGCATCGACTTTCTTGACCCAGTTCTTGAGGTCGAGACCGATGCCGCCGGTCACGCCAACGGTGGTGAGGAAGATCGGCGAGATGCCGTTGGTGCCTGCCACGACCGGCGCGATGTTCACAAACGGCACATAGGGAGAGGCTTGCTTGCCGGTCCAAAGCGCCACGTTGTTCACGCCGGACATCCGCGACGAGCCCACGCCCATGGTGCCTTTTTCCGCGATCAGCATGACGCGGGCATCGGGGTTGGCTTTTTGCAGCTCTTGAATCTCGGCCTGTGCTTCGGGCGTGATCATGCATTTGCCGTGCAGTTCACGGTCAGAGCGCGAGTGCGCCTGATTGCCCGGGGACAGAAGGTCGGTGGAAATGTCGCCTTCAGCGGCGATATAGGTGACGACTTTGATCTCTTCTTCGACGTCCGGCAGCTTGGTGAAGAACTCAGCCTTCGCGTAGCTTTCGAGAATGTCTTTGGCGACCGCATTGCCGGCCTCATAGGCGGCTTTCAAACGATCGGTGTCGGCCTCATAGAGGAAGACCTGAGTTTTGAGCACCTCTGCGGCTTTCGCGGCCAGTGCGGCATCGTCGCCCAGCGCGATGTCGAGCAGAACCTCAACAGACGGCCCGCCCTTCATGTGGGACAGAAGCTCAAAGGCGAAATCCGGGGTGATCTCGGCCACGGTGACTTCGCCCAAAACGATCTTCTTCAGGAACGCGGCTTTCACGCCAGCGGCGGAGGTCGTGCCCGGCAGGGTGTTGTAGATGAAGAAGTTCAGCGCGTCTTTGCGGTGCTCGCTGCCCTCGTCTTCGATCAGGGAAATCAGCTCAGCAACCAGCGCGCCATCGTCGATGGGCTTCGGGTGCAAGCCTTCGGTTTTGCGCGTTTCGATTTCGGTTAGGTAGTCGGTGTACAAGCTCATGACGGTCCCTGCGATTTGAGATGCGAGTTGGTGACAGAAAGCTCAAAAGCCGGGCCACAAATCTTTGCTTCACCCGACTCTCGAATTATTTGTATGCAAAAGTATACGAAGTGCGCGGCGGATGCAAGATATGCCAGCGCCCGCAGTTAAAATCTCTTCTACCCCCCTGCCCTCTGCCCTGTCCACCGAAACACATCCCCATTGCCCGCCCGGTCATGGACATGACGCAAGAATGCGCTAAGACTCATGAGAGCCACGTCAGGCGCAACAGATCGTTGCACCGCGCAGTTTTAGTAAGAGCCGGAGGCATTCCATGACAGTTGTTGTCGGTCAAGACACCGCAAAAACCCGCCGCACGTTAGAGGTAAACGGTAAAACGCTCGCCTATTATTCCATCCCCGCCGCAGAAGAGGCCGGCTTCGGCACCTTCTCTAAACTCCCTGCCGCGCTCAAGGTGGTGCTGGAGAACATGCTGCGGTTCGAGGATGGCGGCTTTTCCGTCTCCACTGATGACATCAAGGCCTTTGGCGCATGGGCCGAGAATGGTGGTCAGAACCCGCGCGAGATCGCCTATCGCCCCGCCCGCGTGTTGATGCAGGATTTCACCGGCGTTCCCGCCGTGGTCGACCTCGCCGCAATGCGTGACGGTATCAAGGCCCTGGGCGGCGATGCCAAGAAAATCAACCCGCTGGTGCCGGTCGATCTCGTGATCGACCACTCCGTGATGATCGACGAATTCGGCAACCCGCGTGCCTTCCAGATGAACGTCGATCGTGAATATGAGCGCAACATGGAGCGCTACCAGTTCCTGAAATGGGGCCAGACCGCATTTGAGAACTTCCGCGTCGTACCGCCGGGCACCGGGATTTGTCACCAGGTGAACCTCGAATACCTCGCGCAGACCGTCTGGACCGACACGGACCCGGACGGCGTGGAAGTCGCCTACCCCGACACGCTCGTGGGCACCGATAGCCACACCACAATGGTCAATGGCGCCGCCGTTCTGGGCTGGGGCGTTGGCGGGATCGAGGCCGAAGCCGCCATGCTCGGCCAGCCGATCTCCATGCTGATCCCTGAGGTCGTGGGCTTCAAACTCACCGGCGAGATGATCGAGGGCACCACCGGCACCGATTTGGTGCTCAAAGTCGTCGAAATGCTGCGAGAACATGGCGTGGTTGGCAAATTCGTTGAATTCTACGGCGACGGTCTCGACAACTTGCCGCTGGCGCAACGGGCGACGATTGCCAACATGGCGCCGGAATATGGCGCGACCTGTGGTTTCTTCCCGATTGACGCCGAGACGCTGCGCTATCTCGAACAAACCGGCCGTGACAAAGACCGCATCGCGCTGGTCGAGGCCTATGCGAAAGAGAACGGCTTCTGGCGTGGCGCGGATTACGATCCGATCTATTCCTCCACGCTCGAACTGGACATGGGCACCATCGTGCCCGCTATCTCCGGCCCGAAGCGCCCGCAGGACTATGTCGCGCTGACGCAAGCCGCCTCGGCTTTCGAGAAAGTCGTCGCCGATTACCGCGGCATCGACGTCTCCGACGCCGCCAAAGACATGTTGGAGGAAGGCCCCGCGGCCACCAAAGCCGTCGACATCAACAAATCCAAGGCCGTCAAAGGTCAGGATTACGAGCTGCATGACGGCTCCGTCGTGATCGCCTCGATCACGTCCTGCACCAACACATCGAACCCCTATGTGATGATCGGCGCTGGCCTTGTGGCGCGCAAAGCGCGCGCTTTGGGCCTCAACCGCAAGCCTTGGGTGAAAACCTCGCTCGCCCCCGGCTCTCAGGTGGTGACCGAATATCTGGAGGCCGCTGGCCTGCAAGAGGACCTCGACGCCGTGGGCTTTAACCTTGTGGGCTATGGCTGTACGACCTGTATCGGCAACTCCGGCCCCATCGCGCCCGAGCTGTCCGAAGCCATCGCCGAGGGCGACCTGATCGCCACCTCCGTGCTCTCTGGCAACCGCAACTTCGAAGGCCGGATTTCGCCCGATGTGCGCGCCAACTACCTCGCCTCCCCGCCGCTGGTCGTCGCCTACGCGCTGGCCGGTGACATGAACATCGACCTGACGTCGGAGCCACTCGGCCAAGACAGAGATGGCAATGACGTCTTCCTGAAAGACATCTGGCCGTCGAACGCCGAGATCGCGGAACTCGTTGAGAAAACCGTGACCCGCGCAGCGTTTCAGGCGAAATATGCCGATGTTTTCAAGGGCGACGAGAAATGGCAAGGCGTTGAGGTTTCGGGTGGCGAAACCTACGACTGGCCGCCGGAATCGACCTACATCCAGAACCCGCCCTATTTCCAAGGCATGGGGGCCGAGAAAGGATCGATCCAGAACATCGAAGGCGCGAAAGTCATGCTCATTCTGGGCGATATGGTCACCACCGACCACATCTCGCCGGCTGGCTCGTTCAAGGAAAGCACCCCTGCCGGCAAATACCTCACAGAGCGCGGCGTGCCGGTGCGCGAGTTCAACTCCTACGGGTCGCGTCGCGGCAACCACGAGGTGATGATGCGCGGCACGTTTGCCAACATCCGCATCAAGAACGAGATGCTGGACAGCGTCGAAGGCGGCTACACCAAAGGCCCGGACGGCGCACAGACCTCAGTATTCGAAGCCTCGATGGCCTATCAGAAAGCGGGCACGCCTTTGGTGGTCTTCGGCGGCGAACAATACGGCGCAGGGTCCTCGCGCGACTGGGCCGCGAAAGGCACCGCGCTATTGGGCGTCAAAGCCGTGATCGCGGAGAGCTTTGAGCGTATCCACCGCTCCAACCTAGTCGGTATGGGCGTTGTTCCGTTCGAATTCACCGGCGGCGACACCCGCAAAACCCTGGGCCTCACGGGCGATGAGACCGTCACCATCATGGGCCTCGACACGGTGAAACCGCTTGAGACGCTCGATTGCGCGATCACCTACGCGGACGGCACGACCAAGACCATCAAGGTCAAATGCCGCATCGATACCGCGCCGGAGATCGAATACATCGAAAACGGCGGCGTGTTGCACTACGTGCTGCGCAACCTCGCGAAATCGTAAGCAAAACGCCAATCTGTTATGCGAAAGCCCCGTGGACACACGGGGCTTTTGTTTTGAGTATTTTCGGCAGCAAAGGAAACGGGTTAGGTTCTCCCAAAAGGAGAACGGAATGCGGATTGGAACGGTTCTGGCGGGCGGGCTGATGCTCTGGGCGCAGGGGGCTTTTGCGGAGTATGAAACCTGTATCAGTTTGAACGCCAATCGGCAGCCGGTCGAGACAGTGGAGGCCTGCACCGCCGCACTTGAGACCGAGCTTTCGGACTATCAACTGGCCGAGGCGCTGGCCGCGCGCGGGGTGGAGTGGCGGCAACTGGGGGAAAACGGCAAATCTCTCCGAGACTTGCGCCGCGCGAAACATCTGGAACCCTCGCACAACACCCAGCGGATGCTGGCCTGGACCTGGCATGAACTGGGTTATGACAAGACGGCGGAATGGCTTTACACGCGGGTGCTCAAAGAGGCCCCGACAATGCAGGGCTATCTGTCGCGCTGCGTCGTGCGCCAAGAGCTTCGCAAGGATGAGTTGGCCGTGGAGGACTGTGGCGCGGCGATGGATCTCGACAGTGAAAACGAGGATGTCACCTATTTTTACGCGCGCGCTTTGAACATCGTGGAGCGCCCGCAAGACGCGCTGGAGGTGGCGGAGCGGGGCCTGGAATTTCACTCCAAGACCAGTGCGCGTCTCCATGTGCAAAAAGCGATTGCGCTGGCTGGACTGCGCCGTATCGACGACGCGATTGCCACAGCCAAGGCGGCGAAAAAACGCTTTCCCGAAGATGACAGCCTCGCCAAGTTTCTGGCGCTCTCGCAGGAGTGGTGATCAATCCGCGAGGCGGATCGGGCGCGCGTCTAAAGCGGCGGCTTGATCCGGGGTCAACGCCTCCGGCAACACGACCTGCGTGTGGATCGTAAACACCACAGCACGGGTTTCCGGCAAACGCACAAGGCTTTGGCGCTCCACCCGGATGTACTTCGACGTGTTCGTGCCGTGACGGTACTCGCCCTCGGAGCGCGGATCGCAAAGATGCGCATCGGATCGCGAGGCCGTCCCTCGCATCAGCCCCCTGCCCACCTGCACGCCATTCATCATCCTTTGCACCCGCGTGGCGAGATCGGGGGTGTAGGCCTCGATCGGTTGATGAATACGCAGCATCGGCTTCATGAATTTCTCGGGCAACCGCCAGCCGGAGGGAAAACAGAGCACCCCGCCCGTCAGCACGCTCTCTTCCGTTGCGCCGCTTGGGTCGGGTTGCATCAGGCAGATATCGCATTGCAAAAGCCGCCCCAAGCTGTGCATCGGCTGGTCGCGATCAAGCGGTACAGTTACACCATCGGGGCGCGTGATCTCCGTCTCAGATATGGTAAACCCGAGCCCTGGCAAGAGACCCAGAAGCATGTCAAGCAATTCCAAAGCCGCCGGTCGCGCGCTTTCATCCAACGCGATGACCTCCTCCGGTGTCGTGGCAATCAAATGATCGCGCAAGGCCATCTGCGCATCATAAGCCGTGTCCACCTCAAGCCAGTCATGCAGCTCAAAGGGGATCACCCCAGGCAACCGCGCGGTGCGCGGATCGGCCCAGGGGGCAAAGCTCAGTTTTGTCTGTAGAATCGGCTCCATGACGGCATGCTGCACTGGATTTCCCGGCACCGGAAGGGACCAGATCCGCGCAACCTTGAGACCAGCATCCTAGCCTTTGAAGACCGTCTCAATCGGCGGCGCGGTGAGCACGAATTGATCCTCGGAGCCGACATAATTGTCGCCATGCAGCCGCGCGATGGGCTGATAGACCTCGGGGTTCACATAGCGCCCCTCGGCATCGAGGCAGTCGCGGCGCACATGCATCTGCACCACCTCGCCAATCACCAGCACCCGGTTCGGCCAGTCCAAAAGACGCTCGGTCTTGCATTCAAACACACAGGACGCGCCGGTGATGCGCGGCGCGGAAATCATCGTGCAGGCCTCCGTCTCAACGCCCGCCAACGCCAATTCATCCACCCCTGTCGGCACCGCAAGACCGCCGATCAACATGGCCTCGGAGAGCGCCTTGTCGACCATATGAATGGCAAACTCGCCGGTGCGGCGGATGTTGGCGGCGGTGTCTTTTTCCTGCTCCGGCTTGGAGGCGATGCCCAACACCAAAAGCGGCGGCTCAGACGACATCACGTTGAAAAAGCTCATCGGCGCGGCGTTCGAACTGCCGTCCGGGTTCACCGTGGTCACCAAGGCGATGGGGCGTGGCCCCACGAAATTGGTGAGCAAGCGATAGCGATCGCGGGCGGGAAGCGTGGTGAAATCGAACTGCATCTGATGTCTCTCTGGCGTGGATCCGGCCAGAGAGACCACAGGACGTCCGGAAAGTCCATCAGGCGGGGACAAGCCCCATCTCTTGTGCGGCTTTCGCGTCATAGGTGGCGGCTTCTGCCATCACAGGCTCCGCCCCGCACCTCGCCACCCAGTCGCGGATCACCGCCACATCAGGTGTCGCCTCCGGGAACCACAAAAACGGCGACGCGATCAACAGATCGGCGGCGCTGAACTGATCGCTCAACAGGAAATCTCGCCCTTCAAGCCCCGCGACGAGATAGGCCACCGCCTCCGGCATGCCCCGGAAGGTGGCCGTCAGAGCCGGGTGCGACAGCCCGGCGATCTGATGCACATAGGCGGGCTCCAAGACATTGCCGTACCAAAACAGCCAGGTCAGATAGGCGCCCCGCCCCGCCTCCCCGACGTTGGGCGCAAAATCAGATGCGAAACGGTCGGTCAGGTAGAGCATGATCGCATTGCTTTCGCGGATCGTCTCGCCATCGTCCGTGATCAGGAACGGCACTTTGCCCTCGGGATGCGGGTTGTGCGGATCGCGCCCACCAGACCCGTCCTGACGCGGAATATCGGTCAGGCGAATGTCGACCTCCGACATCGCGTCGAGCGCCATCAAAAGCGTGACGATCCGCGAGCTGCGCGACTTGGGGGCATGATAAAGGGTGAGCATGGTCTGTCCTTTCAGAGCTTTGCAATTCAGGCGGACCATGGCAGTCTTCTGCTGACAGAAACCGTCAGCAGGGCTTTGGCACTTTCGCGTGAAAAAGGAGACCCTATGGCCAAATCGGATCGCCTGTTTCGCCTGATGCATCTCATGCGCAGCCTGCGCCCGCCGGTAACGGCCACTCTTTTGGCGCAGGAACTCGGCGTCTCTCAACGCACACTCTATCGCGACATTGAGGCGTTGCGCTGTGCCGGTGCGCGGATCGAGGGAGAGGCGGGATTTGGCTACACCCTGACCGAGGATTTCGCCCTGCCGCCGCAAAGCCTGTCACAGTTGGAAATCGAGGCTCTGGTCTTAGGTCTGTCCGAGGTGCGTCTGCGCGGAGATCCGGCGCTGTCACAGGCCGCAAGCGATGCGCTGAGTAAGATCACCGCTAGTTTACCAGAGACAAAACGCACACATATCGAACATTCTGTGGGGCTCGTGCACCGGTATCAGCCACAAAAACAGTACGAAGCCGACCTTTCGCTCATTCGCCAAGCCTGTTGGGAGGAACGCGCCCTGCACCTGCGTTACCGCGACCGGGAGGGGCGAGAGAGCACGCGCATGATCTGGCCGCTGGCCATAGTCTATCTCGATCAGGAGCTGATGCTGCTCGCCCATTGTCGTTTGCGCGGAGCATTTCGGCAATTTCTCGTCGGCTCAATCCTGTCTCTGTCATTGGGCGAAGAGGCGTTCCGCCCGCGCCGCGTGCCGATGCTGCGCGACTATATGTCAGAGTTGCGCACCCGCTATAAGATATCGCCCGCCTGCGAGGACGGGCGTCGGATCATGGCGGAAGAAGGCCTTACAACACAGATTTGACCGCTTCGGGCGGACGTCCCAAAGCGACGCCCTTCGCGCTTTCCACCACGGGCCTTTCCATCAGCCTAGGATGGGCTGCAATAGCATCCAAAATGACCTCAGGGTCGGATGTTGCCGTCACCCCAAGCGCCTTCGCTTCCTCCTCTTTCGCCCGCAAAAACGCGCTTGCAGGCAGGCCGGAGCGCGCCACGAATTCGGCCAGTTTTTCACGCGACACCGGTGTCTCGAGGTAGAGCACGACCTCGGGCGTGATCCCTTCCGCCTCGATCAGTTTCAGCGTCTCGCGCGACTTCGAGCAACGAGGATTATGGTAGATTGTTGCCATCTCAGAACCTCTTTGTTTCCTACAACCTGCGCCCTCGGCGGAGCGCGGACAACAAGAACAAAGGAGAAACGCATTGTTTCCGCTTCAAGCTGCCCTGACGTCAGTTTTGATTAACGATTACGCCCGAGGTCTGTTATCATGAAACGCATGATGAACCATATCCCATTGCCACAAAGCCCACTCCCCCTGACTGAGCTCCTGCTTCTGGTGCCGTTCTTCGCCTTCATGATCCTTGCGGGCTGAACGCTCGTAATCTGTCAGGCGGTCGCGAGCACTTGAACAGAGCTCACCATCTCCTTGCGCAGTCTCCCTGTTGTCAGTCTCCCTGTTGAAAGCGCGTTCGACCGCGCGTAAGGTCACAGGGATTTTGCGATTAGGGAGGGCAAAATGTCCGATAAAAAACAAGGCTTTGACACGATTCAAGTGCATGCAGGCACCGAGCCGGATCCGGCCACCGGCGCGCGTCAGGTGCCGATTTACCAAACCACGGCCTATGTCTTTAAAGACGCCGATCATGCCGCCCGGCTTTTTAACCTCGAAGAGGTCGGCTATATTTATTCGCGCCTCACGAACCCGACCGTCGCCGCTTTGCAAAACCGCATGGCCGCGCTCGAAGGTGGCGCAGGTGCTGTTTGTTGCTCCTCCGGACATGCCGCGCAGATCATGGCGCTCTTCCCGCTCATGGCGCCGGGCAAGAACATCGTCGCCTCGACCCGCCTCTATGGCGGCACGCTGACGCAATTCACACAGACCTTCAAACGCTTTGGTTGGTCCGCAAAATTCGTGGATTTCGACGATTTCGACGCCGTCCGTGCCGCGATCGACGAGAACACCCAGGCGATTTTCTGCGAAAGCCTCGCCAACCCGACGGGTGCGATCATGGACCTCGACGCGTTGGGCGAGATCGCCCGAAAAGCCGGAATTCCGCTGATCGTCGACAACACGTCGGCGACACCCTATCTCTGCAATCCGATCAACCACGGCGCCACCTTGGTCGTGCATTCCACAACAAAATACCTCACCGGCAACGGCACTGTGACCGGCGGCTGCATCGTCGATAGCGGCACCTTCGACTGGTCCGCTTCGGGCAAATTCCCGTCGCTCTCTGAGCCCGAGCCCGCCTACCATGGGCTTGATTTCCATGACACTTTCGGCCCGCTCGCCTTTACCTTCCACGGCATCGCCGTGGGGCTGCGCGACCTCGGCATGACGCTGAACCCGCAGGCGGCGCATTATACGTTGATGGGGATTGAGACGCTGTCGCTCCGGATGCAGAAACACGTCCAGAACGCCCGCGAAATCGCGAATTGGCTCAATGGCGACGACCGCGTCGAGGCTGTGACCTATAGCGGCCTGCCCTCGTCTAGCTATTACGACCGCATGACCCGCATCTGCCCGCGCGGCGCAGGCGCGCTGTTCACCGTGGCGCTCAAGGGTGGCTATGATTCCTGCGTCGAAACCGTCTCCAAGCTCAAGCTGTTCTCGCATGTGGCGAACCTTGGTGATACCCGCTCGCTGGTCATCCACCCGGCCTCAACGACCCACCGTCAGCTTGCTCCGGAAGAGCAGGTCAAAGCGGGCGCCGGTCCGAACATCCTGCGCCTGTCCATCGGGATTGAGGATGCCAACGACCTGATCGGCGATCTGGATCAGGCTCTGAGCTGATCTTTTAGAGCGTTAAAAATGCAAACCCCGCCGAAAATTTGGCGGGTTTTCTAGGCTCTCCTCACAAGCGAGTACAAAGTTCACAATGTGAACACCAAAAGAGAGCCCCTCACACCAACGCATTAACCTTAATCAGATTAATCTTAATGCGTGCTAGAAGCACATCATGCGCTTGCAAGAGACGGGGAAGTTACAGCGACATCATGCGCCCTCACTGCCCGGCTTTTGCGATCTCTGGCTTGATGTATTTCTCCATGATCTCGACCGTGATCGGACCGGCGAAACGGTAGGCGATCTCGCCTTCGGCATTGAGGATATAGGTTTCAGGCACGCCGTAGAGGCCCCATTCGAGCGCTGTGCGGCCCGGTTCGTCCTGGCCGACCGCAGCGAAGGGATTTCCCAGTTCATTCAAGAATTTCAGAGCATTATCCGTCTCGTCCTTATAGTTGACGCCATAGATTGTGACGCCTTCTTCGGCCAAGGTTTCGAGTTGCGGATGCTCGGCGCGGCAGGGCGCACACCAAGACGCCCAGTAGTTCACCAGTTTCACGCCCCCTGTCCGCAACATGTCATCCGAGAGCGGCGCAAGTTCGCCCAGAGGCCCCACCCCCTCAATCGACGGCGCCGCGCGCCCGATCTGAGAGCTGGGCAATTGCTCCGCGTCCTCACGCCCCATGCCAAACATGAATAGCCCCGCAAGCCCCCCAAACAACAAGGGCGGCAGCGCGATGAGCAGGTTGAATTTAGCCATGATTTTTCCGCTCCTCAGCCGCTTTCAAAAGGCGTTTCACCTTGGCCGACCGCACCAGCGACCACCAGATCAACCCGGCCAAAAGCAAAAGCGTTGCGCCATAGGCCATCAACACGTCGCCCGCATATTTTCCGAGATCAGGCATCTTTCACCCTTTCGCGCATCTCAAGCGCGTGCAACCGGCGCGCGCGAATTTCAGTCCGGGTGCGCAGGAGCACCAATGAGACAAACAGCAAAACAAACCCTGCAATCGCCACGAGCGCGGGATACCAATAGACATCGGAGACGTTTTCCTCGGCATCCAGAGACAGGGATGCCCCCTGGTGAAGCCCCTGATTCCAAAAGAGAACCGCATAACGCGAGAGAAGAGCGAAGACCGAGCCCACAAGGCAGAGTACAGAGGTCAGATCCGCCGCCGTGTCCGGATTATCGATCGCTTCCCAAAGCGCCATATAGCCGATGTAGAACAGCAAAAGGATCAGGAACGAGGTCAGCCGCGGGTCCCACTCCCAATAGGTTCCCCACATCGGCTTGCCCCAGACGGCACCTGTGATCAGCGCGATCAGCGTCATCGTCATGCCAATCGCTGCGGCAGATTTCGCCGCCAAGGCCGAGACATGATGCCGCCGCACGATCCAGATGAGAGAGGCCACCAACATCATCGCCCAGATGTTGATCGCCATCATCGCACTCGGCACGTGGATGTAGAAAATCTTGACCGTGGCGCCCTGACGATAGTCATCGGGCGTGAAGAAAAAGCCCCAAACGAGCCCACTTACGAAAATCACAGCGGCCAGAACCGAAATCACGGGCAGAGCCCGGTCAGTCCAGCGCATGAATTTGCGCGGGTTTGCCCATTCCCAAAAGGCATTCCAGTTGATGGCCATTCTCGCTCTCTCCCCAATGGTCCGCGCCAGACTATGCTCTCGCGCAGATGATCTCAACTCACCTTAAAGCGACCCGGATGGCCGCCGCTGCGGCAAAGGGCAGCAAGGCGATGGCCCCCAAAGTGATCCCCGCCTGCATCGCCAAAGGAGTAGCGACCAGAAAGCCACCTGCCCCACGCCGGACCACCTCCGCGCCGAAAATCAGCGTCGGAATGTAAAGCGGCAGCACCAGAAGGCTCATCAACAGCCCGCCGCGTTTCAGCCCCACGGTCAGCGCCGCCCCGAAAGACCCGATGAAGGACAACGCAGGTGTGCCAATGAGCAGCGTCACGATCAGCCAACGATAGGCCGCGCTGTCGAGATGCAGAAGGAACCCAAGCGCAGGCGCCGCGATCACGAGGGGCAGACCCGTGGTGATCCAATGCGCCAGAGCCTTCATCGCGACCACGCCCTCCAACGGGATGGGAGCTGTGGCCAAAAGATCGAGCGAGCCATCCTCGAAATCCAACGCAAAAATCCGGTCCAGCGACAGAAGACAGGCCAACAAAGCACCGACCCAGAGGATGCCCGGCGCAATCGCACTCAGCATCTCGCCATCGGGGCCAACGCCAAAGGGCACTAGCGTCACGAGGATCAGGAAGAACCCGAGCCCAAGCCCGAAACCGCCGCCAGAACGGAACGCCAGAGTGATGTCGCGCCACAACAGCCGGATCATAAGAACGCCTCGTCGAAATCGTCGCGGACCACATCCATGCGGGCTTTGAAGGGCGTCACATCAAAGACGGTTTCCTCAAAACCGAGATCAATATGGGTCGCGATCACGGCGGCCCCGCCCGCCGCAACATGGGCTTTGACCGCCGAGGCAAAGAGCATCACAGACGCCGCGTCCAAAGACACCGTCGGCTCGTCCAGCACCCAGATCGGGCGCCCGGTCACCATCAGTCGCGCAAGACCCAGACGCCGCTTTTGCCCCGCCGACAAGTTCCCTGCCGGACGGTCGCGCAACGCGTCGAGATTGAAATGCTGGATCGCAGGCTCGATGTCATGCCCACCGTAGACCCCGGCCCAAAAGCCAAGGTTCTCCGCCACACTCAAGGTCGCTTTCAACCCATCCGCATGAGCCGCATAGGCCACGCTCTCGGGCTCGGCCGTCACCTCGCCCGCATAGGGCGGCTGCAAACCGGCCAGCGTGCGCAGGAGCGTGGTCTTGCCAGAACCGTTCGGGCCACGCAGCACCAACACCTCGCCCGCAGAGACGGCAAAGCTCAGCCCTTCGAGCACCGGCATACCGCCACGTGAGACGGTCAGATCTTTTACGGAAATCAAACTCATGCGGCCCTGTTTACAGCGATTCTGAGATTCTTATCTGACTTGTATCAAGCCGCGATCAAACGGGCAGCAACGCCACCGCGACACGCCGCCCCTCTGAGGCCAGCACATTATAGGTCCGCGCCGCCGTCGGCGTCGCCATCGGCTCCAAACCGATCTCTGCCGCGTCCAGTGCTTCGCGGAAATCCTTGGGCAGATGGGTCATCTCTGGCCCCGTGCCGATCACGATGAAATCAATCCGCCCGCGCAGCTCAATGAGAGAGGCCGTGTCGGCATAGCCACCCCAAGGCACCACCGTGTCGCCACAGACCAGCATCGCGCCCTCATAGACCTTGCCGTCGATGCGAAACATGTTCGGACCATAGCCATCCACCGGCACGGCATCCTCGAACGGCATTTCATTGAACTGCATGGCTGTCTCCCTTGATAAAAAGGCCCGCGTCCCGCGCGAGCCTTTCCTTTGTGCTTAAAATACTCAAACCCGCGCGTCAAACCGCGCTGCCGTCGGCCTGAATGCCTTTGGCGGGCTCTTTCTTGTCCCAGTCGCGTTTGACGCCGAGCCACAACAGGATGTTGGAGGCGACAAACACAGACGACCAGGTGCCGACCACAACGCCCAAGGTCATCGCAAAGACAAAGCCCCGGATCACGTCGCCGCCCAGCACCAGAAGCGCGATCAGTGCGATCAAAGTGGTGCCGGAGGTCATGACCGTCCGTGACAGGGTCTCGTTGATCGACATGTTCAACACGCCTGCGAGGTCCAGTTTTTTGTAGCGGCGCAGGTTCTCACGCACCCGGTCGAACACGACCACGGTGTCGTTGAGCGAGTAGCCGACGATGGTCAGCAAAGCCGCAATGATCGTGAGGTCGAACTGGATGCCAAAGAGCGCGAAGATGCCGATGGTGATCGCCACGTCATGCACCAGCGCCACCACGGCGCCGACCGCGAATTGCCATTCAAACCGCAGCCAGATGTAGAACAGCACGGCGGCGATGGCGGCGGCCACGGCCTCGACCGCGGTCCAGATCAACTCACCCGAGACCTTCGGCCCGACGGATTCGACGGAAGGGAAGGTGATCGAGGGATCGACGGTCTTGAGCGCGTCTTCGACCAGTTGGATGGTCTCCGGCGTGATCGCTTCGACATCGTCTTGGGCCTGGATGCGGACCATGGCGACGTGTTGATTTTCGTCGAAATTCGGATCGAAGACCTCGGTGATCGAAATGTCGCCCAGACCCAGATCGGTCATCGCCGCGCGGTAATCGCCCACATCTACGGCGGATTCGGATTGCGTCCGAATGGTCGTGCCGCCTTTGAAGTCGATGCCGAAATTGAGGCCGATGGCGAGGAAGGCGGCCAGCGCCACCGCAACCATCGTGGCGGAGAAGCCAAAGGTCAGTTTCGCACGTTTGAAGAAATCAATCGCGGTCTCGGCGGGCACCAGATTGACCCCGTTGAGTTTCCAACCCTTGCGGTTCTTGCGACCATACCAGGCGACGACCATGGCACGGGTCACATAGATCGCAGTAAAGACCGAGGTGATCAGACCCAGCGCAAGCGTCACGGCAAAACCTTTCACCGGGCCGGAGCCCATGACAAAGAGAATCGCTGCGGTGATGAAGGTGGTGATGTTGGCGTCGATGATGGCCGACAGCGCCTTTTCATAGCCAAGCTCGATGGCGCGGCCCGTCGATTTCGAGTTTTTCAACTCCTCGCGGATGCGCTCGAAAATCAGCACGTTGGCGTCGACCGCCATCCCGACCGTAAGCACGATCCCGGCGATCCCGGGCAGCGTCAGCGTCGCGCCGATGGAGGACAACAGACCGAACAACAGCCCGACGTTGATGATGAGCGCGATATTGGCAAACATACCAAAGAGACCGTAGGCCAGCCCCATAAAGAGCAGCACGGCAGCAAAAGCCACCATCGTAGCGATACGGCCCGCTTCGATACTGTCGGCGCCCAACTCAGGCCCGATGGTCCGTTCTTCGAGGAAGTTGATCTTGGCGGGCAACGCACCTGCGCGCAAAAGCACCGACAGTTCGGTCGATTCCTCGACGGAGAAAGAGCCGGTGATCTGGCCAGAGCCGCCTCGGATCGCGTCCTGAATGCGCGGCGCGGAGATCACTTCGTTGTCGAGCACGATAGCGAACAGCGCGCCGACATTGGCGGCGGTGTAGTCACCGAACTTACGCGCGCCGGTCGGGTTGAACCGGAAGGTCACCGAAGGCCGCCCGTTTTGGTCAAAGGCCGGTTGGCTGTCGGTCAACTCATCGCCAGAGACCACAGCGGTCTGCTCCAAAATGTAATAGACGCCCGGCTCGCTGATCGACGGCGCGAGGAAGTTGCGCGCGCCGGGGGCTTCGTCCGGGTTCGTTGTCCGGCCCACGACCGGATTGAAGGTCAGCTTTGCGGTGGTGCCGATCAGCGATTTCAGTTCGGCGGCGGAGCCAATGCCCGGAACCTGAATGAGAATGCGGTCCTCGCCCTGACGTTGGATCGTCGGCTCGCGGGTGCCGACCTCATCCACACGGCGGCGAATGATCTCAAGAGACTGCTGCATGGTGCGATCGTCGGTAGCGGCTTTTTCAGCCTCCGACAGTTGCACGGTAATAATATCATTGGTGGCGGAAACGGTGATGTCGCGTTCGCCCGCTGCGGTCAGGGACACGACGGCGGTCCCCAAGGCGCGCACGGCAGACAGCGCGGTTTCCATGCCTGCGGGTTCGGAAATCCGCACGCGAAGCTGGCCAGTCGGGGCGTCCAAACGGCGGATCGTGCCAACCCTGTCGCGCTCATCGCGCAGCGCATCACGCACCTCCGGCCAATAGGCATCCATGCGCGCAGCATAAACCTCGGACACTTCAACCTCGCCCAAGAGATGCGCGCCACCGCGCAAATCGAGGCCCAGGTTCACCAAAGACGACGGCAGGAACGACGGCCAAGCATCTCGGGCTGCGGCGCGCTCGGGCGTCTCACCCGCTCTCTCGATGGCGACGATCGCATCGTTATGGCCTTCGACCCGCGGGTAAAAAGCATTGGGGAGCGCGGCCAAAAGGCCAAGGGCGACGAGGCCCCAAATCACGATCCGTTTCCAGAGAGGCATTTGCAACATGGGAATGTCCTAAGACGTCTTTTAATGGGAAAGGCCCGCAAGTGCGGGCCTTTGAATGTTCACGCGCGCGAAATTACTTTTCCGCGGCAGGTTCGGTTTTCGACACCACGTTGGCGAGCGTCGCCTTCTGAACCTTGACCTTGACGCCCTCGGCGATCTCGACCTCGACAAAGCCGTCTTCGCGCACCTTGGCAACCTTGCCCATGATGCCGCCAGCGGTCACGACCTCGTCACCGCGACGCACGGCTTCGATCATCGCTTTGTGCTGCTTCATCTTCTTTTGCTGCGGGCGGATCATGAGGAAATACATGATCGCGAAGATCAGGATCAGCGGCAGGAACTGCATTACGGGGTTGGCGGCGGCGCCACCTGCGGCCTGCGCATAAGCGGGGGTCACGAGCATCTGTTGGTCCTTTGTGTCTCTTTGGGAGGGCTTTTCGCCCATGAAAGTCGCCGCGCACCCTATAGTGGGCCTTTCCCCTTGTCCAGCAAGGGGCGAAGGGTTTCACGGCTCTGTTAAACGCTTACTTGAAGCGCCCGCCGCGCTGGATCACCTCGATCTTGTAGCCGTCCGGGTCGGTGATGAAAAAGAACTTCGCCACGCGGGTGCCAGCGGGTGCGAAATCGACAACCTTGCCGGGAGTGAGACCGGCTTTGTCCATGCGCGCGTGCTCGGCCTCCAAGTCCGCGACCGACACCGCGAAATGCCCGTAGCCATTGCCAAGATCATAAGGCTCTGAGGTGCCTTTGTTGACGGTCAATTCCAGCTCGAACTCGGAAAGCGGGTTCGACATGTAGATCAGCGCAAACTCCGGGAAGTCGAGCTTTTCCGCAACCGTCAGCCCAAACGCCGCCTCATAAAACGCAACAGACCGCGCCTCATCAAAGACGCGGATACAGGAGTGAATGGCTTTGGCTGTCATAATGTCCCTCTTTTTCGATCGTGAAGGCTACATGTGAGCGGCAACGGCCGGAAGCAAGGGCCAAGAGCATGACGGAGACAGATATTCACCGAAATCCCCTTCCCTCCTCCCTTCCCCTGTTGCATAACCGCGCCGAGATCAACCAACCTCCGAGGACCCAACCGATGCATGACATCAAGGCCATTCGCGAAAACCCCGAAGCTTTCGACGCCGCCATGGCGCGCAGAGGGTTGTCTGGCGTGTCTTCCGAGGTCCTCGCCCTCGACGCCGACCGCCGGGCCAAGATTGCCGCCGCGGAAGAAGCCAAGGCCGAGCAGAACAAAGCCTCTAAAGAGGTCGGCGCTGCCAAGGCGAAAGGCGACGAGGCTGAGTTCGAGCGCCTTCGCGCGCTAGTGGCCGAGAAAAAGGCCGAAATTGCCCGGCTGAATGACGAAGCCAAGGCCGAGGACGAGCGTCTGCGCGACATCCTCATGGGCCTGCCCAATATCATGGCCGCCGACGTGCCGGATGGCGCGGACGAAGACGACAACGTCGAAATTCACCGCTGGGGCACGCCCGCCACGTTCGATTTCGCGCCGAAAGAGCATTACGAGATCGAAGGCGTCAAAGCCGGGATGGATTTCGAGACGGCGGCGAAACTCTCCGGCGCGCGCTTTGTCCTGCTCTCCGGCGCCGTGGCCCGCATCCACCGCGCGTTGGCGCAGTTCATGATCGACACCCATGTCGACAACCATGGCCTGACCGAAACCATGACGCCGGTGCTGGTGCGCGAAGAGATGCTCTACGGCACAGGGCAATTGCCGAAATTCGGCGAGGACAGCTATAAAACCACCGATGGCTGGTGGCTGATCCCGACCGCCGAGGTGACGCTGACGAACATCGTCAACAATGTGACCGTGGACGAAGATTACCTGCCACGCCGCTATGTCGCCGACACGCAATGTTTCCGCTCTGAGGCCGGCTCCGCAGGTCGCGACACCTCCGGTATGCTGCGCCAGCACCAGTTCGAAAAGGTCGAGATGGTCTCCATCACCCGCCCCGACGAATCTGAGGCGGAGCACATCCGCATGACCACCCAGGCGCAGAACATCCTTGAGGCCCTCGGCCTGCCCTACCGCACCGTGAAACTCTGTTCCGGCGACATCGGATTTGGCGCCGTGCGCACCCATGACATCGAAGTCTGGCTGCCCGGTCAGGACAAATACCGCGAGATCTCTTCGGTCTCGACCTGTGGCGATTTTCAGGCCCGCCGCATGAACGCGCGGTTCAAGCCTAAAGACGGTGGCAAGCCGGAATTTCTCCACACGCTGAACGGTTCGGGCCTTGCGGTCGGCCGCACGCTCATCGCCGTGCTGGAAAACGGCCAGAACGCCGACGGCTCCGTCACCCTGCCCGAGGCGCTCTCGCCCTACCTGCGCGGCAAGCTGACGCTGACAGCCGAAGGTCACCTCGTCTGAACCTCCTTTGCTGCGACAAATACTCAAACAAACGGCGCCCTTTACGGCGCCGTTTTTCGTTCTAGATCAATCCTATGACCAAGACACGCCTGATCGCCCTTCTCCACCTCGCCGCTGCTCTGGCCTTCGCCATCGCAGGCCCACTTCTGGCGCCCGATTTCCGGGGCTACGACCAAGCAGATTTCCCGATCCCGCAAGACAATGCGCCCGTGGGGCCTGCGGGATATGCGTTCTCGATCTGGGGGGTGATTTACCTCTGGCTGATCATTTCCGCTGCCGTCGGCCTCAAACGCCATGACGCCCCCGACTGGGCGCCGATGCGGGGGCCGCTGATCATTGCGCTCGTGATCGGCGCGCCTTGGCTCAGCGTCGCGGTCGCCAGCCCGATCCTCGCCACCGTGATGATCTTTGCCATGTTGGCATTCGCGCTCAAAGCCATGAGCCACGCCCCCGTGCTTGATCCGTGGCTGGCCCGCGCGCCCAATGCGCTTTTCGCGGGCTGGCTGACGGCGGCGTCCTTTGCCTCTTTGGGCTATGTCGGCGCGGGCTATGGCATTATCTTCGGCGCGGTCGGCTGGGCCTATATTTGCCTCATCGGCGCGCTTGCGGTGGCCTATGCGGGCAGCCGTCTGCGGCCCGACGCGCCGCTTTATCCACTGGGCACGGCTTGGGCTTTGGTCGCCATCGTGGTGAAAAACTGGGGTTCGGAATGGGGAGTTGCGACGCTGGCCGGTCTTGGCACGGTGTTGCTTTTGGCGCTTGCGCTCAAAGCGTGGCGACGCCCCGCGCCCTAAGCGCATTTTGCGCCACGCGCGTGACGTCTTTTGACAATTCGCGGGTGGTCGTCAGAAGATCTTCGAGGCTCATCCAATCCACATCCGCCGCATCGTCGGCAGCCAACGGTTCGCCTGAAACATAGTCACAGCGCACCGCCATGAGCAGGAAGTGATAGGAGCCCGCTTCGATTAATTCGACGTGGTCGATTACGGCACCCGCAGTCGCCACCACGCCAGTCTCCTCATGGAGTTCCCGCACCGCCGCCTCGGCCAGCGTCTCGCCGAACTCCACATGCCCGCCGGGAAAGCCCCATGAGCCGCGCGCGGGCGCTTTGCCGCGCTGGACCGTGAGGAATTTTCCGTCGCGCTCACAGACTGCAAGCACCGCGAGCTTTGGCATGCCGCTCATTCCGCCGCCTTCCGATTGGCGGCTTTGTCCAGCATCGGCTTGAGGTAACGCCCGGTGTGCGACGTCGCGACCTCGGCCACCTCTTCGGGCGTGCCGGAGGCGACGATCTGACCCCCGCCATCGCCACCCTCGGGACCGATGTCGATGATATGGTCGGCGGTCTTGATCACGTCGAGATTGTGCTCGATCACGATCATCGAATTGCCCTGATCGACCAGCTCGTGCAGCACTTCCAACAGCTTCTTCACATCTTCGAAATGCAGACCCGTGGTGGGCTCGTCGAGGATATAAAGCGTCCGCCCCGTAGAGCGTTTCGCGAGCTCTTTCGACAGCTTCACGCGTTGCGCCTCACCGCCCGAAAGCGTCGTCGCCTGTTGCCCGACCTTGATGTAGCCAAGGCCGACCCGCATCAGCGCATCCATCTTTTCACGGATCGACGGCACCGCTTTGAAGAACTCCTGCGCATCCTCGACCGTCATATCAAGAACGTCGGCTATGCTTTTGCCTTTAAACTGAATTTCCAGCGTTTCACGATTGTAGCGCTTGCCCTTGCAGGTCTCGCATTCGACGTAGACATCGGGCAGGAAATGCATCTCGATCTTGATCACACCGTCGCCCTGACAGGCCTCACAGCGCCCACCTTTGACGTTGAAAGAGAACCGCCCCGGCTTGTACCCGCGCGCTTTCGATTCCGGCAGACCGGCGAACCAGTCGCGGATCGGGGTGAAGGCACCCGTATAGGTCGCCGGGTTCGACCGCGGGGTGCGGCCGATGGGACGTTGGTCGATGTCGATGACCTTGTCGAGATGCTCGAACCCCTTGATGGTTTCGCAGGGCGCAGGCGTCTCCCGCGCGCCGTTCAAACGTGTCGCGGCGGTCTTGTACAGTGTCTCGATGGTGAGCGTCGATTTGCCCCCGCCCGACACGCCGGAAACGCAGACGAATTTGCCCAGCGGGAAGTCGGCGGTGACCTCTTTGAGGTTGTTGCCGGTCGCTTTCACCACGGTCAATTTCTTGCCATTGCCCTTACGGCGCGCGGTCGGCACGGCGATCTCGCGCGTGCCCGACAGATATTGCCCGGTGAGCGAAGCGGCGTCCCCTTCGATCTCCTGCGGCGTGCCTTTGGCGACCACCTGACCGCCATGCACCCCCGCGCCCGGCCCCATGTCAAAGACGTAATCCGCCTCGCGGATCATGTCCTCGTCATGCTCGACCACGATCACCGTGTTGCCCTGATCGCGCAGGTTCTTGAGCGTGCCGATCAGCCGGTCGTTGTCGCGCTGGTGCAAGCCGATGGATGGCTCATCGAGGACATAAAGCACACCCTGAAGCCCCGAGCCGATCTGCGACGCCAGACGAATCCGCTGGCTCTCGCCGCCCGACAAGGTGCCTGCGTTGCGGCTCATCGTGAGGTATTCGAGGCCGACATTGTTCAGGAACCCGAGCCGTTCACGGATCTCCTTGACGATGGCCCGCGCGATCTCCTGTTTCTGCGGGCTGAGCGTCTCCATCACCCCGTCGATCCATTGGAACGCCTCCTTGATGGATTTCTCCACCACCTGCCCGACGTGATGCTGGTCGATCTTAACGGCCAGAGCCTCCTCACGCAGGCGATAGCCGCCGCAATGGCCACAGGGCCGGTTGTTCTGGTAACGCTCGAATTCTTCGCGCACCCAATTGCTGTCGGTCTCGCGATAGCGCCGCTCCATATTGGGGATCACACCCTCAAAGCTGCGTTCGATCTCATAGACCCGCCCGCCGTCGTCATAGCGGAATTTGATCTCTTCCTCACCGGAGCCGTAGAGGAACATGTTCTGCACCTTGGCGGGCAAGTTTTTCCACGGCGTCGAGGGTTTGAACCCGTAATGTTTCGCAAGCGCCTCAATGGTTTGCAGGAAATAGGGCGTCTTGCCCTTGCGCCAGGGTGCAATCGCCCCGTCGGCCACTTTCAGCGCTGCATCCGGCACCACAAGGCGTTCGTCAAAGAACAGCTCGACGCCAAGCCCGTCACAATGCGGGCAGGCGCCGAAAGGCGCGTTAAAGGAAAACAGCCGCGGTTCAATTTCGGGGATCGTAAACCCAGACACCGGACAGGCGAAATTCTCGGAAAACGTGATGCGTTCCGGGTCGCCCTCTTTCGGCGCGGTTTCCAGAATGGCGATGCCATCGGCCAGATCCAGAGCGGTGCGCAGGCTGTCCGCCAGCCGGGTTTCCAAGCCCTCACGCACCACGATCCGGTCCACCACCACGTCGATGTTGTGACGGAATTTTTTGTCCAGCGTGGGCGGCTCGTCGAGGTCATAGAACTCGCCATCGACCTTCACCCGCTGAAAACCCTGCTTTCTAAGCTCCAGAAATTCCTTGCGATATTCGCCTTTGCGGTCGCGCACGATGGGCGCCAAGAGGTATCCTCGCGTGCCTTCTTCCATCCGCATGGTGATGTCCACCATGTCCTGCACCTGCTGCGCCTCAATCGGCTCGCCGGTCGTAGGGCTATAGGGAGTGCCCGCGCGCGCAAACAGCAGACGCAGGTAGTCGTAAATCTCCGTCACCGTGCCCACGGTCGAACGAGGGTTCTTCGACGTGGTCTTTTGCTCGATGGAAATTGCAGGGCTGAGACCGGAAATGTGATCCACATCCGGCTTGCCCATCATGTCCAAAAACTGCCGTGCATAGGCCGAAAGACTTTCGACATAGCGCCGCTGCCCTTCGGCATAGATCGTATCAAAGGCCAGCGAGGATTTGCCCGAGCCGGACAGCCCGGTGATCACCACCAATTCGTCTCGGGGGATATCCACATCTACGCTTTTGAGATTGTGTTCGCGCGCACCGCGCACTTCGATCGATTTCAACTCGGCCATCGGGCACCCCACTCGGATTCTGCCCTCTTATCTAGTGGAGAGCGTTGCCTCTTCCAACAGGAAATTGAGAACATAACAAGAACTAGCGCGCCTGTCGCCCCTTTTTTAACCACAGAAACACGTCAGATCGCCTCCCCGGCGGCCCAGCGTGATTACATCACAGACGCCCCCACCCGTCCTGCGGTAAAAGAAGGCAACAAAGAACTGCGAAGGTGACCCCTATGTTTGGATTGTTTGGCGGCGGCGCCCCGAAAATCTCCGTGGATGATGTAAGAGCCGGCATGGCGAAAGGCACCTTAGTGCTCGTTGATGTGCGCGATGCGATGGAACTACATATGTCCGGCACCGCGAAAGGTGCGCTGCATATTCCTCTGCAAGAGCTTCAGGCGAAGTGCGATCCCAACTCGCCCAACTGCCTGCCGGAAATGAAGGACACGACCACCACGAAGGTGCTCTATTGCGCCTCCGGGGCACGGTCGTCGGGCGGCGTGAGGCTTTTGAAATCACTGGGCCATGAAGATGTGCAAAACCTCGGCGGCCTACATGATTGGGTGTCGGGCGGTGGTGAACTGCACAACGTCTAACCGCCCCCGGTCGAAAAAAGCGGCCCCAAGTTTCAACTTGGGGCCGTTCTTTTATTCTGCAATCTCGCTGATCGTGCCCTCGAGTTTCGCCCCATCGGACCGCGTTGCCGCATCGGCCGAGGGCTCGTCCGGCCCCATGTAGAGCGCGCGCCGGGCCGTAATCCGGTTGGCGATAAAGCGCATGAATTCCGTCACACGCGGGACATGGCGCAGATCGGGATGGGTCAGCACCCAGATCGGGATGTGATCGGACAAAGGCACGCCCGGCACGCGCACCAGTTTGGGATCGCTCGACCCCAAAAGATGCGAGGTGCGCACCATGCCCATACCCTGACGCGCCAATGACATGGCGGAGACCATATCGTCGGTTTTGATTGCCGCACGCACGGGCGGCAGGTCAGAGAAAAGCCCCGCGGGCGTCGTGGTGAACCAAGCAGAGAAGGCGATATAAGGCAGCGCCGTCTCCATATCGCGGCGCTCCAACACGTCCTTGTAGCGCTCAACAAACTCTGGCGAGGCAAACCACCCAGCACGTTGCGGTGTTACCATGCGGCCCCAAAGGCTTTCTTCCGGCGATTGGGTCACACGAATGGCCACATCCGCCTCGCGCCGGTGCAGGTTCAGTACCTCGGTCGCACCCAAAAGATGAACGTCGATCCCCGGATGCAGCGCTTTGAATTCCTTGATGTCTTCGGCAAAGTTGTCTTCCGCCATCAAAGGCGGAATGGTCACTTTCAACTCGCCTTCTTCGGTCTCATCCCGCGCCGCCAAAGCCATATCGAGCGCAACCATGCGCGCCTCGACTTCTTCTGCGTGCGCGATGGCAACCTGCCCGGCTTCGGTCGGCTGAAGGCCTGACGCCAGACGCGTGAAGAAACGAACACCTGCGGCGTCTTCGGCCTTGGCCAACTGCCGCGACACGGTCGCATGGTTCACGCCAAGCACACGCGCCGCGCCCGAAAGCCCGCCCTCGCGCGCCACGGCGAGAATATAACGAAGAGAATCCCAATCAGTCATAAGCGTCAGATTACATGACCTACATTTATGCACAAGAGGGGCGCATATAATATCACCCATCACAGATATTGATACATCAAGCGAAATGCATGCCGCCTGTATCAAAACAAATCAGCCGCACCGAAGCGCGGCCGATCTCTCTCACTGGCGCGTGTGTCGCCCTTAGATGTGAAGCGCCCGGCCGTAAGCGGCCAGCACGGATTCGTGCATCATTTCCGACATCGTCGGGTGCG